>DASWZV010000081.1:0-492293 GCA_036407095.1 Vicinamibacterales bacterium | reverse complement strand
CGCTGCGGCGAAGCGAGAGCCAGTTGAAGGAAGCCGATCGGCTCAAGGATGAATTTCTGGCCACGCTCGCGCACGAGCTGAGGAATCCGCTCGCGCCGCTTCGCACGAGTCTGGAGTTGATTCGACTGCCCGACAACACGCCTGAAGACGTCGAGGAGATCCGCGTGATGATGGAGGAGCAGGTCGCCCTGCTGGTCCGCCTCGTCGACGACCTGCTCGACGTGTCCCGGATCACCTCAGGGAAGATCCGCCTCCAGCGACAGCCCTCACTGCTGTCGTCGCTCGTGGGCACGGCCGTGCAGGCCAACCGGGCCGCGATCGACGCCGGACAGGTCACCCTGAATATCGTCCTCCCCAAGACCCCGGTGTCCCTCGACGTTGATCCGACACGTTTCGTGCAGGTCATCTCCAACGTGCTGAACAATGCGATCAAGTTCACGGATCCAGGCGGAGAGATCCGGGTCGCAGCGGAACTGGTGCGATCGACAGACGCGCGGAACGACGAGGTCGTCATCCGCATCACCGACTCGGGTATCGGCATTCCGCGAGAGATGCTGCCGCGCGTGTTCGAGCTCTTTGCGCAGGGCGATACGACGGCACACCGGTCGCACACGGGTCTGGGGATCGGGTTGGCCCTGGCGCGTCGGCTCATCGGGATGCACGGAGGATCGATCGACGCACACAGCGACGGCCCGGGTTCGGGTGCAACCTTCTCGCTTCGAATGCCGGTTTCGCAGACCGTCGAGGACACGCGCCCGTCGCCCGCGCCGCCAGTCGCGCTGCGCATCAGCCGGCGCGTGGTCGTGATCGACGACAATCCCGCCGCGGCGCGATCGATTCAGCGTCTGGTCACCGCGCTCGGAGGGGAATGCCTGGTCGCGCACAGCGGCGAGAGCGGCCTCGCCCACATTCGCGAGCTTCGACCGGATATCGTCATTCTCGACATCGGCATGCCGCGGCTCGACGGCTACGAGACGTGCCGACGCATCCGGGAAGAGTTCGGCTCCGACATGTTCATCGTGGCGCTGACTGGCTGGGGACAGGACCGGGACAAGCAGAACGCGATGGAAGCCGGCTTCGACGTGCATCTCACCAAACCAGCTGACCCCATCATTCTGGAAAAATTGCTGGCCGGTGCCGGTCAGTCAGCGCAGTTGTAGCTGTCCGGCTTTTGCCGGACCGCAGTGAGCGCTATCATCTGCTGGCCGGCCCATGAAACGGTCCGTCTGCACTGGCGTCGCCTTTGCCCTCGTCAGCACCGCGCTCCTCGCGCAGGTGCGTGAGCCGAATTCCGGGCCCGAGCCTGCCCGAAGAATGCTCGACACCTACTGTGTCGGGTGCCACAACTCGAAGGTCCGTACTGCGGGCATCGCCTTCGACGCCGTCAATCTGGATAGTGTTCACGACAACGCCGACGTCTGGGAAAAAGCGTTGCGCAAGCTACGCGGGCGACAGATGCCGCCGCCCACGAGCCGTCAGCCCGATCAGCGCGAGATCGATGCGTTCGCGTCGTGGATCGAGGCGGCGCTCGACGAAGGCCGCCTGAAGGCGGCCTCTCCGAGTGTTGATGCTGGGGTAGGGGCCGCCTTCAGGCAGCCCACTGCCGGGCACGTTCCTATCCAGCGCCTCACGCGCACGGAGTTCGGGACGACGGTGAACGAGCTGCTGGGCATCGAGCTCGACGCGGAGAAGCTGCTCCCTGCCGAGATCGAGGTGCAGGGCTTCGACAACATCGCCGCGGCTTTGAGCATTTCGCCAGCGTTCCTCGATCAATACGTCGCGGCCACGCGACTGGCGGCACGGCTGGCCGTCGGTGAATCCACGAAGGTCTCGAGCGCGCACTACACCGTGCCCGAAGGCGATACGCCTGATCACATCGACGGGTTGCCGCTCGGCACGCGCGGCGGCGTGAAGTTCAGGCACAACTTCCCCGCGGATGGCGAGTACCGCTTCACCATTCCCGATCTCGGCATCGATCTGTATACGCGCGCCGTGGAGACACGCCACACGGTGATCATCCTCGTCGACGGCCGCGAGGTGTTTCGCCGCTCGGTGGGCGGCACCGAGGACCTGAGACTCGTCGATCACGGCGGTGCGCCGGCGCGCGCCGAGATCATGAAACGGTTCGCGAACATCCCTGTGAAGGTCAACGCCGGCGCCTACGATGTGGCCGTGACGTTCATCGAGCGCGCGCGGGTCGAGTCGGATGAATTCGTCGGATTCCTGCCCGGCGATGCCTTCAGCCGCGGCGATCGCGAGCCGCGCCTCGTCGGCGGTGTCGACGTCACGGGGCCGTTCAATTCCACCGGCGTGTCGGAGACGCCGAGCCGGCGGCGCGTGTTCATCTGCAAGCCCGAGCCGAACAGGGAACGCGAGTGTGCACGGCGCATCACCGCCAATCTCGCGCGCCGTGCATTTCGGCGGCCGGTCACCGATCAGGACATCGATGCGTTGATGCCGTACTTCGATCGCGGACACGCCGGGCCCGCGAAGCCGGCAACAGGCGGGCCCGTCTCGCCGAAGCCGCAAGGCGTAGTCGGACCTGTCTCACCGAAGCCGCAAGGCGTAGGCGGACGATTTGACGAGGGAATCGAGCAGGTGATCGCCGCGATTCTCGTCAGTCCGGACTTTCTGTTCCGGGCGATTCATACGCCCGATGGCGGCCGCCTACCCGCCAAGGGCTCCAGCGGGTCCGCCGTAGCGTCTCGCGAAGGCGGACAGGCGGCCCCTCCGTACGGGCTGAACGATCTGGAGCTCGCGTCGCGGCTGTCGTTTTTCTTATGGAGTCAGGGGCCGGACGAAGCGCTGTTGAAGGTTGCCGCAGCCGGCAAGCTCCATACCCCGGAGGCGCTGCAGGCCGAGGCGCTGCGGATGTTGAAGGACGCGCGCGCGTCGAGTCTCGTGCGCAACTTCGCGCTGCGGTGGCTCGACCTGAACAAGCTGGGTGAGGTGGTGCCCGATCCGAATGTGTTCCCGACGTTCAGCGATCGGCTGCGGCAGGACCTCGCCACAGAGGTCGAGTCTTTTGTCGCGAGCGTGCTGCTCGAGGATCGCAATGTCGGCGATCTGCTCACCGCCAACTACACGTTCCTCAACGAGCGGCTCGCGCGGCATTACGGCATCACGTCGGTGTTCGGGCCGCAGTTCCGCCGGGTGACGCTCGAGGACGAGCGTCGATGGGGACTGCTCGGCAAGGGCGCGGTGCAGCTGCGGACCTCGTACGGCGATCGCACCTCGCCGGTCCTGCGCGGTGCCTGGATTCTGGGCAAATTGATGGGCACGCCGCCGACGCCGCCGCCGCCCGACGTCGACACCGATCTCTCGCAGCCGAAAGGGGAGCCGCCCAAGACGCTGCGAGCGAGGATGGAACGTCATCGCACCAAGCCGGGCTGCAATCAGTGTCACGGCGTGATCGATCCGATCGGTCTCGCGATGGAGAATTTCGATGCGATCGGCCGCTGGCGCGATCAGGATCTCGAGGCGAAGGCACCGATCGACGCGAAGACAATCCTCCCGAATGGGACCGCCGTGGATGGGCCGGTGCAGTTGCGCGAAGCCATTTTCGGCGGCCGGGATCTGTTCGTGCGTGCGCTCACGGAAAAGCTCATGATGTATGCCGTGGGACGAGAGCTCGAGTACTTCGACATGCCCCAGGTCCGCGCGGTGGTTCGTAAGGCGGCGAAACAGAACTACACGCTGTCGTCGATTGTCTCGGGAATTGTCGTGAGCGATGCGTTTCGGATGCAGGGTAGGTAATGTGAAATGCAGAATTCAAAATGCAAAATGCAAAATGCAAAATGTGAAACGCGAAACGCGAAACGCGAAATGCGAAATGCAAAAAAAGGGATACGGCTGACAAGCCTTTTGCATTTTGAATCTTCATTTTGCATTTTGCATTTTGCATTTTGAATTTTGCATTACGGTTCTGGAGCGTAAGTCATGTATCTGACCAGAAGACATCTCTCTCGTCGGACCGTGCTTCGCGGTGCGGGGGTCACGCTCGCCCTGCCGCTGCTCGACGCGATGATTCCAGCGGCGACGGCGCTGGCGCAGACGGCGGCGGTGCCCAGGCTGCGCATGGGGTTCTTCTACATCCCTCACGGCGCGATCATGGGCAACACCGCGCACGGGCCGGAGTGGGATCGCTGGACGCCGAGCGGCGCCGGCGCTGACTTCAAGCTGAGTCCCATCCTCAAGTCGCTCGAGCCGCACAAGCGCTACGTCACGTCGTTCGGCAACCTCCAGAACCAGGCGATGGTCGGTGGTGTCCACAGCCTCGCGCCGGCGACGTGGCTGAGCGGCGTTCATCCGGACAAGTCGTCACGCAGCGCCAGCATGTCGACCACCCTCGATCAGGTCGTCGCCAAGCACATCGGGCAGAACACGACGCTGCCGTCGCTCGAGGTCGCGTCGGAGACGACGCAGCAGGCCGCTGCCTGCAGCGGATCGGCGTGCTTCTACAACACGACGCTCTCGTTCCGCGATGCGCATTCGCCGCTGCCGATGGAGTACAACCCGCGCAAGGTCTTCGTTCAGCTGTTCGGCGAAGGCGACACGCCCCAGGAGCGGGCGGCCATCTCCGATCAGACGAAGAGCCTGCTCGATCGTGTCCGCGATCGCATCAACGCGCTGCGACGCGACCTCGGCGCCGCTGATCGCGCGGTGCTCGACAACTACGTCGAGACGGTGCGCGAGATCGAGCGCCGCGTGCAGCTGGCCTCGAGCCGCGATCTGTCAGGTATCGACGTGCCGGAGGCGCCGATCGGAGAGCTCAACGCATTCGCCTCTCAAGTCGATCTGATGTTCGACTTGATCGCGCTGGCATATCAGGCGGATCTGACGCGCGTGGCCTCGTACATCATGGTGGCCGAAGGCACCAACCGCACCTACAACCACATCGAGGTCTCGGATTCCTTCCACCCGGTCTCCCATCACGCCAACGATCTGACGCGGATCGAGAAGCTGGTCAAGATCCAGACCTGGCATCTCGAGCGCTTCGCCGCGTTCGTCGGCAAGCTCGCCAAGGTCCCCGACGGCGACGGCACGCTGCTGGATCACGCGATGTTCCTGTATGGCTCGAACATGTCCAACAGCGATCGCCACAACGGGCATCCGCTGCCGACAATCCTCGTGGGCGGCGGAAACGGCGGGCTCAAGGGCAGCCAGCACATCGGCCTGCGCGAACCGACGCCGATCGCCAATCTGCATCTGACGATCCTCGACAAGATCAACGCCAAGCAGGATTCGTTCGGCGACAGCACGGGGATCATCTCAGACGTGTAATGCTCCTGACCGCCGGCGCAAAACTGGGACCCTACGAAATCCTCTCGCCGCTGGGTCATGGCGGGATGGGTGAGGTCTACAGCGCCAGCGACTCGCGTCTCGGTCGCGTGGTTGCCGTCAAGGTGTTGGCCGAGCGCTTCGCCGAGGATCCGTTCTACCGTGAACGCTTCGAGCGCGAAGCTCGGGCTGCCGCAGCGCTCAATCATCCGCACATTTGCACGATTTTCGATGTCGGGCCGAACTACCTGGTCATGGAACGGTTGGAGGGGGAGACGCTGGCCGAGATGCTGGCGCGAGGCCCGTTGCCAGTGCCCCCGGCGCTCCGTTATGGGGCTGAGATTGCCGAGGCGGTTTCGGCGGCGCATGCCCAGGGCATCGTGCATCGCGACTTGAAGCCGGCAAACGTCATGGTGACGTCCGCTGGCGCGAAGGTGCTGGACTTCGGGCTTGCCAAGCAGGTCCCGCACGTCGACATCGATGCATCTACTGTCACGTTCACGCCCGTCGAAGCCGCCAGGACACCCGCGCAGGCTGTGACGCGGAAGGGGCAGGTCATCGGCACAGCGGCGTACATGTCGCCAGAGCAGGCTGAAGGCAAGCCGGTTGATGCCCGGTCCGACGTGTTTGCGTTGGGTGTGCTGCTCTACGAGATGCTGGGCGGACGACGGCCGTTCTCGGGTGATTCGACGCTCGGGACGCTTGCCTCGATCTTGAAGACAGACCCCGCCCCACTACGCCGCATCCGCCACGATGTCCCTGAACATGCCGAGCGCGTCGTGATGCGATGCCTCGAGAAGAACCCTGCTGCGCGGTACTCCTCGGCGATCGAGGTCAGCCACGAACTCGCCCGTTATCACGCTGTTGCCACCGGGCCGCGACGTCGAGTGCGCGCCGCGGCGATCGCGGCAGGCGCAGGCCTAGCTGTGATCATCGGTGTCGTGGCTGTTCGCGCGTACATGAACGCGGCGCGGGGTCGCTGGGTCGAGCAAACTGCGGTGCCGGAAATTTCGCGTCTGCTGGCGAGCGACCGGCCCTTCGCCGCGCTCAAGCTGTATCGCGAGGCGGAGCGTGCCGATCCGGCGTCACGTGCTCTGCTCTCGTTCCACGAGGCGCTCTTCGCTCCGGCGCTGTCCTTCCAGACGACCCCTCCAGGGGCGGAGGTGTACCTGTCCGATTACGTCGATGCTCAGGACGGCGACCGAAGTTGGGAGCTTCTGGGGGTGTCGCCGCTGAAGACCGATCGGATTCCGCACGCGGGATACTACCGGATGCGCGTCTCGAAAGCTGGTTTCGCGACGATTGAGCGTCCCTTCGACCCGGTCACGCTTGCCTTGAGTCCGAGCGCTGGTCATGTCGATCTCACGCTTGTGCCCGACGACCGCACGCCAAGGGACATGATCCCCGTCGACGCGCTTGGTGGCGGCGCCCCTGTCGGATGGGGATTGGTGACGCCGGCAGCCGTGCCAGCGTTCTGGCTCGACAAACATGAAGTGACCAATCGGGAGTTCAAGGCATTCGTTGACGCGAGCGGCTACCAGTCGCGCGCGAACTGGAAGGAACCGTTCGTCGACAACGGCCGGCAGCTGTCGTGGGAAGATGCGATCGCCCGATTCCGTGATGCGACATCGAGAACGGGTCCTGCGACTTGGCAACTCGGCACATTTCCCGAAGGCGCGGCGGACTTGCCCGTCGGTGGCGTGAGCTGGTACGAAGCCGACGCGTACTGCACGTTTGCGGGAAAGACTCTGCCCACCGCCTACCACTGGTATCAGGCCGCCGGCGTCGGGCTCTTCTCGAGCATGCTCCAGTTGAGCAACTTCCACGGGAGGGGGCCGCAGCCAGTGGGCAGGAGTCTCGGGCTGTCGCAATACGGCGCTCTCGATATGGCCGGTAACGTCAAAGAATGGTCCGCCAGTGTCATCGGCACCAAGAGAGCGATTCTCGGCGGCGGCTGGGACGAGTCGAGCTACACGTTCGCACAGCTCGATGGCCGCGAGCCATTCGAGCGCAGTGAGACCTTCGGAGTGCGGTGTGCGCGTTTCATCGATCAGCCGCCCGATTCGCTGTTCGCACCGCTCACGCCGCCGAGGAACTTTGATCGACGAGGAGACAAGCCGGTCAGCGACGACGTCTTCCGGGTGTACGAGACGCTTCACCGCTACGACAGGACCGATCTCGCGGCGAAGACGGAGTCAGTGGACGACTCGAAACCCTACCTCCACAGGGAGACCGTCACGTTTCGAACGGCCTACGGAAGCGACCGTGTGAAGGCGCACCTCTATTTGCCGCGCAACGCGGCAGCGCCATATCAGGCGGTGCTGTTCATTCCGAGTGGCAACAATTTCTTCTTCCGGTCGATTGACACGTTGCCCGATCCGTTCGAGTTCCTCGTGCGCGCCGGACGTGCCGTGCTCGTAGTGGCCGTGCAGGGAACGCTGGAGCGGGGTCCGTCCCCGCTTGTCGTGGGCCCCAACCAGATGAGGGATCGCCTGCTGCAGTGGTCCAAGGACGTGCAGAGGTCGATCGACTACCTGGAAACGCGCCCCGAGATCGAGGTGAAGAAGCTGGCGTTCTACGGGATCAGCTACAGCGCCGGCGTGAGTCCGACGCTGCTGGCTGTCGAGCCGCGCTTTCGGGCTGCCGTGCTCGTCTCTGGAGGTGTCTGGTACCCTCCCCCCGCGAGCGACGTTGACCCATGGAACTACGCGCCGAGAGTACGAATACCTGTGCTGATGCTCAACGGGCGGGACGACCTCATTTTTCCAAAGGACACGTCACAGCTTCCGCTCCTTCGTGCACTTGGGACTCCCGAGCAGAACAAGCGCCACGTGCTGTTCGACGGCGGTCACGTGAATCTGCAGTATCGGATGGATCTGATCGGCGAGATCCTGAAATGGCTGGACCGGTATCTCGGCCCGGTTGACATCGCGCAATAGGGACACCGCCGCAATCAGCCGATATCTCGACGGGTTTCGATGGGGAGCCGAAACTAACGAACTGGTCATGGGCCTCACCGCGAGACCCTCCTCTTGCGATCCGCTGGTCGCTCTGATCGCGGAAACCACGATCTTCGACGCTCTTCCGGATCGCACATCTTGCCACGCGCGAACCTGTCGCGAACGAAAACCCTCCCGATTTGACCTGAACGCCGCGGAACCGCGTCTTGCACCAGAGACTCGTCGAGACGATCGGCATGGGTGCAGAAACGCAGGTGACGTATGAATGCAAATGTCAATCGACGGATGTTCGTGCGCTCCGTTGCGGCGGGTGTGCCGGTTCTTGCTGGAACGGCGTACGGGCTCGCCGTCGCCTCGCCTTCGAAGCATGAACACGACCGCGAAGGCTCGGGAGATTTCGATCCGGTATTCGACCATGTCGTCCGGGAGATCGCGTCGGTGATCGATCTCGCGCGGCAGCGGGGCTTCGCGGGCGAGGATGCCCGTGCGGTTGCTGCGCAACTGCGCTTTGCGATCGTCCGCGGCGCGCAGATTGGCATCGACGGAGTGGCGAAGAAAGCGCTACGAAGCCTGACTCGAAGCCCCCACGGCCCGTCGTTGACGCTCGACGTCGATACGGCCAGGGTGAAGGCGCAGCTGAAGCGCTATGGCATGGAGGTCGACGATCGCTGGTTCCGGTCCGCCCGGCGCGATGACGCCGCTCGACGCAAGGCCCTCGATGTCCTCGCCAACGACGGCGTGACAGGAGTGCTGTCCCATGCGGCCGGCATCCTCGAGACGATGGGTACGTCGATCGACCGGGTTCAGGGGCCTGTGCGCCGGGTCCAAATCGATTCTTTCGTCTGTTGGCCGCTGCTGGCCGAGATCGAAGTGATCGCCGTAGAGGCCGCGGCGGTCTGCGCGGTCAGCTCCGTCGAGCCTGGTCTTGACGTGGCGTGTGCGACGATGCAGGCGACGGTCTCGGCGTTGCTCGCGATCTATTACGCGTTCTGTCACTAGCGGGAAAGTCGCGTCGGCGGGTTGCTCGGCGTGACTTCGAGAAACCGTTCGGTGCGGTTATCGGAAAGCGAAGGCGGCATGATCGTCGTCGCCCGGGCAGCCCTGCCTCTCAGAACAACGCCGCCGGCGTGGAGCGAGCCGCGTACGCGAGAGTCGTCGGCCGCCGTCGCTCCCATTCCCGATCAGGGACTACGAGCGACTTCGTCTGTGACAGCGACCAGCACCCGACTGGCTGACGCATTCCTTCGCGCCGCGATCCGCTCGCCGGCCAACGGGCTCTCCGGCGGATGCCTGCCGGTGTCTCGCAGCCCCCCCGTCGCGACGACCTGACGCTGTCGCTCCTCCGCCGCCGCTCGCGTCGCCTGCGAGTCCGTTGGCGACTCTCGCGTACGCGGCTCGCTCCACGCGGCACTCCGGAATACATCAGCCAGTCGGGTGCTGCTGACTGTGAGAGTGGCGGACAGTTGCGCCAACCAAGTGGACGTATCCTTCCGACCCGCGGGTCGCCTTTCATACGATCGTGCTATAAGCACCAGGATCAACGAGGATGGACACGATGAAGACGACGATCGCCATTGCCATTTCTGCTGTTCTGCTCACCGCGTCCACCGCGTCCGCTCAGGGCGCCGCGTGCGACAAGGCGTGTCTGTTGAGCACGGCCGACGCGTACCTCGCGGCGCTCGTTGCGCATGATGCGTCGAAGGTGGCGATGGCGCCCAACGCGAAGTTCACGGAACAGACGAAGGTGCTCAAGGTCGGCGACGAAGGGCTGTGGAAGAGCGCGATCTCGGTGTCGACGACCTACAAGATCCCGGTGCCGGATCCAATGAGCCAGCAGATCGGGATGCTCGTCATGATGAAGGCGGCGGGCAGCGCCTTTCCCGCCGGACCACCGCGCGGCGGCGGCCCCGCGCCCGATCCGAACGCGCCGGCCGACATTCAGCTGGCGCTGCGGTTGAAGGTGGTCGACCGCAAAGTCACCGAGGCCGAGCACATCATCGCGCGCATCGTGGCGCCGAATCAGCTCAACGCGTTGAAGACGCCTCGCGCGGCGTTCGCGCAGACTGTGCCACCGGCGCAGCGCAGCAAGCGCAACATCCTGCTGCTCATCGGCAACGCGTATTACGATGCGCTCACGCAGAACAACGGCGAGCTCGCGCCGTTTGCTGCCGACTGCGGACGCCGCGAGAACGGCATGCACACCGCCGGTGTCGGACGTCCCGTCGATGCGCCGCCTCCGCCTGCAGGATTCGATGATCTGCCGAACGACTGCGCCGGTCAGCTCACCTCACGCGCGATGAGCTACATCAACAGCATCGATCTGCGCCGCGTCACGATCGCCGACGAAGAGCACGGCCTGGTGTTCGGCCTGACGATGTTCCGGCATCCGATGGAACAGAAGACACTCACGGTCCTGAAGAAGGATGGATCGACCGGCGAGCGGCCGATGAACTTCGCCCCGTTCGATCTCGAAGCCGCCCACATTTTCAAGATCTACGGCGACCAGATTCACGAGATCGAGGCGATGGGCTTCACGCTGCCGCTCTATTCGAAGAACGGCTGGTATCCCTTCGTGAAATGAGCCCTGGGCAACTATCTATTTTCCTCGCGACCGCTGCATGCGGTCGTACGACTTCTCGTTCTCGAGACAGAACTCGTCGATGAGTTCGGTATCGAGCTCGATGTTGTCGGTCATCGTGACCGTGAACGGCTTTGTGTAGTTCTTGGGATCGTTGATCGTGAGCTCGATTTCGAGGGTGCCGTAGTTCGGCCGGCGTATCCGTTCGGTCATTTTCGCCGCATCGCTCATCGGGCTGCCGCCAGTGTCGATCCACAGGTTGTCGCGGAACCCCGCGGTCTGCACCACCAGCGTGTCGCCTTCCCAGTGAGCGGTGGAGTAGCCGTTCCAGCCGGGCGTCGGGTCCTCGGGCAGCGGACGTCCATCGATGAAGATCTGCCGGTACATCGCGTTCACTTCGTAGAGCAGCACCAGCAGCTTCGGTGTGTGCACAGCTTTGGTGAGGTGCGGGAGCGTCCAGTGCCGCGGCGGGTTGTCGGGCAGGCAGCGCACATGCGGATCGTCGCGGCTGTCATCAGCCCGCCGCCCTTTTGCCAGCGTCGCGGCCTCAGGCTTGTAAGGCAGGCCTTCGGGCAGATTGCGCCCGAGGTTGCCGCCGAGCGGCGAGCCGCCGATCTCGGTGCCGCACGCGACGAACTGACCTGCCGCGGGATTGCAACGGAAGGGATTGCTGGCGTGCCAGATGCCGGAGAAGTCGGGCTTCCCGTCCGGCAGGCGTGGCGTGGGCGCGTTCAAGTCAGGCTTGCCGTCGGCCTTTCTCGGCACGTCTGCCGTCGGATAGTTCAACCACTGGCCGAAGCCGAATGCCGGCGCACCGATGATCGCGACGAGGACGAACATGAGCACCCGCTTCGTCACAGTCGGCCGCTCGGCAGTGGACACTCCGGACATGATTCCTCCACTCCGATTAGACCCCGATGCGCCCGCATTTGTCTTGTGCCTCAAGGGGCACGCTGAGTCCCTCTATCGCCGTGGCGAGGTTTGTCTCCTGATCGATCACAACCGCGTAGCCGCGTAGCGTGCGCGGAATCATGTGCAGAAGAGGAGAAGACGATCGAGCGTCAGTGCGCCGTATCCTGTGTCGACGGAGGCGGCGTCACCTTCCGCGAACGAGAGACGCTTGCGATCGGCAAAGCGATAGCTGATGGCTGGACCGCCGTCGAGGACGATCTTCAGCGGCTTCCCGGCCAGTGCATCAGACAGTTGGGACGCGCTCGACGGGCCGTTCGCCGTAGCGACGAGCCTGCTGCCGATCTGCTCGGGCGTGAGCTTCGTGTACTTGATGCGATGCATCTGCTCGCGTGGGTATCGTGTCGACACAGACATCTCCTCGATGACGCGAGCGTATCGTATCGCGCCGCGCCGCCGATAGAGACAGCCCGCCGGATGACCTGTCTCCAGTCCTCCACCGGTTTCTCACAACTGCAGCAGATCTGACGTCTCAGCTATCCCGTTGCGTGGCCCCAACCGAAAACCGGGAAGTACGCGCGGGACATGGATCGTTTGTTTCAAGAGAGCTGTGATGTTCAATCTGAAGACATTTCTCGTCAAAGAGCGGGTCGGGTTTCTGAAGCTCGTGGACGTGTTCGATATCTACGACCCCGCCACCGGTGCGCAGGTCGGTATCGCGAAGGAAAACGTCAGCGGTGGCATGAAGCTGCTTCGACTCGTGATCAACAAGCGGCTGCTGCCAACTGTGGTTGAAGTCAGCGAACGGGAGGGTGAGGCTGTCGTTCTCGCCATCCGTCGCGGCTTCAGCCTGCTGCGCTCGCACGTCACGGTGACCGACGGTCTCGGCAGAGAGATTGGCCGCTTCAAGAGCAAGGTGTTCTCGCTCGGAGGCGGCTTCCACGTGCTGGACCCGATGGAGCAACCCGTCGCCGAAATCAAAGGCGACTGGAAGGGATGGAACTTCCGGTTCCTCACACCGGATGGCAGCGAGATCGGCCGCGTCACCAAGAAGTGGGCCGGGCTCGGCAAGGAGCTCTTCACGTCGGCTGACAACTACGTGATCTCGCTGAGCGAGGCGCACACGATCAGGGCCGATGCGATGCCGCTGCTGCTCGCGGCCGGTCTCGCGATCGACACAATCTACAAAGAGAAGTAGACGAACCTCCGAGTCGAACGTCGGGGCCACCTTCAGGTGGCCCATCCCCTTCAAAACAGACGTCCAATCGCGATGTAGTACCGCCACGCACCATTGAAGGCGAAGCTGCCGCCGACGAGCACGGGGCCGATGAGCGTGTCGGCAATGGCGCCCGCGCTCACGTTGGTTTTGACCTGCATGCGAGCGATGTCGTCGAAAGCCGATCCGTTCTCGACCCAGCCGCCCAGATAGATTGGCCCGCCCAGGAAATCGGGCAGACGTGAGATGCGGCGCAGGTAGCCGAGCGTGAGCACCGCGTAATTGTCGCCGCGAAGCGCGCCGAGGTCGTAGGCGCCGAGCCGCAGCGGTGTCCCGAGCACGAACTGCTCGCTCGCGAGCGGATGTCCCCACGTCGTGCCGGCACCACCCGACAGGAACGCGCGATGCTGCTGCCCCGGCGACCGGAAGATCGAGCCGCGGATTTCGGCCTGAGTGATCCCCTCGTTCGTCCGCTCGGTTGAAAACCCGGGCGGCAGCGCTGGCGTTCGCAGGATGTGATGGATGCTCCCAATCGAGAGCACGCCACGCGATGGCACGACCGGGCTGTCCTGCCCATCGTGACGCCACACGAGCCGCAGTCGTGTATCCAGCCCGTGCAATTCGGGGAGGCCGGGACTGCCGGTCTCGAGATTCGTATTGAGACGGCCGTAGTCGATGCCGACGCGCACGTCTTCGCTGCGTCCGAGATTGGCCCCCACGTCGACCCCGACGGACGATCTGACCTCACTGTAGCGTGCCACGACGACATCGTCGCTGACGAAGTTGAGGATGCGTTGACGCGCGCCTGCGGCAAGGGTCACGAAGAGCGGCGAGGAACGGATCGGACGATAGAGCTCCGCACCGATATGCGGCTGCTCCCCGATGGCAGCGTCGAGCCGCAGCTCGGAACCGGAACCGACGGCGTCGAACGTCAGATAGCGCGCGGCGAGCTGGAGCCCGAAGTCGTCTCTCGTCGTGTTCTGCAGGTTGATGCCGAGCATGAGGAACGGTGGCGCGTGGTCTTTGGGCCGCGCATCGACGCGCAGTCCGACCCGGCCGTCCATTTCCAGCAGCTGCCATCCCACCGTCTCGTAGCGATCGAGGCCGGTCAGTGTTTCGAGATAGCGCTCGAGCGCATCGATGTCGAGCGGCTTGTCGAGGCGGGCCGTGAGGAGCTCCTCGATGCGAACACGATCGGCGGTGGCGGCGCCCTCGACGGAAACGAACCGCGGGATGGCAAACGTTGTCTTACGGCGCGTGCGCCGCCGCTCCTGATATGCGGTCCATTCCGCGTCGCTCACCGCGAGCGGCAGGAGCTTGTCCTTCAACGTGTCAGCCGCCGCGTATCCGGCGTCGGCGAGCTCGGCGCTGCGCCGCCAATCGAGACTGTCGAACCCTTTCAGCGGTGGATTGATGACAATGTCCGCGGCTTTCAGCGTCGCCCGGGTGTTGGCCCGCATCATGACCTCGAACGTCTGGCCCATGAGCCCGACCAGCGACCGCCTGATCGTGCCCGCGTCGCGCATCAGGCTGACGTCGATCGCCACGACGACGTCGGCGCCCATGGCGCGCACGACGTCGGCCGGCACGTTGTTCAAGGCGCCGCCGTCCACGAGCACCTGGCCGTCGCGCTCCACCGGAGGAAACACGCCGGGCAGCGACATCGTCGCGCGCATGGCGGTGGCGAGCGAGCCGCTGTCGAGAACGACCTGGTGTGCGGCCACGAGATCGATCGCCAGAGCCCGGAAGGGCGTCGGCAGATCGTCGAAGCTCATGAGCGTCATGTAAGGGGCGGCGATGCGCGCGAGCAGGAAGTCCACCTGCTGGCCACTGTTGAGGGCGAGCGGCAGCGTGAGGCCGCGCTTGGCGCCGAGTTCGATCCGCGATGGATAGATGCGCGCGTCCTCTTTGCGGCGCACGTTCTTGAATGGGAACGACGTGAAGCCGAACATCTGGTCCCAGTCGGTTTTCTCGAGCAGCGCCGTCAGTTCATCGGCGGACATGCCCGAACAGAATGCGCCGCCGACGAGACCGCCCATGCTCGTCCCGGCTACCAGATCGATCGGAATGTGATGCTCCTCGAACCAGCGGACCACACCGACGTGCGCCAGGCCGCGGGCGCTCCCGCCCCCGAACGCGACGCCGATGCGCGGCCTGGTTGTCCGGGTAACCGACTGCGCATGGGCGTCGGCGACAGTCGCCATCAGCACCAGGACGGCCACGAGAGATCGCGGCCGAATGCGCCGGGTCGCGATAGGCAGGGGCGCGCTCATCCTGAACGAGCTGGGCGGTGCAATACACACACCACCGCTCGGGACGCATCTTGATCTATCCTCTCGGTCGAGTCCGATGGGCGTGGATACGAGCCGAAGACAGTTGCTGAGAGCGTGCGCGGGCACGCTGCTGAGCGGGCTCGCGTTCATCGAACGCGGCCGTGCCCAGGAGAGAGGTTTCGTCCCGCTCACCGAACGCGTCTCCCTTCTCGCCGTTGGCGGCACCAATGTGGTTGCGCTCCCGACCGGAGATGGACTCGTGCTCGTGGATAGCGGCTCGCCGGAGCTGGTGACGCAGCTGATGGGAGCGGTGAAGCAGCTGCAAGAGGTCGCAACCGTGTTCAACACCCATTGGCACGTCGAGAACACTGGTGCGAACGAAGTGCTCGGATTGAGCGGGGCCACCATCATCGCGCACGTAAACACGCGGCTGTGGATGGCGACGCCGACCTGGATTCCTGCGGAGGACCGCTACCGGCCGCCGCGCCCGCTGAAGGCGCAGCCCAACAGGACGTTTCGTGTCGATGGATCGATGACGGCGGCAGGCGAGCGCATCGACTACGGCTACCTGCTGGAAGCGCACACGAGTGGAGACATCTACGTCTTCTTCCGTGATTCGAATGTGCTCGCTGTCGGCGACGTCGCGTCGCCGGTACGCGATCCCGAACTGGACTACTTCACAGGCGCATGGATCGGCGGCCGCGCCGATGCGCTGGACAGGCTCGTCGCACTCAGCAACGATCGGACACGGATCGTGCCCGGCTATGGACCAGTGATGACGCGGGAGCAGCTGCAGGCCGAGCGCGACATGATGAAGACGATCTACGACCGTACGGTCGATCGCGTACGAGAGGGCGCCGATGCAGACGACATGCTCAAGGCGGGTGTCCTCAACGGGCTGCCGCGTGCGTGGAAGGATCCGCGGAAGTTTCTCTATGACGTGCAGAAAGGGTTGTGGGCCCACCACAACAAGCTGTCGCCCAATGTGGTGTAGCAAGAGGCCGTACGTAGGGGCCGCCTTCGTGATGCTGCTCGCGTTCGCGGTGAGCGCGCACGCGCAGTCGCCGCTCGCGGATCGCATTCAGGCGGGCGACCGGCGCGCGGCACTGGCGATGATCGCGCAGGGCGCCGACGTGAATCAGGCGCAGCCGGACGGCACCACGCCGCTGCACTGGGCTACGTATCGCGTCGATCGCGAGCTGGTCGAAGCGCTTCTGAAGAAAGGCGCACGCGCGCGGGTGGTCAATCGCTACGGCGCGAGCCCGCTGGCCGAAGCGGTCAGGGTCGCCAACCTGCCGCTCGTCGACATCCTCCTCAAGGCGGGAGCCGATGTGAATGCGGCGAACGAGGACGGACAGACGCCGCTGATGCTCGCGGCGCGCACCGGTGATGTCACCGTCGCCCGGCTGCTCGTCGAAGGCGGGGCCGAGATCAACGCCCGCGAACGATTCCGCGATCAATCCGCAGTGATGTGGGCCGCAGGCGAGTCGCACTCGGAGATGGTGGCCTTTCTCATATCAAAGGGCGCCGACCTCTCCTTGCGCGCGCAGTCGACCGACTGGGGGAGTCAGATCACCAACGAGCCACGCGTGCAGTATCGGCCGACCGGCGGCCTCACCCCGCTTTTGTACGCAGCGCGGGCGGGATGCCTCGGCTGCGTGAAGGCGATGGTCGAGGCGGGCGCCGACAAGGACCGTCCCAATCCCGACGGCATGACGCCGATGATCATGGCGCTCGACAACGGGTATCCCGCGGTCGCGCGCTACCTCCTCGATCGCGGCGCGAACCCGCAGACGTGGGACTGGTGGGGACGCACGCCGCTCTACGTTGCCGTCACGATGCGGGGAGGACTCGACAGTCGCGCCGGGGCACGGCCGGCTGAGTCGCTCGCCTTCATCAAGGCGCTGCTCGATGCCGGCGTCGATCCAAACGTGCAGCTCGCGTTCAAGGAACCAAGCCGCGGCGGACGCGACAACCGGTTCAGAGACGATCTGTTGACGACCGGCGCGACACCGCTCCTTCGCGCCGCGCAGACCTTCGACAACGATGTCGTCCGCCTGCTGCTCGACCACGGCGCGCTCGTCGATCTGCCGAACGCGTCCGGCGTCACACCGTTCATGTCCGCCGCCGGTGTCGGCACGCGTGCGGGCGCGGGCGTCCTCGGCCCCGGGCTTCCCGACAACGTCGTCACGCTCTCGCTCGAGACGATGGAGATCCTGCGCAAGGCGGGCGCTGACGTGAACGCCCGCATCACCGACGTGACCAGCCTGACCGCCCGCATCGCACGCACCAACACGCTGACCGATCGACAGGGTCAGACGACGCTCTTCTTCGCAGCCGAGACCGGACGCACGGAGGTCGTGAGGTATCTGCTCGACCACGGCGCGAAGGCCGACGTGCGCGACGAGGCGGGTAAGACGCCGATCGATTTGGTCGCGGTGGGTAGAGGCCGGGGCGCGGCAGGTTCGAATGAGATTGCGACGTTGCTCAAGGGCGCGGCATCGTCGGTGCGATCCCGCTGACGTGGGGTGGTGCGATGCTTCCTGACAGTGGGTCGGTGCGATCCCTTCTACGATAGTCGGTGCGATCCTTCTGACGCACGTCGGTGCGATGTCTCTGACGATCGTCGGTGCGATCTTACTGACGGGTGTCGGTGCGAAGGCGGGCTTCGTCGCAGCGATGTGAGATCGCACCGACGTGCGTCAGACCGATCGCACCGACAGGCGAAGCGCTCGTCGCACCGACACGCGTCAGGATGGATCGCACCGACCTGCGTCAGCATGGATCGCACCGACGCTCGTAAGAGGGATCGCACCGACGCGACATTCCGTCATGCGCCTCTCTGACGTCGTCAACGTTTCCGATTTCCGACGCCTGGCGCGCCGCCGCCTGCCGCCGGTCGTCTTCGACTACATCGACGGCGGTGCCGAGGACGAGATCACGCTGCGGGCCAACGAGCGTGCGTTCGCCGACGTCATGTTCAGGCCGCGTCAGTGTGTAGAGACGTCGAATCCGAATCTGCAGACGAAGGTGCTGGGCACCACGTTCGAGCTGCCGTTTCTGCTCGCCCCGCTCGGCTTCTGCCGCATGTTCTATCCGCGCGGCGAGAGCGCGGCCGCGCGCGAGGCGCACGCGGCCGGCACGGGCTACATCCTCTCGACCTTCTCCGGACAGCGCCTCGAAGAGGTTCGCGCCGACGCGCCGGGCCCGCTCTGGTATCAGCTCTATGTGCCCGGTGGCAGGGCAGTGGCCGAAGCCGCGATTGCCCGTGCGCGCGCCGCGGGGTACTCGGCGCTGGTGGTGACGATCGACACGCCGGTGAGCGGGATGCGCGAGCGCGACGTGCGTCGCCGCACGGATTCGTTGATGACAGGCGGCGCACTCGATCGACTGCGACACGCGTGGCATTTCGCTCTCCACCCGCGGTGGTTGATGGGATACGTGGGTGACGGCGCCCCGCGCGTGTTTCCGAACGTCGAGCTGCCCGGGGTCGGCGCCATGCCATGTTTCGACACGAGCGTGCTGCTGGCGGAGACGAACGTCACGTGGAAGGACTTCGCCTGGATCCGTGACGCCTGGCGCGGGCCGCTCGTGGTCAAGGGCGTGCACACCGGCACCGTTGCGCGTCAGGCCGTCGACGCCGGCGCAGATGCAGTCGTCGTGTCGAATCACGGCGGCCGCCAGCTCGATGGCGTGGCGGCGAGTCTTCACGTCCTCCCGGAAGTGGTCGCCGCGGTCGGTGATCGGATCGACGTGCTCATGGACGGTGGCATCCGCCGCGGCGCCGACATCGTCAAGGCGCGCTGTCTCGGCGCACGTGCCGTCTTGATCGGTCGCGCCTACGGCTGGGCGCTCGGTGCCGCCGGAGGCCCGGGCGTCGCGCGCGCGATCGAGATCCTAAAGACCGATCTGATCAGGACGATGCGCCTGCTTGGCTCCGCGTCGGTTGAGGAACTCGACGAGTCGTTCGTTGAGCAATTTTGTCCCGACCCATCACGTCGAATGCTTTCATCGAGAGAACTCTGAGGAGGGCCGACATATGGCGGAAAGGCACGGCGAACGATGGGGTGCTGTGTGCGCGGGGCTTATCGTTGCCGTTCTCGCGCTGACAGCCGCGACACGAGGCGCCCAGCAGAAACAGGCATTCGACGAGATCACCGTCCATCGCATCAACATCGTCGAGCCGGACGGGACGTTGCGGGTGGTGATGGCCAACCGCGACCGATTTCCCGGAGTCATCGTCCGCGGCAAGGAGAGCGCCGCCGATCGTCCTTACGCGGGACTGCTGTTCTACAACAACGAAGGCACCGAAAACGGCGGATTGGTTTTCGGCGGCCACCGCGACGCTGATGGCAAAATCGTCGACTCCGGCGTGAGCCTGTCGATGGACAAATACGGCGTCGGCGGCCAGATGGTGCAACTTGCCGGCGTCAGCGACAACGCGAACCGGTTCGCCGGACTGCGAGTCAAGGACAACTCGATCGGTGGTCCCAACACCAACCGGATCTGGGTCGGCAATGGCGACGACGGCGCGGCCACCGTCGCGTTGATGGATGGGCAGGGGCGTCGGTGCATCGTGATGGAAGTCGCATCCGACGGTGCGTCGAAGATCGTGTTCCTCGACGCAAACGGCGGCGTGGTCAATCAGCTCATGCCGTCTCGATAAGCCGTCGCGCGAGATCGACCTTCCGTGTCACTGCCAACTTCGGTCAGGGGTTATGCTCTACACCCGCCGATCGAAGCGGCTTCCCTCATGACGCGGAGTGACGCACCATGTTTGAACCGACGCGACGAGAATTTCTGATCGCTGGCCTCGCGACTGCTGCCTCACCGTTCCCCGCGTCCGCCTTGGTGCAGAACGCGGTCCCGAGCGACTCGAAGGACCGTGCCCTGATCGAGCGCAGCGAGTCGAAGGGTCTTGCGACGTTGACGCTGCGACAGGCTTCCGATCTGCTCCGGCGAAAAGAGGTCTCGCCGGTGGATCTGACCGAGGCCTGTCTGGCCCGTATCGATCGGCACCAGCGCGCGATCAACGCGTTCATCACCGTCACACGCGACCAGGCACTGGCGACAGCGCGTGAGATGCAGGCCGAGATCAGGCGTGGCACGTGGCGTGGACCACTGCATGGCGTGCCGATTGCGCTGAAGGACAACATCGACACGGCAGGCGTGAAGACGACGGCAGCGAGCGGGGTGTTCAAGGATCGCGTCCCCACCGATGATGCCGAGGTCGTCGTCCGGTTGAAGCGAGCGGGCGCGATCATTCTGGGCAAGCTGAATCTCCATGAATTCGCACTGGGCGGGACGTCGGCCGTTACCTACTACGGGCCGGTGCACAACCCATGGGCGCTCGATCGCGTCTCGGGCGGGTCGTCAGGTGGCTCGGCGGCCGCCATCGCCGCCGACATGTGCCTTGGCGCCCTGGGCACTGACACCGGCGGATCGATCCGCATTCCTGCGTCGATGTGCGGCATCGTGGGACTCAAGCCTACGTACGGCCGCGTCAGCACCCGCGGCGTGATCCCGATGGCCTGGTCGCTGGATCACGTCGGTCCGATGTGCAAGACAGTCGAAGACGCGGCGCTGATGCTGGCGGCGATTGCTGGCCATGACGTCCGCGATCCGACGTCGGTCGATGCGCCAGTTCCCAATTACAGCCGCGCGATCGGCATGCAGACGACGAAGCTGCGTGTCGGCGTCGCGCGCACGCCGTTCTTCGATGGCCTCGACCCGGAGGTCGCAAACGCGGTCGCCGCGGCGATCGATGTGGTTCGTACCTTGACCGCGAGCGTCGTCGACGTGCAGGTCCCGGCGGCAGGCAACATCACCGACGTGTGGAATCCGGAGATTTACGCGTACCACTTGCCGTGGATTACGAAGACACCGGAGTTGTATCAGGGCGCGACCCGCAATCTGATTCAGGGAGCCGGGAAAGCCAATGCCGCCACGTACGCTCAGGCGCGGCGGCAGCTCGATGTGGTCCGTCGGGAGATCGAGAACGTCTTCGCTACCGTCGATGTCCTCATCACGCCCACCCAGCGGGGCGTTGCTCCGTTCATCACGCCGCCAGCGGCGGGAAGTGTCGCAGCGCCGCCGGGCGGAGGTCTCGGCGGCCTGATCAATACGGCCGCGTTCGACATCTACGGCCTGCCAACGATTTCCGTTCCATGCGGATTCTCCGCAGCGGGCCTGCCGATCGGCCTTCAAATCAGTGGCAACCATTTCGCCGAATCGACGGTGCTCGGCATTGCGCACGCCTACGAGCAAGCAACGAAGTGGCACACGAGGCGGCCGCCGTTGTCGTAACACGTGGCTGCCGTTCTCGCGACACATGTATCATTGCCAGCATCATCGGGAGAGGCTCAGCATGAGAGCGAAGTCGTTTATTGCACCCGTCATAGTTGCCGTCATGACCGCACTCGCCGCGTGGACCGGTCCGGATCTGGTGTCGACTGCTGTCTTCGCGCAGCAAGGTGGCCGCGGTGCAGTGCCACCCGGCGCGCCTGGGGGCGGACGTGGACGCGGACCGGCGCCGGTGATTCAGGGTCCTCCGGCCGGTGTCGAGCCGTTGGCGATCGATCTGTTCTCATCGAAGAACTTCTACAAGGACCGCGCGAACTGGCTCGATAAGCGCTATTACCGCTGCAACAACCCGCGTCAGCTGTACGGGATGTGGGACCAGCAGCGCATCGGGCCGAAGCCTCCCGAGTCTGCGTCGTGGGGCAACTGTAACGACGACTGGCCGCGCGAGCGCATCGTCAGCCCGTATCCGTACAAGACTGCGAAGGAGCATTACGAGGCGCTGATGGCCCAGGCCAAAGCGAAGGGCGGCCCGACGGTCTATACGAAGGCGACCGTGCCCGACTGGGACGGCTACTACCGGCGCGACGGTCAAGCCGATCGCGGCTCGGAGTGGATCTGGGGAGTCACGCAGGCGCCAACGGTGCTCGCACTGCTCACGCCGGAATATCAGAAGCGGATGGTGCAGACCGCCTACCATGAAGCGGTCACGAATGCTCCGCAGTGGAGCGCCTCGTTCTGCTGGCCGGAAGGATTCATCCGCTGGTGGTCGCAGCCGTCGCAGGCGGGCAACTTCCAGCTCACGATGACGCCGTGGAATATTCAGTTCCTCTCGGGGATCGCTGACAACTTCCTGCGTCAGGTGATGGTCGGAAAGACGCACGTGCAGAAGACGCCGCAGTGGTATGGCGAGACGATCGGATTCTGGGACGGCACGACGCTCGTCACCTGGACGGCAAACATTCAGTCGTGGCAGCTCTCACATGCGATGTTCGAAACGAGCGAGAAGCTGGAGACCATCGAGACGTTCAAGCCCGCGCTCGATGCCGGCGGCAAGTTCATCGGCCTCGATCACGAAACGATCTTCTACGACCCGGATGCGTTCGTCGCTCCGCTGCGTGCGTCGTTCCGCTTCGTCCGTGCCGCAACGATCGAGGATCCGGAGCGCCGGTATAACTTCATCGAGTGCCTGAGCAACATCTTCAACACCGATGGCCGGCCGAAGCAGACCACTGCATCCGATCCTCGCTTCGTCGACTACTACAGCCGGCCGTGGGCGAAGAACTGGGAAAAGTATTTCGAGGCGGGGTGGGACAAGCCGCAGGACGATCTGCCCGCTGAGATCACGGATATATTCAAGAAATAAGGACGCCGTACTGTTCTGGAGGAATCATGAAGACGGGCATATTGAGAGCGCTGGCCATCCTGGCGGTGCTGCTCCCGATCACGTTGTCAGCGCACCATTCGTTCGCGATGTACGACCAGACGAAAGTCGTAACGCTCACCGGCGTCGTCAAGACGTTCGTGCCGCAGGCCAATCACGCCGAGATTCACTTCATGCTGCTCGCCGACGATTACAAGTCGCTCAAGAAGGGCGCCGACGGCAAGTACGTCGAGTGGGGCCTCGAGATGGCGGGCACGGCGCAGCTCGAGCGACAGGGTATCAGCGCGAAAACGTTCGGGGCCGGCACGCTGTTCAGCGTCAAGCTGAATCCGCTTCGCGACGGGTCGAACTTCGGCGCGCGGATTCCGAGCACGGCTCTCGTGAAGTGCCCCACTGACGCGGCGACCAACAAACCGAAGTTCCCGGAGCCAGGCAAGCACTGTGACTCGGTAACTGGTCACACGTTGAGCGGCGGAACGAGCTTCTGATCGGACAGGCCTCAGGGCTCAGGCCTCGGGCCTCAGTGCTGTCTGAGGCCTCAGACGTGGCCCAGCCCTGAGCTCTGAGGCCTGGGCCCTGAGGCCTGAGCCCTGATTTTCAGTTACGACTTGAACGCGGCGACGAGATCGGCGGCCGCCTGATCGAGTGTTCGGGTGCCGTCCATATAGGCCGGCCAGATTCGCCGGGCCGCTTCGCGAAACCCGTCGCTGAACAACTTCAGTGAGTAGAGATAAGGGGTGTAGGGCTGGCCTGCGCGCTCGAAGGATCTGCGGACCGCCTCGCCGGCAATGAAGAAGTGCACTTGATGGAGAACGTCGGGCGGCAGCGTGACGCCCGCCGTCTTGGCTGCGGTGTTCAGTGCGTTGCTCAGCGGACCTCCCGGCTGCGCGAGGAAGTGACACGCCTCGTGGAAGACGACCTCGAGCGCCGACAGCCCCTGATTGTCGGGATTGGTGCTCGACGCCAGGATGTGCAGCTGTCCGGAATCGTCGCTCGCAGAATTCCCGCCTGAGAATCCGGCCTGATCGACCACGTCCACACGGAACGGCAGGCCGCGCCACGGTGTCTGGAACAGTCTCGGCAGCTGCTCGCCGAGCGCGCTCGAGTGCTTGCGAAGCAGCGGCTGGAGGCGATCGACCCACGCGCGATTCGCGGCGTTCTGCGCGGACCACTTGCACTGACGGTACGCCGGGCCTGCCTCGTCCCGCGCACGGGCGAATGCGTCCAGCGTCGTCCGGTCTTGCGGATCCGTCAGCAGGGCGCGATCGACGAGGCCCGCGAGCTCGAGTCGCAGCATCACGCGTTGCCCCTGGCTGGCCTGATTCGTCCGGTAGTACTCGACAGCTCGTGCCCAGCCCTCGCGCGCGGTCGACGGCAGCCTGTCGAAGCAGGTCTTGTCCTTCTCCGCATCGAATGCGCCGGCTCGCCCATCGCGCCTCGCCACGAAGTCGGCGATGAGCGTCTGATTCAGGTTGGTGGCGAAGTCGCTGTAGAAGGCGAAATGCGCTGTCGTCAGCAGTGCTCGCGTTTTGGTTGCGTGCGCGGCGTCGGCATGGCAGGCGCCGACCGTGAGCGCCGCCACGAACACGCCAGTGCCGACAGTAACCCTACTTGTCGCGGAGCTGATAGAAGACAAGGACATACCCATCGGCATCGGTGATCGAGAATCCCCACAGTCCCTCTTCTACGAACGACAGCTTCTGTACGAACGACGCACCGCGCCGGCTGAACTCGTCGAAGAGTGCATCAGGGTCCATGCTGTAGATGTGCGCGTCCGGAGGGGCCCATTCGTGCCGGGTGTGGTGTGGACAGGGCAGGACGTCAGGCGCGACCGCCTTGAGCATGATGCCAATCCCATCCCGGCTCACTCCGGCCCAGAACGGGCCGCCGTCCGGGCCTTGGAAGTCGAGCTGAAAACCGAGGCGCTCGCGGTAGTAGGTGATCGAGGTCTGCAAGTCCTTCACGATGAAGGACGGCCTGATCGACGCGAGATTCCTAGTCGCCTCTTCGTTCTTTGCGCGGTTCGCAGCGGCATCGGCCGCGTTTGTGCTCATGGCGGCCACCATCAGACCTTGAAATTCGCACAGACGGCAAGCACCGTGCTGCCATCATCGCAGAACAACCCAATAGTAGGCCGACCGGCATATCCGAGTGTCCTCTATAAATGACCTCCGACCCCATTCACGCGATGAGGTACTTGGCGAGATCGCCGATTCGCGTGAGGGTGTCCGGCCGCATGCGATCAGGCAGATTGCCCCCGGACTTCGCATCGCGACGGATGTACGCGCCTTGTATCGACCGGCGAGGGTGGCTGGTCACGTTCGCCCCATGTCCGTGCCAGACAGAGCCGTTATAGACAATCACTGATCCCGCCTCACCGCACGCCGGCACTTGACTTCGATGTGCTGCGGGGACGTCGCGCCGCGTTTTCAACCAGTGGTGTGAACCGGGCACGAAGAGCGTGGCTCCGTTCTCCGCGGTGAACGCGTCGACCATGAAGATGAATCCGACCATCGGCCATGCGCCCGAAGCATGGTCGGCTGCCTCGGGCGGAAAATCCATGTGAAGCCCTTGGGCGGGCGCGTGCGGGTTCAATGTTCTCGCGTGCATCGTGCTCAGCTTGAACGGGCGGCCGATGACGCGGCAGCAGGCTTCGAGAATCGGCGGGTGAACGTAGAGTGGGTCGAAGGCGGGACCGCGGTTGACGAAATCGTTGACCCGGGTGGTCACACCCGTCCGACCAGTGTTTCGGTCTGAAGGATCGGCAGCCGCGACTTCCGCGTCGTACCTCTGCGCAAGCTGTTCGATGCAGCCTGACTCCACCGGGCCGCGAATCACGACGAAGCCCTCTTCGTCCAAGGCGCGCGCCGGCTCCAGCGGCAGCGCGCCCGTGTCAGCCAACCGTTTGAACCACGCATCCATTCAGGCCAGGTGATCTAAACCTGAAAACGCTGAACGTCAGATGAACGTCTGTCCTGTTGCTGCGTTCAGACGCTCGCGAGCGTGTCGCGCGTAATCTCGTAGACCACCGACTCACCTCGCTCAGCGTCCGACTGTACTCCCAGCGACACTGCCCCGATCTTCTCGAGCGCCCGCTGCGATCGGCGGTTGTTCGGACCCACTCGAAAGACGACACGTCGGACGAAGCGGAGCGCGTGCGCGAGCATCAGCCGTTTCATCTCCCGGTTGTAGGCGCCGCCCCAATGTGACCGCGCGAGAAACGTCCAGCCGATCTCGATCTGGCTTGCCGCTTCGTCGTAATCAGCGAAGCGCGACGATCCGATCACGCGCCCGTCGCTTCGATCGAGCACGAGGAACGCGCCGCCCGACTCCATCGCGCCACGAAAGAACCGACGGAACACCGGTTCCGTGCAGCGATCGGGTTCGGGATGCTGCTCCCAGATCAGCGGATCGGATGCGACGTCAAACAGCGCCTCGAAGTCCTCTTCGCGAAGCGGTCGCAGTTCGACCAGATCGCCGGTCAGCATGGGTTGGAGTTCGAAACGCATTCACAGCGAGTGTACTTGTCGACGTCTAGCTTGGACACTCAGCGGTCGACGCTTGTTCCGATCGCGGGCCTGCGCAGCTTCATCCGCACGGCAAGGAACGGTGGAATCTCCGGCATCTCGCGCCATCGAACTCCGGCGGTGGGCCGTTCGGGCGCGCCGAATCCTGGCTCTTCGATCCCGTCCACGACGAAACCGGCATCGAATCCCGCCTGGAGCAGCACGCCTATCGGCCGGTGAAAGAAGAACTGCGGTTCCGGCTGTCCGATGATGCCCTCGGTCTTTCGCGCCGATGGCGATAAGTAGGACGACACCTTGACGCCGGTCCGAATCACGTGGCGGCCAGACTCCTCCTCGTACGTTTCAGCGAAACGCTGGATCGTCGCCGAATGAAAGCTCGGGTGGGTGATGGAGAAGACGAATGCCCCATCGTTCGGCAGCAACGCTGCGAGGGCACGGAACAGCGGAGTGATCTCGGGCATGTCCATGAGCGCCATCGTGCAGACGGCCTTGGTGAACCGGTTCAATCCAATCGACTGCATCTCGCCGACACTCGCGGCATCGATCTCGCGGTACTCGATTGGCGCGTTCGCGGGGGTTCGCTCACGGGCACGCGCGATGAACGCGGTGCTGGTGTCGATGGCGACCACACGCGCGCCGAGCGAGGCCATGCGGCGTGCGAACCGTCCTGCGCCGCAGGCGACGTCCAGGATGGTGTCGCCAGCCGAGATGTTCAGCAGGCGTTCGGTCGCCGGTTCGATCAGCAATGTCTGGAAGTCGTTGCCGTCGCCGATTTGATCGTCCCACCACCTGGCGTTCACATTCCAGATGCGGCGGTTTTCGTCGACGTGTTCGGGGAAGTCAGAATCCGATCGGATGGTCGCCATGAGATGAGGTTACGCAAAACCGCGGACGAATAGCGCGTTTTCCTGAAAAATTTCACCCGCTCAGCGCGCCGCGCTGTTCGAGTTGTGACCCAATATGGGGATGGATTCCGGGAGTAAAGGACGCCTACACTTGACGCCGGACGAATCTGTGCGAAACCAGGGCGGTCATACACGCAGGGAGATTTTGCGCGGCGCGATCGGTGGCGCGGCGGGGCTCGTACTGAGTTCGCCGGTTGGACGTCTCGTGGCCGCCTCGCAGGCGACGTCCGCGGCCGCCGAAACGTTGCGGTTGAACGACGATCTGTTCGTCATCAGGATTCCAGGCGAAGCGAACGTCGTCGCGCAGACCAGCGCGAACGGTGTGTTGCTCGTCGATGGTGCATCGGCTGCGGCATCTGACGCGCTGATGAAAGCGGTCGCGAGCCTGCCGGGCGGCGGCGCAGTTCACACCCTCGTCAACACGCACTGGCACCCCGAGCAAACCGGATCGAACGAAGCGCTTGGCAAGGCCGGCAAGACGATCGTCGCGCACGAGAATACGCGTCTGTGGCTGACGACCGATGTCACCTGGCCGTGGAACGGGAAGCAGTTCAAGCGGCTCCCGAAGATCGCGCTGCCGAACAAGACGTTCTATACGAAGGGCAAGCTCGAGATAAAGGAACGCCGTCAAGGCGTTCCGGTAGACAGCGCGATTGAGTACGGATACATCCCAGACGCGGCACATACCGACGGCGATCTCTACGTGTATTTCCCCACGCAGAACGTGCTCGCGGTCGGTGACGTGATATCGGCCCAGGGGTGGCCGGTCGTCGACTACGTCACCGGCGGCTGGATCGGCGGCATGGTCGGCGGACTCCAGCGGCTGCAGACAATCGCCAACGAGGAGACGCGGATCGTGCCCGGACGCGGGCCGGTGCTCGGCGTGAAGGATCTCAAGGCGCAGACCGACATGTACGCCACGATCTACGACCGTCTGTCGACGATGCTGAACCGGGGGCGGGGGCCGGGCGAGGCGGTCGCCGCGCAGCCGGCGAAGGAATTTGCTGCGCAGATGGGCAACCCTGACGAGTTCGTGCGCCGCGCGTTCGAGAGCCTGTGGGCATACTTGTCTCCGGACGCGTAGGAAAGTGAGCGGGTAATGCAAAATCCAAAATGCAAAATGCAAAAGCGAATCGGGCGCGCGCGAATCAGCGGCGTTTGCATTTTGCATTTTGCATTTTGCATGGCGCTTGTCGTTGCTTCATTGACTCGAGTGTCGACGCAGGCGCCTCTAGAGGAAGGCCGCCTACCCGCCGCCGCCAAAGGCTCCGGCGGGTCCGCCGTAGCGTCTCGCGAAGGCGGAAAGGCGGCCTCTACGGGCGACGCGCAGCTGGCGACGATCAAGCAGTACTGCGTCACGTGCCATAACGATCGGGCGAAGACCGGTGGCGTCAGCTTCGAGGGTGTCACGCCAGACAGCATCGGGCAGCATGCCGATGTGTACGAAAAGGCCGTGCGCAAGCTGCGTGGGCGCGTGATGCCGCCGCCCGGCGCGAAGCAGCCGGAATCTGCGGCGGTCGACTCGTTAGTCGCGTGGCTCGAAACGTCGCTCGATCGCGTCGAAGCGCCTGCGCACGTCAGGGACCGGGTCGTGCTGCACCGGCTCAATCGCAAGGAGTACTCGAACGCGGTTCGCGATCTCCTGGCGGTCGACTTCAATGCGACCGAAGTGCTGCCCGCGGACGACATCGCCGAGGGCTTCGACAACATCGCGGACGCGCTGCAGGTGTCGCCGTCGTTCATCGAGCAGTATGTCATCGCCGCACGCGCTGTCGCGGTGAAGGCACTGGGGCGGGCAGACGCGCGACCTGGCGGCTGGACGTTCCGCGCCGGCTCTGGCAACCAGCTCACGCACGTGCCCGGCCTTCCGCTCGGCACCCGCGGCGGCATTCTCGGCAAGGTCGATCTGCCCTCCGACGGTGAATACATCGTCGACATCGCCGACATGGCGACCCACATCTGGGGCAACGGAATGGAGTTCGAGAACCCGCTCGTGGTGACGCTCGACAACAAGGTCGTCTACGAGACGGTGATCGGCGGCGAAGAGGATATGAAGGCGTACGATCAGGTGCAGAACGGCGCGCTCGATCGGGTCAACGCGCGCCTGAAAAACATCCGCTTCAACGCGACGGCCGGACCGCACAACATCGGCGTGGCATTCAAGCGACGGACGTTCGCCGAGTCGGATGATCAGCTGCAGGTGTTCGCGCCCGGCGGCGGGCAGGATCGCCTGTATCGCGTCAACTCGTTCCAGGTGCGCGGCCCGTTCGACGCGAAAGGGCTGAGCGCCACACCGAGCCGCGAACGTATTTTCATTTGTCATCCGGAAACAACTGCGCGCGTCGAAAGGTCCTCCCCCGCGCTCGCGCGGTCTCGACGAAGCTCGCCTGAATTGGATGCGAGCGAAGTCGGATGTGCCAAGAAGATCATCGCATCACTCGCGAGGCGCGCCTATCGACGCCCCGTGACGGCGGAGGACGTGACCGAGCTGTTCCAGTATTACCAGGACGGAGTGAAAGATTCCGGTTTCGAGGGCGGCATTCGCAGCGCGCTCACGGGTCTGCTCGCGAGCCCCTTCTTCCTGTATCGGGCCGAGCACGTGCCGGCGGGGTTGGGCCCCGGCCAGAGGTACGCCATCACCGATCTCGAGCTGGCGTCGAATCTGTCATTCTTCCTCTGGAACACGATTCCGGACGAAGAGCTGCTGCAGCTGGCCATCGCCGGCAGGCTCAAGGATCCCGCGGTGCTCGATCGGCAGGTCAAGCGCATGCTCGCCGATCAGCGCTCGATCACGCTGGCGAGCAACTTCGTCCAGCAGTGGCTCGACATGAAGCGGCTCGACGAGATCGTGCCGGACCAGTCGGTGTTCCCATACGCATCGGGCCGATCGGATCCGCGCGATGACTTCCGTACCGAGCTGACGCTCTTCTCCGACAGCATCTTCCGCGAGGATCGCAGCGTCGTCGATCTGCTCCGCGCGACGCACACGTATCTCAACGAACGCGTCGCGCTGCACTACGGCATCACGGATGTGAAAGGCGATCGCTTCCGCCGGGTGGAGCTCGCCAACTCCACTCGATGGGGGCTGCTCGGCAAAGGCGCGGTGCTGATGGCGGCGGCGTATCCCAACCGCACGTCACCGGTGCTGCGCGGGGCGTTCATTCTCAAACACATTCAAGGTGTGCCGCCCGCGACGCCGCCGCCGAACGTGCCGACGCTCGATGAGAAAGACATCGGCACCACCAAGGCGCTCACGGTGCGCGAGATGATGGCGAAGCATCGTGCGAGCCCGACCTGCGCCGCGTGTCACGCGGTCATGGATCCGCTCGGGCTGGCGCTCGAGAACTTCGATGCCACCGGCATGTGGCGCGATCGCGATCGCTATGCCGGGGCGGCGATCGATTCCTCGGGTCTGCTGCCAGACGGCACGAAGATCGCCGGCCCGGACGATCTGCGCAAGGCGCTGCTGCGCCGGCCCGAACAGTTTGCGCAGACGTTCACCGAAGGCCTGCTGACGTACGCGACCGGACGCAAGTTGGAGTATTACGACATGCCCACCGTGCGTCGCATCGTTCACGGTGCAGCAGCAAGCGACTACAAGTTTTCGACCCTGGTGGAAGCAGTAGTGAAGAGTGATCAATTCCGGCTGCGTCGAGTGCCGCAGCCGGCGGCAGACGAGGGTCGAGTGGCCAAGAAGTGACGTGACTCAACTGGCGTAATGCAAAATGCGAAATGCAAAATGCAAAAAGGCGGGCGCTAGAGCCGGGGTGGCCTTTTGTCTTTCGCATTTTGCATTTTGAATCTTGCATTACAGCCTGGGAGATCCGACATGTTCGTATTCAAGAAGCAGGTCTCACGGCGAACGGTTCTGAAGGGCGTGGGCGCGACGATCGCGCTGCCGCTGCTCGATGCGATGCATCCGGCGGCGACGGCGTGGGCGCAGACGGCCGCGGCCGCCGCACCGAAGCGGCTTGCGTTCGTCGGCTTCCCGCACGGCGCGATCATGGACAAGTGGTCGCCGGCGCAGACCGGCACGAACTACGAGATGTCGCCGATCCTGCAGCCGCTCGAGCCGCTGCGCGAGCACCTGACGATCGTCTCGGGGCTGCGCAACAAGCCGGGCGAAACGCCAGAGCCGCACGGCTATATCGAGATGACGTGGCTCACCTGCGTGAAACCGTGGGATCACGGCGTCGGCAGTCCCGACGCGGGTGTCAGCGCCGATCAGTTCGCGGCGCGGCACATCGGTCAGGGCACGCGCCTGCCGTCGCTGGAGCTGACGACCGCACTCGGCGGGGCGCGGATCGCGTGGCGCACGCCGACGCAGTCGCTGCCGCAGGAAGGCAACCCGCGCGCGGTGTTCCAGAAGCTGTTCGGCCAGGGCGATACCGAGAACGAGCGCGCCGCGATTCTTCACGAGACCGGCAGCATCCTCGATCGCGTGCAGGGGCAGGCGGCGCGGCTGCAGGCCAGCCTCGGCGTCAGCGATCGCGTGGTCGTCAGCGATTACCTCGATTCCGTGCGTGAGATCGAACGTCGTGTGCAGATGGCGGCACAGGCGGATATGTCGCGCCTCGATATCCCCGACGCGCCGGTCGGCACGCCCAACGACATCACCGAGCACTTCAAGCTGATATTCGATCTGATGGCGCTCGCGTTCCAGGCCGACATCACGCGCGTCATCACCTTCTCGATGGATCGCGAAGCGAGCATGCGGACCTACACGAACCTCAGCATCGCCGAGGCCTTCCATCCGCTCTCGCATCATGGCAACCAGGCGGAGAAGCAGGCCAAGCTGGTGCAGATCCAGCGCTATCACACCGAGGTGTTCGCCAAGTTCGTCGATCGGCTGTCGAAGGCGAAGGAGGGCACCGGCACGGTGCTCGATCACTCGACGATCCTGTTCGGCAGCAACATGAGCAACAGCGACAAGCACAACAACGATCCGCTGCCATCGGCGATCCTGGGCCACGCGAACGGACGGATCAAGGGCGGGCAGCATCTGAAGTACCCGCAGGACTCGCGCTTTGCCGATCTGCTCGTGACGATCTTCGATCGCAACAACATCCCGGTCGAGAAGCTCGGCGACAGCGGCGGTCTCTTCTCGGAGATCTGACATGAACTCTGTAATGAAGAATGCAGAATGCAGAATGCAGACACTGAAACGTTGCTCGACGTCCTGTCTGCATTCTGCATTCTGCATTCTGAATTTCTGGATGGCGTTCCTGGCCGCGGTCTCAATCACATCCGCGGCAGAGACGACGCTCCTCGACGCGGCCGAACGCGGCGATCGCGCGGCGGCGCTGCGCGTGCTCGCGAAAGGCGCCAACCCGAACACCCCGGGCCCCGATGGGACGACGGCGATCATGTGGGCGGCGAGCAATGGCGATCTCGAGCTGGTGCGCACGCTGATCAAGGCCGGCGCGGACGTCAAGCTGAAGAACCAGTTCGGGACGTCGGCGATCACCGAGGCGTCCATCATCGGCTCGGCGCCGGTCATCGAGGCACTGCTCAAGGCCGGGGCGGATCCGAACACGAAGAACCCCGAAGGTGAAACGCCGTTGATGGCAGTCGCACGCAGCGGTCATGTCGAAGCCGCCAGGCGGCTGCTCGAAGCCGGCGCCGACGTCAACGCGAAGGAAGCGTTCGGCGGGCAGTCGGCCCTGATGTGGGCGGCCGCGCAGAGTCAGGCCGAGATGGTGAAGCTGCTGGCCTCGAAGGGCGCCGACGTCAACGCGCGCGGCGTGATCCGCCAGTGGGAACGCAAAGTGATTACCGAACCGCGTCCGAAGGACATGAACAAGGGCGGCTTCACCCCGCTGCTCTACGCCGCGCGTGAAGGCTGCGTCGAATGCGCGCGGCATCTGATCGCGGCCGGAGCCGATCCGGATCTCGAGGACCCCGAGCGCATCACGCCGCTGAACATGGCGCTCATGAATCTCCACTTCGAGTTCGCCGCGTTCATGATCACCGCCGGCGCCGATGTCGACAAGTGGGACCTCTTCGGCCGCTCGCCGCTGTACATGGCCGCCGACGTGAACACGCTGCCGACCAAGGGCAACGGCGCGATGGCGGTCATCCCGAGTGAGGATTCGGTGACCGCGCTCGCCGTTGCGAAGATGCTGCTCGACAAGGGCGCCAATCCCAACCTCCAGTTGAAGCGGCGTCCACCGTATCGCGATGTGCCGCAGGATCGCGGCGGCGACACGATTCTGGCGCAGGGCGCGACGCCGCTGCTGCGCGCCGCGCGCGCCGGCGATGCGCCGTTCGTCGGTCTGCTGCTCGAGCACAAGGCGCTCGTCGATCTACCGAGCAAGGAAGGGGTTACGCCGTTGATGGCGGCGGCCGGTGTCGAGTTCGGGACGCGCGTCACGCGCGGACGCAACCGCACCAACGAAGGCGTGCTCGCGACGATGAAGCTGCTGCTCGACGCGGGAGCCGATATCAACGCGAGAATGGTGACCGACTCGGTACGCAGCGGTGAGTACAGTGCGGCAGCGACTGCCGCGGCTCGCGCCGGCCGTGGTGGTCGCGCCAGCCAGGTACCGAGCGCAAGGGCGGTGCCGCATCAAACGGCGCTACACGGCGCGGCCGAGCGAGGCTATACCGCATTCGTGAAGTTCCTCGCCGAGAACGGCGCCGATCTCGAGGCGAAGGACGCCAACGGCCGGACCGCGCTCGATCTCGCGAAAGGCATCGGCGTGCCCGGCGTGAAGCAGGCGCAGGGCGAAGGCTTCCCGGAGACCGCCGCATTGATCGAGTTGCTACTCGCGGCGAAGAAACGCATCCCCGTCGCGGCCGCAAAGTAGCGTCGTTAGATCGGTCCAAACAAAAACCTGAATCCCGCTGTGCAGGAAGCCTCGGCTTCGTGCGATCAGTTACGGGGCTCGAAAACGGACTTCGAAATCTTTCAGGGTCCAAGGCCTCTCCGATAATTCAGTTCATTCGTGCGTTTTGCGGCCTTTCTGGGCCTGATCGTGACAAGACCCGCCGGCTTCGCTCCGCGCGCGGCTCAAATTTTTCACATTTGATCCCTTGAATTCATCCCGCGTGTTCGGCTTCAATATGCCGCCCGCCCCATGTCGCGAAATTTGCATAACCCCAAAGGCTCGCACGTCGGTCGTGGCTTGCAGTCTGTGCGAACAGTGACCAGGAAGTCCCCTGTTTCAGTGAGAGGTGAAGGAATGCGACGAGTGTTACGCACGTTGGGCCTGATGGCCCTACTGCTTGTGGCGCCAGCGAGCGCGTGGGCCCAGGCCACGCTTGCCGGCGTGGTGACCGACGCCTCGGGAGCCGTTCTCCCGGGAGTCACTGTGGAAGCGTCCAGTTCAGCGCTGATCGAAAAGGTCCGAAGTGCGACGACCGACGGCAGCGGGCGCTATCGCATCGAGAGTCTGCAGCCGGGTCAGTACTCCGTCACGTTCTCCCTCTCGGGCTTCGCGCCGCAGAAGCGCGAAGGCGTCATCCTGACCGGCAGCGGCGTCATCACCATCAACGGCGAGTTGAAGGTCGGCGGCGTGCAGGAAACGATCACGGTGACCGGCGAATCACCGGTCGTCGATGTCGCGAGCACCAAACGGGAGCTCACGCTCGACAACGAGACGATGCGCAGCCTGCCGGCGGTCCGCAGCTACAGCTATCTGCTCAACACCGTGCCCGGCATGACGTCGAACATCACCGACGTCAACACCGGTCCGGTGTTCGCGATTTTCCCGGTGCACGGCGGCCGCGGCGTCGAGTCGCGCCTGACGGTCGAGGGGATGAACATCAGCAATCCGCCCGGAGGCAACCAGCCGCCGAACTACACCGCGGACATCGGCAACGCCGCCGAAGTATCGGTGCTGACCTCAGGCGGCCTCGGCGAAGCCGAAACCGCCGGCGTCCAGATGAACATCGTCCCGAAGCAGGGTGGCAACACCGTGTCGGGCCTCGTCGCCACATCCGGCTTCTCGAAGGGAATGCAGTCGAACAATTACACCGACGAGTTGCGGTTGAAGGGCGCCGGAACGCCGAACCCGACCTATCACGTCTACGACTTCAACGCGGCGATCGGCGGTCCGATCATCAAGGACAAGCTCTGGTACTACATGAGCGTCCGCGAGCAGGGTTCGCGCCGCAACATCCTGAACGTCTACTACAACCAGAATGTGGGCAACGCGTCGCAGTTCTACTACAACCCGGACTTTTCCAAGCCCGCGTACTACGATCGCATGTGGGAGAACTACACGCCGCGCATCACGTGGCAGGCCTCCCAGAAGAACAAGATCACGTTCTCGTGGGACGAGCAGCCGGTCTGCCGCACCTGCACGGGTACCGCAAACTTCAGCGGCTCGCCGGGAGCGACGACGGCGCCGGATGCCGATGGCCATGGCGAGTTCAGCCCGCAGCGCGTGCAGACGGCGCGTTGGACGAGCCCGGTGACGAGCAGGCTGCTTCTCGAAGCAGGCCTGGGCAACACGTACTATCAGTGGGGAGTCCGCGAGCTCGATCCGAATCCGGGCCGCAACCTCGTTCGCATCACCGACAACGCGACCATCATCAATCAGACCGGCTCGCTGGGCGCGATGACGTACCGGTCGCAGAACTGGCTCGTCAACAAGACCGACGGCGCCAACTGGTTCCTCTACAGCTCGTACATCACCGGTTCGCACAGCATGAAGTTCGGCTACCAGGGCAACTGGTGGAAGGACGACCGCGCCGAGTACACGAACGACCAGAGCCTGGCGTACACGTTCTCGGGTGGCACACGGGCGGCCGACGGCACGTTCATCCCCAGCCGTCCGAGTTCAATCACCGAGTACGCGAACCCCTACTTCAACAACGCGCGCGCGATGATGACGTCGTTCTTCGCGCAGGATCAGTGGACCCTGGGGCGCATGACGCTGCAGGGCGCGTTGCGCTACGACAATCCGTGGAGCTGGTTCCCGGCCGTCGATCAGCCGAAGAGCCGCTTCTTCCCCGGCGTTCACTTCGACAAGGGGGATGGCGTCACCGGGTACCACGACATCACGCCACGAATGGGCGCAGCCTACGATCTCTTCGGCAACGGCAAGACGGCGCTGAAGGTGAACATCGGCAAGTATCTGCAGGGCGCCAGCGTCGGCAACCTGCTCTCGCAGGCGAATCCGTCGCTGCGTATTCCTGGCGGCGCTGCCGCGGGGTTTGCCAATCCGTCGGTGACGCGCACGTGGTCGGACACCAACAACAACTTCGTGCCCGATTGCGATCTGGCGAACCCGCTGGCGCAGAGTCCGGCGACCACCGGCAGCATCGACACCTGCGGCCAGATCAGCAACCTGCAGTTCGGCTCGAACCAGTTCATCGGCGCAACCATCGACCCGCAACTGACCCACGGGTCGGGCATCCGGCCATCGGACTGGTCGTTCGGTGCGTCCGTCCAGCAGGAGATCTTCCCCCGAGCGTCGGTTGAAGTCGGGTACTACCGGCGGGTGTTCACGATGTACACGACCGGTGGCGTCGTGACCGACGATGTCAACATCGCTCCGAGCGATTTCACGACGTTCTCGGTGCCGGTGCCGACCGATTCACTTGGCCGCTTGCCGGCGGGCTCTCCTTCGCAGATCGGCGGATTCCTCAACAAGACGCCGGACGCGTTTGCCCGTACCCAGAGCCTGGTGCTGCGGTCGACAAAGGACATTGGCGACGACACGCGGGTGTTCAACGGCGTCGACGTCACCTTCAACGTGCGCAATGTGAAGGGCGTGACTTTTTCGGGCGGCACGAGCACGGGCAAGGTGACCAACGATTGGTGCGAACTGCGTGCGGCAATCCCCGAGAATCCCGGCTGGGCGACGAACCCGTACTGTCACGTCTCGTCGCCGGTCCAGACGTCCTTCAACGGCCAGGCCTCGTACGTCATCCCGAGAGCCGATGTGCTGGTCAGCACGGTGTACCGCGACCGCGTGATCCTCAACGGCACGCCGAACAACGCCAGCACCGACCAGCTCGGTGGTTCGTTGCCGGCGACCTTCACAATCAACCCTGCGAGCCCGACGGATGCAACGGCTGCGGCGATCGCACAGCAGATCGGTCGCCCGCTCACCGGTGTGCAGTTCAACGCGAACCTCGTTCAACCGGGCACGTTCTATCCGGGGCGTAACCGGCAGCTCGACCTGAGCTTCAAGAAGATCGTGCGCTTCGGCCGGCAGCGGCTGACCGGCGGCCTGGACATCTACAACGTGATGAACCAGAACACGATCCTCTTCTACAACACGACTTTCGTGCCGAACGTCAATGGCTACCTCGCACCGCAGGCGTACATGAACCCGCGGGTGTTCCGACTCGCGGCCGAGTTCGCCTGGTAGGCGGCAGGCTTCAAAACCTCAGGCCCAGGGAGGCGCACCTGCCTCCCTGGGCCTTTTTCGTTTTGGAGAAGGAATCACTTACGATGGCACCGACCAGCACCCGACTGGCTGACGCATTCCTCCGTGCCGCGATCCGCTTGCCGGCCAACGGGCTCTCCGGCGTGTGCCTCACGATCCCTCGCGGCTCCCCCGTCGCAAGGGGCTCTTGCGACGGGGGAGCCGCGAGACAGCGGAAGCGCACACGCCGGAGATGCCACTCCACCCCACCGCGCAAGCGTGCGCGGCGGGGACCCCGGTATTGGCCGGCGAGCGGATCGCCGCGCGGAAGGATGCGTCAACCGGGTTGGCGCAATCGGAGTCGAGCGTAAAGAGCTTCCCTGCGAAGCCTTCAGCGATCCAGCACGCTGATGATCGCTGCCGAATCCTGACGGGCGCCGCCGCGCTGTTGTAGCGTGTCGAGCACGTCAGCGGCTGCACCGCTCGCCGGCAGTTCGATTCCCAGCGCGCGCGCCATGCCGAGGGCGATGTGGATGTCCTTGTGGTGCAGCCGCGATTCGATCTTCCCCGTGAAATCGCGCGCGATCATTTTCGGCGCCTGCAGTTCCAGCATGCGACTCGCCGCGAAGCCAGCCATCAGCGCGTCCTTCACCGTCTTCGGATCGACGCCTGCGCGCTCGGCGAGCAGCAGTGCCTCGGCCGCTCCCAGCATGTTGACGACCACGCAGATTTGATTGCAGGCCTTGGCGACCTGGCCAGCGCCGCTCGGGCCGATGTAGACGATGCTCTTCGCATAGCACGACAACACTGGAGTGACTCGCTCGAGTGCGCCCTTCGACCCGCCGACCATCGTCACCAGCGTTGCCGCCTCGGCGGCGATGCTGCCGCCCGACACGGGCGCATCGAGCATCTCGACCCCCCGGCTCGCAAGCTCGCCGGCGATCCGCCGCGCGCCGTTGGGATCGATGGTGCTGTGATCGATGACGATCGATCCTGCCCGCGCGGCGCGAGCGATTCCGTTCTCGCCCAGGACGACCTCTTCCACCGCCTTGGTGTCGGTGACCATTGTCACTATGACGTCGCTTTTTACGGCAACGTCGGCGGGAGACTCGCCGGCGGCGGCACCTGCGTTCACGAGCGGCGCCATTGCGTCCGAACGCCGTGACCACACCGTCACGGCATACCCGCCCGCCAACAGGTTGCGGGCCATCGGCGTGCCCATCGTGCCCAGGCCGACAAAACCGACTGCGATCGCCATCTACTGATCCCTCAGCCCACGAGTATCCTACGGCGCCTGATTCCTGATTCCTGATTCCTGATTCCTGCGTATCATCTGGGCATGATGAACCGACGTCAGTTCGTGTCGGCCACCGTTGCCGGCGCGGTGGCATTCACGCGATTCCCCGACGCCCTGGTCGCACAGGCGAAGCCATACGATGTGATCATTCGGGGCGGACGGGTCATTGATCCGTCGGCGCGGCTCGATGCCGCGCGTGATGTAGCGATCGCCGGCGGCCGCATTGCGCTGGTCGCGCCGAGCATCAAGGCTGACGCTGTCGAGACGATCGATGCTCACGGCAAGCTCGTCGTCCCAGGATTGATCGACATCCACACACACGCGGGCCGGTCGGCGGATGGGCCTCCAATGATTCTGCGCGACGGCGTCACCGGGTGGATCGACGCCGGGTCGCAGGGTGCCGACAAGGTGACCGACGTCGTTGCCGTCGCCCGCGCGTCGGTGCAGCCTGGCCGCGTGCTCATCAACATCGGCCGCGCGGGCATCCTGACCGACGGCGACACGATGGATCTGGCTCGCGCCGACGTGAACGCCGCCAGGAACGCCATCGCCATGAATCGAGACTTCATCGTCGGCGTCAAGGCGCGGCTGTCGCGCGAGGTAGCAGGCGCCAATGACCTCGAAGTGCTCCGTCGCGCCCAGGAGGTGGCCTCGTCGTTCAACCTCCCTCTGATGATCCACATGGGGCAGACGATGTCGCCGTTGGGCAAGCTGGTCGATCTGCTGAAGAAGGGCGACATCGTCACGCATCTGTTCGCGCCGCCGCCCAACGCGATCGTCGACGACAGCGGACGCATCCTTCCAGAGGTACTGGCCGCGCGGAAGCGTGGCGTGTGGTTCGACGTCGGCAACGGCGTCACTGGACACATGCGGTGGGACACCATCGGCGCGATCATCAAGGCTGGCTTCTGGCCCGATACGTTCTCGACCGACTGGAACACGACCAGCAAGACCAGCGGCGTGGTCGATCTGCCGAACTGCATGTCGAAGCTGCTCGGGTACGGCATGAGCGTCAGCGACGCGATCGCGCGCGCGACCATCAATCCATCGCGCGTCTTTCCGGTGTTCAAGGATCGGGGCACGCTGAAGAAGGGCGCGCCGGCCGATGTCGCGCTGCTCGAACTGCGCGAAGGCACCTTCGAATTCCTCGACAACTACAAGGGCACGATCACCGGGCGCCAGCGGTTGTTTCCTAGTGGGGCAGTACTGGCGGGAAAGAGAATCGAGGCGACGACCTAGAGCTTCGTCGGCCCGTTCGTAGAGTCGCCTCACCGGCGGCCTCGCGACGGATCCGCCGCCGACCGCACGTGCGCCAAACGACGACGGTGCGGCTGCGGCCTCGCTCCGGTTCGACGCCGCGGAAAAACGGCTCGTCCGCGGTGTGCTGTCGATGACGGCGGCGGCTGATCCTGATCCGCGCGACCGTGAACAATCGTGTCGATAACGAGCTATCCGGTGCGTCAGTGGCGAATCACCGCCGCCGCCGATAAGAGCGCTCCCGAGCCGTTTTACTTCTAATCGCGTGTCGCGGCGCGAACAGTCGCTCCGCCGTAGCCACACCCTCGTCGTTTGGCGGAGTGTGCGCAGCCCACGGCGCCGGCCCTACGGATAAGTGGAAGTCTGCCCTGACGAGCAGTAGCAGGTTCGCACCGACACGCGTTAGCCGGGATTGCACCGACCCATGCCAGCCGGGATCGCACCGACCCGTGTCAGCCAGGATCGCACCGACAAGCGTCAGAGGGAGCGTATTACCCGATTTCGGGATGCGAATGCAGCCTCTTTCCAGCCCGGCGACAATGATCGATACGTTAGGATCTTGGGCACTACAGAAGGAGTGACTGGATGGGTCGCATCCTGAAGGCGTGTGGGGCGTCTTTGGTCGGGGCTGCGATGTTCGTCGCGATCGCCGGTGCAGCCGGCGACAGTCCGCTGATCAAGGCGTTGCGGGCGGGCGATGTGCAGGCAGTCCGGGCCCTGGTGAGATCGGGCGTCGACATCAATGCCCGATCGGGCGACGGATCGACGCCGCTGCTTTGGGCCGCGAGCAACTCCTCTCGCGAGATGGCGAGCATCCTGATCGCCGCGAAGGCGACGGTCGATACTCCGAACGACTTTGGCATCACGCCGCTGCTGCACGCCAGCCGCATTGGCGACGCGGCGATGGTCGATCTGCTGCTGAAGGCAGGTGCGAGCGCTTCGCGCGCCCATCCCGAGGGCGAGACGCCGCTGATGGCGGCGGCGCGATCGGGAAGCGTGCCAGCTGTGCGCGCGCTCCTCGCTCGCGGCGCCAACGTGAACGCCGCTGAAACGGTCCAGAACACAACGGCGCTGATGTGGGCAGCGGCAGAGGGACACATCGACGTCGCCGACGTGCTGATCGAAGCAGGCGCCGACGTCAACCGTCAGGCCCATGTCACCACGCTGACCGAACGTCACAACTCCGACCATCCGAGCGGCGGCTTCACGGCGTTGATGTTTGCGGCCCGACATGGGGACGAGGCGATGGTCAAGCGGCTCGTCGCCGGCGGCGCGAACGTGAATCTGAAGAACGGCGACGGTGCGTCGGCGCTCATGGTGGCGATGTACAACGACTGGTTCGACCTCGCGAAGACGCTCATCGATCTCGGCACCGATGCCAACGAGGGCGCGCTGTATCTGGCTGTCGAGATGCGCGACGGAACGACCGATCAGTTCGCGTTCGACGGATCGCGTCGTCGTCCGAATCACCAGAACACGACGACTGCGCTCGATCTCGTGGGCATCCTGCTGGAGCGCGGCGCCGATCCGAACAAGACCTTCACCGGACAGCTCCATTCCACGTCGATGCCGAACACCGATCGATTCGACAACACGCCGTTCCTCCGCGCGGCGATCGCCGCCGACGTCGAAGCGTTGAAGCTCCTCATCGCGCACGGCGCGTCGCTCGAGCAATCACCTGCAGTGATGAAGGCCGCAAGCACGGAGAAAGACGGCGATCAGCCTGCGGAAGGTCGCGGGCGGGGCAACCCCAACGCGGGCCGCACCGCCGCGATGATTGTGATGACCGGAGGACGCGGACCGGCGATGACCGGAGGTCCGGCCTACATCCGCGACGGCCCAGCTCCCTATCGCGAGCCGGGGAGCCGCAAGCCCGAAGACGCGTTTGCGCTGCTGCTCACGTCGGGTGCGAATCCGAACGCGAAGGGACCTGACGGTGCGCCGCTTCTTCATCAGGTTGTGCGCCTTCGCAACCTCGAGATGATTCGCGCGTTGGCGAAGGCGAAGGTCGATTTCAATCAGAAGAACACCGAAGGGTTCACCGCGCTCGACGTCGCCGAAGGCAAGCAGCCCGCCCCGCAGGGGCGCGCCGGCGGTCCGCCTCCGGGCGGCGGCGGGAGAGGTCGCGGACGCGGCGCGTCGCAGCAGGACGTCGCGAAGCTGCTGCGCGAGTTGATGGGCCTCCCGCCCGCCCCCGCATCCACACCCGCAGAGGGCGCGCAGTGAGGAAGGGGTTGTTCGTAGCAGCGACGTTCTTTGTCGCGGCGATTATCTCGACGGCTGCTCAGCAGGTAGGAACTGGGCAGGCTCCGTCGAAACCGAAGACCGCGGCGGAGCCTGTCTCGACGAAGCCGACGGCTTTGCCGTCGGCGAAGTCGGACGCACAGTCGATCGATTCACCCGTCGCTTACCAAGGGATGGTCGCGAAGTACTGCGTCGGCTGTCACAACACGCGCAATCCGCTTCCCGCCGGCGCGCCGCTCGCGCTCGACGCCGCCAACTTCGCCGATCCCGGCGCCGACGCGAGGACGTGGGAGCGTGTCGTGAAGAAGCTCGGTGTGGGCGCGATGCCGCCGCAGGGCGCGCCGACTCCAGGCGCCGCGGAGCTGGCGAAGTTCCGATCGTCTCTGATCGCGACGCTTGACGCTTCAGCCGCGCACAAGAAGAACCCGGGCACGTATGTCCTGCACCGCCTGAACCGGACCGAGTATGCGAACGCCGTTCGCGATCTCGTCGGCGTGACCGTCGACGTCACTGACCTCTTGCCAAGCGATGGCGGCGAGTTCGGCTTCGACAACATCGCGACGGCGCTGAACACATCGCCGCTGCTGCTCGAGCGGTATCTGTCCGCGGGATTGCGGATCGCGGAGCTCGCTGTCGGCGATGCAACCGCGGAGCCGGGCACTGCGACCTACACGATCAGCACGGTTGTCACGCAGAACCAGCATGTCGAAGGCCTGCCGCTTGGTACGCGCGGAGGCATCCTGGTCCGCCATCCGTTCGCGGCCGACGGCGAATACGTCTTTTCGGGACGACTCTTGAAGACGGTCGCCGAAGGGCTCTCCGGCGTCGAAGGACAGGAGACGCCGCATCAGTTCATCGTGACAATCGACGGCAAGCGCGTCTTCTCCGCGCCAATCGGCGGCAAAGAGGATCACGACCGTGCGATCGAGAACAAGCCGGTGGCGCGCGAAGAGTTCGACAAGCGGATGATGTCGCCGCGCATCAAGGTGACCGCTGGTCTTCACGAGGTCGGCTTCACGTTCGTCGAGCGACCGACGCTGTCGCAGGACATGTGGCAGCCGTCGCTGCGGGCAACGCAGGAGGCGCACAATCCGTCCGGCTTGCCGCGCCTTCGCAATGCGATCATCGAGGGCCCGTACGGCACGCCGAGCGTGAGCGACACCGAGTCGCGCAAGCGTCTCTTCGTCTGCACCCCGAAAACGACCGCGCAGGAAACGCCCTGCGCTTCACAAATCTTTTCGACCGTCGCCCGCCGCGCGTTCCGGCGGCCGGTCACCAAGATCGATATCGATGCACCTATCGCGCTCTACAACGACGAACGCAAGGCCGGCGGCGATTTCAATGCCGGCATTCGCGCCGGCCTCGCCCGGATTCTCACGAGCCCATCGTTCCTGTTCCGCTCGGAGGACGATCCGGCGGCGCTGCCCTCGAGTGCAGCCCATAGGGTCAGCGACCTCGAGCTGGCGAGCCGCCTCTCGTTCTTCCTGTGGAGCAGCATCCCCGACGATGAACTGCTCAACCTGGGGATCGCGGGTCGACTGCGTGCGCCAGGTGTGCTCGAGGCGCAGGCGAAGCGCATGATCGGCGACCCTCGCGCCGATGCGTTCATGGCCTCCTTCACCGGCCAGTGGCTGCAGCTTCGCAACCTGGACAAGGTGACGCCGGACGTGTTGTTGTTCCCCGACTTCGATGACAACGTGCGCCAGGCGCTGCGCCACGAAACCGAGCTCTTCTTCGCGAGCATCGTCCGTGAGAATCGCAGCGTGCTCAGTCTGCTCGATGCCGACTACACCTTCCTCAACGAGCGGCTCGCGAAGCACTATGGCATCCCCGACGTGTACGGTTCGCATTTCCGGCGCGTGCAGGTGACCGACCCGAATCGGCGCGGTCTGCTGGGGCAGGGCAGCATCCTGGCGATGACCGCTGTCGCCACGCGTACCTCGCCGGTGCTGCGCGGGAAGTACATCATCTCGAACCTGCTGAACACTCCGCCGCTTCCCCCGCCGGCGGTCGTGCCCGATCTCGAAGAGAGCGCGACGAAGGACAAGCCGTCGACCGTGCGGCAGCAGCTCGAACGCCATCGCGCCAATCCGGTGTGCGGCTCATGTCATCGCAATATCGATCCGGTCGGCTTCGCACTCGAGAACTTCGACGCGGTCGGGCAGTGGCGAACCACCACGCGTGAGGGGCTCGCGATCGATACGGGCGGCGTGCTCTCCGACGGCACCAAGGTGGATGGACCGATCGCGCTGCGGAAAGCGATCCTGTCGAGGCCGGATGTGTTTGCCGGGACCATGACAGAGAAGCTGTTGATCTACGCACTCGGCCGCGGTCTCGAGCCGGTCGACATGCCGGTCGTGCGGAGTGTGGTCCGGAACGCGGCTGCGCAGAACTACGCAGTGCAGTCGCTGCTGTTGGGGATCGTGAAGAGCGAACCGTTCCAGATGCGAACGAAACTAACCGATACTGGTAAAGCGCCTGTGACGAGCCGGGCTGCTGCGGCCGAAGCCCCTGGGCTGAAGCGCTAAAGGAGTAGGTAGCGGGATGTTCATCACCAAGAAGCACCTGCCGCGACGGACGTTCCTGCGCGGCACGTTCGGCGCGATGCTCGCGATGCCATTCCTCGACGCGATGGTTCCGGCACTCTCGGCTCAGGCCGTGAAGCGGCCGTTCCGCTTCGGGGCGATCTACATCCCGAACGGGATCTACCCGCAACTCTGGCACCCGGACACGGCAGGCAGCGAGTTCGAGTTCAAGCAGATCATGTCGCCGCTCGAGCCCTATCGCAGTCACCTCGTCACGATCAGCGGGATGAAAGCGCCCGACGGCAATCCCGACATGGGCGGCGTACACATGGGCGCGAGCGCGGCATGGCTCAACGGCACCGGACCGGTCACCGTCATGGCCAAGTTCGTCGTCCAGTCGAAGAAGAGCATCGACCAGTACATCGCCGACGCAGTGGCTGAAGACACGCCGCTGCGATCGCTCGAGGTCGGCACCGAGGACATGGGCACATCCGCGGGCGCGTGCGACGGCTATCCGTGCGTGTTCTTCAACGCGATCTCCTGGCGCGACGACAAGAGCCCGCTGCCGGTGGCGATCAACCCGCGCGTCACCTACGAGCGCATCTTCGGCGAGACCGGATCGGCGGGCCGCCGGCGCGCGAACATGCGGCGGAAGCAGAGCCTGCTCGACTCGATCGCCGAGGAAGCCGGCGTCATGAAGCGCAAGCTGGGACCGGCCGACAACGCGATTCTCGAGGAGTACCTGACCAACATCCGCGACGTCGAGCAGCAGCTCGGTCGCATGGAAGCGCGCGCGGCAGCAACACCCGAGGGCGCGGCGGCGCCGCTCGGCATTCCCGACAACATCGACGATCACCTGACGGTCACCTACAACCTGATGCTGCTGGCGTTCCAGGCCGACATCTCGCGCGTGTTCACGTTCATGGTGGGGCACGAAGGCAGCGGCCGCAGCTACGCGCACATCGGTATCCCAGAGCCGCACCATCCCGTGTCGCATCACGGTGATACGCCGGAGGGGATCGCGAAGTACGCCAAGCTCACGACCTATCACGTCGCCAAGCTTTCCGAGTTCGTCGGCAAGCTGCACGAGACGCGCGACGGCGACGCCACGCTGCTCGATCGATCGGTGCTCTACTTCGGCAGTGGCATGGGCAACGGCAACGCACACGATCGCCAGAATCCGCCCGTGCTTCTCGTTGGCGGTGCCAACGGCCGGCTGAAGGGGAATCGCCACATCGCGCTCGAGAAGGAGAAGAAGGAACCGACCGCGAACCTGCTGCTTGCGTTGGGCGATCTCGCTGGTTCCGACATTCGGCAGATCGGCCACAGCACCGGCACACTCAGTCTCTGACCCCCACATCGGGTCGTCTGTAGGGGCCGCCTTCAGGCGGCCCTTTGCTTGTACGGAAAAAAATCAACAGGAGACACGGAGAAACGGAGGTCGACCGGAGGCTCTCTTCCCATGCACCGGCCTACGGCCGGCGCCCCAACCCGCTTACGTAACGCGGCGAAGAAAACAGCCTCCGTTCGTCGTCCGTTCCTCCGTTTCTCCTTTTGTCTGTTTCTCCGCGATCTCTGCACCCCCGCGATCTCTGCGTGATCGCTTCTCTGGCGGTCTCCGCAAACGGATTGACAGCCCCGCGCCCCCGGACGGATAGTGTCCGCCACCAGGAGCTGTCCATGCGAATGGCCATTGGGATGGCGATCGTCGCGGCTTCGATCGCCCTCGTCTCCGCGCAAGCCCCGGCGCCGCAACTGCACGACGCCCAGTATCCCGACGTCGACATCGCGCTCGGCGCAAAGCTCTACGGTTCGCGATGCATCACCTGCCACGGCGCGCAGGGCGACGCGATCGGCGGCGTCAGCCTTCGGAGCGGGAAATTCCGGAAGGCGATCACCGATCGCGATCTCGCCACCTTTATCCGGGCCGGTTCGCAGGCTGCCGGGATGCCCCCGTTTGCACTCGACGATACCGACATCGCCGGCATCATCGCCTACCTGCGCAACATGAACACCTTTGACGCGGCGACGGTGAAGACCGGCGACCCCTTGCGCGGGCGTGCGATCTTCGAAGGCAAGGGCGCGTGCGGCACGTGCCATCGCGTCGGCCGCACCGGCTCGCGCGCGGCTCCTGATCTCACCGACATCGGATCGATTCGAAGCGCGGGCTCGATTCAGCGATCGCTCCTCGATCCGACCGGTCAGATGATGCCGATCAACCGGCCGGTTCGTCTGGTGATGAAGGACGGCACGGTCGTCAACGGCCGGCGGCTCAACGAGGACACCTACACCGTGCAGGTGATCGACGACCGCGAGCGGCTGCGCTCGATCCTGAAGGCCGACGTGAAGGAATTCACCATCTCGAAAGCCTCGCCGATGCCGTCGTACAAGACGCTCAGTTCAGAAGAACTCGCCGACCTGCTCGGATACCTGCTTTCTCTGAAAGGTCAGTAGCCATGGCCCGACCCCGACGCCTCGTCGCCTGCTGTACCGCCGCGCTGATCGGCCTGCTGTCGCTCCGCCTGCAGGGCCAGGTCACGTCGCAGCGACTGACCGCCGCGAACAGCGAGCCACAGAACTGGCTGACCTACTCCGGTAACTACTCGAGCCATCGCTTCAGCCTGCTCGATCAGATCACGCCGGCCAATGTGAAGAACCTCGAGCTCCAGTGGGTCTATCAGGCGCCGGTGGCGGGCAACTGGCAGACGACCCCGCTCGTCGTCGACGGCATGATGTACATCACGCAGCGCCCGAACGACATCGTCGCGCTCGATGCCGTGACCGGACGTGCGTTCTGGATCTATCGCTACACACCAAACCCCGATCGGATCGTCTGCTGCGGCGCGAACAACCGCGGCGTTGCGATTCTCGGCGACATGCTGTTCATGGGCACGCTGGATGCGAACCTGATCGCCGTCGACGCCAAGAGCGGACGTCAGATCTGGAAGACCGAAATTGCGACCACGACAGCGGGTTACTCGATCACGCACGCACCGCTCGTCGTGAAAGACAAAGTGATCGTCGGCGTCGGCGGCGGCGAATACGGCATCCGCGGTTTCATCGCGGCGTACGACGTCAACACAGGCAAGGAAGCGTGGCGCTTCTACACGATTCCCGGACCCGGCGACAAGGGGCACGAGACGTGGCAGGCATGTCCGCCCAAGTCGGACTCGTTCTGCGATCCGGACGCCTGGAAACATGGTGGCGGATCGATCTGGCTGACCGGCTCGTACGACCCGAAGCTCAATCTCACCTATTGGGGCGTTGGCAACGTCGGTCCCGATTACGCGGGCATTCAGCGGCCGGGCGACAACCTGTATACCGACTCGGTGATCGCACTCGATGTCGACACCGGCACGCTCAGATGGCACTACCAGTTCACGCCGCACGACGTCTACGACTATGACTCGGTGCAGATTCCGGTGCTGGTCGACAACTGGGGTCGCACAGGAATCGATGCACTCGTCTGGGCGAACCGCAACGGCAACTACTATGCGCTCGATCGCGCGACCGGCAAGTTCCTGCTCGGACGTCCGTTCGTGAAGGTGAACTGGATGAGCGACTTCGACGAGCGCGGCCGTCCGAACCAGACGCCGCAACCGCCCGGTCAGCCGACGTATCCGGGCAATCAGGGCGGCACGAACTGGTACTCGCCGTCGTTCAGTCCTCGGACGAATCTCTTCTACGTCTCGGCGTGGGAAGACTACGCCAGCATCTATGGACCGAGCCCGGTCGAATACCAGCAGGGTACGAATTTCACGGGAGGAGGCCCGCGCCCATTCGGGCCTGTGCCCGGCGCGCCGTCGCTCCAGCGTGCGCCGATCAACACGTGGACCGAGTCGGCAGGACACGGTGCGGTGATTGCGCTCGACGTGGCGACCGGCGATCAGAAGTGGAAGTTCAACATGACCGACGTGACCGACAGCGGCATCCTGACGACTGCGTCTCACGTCCTGTTCGCCGGCGGCCGCGAAGGCTATTTCCAGGCACTCGACGCGCGCACAGGTGCGCTGCTGTGGAAGACCAATCTCGGCGGCCCCATCAACAGTGGCCCGATGACGTATCGCGTCGGGAACAAACAGTACGTCGCCACGGTCTCCGGCTTGTCGCTCTTCGTGTTCGCGTTGAAAGAGTGATTCACGAGTATTCACGCAGAGGGGCAGAGATCGCGGAGGCGACGGGTGGTCGCCGCAGCGCTCGGCGCTCTCGGCGCCTCTGCGATCTCTGCGTGATCATCTCAAAGCCCCGTAGCTTGACACCGGTCCCGGTTTGGCCCATCAGTGTCCGGCTTTAGCCGGACCCTGAGAGCAGTTCCAGCATCGCCGATGAAACTGCGTCAGGACGTTCGCGCGGCATGAAGTGCCCGACACCCGGTACCACACGTCGGGCGATCAACTTGTTGAATACATCCCGCTCTTCAGGCGGCGACTCATTCGATGGACGCCGGATTCCATCGTCTCCACCGTACAGCGTGATCGACGGCGCTTGAATCTTCGGTCGCTTGGCGAGCCGCGCCTCGACGTCCTTGAATCGCGGTTCGCCCGGCGCGTTCATGATCCGATGGCGGTACGAGTGAATCACCACATCGACGAAATCCGGATTGTCGAACGAAGCGGCCGTGCGGTTGTAGGTCTCGTCCGAGAAGTGCCAGCTCGGTGACCACACCTGCCACAGATAGCGGCAGATCGCGCGACGATTGGCCTCGAGTCCGGCACGACCGCGCTCGGTGTTGAAATAGTACTGATACCAGAGCCGATGCTCCGCTTCGGGAACGGCGGGCGGTTGTGCGGTGACGGTGTTCTGAATCGTGTAGCCGCCAATCAGCACCGTGGCCCGTACGCGCTCGGGATGCAGCGCTGCTGCGATCGCGGCAGCACGCCCACCCCAATCGTATCCGGCGACCGCGAATCGCGGCAGCTTCAATGCGTCGGCGAAGTCGATGACATCCCGCCCGATGGCCGCCTGTTCGGCCAGCCGCGGTGCCGCCGCATCGCGGAATCGAGTCGCACCGTATCCACGGATGTACGGCACGAGCGCCCGATATCCCGCCTTCGTCAAAGGCGGCACCACCTCGTCATACGCGTGGGCATCGTCAGGAAACCCGTGAAGCAGGATGACGGGGAACCCACGCGGATCGCCACTCTCTTCATAGGCGATCGACAGGATCGGCGTCTCGATCGACTTGACCGAGGCTCGCGCCGGCTCCTGTGCCTGCGTCTCTCCGCTCGTCGTCATATCCGCCAGGATACTCGCACCGCCGATGCCAGCGACCTTGAGAAATGTTCGTCGGGGAGTCGTGCCCATGAGGGCGGATGCTATCACCGCTGACGAATCACGACACCCGCGAGAACTCTGTGCCGGGCCACTCGACACGGAGGACGGACGAGAGCAGAACGGGATTCAATCAACGGAAGGTTGATTGCCGCGTTCCGTGGGGGTGACGCGGGCCCAGACGCCGCGGTGATCGCTCAGAGGCGCTTCGTCGACGCTCCACTCAAGCGCGTTGATCCCTTTCAGGAAAAGCCAGTCCAGCTTCAAGGGCAGACCCATTAATTTGAAGGTCGCTCTGGTCTCGACGAACGGCGTGTGAAACCCCTCGTCCGCCATCAGCGTCCGCACCGCCCTGGCCTGGTGCTGCGCGTAGGGGAGCGGCCACATCGATTGGAACCAGCCGACGTCCATCGTGTTGAAGTCGCCGCCGATGATTTGCGGATGCTGATCGTGCTCGAGCCCCACGAGGATCGGAGCGAGCTGCGCAAGGCGGTCCTCGGTGTTGATGCGCGTGTCGAGGTGCACGTTGACGATGCGGACTGGGCCGTCTGCGGTGCTCACAGTCGCCGCAAGGGCGATCCGGCAGCGCGATCGGAATCGAAGGTGATGGTGGGAGAGGACAGCGATCTGCGCGTCGTCAATCGGATTGCGGCTGACGATCGCGAGCCCCTGCGTTTGTCCATTGCCCAGGAGATCGGCGGGTGCGTACACGGAATGGAATCCCAGCCGGTCGCTCAACGCGGCGATGAACTGCCCGCCATCGACCGACTTGGCACCGACCTCCTGAAGAAGGAGCACGTCGATCGCTCGTTGCTGCGCCCACGCCGCAAGCTCATCGGCAATGTCCGCCCGTCCCGCCATGTTGAGGCTCGCGACGGAGAGCCCGTGTGGCTGCGACTGGTGATGGGAGGTCGGAGCGGGGCGCGCTGCCACCGGCATTGGCGTGCACGATGTCGACGCTTCAACCGGTGCGGACGCGATGCACGCGCCGGTCAGCAACGCTGCGAGGCCGAGGACGCGCATCAGAGATCCGCACAACATCAATCAATCGTAAGTCACACGCAGTTGACGAGGTGAATGCGCGTTCGCCGCCGTTGCCGGCAGCCCGCTTGACATATTCCCATATAGGAATATATAAGAGAGGCATGCCGCGCGCCTCGACGACGTCGGATCCGTTCAATGCGATAGCGGAACCGCGCCGCCGCCACATTCTGGAGTTCATTGCAGGCGAGGAGCGATCCGTCGGTGCGATCGCGGACGCCCTCGAGCTCGAGCAGCCCTCAGTCTCGAAGCATCTGCAGGTGCTCCTGAATGTCGGCCTCGTCACCGTCAGGCGCGACGGCCGGCGGACTTTGTATCGAACCAACGCAGACACGCTTCGGACGGTGCACGACTGGTGTGGGATGTTTGCCCAGCACTGGCGCGGCCAGCTCCGTCGCATCAAGACACACGCGGAGGGGAAACGATGACGACAACAGCACCGGCTCTGGAAAATCAGACGTTCACCGTCAGCGAAGAGATTACCGTGCAGGCGTCGATCGAACAGACGTTCGACTCGCTCCTTGCAAACATGGGTCGGCTCAACGAGGGCCCGGACGGGAATCCACTGCCGATGGTGCTCGAACCGCGGCCAGGCGGCCGCTGGTATCGCGACTTCGGAGGCGACAACGGTCACATGTGGGGGCTTGTGCAGAGCATCAAGCGCCCGACGCTGCTGGAGATCTGGGGACCGTTGTTCATGTCGACCGCCGCAACGTCGAATGTCATGTATCGCCTGTCCGAGACGCCTGACGGAACCCTTATCAACTTCACGCACACCCTGGTCGGTCCGTTCCCGGAGGATCATCGACCCAAGCTCGCCGCTGGGTGGGCCGGTCTGAACGCACGAGTGCGCAAGATGGCCGAGGCCGCCGTGAAGTAGCGACCTGGGAGGATTCAATGAAAATTATCGACGGCCTGCTCGCCGAGCTCGAACAGGAGGCGCAGACGACGCGGCGTGTGCTCGAGCGAATCCCTCAAGAGCATCTTTCGTGGAAGCCCCATCCGAAGTCGATGTCGCTCGGCCAGCTCGCGCTGCACGTCGCCATGGTGCCTGGCGGCGTCGCCGAGGCGGCGGCGCAGGATATCGCTCCCGTGCCGATGTTCGTTCAGCCCGAGGCGACAGCCACAGCGGAACTCGTGCCCGCGCTCACCGAGAGCCTTGCCAAGGCCAGGCGAGCGCTCGGCGGATTCGACGATGCGAGGATGACTGCGACGTGGCGGCTGCAGAAGGATGGCAAAGACGTCATGGCCATGCCGCGCGTCGCGTTCGTGCGAGCGATCATGCTGAACCACTGGTATCACCACCGCGGTCAGCTGCTCGTCTATCTGCGGCTGCTCAATCAGCTGGTGCCGTCGGTCTACGGTCCGACTGCTGACGAGAATCCATTTGCCGCGTGATGATTCGTCGGGACGTCTGTTTACGGACGTCCTGGCGACAAATGGGAGACGGGGGTCGAAGCACGACTGTGCAACGGATCAGCTCACCGACACATGAGAGTGAGCCGATTTGATACACTCCTCAGGCTTCTGGAGTTACACCGGTAGACGAAGCCAGGGAGTCATCCATTCCATGCTCTCGAGAGCCGCACTTCGCCGGCTCATGGGTCAGGCGGCCAGCGCCGGCTCGCTGCAGGCCGTCTATGAAACAGCGCTGCGATGCGTTCAGGACGCGCTCGCAATCGAGCGAGCGTCCCTGCTCGTGTTCGACGTCAGCGGCACCATGCGTTTCGTCGCGTGGTCCGGCCTGAGCGAAGCGTACCGGACTGCTGTCGACGGACACTCGCCATGGTCTCCAGGCGAGACCGCCGCTACGCCTCTGGTGGTACCCGACGTCGAGCGAGACGCTTCGCTCGCCGCGTTCGTGCCGATCTTCCTGCTCGAGAACATTCGAGCGCTTGCTTTCGTACCACTGCAATTCGGGTCCCGGCTCCTCGGCAAATTCATGCTGTACTACCGTGAGCCGCACACGTTCTCGGACGCCGAGATTGCGACCGCCGAACAGATCGCGGATCACGTCGCGTTTGCGCTCGAGCACCACAAGGTGTCCGTGGCGCTCGAATCTCAACTCGACACCGAGCGGGACCTCCGGCAACACGCTGAGAACGAAGCCGCCTTGCGAGAGGCGAACGAAAGCCGGTTGCGTCTTGCGCTGGCGGCGGGCCGGATGGGCGCGTGGGATTGGGATATCAAGACCGGCCGCGTGACCTGGTCCCCCGAACTCGAACTCATTCACGGGCTCGAACCCGGCTCGTTCGAAGGGACTCTTGACGCCGTCCGCCGCGAGGTGCACCCGGCCGACGCCGAACACCTTCAGGCCGCGATTGCCGCGGCACTCGAAACCCCCGAGGCGAGCTACGACACCGAGTATCGCATCGTGCTCCGAGACGGTACGCTGCGCTGGCTTGGCGCGACCGGGCGTGCGCTTGTCGACGGGGACGGCCAACCGTCCCGCATGGTCGGCATCTGCCGCGACGTGACGGAGCGCAAACGTGCGGAGGAGAAGAGCGCGTTTCTCGCCGACGCAAGTCGGGTCCTCGCGACGACGCTCGCTCCTGAGACGATCATCGAGGATCTGGCGCGCATCGTTGTTTTGCGCCTGGCGGATTGGTGCATCGTGCAAGTGACTGGTCCAGACGGGTGCCTCCACCCGGTGGAGGTCGCGCATCAGGAAGCGGGGAGGATGGCGCTGATGCGGGATCTCATTCTGCGTTGGCCAAGCCGTCCCAGCGATTTCGGCAGTGCCGCCTTTGTCTTGAACAGTGGCCGCTCGGTCCTCATTCCGCGCATCACCGACGATATGCTGCAGGTGCGTGCCAAAGACGATGAGCATTTGCGGACGCTGCGGAGCATGTGCGTGTGTTCGATGATGAATGTGCCGCTGCAGGCCCGCGGCCGCACGCTTGGCGTGCTGACACTGGTGTCGGCCGAGTCCGAGCGCCAGTACGCCAGCGCCGACCTGCAATTCGCGGACGACATCGCGAGCTGGGCCGCGCTCGCGATCGACAACGCCCAGCTCTATCGACAAGCAAACCAGGCACGGCTCGCGGCTGAAACAGCTCGCGGCCAACTCGAGGCGCTCACGAGAGTCAGCGATCAAATCGCAGTCTCACTCGACCCTGACGAAGCGCTGCGTCAACTCGCCACCCGCGTTGTTCCCGCCTTCGCCGACTACTGCGTCACCTACGCGGCCAGCGAGGAGTCGATCCGGCCTTTAGGTTTCAGCCATCGCGACCCGGCGAAGGTGGCGCTCGTCGAGGCACTCGCGTACGGCGTACCTGTGAGCGTCGAGGATCGACAGGGTCCCGGCATGGTCATCCGGGAGGGCCAGGCCTGCCTGGTGAGCGAGATCGCTCCCGATTTCGCCGCGGCACAAGCCACCACCGCGCCGTCACACGATGTGCGGTGGGTCCTCGAACCCCGCTCGATCATGACAGTTCCGCTCAACGCGCGCGGCCGGACGCTCGGGGCGATCGCCTTTGCCGCGACCGACGACTCGGGCCGGCGATTCGGTGACGCCGATCTCACGATCGCGATGGAGCTTGCGAGCCGCGCGGCGCTCCTCGTCGACAACGCGCGTCTGTACGCAGAAGCCCGATCAGCCATCCGCGCGCGCGACGACATGATGGCCGTCGTGTCGCACGATTTGCGCGATCCGTTGCAGTCAATCTCCGCAGCCACCGCGCTGCTGCGGCTCGAGCCGCAGAACGCCGAGAACACCGAGAGCCTCGAGAGCATTGCGCTTGCCAGCGCGCAGATGCGCCTGCTGGTGCAGGATCTGCTCGATATCTCGCTCATCGAAGCAGGCCGATTGCCGATCCATCGTGAGCAGGTGGATCTGCCGGAACTGCTGTTGGAGGCGCAAACTCTCCTCCAGCCACAGGTTGAAGACAAGAACACGCGCATCGAGACCAAGCTCGTAGTCAACCTTCCCACGATCTCGGTCGATCGGCATCGGATCCTGCAAGTGCTGTTGAATCTGCTCGGCAACGCAGTCAAGTTCGGGTCCGCAGGGGGCCGGGTGACGCTTGGCGCTGAACGCCAGGACGGCGGCGTGCGGGTCTGGGTGGAGGATATGGGACCCGGGATCGGTGTCGAACAGCAGGATCGCGTGTTCGATCGCTTTTGGCGCGCGGATCGGCACGCAGGCCCGGGTGTCGGCCTCGGGCTCGCCGTCGCGAGGGGGATCGTCGAGGCACACGGCGGCCGGATCGGTCTCACCAGTCGGCTCGGGGCCGGCAGTACGTTCTTCTTCACGCTGCCCCTGGACGCGGTCGGTCTGCACGTCGGGAAGAGGCGCGAGATCGGCGAGTGGGGAGAGTCGGAGACGGTCTAGCGTCGCACGGTGGCGGGCGGTAGCAGCGCCTTTCGATCCGGCGGAAGATGCTGATCGACGGCATTCATCATGAAGCCGACCGTGAAGTAGTCCGCCATCAGTTCCATGATCTCGACGGTGCCCTGCCGTCCGAATTCCTTCACCATCCGCGCCCAGAGCTCGCTGCTGATCTTGTGGTCGCGGAACAAGCCGCGGCCGAACCGGATCAGCATGGCGTCCTTCTCGGCCAGCCCGGTCACGTCGCGATCGAACTTCACGACGTCGATCACCGATTGCTCCAACCCGGCGCGCAGGCCCGCGGGCTCGTGCGCTGACCATTCGTATTGCTGATCGATCTCCCTGGCCGTGATCAACACGACGAGTTGAAACGTGCGGACGCCGAATCGGAACGTGTCGCCGCGCGGGACTCCCAGCGCCCGGCCGACGATGCCGAATCCTTCGGCGACCTTCGGGCTGTAGATGGTGACGTGTCCTGGCCCCGGCGCGGGCGTCACGTTGCCTCTGGCTGCCAGCAGCTTCTGCCCCTCGGCGTCGAGATCGCCCGGCGTGATCGGCGGCAGTCGCGACAACGTGATCGGATGGATGTCCGGAGGGAGCGTGGGCGCTTGCGGTGCCTGACCGTTCAGCCCCACCGCAGGAAGGATAGCCACGAGGAAGAGCAGAAGTCGTGTGCGCATCGAGGTCACCTTTCGTTTTCGGGCGGACTTGATTCTAAGTCAGACCTCTCCTTCGCCGGCGCTTCCGCCCCTATAATTCCGAGTCGCGAATGATGCGGGGGCATCGCTGCTCGCGAGGTTCACATGAGGAGCGTTCCCGCTTTCGTGCCGTTCATTGTCGCTCTCGTTTCGCCGGCAGTCGCGCAACAGGCGGACACGACGCGAGCGACCAGCGTCACCGGTGTCGTGATCGACGATCGCACCGAACAACCGATCAGCGGCGTACTGATCTATCTCGAAGACCAGTCGACCGTCGCGACGACGGATACGAATGGGCGGTTCGGCATGGCCGTTCCGCGCGGCCGGCAGACCATCACCGCGTCGGTGATCGGCTATGCGCGTCTGCGCACGGACCTCGACGTGACCAACGCGCCGCTCGACATCACGATCCGCTTGTCGGAAGGTGCGGGCGCGTATTCCGAACGCGTGAACGTCGCCGGATCGCTTCGAAGCGAATCTGATTCGGTTCCAGGAAGCACATCGTTGCACGGCCGCGAGCTCGAGAATCTGCGCGGTGCCGTGCTCGACGATCCCATGCGCGCCATACAGGCGCTGCCGTCGGCCACGGCAACCGACGACTTCTACAGTGAGTTCGCCGTTCGCGGCAATCCATTCCGTTACGTCGGTCTCGTCGTCGACGGCGTGCCGACGCGTTATCTGATGCACGCCCTGAACGGCGTCACCGATGGCGGTTCGGTTGCGATGATCAACAGCGAGACGCTCGGCAGCGTCACGCTGCTGCCAGGCAGCTATCCACAGCGAACCGGACGACGGCTTGGTGCCGAGGTCGATCTGGTGACGCGTGAAGGGCAGCGCGACGGGTTCCACGGACGCGCGGGCTTGAGCGGGACGAGCGCGACGTTTCTCGGTGAAGGGCCCATCGCTCACGGACGAGGATCGTGGCTCGCCTCGGCCCGGCGCAGCTATCTCGATTACCTGATCAAGCGGATCGATCCGGGGAATGGCTTCGCGTTCGGTTTCGTCGACGCCCAGGCCAAGGCGATCTATGATTTCACTCCGCGGCACCAGGTATCTCTCTCCGTGTTGCTCGGTCGCGCGAAGTTCGAAGAAGGCGACCCGGACATCGGTGTCAACGAGATCCGGACCGGCATCAGCCGCGCGTGGCTCACGTCGCTGTCGTGGAGGTACCTGCCCGGGCCGCGACTGGCGATCACACAGCGTCTGTACTCGACCGGCCTGCGCTACGACAATGACAATCGCGACGGCTCGAGGATTGATGCAGCCCGGTTCACTGAGCTCGGCTGGCGTGCCGACGCGTCGTATTCTCCGGCCGACCACATGGTCGTCGAGTTTGGCGGCGACGCCGAGCGGCTCGATGCCCGCAGCACGATCGTTCGTCAGACGTCATCGACGACTCCGCAAATCACGCTGAACGATTACCGGCAGCGCGCGCCGGCGGCCTCCGCGTACGGACAAGCTCGGATCGGACTCGGCCGGCGGCTGACGATCACGCCCGGCGCACGCGTCGATCGTTGGAGTCTGACCGAATCGACCGCCGCCTCGCCGTGGATCAACGCCGAGTGGCGTGTCGGCGAGCGCACGAGGGTGCGCGGCGGCAGCGGCATCTACCGGCAGTTCACCGATCTCGACGCCGTCTATGGGTTGAATGGCGGCGGCCGCGACTTGCGCCCCGAGCGCGCGGTGCAGGTCGATGCCGGCGTCGAGCACGTCTTGCCTGACCAGACGCGCATACTCTTCAACGTCTACTCACGCTTTGAGGATGATGTGCTCTGGAGGCTTGGACTCGAGCCGCGGCTCGCTGCGAACGGCGCGATCCAGGGTGGGTCGATCGCCGCACCGTGGGTCAACGCTCTGAGCGGCGACGCGGATGGCGCGGAGATCGTCCTGCGCCGCGATGCGACAAGTGGATTTTCCGGTTGGGCAGGATACGGCTTCGGTCAACTGAGATACCACGTCATCCAGACCGGCGAGGGTTTCTGGGCGGATTCGGATCAGCGGCACACACTGTCGTTGTACGGGAACTATCGTCTCTCGAGCCGGGCCAGTGTGAGCGCCCGGTATCGGTACGGATCGAACTATCCGATCGTCGGCTACATCGGCGAGCCGCCGGCCACGCTTGGACAGCTGCCGGTGATCGACGGCCAGCCGCTGTTCTACGGACTCTCAGCCGAACGCAACACCGTGCGTCTGCCGGTCTACTCGCGCCTGGACATCCGCGCCGATCGCGCGTTCAACTGGTCGAGCCAGCGACTCGTCTTGTTCGTGGACGTCGGGAACATCCTGAATCGGACGAACCTTCGCAACAGCTCTTATTCCGTTGATCGGACCGGACGTGTGTTCGGGACGACCGAGTCGCTGCTGCCCATCGTTCCCTCGGGTGGACTCGTCCTGGAGTTCTGAACGCACGCAGGGTCCGGCTTTCGCCGGACCGTGGACGTGAGCTCCGGCGATAATGTGCGAACCATGAGAGCGCACATTCTCGTTCCGGCGATTGCGATCGCAACCGTCGCAGGTTGGTCGATGTTTCGAGATCGCGTTGACGCACAGGGCGCGAACGCACAGGTCCCGATCTTCGAGTACGACCCGACGTTTCCGAAACCGCTGCCCGAGACGTGGGCGATCGGTCCGATTGGCGGACTCGCGGTCGATCGGCGCGATCATCTCTATGTGGTGCAGCGTCCGGGAGCGCTCCGGAGCAACGAACGATTCTCGGGCGCCAACGCCACGCCGCCGAAGGCCGATTGCTGCATCCCCGCGCCGCCAGTGCTCGAGTTCGATCAGGCGGGCACGCTCGTGCATTCGTGGGGAGGTCCGGGCCCTGGCTACGACTGGCCACAGACCGAGCACGGTGTGTTCGTCGATCAGAAGGATGTCGTATGGCTCGCCGGCAGCGGCGCGAAGGACGCACAACTGCTGAAGTTCACGCGAGAAGGGAAGTTCATCGCGCAGTTCGGCAAACCGGGCATGAACGGCGGCAGCGCCGACACGAAGAACATGGGCAGCCCGGCGAACCTCACGGTCGATCCGATGACGAACGAGGTCTACGTCGCCGACGGCTACACCAACCACCGCGTCATCGTCCTCGACGGCGACACGTTCGCGTTCAAGCGGATGTGGGGCGCGTACGGAAACACACCTGACGACAAGGATCTCGGCCCGTACGATCCCGACGCGCCGCCGCCGCGGCAGTTCCGGTTGCCGCACAACATCGCCATCTCGCGCGACGGCTTCGTGTACGTCGCGGATCGTCCGAACAATCGCATTCAGGTGTTCAGGAAGGACGGCACCTACGTGAAGGAGGCGTTCATCCAGAAACGAACGTTCCTCAACGGTGCGGCATCGGGCTTCGCGCTTTCACCGGATCCCCAACAGCGGTTCCTCTACATGATCGACGGCGCCAACCACCATGTGTGGATCCTGAATCGCGAGACGCTCCAGGTGATCGCGCGCTTCGGCCAGCAGGGCCTCTTCGGCGGATCGCTCAACGTCCCGCATGCGATCGCCGTGGATAGCCGCGGCAACATCTACGTCGGTGAGAACTTCGATGCCCGCCGGTTCCAGCGATTCCTTTTCAAGCGGCTCGGAACGCCCAGGCCGGGTACGAATCCGCCGACGACTGTGATCCGGTGAGAAAGAGCCGCCTGAAGGCGGCCCCCACATCTGACATCGTACGTCGGACATCGTAGGGGCCGCCTTCAGGCGGCCCGTGACTACCAGGGCAGCGTACGTTTCGTGTATTTGCGGCCGATCTCCGTGGTCTGCTGATTCGCCGGGCCCACCATCACGCCCTCCTTGATCATGTCGATGACGTTGTTCTGATTCATCGAGTTGAGGAAGAAGATCCCGTTCTCCTTGCAGGCGGCGAACACCGTGGCCCGGGCCGCAACCATCTTCGGATCTTTCTCGGCGCCTGGTCCCCGGACTCCAAGTGACAACGCCATGTCGCCGGGCCCCCACTCGGCGATGGCAATGCCAGGTACTCTGAGGTTCTGCTGTGCGTTGGCGAGCGCGTATTTGTCTTCCAGCTTGAGGCCGAGCAGCAGCTCGCCGTTCGGGTTGAGCGGCCACACGTCGGCTTTGTCCTCGTACTCCTGCGTCGTCACGCCCCAGATCTGTGCGGCGTTCGGAGATCCGTGCGCGCCGCGCCGCCCCTCGTCCAACACGCCTTTTGCGAGGCCCTGATGATGGATTGGCAACCGCGACATCTCGACGAACGCGCGGATTGCGCCGGGTGTGTCGGCGTGCGTCAGCATGATCCCGTGGACGCCGGTGGCGAGCACCTGCGTGAACATCCACGCATTGGCTCGGACGGCCGCTTCATCGATTCCGTTGACCGGCACATTGACGATCACCGCGGGCGTGCGATGGCCGCTCTTGGTTGGTCCACCGGCGACGAGTCCTCTCATGTAGTCGGCAAGTCCCTTGATGTCGTACGGCGCGTGCTCCATGTCGTAGCTGATGTAGTCGGCGTACGTCTGCGCATCGGCTTTGCCGGCTTCGAACGTGCCCTCGGTCCCTGAATGCGAACCCGTGTAGTACACGGGCTGCCTGGCTTCGAGCAGCTCGATCGCGCGGTTGATGTGCTTGGGCTTCGGCGCCTGCGCGAGGACCGAGACGATCGAGAGGGCTGCAAGCGCGGCAAGAAATACGAGCGAGGTCCGGATGCGTGTCATGAGTCGGCCTCCTGCGGCGGTGAGTATAGTGCCCGGAACGACCCCATCGACAACCGTGATCCGCTAGCAGGGCTGCTGTCTCGCCGCAACCTCAAGGGATCTCCAGCAATGGCCCCTCAGGGATTTCCTGTAATCGATCGCGACACAACGCTCGAGGTTGGGTTGCAAAAAGAGGTGCGGTTTTGGCGCAATCTCGCCGGAACAGCACGCAACTGCGCCAGCTTATCAATTTAACTGTCTGGTTGGGCTAACTGTTATCGCCCAGCTGCCCAACAACCGGAGATTGTGGCTGCGTTGGCGTGGCGGTTGCCTGTAGGCCAGCGCCCCCTGGTCCTCATCACGTCAACCCAGTGAACGTAAGGAGGAACAGAAGCCATGGGTCGCCCCGTTGCTGGTCAGGTTTTCGTGTACTCCATGATCGCGCTTGGTGCCGTCGCCGTGACGAGCACCGTCTCGGAGCTGGAGTTCTCGCGGCCCGGGCTCTTTGCCGCCCTGTTGACACTCTCGATGGTGAGCGCTGCGCTCAAGGTCGACATGCCGTTGGGCGTGGGCAGTCCCTACGTGTCGCTCTCGTTTGCAGTCGACTTCACCGCGCTGCTCCTGCTTGGCCCTGCGCCGACAATGCTGATCGCCCTGACGAGCGGCTGGTCGCAGCGGACGTTCCGGACGCAGGAGCGCAACCCGCTGTTGATGACGGTGTTCGGCATGGCCACACTCGCCGCGAGCGTCGCTGCCGCCGGCTTTACCTACACGAGGCTGGGCGGGACATACGGCACGTTGCCTGCGTCACCGCTGCAGCCGTTGATGGCGGCGGCGATGATCTACTTTCTCGTCAACTCCTTTGCCGCGGCCGGCGCCTTCGCGCTGTCCGAGGGTCGCGGCATGCTTCGGGTCTGGCACGACAACTTCCTCTGGGCGGTCAGCAGCTACGTGGTCGGCACGATCGCCGCGGGCCTCGCGGTGGACGTATTCAACGGCGCGCGGCCGTGGTACACGGCGCTGGCCCTCCTTCCGGTCGGGCTGACGTATCGGACCTATCGCATCTACCTCAAACGGATCGCGGAGGAGCAGAAGCGCGTGGCCGATCTGGCGCCACTGCACCGCGAGAGCACCGAAGTACTCGCCCGCGCGATCCAGGCGAAAGACGAGGGCGGAAGCCGTCACGTCGAGCGCGTGCAGTACTACGCGGCGGCGCTGGCGCGCAGTCTCGAACTGTCCGATCTCGATCGTCAAAACGTCGAGATCGCGGCGCTGCTCCACGACATTGGCAAACTGGCGGTGCCGGAGCACATCCTCTCGAAACCGGGCCCGCTGACACTGGAGGAACGGAAGACGATGCAACTGCACGCGCAGATCGGCGCCGAGATCGTCAGCGCAGTGCCGTTTCCCTGCCCGGTCGCGCCGCTGATTCGAAGTCATCACGAGCGTTGGGATGGCAAAGGTTATCCATCCGGATTGCGCGGCGAGCAGATACCGGTTGGCGCGAGAGTACTCTCGGTGGTCGATTTCTACGACGCGCTGACATCGGCCCGTCCGTACCGTCCAGCGCTTTTGCCGGACGTGGCGCTCATGATGCTGCAGGCAGAGGCCGGCCACGCGTTCGATCCGGCGATCGTCGAGCGGTTCACCGAACTCCTGCCGAGTCTGAGACCGCCTGCGCACGAGGGCTTCGACCGGCGGATCATGCGCAGCTCGAGCGCGGACTGTCAGCCGTCCGGCGGCGACGGTGCGCACGCCGATGCCGTTGCGGCAATCGCATCGGTCATCCGCGAGAACGACGCCCTGTACGAGATCGCGCAATCGCTGGGGCGCAGCATGAGTCTCGGCGAGACGATGACGCTCGTGAGCGAGAAGCTCAGCACGCTGGTCCCGTTCTCGTTATGCGGGCTGTTCGTGAGGAGCACGGAGAGGAGTCTGCACTGCCGGTTCGCGATCGGGGCGCACGCCGACCTGCTCGAAAACGCATCGATCGCCGAGGGGGCAGGTCTGAGCGGCTGGGTGGCGCGTCATCGACGGCCGCTCGTCAATGGACTTCCGATCGCGGAATTCAAGGCTGCCGGGGTGCAGGTGTCTGATGTCCAACTCCAGTCCGCATTGATCAGTCCGCTGACTCTGGGCGAAGAGGTGATTGGCACGATCGCGCTCTTCCACGACCTTGCGGATGCATACACGGACGATCATCGCCGCGTACTCGACCAAGTGGCGGTTCAGACCGCATCCGCCGTGCACAACGTGCTGCTCTTCGAGCGCTCCGAAACACAGGCGTTGAAGGATGGCCTTACGCGGCTGCGGAACACACGAACGCAGCCGTTTCACCCGACGAAAGAGCCTGGCCGCGCGCGCGGGACATCGGCGCCGTTCGCGCTTGTTCTCGTGGAAGTCGACGACTGCAAAGGAGAACGCGCTGGCGGCGATCTCGTTGTCAGCCGGGAATGGCCGCGAGATCGCGCGGGGGGTGATCGCGGGCGCGAGCGTCTGTCCCGAAGGCGGTGACACCGGCAAAGTAAGCCGGTTCGGCCCGGAACGTCGTATTCTATTCGGCGCCACCGGGGCACCCCTTCGGGAGATGAGATGTTGCACCGCCTAGCAGCGGCCGTTGCGTTTGCGATCTGCGCCATGACGGCGGTTGCAATCGCGCAGTCTGCATCGAAGAGCTTCACACCCCCGCGGACGCCCTGGGGCGATCCGGATCTCCAGGGCGTCTGGCCGGGGACCGAGATGGTCGGAGTGCCACTGCAGCGGCAGCAGCAGTTCGGCACTCGCAACGTCCTCACCGACGAAGAATTCCAGGGGCGGGTGAAACAGGCGAAACAGACGGACGAGGAAGCGCTCGCCGATTTCGATGTGACCACCGCCGATACGCGCAACGCGGGCGCCGTGGGGTCGGCCACATCGCCGCCTCCACACTGGCTCGAGCGCGGCAAGCCGTCGCATCAGGCGTCGTTGATCGTCGATCCTCCGGATGGACGGCAACCGGCACTGGTGCCGGAGGCGCAGAAACGCAATGCCGATCTTCAGGCGGCGCGGAAGGGCCGCGGGCCTGCCGATTCGTACACCGATCGCAGCCTCTACGATCGATGCATCACCCGCGGCGTGCTCGGGTCGATCCTGCCGGTCATCTACAACAACGGCAACGAAATCGTACAGGCGCCGGGCATGGTCGTCATCCGCAACGAGATGATCCACGAGACGCGCATCGTCCCGCTCGACGGGCGTTCCCACCTGAGGTCAGCGATCAAGAGTTACATGGGCGATTCACGCGGCCACTGGGATGGCAACACGCTCGTCGTCGAGACCACGAATCTGAACGGCCGCAACGGAGTGGGCGGGAACGGTGGCGGGACGACGAGCGATCGCATCACGCTCACCGAGCGGTTCACGATGACCGACATGAACACGCTTCAGTACGAGGTCACGATCGACGATCCCGGCACGTGGGCGCGGCCGTGGACGATCTCGTTCCCGTGGAAGCGCGATCAGCACTACGGGATGTTCGAGTACGCGTGCCACGAAGGCAACTACGCGATGAAGAACATCCTGACCGGCGCGCGCGCCGATGAACGGTCTGGCAAGTAAGCTGTAATGCAAAATTCAAAATGCAAAATGCAACATTCGAACTGCAAGAAGTTCTCTTCGAGAGGCACTCAATGAAGCGACTTGTCTTTGTAGCTGTTGCGGCCGCAGTCGTCGTTGCGACGACGCAGGTGAGGGCGATGATCACCGAGCAGGTGAAGATCGACTCAGGCATGGTCGCAGGCACCGCGAGCGGCCAGCCGACCGTGCGCGTGTTCAAGGGGATTCCGTTTGCCGCGCCGCCGCTCGCCGAGAATCGGTGGAAAGCGCCGCAGCCGGTTGCGAAATGGGACGGCGTGCGTAAGGCCGACGCGTTCGGCGCGCCATGCACGTCGGGTCCTGCTGCCTTCGGTCGCGGCGGACGTGGCGCTGCGGGCGCGGAAGGACGCGGGCGCGGCGCCGCAGCGCCCGGCGCCGCAGCCGCACCGGCGGCCGCGGCACCGGCACCACCGGCGCAAGCTGCGCCACCGCGCGAGCCGGCGCGCAGCGAAGACTGCCTCTATCTCAATGTCTGGACGAGCGCGAACAACCCGAGCGACAAGCGGCCGGTGATGGTGTGGATCTATGGCGGCGGTTTCACGGGCGGCTCCGGCGGTCTCGCATGGTATGACGGTGAGAACCTCGCGTCGAAGGGACCGGTGATCGTCACGTTCAATTACCGCCTTGGCTCGCTCGGCTTCTTCGCGCACCCCGAGCTCGCCATCGAGTCGGGCCGCCACGCTGCGGGCAACTACGGGATGATGGACGCCATCGCCGCGCTGCAGTGGGTCAAGAGAAACATCGGCGCGTTCGGCGGCGATCCGAACAACGTCACCGTCGCCGGCGAATCCGCCGGCGCGATCATGGTCGGCGCGCTCGTCGGCTCACCGATGGCGAAGGGCCTCTTCCATCGCGCGATTGCCGAGAGCGGCGGGTGGATGGGTCTCACGATCGGCCGCATGGCCTCGGGCGAAACGGCGCTGGCCAACGGCCAGAAGACGATGGACGCCCTCGGCGTGAAGACGATCGCGGAGCTTCGCGCGAAGCCGCTCAACGAGCTGACCGGTCTCTCGGCCGGCGGGCTCGTGATCGATGGCTACCTCATTCCCGAAGACATCTCGCTGACGTTCATGAACGGCAAGCAGAACGCCGTCGACGTGCTGACCGGCTCGAACAAGGACGAAGCCAACTTCGGCATCTGCGGCGGCGCTGGCGGACGCGGTGGTGGCGGCGGACTGACTGCAGAGGCATTCAAGACAACCGCGCAGCGGAAGTTCGGTGACGCCGCCGACGAGTACATCAAGCTGTATGGCGTCACGTCGGATGCCGAGGCGCAGCCGGCTGCGCACACGGCGTGTGCCGACGAGATCAACTGGAACATGCGGCAGTGGGCAGTCTCGCAGGCCAAGCAGGGGAAGAAAGCCTACACCTACTTCTTCTCGCGCATTCAGACAGTGAATGGCGCGCCGTCACCGCAGGGCGCGACGCACACAGCTGAGATCTCGTTCGCATGGAACAACCCGAAAGGGCAGGCCACGCAGACGTGGAACGACGTCGACATCAAGCTGGCCGACCAGATGTCGTCGTATTGGGTGAACTTCATCACGAAGGGCGATCCAAACGGCAACGGTCTGCCCAAGTGGCCGGAGTACAAGGATCTCAAGGGCGGACGTGTGATGGTGTTCGGCGATACGCCGCAGGTCGAGACCACGGCACCTGCTGCGAAACTCTCCTTCTATCAGGCGGCATTCCAGCGGCTGATGAAATCGACAGGCACGAACTAGCACAGATTAGATCACGATAGGCTGGCGGATCGCGACAGTCTGGCGGCCGGGGGTCACGTTCTTGCATCCGTAGAATGCGAACGAGGCCCCCGGTTCCATATGGTCGTGCTCGTGATCGATGTTGGCGGTTCTCATGTGAAGGTGTGCGTCAGCCCGTACCCTCGCATGCGTCGATTCGATTCCGGCACAGAGCTCACGCCCCAGGCGCTCGTCGAACAGGTGAGCGCCCACACCAGCGATTGGCGGTACGACGTCATCTCCATCGGCTTTCCAGGCATTACCGGCGCAAAAGGACCAGAGGCGGAGCCGGGCAACCTCGGGAACGGCTGGATCGGTTTCGATTTCGAGCGCGCTTTCGGTAAACCCGTCCGGCTCGTCAACGACGCCGTCATGCAGGCGCTCGGTGCGTACGACGGCGGCCGCATGATATTTCTCGGATTGGGTACCGGCCTGGGGTCCGCAATGATCACCGAACATGTCGTCATTCCGCTCGAGCTCGGGAACCTGCCGCTGCGAAGCGGCGAGACGATGGCGCAGCGGCTGAGTACCGAGGGACTGAGAGCGAACGGCATCGCCAGCTGGCTTCAGGACGTCCACGCCGCGACCGCCATTCTCAAGAGCGCATTCGCGGCCGACTACCTCGTGCTCGGCGGGGGCAATGCGCAACAAGTCGATCCGCTGCCGGCATCGGTGAGGCGCGGCGGCAACGAGGATGCGTGTGCGGGCGGTTTCAGATTGTGGGAAGAATTCGTGGAGCCACACGACCGAGAGCCGCATCGCGTGTGGCGGGTGGTGCGATGACGTTCGAAGCCCTGGCAACCGACTACGACGGCACCCTTGCGCACGACAGCGTCGTCGATGAGACGACGGTGGCGGCGCTCACTCGAGCGCGCAGCGCCGGACTCCGGCTGATCATGGTGACCGGCCGCGAAGTCAGCGATTTGATGAATGTCTTTTCCCAGGCCGCGCTGTTCGATCGCATTGTCGGGGAGAACGGAGGCGTGCTCTACGACCCGGCGACCCAGACGATCGACGTGCTCGGAGCTGCGCCTCCGTCGACACTCATCGAACGGCTCACCAGCGAGCGCGTCCCGTTTTCCGTCGGCCATTCCATCGTCGCCACGGCCAAGCCGTACGAACACCACGTGCTCGACGCGATCCGCGATCTCGAGCTCGAGTGGCATGTCATCTTCAACAAGGGTTCGGTGATGGCCTTGCCGGCCGATGTCACCAAGGCCAGTGGGCTTGCGGCCGCACTGAAGCTGCTTGGCGTCTCGGCGGCGCGCACCGTCGGTGTCGGCGATGCCGAAAACGATCAGGCATTTCTTCGTGCGTGTGGCGTGGCAGTCGCGGTGGCGAATGCGCTCCAGTCAGTGAAGGACCGCGCGCATCTCGTCACGCCGGGGGCGCGCGGCGCCGGTGTCGTCGAGCTGATCGATCGACTCATCGCCGGCGAGCTCGATCGCCTCCCACGACGACGCGACGGAGGCGAACCATCACCGGCCCTTCAGGCGTGATCGGCCTCAAGACGACGTAGGGGCCGCCTTCAGGCGGCCCTGAGTGGGCCGGCTAAAGCGAAGTGGGCCGGCTGAAGCCGGCCCCTACGTACATCATCGCCGGACGACGCTGATGTGACCGTTTCGTTCGAAGACGCCAAGCGAGACATTGGCGACGTTCGCCACGTTGCCGTGAAGGCGCAGGTCCTCCTCCACGTCGTGAATGCTGATGCGATTGTGTCTCGCGAGCTCGGTGTCCAGTTCGCCATCGCGAATGAGGACGTCACTCCGTCCTTTGATCAGGTTGCCGAAGCTGTGAGAGCGACGCGCCCAGTAGGCGAGGATACGGTGCAGCATCACGAGCACGAACCCGCCTCCCAGCGTCGGAAAGAACGAGGCCGTGCCGTTGACGGCGCGCGCCAGCATCGACGCCAGGATGAAGCCCAGGACGGCGTCGAACGCAGTCTTCTGCGACAGGAAGCGGCGATCGCCGCAGCGGACGATGACGAGCGCGGCGAAGAAGACGATGACGCCGCGCAGGCTGATCTGGAGAAAGGTGAGCGCCGTCGCCTGACGCCCCAGCCCGAGCCACTCTTCGAGGTCGAGAACGAGATTTGGCATAAGCACCTGCAGTCCTGCGGCGATTGGTCTGTCTGGAGTGCCCGTGAATCGAGTGGCTTACGCCAGCGGCGCACGGGGAAAGCCGGCAGCCGTGCCGAGCACGCGTCCGAGCTCGTCGAGATCGATCGGTTTGGCGACGTGCCAGTCGAAGCCCGCCGACACAGCTCGATCGCGATCCTTCGTGGTGGCGAACGCGGTGACCGCCACGGCAGGCACGCGATCGTACCCGAGTTCCCGCTCCAACGCCCGCCAGCGGCGCATCATCGAGTAGCCGTCTTCCTCCGGCATGCCGACATCGGCGAGGACGACGTCAGGGCGACGGTGGCGCATCGCGTCGAGCGCTTCGGACGCCGACGCAACCGAGCGAACGGTCGCGCCCTGCGTCGTCAATATGAGTGAAAGCATTTCTCGTGCGTCCCGTTCGTCATCGACGATCAGCACGTCGGCGTGGGACTCGCCGCCGACCGCCGTGCTCCGACCTGTTTCGCTGACGTTCGATCGGCCGAGCGTGGCTGTCTGCGCGAGCGGGAGTCTGACGGTAAATGTCGAGCCGCGACCTTCGCCCTCGCTCTGCGCCGACACTGTACCGCCGTGGGCGTGGACCATCTCGCGAACCAGTGCGAGTCCGAGGCCGAGCCCCCCACTGACGCGCGCGGCCTCGCCCTTCGCCTGCCTGAATCGATCGAACACGTATGGCAGCAGGTCTGCCTCGATTCCGCAGCCCGTGTCGCTGATCTCCACCCGTGCGTGCGGGCCGTCGGGGATCGCGCGCACGGCGACGCGGCCGCCGCTGGGTGTGAACTTGATCGCATTGGTGAGGAGATTCCAGAACACCTGCTGCAGTCTGACGGGGTCGCCCGAGACGCTCAGCGCTCTCGCGCGAGGTGACACGTCGAGCACGATGCCTTTCCTGACCGCATCCGGTCGAACCGCATCGACGGCGGCCTCGAGTGGTGTCGACAGCGTGATGTCTTCGACACTCAGCTCGAGCTTGCCGGCCAGTACCCGCGACAAGTCGAGCAGAGACTCGACCAGTCTGGCCTGCGCCTGCGCGTTGCGCTGAATCGCCTGATACGCGTGTGGAATCCGTTCCGCTGGCAGCACAGCAGACGTCAACAGCTGCGCATAGCCGAGCACGGCATTCAGCGGCGTGCGAAGCTCGTGTGACAGCGTCGCGAGGAAGTCGTCTTTCACATGGCTGGCTCGTTCGACTTCCGTGCGCGCGTGCTGCTCGCGGAGGAGCATCTGCGCGCGTTCGGCTTCCACCTGCTTGCGTTCGCTGATGTCGCGGGCGATCTTCGACGCGCCGATCACAACGCCGTCCGGCGAGTAGATCGGTGAAATGGTCAGCGACACCGGGACTTCGCTGCCATCCTTCCGGCGACGCACGGTTTCGAAGTGGTCGACCTTTTCGCCTCGCCGAATCTGGCGGAGCACGTCGTCCTCCTCGCTCCATCGATCGTCGGGAATGATGACGCGAATCGATCGCCCGATCATCTCAGCGGCCGTGTATCCGAAGATGCGTTCTGCGCCGCGATTCCACGAGCGGATCGTGCTCTCGAGGTCCTTGCTGACGATCGCATCGTCTGAAGACTCGACGATGGCGGCCAGTTGCCGGGCAGCGAGGTCCCGCTGGTTGCGCTCGTCCTCGCTTCGACGCCGCTCGGTGATATCGCGAAACACCATGATGGCGCCTGCCGTCCGGCCGTCATCCGATCGGATCGGTGCTGCACTGTCGTCGATGGGTATCGTTCGCCCGTCTGCGGAGGCCAATAGCATGTTCGAGAGGCTGGTGACGACGCCCTCCCTGAGGACCCGGCGCACTGGATTCTCGGCTTTCCCGGGGGTATGGGTATCGATCACCACGAACACTTCCTCGAGCGGCCGGCCAATTGCGTCGGCGGCTCGCCATCCCGTCAGCGTCTCGGCGACGCCGTTCATGCGGGTGATGCGCCCGTGGTTGTTGGTCGTCAGCACCGCGTCGCCGATACTCGCCAACGTGACAGCCAGTCGCTGCTCGGATTCCGCGAGTGCGAACAGACCGCGCCGCCACACCTCATTCATCGCGCTGATGACAATGCCGACGGAGACGAATACCACCAGCCCGAGCCAATCTGTCGGCTCGGAAATCCAGAACGATCGAACGGGAACGAGCCAGAAATAGAAGGCCGTTGTTGCGGACACTGCGGTCGTGACGAGTCCGGGGCCGAAACCACCGAGCCACGCGCTGACCATGATCGCCGGGAAGAACGTGATGAAGGGGAGATGCGCACCCCACGCCCGTTCCAGGGCGAGGCGAACGAGCGCGGCGACGACGGCTGCGCCAACGGCGATGCCGTAGCGCGACGGTGAGGCGAGAAACGTGACGCCGCCCGACCATCGTGGCAATGAAATCACAGTCGTCGCCGAGCGTGTTATGGGCTTTAACAGATGTGACCTCACCAGCTGAACTTGAAGATGGTACCTGTCGATCGGCGCGGATCGGGCGGCTCCGGATTGACGTCCTTGTAGCTGTCCGGAACGCTCGCCCAGTCGCTGTAGATGTTGCCGCCAAGATAGAACCCGGGTTTGGCCGGCGGCTGCGGCTTGTCGGTTGTCACCGCGAGCGGCGGAGGAGTCGTCGAGAGCAGGGTGTAGACGTGAGTCGGCGCGGTGGGGCCGGGCCGGTCGTTGAGTGGTACGTCTTCGGGGATGCCGTCGCCGTTGACGTCCGCGCGAATCCAGTCCACGTGCAGCAGGCGATGGTAGGTACGGTCCGCGATCATGCCTCGCAGCTGCGAATTGAAGCGGGCAATCAGCGATTCCGCGTCGGTTCGCGTCCGCCTCACTGCAAAATACAGCTGCCGCGTAATCAGCGGTGTCGATCCGATCTGCAGCCTGCTCTCTGCCTCCTTTGGATAGTTGTCGACGAGGTACTGCACGACGAGATCGTCCATCAGCGTGTAGTCCACGCTGCCCTCGAGGAGTTCCGAAAGGCTGTCTTCCTCGCTGCGCGAGCGGACGAACATCGGGCCGGCGCTCTCGATTGCGTCGCCGTACGAATAGCCTTCGACGATGGCGACGCGTTTGCCCTTGAGATCGGCAATCGTCTTCGCCGACACGTCGGCGCCGCGTTGCCCGACGAGCACGAGGCGGTTCTCGAGATATGGCTGCGAGAAGAGCAGGACCCGTTCGCGCTCAGGATCCTTCCAGGCGGCGGCACTGCCGTCGAAGTCTCCTGTGAGCAGCGAAGGGGTGAACTGCGCGGGGCTGACGATGGTCGTCTTCGCGGTCAGCCCGATGCGTCCGAGCGCCGTCTCGACGAGATCGAGTGCGAACCGCGGCTTTCCGGCGTCGTCCGTGAACGGGGGCCAGGCGGTGGAGACCAGCTTCAGCGGGACCTTCTGCGCCGAGACGACGATCGATGCCGCGATGCACGCCAGCGTCACGATGGCGGCGCGTATCGAACGAGTCGTGCAATCATGGAAAGTGAGAAAAGCCCGCATGGCTGGAGCCTCCGCCTTACCTAATTCGAATCTGAACGCCGTGCAGGTTCAAGCTCAGGAGGTCGCGCGCTATGCCCGGGGTCGCGTTCGCTCGCTCCCTGGGCACGCGCCTTGCTCGGTCAGCGGGACAACTCCGTTCTTCACACCCGATAGGCACAATCATGCGGTTGTCACTGTTGGAACCCGAATTCGGTTGGGGTGACAAGGATGAACCGGGGCCACAGACCGCGGACTCTCGAGAACGCGGTTTTGCCGTTGATGGCGACGACGATGTGATGGGGCACTCGGACAGTCTCGATCCGGACGACGTCGGCGACATCGCGGACGAGGGGCCCGGACGGCGCGGATGAAGTCAGGCGAGCGCACCAGCAGAGTGTCGTCCCTGACTACATGATAGGTGTGTCGTTTACTCAGTCCAGGCCCTTGCGTGCGACGTGAACTCCTCTCATTCTCGTTCGTGAGAGTCACGATATCCTGACGGCGGGCGCGCCGCTGGAGAATCTGTGCGCAAAACTGATGAGCGAGGAAGCGATGCCGACAGACCCCGTTCGTGATCATCTCGTGCGCGCGCTCGACTGGGAAGAGGCGCACGTCGGATTCGACAAAGCGGTCGAGGGGATACCCGCCAGCAAGCGCGGCGCCCGCGCGGAAGGCTTCGAGCACTCGCCGTGGCAGCTGCTCGAGCACCTGCGGCTCGCGCAGGAGGACATCCTCGACTTCTGCGTCAACGCGAAGTACACACACACCATGAACTGGCCCGACGACTACTGGCCGAAGGACCCGGCGCCGCCGAGTGACAAGGCGTGGACCGAGAGCGTCGCCGCGTTCGTCCGTTCGCGTGACGCGATGAAGAAGCTGGCACGGGATGTCAAAGATCTGAACGCGCTCGTGCCGACCGGCAAGGGGCAGCAGACCTACCTGCGTGCGATCCTGATCGTGATCGATCACGCGGCGTACCACGTCGGTCAACTGGTCGCGGTCCGTCGCGCGGTGGGCGCGTGGAGGTGAAGGCCGTCATGCTCAGCAGCGCACCGATTCGAGCGTACATCCCCGCGTCCAACATTGCGCGGGCGCGGACGTTCTACGAGCAGACCATCGGGCTGGTGCCGAAGCAGGACTACGCTGGAGGTGTCGTCTACGAGTGCGGCGGCACCGAAGTCTTCATGTATCCGACGCGCAACGCCGGTACGTCCAAGGCGAGCCAGGCGTTCTGGCAGGTCAAGGACGTGGAGGCCGAAGTCGCCGAACTCAAGTCGCGCGGCGTCGTGTTCGAGGAGTACGACATGCCGGGGATGACGATGGTCAACAGCGTCGTGACCGCTGGTGGTGCGAAGACCGCGTGGTTCAAGGATACGGAGGGAAACATCCTCGCCATAAGCCAGCGCGTCTAGCGAGTGTGGACGATGACACGGTCAACCCGTTCAGAAGTCGCCGAACATTTCGTCGGTGTAGCAGTAGAGCCATCGTTCGCCGGGCTCGGCGGATGCGATGACCGGGTGGTTTACGGCACGTGCGTGCGCGCTTGCATGTCGATTGGGCGAGGAGTCACAGCAGAGTGTGACGCCGCACGTCTGACAGGTGCGCAGGTGAACCCATCGTGCGCCGGTTTTTACGCATTCGTCGCAGACGTGTCGGCTGGTCTGCTTGACCTGGAGGACCGCGATGAGGTGCACACACAGGTCTGGCATTCGGGCCAGCGTATCATGCGGTCATGAGCAGCACGTCGTGGCCGCCTCTACCGTTCGACGAGTGGAAAGACACCTACGCGACGCTGCATATGTGGACGCAGGTGGTCGGCAAGATCGCGCTTGCGCAAGCGCCGCCAATCAATCATTCCTGGGGCGTGACATTTCATCTCACGGCGCGGGGGCTGTCGACGTCCGTGCTTCCGCACCGCACGCGATCGTTCGCGATCGAGTTCGACTTCGCCAACCATCAGCTGATCGTCGATGCGTGCGACGAGCGCGCCGAAATGCTGCCGCTCGTGAGCCAATCGGTCGCCGAGTTCTACCATGCCGTCATGAGTCTGCTCGAGCGAATGGGTCTGGGTGTGCGCATCTGGTCGATGCCGGTGGAGATCCCGGATCCGATCCGGTTCGAGGACGACACGACTCATCACACCTACGATCCGGCGTGGGCCAACCGATGGTGGCTGATTCTCACACGGGCGGCGCAAGTGTTCACTGAGCGGCGTGCCGAGTTCGTCGGCAAGAGCAGCCCGGTCCATTTCTTCTGGGGCGCCTTCGATCTGGCGGTGACACGATTTTCGGGACGCCTCGCACCGCCGCGCGAAGGTCCGCGCTTCATGCGCGAGGCGTACTCGCACGAGGTGATCAGTCATGGTTTCTGGCCGGGAAGCGGTCCGATACGTGAGGCGGCCTTCTATGCGTACGCGGTCCCGGAACCGCAAGGGTTGAAGACGGCGACCGTCCAGCCGAAGAGCGCGTTCTATCATCGCGATCTCGGCGAATTCATCCTCCCCTACGACGCGGTGCGGACGTCGCCCGACCCCGAGGCCGCACTCCGGTCGTTCATCGACAGCACGTACGCCACTGCGGCTACACTCGGCCGCTGGGATCGTGCCGCACTGGAGCGGCCAGCCATCGCAGTCTAATCGCGCGTGCCTTCCACACACTTCTTTCACGACTGGTATTCGCGCAACCGCGCGCGCTCTCGCGCGCTCTTCGATCTGGTGTCAGAAGAGGCGTACTACAGCCGTCCCATCGATCTGCGGCATCCGATCGTGTTCTACGAAGGCCACCTGCCCGGGTTCAGCTTCAACACGCTGGTCAAGCGCGCACTCGGCGGCCCGAGCATCGACGCGCGGCTCGAATCGCTGTTTGCACGCGGCATCGATCCGCACGAAGAGCAGGCGGGCCGTACGAACGGACAGACGTGGCCGGCACGGCGCGAGGTGCAGCAGTTTGCTGACGAAGCCGATCGGCGCGTGCAACAGGCGTTGATCGCCGGCGACCTCGATCGCCCAGGCGATCCGCTGCTCGATCGATCGGAAGCGGTGTTCACGATTCTCGAGCACGAGGCGATGCACCAGGAGACGCTGCTCTACATGTGGCATCGTCTGCCGTTCGATCAGAAGCGGAAGCCGCACGATTACCGGCCGATCGTCGACGGTGCCGTCCCGCGGCCGGCATGGATCGACGTGCCGGCAGGTCGAGCCACGCTCGGGGCCGACACGACGGCGCTCGAGTTCGGCTGGGACAACGAGCGACCGGCGCGCGTCGAAGCGGTCGAGGCCTTTTCGATGCAGCAGCACGACGTCACGAACGCCGCCTTTCTCGAGTTCGTCGACGCGGGCGGGTACGAGAACGCGCGATGGTGGGCGCCTGACGATTGGGCGTGGGTGCAAAAGGCAGGACTGCAGTCGCCGATCTTCTGGGAGCGCGTGGACGGCGCGTGGCAGTGGCGCGGGATGTTCGAATGGATTCCGCTGCCGCTGGCGTGGCCCGTGTATGTGAGTCACGCGGAGGCGTCGGCGTATGCCGCATGGCGTGGACTGCAGCTGCCGACGGAAGCGCAATTCCAGCGCGCCGCGTACGGCACGCACGACGGAATGGAGCGCACACATCCGTGGGGCAGCGTGAGTCCGTCACCTGAGTACGGCGTCTTCGATTTCACCGGCTGGGATCCGGAGCCGGCGGGTTCGCATCCCGCAGGCAGAAGCGCGTGGGGCATCGACGATCTGGTCGGCAACGGATGGGAGTGGACGCGCTCCGTCTTCGCGCCATTCCCGGGCTTCCGTCCGCTCCCGTCGTATCCGGAATACTCGGCCGACTTCTTCGACGGCGAGCACGTCGTGATGAAGGGGGCGTCGCCCGCCACTGCCCGCGAGCTGCTCAGGCCGACATTCCGCAACTGGTTCCGACCACGGTATCCGTACGTGTATGCCACCTTCCGCTGCGTTCGTATGAGCGGAGGATGAGATCGACGAGCCCCGTTTCCTCCGCTCCCCCCGTGCAGGCACCGAGGCGATCATGATCAGACCACCCGCGTTCGCATCGAATCCATCGCTCGCGTCGACGCCGTTTGCTCGGGATGTGCGGCACTATCTGCGGCAGACGCCGCGTCAGCTGCCGTCGCGGTATCTCTACGATCCGCTCGGCTCCACACTCTTCGACGCGATCTGCGAGCTGCCGTGGTATGGCATCACGCGCGCCGAGATGCGCCTGCTGGCAAGCCATCGCGAAGAGATCTTCGCGAGAATGCCGGAGGTGACGCGGATCGTGGAGCTTGGACCAGGCGACGGCCGCAAGCTGCAAACGCTCGTCGAGGGCACGTCCAGGTCGCTGACCGCGCATCTCATCGACGTCTCCGCCGGGGCGCTCGCGCGTGCGGCTCACGCGCTGTCGGATGCCCGGCATGTCGCCGCGCTCATGCACGAGGCGTCGTTCGAGGATGGCCTCGACGAGATCGCGCAAGTCACCTCGGATGATCCACCGCTCGTGCTGCTGCTCGGCTCCAACATCGGCAACTTCGATCCGCCCGCATCGATGGCACTCCTGCGGCGTATTCGCGCGGCGCTGGTGCATGGCGGCGCGCTGCTGATCGGCGCCGATCTCGCCAAGCCGGAACGCGATCTGGAGCTCGCCTACGACGATCCGCTCGGTGTCAGCGCGGCGTTCAACCTGAACGTGCTGCTGCGGATCAACCGCGAGCTGGGGGGCGACTTCGATATCCGCGCCTTCCGTCATCGCGCGGCGTGGAATGCCCGCTGCTCGCGCATGGAAATGTTCGTCGTTTCCGCGCGGCCGCAACGTGTGCGCATCGAGGCCATCGACCTCGATCTCGAGCTTGCTGCGGGCGAGGCGATCTGGACCGAGAGCTCCTACAAGTACAGCGCGGATGGACTGAGTCGTCAGCTCGAAGACGCGCGATTCAAGACGATGGCCCAATGGATCGATCGCGACGCCGCATTCGCGTTGTCATTGGCGCGCGCGATCTGACGGAGTGTGCTCGCGAGCCGCTCGTTCGGCACTCAGTTGCGTGTCGAACGCCGGCAAGCCCGATCGGCGCCGCGGAAAAAACGCGCGTCCGGATCCATCCCGGGGGCCCACGTTTATCTGCCGAGGTAGTTGTGAGTGTCTCGCCGTGAGGGCTCCCTTCAGCGCGTTTTAATTCCTTCGCGGATCGCGTCGCCTTTAGGGCCTGCCGCCGTTCGACACACAACTGAGCGCCGGTGTTCCGCAAGTGGGACCTCGTCGCCGGTTCGAGCGGGTGGCGCCGGGTGGGGCATCCCCACCCGCCGCGCAGGCGCCTTCTCCGTGATCCTGTTTTGGCACGCGTGACAGATCCTTTGGCGCCGAGGACGGGTGGGGAGACCCGGCGACAGGACCCGCGAGCCCCAATGCTCCTGTTGAGGAGCCGGTTCACTTGAGACGAAGTAAGAACTTGCGTGCCACGTCGGCGGGATTTTCTTTCAGCGCATCGGCGGCGTAGTTCATCTCGCGCATGTCCGCGGCGGTGATGCGGCCAGCCAGACGCTCGAGTGCGCGTTTCACCTGCGGGTATCGCAGCAGCGTCGACGAGCGCACGACCGGCGCCGCGTCGTACGGGGGAAAAAAGCGGCGATTGTCTTCGAGCTGAAAGAGGTCCAGTCCTTTGATCAGCCCCGCCGTGGCATCGCCCGCGATCAGATCGACCTGCCCCGAGGCGAGCGCGCGATAGCTCAACGTCAGGTCCATCACGTGCGGCGGATCTCGGAACATCAGCCCGTAGGCCTTCGCGAGCCCCGGGTACCCATCCGGACGTTCGAGGAACTCGTATCCGAACCCCGCCCGCCACTGCGGCGCGAGCGGTGTCACATCGTCAATGGTGCGAAGACCGCGGGCGCGCGCGTCGGTGCCGCGGACGAGGATTGCGAAGGTGTTGTCATAGCCGAGCCCGGGGAGCAGCGTGCGCCCGCTGTCGGCGTACAGCGTCCGCACCGTCTCGGTCACCGCCGCGCGATCGCTCGAGGGCGGCTTGTGAAAGATCGCCGTGAGCGCGGTGCCCGTGTATTCAACATAGACGTCGATGTCACCGGTCGCAAGGGCGCGGTCGCAGATGAGCGTGCCGCCCAAATTCAGCCGGCGCTCGACCTGCAATCCGGTGTCGCGTTCGATCGCCTGCGCGAGGATCTCGCCGAGAATCAACTGCTCGGTGAAGTTCTTCGAGCCGACAACGATCGCGCCCGACGAGCGAGCCGAAAGCGCGCTCGCGCCAAGGGCGAGCGCAGCAAGCGCTGCGGCCGCGGCAACGGCCCGCCGCGATCGTCCGCGGCGACGCGATGAGAGTTGGCGCTCCAGCCAGAGCAAGCCGCCGTCGACGACGAGCGCGAGGAGCGCGGCGGGAATCGCGCCCGCGAGGATCACCGTCGAGTCGACCATCGACAGACCGCGATAGATGTACTGTCCCAGTCCTCCGGCGCCGATCGCAGCGGCGATCGTTGCCGATCCGACGCCCACGACCGCCGCCACGCGAATGCCGGCGATGATCGACGGCAGCGCCAGCGGAAGCTCGATCTGCCGGAGCAGTTCCCGCGGGGTCATCCCCATCGCGGTTCCCGCCTCGCGAATCGACTTGTCGATGCCGGTGATGCCGACGATCGTCGAGCGGACGATCGGCAGCAGCCCATAGAGCACGAGCACGACCAGCGCGGCGCGCGCGCCCACGCCGCCGACCAGCGGGACCGGCAGCAGAAACCCGAACATCGCGAGGCTCGGGACCGTCTGCACGACGTTGGACAGGATCAGAAACGGGGAGGCGAGTCGCGGACGACGAGACGCAAAGATTCCGAGGGGAACGCCGATCGCGACCGCCGCCGCGGTGGAGAGCGCGACGAGGATCACGTGTTCGCCGAGCAGCGTGGCGAGCTCCTGCCGATGCGTGATCCAGAAGCGGAAGACGCTCGTCACTCGGGCATCTCCGTGCTTGTTCGGAGCGGCGTCACAGACTCCACGAACTGGCGCACGAGCGGATGGTCGGACTCGAGGATCTCGCGCGACGGTCCGGACCAGACCAGACCTCCGTTCTGCATCACGCCGATGCGATCGCCGAGCGCCATCGCTTCGGCCATGTCGTGCGTGACGAGGATCACCGCCTTGCCCAGACGCGTTTGAATCCCGCGAAAGTGGTTCTGCAGCTGACGTCGTGTGATCGGATCGAGGGCGCCGAACGGTTCGTCCATCAGCAGTACCGGCGGGTCGGCCGCGAGCGCACGCGCGACGCCGGCTCGCTGCCGCTGACCGCCGGAGAGCTCGTCGGGCCAGCGGCCGGCGTAGATCGCCGGCTCGAGTCCGATCAGCTCGAGCAGCTCGTGCACGCGCGCGGCTATGCGGTCGCGCGACCACCCTTCGAGCCTCGGCACGACGGCCACGTTCTCGGCTATGGTCAGGTGGGGAAAGAGCCCGACCTCCTGGATCACGTAGCCGGCAGAGCGCCGCAGACGGATCGGATCCCAGTCGCGCGTGTCCTTGCCCTGCACGATGACATCGCCGGCGTCGGCAAGGAGTAAGCGGTTCACGAGCTTGAGAACCGTTGTCTTGCCGGCGCCGCTCGAGCCGACGAGCGCGAGCACCTCGCCCGCGCGTACGTTCAGCGTCAGGTTGTCGAGTATGCGCGGTCGGCCGGGATGGCCGAAGGACACTCGATGGAACTCGACCACGTCCATCAATTGACTATAGCGCGGTGCGATCCTGCTGACGACAGTGGGTGCGATTCTACTGACGACCGTCGGTGCGATCCTGCTGACGATAGCGGTGCGATCCTGCTGACGACGGTCGGTGCGAGGTGCTTTGGCTATCGACCGAGCACGATTCCGATGTGAAACCGGAACAGGTTTACGCCGCCGCCTGTTGCGAAGACGCGCAGATAATCTGCCCCTGCGCGAAGTCCAAGGCCGCTGGTCAGACCAAAGTTGATGCCGCCACCGGCCTCGAGGCCGAAGTTGGTACCGGAATCCGCGCCACTGAACGCGATCGGTTCCGAACCAGGCAGCGTCGTCGAGGAAGTCACCCTGGCAGAACCGTTCATGCCGCCAACGAGCACCTGCCCGAACGGAACGATCGTCGCTCCAGAGTTCGTGTTCAGACGTATCCCGCCGAGGAATTCGTGCACCTTCAGATTGGCAGTCGTGGTCGACGTGATGCCTCCAATCGAGAAGGATTCCTCGAACGTCTTGTAGTTGCCGCCAACCTGAAAGACGAGGCCGATCGTCCGATTCAGGTTACCGGCGACATCGAAGTACCATCCCAGGGGCATCGACTCGTTCTGATCCGCGGTTGACAGATTCAAGAACTGGTAACCGCCTGAGACTTCCGCTTTCGGGGATTGTGCAAATACCGGAGCCGCCATTCCCGAGACCGTGAAACAGAGCGCCAGCACTCGAAAATGCAAACGGTTCATGCACTACTCCTTCGTCATGTGATTGACGTGGCCGCACCCCATTCCGGTGTGAGCGGCCATCTAAGGAGTCATCGGCGGCTGGAGAGAAAACCCTTAGGCCCGCCGATGGTGCTGATACAGATCCTCTGTTCGGAGAACCGTTTAGAGCGACTTCAGATACTCGACGAGATCGGACTTCTGCGCTGGTGTGAGATGCAGGCCGAACAGCCCGTCGTAGTGATTGACGACCGAGAGCAGATCGGGTGCGCTGCCGTCGTGGAAATACGGGGCGTGCTGCCATAGTGCGCGCAGCGGGGTGGTCCTGTACTGCTTCGTGGCGGTGCGCTCGGCGTACCGCGGGTCCATGCCGACTTCGGCCGGATCGTGGAGGAACGGCTCTGCGTCATTCGGTCCCTTCACGACATCGGTGAAGTTCGGGTTGCGATGACAGGTCGCGCAGGCCGCCTCTTTCCGAAACAGCTGCTTTCCGCGGACGGCCGCGGCTTTGTCGAAACTGTCGGGCGGAGGGTCAGGCACGCGCAGCCGCAGCTGGTAGTCGAGCAGTGCCTCGAGTTTCGGCGTCACGAGATCAGGTGTCTGTACGATCGATACGTTGATCCGTGGATCGGTGAAGCTGCCGTGCCCTCCCATCTGGCTGACGCCGACGTAGCTGTTCCAGTACGAGATCGGCCCGTCCGCCGTGAATGTCTCGAACCCGACACCCTTCAAGCCGAAGATCGAGGGGATGACGATCGGCAGTGAGGGGCTATTCAACGGAATCAGATTGACGCCGTCGAAGGTGTGGTGACGCGGATCGTATTTGCCCGGACCCCACCTGCGGAATTCATCCTTGAGCGCGTCGGGCAGCACCGGCGAGAGCGCGACGATCGCGCCGACGTTCAGGTCGCGATTGGCCCACCCGTCCAGACGTGTGCCGATTCCATGCGCGAACGAATCGTCGACGGTCGAGTGGCACAAGGCGCACGTGATACCGAGCTTCGTGAGCCGGCCGTGGTCGACGGTCCCTTTGAGTCCAACGACGGCATTCAATCGAAGCAGCTCGATCGTGACAGCCGGATCCGTCAGATCGACTTGCCCCGCACGAAGTGCGGCGATCACTGACGCCGGCAACGCGTCGGCATCGACCTTGAGACCGACGTCGAGCGCGGTAGTTGGATCGACCGTCGAGACCGCCTCGTGCATCCGCAGGAAGTCGGTCCACAGTTGCTCGTCGCCGAACGTATCGAATCGAAAGATCGCCTGACCGTCCTGCGGTTGTGCCGCGGTGCGCGAAGCACTGCCGATGATCACGGCCGTCAAGACCACGAGAAACACCGTTGACGCTGCGCGGATGAGTCGCATCGTTTGTCTCGCCTCCCTGTCAAAGGAGTCCGAACGTGCGAAAAGGTGACAGAGGCTGAGTTACGGGCGTCTGAGTGCGGGGTAGGGGTTCTCGATGCCGTGACGGTTCAACGCCATCCGGAGACGCTTGCGAAACTCACGACCGACGCCCCATTGCTTCTGGGGCAGCGTCTTGATCTGAATCCGCAGCTGCATCGCCCAGTCGGAGAAGCCGACGACGCCGTGGATCTGAGCCGGCTGAAGGATCAGCGGCGCGAACTTGGGGTCGTTCCGCAGATCGCGATCGACTTCGTGCACGATCGACGACACCCGATCGGGATCTTCTTTGAAGGAGATGTTCAGATCGATCACGTAGTGCGAGAAGTCCTTGCTCTGATTCGCCAGCGTGTCGACGCTGCCGTGCGGGAAGACGTGCACGGTACCGCGCACGTCGCGCAACACGATCGTGCGCAGGTTGATCTGCTCCACCAGCCCGCTCGTGCCATTGATCTCCACATCGTCTCCAACACGTACCTGATCTTCGAGGATCAGGAAGAAGCCGTTGAGGACGTCCTTGACGAGCGACTGCGCGCCGATGCCGATCGACAGGCCCGCGATCCCGGCACCGGTGAGGACCGGTCCGACGTTGACGCCAAGCTCGTTGAGGATTGTGACGATCGCGATGGCGACGATAAGTATCGTGACGAGCTTGTTGACCGCGAATCCGAGCGTGCGCGCCCGCTTGGTGTGCTCGAGCGAATCGAGGCTGGCACCGTCGGTCAGCTCGTGCTCGAAGCGTCGCACCAGCAGGTCGGTCAAGCGGCACAGCGCATAGGCAATGACGATGATCAGCAGGATCCGAAGGCCCGAGCTGAACACCCAGGTCGAGATGTCGGACATCGTGCGCCCGATCTTCGGATGGAGACCTGTGACGGCGAACGCCGGGAAGAGCAGCACCGCGGTGACCAGTCCCCAGGTCGTGACGAAGACGATTCGCAGCAGCGTGCGGATCAGCGGGCTGTCGGATGGGAGCGAATCGCCGAGGAAGGCACGAAGCGCCGAGTTGGCGAGCCACCGTGCGAGAACCGCGCTGCCCCAGCCGACCGCGAGCGTCGGCACGAGCGCCTCGACGGTTGCCCACCAATCGACCGGGTCATCGAAGACGCGGCTCCACACTTGGGCGAAGCGAAACAAGACAGGCCCCTGACAGCGGTCAGCTCAGTCATGCAAGCCGAAATCCACGCGTTGCCTGCTCCAGGCCCGCAGCAGCATCGCGATGATTCCCTGAATCCCGCGACATCTCGCGACGCACAGCGCCAGACGCGCTGGCGCAGCGACGAATCGGACACCGCGGGCCGGAAAACCAGGTACGCCTCCGCGTGGTACACGCGTTGCAAAAATTCACCCACGCGACCCACTGAACAGTTCCGCAGCTAAGGAGGCCTATGAACAACAGACATCCTCTCGCTACCGGACTCCTGGCCGGAATGGCGGTCGGTGCCGGGGTTGGGATGCTGCTCGCGCCACGACGCGGCAGCGAGACGCGCACGATGCTTCGAGGGCACGCCAATCGGTACAAAGACGGCATGTCAAAGGGCTATAAACGCGCCAGTTCCTCGGTCAACGACTGGGCACACCGCGGCCAGGGCGTCTACAAGAACACACGCGACAAGGTTGCGCAGGGTGCCAAGGAAACGGGGCGGTACATGCGTGAGGTTGCTGATGCGGTGACGAGGAAGTCGCGCCGGCTGGGCGAATCGCCCATGCGACGCCCGGCGATGGCGACCGCAACAGGTCAGTCGCACGACACGAGGCACAAGTCGTTTTGACGAACTGCAGAATTCAGAATTCGGAATGCAGAATGTAAATTCAGAATGCAGCATTCTGCATTCTCCATTCTCCATTCTGCATTACAGGTCTTTGGCTGCTACGCCTTCCATCGAGCGGCGTACTCCCGGAAGAAATCCGCTCCTGCCACCACCGTCTTCTTGAATTCGTCGAGCATGACGCGCTCGTTCGGCGCGTGGATATTGCTGAAGCCGTCAGTTGCGCCGAGCAGCAGGATCTCGGCCTTCGGCACGGCGGCGTGAAGCGCGTTGACGAGCGGAATCGAGCCGCCGGTCGCCACGAAGATCGTCTCACCGCCCCATGCTGTCGAGAGCGCGGCCTTTGCCGCCTCGTACGCGGGTCCAGAGGTCTTGGCCGCGAAGCCGTTTCCCGTGGCTTCCTTCTTGACCTCGAGCGAGAGCCCGAATGGGCGAAGGCCCTTGAGGTGCTTCACCAGGGCGTCGAGCGCCTCGTCGGCATTCTGCTCGGGGTGCACGCGAAGATTCAGCTTGGCGCGTGCGTATGGCACCACGGCGTTGACCGCCTTGGCGACCGATGCCGAATCGAGTCCCGTGATCGTGATTGCCGGACCCGACCAGAGGCGCTCGCCAAGACCGCCCGTGCCGAAGAGTGGCAGATTGCGTCCGACTTCTGCCAGCTCGCGGAACTCCTCCTCTTCGTATGACGCGCCCTTCCATTTCTCGCGACGCAGTCCCTTCACGGCTACGTTGCCCTTCTCGTCGTGCAGCGATGCGAGCGCGTGCAGCAACGCGATCAACGCATCGGGCGCGGCGCCGCCGTACTGTCCGCTATGTTTGGGCCCTCCGAGGGTTCTGAGTTCGAGCGTGCACACGCCTGTGCCTCGCAGCGCGATCGTCAGGGTCGGGACGCCGGGACGAACGCTCCCCATGTCCTCGATCAGCATCGCATCGCAGCGGAAGCGCTTGGCATCGATCGGCGGGTACGTGTTGAAGGCGCTGCCGACTTCCTCCTGTCCCTCGATCACGACCTTGATCCCGACTGGCGGCTTTCCACCCCACGCTTTGAGCATTCCGACGATCGCCATCACGTTGGCCTTCGAATCCGATGCACCGCGTCCGTAGAGGGCGCCGTGCCGTTCCGTCGGCTGGAACGGCGGCGTCGTCCACTTCGACTCGTCTCCAGCCGGGACGACGTCGTAGTGGCTGTACAGCAGGACGGTGGGTGCCCCCGGCGGCGCCGCGATATCGGCGGTGATGATCGGATACGTGTCGGGAAGGTCGAGCCTGTCAATGTCCCGTACTCCGGCGTCTCGGAGAAACTCGATGACGAGGTTGTACGCGGCGTCCATCGGCTCGGTGGGAAAGCCGTCGGCGGAGATCGATGGAATCCGGACGAGCTCCACGAGCTCCTGGGTCAGCTGCGGCATGAGCGAGTCGACTGCTTGTGCAAGCGATTGGCTCGTGTGGCTCGTGGCCGCTGCGGTTTCGATGGTACGGGGCATGTCCGACCTCCCTTGTGAGATGCGACGTTCCTAGGCGACCGAGACCTGCTGCGAGGTGGCGAGCCGCATGTGTCCGTCCGCGCTGAATGCGAGCTCGTAGATGTGGAAGCTTCCATGGGACATGGAGCCGCCAGCGGCGCCGAGCGCCACCGACGGTGCGGAACAGAGCACGACGTCGCCGCGGGTTCCGATCCAATCCCGGTGACGATGACCGTGGAGGACCAGCACCGGCGCGCCGTGAGATGCGATCGTGGCGAGCACATCGGGCGCATTGACCAGCGCGAGGCCAATCCGTTCCTGGAGCCCGCTCGATGCGGTCGGATACTCCGCGACGTGATGGTGGAGCAGGATCATCCACTCGCGGTCGCGCCCGGCGCGCAGGATCGCTTTGAGCGTGCCCAGCTGCGATCGTCCGATGACGCCGACGGCGTTGGTGAGAGAGAAATGGCGCTGCGCATTGGAATCGAGCAGGATGACGCCGTAGCCGCCTTCCTTCGGCGGCGGGACGACCAGCGGAAAGATCGCATCCCAGATGCGCATCATCTCCAGGCGTCCGCGCCAGTGCCCGCGTTCGGCCAGCGCACGCAGGTGCGCCGGCCGATCGCCATCGCGCAAGTACTCGCGCAGCGACGGGCCCGGCGTGCCGGTCGCGTGGTCGACCACATGCGCGCTCTCGCCCTGAATCGCATCGAACGCGAGCACGACGCGAAGCTGGCGCAACGCGTAGCCCTCGCTCCAGGGCAGTGCGAAGCGCCCGGGGTTGGTGCGATCGATCACGTTGACGTCGTGATTGCCGGGCACGAACAGGACGCGGGCGCGAAGCTCCGGAGTCCGGCGAAGCAGGTCGAGGAATTCCACCCACTCGGCGCGTGTGCCCGCATCGGTGATGTCGCCGGTGATGAGCACGCGGTCCAGTGGTGTCGCCGCATGGATCGCCGCGAGCGTGCGCAGCGTGCGCCGGAACCGCAGATTGCCATGCGGCCCTTTCGTGCCGGCTTCCATGCGATAGCCGTAGCGTTCGCCAACGAGATGGAGATCCGAGAGGTGCGCCACCCGCAGCGTCGCGACCCCTGCCACCGGCGGTGCAGGGACCCAGTCGAGGACCGGACGTCTGGATCTGACTTCGCGCGTGAACCAATACACACTCGCCACAGCGGTCGACACTCCGAGCACGAGCGCGGCATTGCCGAGTGCGGCGAGCACGAGTGGCCATGGACGATAGTCCGCGATCTCGACGAGCCGTCTCCCCGATGTGAAGCCGACGGACAGCGCGACGGCGATCCCGCCTCCCGCGAGCAGCAGGGTCGCGAGCAGAGTGCCGAGCCGTCGCCGGCGATCGAGCTGTTCCGGCGTCATCGTCCGGTTCGCGCCAGGTTCGATCACCGCGCAGATGATCTCGCGGAGGCCGACGAAGATCGGAAAGACGAGGGTGTAGTGAAGATGCCAGAAGAAATCGACGGCCTTCGAGAGTAGCGGCCTGGCAATCCACAGCGTGACGGCCACGAGCAGCGTCATCGACAGGATGGCCGCAAACGGCCGGCTGAAGACCAGCGTCGCCGTTTCGAGCTTGCGCCGGCCATACAGCACGAACAGCGGGGGCGCGAACCCGATGAGCAGGGCCGGCACGATGATCAATGCGAGAAACGCGATCGAAGCCGTCAGGTAGTTGAACTCGAGCGCGGCCGAGAGCGCCATGGCCCGCCAGCCGCGGCCGTGCGGGCTCGTCCGATCGTCGTCAGCATCGCCCCGCCGCATGTCCCACAGGCGTGTGGTCGTATTCAGAACGTCCATCCGAGCGTGATCGAGAGTCCGAGGTTGCGATGCGGCGTGTCTTCGGGCGGATCGCTGTCATAGCTGTCGAAGAAGTTCACCGCCCAATACAGATCCCACAACACTTCCTTGCGCACGGACGCGTCCCACTCGGCGCGGAATCGCGACCGCGACAGGTTGAAAAAAGTGTTGCCCTCGAGTGTGCCCTCCAGGGAGTTGCCTGGTTCGAAGAAATCGAGCTCCAGCCCGGCCAGCGCCTCGGCCGAGTGGTCGAACTCACCGACCTCCGAGTAGCGCTCGGTGTCGTAGTCGAGGCCGCCCTTCACGGACAGATGACCTCGGTTCGTCCGGACCAGCCTACGGCCGATTCCGCCGCCGGCGACGAATCGCGCATCGAGTTCGAGCTCTTTGTCCTGCTGTCCCTGGAACCTTCCAAACAGGAACCAGCGGTTCGCGAGCCGCCGCTCGACCTCGACTCTGCCGTCGTTGCGCGTCAGCCGCTCGGCATCGTCGCGCGCGGCCAGATACGATTCGAATTCCACCGTGGTCTCGTACGCGTGCGTCGAGCTCTGATGGTCGGCCTCCGCATTCAGCGTGTAGTACCTGGCGTTCTCGGCGTGCACCCACTCCAGACCGAAATCGATCGATCCGGTCGTGCGCGCCAAAAAGGGGCCATTAATCGGCGCGATCCAGACGATGTCCTTGAAGTCGATCGGCATCGTGGGTCCGGTCGCAGTCTGCACGACGAGTGTGCCCGGCTTTGGCGATGAGATCGTCCCGGCGTAGGCCTGTCCCGAGACGAGCAGGACGTCGAGCATTTTGTCGCTGGACAGGCTGACCACCTCTGACCAGATGATCGAGATGGTGCCGGCAAACCGCGGGCGTCCGGCGGCGGACCTCGCGGTGCGGAATTCCAGCCGTCCGCGGTCCAGACGATCGATATCGCCTTTGATTCGCTCGCCGCTCGCGACTTCCACCACATCGGGGCTTTGCGCACGCAGCGTCGACGGAAGGCCCAGCAATAGGATGAGCAGCGAAAGGGCCCGAGTGCGTCGGGATGTCGAGAGCATCGGCGCTAACGGGTCTTGGGGAAGAACTGCCCGCCTCAGTTGGCCTGACTGCCAGCCGCGTGCCATGACACTGATCAGCGTGGCGCGAGCAGACCGGCGCGGCGCAGCTGCTGCACTCGCTGCGCGAGCGGCACGCGCATGCTGAACAGCCAGATGATGCGTGACCACACATCATCATCAGTGCTCGCATCGAGCTCTGCGAAGTACGCGTCGACATCGACATCATTGAGCAGCTGATCACTCGATGCGCCGACCAGCAGCGCTCTCGCCGCGCGCGGCGCCAGGTAGGCGCCGTACCGATCGCGCGAGTAGGTATAGACCCGGTGAAGCGGACAGCGAAGGAACGGCAGCGGCGCGACGCACGATTTGAGCAGCTCCTTCCGAAACGACGTGTGGCCCAGACAGATGCTGCCCAACTCGCGCGCGAGCACGAATTCGACGACCTCGTGGAACGCGTAGGGGAACAGTTCGAAGTCGTGAGTCGACAGCACGATGCAGTCGTGGCCGCGCCAGCTGAACGAGGTGGTGTGTTCGGGGCCGTCGCTGATGTACAAGTCCGGAACGTCCACGCCCATGCGCCGGCAGTGTGCGACGAGAACGTTGTGAATCTCCGGGAGCTGCTTGGCGGTGACGTGAATGCTCTCTTCCTTGGCGAGCAGTCGCCGCCGCTTTCGCGCGTAGGTGGCGAGCAACGGCGCAGCAACCACCGCCGCCAGCAGGATTCTGACCTGGCTCTTGTACTTTCCGATCGTCGGACGTTCGGCCAGCCAGTCGCCGCCATAGAACAGGATCGTCAGCGTGGTCGTGATGAACGTGATCGCGAGCACGCCGATGACGAGGGTCGTCTTTCTCTCGAGCGGGTGACGAAGCTGCTCGCGTTCGGACGCCGACAGCACGTGCGACGTCGCGCTGGGACCTGCACGGACGGGACGGCTGAGAAATCGCATGTGCCTCGAGTGCCGGGGACTGCCTGAAGCATTGCGTGTGGATCCGCGAGGCACCGCGGGAGCCTCGTTCCGGGTCGCGGGTCCCTTCAGCGCGATCGAGATCACGTCAACGTCGAGTCAGCATCGCCGACGAGCCTGACGATCGCGATCGGTGTGACGAAACACCACAACGGCATCGGCCCCGTGTCACCTTCATCAGCAGCGGTCGTGCCGTCCGGTGCCGTCGCGCCTTCACACCTGACACACACGATGAGCACAGTGGGCGCGGTGAGCTCGGCACCGAGATTGCCGGGACTGAACAACCAGTGCTTCGTTGACTCGGCTGCAGCCGTCGCAGCTGACGAGCCCGTTCAGAGCCGCCAATCGCAGGGGATGAGCAACGTTGTTGGGAAGCGCGGAAGACATCGGCCTGGCGTTCGTCATTCTCTCGCTGGTCTTTGCCGGCGCGGCGCTCGTCCGCCGCTGGTCGCGCCCGCTGCGAAAACTGTTTTTGCCCACTGCCGTGATCGGTGGGTTTCTCGTTCTCGGCCTCGGACCGGAGGGCATGGGCCGGCTGATCGGCCACAGCGGCGTGTTTCCGGACCACACCTTCGCTGTCTGGAAGCAGCTTCCGGGTGTGCTGATCAACGTGCTCTGCGCGGCGCTCCTTCTGGGCGAGCGCCTTCCGCCCATCAGGACGATCTGGAATATCTCGGGGCCGCACGTCATCATGGCCGGCATCATGTCGGCCGGCCAGTTCGCGGTCGCCGGCATCGTGGTCCTGCTCGTGCTCGGACCGGTGTTCGGGTTCAGTCCCAAAGCTGGTGCTCTGATCGAGTTGTCATTCGCGGGGGGACACGGCACGCTGGCGGGGCTGACACCGGTCCTCCTCAAGTACGACGCCGGAGAGCTCCTCGATGTGGGGCTTGGACTCGCAACCATTGGCATGGTGAGCGGTGTCATCATCGGCACGATGCTCGTCAACTACGCCATCAACTCGCCATCGATCCCGATCGCCCGGCAGAATCCAACGACTCCCGACGAAGATCTGGACATCGATCATCACTTGCCGGGACCCGACGAACAGCCGATGGACGAGTGGCAAGGGATGACACAGGTGACCGCGGCGACCGTGTTCATCGGCGTGTCGATTGCGGTCGGCATCGCGTTGCTCGAGCTGTTTCGCAGGATGTTCAATCTCGCAGGCTCTGACTTCTTCGACAAGTTTCCGCTCTTTCCTTTCACGATCCTGGGAGGTGTGATCGTTCAGCTGTGCGCGATGCGGTCCGGCTTCGAATGGGCGGTCAATCGCCGCGCCGTCGAAGGGCTTGGTGGGATCGCCATCGACGGCATCGTCATCTGCGCGATCGGCACGCTGTCGCTGGCTGCACTGGGGGCGAATATGGGCCCGCTGATCATTCTGTCCCTTGCCTCGGTGGCCTGGAGCGTGTTCCTCGCGCTGGTCATCGGACGGCGCATCTTCCCTCGGCATTGGTTCGAGCATTCCATTGCGGAGTTCGGCGAGTCCCAGGGCAACGTCGCCACCGGCTTCGTGATGGTGGATATGGTGGATCCCGCGCGCCAGACCGACGTCGCCAGAGGTTACAGCTACCGGCAGCTCATCACCCGTCCCATCATCGGTGGCGGTTTCGTCAGTGCGCTCGCAGTGCCGCTGATCGCCAGCTGGGGGTTGCCGGTGTTCACCTTCGTGACCACGGCGATTACGCTGGCCTTGATTACATGGGGATCGCGGCGAACGCGCCGCGCCGCCCAGGCGCTGACCGGTTCCGCGTCGTGACCACGACATGCGACCACGAGATCTCGTGACCGCGTGCAGGCGCTCAGGTCGCCGAGCGCTGGCACATAACTCGCACATCGGACGCAGACATCTTTATGTCCCCAAGAACTATCTCCGTCGATCGTCCGAACGCCGTCGGGAACACGCGATTCGATCGTCAACTCGAGGAGCGCCTCGTCCGCTACGCGCGCATCGACACCCAAAGCGACGAAGGCTCGAGCTCGTCGCCGAGCACGCACACGCAATACGACCTGCTGAACCCGCTCGCCGATGAACTGCGATCGCTCGGCGCTGAGGATGTCAGGTTGACCGACTACGGCGTCGTACTGGCGACGGTTCCCGCGACGGTGAGCACCGACATTCCCACTGTGGCGCTGCTCGCGCATGTCGACACGGCGCCGGCATTCAACGCGACCGGTGTGAAACCGATCGTCCACCGCAAGTACGCCGGCAACGATCTCGTGCTGCCTGACGATCCCGCCGTGGTGCTGTCGCCCAGGCAGTTTCCTTATCTCGCGACGAAGATCGGCGATGACATCGTCACCGCGAGCGGGACGACGCTGCTCGGCGCAGACGACAAAGCGGGCGTCGCCATCATCATGACGACCGCGCAGTACCTGCTCGAGAACCGGGATGTCCGACACGGACCGATCCGGATCGCGTTTACACCGGACGAAGAAATCGGCCGGGGCGTCCACCGCCATCTGCCCGATGATTTGAAAGCCGACGTCGCGTACACGCTCGACGGCGCCGAGCTCGGAGAGATCGTGTACGAGACGTTCTCAGCAGAGAAGGCGGAGGTCCAGATCAAAGGCGTGTCGATTCACCCCGGTCAGGCGAAGGGCGAGCTCGTAAACGCCTTGCACCTGGCCAGCAAGATCGTCGACACGCTGCCGCACGTCACGCGCACACCCGAAACCACGGCGGACCGCGAGGGGTTCATCCATGTCTACGAGATGCGGGGAACCGCGGCGGCGGCGACGCTGCATCTGATCCTGCGTGACTTCGAGCTCGATGGTTTGAACGCGCATGGCGAGCTCGTACGACAGGTGTGCGCGGCGGTACAGGCGACCGAGCCACGCGCGCACATCACCTGCACCATCGTTCCTCAGTACAAGAACATGCGCTATTGGCTCGAGAAAGACATGCGCCCGGTCGATCTCGCACTGGAAGCCTGCCGGAAGCTGGGCATCGCGACGGTCTCCACGCCGACCCGCGGCGGCACCGATGGTTCGCGGCTGACCGAGATGGGCGTGCCCACGCCAAATCTGTTCACCGGCATGCAGAACATCCACGGGCCGCACGAATGGGTGAGCGTGCAGGACATGGCGCGGGCCACCGACATGTGCATCGAGCTCGTGGAGTTCTGGAGCCGCACCAAACCCCAGGCCCCGCGTCATGGTGAGCGGAAGGTCCCGATCGAGATCGATCTCGTCGATCAGGTCGGCTGAGGCACCAGGAACAACATGGGAAGTGTGCACGAAGGAATTCCACGGACCGCCACGACAGCCGCGGCGGTCTGGCGCGTGCATGTGCTTGCCACGGGAGGGACCATCGCCGGGCAGGCCGGCTCAGAAGTGGACGCGGGGTACCGCTCCGGCGAAGTCGGGGTTGGCTCGCTGCTCGCGGCGGTGCCGGGCATGCGGTCGCTCGCGCATCTGCGTGGCGAGCAGCTCGCGCAGGTCGGCAGTCAGGACATGAGCGACGATCTGTGGCTGATGCTGGCCGCGCGTGTGAACGCCCTCTTCAAGGCGGATGAAGCCGACGGTGTCGTCATCACGCACGGCACCGACACGACCGAAGAGACCGGCTACTTCCTGCATCTAGCGGTAAAAAGTGATCGGCCTGTCGTGCTGACGGGTGCGATGCGTCCCGCCACCGCGTTGAGTGCCGATGGTCCGCTGAATCTGTACAACGCCGTCGCCGTCGCTGCCGATCCCGATGCGCGCGGACGCGGCGCGATCGTCGCCATCAACGACGATCTCCACAGCGCGCGCGATGTGACGAAGTCGAATACCACTGACGTGCAGACGTTCATCTCGCCCGGGCCGGGGCTGCTCGGCACGGTCAGCTACGGTCGCATCCGGTACTTCCGTCGTCCGACGCGACTGCATACCAGCGGCTCGGAGTTCTCGATCGATGGCGTCGAACAACTGCCGCGTGTCGACATTCTCTACGCGTATTCCAACATGCCCGCCGATCTGGTTCGTGCGAGCGTGTCGCTCGGGGCGCGCGGCATCGTGATGGCCGGCATGGGCAACGGCAACGTGTCCACCGACGCCGCCTACGCGCTCGCCGACGCCGCCGCCGCGGGCGTCGTCGTCGTGCGCAGCACGCGGGTGGTGAGCGGCGACGTCGGCCGGAACATCGAGATGAACGATGACGTCGTCGGATCGGTTGCCGCCGATCAACTCAATCCGCAGAAGAGTCGCGTGCTGCTTCAACTCTGCCTGTTGAGAGGTATGGACGTGGGCGCGATCCAGGACGCCTTCTACCGCTACTGATCCAGCGAGGGGCCCATGCTCGACGAACAGGCGCGCCGCGCATTCCACCATGTCAGACGCCCGTTCGAAACGACGACGGGTCCGACCCGTACCGAAACCGACAATCTCGGCTCGAAGCAGATTCCCGCGGACGCCTACTGGGGGATCAATGTCGCGCGCGCGCTCGACAACTTCGCCATCAGCGGCCGCCCGGTTTCGGTGTATTCCGATCTGATCATCGCCTTCGCGTGCGTCAAGCAGGCGGCGGCGCGAGCCAACGCCGAGATCGGTGCGCTCGATGTCAGGAAGGCCTCGCTGATCGATCGGGCCTGCGAGGAGATCAAGGACGGACGGCTGCACGATCAGTTCGTCGTCGACATCATGCAGGGAGGCGCCGGCACCTCCACCAACATGAACGCCAACGAGGTGATCGCCAACCGCGGACTGGAGCTCGCGGGCCTGCCGAAGGCGCAGTACGTCGATCTCGATCCCAACGATCATGTGAACCGCAGTCAGAGCACCAACGACACCTACCCGACGGCGCTCAAGGTCGGGCTGTGTCTCGCGATCGAGCGTCTGCTCGCGGAGCTCGAGCGGCTGTCGGAGGCGTTTCGCGTCAAGGGGCGTGAGTTCAGCGGGATTCTGAAGGTCGGGCGTACACAGCTGCAGGACGCCGTACCGATGACGCTCGAGCAGGAGTTCGAAGCGTTCGGGGTGACGCTTGCCGAGGACGTCGACAGCTTCAAGGGCGTCATGCGGAAGCTCTGGGAGATCAACCTGGGAGCGACGGCAATCGGCACCGGCATCGCGGCCGATCCTCGATATGCCGACGCGGTGCGGGTCCATCTCGCCGCCATCACGGGATACGACATCGTCACGGCGGCCAACCTCGTGGAGGCGACGACCGACGTCGGCGTCTTCATGGAGCTGTCGAGCACGCTCAAACGGACGACCACGAAGTTGTCGAAGATCTGCAACGATCTGCGGCTGCTCGGCTCGGGGCCGCAGGCCGGGCTTGGCGACATCAACCTGCCCCCGCGACAGGCGGGGTCGAGCATCATGCCGGGCAAGGTCAACCCGGTGATTCCGGAAGTCGTGAACGAGGTGGCCTTCGTGGTCGCGGGCAACGATGTGACGATGACGATGGCCGCCGAGGCAGGACAGCTGCAGCTCAACGCGTTCGGCCCGGTCATGACCCACATGCTGTTCGAAGGCATGTTGTGGACGACGGCGGCGATCGAGACGTTGCGGGTGAACTGCGTCGAAGGCATCTCGGCCAACAAGAAGCGTCTCGCCGAGCAAACCGGTTCGTTCGTCGGCGTGATCACCGCGCTCATCCCGCAGATCGGCTACGCCGCCGCGTCAACGCTTGCGAAAGAGGCGCTGGCGACCAACGCGAACATCGCTGAACTCGTCGTGTCGTCGGGCCTGATGACGCGCGAGCAGGTGACCGAGATGCTCACGCCCGAGAAGCTGACCAGCCACTAGTCCGCGAGCGCACTTGGGTACGAAGCTGGTCAGGACATCGAGCTGGTGGCGCTGGGGGATATCGCGGCACGCGCGCGCGTTCGGCGGTGTGTTGCGAAGGGCATGGGTCGAGTACGAGCGCGACTACGCACGCTACTTCGCGGTGGCGATGGTGTATTACGCGCTCATCTCACTGGTGCCGTTTCTATTGCTGCTGCTCGGCGTGATCGGGCTGCTCCTGCAGTTCTCGGACTTCGCGGGGGCGCTCGAACAGCAGCTGCTCGACGCGGTTCAGACCAACTTCGGCATGCCGCTGCGCATGTTGCTCAACCAGATGTTGGAGCAGGTGCAGCGGGGCTCGGTCGTCGCCACCATCATCAGTCTGGCCGGCCTGTTCGTGACCGCGTCGACACTGGTTGCGCATCTGCGGCTGACCTTCCGTGCGATCTGGAAGCACGCGCCGCCGATCGTATCGGGGACTCTGCTCGTCGTTTTGCGTGCGACGTTCCTGGAGAAGGCGACTGCGTTCCTGATTGTGATTCTCGGAGGGGCGTTCTTCCTCACCGCGCTGGTGCTGATGGCGGGCATTCAATGGGCGACGCGCTACTTCAGCGCGCTGCCGCTCGTCGATTCTGCGGCTGGGATATTCGTCGGGCTCGCGGGCCCGATCATCATCGTGGCGCTCACGTTCGCGCTCCTCTTCCTCGCGCTGCCACCAGTTCGCCTCAAGTGGCGCCATGTCTGGCTCGCGACGGCGTTCAGCACGGCTGGCTGGATCATCAGCGCCGAGGCGCTCGTGTTCTTCGGAGGTGTGCTCGGACAAGGCCGAGGCGCTCCTGGCGCGTTCGGCAGTGTGCTCGCACTCATGCTGTGGATCAACGTGGTGTGTCAGTTGCTGTTCTACGGCGCCGAGCTGTGCAAGGTGGTCTACGCCGATGTCACGTCCGCAACTCCCCGTTCGCCGACATGAGCACCGCGATTCCGCGCGTGGCCTTCACGTGCGAGCAGACGATCATGACGACGACCATCAGCGGCACCGCCAGGAACATGCCGACGATGCCCCAGACCGTGCCCCAGACCGACAGTGACAGCAGCATGACCACCGGGCTGATGTTGAGCCCCGTGCCCATCAATCGCGGCTCGATGATGCTGCCGCCGGTGAACTGAATCAGCGTCAGCAACCCGGTGGTCACCAGAAACGGTGTCAGCGTGCCGAACTGCACGAGGGCCAGGAACGCGGGGAGGATCACGCCCAGCCACGATCCGATGTACGGGATGTAGTTCAAGCCGAAGATCGTCAGTGCCCAGAAGGCAGCCATGTCGAGGCCGACGGCCTTCATGACGACGTAGCACGCGATCGCCGTGCCGCCGCTGATCAACGTCTTGAGCCAGACGTAGGTCTGAATCTCTGCGCCGATCCGGTTGAAGATGCGATGGACCAGGGCCTCGCGTTCAGCATCCGGGACGAGCGCAGCGATCTTCTTGGGAAAATTGTGCTGCTCCAGCAGCAGGAACACGGTGTAGATGGCCACCGCTCCCAAGCTGCCGATCAGCCCCGTGAGGGTTCCTGCCAGACCACGGATGACATCGGTGATTCGCACGCTCTCGAGATACGCGCGCGCCTGAGGCACCTCCTCGAGCCCGACCCAGTCGGCGGCCAGCGTGATGAACTTCTGCAAGTTCTGTTCGTACAGCGGTGCCGCGGCCACGACCTGTGTGATGTTGCGGGTCAGAAGCTTGACGACCAGCCACGACAACAGCAGCATGATGACGATCGCCCCGGCGAACCGTACCGCGGCCGGCAGCGTCCGCCCGCCGATCCGAATCCTGGAGCTCAATGCCGCCAATGCGTTGATCAGATAGGTCGTGAAGCCAGCGATCACGAGCGGAAGCAGGATCGGCTGGCCGACGATGAGGAGATACACGATCAGCGCCACCAGCCCCGCGATCGCCGCGTGATTCAGCGCGGCCATCGCCACGCGCATCTCCGGCGCGCGTCGTCGGCGATCGAGTACGACCTGGCCGCCGGGCAGCGCGGCATCGCCGGCGCGTCGGGACGGGTGCGTCGGGTTCTTGTCAGGAATCATGGCCTGCGGCTAACCCTGGTCCACGAGCGTCTTTTGAGCGCGGATCCGCTGCCTTTCCGCGAACGTGGCACCGGCCGCTCCATGGACCAAAGACCTTGGACCAGAGGACGGACCAAGAACCACGCACGAAGGACCAAGGACGCGCGCGACACCGATATGAAAAGCGCTAGTGACCACGCCCGCGCACGCCCCCGACGACCCGGGCGGGTCGCGACGGGCTGCGACGCCTGCGGGGGAGCTCGATCCCCTTCGGGTTGCCACCACGGTCCTTCGTCGCGCGAGGCGCATCGGGCCGGAAACGCGTATTGCTGATGCCGAGCACATCGCCGACGTGCTTCTTCCTCTTGGCCACCGCCTACCTCCCGCCGGCTCAGTATCGCAGGATGAGCGCAATGCGATCGTGCTGCGCCAGCTCTCCGTTTTCGACGAACACGACACGGCCTCCTTTGTCGAGCACCGTCGTGATGACTTCATCGACGGCGTCATCCATGACGTCGGGGGCCGTGGGATTGTCGACGTTCAGATCCAGTCGGCCGCTCTCACCGAGCCGGCCAGGCTGGTGATACCCCTCCTCCACGACGAGGAGACTGCCGCGTCCCTCGCTGGCAAGATGCCAGACCTCGCCGAGCGTCGACGCCGCCCGATGCTGGCCGACAGCGGAGCCGAGATCATCGAGCACCTCGAGCCGTCGGGCCGTAAATCCCTCGCTGACGCGCGGCCAGATCAGCCGTCCCAGATCGTGTGCCGTCGTCTGGTCGTAGTTCCCAGGCAGTGTCGCGATGATGTCGGTGCCCGTTGAGACCTCGCGAAAGAACGACTGCAGCCGGTCGACGCCGGCGAGCGCCAGCGGCAGCGGGTCGTCCGCCGTGAACGCCTTGAACGCACGATTCACGTCTCGGAAGAACTGCCGATGGCGATCGTCGCGATAGCTCGATCGGTTCACACCCTGGCCGCCGGGCAGGGCTGCGTCGCCGCCCGGGCCGGAGTGTCGCATGGGGAAGTCGCCCGCCGTGATCTCCTCGAGCTCGTCGCGCATGGCGGAGTACAACCGCGTTGGCTGCTCGCTCAAGGAGAGCACCCAGTAGCGCCGCATGCGATTGAGCGCATGCACGAGATCGCGCGTGAAGAACGTATCGTCGATGACGACCCGCTCGGTCAGTGGGAAGGGCAGAGGGTATTCGCGAGCCATGTCGTGATTGACCGCCAGCACCAGGCCGTCGAGCGCGTGGTTGTAATCGATCGCGGCGACGAGCGCGTCGAGCCGCTCGATCAGAGGCGCCGCCTCGCGCTTCGAGAACTCGCCGCGCAGCCGGTTGGTCGCCTCGGTCACGAGATTCTTCACCCGGATCGGATCCTGTTTGTTGTCGGGTGAGGTGCGGTGCATCGGCAGCGTGATCGTCAGGCAGGGATACACGTGCACCTGTTGCAGTTCACGTAAATCGCGACTGTTCATGGTGCATCGAACTCCCTGTTCCGACGCTCAGTGCGGGCGTGCGACGCGACTCGTGCGGCCGATCAGAAAGTCGGTGAGCAGCGGCACCGGACGTCCGGTCGCCCCTTTGGCGTCGCCCGATCGCGAGCTCGTGCCCGCGATGTCGAGGTGTGCCCACTTGTAGTGCCGGGCGAAGCGCTCCAGAAAACATGCGGCCGTGATCGATCCCGCCGGCTGCCCGCCGAGATTGCTCATGTCTGCGAAGTTGCTCTTGAGTTGGTCGTGATACTCGGGGAACATCGGCAGCCGCCACGCGCGATCTCCGGCATTGGTGCCCGACGTGAGGAGGTCGCTCGCCAGCTCGTCGTCGTTGGCGAACAGCCCGCTCGTGAGGTTGCCCAGCGCGATCACGCAGGCGCCGGTCAGGGTGGCGATGTCGATCACGCACGCGGGATCGTACCGTTCCGCGTACGTCAACGCGTCCGCGAGCGCCAGTCGACCTTCGGCGTCGGTGTTGAGGATCTCGATGGTCTGGCCCGACATCGATCGCACCACGTCGCCCGGGCGGGTGGCGTTTCCGCCCGGCATGTTCTCAACCGCCGGCACGAGTCCGACGACGTGGAGCGGCAGCTTCAGACGGGCGACCGTCTTCATCGCACCGAGCACGCTGGCGGCGCCGCACATGTCGAACTTCATCTCGTCCATGTTGGCGCCGGGCTTCAGCGAGATGCCGCCGGTGTCGAAGGTCACCCCTTTGCCGACGAGCACCACCGGTCTGGCCCCGCTGCCCTTGTATTGCATGACGATGAACTTGCAGGGCTGCTCCGACGCCTGACCGACGGCGAGCGCGGCGCCCATACCGAGCGCCCGCATCGCCTCGCGATCGAGGACCTCGACGTGGAACCCGAATTCCCGTCCGAGTGCTCGTGCCGCGTCGGCGAGATAGGGCGGATTGCACACGTTGCCCGGCAGATTGCCGAGATCCCTGGCCAGCGCGACACCCTCGGCGATCGCGTGGCCTCGTTGCACCGCTTCTTCGAGATCGCGAGTGGTCTTCCCGACGAGCAGCGCGATCTCGCGTATGCCGCGGCTTGCGAGTGCGCCGTTCGTGCGCGGCGCATCGAAGCGATACGCGCCGTCAACGAGGAGCCATGTCGCCTGTTGCAGCCGCCACGCCAGCGACCGACCGGGCAGATCGACGTCGGTCAGCGTCACCGCGGCCGCCGTCGCGGCGCCGCCGGCGAGTCGCTTGGCTGCGCCCTCGACCGCATCGCGAAACGCCTTCTCACCGTACTCCTCGCGCAGGCCGAGGCTGACCAGCAGCACGCGGTCGGCCGCGATGCCGGGCAGGCCGTGCAGGAGCACCGTCGACCCGGCTTTCTTCTCGAGATCGCCCTGCTTGATCACGGACGAGAGTTTTCGCTTCGACGCCTTGTCGATGCGATCCGAGACCGGCGGCATCGTGCCGTCGGCAAACGCGCCGACGACCAGGACACCCGTCTGCACGCGCTCGGCTGCGGTCGTCTGCAGCTCGACATCGATGGGCCCGTTCGCGGTGCCCGTTCTGTGGGCGATTCGTTCCGGGACGGTCGGTGAAGTGCGGAAGACTTTGAACATGGCAGTCAGATCCCCCAAGGCAGTCCAAGCACATGCCACACAGCGAGGAGAATGGGCCAGGCGATGAACAGCGCCACCACGTAGGGCAGCATCAATGCGATCACGGTGCCCACGCCTGCGTCCTTCTGATAGACGCGCGCGAACGAGACGATCAGCGCGAAGTACGCGTTCAAGGGGGACACGGCGTTGATGGGTGAATCGCCCACGCGATAGGCCGCGAGCACGGCTTCAGGCGTGACATTCAGCCGCATCAGCAGCGGCACGAAAATCGGCGCGAAGATCGCCCACTTCGGGATCGCGCCGGTCATGATCAGATCGAGAACACCGACGACGAAGACGAACCCGATGAGCAGCGGCAGTGCACCGAGTCCCGCTGTTTCGAGCCAGTCGCCCAGCCCCACCGCCGCGATCGTGGCCATGTTCGTGTACGTGAAGAGCGCGTTGAACTGGCTGATGACGAAGAGCAGGAAGATCAGGCCGCCAAGTCCCGCGACCGCCTTCTCCATCATTTTGGTGACGTCGAGGCTGCTCTTGAGCGTGCCGGCGCCCCTCCCGTACGCCGCGCCTCCCACGAGGAACAGGAACGAGATGAACACGATGAGCCCGTTCATGAACGGCGAGTCGGCGATCGCCGAGCCGGTCTCCGGGTTTCGAAGCGGTGCGCCAGGCGGGAGCCACAGCAGCAGGAAGAACGCGAGCGTGAGGAGGGTGCCCCACAGCGCGAACCTCAGGCCGCGCGATTCTTCCGGGGTGACCTCCGCCCCTGCGTCCTCAGCCCCCGCGCCTCTGTATGGGCCCAGCCGGGGCTCGATGATCCGATCGCTGATCAGCGAAACCAGGATCGTGAGCAGGATCACGGAGGCGCCGGAAAACCAGAGATTGGCAGTGAGAGCAATCGACTTGGTTGGATCCAGGAGATGGATGGCGTCGTTGGTGATCTCCGTCAGGATGCCATCCAGCGGTTTGATGAAGATGTTGACGCTGAAGACGGCCGCGACGCCGGCGAACGACGCGGCGAGGCCCGCCAGCGGGTGACGCCCCACGCTCAGATACGCGGCCGCGGCCAGCGGAATCAACACCAGATAGCCGGCATCTGCCGCGATGCTCGACAGGACGCCGATGCCGACGAGGATGTAGGTGAGCGCAGCGGGTGGGGCGATCACCACGAGCTTGCGAATCAGCGCCTTGACCAATCCCGCTGACTCGGCGACGCCGACGCCGAGCATCGCGATGATGATGACGCCGGTGGCGGTAAACGCCATGAAGTTCCTCACCACATCGGCGTACATGAACCGGATGCCGTCAGCGGTCAGCAGGCTCTTCACTGCGGTCGTGATTTCTTCGGCCTTGTCTGTTTCAGGGTTGATGGCCTGATAGGTGACGCTCGCGCCCATCAGGTAGAAGATGTGCGAGAGCAGGATCACAAGGGCGATCAGCACCCAGAAGATCACGACCGGGTGGGGAACCTTGTTGCCCACCCGCTCGACCGTGTCCAGAAACCGTTCCAGCCCTGTCTTCTCGTGCGGGTACGCGTGAGTCAGATCCATCGATCCGGCATGTGCGTGAGCCATGACACTCCTTCCAGGGCTCCGACGCGTGCGGCCCTACGAAGCGACCCAAAAGCGCCGAGATTGCGGAGACGCGATCACCGAGTCGACGCCGTCTCGCTCCCTTCGATCGCCTTGCGGAGCTGCTCTTCGTCGTCTTTGTTGAGCGATGTCTGGAAGACCTTGCCCTTGCCAGTGAAATCCTTCAGTCCGGCCAGCACCTTGTCGACCGTCACTTTGCGAATGAGGACGAAAAGTGCGGACGTGCCTGGCTTGAAGGACTGCGCGACGTCCTTCATCATCTGGTCGTTGATGCCGATGTCCTTGAATCGCGCCGACAGCGCGCCCGCTCCCGCGCCGATCGCGGCGCCGAGCAGCGGGTTGAGGAAGAGCAAGCCGATCAACAGGCCCCAGAAGCCGCCGCCCAGGGCGCCCGCCGCGGACAGGTTGACCGCCTGATCCAGCTTCGTCTGTCCTTTTGTATTCTTCGTCACGACGACCGCATCTTCGAGCTCGATCAGATACTCCTTCTGCATCCGGGCGAGCTCTGCGCGCATCTGGAAGGCGGTGAACTCGTTGTCGAATACGACGGCTACAAGTGTGCTCATGATGTGCTGCTCCTTGCGGACTTTTGTCTGCGAACTGCTTGCCGTCTCAGGGGGCTGGGATCGCGTGGACTCGCGCGGATCGGTCACGACATGGCGTGATTTATCGATGGAATCGCGCGGGTGCGGCGCGTTCGTCGCGGGCGACGACATCGCGGTGATCCGCGCGTCTTCGCATCAGGTGGATGTCGAAGCGATCAGCCAGCGCACGGCACGCGTCCACGCCTCGAATGCTGTTGCCGCGTGCATCGAGCCGCGGGCTGAACAGACCGATGCCGAAAAAGGACGGGCTGACCGCCAGCAGGCCTCCTGATACGCCGCTCTTCGCCGGCAGGCCCGCCCGCATCAGCCACTCACCCGAGAAGTCGTACATCCCACACGTGGCCATCACCGTCAGCACGTGCTCGACGATTCGCGCGTCAATCACCGTGGTTCCCGTCCGTGGGTTGAACCCGCCGCTCGCGAGCGTGACCGCCATCACGGCAAGGTCTTCGGCGGTCACGAGCAGCGCGCACTGCCGGAAGTAGACGTCTATCGCCTCGTCCACCGGACTCTGCAGCAGTCCCGTGTTGCGCATCAGATACGCGAGCGCGCGATTGCGATCGCCGGTCTCGAGCTCCGAGGCATATACCGCTTCGTCAAGGTCGAGCCGTCGCCCCGCGAATTGCGACAGCACCTCGACGATTCGCTCGAAGCGTTCGATCGGATCAGTCGCTTTGACGAGCGAGCAGGTGACAATCGCGCCCGCATTGATCATCGGATTGGCCGGGCGGCCAGTTTCGGGCTCGAGGCTGATCGCATTGAAGGGCTCGCCGCTGGGCTCGACGCCGACCCGCGTGCACACCTCGTCGATGCCGCGGTCTGCGAGGGCGATTGCATAGACGAAGGGCTTGGACACCGACTGAATCGTGAAGCGGGCGGTCGCGTCGCCGGCCGAGTGGAGATCACCGTCGAGGCTGGCCAGGCACAGTCCGAACAGATCCGGATCCGCATTGGCGAGCTCAGGAATGTAGGTCGCGAGCTCCCCGCGTGCATCGCTCTTCAGCCGCTCGTGAAGCTCGTGCAACTGGTGTGCGAGCGGTGACAGGTAGGACATCGTCTGGTCTGTAACTGGCAAACCGCATGCCCCGGCGGCTCATGTCTTAACCACAGTTAATCGCTTCTTCATCCACCGCCCACGTTCTCGTGCTGTGATCGAGCTGAACGCGCGTCGCACGCGCGAGATCGCGAGGGCACCATGATTCCCTCAACACGCCCGAGCCGCGAACACCCGACATTCCGTGAGGAAAGCGGCGACGTCTTCAACAGCCAGGCCATCTGGCTCCTGATCGTTCTGCTCGCACTCACGGCGATCGTGACGGTCGTGAGCTTCGGAGTGATCTACTACGGCGACGACGTCGCTGTGCCGTCGTGGAGCGAGCGATCGGTGCCGCGTCCGGCGCGTTAAGCGAAGTTAATGTCGCCCTCATGCTGGGCTTCTCTGGCCGAGCGTCTAATCGAGTAGAAGCGCTCATCGATCGGGCTCGGCCCGGAGGAGGTCACATGAGTGCCATCACTAACAAGGTCATCGCGCTGGCTGCGGGGATGACGCTCGTCGGAGCGGTCTCAGCCAGCGCTCAACCGCGCGGCGTCGTGGTCGTGCCTCGCGCCGCAATCGTCCGGCCCTTCGTCTACGATCCGTTCTGGGGACCGTGGTACGGGTTCGGCTACCCCTATGCCTATCCGTACGACGTTCGTCCCGAGACCGACATCAAGACGCACGTGACGCCAAAGGATGCTGAAGTCTACGTCGACGGCTTCTATGCCGGTCGCGCGCAGGACTTCGACGGCATCTTCAAGAAACTGCAGGTGGCTCCGGGCGGACACGCGATCACCCTCTATCTCGACGGATACCGGACCACGACGCAGGAGGTGTACGTCAGTCCGGATTCAACGTTCAAGTTGAACGCGACCATGGAGGCGCTGCCCGTGGGCCAGACGAGCGCGCCGGTTCCGTCTTCGCCCGGCTGGCGCCGGGGCTACGGCGGACAAGTCCGTTCGCAAGGCTAGCGCCGGGGCTACGGCGGACGGGTCCGTCTTCGCCAGAGCGACGGCGAGAGGCGCGATTAACGAGAGTTAATCGCGCCTTCATCCTCCGGCCATCCGCGTGGTGTCCAATGGGCGCTGAGCCTATGCGCGTCCTCGTGGTGGAAGACGATCAGCGAGTCGCAAGCTTCATCCAGAAGGGACTCGAACAGGAGGGATTGGCCGTCGACGTCCTGCACGAAGGCGACGATGCCGGGGTGCAGGCGCACATGGTCGACTACGACTGTGTCGTGCTCGACATGATGCTGCCGGGACGATCGGGATTTCAGGTCCTGCGCGACATTCGATCGCAGAAGGCCGAACTGCCCGTGCTGATCCTCAGCGCACAGGCATCGCCGGAACAGCGTGTCGTCGGCCTCAATGGCGGGGCCGATGACTACATGGGCAAACCGTTCGTCCTTGCCGAGCTGACGGCGCGGATTCGCGCGTTGCTCCGCCGCGGCAAGCCGCGGGAGACGACGCTCGTTGTTGCCGACCTCGAGGTCGACACGCTCCGCCGGAAGGTGACGCGGGCCGGGCAGCCGATCGACCTCAAGCCGAAAGAGTACGCACTGCTCGAATTCCTGATCCACAACAGCCATCGTCCGGTCACGCGAAGCCACATCATCGAACACGTGTGGGACATCCACTTCGACAGCATCAGCAATGTGGTCGAAGTGCACATCAACGCGCTCCGGAACAAGATCGATCGAGGCGCGGCCGTGCCGCTGATCCATACGGTGCGGGGGGTCGGGTACATGCTGACCGACAACCCTTCGTGAAGCCGCTGCCGCTGCGCAGTTCGCTGACGGTCGTCTATACCAGCATCCTCGCGGTGCTCGTGGGCGGCCTGGCGCTCACGACGCATTCGATGTTCGTCCGCCAATTGGACCGCGACGCGACCGCCAGCCTGGAAGAGAAGGCCCGCGGGCTGCACGGCTACCTGCAGTTCAAGGACCGCATGCCGGTGCTGGAGTACGACGAGGGAGACGCGGACTCGGCAGCGTTTGTCGACGACGCCACCGACTACTACCAGGTATACGACGCGTCGACCGGGCGCCTGCTCGTCCAGTCGCCCGGTTTGGAATCGCTCGGACTGCAGTACACCGTCGACGAAGTCGCCGAGTTTCGTGACAACCCCGGCCCTCACGACGTGCAGACCGATCGCGGGCGGCTGCGGCTGATCAGCACTGTCATCGCTCCGTCGCCGGGTGAGAAGTACGTCGTGCAGGTTGGCGATCTCCTCGACGGCGTCGACCGAACGCTCGCGGGATTCGATCGCCTCCTCTTGTGGAACATCCTGGGTGGGCTGGTGGTGGCTGCGATTATCGGGCGCTGGCTGGCGGGCCGAGCGTTGCGTCCGCTGTCGCGGCTGGCCGATGTCACTCAGGCGATCGGCATCAGCAACCTCGACGCACGACTCTCGATGCGCGGCGTCGACGATGAACTCGATCAAGTCGCGCGTGCGTTCAACAACGCGCTCGCACGCGTCGAACAGTCAGTGGGCGAGATGCGGCAGTTCAGCGCCGCGCTCGCCCATGAACTGCGGACGCCGCTCGCCATCCTTCGCGGCGAGGCCGAACTCGCGCTGAGGCCGGCGTCGTCGGATGAGGAGCGTCGGCAGGCGCTCTCGCGGCAAATCGAGGAGTGCGATCGACTGACCCGTCTCATCAACCAGATTCTGACGCTGGCGCGGGCCGAGGCGGGGGAGATCGCGATCGCGGGCGGTGTCATCGACGTGGCGGCGCTTGCGGCATCAGTCGTCGATCAAATCGAACCGGTGGCGGCCGCTCGTGGGATCGTGATGTCGTGCGAAAAACCCGAAGGCGTGGTGGTCAGAGGCGACGCGGGGTGGCTGCAGCGGCTGCTGCTGATCCTGCTCGACAACGCCATCAAGTTCACTGCCGAAGGAGGGTGTATCGCGATCACGTTCTCCCGCGGCGATGGACAGGTTCGCCTCGCGGTACGCGACAACGGCGTCGGCATCCATCCCGATGCGGTCCCACACGTTTTCGAACGATTCTATCGGGCCGATCGCGCCCGTTCGCGCCAGACTCCCGGCTCGGGTCTTGGACTTGCCCTGGCGAAGTGGATCGTCGATCGCCATCACGGAACGATCAGCGTAACGAGCCAGCCTGGCCAGGGCAGTACGTTCAGCGTCAGTCTTCCCGCGCACTCAGGAGGAGGGGACGAAGCCCGCACGTCTCCTTCCGTATCGGCGTACTCGGCCGGCCTTCCCATGCGGGCCGGTTGACGACATCAGCAGAAAGGTGTCGCTCCCTGAGGATCGCTGTTGCCAGGACCATCCACGCCGCGACGAGGCACATATTGACACTGCGATCTACAGGCGCCGGGAGCTTGCGTTGAGCCCAAGCACCTGCGTTATCCTTACGCCGCCGTGTCAATGCAGTCAGCGGAGCTTTCCCTCGAGCAGCCGGAATCGCCATCGCGAATCGCGGCAATCCCGATTCCAAGAAGTTTCTACGATCGTTGTAGCGTTCGCGCGACGGTCCTCACGGCTGTAAATCTCGGGGTCATTGTCGGAGCCGGACCAGCTGCGTACGCAGTCAATTGGTGGCCAATCTACATTCTTGCGTTCCTGCTGGTAGGTGCGCGGGCGCAGTCGCTCTACATCCTCCAACACGAGTGCATGCACTGGCTGCTGTTCAGGTCGCGGAGGACGAACGACATCTGCGGCATGTTGCTGTCTGGCGCCCTGGGCACCGGATTGAGCTTCGGTCGTTTCTATCATTTCAAGCATCACCGTCGCGTTGGCCGGTCGGACGACCCCAACCTGATTTGGCACGACAGCGCTCTTCATCCACCCGGATGGTCGACGTTCTGGTTCTTCGCCAGCCAACTCGCTGGAATTCGGGTAATCAATCTGGTCACCCGGCGATATCAATCAAACTCTGCTACCAACCGTCTCATGGTCCCGAACCCCGTGGGGTCGCGCGAGATGTTCGTAGACCTCGCGGTAACAGCCAGCGCTCAAGCAGTGATCCTCGCCGGTATCTGGGTAGCATCTGCCTGGTGGGTGTATGGTGCATTCTTCCTGCTTCCACTAGTTACTCTTACAAGTTTCCTCGAAGCCGTCCGGTCGTTTTCCGAGCATGTCTTGCCTGGCGAGCGAGGAACCACAGTGGCCGAGGAGGGACGGCTATTCTTCATGGACGCGGGTCGAATCGAGCTGTTCTTTTTCAGCCAGTTTGGTTTTCACTTTCATCACCTCCACCATCTGTACCCAGGCGTCGTGACGTTCAAGTTGAGTAGCCTTCACCAGTGGCTTCAGCAGAATGATGCCTCCTACCCAGGGAAGTACGTGCGACGTGACGGATATCTGCGCACGGCGCTGCGCTATGTTCTGAAGCAGCCCATCACTCCCCAAGCAGCATGAGATTCGTTCGTATCGACCCCCCAGGTCAGTGGTGTTACTACGAGGCCGTCTTCGAGGCCATCGAAAAGTGTGGCGGCAGGAGTTTCATCGAGGTCGGCATCGGGGCGGGTGTGCTCTCGCAGCCACTCTGCCAGCAAGGCTTCACAGGTCTGGGTGTAGATTTCTCGAGTGAGGCTATCGAGATTGCCCGTCGCACGATGACCGAGCACATGCAGGCCGGGCGCTATGAGCTGGTCGAAGATGACATTTTCAATGTTCGACCCAACGGCCGACGCTATTCACTCGGGTTGAGCATGATGGTCATGGAGCACGTGGCAGATGATGTTGGATTCGTACGACAAATCACGGAGTTCGTCGAACCGAACGGCCATGTGATCGTGGCCGTTCCCGGGCGTCGAGACCGTTGGGGTATTGAAGACGAAACGGTTGGTCACCTTCGTAGATACGACCGAAATGACCTCGAGCGCGTCTTGCTCGAAGCCGGACTCACGGACACTACCGTGTGGTCGGTCGCGGTTCCAGTCGGCAATCTGTTCTTCAGGCTCAGTAACTTGACGGTGAGGGCCAGTGGAGAAGTGAACAAGCGCATTCTCTCGAAAGAGGATCAAACGAAGAGCAGCGGGATTCGCGAAATTCCGTTCAAAACGGTGTTTCCCGCGTGGTTCCGATTGCTTCTGAACCGCAGAACGCTGTATCCCCTCTTCGTCACACAGCGTCTCTTCTATCGGACAAACCTTGGCCTGGTGATGCTGGGGTTCGGTCGCCGACCGAGCTGACGGTGCTCCTTGGGCCGCCTGAAGGCGGCCCCTACGTATCCCCGCCCATCAAGTCCAGTTAATCCGGGTCGCGCCTCATCGCGACCGCACATGAACGCGAATTAATCGCCCCCTCATTCGACGCTCACCGCGGTCGCGTCTACTCGCCTTGGAGGCGACCATGACCAGATCGGGTGTGACCACCGTCTTCGTCGCGGCTGTGACGCTGACGGCATCCGCGGCGTTCCCTCAGACGCGCCCCGAAGAGATCGAGCAGCAGAAAGACGACGACGCTGACAGCTGGACGCTCGTAGGTCTTGACCGCACATGATCCCCGCAATTCGCGACGCACCGCTTTCATTCCACTCGACGCCGCACGGCCGGACTCGGCCGCTCGTTCAGGCGGCGGGTGTCGCGGTTGCGTTCTTCTTCATCGCAGGTACGTTCGAGGCGGCGGTAATCCGGATCGTTCAGCCGACCGCTATGGAGCTCGATTGGGTGAGCGATGTGGTCCTGTCGATCGCCCTCGGGACCGCCATGTACTTGTGGCTGCATCTGCGCGCGACCCGCCTCGCGCTGACCGAACGCGAGCGGGCACAGGTCGTGATGCACACGCAGCTGTCATTGGCTGAAGCCATGCAGCGGCGGCTCCTGCCGCCCATCCCGTCGCCTGCCCGCGGGTTCGAGTGGGCAGCGACGCTGACTCCTGCATGGATGATCGGTGGCGACTTCTACGATTTCATGGAGGCGGGCCCGAACATCCGTCTCATGCTGCTGGCCGACGTCTCGGGGAAGGGCATCTCGGCCGCGATGGCGCTCACGCTTCTCCGCTCGACGTTTCGAAACCTCGCGCGCGATACGAACGACCCCGCTCAACTGGCGGCACGAATGTCGAGAGCGTTCTACGACGAGTGGCACGGATCGCCGTATGTCACCTGTGTCATCGCACGGATCGAGCTGTCCGAGCGTTTGTTGACATACGCCAACGCCGGCCACCCTCCCGGTCTGCTCATTCGCCGGTGCGGCGGTCGCGATCTCTGGGAAGGGGGACCGCCGCTCGGTCTGATGCCGACCGCGGACTACGCCGAGGAACGTCTGCGGTTGACGGCCGGCGACGTCTGCATCCTCATGACCGATGGCGTGACCGAGTCGTTCGACGACCACTCGGTGTCGCTCGGCACACTCGTCTCCGGCATCGCACAGCAGGACTCGCGATCGGCGACGCGCATCTGCAATGCGATCATGGCTCGCGCTATGGCGAGTCATGGGCCTGGTGGAGTCGAGGACTGGACGGATGATCGGACAGTGGTTGTCGTGACGGTGGAATGACAAGGTCAAAGGGCAAAGGGCAAAGGTCAAAAGTAAGGCCCAAGGTGTCGCGCATGAAAGCGATGGGTAGTGACGTGATCAAGCTGATGTTTCGCTGGGTGCCCGTCGCGGTTCTGGCAGCTGTCGTCGTCGCGGTTCCGCGTCCGGCCACGGCGGGAGGCCCGCCGCCGTCGGAGGGAACGAGCGGGGTCGATCTAGTGGAGGGTACACATGCGACGCGCGGCATCGTGCAGGCGATCGACGCCCACGCGATGGTGATCGCGCGATCACGGAGCCGGGGCAGCATGACCTTTACGCTGACGCCATCGACCTTCCGGGAGGAACGCGTGGTCGTAGGGTCTGCCGTCTCGGTGCGGTACCGGGAGAAGGACACGCACCACGTCGCAGTGGCGATTGCGCTCGAGCGGGTGAGGATCGAGGCGCAACGCGCGCCTTGAACATCACGTGCCGAACTGACCCGCGGCGAGCCAGGCTTCCGCCTCGTCCACGTGATCAGCGGCCGACCGTGACAGCGCGACGACGTATGCGCCTTCGTCAAGGCGCCACTGTTGTCGTGACGCATCGAAGCGCGCGAGCAGGCGACGATCGACGGTGACCTTGACAGCGCGCGATTCGCCGGGTTTCAGCTCGACACGTTCAAACCCGAGGAGGCGCATCCGCTGCTCGCCGGCCGCGTTCGTGAGATAGAGCTGCGGCACATCTGCGCCTGCCACCGGGCCGGTGTTGGTGACGGTGAATGTCGCGGTGATCGTCTCGCCGCCTTCGATCTTCAGATCGCTGTACGCAAACGTCGTATAGCTCAATCCGTGCCCGAATGCATACAGCGGCTTTGCGTTCTTCCTGGCATACCAGCGATACCCGACCTCTGCACCTTCCTCGTAACGAATCGTGGTCGGTGTGGCCCAGGGTGTGCCGAGCCCGGGGAGTTGGGGCCGTGGTGTCTGCGCGAGATCTGTCGGGAACGTCATCGGCAGGCGTCCTGATGGGTTCACCTTGCCGGTGAGTACTTCGGCAATGGCCTGGCCGCCCGCCTGTCCCGGATACCACGCCTGAGCGATCGCCCTGACCTTATCGCCCCAGGGCATCGACACCGGGTTGCCCGTTTCGAGCACGACGATCGTGTTCGGGTTCGCGGTGGCAACGGCTTCGATCACCGCGTCCTGTCCCCAGGGCAGCGAGAGGTCGGGAAGATCGAACGCCTCGCCCTCAACCCGAATGCCAAAGGCGATGACGACGTCGACGCGCTTGGCCAGTAGTACGGATTCCGCCGGCGTGTACGCGCCATCGAACTCGATGTGTGCCTGGGTGAGGAGCGTCTTCAACGCCGCGAGCGGCGATGACGGAAGTACGTAGAGATTGCGCGTGTTTCCCATCGACCCATGCGCGCCACCGATCGGCACGGTGGCCGCGTAGCCGCCGACCGGCGAGACCGCTCCCGACCCGGTGCCGCTCGGCACGCCCATCTGCGCGTAGCCGCCGACAACCCCGATCTTCAATGGCTTGTCGTTGGCGATGGGCAGCACTCCATCGTTCTTCAGCAGCACAATCCCCTGTCGCGCAGCGTCCAGCGCGATCTCGTTGTGTTTTGCCAGATCAACTGGAGGAGCGGCGCTCCACTTGTCGGCGCCGACCGCATACACGGAGCGGAGAATGCGGCGCACCATGTCCGAGAGCCGCTCTTTCGACAGCCTGCCGTCCGCATACGCTTTCCTCAGACGATCGGTAAACGCCTCCGAGCCCCACTGCTTGACATCCATCTGGATGCCCGACTCCTGATCGAGACCCTTGAGCGCGTAATCCCACTCCGGCACAGCGCCCCAGTCCGACATCACGTATCCCTTGTAGCCCCAGGCGCCCTTGAGCACGTCGTTGAGGAGGTGTTGATTCCCGCTGGCGTACTCGCCGTTGATTTTGTTGTAGCCGCTCATGATCGAGCCGGGCTGCGAACGTTCGATCGCGATCTGGAATGCGAGCAGATCGGACTCGCGGTGCGCCGCCAGATCGATGATCGCGTCGAGCCAGTGACGGTTCGTCTCGTTGCAATTGAGCGTGTAGTGCTTGAGCGTCGAGATCACGCCCTCGCCCTGGATCCCGTTGACCGCTTCGGCGCCGAGGACGGCACTGAGATACGGATCTTCCGAGTAATACTCGAAGTTGCGGCCGTTGCGCGGGTCGCGCGCGAGATTGATCCCGCCGGCGAGCTGGACGTTGAATCCGCGACTCCGCGCCTCGCGGCCGATCGCCGCGCCACCCTCGCGCGCGAGTCTTGGATTGAAGCTCGATCCGATGACGACCGACGCCGGGAACGCCGTGGCGCCCTTGTCGTCCGGCCGGTACCCCGGGTTGGTCACGCCCATACTCGCGTCGCTGCTCTGGATCGCCGGGATGCCGAGCCGCGGGATGCCTGGCGTGTATCCCGCGCTCATGTTCTTGACGTCTTTGGGAATGCGCTGGTCGCGCGGAACGCCAACCGACGGGACTGCGCCGATGAGACTGACGATCAGCGAGAAGCGCTCGTCGTCGGTCATCTGCGACTCCGTCTCTCGAGCCCGACGTTCGGTCTCCTGCTCAACAGACTGAACGCGATCGGTGACACGTGTGGTCGAGCTCATGATCTGTCCCTCCTTGTGATCACGTCCCGCTCACCCACTGCTCCTACACCACCATGTTGTGAGCGGCTGCCTCGCGGAACCACTGTGCGCTGAGCTTCGGCGTGCGCTTCTGAGTCTTGAAGTCGACATACACCAGCCCGAAGCGCGTGCCGAACCCGTCGATCCACTCGAAGTTGTCCTGTGCGCTCCAGAGGAAATACCCGCTGACCGGTACGCCGTCGGCAGTCGCACGCTGCAGTTGGGTGAGGTAGGCGCGGAGGAACATGATCCGGTCGGAGTCGTAGACCTTGCCGTCGTCGCCGACGACATCCGACGCGCCGCAGCCGTTCTCGGTGATGAAGATCGACTTCACGCCCCAGAGCGACTGTAGGTGGTGAGGTGCCCAGTAGGTGCACTCGGGGTCGAACACGTGCCATGCCGACTGCATCTTCGGGTGCGAAGTGTTGATCGGAATGCTGCGGTAGCCTGCCGCTTCGTCCGACGGCATGACGTAGATAATCGGCTTGTAGACGTTGATCCCGACGAAGTCGAGTGGCGACCCGATCGTCTTCAGCTCGCCGTCGGCGAACGTCGGCGCATCCTTGCCGTTCCTTGTCAGGTAGTCGTCGGTGTATCGGCCCTCGAGCATCACCGTGGTGAAGTCGGCATTCAGTTCACGTGTCGCTCTCTCGGCTGCCTTGACGCACTCGGGAGTTTCCGTGACTGGAACCGCGGTGAGCATGTTTTCGGCAAAGCCCACCTTTGTCCCCGCGCGGCCGCTGGCACGGATCGCCTGAACGGCGAGTCCGTGGCCCAGCACAGCGTGATGACGTACCTGATTGAGGTCGCCGTTCGACAGCTGCGAGCCGGGTGCACCGCCGAGGTGCACTTTCCTGCCGCCACCGACCTGCACGTCGAACCCTTGGTATCCGCCCTCGACGAAAGAACGGAACTCGTTGATCGTGAAGAAGTGCTTCACTCGATCGCCGGGTTGCCCGGCCATGTAACCCGCGTAGTCGGCGAACGCCCTCGCGGTCTCCTTCGACTGCCAGCCGCGGTACTTGTCCTGGAGCGACTGCGGCAAGTCCCAGTGGTAAAGCGTGCCGAACGGCTCGATGCCGTTCGCGCGCAGCTCGTCTGTCAGCCGCTTATAGAAGTCGACGCCCTTGGTGTTCGGTGCCAATGGCGTGAGGATCACGGAAAGCACGGTGCTCGCGAAGAACAAGCCGCGCGCGTATGCGGCATGGCCGGGCGTCACGAGTGGCAGCATGGCCTGGGAGAACATCGCGCCAACTGGCGCGATCGCCAGCGTCACGAGCGCGACCATCACCGCGGGGTGCAGCGAGAACACCTTGCAGACCATCACCGCGACGATCGGATACAGGACGTTCATGGCGAGGAGCGATCGGGCAAGCCGCGACGGCCTGCTCAAGACGTACGGCAAATCAGCAGGCGCGACGCGGATGCCGATGGCGAGCACTCCGAGGAAGATGCTGACGGTGAGCGCGAAGCCTACGAGCGTCTGAATGCTCATGATGCGCTCCTATCTCACGCAGGCTACGAGAGGTGTGTGGCTGAAAAGAACTGGCGGTCCTCACCGCGGATGACTCGCGTCTGGCCGATGATGGTAAACGTCGCGCTGCAGCGGATGTCACTCGAACTGCTGCCGGCGCTCACGTCCACCGGGCCGGGCTCGATGATGAATTCGCCTGAAAGCCCCGTGTACCCGAGCACGCTCATTGGCACCACGAACCTGACCGTCTTCGATTCGCCAGGAGCCAGATCGAGCCGAGCGAACCCAATGAGCTGCTGGGCGGGCAGCGTGACGCCCGTCGCGGTGTCGGCTGCGTACACCTGCACGACTTCAGTGCCGCGTCGTTTGCCCGAGTTGATCACCGTCAGCGACATGCGCGCTTCGCCACTCACGTCGACGGTTTCGCTTTCGAGTTCCAGGTGGCTGTACTCGAACGTCGTGTAGCTCAGGCCATGCGCGAAGGGGAACAGCGGCGTCGACGGCATGTCGACGTACCCGTGGTGGATGTCCGCCTTGGTCCGGCGGTATCCGCTGCCCGTCTTCTGGCCATGGTGGATCGGTACCTGTCCAGAGTGCCGCGGGATCGTGAGCGGCAGCTTCCCTCCGGGGTTCGTCACACCGAAGATCGCATCGGCAACAGCTGCTCCCTGGTGTGGACCTCCAAAGAAGGCCGTGAGTACAGCAGGCAGGCGATCAATGACCGCCGCCAGACCCTGCGGACGCCCCATCGCAACGACCGCGACGGTCGGCTTGCCGAGGTCGCACACGGCCTTCACCAGTTCGACCTGCTGCGGCGGCAAATCGATATTCGCGCTATCGGTGCCCTCCCCTTCGGTGCGGTCTTTGCCGGCCCACGCCGACTGGCCTCCGATGTAAAGAATGATCGCGTCGGCCTCTCGGGCTGCAGCCAAGGCCGAAGGGATGTCGGTAGGCGCGGACGGGACGACACCGGTCCCGCGAACGGCCGTGACAGTGGCGTCAGGCAGGAGCTTCCGTACCGCTTCGGCCACTGAGACGGCCGGGTAGTTCGACCTCACGTAATCGTCCAGATTCACTTTGAGGTAGTCCTGCATCTCGGCCACTATCGCCGCCTGGGCCTCGGGCGATAAGTTCCCGCTGCCTGTGTCAGCCCCGGCCATGGCCATTTCCTCGCCGGTGAACCTGGCCCGAATCATGGCCAGCACTGCCGGGTACGTGTAGGCAGGGAAGCCGACCATCGTGCTGTCGGCGTGTGGCCCGATCACTGCGACATTCCTGATGTTACGACTGAGCGGCAGGAGGCTCTTCTCGTTCTTGAGCAACGTGACCGATTCAGCCGCCAGACGACGCGACAGATCGTCGCCTTCGTTCGCGATCGTGCGAATTGTGATCGCGTCTTCAGGGACGTACGGGTTGTCGAACAGGCCGAGCGCAAACTTGTCGCGCAGCACGCGGCGCACGGATTCATCGAGCAGCGACTCGGGCACTTTGCCGCTCTGCACAGCCTTCACCAGCACCGGCCCGTAGCCGTGGATCGACGGGAGCTCGACGTCCATGCCGGCCGCGAGGGCGAGCGATCCGACCTCCGTGGCATCGGCCGCGGCACACTGACGCGTCTGAGCCCAACCGACACCGACGTAGTCGGACACAACCGTTCCGGTGAAGCCCAATCGCTCGCGCAGCAGTGTGGTCAGGATCTCGCGAGAGATGTGGATCGGAACGCCGTCGAACTCGGCGTAGGAGGCCATCACCGACGCGAGCCCCGCGAGCCGGATCGCGGCCTCGAACGGACGCGCGTAGATGTCGTGCAGTTCGCGCGCGCCGACCGCGGTCGCGGCCATGTTCTGGCCGCCCTCTGTGACTGCGTAGCCGAGAAAGTGCTTCGCGGACGGAATCACGCCGTGGCGCAGATCATCCCCTTGTATCCCCCGAGTGAAAGCGACGCTCATAGCGGAGACGAGGTAGGGATCTTCGCCGAAGGTCTCGTGCACGCGCCCCCACCGAGCCTCGCGAGCAACGTCCATGACAGGAGCGAGTGCCTGGTGGAGACCTATCGATCGCATCTGGCGGCGCGTGATGTGCGCCATCTCCTCGACGGCATCGGGGTCCCATGTCGCGGCGAGTCCGATCGGAGTCGGAAACGCGGAGAAGTGAGGCGCCACCACGCCGTTCGCCGCTTCGTTGTGGAAGATCGCCGGGATCTTGAGGCGGGTCTCGGTGACGAGGTATCGCTGGATCGCGTTTGCCGTCTTCGCCACGGTCTCCGGCGTTTTGTGCCCGAACGCGCCCAGCGCAGAGATTTGACCGATGCCGTGCTTCAAGTGGACGTCGAGCTGGCTCTTCATCGGTCCCTGGGGGCCGAGCAGAGCCATGGGATACATTGCCGACAACTGCATCGCCTTTTCGTCGATGGTCATCGTCAGCAGCAGTGCATCCGCGCGTTGCATCGCGGTGAGTGAGACCGCTGCTTCTACTGATGTGTCCGTCTTCTTGACGTGCTTGTGTGCCATGACCCATCCCCGCACTGTCACGATGCAACGGTCGTGCGGAACGGAGCAATCGGCACCTGCCCGGCGCGCAGCACGCGCAAGGAGCGGCCGCCGGGGAGACCCGCGATTATTCGCGGGCGCGCGCTATTTGGGCGGGGTCAATGACTTCATCCACGCGCTGATGACGTCAATGGGAAGCGGGAACACCACCGTGGTGTTCTTCTCGACGCCGATCTCGGTGAGCGTCTGCAGATAGCGCAGCTGGATGGCCGCAGGCTGCGTGGCCAGTACGGCTGCCGCGTCAGCGAGTTTCTGCGACGCCTGCGACTCGCCGTCGGCGTGAATGATCTTGGCGCGGCGTTCGCGCTCGGCCTCGGCCTGCCGTGCGATGGCGCGCTGCATCGTCTCGGGGATGTCGACCTGCTTGACTTCCACCTTCGTGACCTTGATCCCCCAGGCCTCGGTGTCCTGATCGAGGATGACCTGCAGCTTCGCGTTGACCCTTTCGCGCTCTGAGAGGATCTCGTCCAGCTCGAACTGCCCGACCACGCTCCGCAGCGTGGTCTGCGCGAGCTGCGACGTGGCGTAGAGGTAATTCTCCACCTCGCGGAGGGCCCGATTGGCGTCGACCACCTTGAAGTAGCACACCGCGTTGAGCTTCACCGAGACGTTGTCGTTGGTGATGATGTCCTGCGGCGGTACATCCAGCGTGACGACTCGAAGCGGAACGCGATAGAGCGTCTCGATCGGCCAGAAGACCAGTCGCAGTCCGGCACCTTTCGCCTGCGGAATCATGCGTCCGAGCCGCAGCACCGCGCCGCGTTCCCATTCCTTGATGATGTAGAGCGAGTTCCAAATCCAGATCACGAAGATCACCAGGGCCACGAGCCAACCAAGCGAGAGGGACTGCGCGAGATCCACTAGAGTCTCCTTTCTGATTCCTGTGTCCTGATTCCTTCTGGTTCCACATACAACGTCAAGCCTGCGACCCGCACCACGCGCACGCGCGTCCCCTCGGGAATCGCCGCGTCCGACGCCGCGCGCCACAGCTCGCCGTTCACGAACACCATTCCGGTGTTGGCCTCGTCCGGGGCAGGGCCACGGATCGCTTCCGTGACCCGGCCCACGTCGCCAATCCAGTTTTCAACGCCGGCTAGCGGTTTCCAGCTCCTCGAGCGCAGCACGAGCCGCATCAGGAGAATCGTCAGCAGGGCAAACGGCAGCGTGGCGCCCAGTGCGACACCGACGCTGACACCTGCCCCTGTCAGCGGCGATCGCACGAGCATCAGCGCGCCGAGCAGCATGGCAATGACGCCGCCGGTGCCGAGCACGCCGTGGCTGACGTACTTGGCCTCGAGGATGAACAGCCCGAGCGCCAGCACAATCAGCAGCACGCCCGCCAGATTGATCGGCAGGATCTGCATGGCGTACAACGCGAGCACGAGCGCGATGGCCCCGATGACGCCGGGCGCGATCATGCCAGGATGCGTGAACTCGACGTAGAGTCCCAGCACGCCGACCAGCAGCAGGATGAAGAACATGTCGGGCTCGACGATGCGCGTGAGAAAGCGTTGACGCGCCGACATCCCGACGCTGACGATGTCCGGGGACGGCAGTGCGAGGCGGGTCGCGGTGCCGTCGAAGCGTGTGATCGTGCGTCCGTCGAGCGAGCGGAGGAGCTCGGCCCGGGAGTTCGCGATCACATCAGTCAACTTGCCGTCGAGCGCTTCGCGTTCCGTGAACGCCTTTGCCTCGGTGATGGCCTTCTCGCCCAGTTCGACGTTGCGCCCGCGCCGGCCCGCATAGCTGCGAAGGTAGGCGGTCGCGTCGTTCAGGATCTTGTTCTTGAGCGTTTCGTCGATCGTGATTGGATAGCCGCCAACTGCCAACAGCGGCGATGCCGCGCCTGTGTGGGTGCCGGGCGCCATGGCCGCGATGTCGGCCGACTGGAGTATGAAGAACCCCGCAGAGGCCGCCCGCGCGCCTCTCGGCGACACATACACGGCCACGGGCACGCGCGAATCGAGGATGTGCTGGATGATGTCGCGCATCGCGGTGTCGAGGCCGCCCGGAGTGTCGACCGTGATGAGGACCAATGCGGCGCCTTCCTGGTTGGCGCGCGCGATCCCCTCGTCCACGTATTCGGCCAGCACCGGTTCGATCTCGCCGTTGATCTGCAGCTCGATGACGCGCGCACGTCCAGCGTCCTGGCGAGCCTCGCTGGTTGCAGGCAGCCCGAGGCACAGCAGGGAGGCGAGTCCCATCGCCGCAATGCGGGACCGTTGGCTCACGCGTGGGATGTCACTCGAAAGCGGGCAGCATGTCAAGGCAGCAATACTTGTGTCATGGATGCCTGTCATCATTGAGGAGGGGCGTAGGTCAAAGGTCAAACGGCAAAGTGAAGGTAAAGGTGTAATACCTTTGACCTTTGCCCTTTGACCCTTCACAAAATGGAGTCTTCATGAAATTCACAGAATTGCTGCTCGCCGAACTGGATCGTGAAGCCGGGCGTACGCGCCGGGCGCTCGAGCATGTGCCGCAGGGTCGAGACGACTGGAAGCCTCACGAGAAATCGATGCCGCTTGCACGGCTTGCAGGGCTGGTCGCCTCCATGCCCTCTTGGTTCAGCCTCATCATCGACCAGGACGAACTCGACCTCAGTCCGCCCTCAGGACAGGGTCAGTATCAGCAGCCATCTACCGACAAGCTGGTCGAAGCGCTCGACACGCATGTGAAGAGCGGTCGCGCATCGTTACAGAAGACCAATGACGACTTCCTGTTCACGACCAACTGGCGGTTGCTCGTGGGTGGGAAAGTAGTGAGCGAGATGCCGCGGCACATCGTGCTTCGCGACACGTTGAACCACCTGGCGCACCACCGTGGTCAGTTGACAGTGTATCTGCGTCTCTGTGATCAGACGGTCCCGGCGATCTACGGTCCGTCCGCCGACGACCAGCGATTCGGGTAGGCTACGGCCGTTTTGGCTGGAAGCAACCGTAGTAGCGCTGATTCAGCACGAATCCGATTCGAGGCGCGCCGTCGGTGCGGGTGCCGACTTCAGTCTTCGTCAGTGCGCCGCGGTGTGGACCATCGAGCCAGGTAATCGACTTCGCGGCCGGATCGTACGCGTAATGGCCGCCGCCTGAATCGGCTTCGTACATGCCGTCAGCTTTTAACGACAGCTTCTGGACGACGACGGTCGGCGCGGTGGTGGCCTTGTTGGTCAGCGGCTGCGACGGGTCCGAACTGGGCAGCAGCAGGTTGTAGCCCGGCCTCGTCGTCTGACACACCCAACTGCCGACGTACTGTTGGGGAACCGCTCTTGGCTGCTGGTCCGCCCCGGGTGTGGATTCAGTTCCGATTGGAATCGCAGCGACGATCGAAGCCATGCACGGGAGCGACAGCAGGAGTAGACGTGCCATGCGCGCCTCCACGCTCATTACCGGAAATGGATTCCACGACCCGAATAGACCGATAGAGTATATCCGTGCTGTCCGTAATCGCGGCGCTCTCGAGGCTCCACTGTGGCTCGACGCCATGCACGATCTGGCAACGTGAGTGTGCAACATGACGACCTTGAAGGTAGGGTGCGCGCGGCCTAGAATCGAAGATCGGACAGACCTCGCGATGCGGACCAGAAGGAGTCACGACATGAATGCGCGCCGGATCGGGTTGGCGTTGGTGGCGGCACTTGCCGTGGCCGTCACGGTGATGACTGTTCGCATCTCCGGACAGGGGGCGAAGACACCGCTGCTGGTCGTCACCGCGTTCGGGGGACAGCCGCATCCGTACACCGTGCCGAAGACGCCGTGGGGCGATCCGGATCTGCAGGGCGTCTGGTCGACCGATGACACCGACCGCATTCCGATGTCGAGGCCGTCGCAGTTCGGCGATCGCCTGTATCTGAACGACGAGGAATTTGCGGCCCGCGTGAAGCAGACCGAGCGCGGTGTGCAGCAGGCTGAGAACGAAGCGACCAGCACGTTCCGATTCGACTTCGGTCGCCGCGCGTTTCGTCAGGCGTCGCTCATCGTCGATCCGCCGAACGGGCAGCTGCCGGCGTACACGGCTGAAGGGCGCACGCGCCCGATGCCTCGCGGCACGTACGGGAACGGACCGCTGAACTGGACCACCGACTTCTCGCTGTACGAGCGCTGCATCACGCGCGGGATCATGGGATCCACGCTGCGCGTGATCTACGGGAACGGCAACCGCATCGTGCAGGCGCCCGGCATGGTCGTGTTGTCGTACGAGATGCTGCACGACACGCGCGTGTTCTACACCGACGGCCGTCCGCACATCGGCGACAAAATCCGCGAATATCTGGGCGATTCACGGGCGCGATGGGAAGGCGACGAGCTCGTGGTCGAAACCACGAACCTCACCGATCAGACGGCGATCGGCGTGAACGGCAACGGCAATCGCCACAGCACGCAGATGAAGCTGACCGAACGCTTCAAGCGCGTGGCGAACGACCTCTTGCAGTATCAGGTGACGATCGACGACCCGGTGACCTACGAGCGTCCGTTCACGATGTCGTTTCCGATGACGCCGCTCGACGGCGGCGTGCTGTTGCCGTATGACTGCCACGAAGGCAATATGGCGCTCCTGCAGTCGCTGGGTGCGGAGCGCGCGGAAGATCGGCGCCTCGAAGAAGATCGCGCGAAGGGCATCATTCGCGAACGTCGTCCCGTCCAGGACGGCCTCGGCGTCGGTGGTGCACCAGCAGGTCCCGGCGGCGGCCTTGGCGGCGGTCGGGGACGCGGAGGAGCGCCGGCTGGCCCGCCGCCGACTCCAGGCGCCACGGATCAAGAGCGCTGACGCGACTAACGTCGCCTGAGGTCCGCGTAGACCGCCTCGATGAACGCGTTCGGATCGCCGAACACGCCGTCGTAATCGAGCGTCGGCTTCGCCTGCTTCACCTGCGCCAGCGTCATCTTCTTCTTCACCATCTCGCGGATGCGATCGGTGATGATGGTCATCGAGTCGCGGATCTCGGCGACGTCTCCTTCATTGCAGATGCGCCCGTGCCCGGGCACCGCCAGCGTGCCGCCCTGGTTGTTGCGCAGCGGAATCATGATGTCGAGGATGTCGTTGAGCGCATTCAAATAGCCTTGGATCGACCCCCCGCGCTCGAGATCGATCGTGGGGTACTTCACGGTGTCGAGGATGTCGCCTGCCGCGATCACATCCGACTTGCGGAACCACACGATCAGATCGCCGTCGGTATGGGCCGCTGGTTTGTAGAGGATGTCGATCGGCTCGCCACCCCAGGACCAGTCCTTCCGCATGCCCGCAAACGTGTTGTCGGGCCACATCACGTTCTGTCGTGCCGGTTCGTTGAGCAGCCCGGCCATGCGGTGCATCGCCCGTTCGGTCGCGATGATCGGCGCACCCTGCAGGCGCCCCGGTTCACGCGCGCCGCCGCCGCCCACGGCGGCGTAGATGTTCCGTCCGGCCTTCGAGATCGCCTCATTGCCGGCGGTGTGATGTTCCTCAGCGCTGGTGTTGATGATCTGCCGGATCGGCAGGGGCGAGATCGTCTTGATCGCCGCGATCACCTTGTCTGCCATGGCGGGGACGCTGGTGTCGACGACGAGCAGACCGTCGGGGTCGGTCTGCACCACGATGTTCGCGCCCGAACCGGCGACGAGATACACGTTGCCCTGTACCTTCAGCGCTTCGACGTGGCCATCGTCGTACGCGGGCTTCTCAGAGCGAACGTAGGGGATGCTGGCCGACGATGCCTGCTGCGCGTGCGGATGCGCGGCGACGACGAATCCGGCGAAGAGAGCTGCCGAGGCGACGATGCGCACGGGCGTCAGCATTACTTTTTCGCCGAAGCGCTCGTGGGACGTGCGGGTTGCGGTTTCCGGAGTTCTTCCAGCCGTTTCATGTATTCGGGGTACATCGTTTCGGGCCCACCTTGCGTGGCCTCGAACGGGATGTGGTGAATCTCCGAATACTCGGGATGCTTCGTTCCGAGGGGGTACGCGGGCACCTCGCCGCGCTTTAGATCGGGAAGTTCCTCGACTACCTCAGAGGGCAGCGCGCGTCCAACGACCTGCGTCGGTGCACGCCGGTACGTCGTCGTCCGGACGAGCGGCTCAATCAGGTAGATCGGGTCGTCGATGTAATAGAAGTGTGTGATGAACTCGCCGTGCGGTACGAAGTACTCGGTGACGACCGCGTATGGGCTGGTGGGGAGGCCATTGCGGTGAATGAAGGCGTACTTGATGTGCGTGGTCACCACCTTGAGCATGCCGTTCTCCCACGCGCCGAGGGAGAAGCCCTGATACAAGTGCTCGGCGTATTTCGAAGGTCGCGGGCGGCCGTCCATCCAGATCGTGCGATCGGCGCGGCCAAAGAGGCCGTCGATGTGATACGCGATGATGTTCTGGTAGATCGGATCGTACTCGGCGCTCATGCGGAAGTTTCCCGAGGGCGCGCGCATCGAGTAGGTGACCGGGTGCGGACGATTCTGCCACTCGGGCAGCGAAGCCCACGTCGGCTGCCAGCTGTCCGCGTGCTGACGCGCGGCGGCGTTGATCGGCATCCCGACGTACTCGCCGACCTCGACGCCCGGATCGCCGCGCAGCGGCTGTTCCTCCATCGTGCCGGTCTGGCCCGACCACATGCCGAGGATGTCGATCACCGGGCCGTCGGCGACCGTCGATGATTGTGCGAACGCGGGGCCGGACATCATGAGCGCGGCGACGACGAGCCAGGCATATCTCTGACGCATGTGCGCCTCCGGGCGGCAGCGACAATCTAGCACCGATCGGGTCCGCGGGCGCCTGTTCAGTTCGACGTGGGACGTTCAGGCTCCTTCGAACTATTAACAACGATCACACGCAGAGATCGCCGGGGCGCCGAGATCGCAGGGGCTCCGGCGACGGGTGGCCCGCGCTGTGCGCGGGTGGATCGAGAGGAAGCGAAGAAACGAACGCCAGCTGCGATCCAGAGCGCTCGTTTTCTACGCTTCCTCTCGATCCATCCGCCGGCCGCAGGCCGGCGACCACCAGTCGCCTCCGCGCTCTCTGCTCCTCCGCGATCTCTGCGTGTTGAAAGCCCCGGCCGCGCCAGGGACTAGAATCATTCCCGCCACACGTTCAGCCAAGGAGGGCGTCGATGGCGCTGACCAGCACGTCGTCGGGGCTCGCCGTCGCTGAGACGATCGAGTTCGTCGGGATAGGGCCAGCCGGGAAGAGAAGAACGATCGATTCGTTCGAGTACATCCAGCAGTCACCGCTGAACCGGGTGAATGCAGTGGCCCCGCCGGGGCCGGACTGGATGACGCTGTTCAATGAATGGTCACTCAAACAGTCGCTTCACGTCTCCCTGACGATCCGTCAGGGGAACGTCATCGTCCTGAGACTGAACGACGTCATCCCGCTGTACTTCGGCGTGAAGGCTCTCGATATGACGGGCTCGAACACGGCGCGTGCGCTGATGTCCTTCGGGAGCCGACAGAGCGTCGTCGCCATGGTCCAGCCAGTCATCGTGCCCTCGCTCGATCGTTATCTGCCAGCGTCGGTGAGGAACGGCACGCCGTTGCAGCGCATCGGCTGACTCGTGGCCGTTTCCTGCTTCCTGATTCCTGATTCCTGATTCCTCTAGATGTCGATCTGCGCCGAGTTCGCGAACCCGGTCGACGGCGCATCGGCCCACGCAGTAGCGATGATCGAGCACCCGCTCAACACCGCGAAGCCGGCAACCAGCGGGAGCACCGTGCCGTTGTAGCTCTGGCCGATGATTGTCCCAAGTACCAGCGAGATCAGCATCGACGTGGCGCCCACCACGGCTGCACCCGTGCCGGCGATGTGCCCGAGCGGCTGCATGGCCAGCGCGTTGAGGTTGCCGAACAGCAGCCCGATTCCGAAGAACGTCACCATCAAGTACGTCATGAGGAGTGACAGCGGCGGTTGTCCGGCGCCTGCCGACGCGACCACGGCGAACACGATCGAGACGAGGCAGATCCCACGGAGAGACCAATTCGACAGCGTGCTCATGCCGTATCGCACCACCAGCCTCGCGTTGACGAGCGAGGCGCCTCCAATCGCAATCGCCAGCAGCGCGAAATACACGGGGAACTTCGCGCCGAGGCCGTACTCCTGCTGCAGGATCTGCTGCGCTGAGCTCAGATATCCGAGGAATGCGCCGAAGATGGAACCCGATGCGAATGTGTACCCGATGGAACACCGGTTGGTGACAACCTCCCATACCGCGCTCCATACGCGCACGGGCGAGAACGGAATCCTCCGGTCCGGTAGAAGTGTCTCCTCCTGCCGCATGCCAAACCATACCGAGGCGATGAGGCCCATCGTCAGGTAGACGCCGAAGATCGCGCGCCATCCTGAAATGCCGAGAATCGCCTGCCCCAGCGCCGGCGCCACGATGGGCACCAGGATGAACACCGCCATGACGAGCGACATGACGCGCGCCATCTCACGGCCTTCGAACCGGTCGCGCACCAGTGCGAGCGTGATCGTTCGCGGCCCTGCCACGCCGATGCCTTGCAGAAAGCGCCCGACCAGCATGACCGCGAAGGATCGAGACGCAAAGGCGAGCAGACATCCAGTCATGTAGAGCGCCAGGCCGACGTACGCAGCAGGTTTGCGCCCAACCGCGTCCGATCCCGGGCCGTAGAACAGTTGCCCGAGGCCGAATCCGAGGAAGAACAGCGAGACGATCAGCTGATTGTCGTTTGCGCGCGAGACGCCGAGCGTCGCTCCGATGGCGGGCAGCGCAGGCAACAACATGTCGATCGACAGCGCCACGAGCGCGGTCAGCATCGCCATCAGGCCGATGAACTCGCCCAGGCCGATCGGTGAGTTGGATCGCGGCATGTCGTGTCAGCTTCGAAGCTAACACATCTGAATACGCCGGGCCTGAAGAACAGGCCCGGCGTTTCATCGCTCTAGAAGTCGATCTGCGCGCTGATCTTCGCGAAGCGTGCCGAGAGCACCGACGTTGGCGTCAGCCACGCACCGTTGGGGATGAATGCCTGGTTGTAACTGAGTGGCGTCGCCGCGTTCAGCAGGTTGTAGATGTCGACGCCGATGTTGTAACGGTTCCTGCCCACCCGGAAGATCTTGCCGACCCGCACGTCGAGTTCGTTCACGCGCGCGCCGAGGATCGAGTGCGGCTCGATCAGGTTGACGGTGATGTTGGGCGCGCTGCCCGCCAGCGGCCGGCCGATGATCTGCTGCACCACGGCGTTCGACACCGTGTAGTTGGCCGCGAAGGCGCCGCCGGCGACCGGCGTGCCGAAGCCACTCACCTGGATGCCGGGCTTGCTTGTGAACGTGCCGCTAATCGCTACGTCGATCCTGGGCATCACGTAGGTCGCGATGCCTTTGTACTGCGGCAGGAAGCTGGTCTCGATGTGGCAGTACGGATTGAGCAGCGCGATCTCCGGTACCTTCTCGCGCACTGCGCAGTTGTCGGACGTGGAGTAGCCGCCCGAGAAGCCGCCCTGTGCGGTGAGCCCATTCCGCGGCCGCGCGCTGATGCTCACATCGATGCCGTTGTACCTCTGATACGCGTCGCCGTACTTGTCCGAATAGGTGATGTAGTTGCGTGTGACACCGACGAGCGACGGCACGTTCAGGTCGTAGAGCGTGCCGACCTGATAGCCTCCGCCGCCGGGCAATCGCGGGTCCTGCGGTGCGGTGATCGAGAACTGCGTGAAGTCGGATGGACTGACGGCCAGATTGTCGGTGACCGCGAAGCCGTAGAACTCGCGGTGGACGAAGCCGACTTCGACCGAGGTGCGTGGCAATACTTCATGCTGCACTGACACGCCCCAGTTCCAGTCCGACGGCCGCACGCCCCAACCCTTCAGGACGTCTGGATCGATGGTGTTGCTGAAAGTCGACGTTCCGAAATTCAGGTTGCTGATGATGCCGCAGAAGTCCTGTGCGCTGGCATTCCCGGTCTGCGGAAACGGCAGCGCGTTCGGGTCACCGTTGGCGAGCGGGTTCCGGAGGTCGCAGTTCGGCATCCAGTCGCCGTTGGCGTCGATCCACGTGCGCGTCACGTTGGTCGCGATCCGCGACGTCGGGTTGCCGAGGCCGTAGTTGGATGCGGTGATCGTGGACTCGAGATACTTCCCGAGCGTGGCCTTGAGCGCGGTCCTGCCGTTGCCGAAGAGATCGTAGGTCACGGCCGCACGGGGCGTCAGATCGTTGTAGGCGTTCACCACCGGCGTCTCATCGAAGACGAGCGGCTGCGCCCAGAACCGCGACTCGAGACGCTGCGGCGGCGCCCAGCTCGACGCACGATCGTAGCGGAGCGCGCCCTGCAGCGTCAGGCGGCCGCGCGTCCACTGCTGCTGCGCGTAGAGGGCGTGATTGCGCATCCAGAGATCGTTCTGCTGGTCGTGTACGAACTCGGTGAGTTGATTTGGTACGCTGTTGTTCGTGCGGTAACGCAGGTCGTTCTGACCGCGGTTGGCCGAACGGAGGTCGCCGAGCTGGTTGCCGATGTAGCCGAACCTGAAGCTGTTGCCTCCGGTCACGTAGGCGGCGGACGCGCGCCAGGTCGTGGTGATGTTCTTGTTACGGCCATCGCTGAACAGGTCGGTCGTCTGCGAGCGATACATCAGGTTGGGGATGCCGCCGTTTGCCGCGCACCCTGCCGCACACTGCTCGATGATGCGCACCAGGCTCTCGGTGTTCGGATCTGTCTTGGCACGACCGCCCCAACGCGAGAAGAAGTAGCCGAAGCCCCCTTCGAGGAGCAGCTTGTTGCTATACGGCGAGCTCCACGTCGCCTGCTGGAAACGCATCGGCGTCAGATCGCCGTAGCCGTTGGCTTCGGGCGATGTGGTGGCGTTGGCGTAGTTGCCACCGTTCTCGCACTTGGCGCAGACGCTCTGCTCGTCCCAGAAGATATTGACCTTGTTGCGCGGCGTGACCTGCATGGTGAGGCGGGCGCTCGCGTTCTGCCACGTCTTGTCGTTGAACGCCTGACGCGACTGGTCAGGCTCGTAGAGCCACTTGTTCGGGTCTCCGGCGTTCTTGTTGTAGTACATGTTCGTGATGTACGCCGAGTTGCCCTGCCCCCGCACGGTGCCGAAGATCCACACGCGGTCCTTGCGGATCGGACCGCCGAACGCGGCGCTGAGATCGTAGTTCTTGATCAGCGGGCTCGGCGTGATCTTCAAGGCCTTGAGCTCGTCGCTCAGGTTGCTGCTCTGCAGGTCGCCGTTGGCCCACGCCACATAGCCGCTGCCCGACGGCACGTTGCCGCCAGAACGCGGAACGATGTTCATCACCGGGCCCCCGGACTCCACTTCACCCATGCTGCCCGACACCGTGAAGGTCACTTCCTGCGCGTTCCGCGTGTCGGTGAGGTAGTTGGTGCCACCAGCCTGCGGCACCGCGATGCTGATGCCGTCCACCAGCAGCCGGCCATCGGTGTTCGCGCGATTCCCACCGAGCGACAACAACGTGCCGTGCGCGCTGAAGGTGCACGAGTTGCAGGGACCGGTGCTCACGTCCTGCTGTCCGCCGAGCAGCGCGGGCACGAGCACGAGCAGGGCGTTATAGCTCCCTGCGGTTGGAATCGCTTTGATCACTTCGCTGGTCAGCACCGTCTGACGCTGCGAACTCTGTACGTCGACGATGGGTGATTCACCGCTGACGACGACCGTCTCGGCGACCTGGCCGACTTTCAGATCCGCGTTGACGTTTGCCGTGAACGAGCCGGTTAGCTCGATGCCTTCGCGCCGCACGGTCGTGAATCCCCGAAGCGTGAACGTCACCGTGTAGCTGCCAGGCCGGAGGTTCTCGATGCGGTACTGGCCCGTTCCGTCGGTCACGGCGCTGCGCGTCTTCTCGATCAGCGCAGGGCTCGACGCTTCGACCGTGACGCCCGGCAGCACCGCCTCGGACGCATCCTTCACCGTGCCTGCAATTGACGCCTGTGCGTAGGCCATCGACGGCGCGATCGCGACCGCGGCGCCAACCGTCAGAAGCCAGAGACATACTCTCCAACACGACACTGATTTCCTCAGTGCTTTCATGCGCGACCTCTCTATCCCCAGAGTTTTTCGTACAGCGAAGTGTGTTGCGCGATTCGAAACGGCAGAGTCTACGCGAGTGCCTGGATGGGCGCAATCACCCAATGGGGTAGGGAGATCAGGAATGAGGAATCAGGATGTAGGAGGAATCAGGAAACAGGAATCAGGACGCAGGATGCAGGAGGAATCAGGATGCGGCTGCTTCCTGCTTCCTGCTTCCTGCTTCCTGGTCTTCAGAACTGATAGCCGGCCAGCAGCCGTACCGACGCAGCGCCCCACGCGGTCCCCTTCAACTCGAAAGAGGCGCCCGCCGGACTCCTCGCGCCGACGATGAAATTGAGTCCGGTGTTCCAGCTCCAGTCGCCGAAATCGATCCGGTTGACCGTGGTGCCGTTGATAACTTGCTGGTCGAAATTGCGGTGGCTGATCGCGAACTGCGGTCCGGCTCCGACGTACGGTGCCCACTTGGTCATGCGAGACATGCCTGGAAGCGTGTAAATGCCGTCGAGGTTGATGCTGAAGAGCTTCGTCAATTCACCAAATGCGAACTCGAGGCCCGGTCTGAACTGGACGCTCCTGCTCAAGCCCGACTGGATCGCCGCAAAGCCCGTGAACGAAAGGAGAGTGGGATCAAGGGCTGCGCCGAGCTGAAATCCGCCATGCCATTTGGAGAATTGCCTTTGGATGTCCGACTCGACTTTCCGGACCGACGCCGGCACCGGGTCGGAGAGCTGCGGCTCGCCCGGTGCCGCAGCGGACGGCTCCGCGAGCCCCTGGGCCTTGGGCAACACGTCAATCGCTAGCGCCAGCGGTGCCGGATCGGCATCGCTCGTCTGCGTGAGCACGCTGACGCGCGCGCCCGTCGCGACCGCCTGTTTGCGCACCGTGAATTTGTCGGTCTGGTAGACGTGGAACATGCCCTGATCGGTGCGGATGACGATGGTGTGGCTGCCAAGGGACTCGACGGTACCCACGATCCGACGTTCCCCTGCTTGCCGTTCCGCCGCGGTCGTCGCCTGTGGTGCCGTCGGCTCCTGAGCGGCGGCAGTCGGCTGTTGCGTGGGAGCCGGGCGTCTGGGCGCAGGTGCGGGTGGTTGGGGAGCGGGTGCCGGCTCTGGAGCAGGCGCCGGCTCTTGAGCGACAGGCGCCGGCTGAGGAGCGGGCTGTTCTTGAGCACGCGCCGCCAATGAAGGGGCGGCGATCATCACGGCGGCGAGAACGACTCCTTGTCGAAAAGACCCGGTAAGCACGAAAGCCTCCGATCATGCGGGGGACGCGTCCCGCCGATCACAGTCGCGGAGCAACATCAGTGCCGGGTGCGAGTTTTGTTGATCTGGCGCGGGTACAGGCGCCATTCGCCACGAGATGTCACGGGTTCAACGACATCACACGGCAGAAAAATGGGAATCAGGACGCAGGAAGCAGGATTCAGGCGGAATCAGGAATCATCTATCAGCAGGGCTACCAGGCCTTCCGCTTGCTGATTGCAGCTGATTCCTGATTCCTGATTCCTGATTCCTGATTCCTGATCGTCATGGACCTTAAGCACATCGTCGTGCTCGCGCTCCAGGTGAGCATCGTCGCTACCGTGTTCGGCTTCGGATTGAAAGCGGCGCCGTCCGATGTCTGGTACGTCGTCAAGCGCCCTCGACTTTTTCTCCGCTCGCTCCTGGCGGTCTTCGTCATCATGCCGTTCCTCGCGGTGGTGCTCGTGCGCGCGTTCGACTTCCGACCGACGGTCGAGATCGCGCTCGTGTCGCTCGCGCTTTCACCGGTTCCGCCTCTGCTGCCGAGCAAGGAGGCGAAGGCCGGCGGTCACGCAGCGTTTCACGCGTTCATCGTCGGGCTCACGGCGTGGCTCGGGCTGGTCGCGATCGTCGCCGAACCGTTGATGCTGCGGCTGCTCGAATGGATCTCCGGCCGGCCGCTGGCGATCGCGCCGACGGCGATTGCGACCGTGGTGCTCAAGACCGTACTGGTGCCGCTCGCCGCCGGGATGATCGTCCATCGAGTATCGCCGTCGTTCGCGGATCGGGCCGCGGTGATCGCCGCGCGTGTCGGCAGGATCCTGTTGTACCCGTCGGCGCTGCTGCTGCTCATCGCGAGCATGCCGGCCATCATGCCGCTCATCGGCCAGGGCACGCTGCTGGCGATGGTCGTGTTCGTCGCTGCGGGGCTTGCGATCGGCCACGTGCTCGGCGGGCCCAACCCCGATCATGCCGCCGTGCTGGCGCTGGCCACGGCGAGCCGGCATCCCGCGCTCGCCCTGACCGTCGCCGTCGCCAACTTTCCCGGCGAGCGTTTCATCGGAGCGATTCTGTTGTATGTCCTCGTGAACGCGGCCCTCGCGATTCCGTACCTCACGTGGCAGCGGCACGCGATGGCGACGCATGCGGCGTGAACCGCGTGCGAACCACCCCAGCCGCGACATGTCGCGGTGCCTCGTCGACGTCGATGAGGCACTCTCGTGCGTGAAGTCTGCGCGTGATCGTGGACCCGAAGTTGCACCAAAGGGTGATCCCGCTCAGTCCCCGGCCCGCGGGGAAGGAACTGGATCATGGGCATCACAGTCGCCACGGCGCACGGCGCGCCGGTTACCGTAGACAATTTCAATCGCGCCGAGACGGACAGATACTTCGCCTCGTCGGTGGTGCTCGCCGGTGGCACCGGCAGGTTCCATCATCGCCGTGAGCTGATGCCGATCGACAAGCAGACGGTCGTCCGGGCCAACCGCGACACGCTGTATTCCTCGGCGGTATTCGATTTGGATGCCGGCGACGTGACGGTCACGCTGCCCGATGCCGGCCGTCGATTCATGTCGATGCTCATCATCGACGAGGATCAGTTCGCGCCGTCGATCGTGTACGGCGCGGGGCGATACCTGCTGACGCGGCCCGAGATCGGCACGCGCTACGCCATGGCGGGCGTGCGTACGCTCGTCGATCCGGGAGACCCGCACGATCTGGCCAAGGTCCATGCGCTGCAGGATGCGATTCGGGTGGAGCAGAAGAGCACCGGCCGCTTCGATGTGCCCGCCTGGGATCAAGCGAGCCAGAAAAGCGTCCGCGATGCGCTCATCGCGCTCGGCGTCACCGTTCCTGATTCCAAGCGGATGTTCGGTCCACGCGATCAGGTCGATCCCGTTCGACATCTGATCGGCACGGCCATCGGCTGGGGCGGCAATCCCGAAGAGGACGCGACCTATCTCAACGTCACACCCGGTCGCAACGACGGCAGAACGATCTATCGATTGACCGCGAGGCGGGTTCCGGTCGACGGCTTCTGGTCGATCAGCGTCTACAACGCTGAAGGCTACTTCGAGCCGAACCCGCACGGCGTGTATTCAGTGAACAACATCACCGCGACGAAGAACGGCGATGGATCGGTCACCGTCCAGTTCGGTGGGTTCGATGGGAGGACGCCGAATTGCGTGCCGATCCCACCGGGATGGAACTATCTCGTGCGTCTGTATCGACCTCGTCCGGAGATCTTGAACGGTACCTGGGTGTTCCCGCAGGCGGAACCCGTGCCGTGAAGGGTGTGTCTACGCTTCGTCTCGCGCGATCGCCGAGCACCGTGATCCACACGGCCGTCGTGTGGTGCGCGCTGATCGCATCGTCTGCCGCCCAGGCTCCGAAGACCGGGCCGCCTGCCTCCCCAGCTCCCGCCGTCCTCGATCCGCTTGGCCGCGAATCTCCACGCGGCACGATCGCCGGGTTCACCGAGGCCGTTCACCGCGAAGATTTCGCCACCGCCGCAGCGTTCATGCAGCTGTCGGAACGCCAGCGCCCCAACGCGGAGTCGCTCGCCCGCACGCTCACGACGCTGATCGATCGCTACTACACCCGGCCGATCACGTCGATCAGCGGCTCGCCGCAGGGTGTGGCCACCGATGGCCTGCCGCTCGATCGCGAGCGAATCTCCATTGAACTGCCGAACCGGACCGCAGACATCGTGCTGCGGCGGATCACCGACAAGCAGGCGGGACCGATCTGGCTGATTTCGTCTGACACCCTGAATCAGGTGCCATCTCTCGGCCGCTCGCTCGAAGCATCCTGGATCGAGCGCAACATGCCCGAAGGGTTGGTCGACCGCGAGTTCTTCGGGATCTCGATGGCGCAGTGGACGGTGTGGGCCGCGACGCTGATCGTTCCGCTCCTCGCCCTCTGGGCCATTTCCGCGCTCGTCATCGCGATTGCGAAGCGGACTGTCGTCGCCGTGCGCCGTCCGCTCATCGATGCGTTGGCGAAAGGCATCAGGTGGCCTGCCATCCTGCTCGTGAGCGTGGGCGTTCACCTCGCCTTCCTGCCGCAACTGTCGTTCACGCTGCAGGATCGTGTCGTCTACATGCGGCTGGCGCTCGTGCTGGCGGTCGTACTCGTCGGGCTGCTGCTGTGGCGTTTCATGGGACTGTCATTCCAGTACACGCGGATCAAGGCGTACCGGAAGGGCCATGCAGGCACTGCGTCGCTGATGATGCTCGGCGAACGAGTGCTGAAAGTATTGCTCGTGCTGTCCTCTATTCTCGTGATCCTGGCACTTCTCGGCGTGAACATGACGACGGCGCTGGCGGGTCTCGGACTGGGTGGCGTAGCGCTGGCCCTGGGCGCACAGAAGAGCGTGGAAAATCTCATCGGCGGCATCATGCTCCTCACCGACCGCGCGCTCGCGGTCGGTGATTTCTGCCGCATCGCCGAGCACCTCGGCACGGTCGAGGACATCACGCTGCGCTCGGTGCGTCTTCGAACCCTCGATCAAACGCTCCTGAACATTCCTGCCGGCGCGTTGTCGCAGTCGAACATCGAGAACTTCGCCACCCGGCAGAAGATGCTCATTCAAACGACCCTGCGAGTGCGCTACGACACAACTGCGGCGCAACTGCGATCGATTCTCGAAGAGGTACGAGCGCTTCTCACGGGCAATCCGGAGCTGGAGAAGGAGGACGCGCGGATTCGGGTCGTGAACTTCGGCGTACAGGGCATCGAGCTGGAGCTGTTCGCCTACGTGATGACCGCTGACTTCAATCGATTCCTGACCGTTCGCGAGAACCTGTTTCTCGCGGCCGCAACGGTCATCGAGTCGACCGGCGCCGGATTCGTGCGCCCGAACGAGTTCGCGTACGCGAACGTCGCGCATCCACCCGCGCACGTGGCGGCGATGCTGGACGACCGCGCTCACTCGTCGACATCGCCGTCACGGTGAGCGATCCGATCAGGTACCGGACTTGCGGCGCGGGCAGAGCGATTGCGGCGTCGAGACTGCAGGCGCGCGTCACAAGCAGCGGATGGCCAACGGGTTAACTCCCCCCGTTGGATCGAGTCCATCCACGAGATGTCGCGGGAGACGCACGCAGACATGTCGAACTGGCCGAAATACCCCTCGATTTACGAAATCAATACGTGGGTCTGGCTCTCGGAGCTGGGACAATCGGCGGCGACGTCAATCGACCTGAGCACGGTTCCCTCCGGCGAGTGGGATCGGCTCGCCGCTCTCGGCGTCGATGCCGTCTGGTTGATGGGCGTCTGGGAACGAAGCCCGATCGGGATCGCGATCGCGAATCGTCACGACGCGCTGCTTGCCGATTTCCGTCGCACGCTGGCGGACTTTCAGCCCGAGGACAACGTCGGCTCGCCGTACTGCATTCGACGGTACGTGGTCGACTCGCATCTCGGCGGTCCGAAGGCCCTGGCTCGGGCGCGCGGCGAGCTCGCCCGGCGCAATGTGCGGCTGATCCTCGACTTCGTTCCCAACCACGTCGCTCCGGATCACCCCTGGGCGGCCGAGCACCCGGCGTACTTCATTCACGGCACGGCAGACGACCTGCGCCGCGATCCCGCCTCGTTCATGTCACGACACGAATCGATCTATGCCTGCGGACGCGATCCGTATTTTCCGGCGTGGCCGGACGTCCTGCAGTTGAATGCGTTCGATCGATCGCTGCGCAAGGCCGCGAGGACGACGCTGTTGGACATCGCCGATCAGTGCGACGGCGTGCGCTGCGACATGGCGATGCTGATGCTGAACGACGTCTTCGAGCGGACGTGGGGCGGGCGCGCCGGACCGAAACCGTCGACCGAATACTGGGCCGACTTGATTCCCGCGATCAAGAAATCACATCCCGACTTCCTCTTCATTGCGGAAGCGTACTGGGATCTCGAATGGGCCCTGCAGCAGCAGGGCTTCGACTTCTGCTACGACAAGCGTCTGTACGATCGCCTGGAGCACGACACGGCGACCAGTGTCGATCTGCATCTCCACGCCGAGCCGGCGTACCAGGACAAGCTGCTCCGTTTCATCGAGAACCACGATGAGCCGCGCGCGGCGGCGGCGTTCGCCGGGTTGAAGGAACGGGCGGCGGCCGTCGTCTCCGCCACGTTGCCCGGCGCACGTCTCTTTCACGACGGACAGTTCGACGGTCGGACGGTGCGGCTGCCCGTGTTCCTGTCGCGAGGCCCTGCCGAAGCTCCCGACCCGGCGCTCCATGAGTTCTACGCCCGGCTCCTGCCAACAGCGACCAGTCCGACGCTGCGCGGCGGTCACTGGGCGTTGTGCGAGCACTCGGGATGGCCCGACAACGCCAGCCATCGACAGATGGTCGCGTGGTCGTGGCAGGGCGACGACCGCTACGTGGTCGTGGTGAACCTCGGCGAGGCCGCGGCGCAGGGGCGGGTCCGGATCAACTGGGACGACGCGGCCGGTCGGATGTGGAGGCTGAACGACACGATGTCGGGACGCACCTACGACCGATCGGGCGACGAGCTCGCGTCATCGGGCTTGTACGTCGACCTCGGTCCGTGGGGATATCACGTGTTCGAGTGTCAGAAAGGGAACGTGTCATGAAGCAGGAAGAGTCACGCCAGTCCGAGGGTACTGTCGAGCACAAGCGGTTGGACGAGGCACGTGAGCGCCGTGCGCCCTGGAAGAAGTGGGGTCCCTATCTGAGCGAGCGCCAATGGGGCACCGTGCGCGAAGACTACAGTCAGGACGGGAACGCCTGGAACTACTTCTCGCACGACCACGCACGATCGCGCGCCTATCGCTGGGGGGAAGACGGCCTGGCTGGACTCTCCGACGACAAGCAGCATCTGTGCTTTGCCATCACGCTCTGGAACGGCCGCGATCCGATCCTCAAGGAGCGGCTGTTCGGGCTCACCAACAGCGAAGGGAACCACGGCGAAGACGTCAAGGAGTACTACTTCTATCTCGATAGCACGCCGACGCATTCGTACATGAAGTATCTGTACAAGTATCCGCAGGCGGCGTATCCCTATCTCGATCTCGTCAACACGAATCGAGGACGATCCCGTGACGAGATGGAATACGAGCTGCTCGACACCGGCGTGTTCAACGATGACCGGTACTTCGATGTCTTCGTCGAGTACGCGAAGTCCGATCCGCAGGATGTGCTCGTGAAGGTCACGGTCCACAACCGGGGGTCCGAAGCCGCCTCGCTGCATCTGCTTCCCACGCTCTGGTTCCGCAACACCTGGTCATGGGGTGAGGGCGAGCCCAAGCCGGTGTTGAGCGAGATCGACCGGCGGATTCATGCGTTCCATCCCGAGCTCGGCGACTACTCGCTCCTGCATGAGGACGCCGTCGAGACCTTGTTCACCGAGAACGAGTCGAACGCCAGCAAGCTCTGGGGCCAACCCAATCCGTCGCCGTACGTGAAGGACGCCTTTCACGAATACCTGATCGCCGGCCGCACCGAGGTCGTGAACCCTGCGCATACTGGAACGAAAGCGGCCGTGCACTACGAATTGAACGTCCCGGCGCGCGGCTCGGCCTCGGTTCGCCTTCGATTGAGCGCGCAGCCGCCCGCCGATCCGTTCGGCTCGTTCGATGGGATCCTCTCGCGACGTCAGAAGGAAGCCGACGAGTTCTACGCGCGCATCACACCACCGGCGCTGAACGAAGACGAACGGCGCGTGCACCGCCAGGCGCTCGCTGGGATGTTGTGGTCGAAGCAGTTCTACCACTTCGATCTCGACCGCTGGCTCGACGAGCACCACGCCCATCCGCTTCTCAGCGATCGCGAGGAGAAGATCCGCAACGCCGAATGGTTCCACATGTTCAACAACGACATCATCTCGATGCCGGACAAGTGGGAGTACCCCTGGTACGCGGCGTGGGATCTGGCGTTTCACACCATCGCGTTCTCGCTCGTCGACTTCGACTTCGCGAAGGAGCAGCTGCTCCTGATGCTCAAGAGCCTCTATGCGCATCCCAACGGACAGATTCCGGCGTACGAGTGGAACTTCAGCGACGTGAACCCGCCCGTGCACGCGTGGGCCACGCTGTTCCTCTATCGGCTCGAAAAACGCATGGGGCGCGAGGATGTGATGTTCCTCGAGCGCTCCTTCCAGGGGCTGATGCTCAATTTCAACTGGTGGGTCAACCGCAAGGACCCACAGGGCCGCAACGTCTTCGCGGGCGGATTCCTCGGCCTCGACAACATCGGCGTCTTCGATCGCAGCTCGCCGCTGCCCACCGGCGGGTTTCTCGATCAGGCGGATGGCACGGCGTGGATGGCGTTCTACTGCCAGAACATGCTGGAGATCTCCCTGGTGCTCGCCGATCACGACCCGATGTACGAGGATGTGGCGTTCCGCTTCCTCGAGCATTTCCTCTGGATCACGTATGCGATGGATCGCATGGGCAACCACCACGACGAAATGTGGGACCAGGAGGACGGGTTCTTCTACGACCTGCTCCACCTCCCGAACGGCGATTCCTTCCGCCTGAAGGTCCGCTCGATGGTGGGATTGTTGCCGGTGTGCGCGGCGACCGTGCTGGAGCCGGCCGTAGACGGCCGCTACACCAAGCTGAAGGAGCTGATCGCGCTGTTCCGCAAACGGCACCCCGAACTGCTCAAACAGATCGCTCCTGCGGATGAATCGTTCGTCGGATACGCAGGGCGCAGACTCACCGCCGTCTGCAACAAGGAGAAGCTCGTTCGCGTTCTCAGTTACATGCTGGATGAAAACGAATTCCTGAGCCCGTACGGCATCCGGTCGCTGTCGAAGTATCACGAGCAGCATCCGTTCAGGTTGAACATCGGTGGATATGACTACAGCGTGCAGTACCTGCCGGCGGAATCGAACAACGGGATGTTCGGAGGCAACTCGAACTGGCGCGGTCCGGTCTGGATGCCGGTGAACATTCTGCTGATTCGTGGTCTGCTGAACATGTATCTGTTCTACGGCGACGACCTCCGCGTCGAGTGCCCGACAGGTTCAGGCCAGATGATGACGCTGTTCGAGGTCTCGAAGGAGATCACGCGCCGGCTCACGAACATGTTCGTGCGGGGCGCCGCCGGTCAGCGGCCGGTCTATGGAGGCACCAAGAAGTTCCAGGAGGATCCGCACTGGCGCGACTACATCCTCTTCTACGAGTACTTCCACGGCGACAACGGCGCCGGACTCGGCGCCAGTCATCAGACCGGATGGACCGGACTGATCGCCGTCGCGATGGATCTCTTCGCGCGCCTCAATGCGGAGCAGGCACTGCAGGGACTCGAAAAGTTCGGGCGTGTGACGGCGACGCCGTCTCGCGTCGTCGGCGTCTGACGCGCTCGAGGTCGACGACAGAGGCGCTTTCGAACGATACACATCCAACCCCGGCCCCTGCTCCGGGGTTGGATGTCGGCGCTGCTTCTCAGGGCTACTGGACGGTCACCGTTCCCACCATGTTGGGATGGATGGTGCAGTGATAGGTGAACGTTCCTGCTGTCGAGAACGTACGGGTGAACGTCCCGCCCGGCACGATCGATCCTGAATTCCACGCCCCGCTGTCGGACGTCGATGTGTGCGTGGTGCTGTCGTTGTTGGCCCACGTCACGGTACCGCCGACCGCGACGCTGACCGGATTCGGTGCGAATGCCGTCGACGTCATCGTCGACGCGCCTGACACGATTGAGACGGGCGTGCCGGGCCCTGACGTCGTGGGCGTCGGCGAGGGAGAGGTCAATGGCGCAGAGTTGTTGGAGTTGCCACAGCCGGCGGCCATGCAGAGCAGTAGGAGAGCGCTGAGTGCGGTGAGAATTCTCATGTTCGCCCGCACTCACAAGATCCGGACCAGGCGACGCCGACATGCATCCTCACGCCGCACGTGAGTCCCGGGGCGGACTGCCTTCTCGATCGGGCAAAATCGCCACAGATGGAGACGCGTTGTGAGGCAGTCGTGCCATGACCTGCCTCAGCCCAGGGACTCCTGGTCTTCGGTGGTTCCTTGGTTGTCTATCGACGAGAATCTCGCTGCCTGGCCAGGAGCTTGGCGTGCTCAGCGCACAAGACTCTGCAGAGTCGCAGATCGCGAGCGTACCCGACGACCTCGACGGCCGCGTTCGGGCAGTCGGTCCAGTCACACACGTATTCGGTGAGGATCTCCTCGCGGTCGTCGACGGTGAGGCGCAGGGTGACGAGAGGCATCGAAGCCGGCCCATTATCGCCCATCCATGCCGCCCGCGACATACCGCGGCGAGCGCCGCCGCTCGAACGGACTGTCATCACATCACCGGCAACCTTGAACACACAGCCCCTGTTGCTGCTCATCGCCCGGGCCTGCAAGTTGCAGCGGGGCCGCGGGAGGATCAGGTTGCATGCAGAGATCTCGAGGAGACCGTACGGTCACTGGCGATCACCGAAGTAAGCCTGTGCCACGACATGTCGCTGGTTCAGCTGCGACATGACGACGTCTCCTGCCTGGGGGGACGATGTCCGCGCCGATTTCGAACGATTCGTCACACCCGTGTTTGGCACAGGGCGCGGATTCGACCGTGTCACTCCTCCAGTGGTGGACACCATGACACGACAGAACGTGCTCGGCATCGTGTGCGTCGGACTCATCGCTGTGTTTGCTTCGAGCAGACCGGCACACGCGTCTCAAGCGGCACAGGAGGCGGCCAGCGCCGCGGCGAGCGCGAGCCCCGAGCTCGTGGGCCAGCTCTCGAAGGAACTCGGTGCCACGCCCGAGCAGGCGGCCGGTGCTGCCGGAGCTCTGTTTGGCATTGCGAAATCACGTCTCAAGCCGGAGGAGTTCTCGCAGGTCTCGTCCGCCGTTCCGGGCATGGACTCGCTGCTGAAGGCGGCACCGGGAGCGAGCAGTGCCGTTGGCATCACGGGTGCGCCGGGCGCGTCGGCGACCGGACTGGCGGGCGCTGCCTCCGCGTTCACGAAGCTCGGGCTCAAACCTGACATGGTCTCGAAGGCGGTTCCCGTGCTGACATCGTTCGTGACGAAATCGGGTGGCGCGAACGTCGGCAACCTGCTCGCCGGCGCGTTGAAGTGATCGTAGGTGGGTCCGGCTCGAGCCGGACCAGTAGTGTTGTCGGGTCTGGCTGAGGCAGACCCGACGTAGACCCGGGCGCTCCAGGGGAAAGCAACAGACGTGAGTTTCTCCAGGAAAGTGATCGCGGGGCTCGCAAGCGGTGTAGTCGTCGGGTTGTTCCTCGGCGACTACGCCGCGATCTTCAAATGGCCGGCCGACGGTTTCATCGGTCTGCTTCAGACCACCGTCTTTCCGTACGTCGTCGTCTCCATCATCTACAACCTTGGTCGTCTCAACCCGCCCGATGCGCGTCGATTGGTCGCACACGTCGGATTGGTCATCGGCGGGCTCTGGCTGCTGGCGCTGACGTTCGCGTTTCTGATGCCGCTGGCATTTCCGCGATCGCAGAACGCCTCCTTCTTCAGCACGACGCTGCTGCAGGCGCCGGAGTCGTTCGACTTCATCGGTCTGTACGTGCCTTCGAACCCATTCCATGCGCTGGCGAACAGCATCGTGCCGGCGATCGTCCTGTTTTCCATTCTGATGGGCGTGGCGCTGATGACGCTCGAGCGCAAGAGCGAAATCCTCGATGTGCTCGGCGTGGCCGAAGCGGCCGTGTCGCGCGCCGCGCGCATGATCCAGCGCCTGACGCCGTACGGACTCTTCGCGATCGCCGCCAACACGGCAGGCACGCTGAATATCGAGCAGTTCAGCCGCATCCAGATGTATCTCGTCGCATATGCGGCGCTCGGCTTCCTGCTCGGCTTCTGGATCATGCCCGGCCTGGTCGCGGCGTTGACCGGCATCACACGCCGGGAACTGCTTCAACGCACCCACGAATCGGTCATCACGGCGACAATGGCGGGCGATGTATTCATCGTCCTGCCGTCGCTCATCGACGCCAGCCGTGATCTGCTGAAGCAGCACGATCCGGATCCGCGCGTGGCGGGTCTGCCCGAAGTGATCATGCCGGCTGCCTACAACCTTCCGCACAGCGGCAAGCTGCTGTCAATGAGCTTCATCCTGTTCGCCGCCTGGTACACCGATACGACGGTTGGCCTGCTGCAGCTCCCGCGACTGGCGCTCACCGGCATCCTCACGTTCTTCGGCAGCATCAACGTGGCCGTGCCGTTTCTGCTGGACACGTTCAGGATTCCGGCAGACACGTTTCAACTCTTCGTCGCGACGTCGGTCGTCAACTCACGCGTGGGCTCGTTCGTCGCGGCGATCCACACCGTGACGGTGGCGGTGCTCGGCTCGGCGGCCGTGGCCGGTCACCTCCGGATTCGCGCTGGACACCTGACGCGGTTTGCGATCGGGGCGGGTGTGTCGACGCTCGTCGTCATCGGCGGCCTTCGACTCCTGTTCGCGACCATCGCCGCCCCCTCCTACGAAAAGGATCAAGTGATCATGTCGATGGACCTTCTCAGCCACCGCGTCCCTGCGCTCATGCGCGCACACCCCTCGCGCCATGACGAGGACGGGAGTGGCGCATCAGGTTCCCTCCTGGAGACGATCCGGCAGCGAGGAGTGCTGCGCGTCGGCTATCTTCCCGACGCCATGCCGTTCGCGTTCACGAACGCCAAGGGCGCCTTCGTGGGCCACGACGTCGAACTGGCTCACCAGCTGGCAGAGGAACTCGGCGTGACGCTGGAGTTCGTCCCGATCATCCGCGACGACTTCGCCACCCGACTGCAGCGCGGTGAGTGCGACATCGTGATGTCGGGAGTTCCGATCACGACACGGATCGCCAACGACGCGTTGTTGTCCAACCCGTACCTCGATGAAACGCTGGCGTTCGTGATGCCCGATGAGGCGCGGCACCGGTTCGAAACCTGGGAATCGATTCGCGCGATCCACCCGTTGACGGTCACGGTCATCAATCAGCCGTATTACATCGACAAGCTCACGTTCGCGCTGCCTGGCGCGCGGGTCGTCCCGGTGAACGTGGTGTCCGAGCTCTTTCAGTTCGAGAAGTACGGGGCCGACGCAGCCCTGCTCACCGCGGAACGCGGGTCGACGTGGACGCTGCTGCATCCGGAACTGTCGGTGGTCGTGCCCCAGCCGACTCCGATCAAGGTGCCGCTCGCGTTCGCGATTGCTCGCCACGACCTCGAGTTCGCGGCGTTCGTCAATTCCTGGATCGAGTTGAAGCGCAAGGACGGGACCCTCGATCGTATCTATCGACACTGGATCCTCGGCGCCGACGCCGTCCCTCGTGCGCCGCGCTGGTCGATCCTCCGCAACGTCCTGCACCTCGTGTCCTGACGCTGGTCGGGTCCGGCTTCCGCCTCGCACGAAGCTACGGCGGACCACCCGAGCTTTCGTGGATGTAGTCGGCTGGCCCATCCCGCGACATATCGCGGACTTGCGTCGCGAGCCCCGAACCCTCCTTCGCACGATCCGATCACGGGCGGCGGCCTCCGAGTTGCACTCCAGAGCGTCATGAGAGCGGCCGCCGCGCTGAGCGTGATGGTGTTGTTGCTGATGCAGGCCACCTTCACGCAGCAGCCGCTTCAATTCGGTGGCGACTCGTACGCCTCGCTCGATCCTCGGAAGCAGCTGCTCGTCGACCATTGGGCAACCCGCTTCACCGAAGCGATCGGTCAGAAGCTCGACGCCCCGCACCTCTACGACGACGTCGTCACGGTGTCGACGAAGACGACGTTCGATGCGATCACGCACGCGTTGATGACGAGCACGCTGACCGATGCGTCCGGCGCCCCCCTCGGCGATGTGCTGGCATTGGTCGAGCAGGTGGAAACGGTCAAAGGCGAAGTCGCGGGGGCGCGGGGCGATCGTCAGTTCCGGATGTACGCCCGGCTCACGCCGGACGCGCTCGACACGCTCGAGCGATCGCGTGAATTCAGGCGCGGTCGCGACAACACCGTCTATCACAAAGGCTATCCGATCAACTACCGCGAGCAGGGTGGTGTGCCGTCGATCCAGGTGTCGATGGCACGCGACGGCCGACGCGCGGACATCGATGTCGACTACCGCTCCTCGAGTTTTCCAGTGGCGCTCTTCAACGGACATCTCAGCTCGTCGAACTCCGATGTGCGCGCGGGCAACAACTACGATCGGCACGTCAACCGCTGGACCGGTTTCAGGAACTGGTGGCAAAGCTTCTTCGGTGTCCGACTGGAGCGTGCACCGGAAGAGGTCGCGAGCAGTTCACCGCTGGCGCTGCGGAAGTCGCCTCGCGCCGGCCGGAAATCTATCGACGTCATGGTCGACGACTTCCTGACCGCCTGGCTCGTCGAGGGCGACATCGTCGCCGCGATGGGCTACGTGTCGGAACGCGCGTACGCGTGTCTCGCACTGGATCTCGACGATCCGTCCGAGCTCGATCCCGGCCTGGCGCCGTTTCAGATCATGGTGCGGCTCAAGGCGGCTCACGCTGCACTGGGTACGCGACCGTCGCTCGAGGGGTTGACCACCGGGGTGCGCTTCACGATGCCGGGACTGAAGGTCGTCACGCAGCGGCATCATCCGCAGTTCGTGATCTATGCCGTTCCCGACGACATCGCCGCCAGGTTCGACTGTGAAAGCCAACTGATGCCCGGCGACTCGAAGAAGGTGCGTCGCGAGTACGGCAACTACTTCGGTGCGACCTTCAACATCAATGGGCGCACGGATCACCCTGTCGCGCTGCTCTGGGGCAGGGACAACGGGTACTGGAAGCTTGTCTCGTGGCACGCGGGAGCCGACGATCGTGACACCGAGGTGCCGGACGCTCCTCCCGCCACAACCGCCGCGCGGGTTCCCGCCGACATGAGTCTCGTCGCCGCGGCCCACGGCTTTCTCGACAGCTGGCTGATCCGGAAGGATTACGACGCGGCGTTCCGATATCTGTCGGCGAAGAGCTACGCGTGCTACGACCTCGTCCGAGGTCCCGATCAATCGCCGGTCGCATCCCCCGAAGAGGCCGCTCGACGACTCCGCGAAGGGATCCAGCACACAGGTGAACGGCTCGGCAGGAGCCGCCTCCTGGACGACGTGCTGGTCGCGGTCCCGGAATCTCATAACGCGGTTCGCGTGATGGATCATCCCTATGCCTCCGCGTTCACGTTGATCAGCATTCCCGATGCGTTCACCGACGCAGCCGACTGTGTGGCGATGGCGACTGGGGGCCGCTTCCCGAAGGAGTTTCCACTTCAGTACGGGAAGGGCTTCGCCATGACGATCCGGCTTCGGACGAAGGCCGGTGAAGCGCCCGTTCTTCGCACGTTGTGGACCCGCGAACAAGACGCGTGGCGAATCACCGCATTCGATCTCGAGGTTCCATGACGGCCGGTCGGCTGTTCTCGAGAACACTCCAGGTCGTCGCGTGACGAAGCTTCGGCGCGCGGACCGGCATGTCGAGTTCTCCGTGGCACGGTCCGCGCGATTGAGGCGACATTTACGCGCGCACGCCGAGCGCGGTGCCGAGTTGGGTGAGTGCGGCCTGTTCCTGCGCGCTGACTTGCGTTCCTCCGAACCCGAGGAAGCCACCTTCCTTGGCGGCCTCGGCAGCTTTGTGTGCGATCGACATCAGCCACACCTTGAATTCCTGCGCCTCCGCCGGCGACTTGGCCGCGACCGCAGCCGCCGCGAGCCTGCACTTCTCGACGAACGAGCTGCGCGCCTGTTCCCGGTCCTTCGGCATGGCAGGCATCTCGGGCCGCGCGCCGCTCTTGAAGGATTCTCCCAGCGTTCTGATCAGCTCGCTCGACGAACTTGCCGCTGATTCCATGATGACCTTGCCGACGGCGGCCGCTTCCTTCGTGATGCCGACAAGACCGCTCAAGTCAGCCATCGTCACAATCAGTCCAGCCATGAACGGCGCGGCCGTCACGTCTTTCCATTCGTCCGCTGTGAAGTCTTTCTGAGTTGCCATTGGGTGCTCCTCCAAAAACGGCCATCAGGGGCAATCGTGCCGCCATCGACGAATGCCGCCCGTACGCATCGAACGATCTGGCTGAGTGCCCAACGAAACCGCGACATCTCGCGGATTGCCCGCCTCACACGGAGCAGGGCTGTTTGGCGACACGGCGGGAACGCGCGGAGGAACTGACCGGCGTGGCGGTGTTGGCTTCTGGGCTCGAAGTTGCACGGTGATGCGATTGGGGACCCGCCGGATCCGTCTCCTTCGTCCAACTCCGCGTCGCGATTGCGAAGCAGTAGTCCAAAGAGGGCACCATGGCATCGAAGAGCAACGACGACCACGTAAACACCGGCACGCCGGCCATCCTGCCGAGGCCTGACTTCCACTTCTCCGGAAGCGTCGGACGGACGTACCTCGATTCGGATCCGCCGCAATTTCCTCAGCCGGTGAAAGCGCCCAAAGGCGCACCGAACATCGTGTTGATTCTGCTCGACGACGCAGGCTTCGGGCAGTTCAGCACGTTTGGCGGCGGCATCCCGTCGCCGACGATGGATCGGCTTGCCGAGGAAGGACTTCGTTTCAATCGGTTCCACACGACGGCGCTGTGCAGCCCGACGCGTGCGGCGCTGATCACAGGACGCAACCATCATTCGGCGTCGTTCGCCGGTATCACGGAAGTGGCAACGGGCTACGACGGCTACTGCTGCGTCCTGCCGAAAGAGTGCGGCACCATCGGAGAAGTGCTGCGGCAAAACGGCTACATGACGGCGTGGATCGGCAAGAACCACAACACGCCGGTATGGGAGACGAGCGCGGCGGGTCCGTTCGATCGATGGGCGAACGGCATGGGCTTCGACTACTTCTACGGCTTCAACGGCGGCGACATGCATCACTACCATCCGGTGCTGTACGAGGACCACGCCCTCGTACCCGCCTCGAAGGATCCCAACTATCACCTCACCACCGATCTCGCCGATCACGCGATCGCATGGGCGCGTAAAGTGAAGAGCATCGCGCCGGATCGTCCCTACTTCCTCTATGTCGCCACCGGTGCCACCCATGCACCGCATCACACGCCCAGGGAATGGATCGACAAGTTCAAAGGTAAGTTCGACATGGGCTGGGACGCGTATCGCGAACAGACCATCGAGCGACAGAAGAAACTCGGCGTCGTTCCAAAGGACACGCAACTCACAGTCCGGTCGAAGGGGCTACCTGCGTGGGACTCGTTGAACGTCGATCAGAAGCGGCTCTATGCGCGCATGATGGAAGTGTTTGCCGGCTTCGGTGCGCACGTCGATCACGAGATGGGTCGCGTCGTCGACGCGATCAAGCAGATGCCGGATGCCGACAACACCTTGATCATCTACATCGCCGGCGACAACGGCGCGAGCGCGGAGGGCGGGCTGGAGGGCTCGCTCAACGAGAACCTGTTCTTCAACGGCTTCTCGGAGAAGTGGCAGGACAACCTGAAAGCGCTCGACGAGCTCGGCGGACCGAAGCACTTCAACCATTTCCCGTCGGCATGGGCGCACGCGATGAACACACCCTTCCAGTGGACCAAGCAGGTCGCGAGTCATTTCGGCGGTACTCGCAACCCGCTGATCGTGTCGTGGCCCGGGCGCATCAAGGACAAAGGCGGGTTGCGTGATCAATTCGTTCACACGATCGATCTCGTGCCGACGATCTACGAGCTGTGTGGCATGACCGCTCCGGTCGACCTCAATGGCGTGAAACAGAAGCCGATCGAGGGCATCAGCTTCGCGTTCGCGTTCGATGACGCCAGGGCCAAGAGCCGCAGGCGGACACAGTACTTCGAGCTCGGGTGCAATCGCGGTCTTTACCATGACGGATGGATGGCGTCGTGCCCGGCGTTCGTGCCTTGGGCGGCCGTGCGCGAAGAATTCGATCTCGATAAAGCCGTATGGGAGCTCTACAACGTCGAAGACGACTTTTCGCAGGCCAACGATCTCGCGGCCACGTTCCCCCAGAAGCTGCGTGAGCTGCAAGACCTCTGGTGGGTCGAGGCAGCCAAGTACAGCGTGCTGCCGCTCGATTGGCGGGCCGGAGTTCGAATGAACGACGAAGCGATGGGGCGCCCGAGCCTGATTCGCGGGCGGACCAAGATCGAGTACTACGCCGGCATGACCGGGCTGCCTGACGCGGCTGCGCCTCCCATGCTCAACAAGTCGTGGACCATTACGGCATCTGTCGATCTGTCGGACACCAAGGCAAACGGGATGATCGTCACGCACGGTGGTCTCGAAGGCGGCTACGGCCTCTACCTGAGAGACGGCAGGCCTACGTTCGTCTACAACTATCTCGCCCTCGAGCGTCCGACGCTGGTCGCGCAGGAGCCGCTGACCAAAGGCAAATCGACGATCGTCGTCGACTTCGCGTACGACGGTGGCGGAATCGGCCAAGGCGGACATCTCTCGATGACAGTCAACGGCAAGAGCGTCGCCGACGGACGTCTCGAGAGGACCATTCCGATCAAGATGTCGATCGGCGAAGGGCTCGACATCGGCATGGATGGCGGCTCGCCGGTGGATTTCACGTACGAGCTGCCATTCGCGTTCACGGGGAAGATCGAGAAGGTCACGATCGACTTGAAGCCGGTGACCGACGCCAAAGCGCGTGAGCCGCGACGTGAGAAGAGTGCAGCCGCTGCACGCAACTGAACGATGATGTCGATATGGAGGTTCCCGTTGGCCAGAGCGTTTTCCGTTTGTCTGTAGTGTCGCTCACCCGCACGTGGGCCACGCGACGACGGTGTGGCTGCGGCCTCGCTCCGGTTCGACGCCGCGGAAAAACGGCTCGTCCGCGCGCGTACTGACGCTGCCGGCGACGGCTGATGCTGATCCGCGCGACCGTGAACAATCGTGTCAATAACAAGCTGCAGGGTGCGTCAGTGGCGAATCACTGCCGTCGCCGATGGGGCCGCTCCCGAGCCGTTTTACTTTCTTCGCTGATCGCGGCGCGAACAGTCGCTCCGCCGCAGCCACACCGCCGTCGCTTGGCAGTGTGCGGCGGCTCACCGGGCGGGCCTGGGGTCGGCGACCTGTTCGCGGCGTGAGGAGCGAAGAGAGTAAATCGGGTCTGGAGGCGCAGCGAGCGCCGTCGCCGGTGATTCGCCACGGGCGTACGGGCGAGCTGGTTATCGAAACGATTCTTGGCTGTCGTACGAATTATCAAGGCGACGGCGTCATCGTCAGCTCCATCGCCGGAAGGCCCGATTTTCCACGCCGTCGAACCGGGAGCCGACGCCAGGCCCGCCCGGTGAGCCGACGCTACGGAGATGTCGAAGGCGCGCTCTATTGCATCACGACCGATGGTGCCCGGTCCGCTTGTCCGCGTCGACGGCGACCAGGCTCATTGTTCGTGCGCCGGGAATCAGTTTCCTGCGAGGAACGCCAGGCGCCTGACGGTCGAACATTTCTTTGATCCGGAAGCGGAGGTCGGCGGCCACCGCTTCGTGGCGGCCTGGCTTCACTCGGGCCGATACCCGAACGGTCATCGTGTCGGAGCCGAATGCGGTGATCCCGCCGAGTTCGACATCATCGAGTACGTCGGGATTCTCCGCGCGAACCGACTGGCCGGCTTGATCGAGCGTGCTGAACACCGCCCGCAGATCGGTGTCGTAGCCGACGTCGACGGCGACGACGGCACGTGTGTACTCCTTCGAGTAGTTGATCACCGGTTTGGCTTCGCCGTTGCGGATGACGTGAACGCGGCCGTCGCGGTCGCGAATCCGCGTGGTGCGGAAGTCGATGCCCTCGACGACTCCCTTCGCGTCGCCGACTTCGACGATGTCTCCCACCAGATACGTGTTCTCGAACAGGATGAAGAAGCCGCAGACCAGGTCGTTGATCAGCGACTGTGCGCCGAAGCCGATCACGACGCCGAGGATGCCGGCGCCGGCCAGAAACGGCATCGGGTTGAAGCCAAGCCGGCTCAGAATCAGGACCGCGGTGCCGAAATAGACCGCGTAGGTAAATGCCGTCCGCACGAGAGGGTACATCGTCTCGCGACGGCGGCGATCGGCCTCTTCGAGCCCCTCCTTCGGCAGCATGCGACTGCCGATCTCGAGTGAGCCGAGCTCGACGACGAGCCGGCCGGCGAAGAAGACGCCGATCGCCTGAATCAAGCGAGGTCCCCAGGCGGCGAGGTAGCCAACCGAGCCGAGCTGAAGGAGGACGAGCGAGCCGAGCGCGATCCACAGCGCGTATTCCAGGCAGGCCCGGAACGTCGGCACGAGCGGACGGACGTGATCGTAGTGGCGAGCCCACCCTCGTTTCTGAGCGGACTGCGTTGCCCACCCGTCGAGCGTGTCGACAATGACGGTGGTGCTTCGGATGATCAGCACGCCGACGACGATCACGAGATAGATGCGGAGGCCGAGGAGCAGCGTGTCGCTGAAGCTGAGGGGGAGTCCGAACCACCGGCACGCCAGCGCCGCCAGCAGCAGCCACGCGGTGTTGACGATGACGTGCTCGAGTCCGCCAAAAAATGCCCTCAGGCTCGCGTTGTTGGTGTTGACGCGATCCCATTGGTTGATCGCGCGCTCGGCGGCGTGCAACACCCGGCGAAGGAGCCGGCTCGCGATCACGAGCCCGATTGCCGACAGCGTGAGCTTCGCACACGCCAGGATCAGGGCGATCCAGGTCGCGCGATCGATCGATTCGATGAGGGCGGCGGTGTGCCGTCTCGCATCGACGCCGCGAGCCATCAGCCAGCCGTTGTAGCCGAGAATCGCGAGGCCGAGCACGACGGACAGACCGGCCAATATGTTGCGCGCCCGTCGCCTCGCGAGTGAGGCCCAGTTCGTGAGACCGGTCCGGCTCGCGGTGATCCGGGACAGGGCTGCTGCCGTGAGGATGAACAGGACGCCGCACACCAATGCTACGACGCCGATCTCCAGAACGATGATCAACAGCCCTGAGTAGATCGCGTTCACATCGCGCTACTTGTTCGTCACGAGGATATCGACGCGTCGGTTGCGCTGACGTCCTTCCGCGGTCGAGTTGTCGGCCACCGGGTGAGTCGCGCCATATCCTTCCGCCTCCACCCGCGCCGGATCGGTCCCGAGGGTCACGATCTCGCTCATCGTGTTCGTGGCACGCTCCTGCGAGAGCTTCATGTTGTAAGCGGCGTCAGCCTGGTTGTCCGTGTACCCGCCGATCTTGATCTTCACCTGCGGGTACGCCTTCATGATCTCGGAGATGTTGCGGAGCTGCTCAGTGGAGGCTGGTGTCAGTCTGGCCGAATCCGAATCGAACTGGAGACGGTCGAAACTGAACCAGGTGTTGGCATCGACCGGTCGGGCAGGGTCTTCGATGAACGAAATGATCTTGCTCTCGACCCCGTTCGTCGGAATCCTGACCGTGATGTCGTTCGGCAGCCTCTTCTCGATGAATGGGCCGAGTGCAGCCGCCGATGGAATCGTTGCCGCCGGCGCGTTTGGCGTCTCGGGACGTGGCTGCGGCGTGGCGGGCACCTCGACGTGCGGTGCCGTGGCGACGGTCTGCCTCACGGGTTCGGCCCTGCGATTGAGGAGCCACGCGAACAGGGGAATCAACAGCAGCAGCGGCAGGAGCCACAACCACGTCGAACGCCGTCGCGGCGCGGCCTGGTAGGTACCGACCGCGCGTGCGCGCTCGTAGTTCGGCGCCGCCGTCTCGTAGGTCCCCACTCGACGGGCGGCCACCTCGTCGCCGGTCAGGATTCCTGCCAGGCCGGCGGGCGCTTCCTGGAGGAACGATCGCTGGCCGGCCAGGAGACTCATGAGGTTCGCGGCATTCCACCCGGCGCTCTTCACCTGTCGGCCGACCTGACCGAGCACGAGCGGAACGGTCAGACCGAGCAGCGATGAGGCGGACGTGCGGCTGATTCCCCCGAGCGATGAGACCCAGTCGGCGACCGACCCGGTCCGGCTCCCGAAGACCGAATCGAGCAGCGGCCGTCCGGTGTCGATGAGACCCGAGAGACCGGACGGACCTTTCACGGCGCTGGCGGTGTCGGTGTAGGGGCCCGCGTCGAGATGGTTACCTTTGATCAAATCGAGCAACGCGTTGGCATCGCCCGCGGTGTTGACTTTGTTCGCGAGCCCGCCGACCACGGCGGGCACCGCCGCGCCAAGGGCAGACTGCGTCTTCGCCGGGCTCTCACCGAGCGCCGAGGACACGCTGTTGAGCGTGTCGCCTCGGAGGTCACCCAGCAGTTGGTTGATCAGATTCGTAGGCACTGGAGTTCATCCTCCCTTCCACGCTGAGGGCGTTACGAGGGGAGCATCGGTTGTCATCGCGTCATCACGCTCCGCTATCTGGCGGCGCGCACCCGTTCCCAGGCGTACTTGATCACCGGCTGGTTCTGCGTCCACGTTCCTGGGTTCTTCTCTTCCCAGATCTTCCGTGAGTCTGCCTCCACCGCGGTCCACGGACTGCTGCGGAACGGCTCGCGGGTGGCGAGGTTGTGACCGAAGTGGAACGCCGGCTCGAGGCTCTCGTAGGTCACGCCGCTCTTTCCGAGGTTGTTCTTGACGAAGCTGCGGAAATCCGGCTCGTACTCTCGATAGGGGCGCGCCATCGGGACCTCTTCGACCTGGACGTCCTGGCGGCGCAGCGTTTCCTTGATCGTCTGGACCTTCTGGGCGACTTCCTTGCCGAGCGAGACCTCTTCGATCACGCGAGCGGTCTTGCCGACCTTGGCGATCTCGTCGGTCTCGATCATCTCGAACGATCGCGGCTTGAACAGATCCGGATCGATCTTGACCGCGCGGTTCGCCGGCCGCCGGTTGACCCGGATCGTCTCATCGCGAAGGCCGATGTCCTGCGAGACCTCGCGTTCGCTGAGCACGTTGTAGATGCGCATGCGTCCGCGCTCGACCGATTCCTTTCCCACCTCCAGCTGCTCTTCGATGACTTCGAGCACGTTGTCGTTCTTGGCGGGGTCACTGAGCTTGAGATCGCTGCGCGTCTTCGTCAACTCGGACGCGCGATCCTTGATGTTGACCATCTTGTACCCCGACATGATTTCAGCGGCCCGAGTGGCCGCACTGTCGGCGACGTTGGCGGTGATGATGGTGCCACCGTGCTTCACGCCTTCAAGATAGGTGGTGACGTCAGGCTCTGGAATCCACTCGCGCATGTGCGCCAGCTTTGGTCTGTCGTCGGAATCGTCACTGGTGAGGATATCGAGGTCCGCTTGCGCGTATCCCTCGTGCGCCAGCGCGCTGTAGGCGCGCATCGCCTCGTTCTTCTCATCAAACAAGCCAATGACTGTCTTCATAGTGATTACTCCTTTCGTGCCGGTTTCTCGGGCGGGACGGTGGACGGCTCGACGCTGTCGAATTCATCCCGTTGGATGTCGACGACCTCTCGACGCAAAACCACTGTTCGAGGAGTGCTGGTCGTCGTCCGGTGCCTGGAGACGCGCACTTCCTCGCGCAGGAGGAGCCGCTTCTCCACGACGGTCACTTCTTCGACGAGGGGGATGATCAGAACGCCGTCTTCGTCGCGGATCGCCGGCGCCTCGCCTTCAACGAGCGTATTGATCGGCACGCGTTCGACCACGACTTCCTCGCGGACGAGCGGCGTGTCGACGACCTCTTCATGCGACTCGATGCGCTTGCTGACACGCACTCGTCCGCGGTCGACGCGATGCGTCTCGACGGTGAGTTCTTCGGCTATGACGGGGATGACGAGCTCTCGTGAGACCGCTTGAGCACCGTCGGATGGGGTCGACAGACGATAGCTGCCATCGTCCTGACGCACCAGCGCCTCGCGTGCGACATCGAGGCGGGAACCATCATCGAACTGAACGACGAGGCGATCCGGATCCTCGTCTCCGACAACGGACCCTCGAGTGCCGTCGTCCCGGACGACCGCAGCATTTCGCATGGCTGGCTGAACGATCGCTAGGTCGGTGCACGTTCAGTACCTCGATACACGCTGCCCTGACGCGGAGGGCGGTGCGCGCCTCACGACATGTCGCGATGGCGCTGACTACACAGCGTCACGTATCGCTACGCGCAGCTCATGGAACGTGATGAGAGGAATCGACTTTGCTGTCTACCACCGGCGCTCAGGCGTTGGACGGCGGGGCGAGTGCGTGAGGTGTGACATGAGATGGGGAGGTGTGACATGAGATGGAATGGCGTTGGGCTTGTCGCTGCGCTGGTCGTGTCGGTATCGGTCATCGGCGTGCGAGCCGAGCAGGACAGAGTCGTCCGTCCGAAGCCGGGCGCCGTCGGCGCATGGCGCGTCCTCGGCCAGGTCACGGCCAACCTCGCGGCCGACCACGATGTGATCGTGGTTCAGGGACCGTACGACAACTTCCGCCGCATCAAGTTCAAGGTGACCGATGCGCCGATCAATCTCAGGCAGGTTGTCGTCACCTACGACAACGGCGCGCCGGATCGTCTCGAGGTGCGCCAGCGCATCGAGAAGAACGGCGAGAGTCGCGTGATCGATCTGCGTGGCGCGGGGCAGAGAAGCCTTCGCAAGATCGAGTTCTGGTACGACACGGCCGGCGTGCTGCAGGGGCGTGCTGACGTCACCGTGTTCGGAGAGAAGTAGCTGCATCGCACCGCGCACCTGCACGACCGCGCCATGGCCCGATCGACAAGCAGACGTGTCCGTTAGGTCGACCCACGAAGCAATCCCCGAGTTACATCGGGGATTCGCCCGCACTGCTATCGAGGATTTGCCTGTGCGTGGATGCTGGCAACCACGACCTATCGCGGCGCGGCTCAGTCCCCTCGCATCGAGTGAGCGCCGCAAGTCTTTGTAGAACTTGATGATGGCGCGTGGCGGCCGCGGGCGCGGGTCGTGGACTCGAAGTTGCTCCTCAGGCTCCCATCATCCTTTCGTGAAAGTGCGTAGGGGGCGGATCATGAGAATGGCCGAATCTGGTGGTGCATCGAGTGTCGGCGGATTCAGTGGATCCCAACCGAGTCCGCGCGCCGACGCGAGCGACGCAACCCGCGAATATCCAGTCGACCCGCGACTGTCCCAGTCGATCTCGTTGGCAGACGCTCGCGCGATTGCGAAGGAGGCCTACGTCTACGGCTTCCCGATGGTCGAGAGCTATCGCATTCAGCACTCCTATTTCGTCGATCGTGGCTCCCCCCAGTTCAAGGCGCCCTGGAATCAGATCGTTCACGACGCACACGTCTACACCCCGGCAGACGCGACCGTGCCGACGCCCGTCCTCGATACGGTGTTTTCATATCTGGGCGCGGATCTTCGCACCGAGCCTCTCGTTCTGACGATGCCAGCTGTAGAGAAAGGCCGGTACTACTCGGCGCAGTTCGTCGACATGTACACATTCAACTTCGCGTATGCCGGCAGCCGGACCACTGGTCACAAAGCAGTTCGCATTCTCCTCGTCGGCCCGCGCTGGAAGGCGCCGAGACCAGAAGGCATCACCAACGTGATGCGGTGTGAGACCGACTTCGCGTTCGTGCGGTTTCGGACGCAACTGTTTTCGTCCGGGGACATCGACAACGTCAGGCGGATTCAGGCGGGATACACCGTGCAGCCGTTGTCGACGTTCCTGGGTGAGGCGCCGCCGGCTCCGGCGCCGCGAATCGATTTCATCCGACCGCTGAAGCCCGCTCAGGCGTGCACATCACTCGAATTCTTCAACGTGCTCAATTTCCTGCTGCGCTTCTGCCCGACCCATCCCTCCGAGCGCGGGTTGATGATTCGGTTTGCAAAGCTCGGTATCGGGGCAGGCCGCCCATTCACGATCCAGGCCCTGGCTCCGGATCTGCGCGCGGCGATCGAAGACGGCATCGTCGACGCCTGGCTGGCGGATACGGAGGTCGCCAAGGGTGTCGCCGCGGGTGCGCTCGCCGCAGAGGATCTGTGCGGAACGCGGGGGACGTTGAAGAACGCGTATCTCTACCGGATGGCGTCAGCGCTCGACGGGCTGTATCGCGATTCGAGGGAAGAGACCGTGTCGTGGGTGACGTACGTCGATGTCGCCGGCGAGAAGATCGACACCGCGCGCAGCCGCTACATGCTGCGCTTCGAGCCAGGACAGCTTCCGCCGGTCAACGCGTTCTGGTCGGTCACCTTGTACGAGCTGCCTTCTCAGCGCCTCAGCCCCAACCCGCGCGATCGGTATTTGATCAATTCCGCGATGCTGCCCGGCCTGAGACGTGACGTCGATGGCGGGCTGACGATTTATATCCAGCACGAATCGCCTGGCGCACATATGGACCCGAACTGGCTGCCCGCGCCCAAAGGGCGCGTGAAGCTGGCGTTGCGGCTGTATGCGCCGAGGCCGGAGGGCCAACACGGGTGGAAAACGCCATCGCTGCAAAGAGCGGAGTAACAACCAGAATCGTACGCCGTGTGACGGCTGATCCGTGTGGGGGGAGGAGAATGGCAACGACAGGGAAGAAGGCCGTGGTGGCCACCCCGGATCCAGCGTCCACACCATCGATCCAGGACATCAGCGACGCGTACCTGTACCTGCTCGGCCGGCTGCTCGTGTTGCGACAGGAGCACCTCGATTTCAGGAAGGACGGCGCCGTCTGGAACCGGGTGGTACATCACGAAGCTGGCGACGTGGCGTTTGGACCGCCCGACCCGGACATGGGATACAGCGAGGCGTGGATTGCCGTCGACGATCACACCTGCACGCTGATCGAAATCCCCACCATGGTGGGGCGCTACTACACGATTCAGATCCTGAACCCGTGGGGCGAGACGATCGCGAACATCAACGAACGCACCAACCCGAATCACCCGTCAGGCGCGTTCCTCGTCTGTTCGAAGGATGCACGCGTGACGCTCCCGACGGGGAGTGCCACGCAACGCGTCGACATCCCCGGGCGCAAGGCACGCCTGCTGATCGGTGTCCAACACGGTGCCGATCCAGGCGAGGCCTGGGAACTGCGGCAACGGATCCGGGTACGGCCGACTGGGACGACGACCATCCCCAGGCCAGTGGAGATTCCGTTGTTCACCAAGGAACTGCTGCCCGGAGTCGAAGTGTTCGACACGGCGCTGGCGGTCATCAACAGCGAACCGGACGTCAACCCGGGTGCCGACATCATTCAACAGAAGGTGCACGATGTGGCCGGCGTCACTGCCTCCAGCATGACGGCGCGGCGACGCGTCGAGGGCATCATCCGCCAATATGCGATCCCGGCCCTCAAGAAGCAAATCAGCGCGATGAGCATCACCGGCAACGGGTGGTCCCGCTTCAAAACCGCTGGCAGCTACGCCGACAACTTTGTGATGCGGACGGCGGTCAATCTCACACGGATGTGGGCGAATACGCACGACGAGATCGTGCAGTTCGAAAACGGCCAGGTCCATCCGCTCAATGGCCGGTACATCTACTCGATGACGTTCCCGAAGGACGACCTGCCCTTCACGCACGTGAAGTACCTCTGGTCGCTCACGTGCGTCGACGCGATGAACCTGCAGGTCATGCCGAATCCACAGGATCGGTTCCTGCTGGACTCGCAGTCGCCGCTCGAGATCTCGAGCGACGGCTCGATGACGTTGTACTTCGCCCCTCAGAAGCCGGTCGACGCGCCGGACGCGAACTGGTTGCCGACGCCGGCCGGGCAGCCGTACGTGCTGATGTGGCGATCGTACGGTCCGGATCAGATGACGGTGGCCGGCACATGGTTTCCGCCGCCGCTCAAGAGAGGCTTTCACCATCGCTCACGACGAAGGGACATCGACGAACCTGACGCGGAGTAGCCGACCACATGTCTACACGATCAACCGCCTCACGGCAGAAAAAGAGCAAGACGGTTCGAGCGTCTTCCAGTTCGGCGGCTACGACGGCGCGACGGTCGACTGTCTCCCGCTTGCTCCGGGTTGGGACGACCTGGTGCGCCTCTACCGACCGCGTGCAGAAATCGTGAGCGGCCGCCGGGTCCTTTCAGAGGCCGAACCCGTCTGAGTGACGGTCAGCCGTGCTTCACAAGTCGCGGGCGGCCACGGTTCCCCGTGGCCGACCTGCGATCTGATCGATCTCAACGCTGGCATCTTGCGCCCGGATTTCCCAGGAAAACGGCCACCGTTCATCGCTTTCGCATGCCATCGGTTGGCACCATGGCTTGCACTGTGTCTCTCGCGAGATCGCAGCGGGGCGGTTTCGCATGCCCTGCAGGAGACACGACTATGAGACGGGTGTTCTTGATCGCGATGATGATTGGAGCCGTGACGAGCTGGCCCGCTGGGGCGCAGGACAACACGCGAGTGACCGAGGAGCGTCCGGCGACTGCCTCGTTTTGGGGCGACACGGGGCTCTGGTTCGTTCCGACTGCGGAGACGCTGCGGCCCGGGGGTTTCTCGTTCAGCGTGTATCGCACGGAATTCGACTTCAAGCAGGGATTGACCGACGTGTCCGAGTGGCCGATCACGGCAGCCGTCGGAGCTGGGTCACGCGCCGAGATCTTTGGATCGTTTCACGCCGTCACGCGGATCGACCGCGACACGCGTCCGCTGTTCCAGCCGGGCAACCAGCAGGAAGGTGGTCTGGTCAACGAAGTTCCGCTCGCGAACGAACCGTGGAGTGGCAACACCCTCGGCGATCTCTACTTCGGCGGCAAGGTCAACATCCTCACCGAGCATCGGAACCAGCCATTCGCGCTCGCGTTCCGCGGCACTGCGAAGGCACCGACCGCCGACAAGGACAAGGGAGCGGGGACCGGCGAGTGGGACTACTTTGCCGACGGTGTCGTCAGCAAGGAGATCGTTCGCCGTATCGAGGTGTCTGGGTACACCGGCTTCGCGTGGCGCGGTGACCCGACGGGGATCAACATCTCCGACGGCTGGCGGTGGGGCGTCGGGGCAGCGTGGGGAGCGCGTTCGTACCTCCGGCTCACGACAGAGATATTTGGTGAGGAGACCTCCAAGAGCGAAATCACCGCGGTGCCTGGTGCGGTGGTTGGCGCCGATGGTTCGGTCTCGCCGGTCGTCTCTGACCTGAGCCTCGGAACGACGACCGCCGTCGGCCTGACGTATCAGCATCCGAGCGGTGTGTCGTTGGGCGCCGGCTTCACCTACCAGCGCGGACTCGGAGACGTGCAGGAATCCGACCAGGGCAAACGCGGGTGGGGCATGCAGTTCCGAGTGGGCTTCCATCGCGGCGTGAGCGTGTTCGTGCCGCCGAGGCCGCCATTCCGCGCCGAGGGGTTGGCACCGCCGCCTCCGCCGCCACCACCACCGGCACCAGAGCCGCCGCCACCACCGCCGCCGGTCGTGAATCGACAGCCGACCATTCATGCGACGTGCAATCCATGCCGCATCGAGGTCGGGAAGTCATCCGCGATCAGCGCCGATGCGCAGGACCCCGATGGCGACACGTTGCAGTATCGCTGGACGACGCCGGCTGGAACCATCGTCGATCCGAGAGCCCTGTCCACGACCTGGACCGCGGAAACGGCTCCCGGCACGGTCGCTCTGACGGTGACCGCAGACGACGGCAGGGGCGGCGTGGCGAGTGACACGGTCAACATCGAGGTGGTGCGAACGGTGCGAAACGTGTCGTTCAACGAAGTGCACTTCGATTTCGATCAGTCGGTGATCCGCCCGGATGCCAGAATGATCCTCGACCGCGCCGTCATGACGATGAAGGAATATCCGGACGTCCAAGTGAAGATCGGCGGCCATGCGAGCAACGAGGGGACACCGGAGCACAACATGGCCTTGAGCGAACGCCGCGCGAACGCCGTGAAGGACTATCTCGTGAGCCACGGGATCGCCGGCGCGCGTCTGATGACGCAGGGGTTCGGCGAGAATCAGCCCAAGTACGACAACTCGAAAGAGGAGACGAGAAAGCTGAACCGCCGCGCGGACCTCGCGGCGGAGGGCGATCAGAAGTAAGCCGTTACGCTCGCGAGCGTGCCGCGTGGCGGCGCGCTCGCGAGACCTGCCCGACTACTGAGGACGTGCTTCCCGCGCCACCATATCAGAGGCGAGGTCACCACTCTTGATCGCAGCGATCTCGTGCTGAGGCTGGTGTTCGTCATCGACCAATGACGACGACGCCGGAATCGTGACGTGGAAGGTGGCTCCGGGGCCGTCATTCGGCGTCGCCCAGATCCGCCCGCGATGGGCGCCGATAATCGTTCGACAGACCGATAGGCCAACGCCGGTTCCCGCCGACTTGGTCGTATAACCGGTCGTGAACATCCGATCCAGGTCGACCGCCTCGAGGCCGACCCCGGCGTCGCGCACTGAGATCTGCACCTGACCCTGGGGCGGAGCCTTCGTGGAGATCGTCACCACGCGCGATTTCGCATCGACGTTCGCCATCGCGTCGACGCTGTTGGAGATCAGATTCAGCAGCACCTGGCAGAGTTCCACGCGGTCGCCGAGCACGGGTGGCAAGCCCTTGGCGAGCCGCGTTTCGAGGCGCACGTGGTGGACCTTGAGACGTTCGGTTGAGAGCAGCGCGACTTCGTGGACGACATCGTTCAGGTCGACGCGCTCCTTCTTGACGATGTGACGTCTGAACAGCTCGCGGTTGCGCCGGATGATGCCGTCGGCCCGCTTGCCGGCCTCGATGATCTCCGACAGCGTGGCGCGAACGTCCATCAAGTCGGCGCGGTCCGCAATCCATCGGAGACAGGCCCGTGTGTTGATGATGATCGCGGTGAGCGGCTGACTCACCTCGTGCGCGATCGATGCCGTGAACTCGCCGAAGGCGGCCAGCCGCGACATGCGATCGAGATCGGCCTCGGCGCGGCGGAGCGCCGCATCGGCTTGCTTCCGGTCGGTGACGTCGGTGTAGGTGCCGACCAGCCGGGGTTCCGATCCGTCTTCGCGGACGATCGAGCCGCGCGCCATGAACCAACTGATGGATCCGTCCTTGTGCGGCATCCGGAATTCCACCTCGAACGACGGGGCCTCACCGTTGATGTGGCTGCGCGCGCGCGAGAGCACCATCTCGAAGTCGTCGGGGTGGATACGGCGCCGCCACTCCTCGATGCGATCCGGCGCGTCCTCCTCAGCGAAGCCGAGGAGCGTCTTCAGCCGTGGGTCGACGAACAGCTCGTTGGTGTCGAGATTCCAATCCCAGACGCCCGAGCCGCCGGCCGCGGTAGCCAGCGCATAGCGCTGCTCGCTCGCCCTGAGTGCCGCCTGCGCAGACGCGCGCTCAGTGATGTCCCGGACGACGCTGAGCACTTTGTCTTCACCGCAGCGCACCAGGCGGGCTTCGAATCGTCTGTTTCCACCGCCCAATATGTCCAGCTCGTACTCGCCAATGACCGTCTGATCGGTCTGCAACACGCGCTCGAACAGCGGGTTCACGTGCTGAAGCACGTCGGGAGCCAGGATGTCGCGCATCCGATAGCCGATGAACTGTTCCGGCGGGACGAACAGGCAGCCGCGCTCGGGCGCGTGATAGTCGAGATACACGCCGTCGCGATCCTGCAGAAACATCACGTCCGGTGCGGCGCGCAGGATCGCCATGTTCCGCGCTTCGCTTTCGCGCCGCCTGGCGCGCTGAATCCACAACGTTGCTATCAGCGCCGCTTGCGCCAGCAACAGCGCGATGCCGGCGAGCACATACAGCCGGTACTGCTCGAAGAACGTCTGTGCGCGGAACAGGATGAGGGTGCCGGTTGGAACGCTGCCCGGCGCGATCTGCCACCGCTGCAGCTGATTCCAGTCGACCATGGTGGCGTAGGTGGCAGGTTCGATCGGCACGTCGCCGGCAGCGGCCCCGTTGGCGATCCGTTTGGCCATGGTCGCGAGACGTCTCGCGTCGGTCTCGTATTTCCAGACCGAGCCGCCCACGACCCCGTGTCCCATGAGCTGTTCGATTTGACTGAATACCGGCACGCGCGACGCACGGACCACCTGCGCCAGCGCTTCCTGTTGATCCACATCCTGCGACCACGTGCGCATCGTCTGCTTGACGAAGAAGACGATCGAGCGTTCGGGGATGGCGGCGATGCGCGACACCACTTCGCTCAGCGGAAGGTCGCGGAGGTACACCAGGCCCAGACGAGGGTGATGGTCTTTCAGCTGACGCTCGACCTCGGCCTGGATATGGTTGCTGTTCTCGCGAGCGCCGTCGACGACGTAGACCCATTCGGTGGCGGGACGCAGCGCGAGCGCGAGATTGATGGACGCATTGATCCAGAAGCCGCCCTGCAATCCGGTGACGTTGTCCTTCGAGTTCAGATGACCTGAAGGAGCCACGATCGTCACGATCGGAGGGTTGCCGAAGAGCGCGCGATTCTCCTGCGCGAAGGTGAAGGCGTCGATGCCCTGCGCGACGATGACGTCGATCGCGCGGTCGGCGTACTTGTGCTTCAGATACTCGCGGAAGAGACGCGCCTGTTCGGCACCAGGAAAGCGCGACGTCTCGACTGATTCATCGTAGAGATCGATCGACGCCGGATCGCCGGATCGAATCGCTTCGACGAACGCCAGATCGAATCGTCCGCGGAAGGTACCGGGTCCGCCGGCCTGATGAAGCAGCAAGACCCGTTTGGTCGCGGGCACGTCCGCGCTCGCTGCGAGCGGGAGAAGGATGACGAAGATGCCGACGGCGATTCGAAAGCGCAAGCAGAACCCCACCTGTAAAATCTGGCGCGGGCCAAACCGAGTGAACGAATCAATCCCCTGCGGAAGGAATGGCGATTATAGCCCACGGTTTGCGACGCGTGCGTGCCGTAAAAGCTCGTCTTCACAACGTTTAACGAGCTCTTAACCTGGTCGTCCCACGACATGTCGCGGGCGGCCGCGCCGCACAAGCTCAGATGGATCGCGCGCGCGTTTGACCGGTCGCTGTTTTTTGTCTCAATCGTTCGGGCGTCAGTGCCGGACTCGAAGTTGCAGTGAGGAGGTTGCCTGAGTAGAGCCGCCACCCACGGAAAGGAACGCACATGCCCGCAAACAAACCGAACATCCTGATCATCTGGGGCGATGACATCGGCTGGTTCAACGTGAGCGCCTACAACCACGGGATCATGGGCTACCGGACGCCCAACATCGATCGGGTGGCCAAGGAAGGCTGCCTCTTCACCGATTGGTACGGGCAGCAGAGTTGCACCGCGGGCAGAGCGGCGTTCATCACTGGTCAGTCTCCGATACGCACGGGGTTGACGAAGGTCGGTCTCCCAGGCGCGGACCTCGGGCTACGCCCTGAAGATCCGACGATCGCCGATCTGCTGAAGCCCTTGGGCTACGTCACCGGCCAGTTTGGCAAGAACCATCTCGGCGATCGCGATGAGTTTCTGCCGACCGCCCACGGCTTCGATGAGTTCTTCGGGAACCTGTATCACCTGAACGCGGAACAGGAGCCCGAGTGCCCGGATTACCCGAAGGACCCCGAATTCAAGAAGAAGTTCGGTCCGCGCGGCGTGCTGCACTGCTGGGCGAATCCCGACGGCACCCAGAAGATCGAGAACACGGGTCCCTTGAACACCAAGCGCATGGAGACCGTGGACGAAGAGTTCCTCGAGGCGGGCTTGAAGTTCATCGACAAGGCGCATGCCGAGGGCAAGCCGTTCTTCGTGTGGTTCAACTCCACGCGGATGCACATCTTCACGCATCTGAAGAAAGAGTCCGAGGGAAAGACGGGTCTCGGTATCTATCCGGATGGCATGGTGGAGCACGATGGCCACGTCGGGAAGCTGCTCGACAAGCTCGATCAGCTGAAGATCGCCGACAACACGATCGTCATGTACTCGACTGACAACGGCGCCGAGGTCATGAGCTGGCCGGACGGTGGATCCACGCCGTTCCGGGGCGAGAAGGACACCAACTACGAGGGCGGCTGGCGGGTGCCCTGCGCGATCCGTTGGCCCGGCATCATCAAGGCGGGGACGGTCTCCAACGAGATCTTCTCCCACACCGACATGCTGCCCACGCTGGTCGCCGTCGCAGGCGAGCCCGACATCGTGGAGAAGTTGAAGAAGGGCCACAAGGCCGGCAATAAGACATTCAAGGTCCACATCGACGGATTCAACCTGGTGCCGTTCCTCAAGGGCGAAGTCAAGGAGAACCCGCGCAAAGGGTTCCTCTATTGGAGCGACGACGGCGACCTGATGGCGTTGCGGTATGCCCAGTGGAAGGCAACGTTCGTCGAGCAACGCGCACATGGCCTCGACGTCTGGCGCGAGCCGCTCGTCTCGATGCGGATTCCACGGATCTATAACCTGCGCAGCGATCCGTTCGAGCGCGGCGACGAGGATGGCACCGTCTTCTACAACAAGTGGATGGCGGACCGCGCCTTCCTGCTGGTGCCCGCCCAGGCGATGGTGGGCGAGTTTCTCAAGACCTTCAAAGAGTTCCCGCCGCGGCAGAAGCCGGCCAGCTTCAGCATCGATCAGGCGCTCGAAAAAGCGCGGCAGCAGGAACAGAAGATGGCGGCAGCAGCGCAGGGAGGAGTCAAGTAGTCGCGGACGCCGAGAGAACCAGGTCGGGGCGCTATGGAGACGAGAGCCCGGGGACTCGATCAGCTCAGTCCATTTCAACTGAAGGATGAGTTGATCCGCTACGCCAAGGATCAGACGCACAGTAAAGCCGCGACCCACAAGTTCCTCAACGCGGGTCGCGGCAATCCGAACTGGATTGCCACGACGCCGCGCGATGCGTTCTTCCGCCTCGGACAATTCGGACTCGCAGAATCGATGCGGGTCTGGAACGAGCCGGATCTGGGCGGCATGCCGGCACACGCCGGCATCGCCGACCGCTTCCGTGCGTTTCTCGCCGCGTCGGGGCACGGCGCCGGCGTGGATCTGCTGCGTCGCGCCCTCGAGTACGGCACCTCGACGCTGGGCTTCGACGCCGACAAATTCATCCACGAGCTGGCCGATGCCGCGGTCGGCGACAACTATCCTGAGCCGGATCGCATGCTCGTGCATGCCGAGCAGGTGGTGCATCGCTATCTGGTCAAGGCGATGTGCGCCGATCGCCCCCCGTCAGGGAAGTTCGATCTCTTCGCCGTCGAAGGCGGCACGGCGGCGATGTGCTACGTGTTCAGGAGCCTCGTCGAGAACCGGCTGCTCGCGCGCGGCGACGTCATCGCACTCGGGACGCCGATTTTCACGCCCTACATCGAGTTGCCGCGTCTCGAAGATTTCGACTTCATGACGATCGAGGTCGAGCAGAATCAGATGGCCGGAGGCCATCACACGTGGCAGTACGCCGACGACGAGATCGAGAAGCTCGCCGATCCGCGGATCAAGGCGTTCTTCATCGTCAATCCGTCCAATCCTGCCTCGTTCGCCATGCACCCCGCGACCCAGGCGCGCATCGTCGAACTGGTGCGCACGCGGCGGCCCGATCTCATCATCCTCACCGACGACGTGTACGGCACGTTCACGGAAGGGTTCCGATCGCTGGCCGCGGATCTGCCCCGGAATACGATCCTCGTCTACTCGTACTCGAAGCACTTCGGGTGCACCGGCTGGCGGCTCGGTGTCATCGGCGTGCATCAGGACAACCTGTTCGACGAGAGGCTCGCCGAGCTGACTGAGACCGATCGCGCCGCGCTGCGTACCCGCTACGGATCGCTGACGACCGATCCGGACCATCTTCGCTTCATCGATCGTCTGGTCGCCGACAGCCGTGACGTCGCCCTGAATCACACTGCCGGCCTGTCGACGCCTCAGCAGGCGCAGATGGCGTTGTTCTCGCTGTTCGCGCTGCTCGATCGCGACGACGCGTATGCGCGCCGGTGCCGCCAGATCCTGCACAACCGCCTGACTGCGCTCGGCAAAGGCCTGGGCATCTCGATCCCCGAGGATGCGCTGCGCATCGGCTACTACATCGACCTCGATCTGGCCGCGTGGGGACGGCAGGCGCTGGGCGACGAGTTCACGGCCTACGTGGCCGAGCACCATCAGCCGCTCGACATCGTGCTCGGTCTGGCCCGCGACTATGGCTCGGTGCTGTTGAACGGATCGGGATTCGACGGACCCCCATGGTCGGTCCGGATTTCCCTCGCGAACCTCGAGACGCGGGCGTACGAGTCGATCGGCCGGGATCTGAAAGCGATCACCCGTCGCGCCGTCGACGAATGGCGCGCGTCACGCAGGGGGTAGGGCGCATGCAGTACCGCTCCGCTGTGACAAGGGTGGCCGCCCTGGCTGTCGCCCTCATGCTCGGTCACCACCTCTCCGGACAACGGCCGCACATCACGATTCTCGCCACTGGCGGCACGATTGCCGGTTCCGGTGATGCGAGCAAGTACTCCTACAAGGCGGGCGCGCTCGACGTCGACGATCTGATCAAGGCGGTGCCGCCGATCAAGGATCTGGCCGACCTGAAGGGGGAGCAGATCGCGAGCATCGGCAGCCAGGACATGAACGACCGCGTCTGGCTCGATCTCGCCGCCCGCGCCAACCAGTTGCTCGCGTCGAGCGACGTGCAGGGCATCGTGGTGACGCACGGCACCGACACGATGGAGGAGACCGCCTACTTCCTGAATCTGGTGATCAAGAGCGACAAGCCGGTGGTGCTGGTCGGGTCGATGCGGCCTGCCACCGCGATCAGCGCCGATGGCCCGGGCAATCTCTATGACGCCGTCGCCACGGCGGCGGACCCGAATGCGCGCGGCCGTGGTGTGCTCGTGGTACTGAACGACGAGATTCATGCCGCTCGCAACGTAACCAAGACCAATACGACCAGCCTGCAGACGTTCGTGAGCCCCAACCGCGGTCCCATGGGCCTCGTGCACACCGCGAAGCTCACGTGGTTCTCGCCTCCCGACAAGCGTCACACGACCACGTCAGAGTTCTCCGTGGCCGGCGTGAAGGCGCTGCCGCGGGTCGACATCATCTACGCGCACTCCAACATGGACCACGACCTCATCGACGCCGCGGTGAAGGGCGGCGCGAAGGGGCTCGTGATTGCCGGCGTCGGCGACGGCAACATGTCGAAGGCGGCGCTCGACACGCTGGCGACCGCGGTGAAGAACGGCATCGTCGTCGTGCGCGCGTCCCGGCTCGAGCGGGGGATTGTCCTTCGCAACAACGAGGTCGACGACGACAAGATGGGCTTCGTGGCCTCGGGCGAGATCAACGCGCCGAAATCGCGGGTGCTGCTCCAGCTGGCATTGATGAAGACACACGATCCTGCCCAGGTGCAGAAGATGTTCGACGACTACTGACGCCGCCATGCGCGCCTTCTTTCACTTCCTCGAGACCCAGCCGTTCTTCCTCATCTTCGGCGTCGTCGCGCTCGGCATGGTGCTCGGGAAGCGGACGATCCGCGGCATCTCGTTCGGCTCGGTCGTCTGCATCATTTTCGTCGGTCTGATCGTGGCGATCTGGGCGTACAGCGGCTACGGCATCACGCTGTCGCTCCCAGACGTCCTCAAAACCATCTTCTTCAACCTGTTCATCTTCGCGATCGGCGTGAAGATCGGTCCGCAGTTCTTCTCGGGGCTCGAGCGTGACGGCTGGCATCTCGTGGCGATCGGCACGATCGTGGCCGTGCTGGCACCGGCGCTGAGCGTGATATGCGGCTGGTTCTTCGAACTGCCACAAGGGGCGGTGGCAGGGCTGCTCGCGGGCTCGAACAATTCGTCGGCGACCTTCGGCGCGGCGTCATCGGCGCTGCAGTCGGGTGCCGTGCAGCCGCGGCCTGGAAGCTCGCTGGAGCTCGTCACCGCCACGCTCTCCGCGGCGTTTGCGTTGTGCTACACGGTGAGCCAGGTGCAGTTCGTCCTCTTCATGAAAGTGCTTCCCGCGCTCGGGCACTTCGATGCACCGGAGGCGGCACGAACGTTCCTCGCGGCGATGCGCGGGCAGCGCTCGTCGCCGCTGCCGGGCACGGTCGAGGCCGGCGAGGTCGCCGACACCTCGGTCACGGTGCGCGCGTATCGCGTGCCCGCGAACGCGATCGCCGGCCGCACGCTCGCGGGTCATACGATCGGTGAGCTTCGCAGTGCGGCGCCGCGGATCTCGATCGAGCGCGTCCGCCGCGCCGATCGCTGGGTGTCGCCGAACAACAGCACGACGCTCGAAGTCGGCGACGAAGTGGTCGTCGAGGCGCCAATCGAGGCGCAGGTTCGCGTGCGCGCGGCGCTCGGCCCCGAGCTACCTGACGCCGAAGCGCGATCCCTCGCTCCCATCCGCACCGTCGACGTCGTCGTCAGCCGACCCGAGGCCGCGGGACGTTCCGTGTCCGAGCTCACGTCCGTGCTCGGCCCGGGTCTCTATCTCAATGCCGTATTTCGAGCGGGTGCAGAACCGCCCGCAACCGCAGAAACCATCGTGAAGATCGGCGACGTCATTCGCGTGACCGGCACCGAGGCACACATTGCGAATCTCGGAGCCAGGGTGGGACACGTAGTCCGAGCGACTCACAGTACAGATGTCCTCACGCTCGCGACCGGTCTGCTCGTCGGCGCGGCACTCGGCGCGATTCCGGTGCCGCTGTTCGGTGTGCACATCAGCTTTGGCGCCGCCGCGGTGCTGGTCACGGGGATCATCTTCGGCTGGTTGAGAACGCGGCATCCTGCCCTCGGCGGGCCGATCTCAGAGGGCGGACGTTCGTTGATGGAGGAATTGGGCCTGAACGTGTTCACGTCGGTGCTGGCGATCAATTCCGGGCAGGCGGTCTACCAGGTGATCACACAGGGGCCGGTCTGGGCGCTCGTCATCAGCTGTCTGATCGTGAGCGCCGTTCCAGCGCTCGTGGCCTGGTGGATCGGCCGTCACGCGCTTGGGCTCAACGAGGCGCTGCTGATGGGCGCCATCGCCGGCGCGCGTCAGAACACATCGTCGATGCGCGCGGCGCAGAAGGAAACGGAATCAGCGGTGCCCGGGATCGGCTATCCCGTTCCGCTCGCGATCGCGACAGTCACGCTCTCGGTCGTCGCATACTTCTTCACGATATTCAGCTAAGACGGGGTCGGAAGTCATTCTTGTCGGAGAACCGCGCAAGAACGACTCCCGACCCTTTGGGCTGCGGGGGGCCAGGAGATATCGTCGTGAGGTCTACGGTGTCGGTACCCTGAGAGGCGGTACGAGGAATGTGGCAAGGACAGTCAGCTCGCTCCCCTGCGTTGTCGTCCTCGCAAAGATCTCCCACTGGTAGTTGACTTTGAGAAATCCGTACACGGTGTTCTTGCTCGCGAGCGCGAGCTGCACTTCGGGGCCGAGCGCAAACACCTTGTTCCTGCCGCGGATCAAAATGTCGGGAAACCCATCGATCTGGTCGTCGGTCAGCTTCCAGCCTCCGTAGTAGGCGAGCCCGGTGGTGAGCCCGCCTTTCAGGAAGTCGGCGCCGATGCCGCCTTCGAGGTTCATCTGATTCCCGACTTTGGTCTCGCTGTCCTTCTTCTTCGACTGGAAGTCGAAGCTGACGACGGCAGCAGCGTGATACTGCTTCGCGGCGTTCAGATAGACCGTCGTTCCGAACGCCACCTCGTGTCCCCACATGCCGTAGCCGGTGTTGTCGTCAGCGCCGTCTGCATAGCGACCGGTCGGGATGAAGAGCGTGTAGCTGGTAATGGCATCGGCTCGCTTGAAGTTCCAGCCGAGACTGATCGGGACCACCGCTGAATCGGAGATGCCCGGGCCGGGGTTCGCCTGGATCTCAGTGCCCTGGATCCTGTTGTTGACGCCCACTGGAGCAAGAACCTGGAAGCCGTAATTGCCCCCAAGGATCTTCTTCGTCGTGACCACGTTGACGCCTCCGGCATAGGCCACCGTCGTGATGCTCGCATCGAGGGGCAGCTTGTCGCCGTTACGATCCCGCACGGTGTCGGTCCAATACATGTAGAACAGCGGTGCGATCACGTACACGTGTGGTGGCGGGGGCGTACCGGCCTTCAGGCCCACCACTCCCGGAATGTGCTGGGTTCGCAACTGCGCCCACGCCGGCGCCACGCCCAGGACAACGAACGCCACGGTTCCGATCGTCAGTCGCTGACGGCGCTTGATCACAGGCGGTCGAGCGGGTGCAAGTTCAAGTCCCGGGATCGTTCGCGCGAATGCGGCAACAAAAGCAGCCTTCTCGTGCTCCGCGAGCGCCAATGGCGGCCACGCCACTGGCTGACATCCGCGATTGGCCGTGGTCACGACATAGCGCGGTTCATGCGATACTGAGATCGCAGAGTCCCTCTCATGTGGTCCGGCTTCGATCCCGAGCTTCGGCGCGACCTCGCGAACATCCGGCAGATGGTGTCGCTCACCCACCAGACACCGACTCGGGAGTGGCCGCTGATCTTCGTCGAGGAGCACGACGCGTTGTTCGTCGTGCGCGAGTGGCCGGATGGATCGATCACGGCGTACGCGACGTCAGATTACCGCCACCTCCCCAGGCCCTAGGCTCGATCTCCGTCCGGCTCCATCCGCGTTTCCTCGCGTGCTCCGCCGTGTCATGTCGCGGCATTCCGGCCGCCGGTCTGTCGTACGGCGCGATTGCGCCCTGCCCCCTGTGGCCGCAGCTTTGCGAGTACCAGGCGCCGGGGGTGTGAGCTATGGCACAGCGCACAACGATGCTGGTGACAGTAGCAGGCGTGGCATGGGCTTCATGGGCTGCTGCACAGCAGCCGGCGGCGCCGATCACCGATGCTGGCAAGAAACAGGCTCAGCAGGCTGCGAGCCAGGAGCCGATTACCAAAGTCAACATGCTGAAGATGACCGCCGAGATCACCGGCATCGACAGCACGAAGCGCACCGTCACCCTTCGCGACGACATGGGCAACGAGGACGAGTTCGCCGTCAGCCCGAACATGCAGCGATTCAACGAGCTGAAGGTCGGGCAGAAGGTGGAGATCACCTACTACGAGTCGCTGGTGCTTCAGGTCCTCAAGCCGGGACAGCAGGGGCTGGGGGACAGCTCCGAAGCGGCTTTGAATCGGGCCAAGGGTGCGCTTCCCGCCGGGACGCTCGCGACGCAGGAGAAACGGACGGTGACTGTGAAAGCGATCGATCCCTCGGTGCCGTCGGTCACCGTGACGACCGAGGATGGAAGGACGGTCACGCGCAAGATCGAGGACAAGTCGCTGCTCGAGCGAATCAAGCCGGGCGACAGGGTCGATATCACGTTCACGAGGGCGTTGATCACCTCCGTACAACCGGGGAAATGAACCGCGGAATGCAGAATTCGGAATGCAGACACTGACACGCTCGCAGCAGCGGGGTGAGCTGCGCGACGGATCTCGCCGCGTTGATTCCACGACGCAGTGTCTGCAATTTGTATTCGTCTGCATTCTGTATTCGAAATTCTGCATTACCTGTCATAGGGGTAAATGACCTTCCAGTCCCTCTTCATATCGACCACGATCCAGCCGCGTTTTGGGGCCTCGTCCAACCCGCGGGCAAGCGTGCCGACGTGAGACTCACGGTCGTACGCCCATTCGCGCGCCGCATCGGTGTGGTGGACGATTACGCCCAGTCGCGGGCCGGTGGCCGATGTCGTCCATTCGAGCATCTCGAAGTCGCCGTCGGAGTTGCCGAACGCCGCGATCGGACGGAGGCCGATGACTTGATGAATGCCGACAGGCTTGCCGGCCTTGTCGTCGACGAGATCGATGTCGGCCAGGCGAATCAGCACGGGACCTGTGGGACGCACCTCGTATTTCACCTTGGCGCGGCTTCCTATGACTTGTTCGGGCGGAATCCCATATACGCGCTCTACCCACGGGCGCATGAACTCCACGCCGCCGCCTGACACGATGTACGTCTTGAATTGATTGGCCCTCAGGTAGGCCAGCACCTCCAACATTGGCTGGTAGACCATCTCCGTGTACGACCGCTTCGTCGTCGGATGCCTGGCGGTTGCGATCCACTCCCGCACGATGTCTTCGAATTCGGCGGTCGTGTTTCCGACATGCGTGGCCGCAACGATCTGCATCAGACCTTTCTCGCCGCTGGCTGCCACCGATTTCGTGTCGGCGTCGAGGACGCCCTTGAATGGTTGCGTGTTCTTCCATTCTGGATGCGAGGGCGCGAGGGCTTTCACGCGATCGAGCGCAAAGGCCAATTGAAAATAGACAGGCTGCTCCGCCCACAACGTTCCGTCGTTGTCGAACACGGCGATGCGTTCGGCCGGAGGAATGTAGGCGGCGTCGCCTCGTGTCGTGACCCGTTTGACGAAGTCGATGATTGATGCGCGGGCGGCCCCTTCATTCCACGAAGGCAGGGGATTGGGGATGGCGCCGGTTTGTGGCTCGGGGATGGAGGCTCCTGCCGGCAGCGGGTGCCGGACGGGCGGCGAGCCCAACAGGAGACACGCGATCACGAGGAGGCGGATCTTGCTGCGGAGCCGAGTGCTGGTACGTAACATCGCGCTCGATTTTCAGCAAGTTTTAGTCCTTGGTACTTGGTGCTTCGTTCTTGGTCCGTCCCGTGGTTCTTGGTCCGTCCCTGCTCCTCGGTCCTTGGTCCTGCCCGTGGCCCGCGGCGCGGTGCAGGTGGGACCAAGGACCAAGCACCAAGGCCCGAGGGACCAAGGATCAGTCCAAGCCACGAGCCGTCGCGAAATCCCACGACATGCACCGGCATCGGGAGCACAACCTTCTTGGCGCCAACCAGGGCGCTCGAAGAACGCCTGGGGAGTCGAGAGCGGGAAGTTGCGACTTTTGTGAGACAAACGGCACGAAAGTTGGTAAGTCGATCGTCAGGTCGTGTATGCCGCGAGCCCGGCGCGAACTGCCGTCCACCGATTCCGGCCCGACTCTGCGTGCGGTTCCGTTCTTCGCCCAGTCAGATGCCGGACCGGTCTCGCTTCTCAACCGTCGTCAGCGCCAGCGGCTGACAGAGATCTCCACGCGTGTCCGTGTGCCCCCGCGCATGGTGCTTTACCGCGAAGACACGGCGGCGACCACGATGTTCTTCAACGCGGGCGGGGTGGTGAAGACCTTCCGCGATCTCCCGAGCGGTCGCAGATGGGTCACCGGATTCTTCTTTCCGGAGGACGTCTTCGGGTTGGCGCAGAACGGCGTCTACGTGCGCACGGCGCAAACTGTGACAGAGGCGACCTTGTACCGGGTCAAGACCGAGGTCCTGGCCGAGCTGCTTCGCAACGATCCCGACCTCGAGTACCAATTCCTCGTCAAAGCCGCTCACGAGCTGCGCGAAGCGCAGCGGCAGGCGCTCGTCGTCGGTCGGCGGGACGCTGTCGGCCGCGTGGCCATGTTCATCCGGCAGCTGGAACAACGCGGCGTCAAACATGGGAGTGGGGGAGGGCTGGAAATCGAGATGCCGATGACGAGATCAGACGTGGCCAACTACCTTGGACTCTCGCCCGAGGCGGTCAGCCGCGCTACGCGGATGCTCGAACGGCGCGGGATCGTGAATTTCACCGAACGCCATCGACTCCGGATCGTCGACCGTCTTCAGTTCGACCGCCTCGTCGCCCGAGTCTAGTGGACTGTTTGGTTCACTTCTGTAGCTGTCGCTCCGTTGTCGCGACAGCGAATCCGCGGGCCAACCAACGGGCCGCCCGCTCTAGAAATGGCTGATACATCCCACTGAAATCCGGGATCAGGTTGCACACTATTTTTTCGAAGCGACCTGGGTGAATCGCTTCGAGCCCGCTTCACGACACTCGACTCCGACGATCGCGATTTCACATCTCGCGGGGCCGCCATTCGACTCGCGCTGCTCTCTGGCGAACACGTCAAATACGAAAGGCAATCGATCGGGACTCGGTCTGACCATCATCGCGATGATCATTCGCGCGTTGAGAGATGGCTGCACGTCGAGAGCGACGAACGCACCGATACCAGAGTCGACATCTGCCTGCGTCTGCTGAGACCGTGCGTTGCGATTCGTGAATACGCAAGGACCTGACGGTAAATTTCCGGCGAAAGGTTGCACGGAATCTCTGTTTACCCTTAAGAACCGCCGACGATCTCCTGCTGGGGTCAAGGACCGAAGAAGTACGTAGAACCTTTTGCCGATTGCCCGTGCGTTGCGCGGGCAGGTAGGGTTTTCACCGCAGCACACGAATACAAATGCAAGTAGAGCTTCCCGTTTGCCTGAAGACCGGCACACAGGGAACACCCGATCAAAGTGGGGGAATCAATGGGCGTGTCCGTATTTCCAGGCGTTAATAGCCGCAGACCAGCCGTCGAGGAGATGGCGGCCGAGATCTGCACACGGCTGGCGGATGTTTCGTCGCAACCGGTCGAGGAACGGCTCCGACAGGTCCTGACACGACTTATCGATGGGCTCGGCCTCGAGGGGGGCCTTTTCATACCACCTTCGGGGCACGACCAGCGAATGATTGCGGTCGGCACCGCCCTCATGACCGGCCGTGTGATTGTCGATTTCCTCGGACGTCCGCGTATTCAGGCCGTAGCGGGCCAGTCGGACGTGCTGCTGATTGACGGTCCACCACACGGTTCGAGCGTACTGCCCCCCGATGACCACCTTCATCTGTGGGCACTTGGTATTCGCACGCTCGTCGTCGTTCCGTTGCGACGACGCGATCTCGGTCAGGGCGTCATCGCCCTCTACTCACAGCGATCCCACCCGCAGTGGGACGTGACGTCGCTGGAGCCGGTCATGACCGTTGCCGACGCCATCGACGTGCTCGTCGGCGATCGGCCGCCGGCCAATCCGTCAGCGGCCGCGGCCTCCTCCGCCGACCCCAGCATGCGAAGCGTGCTGAGCGCGCAGGACCGTCATGCCGATCGCCAGATGGCGATGCCGGCCGAAGAGGCTTTGATCGGGGAAAGCGCTGCGTGGCGCTACGTCGTGTTCCGGCTCGATCAAGTGGCCGCGACTCAGGCGACCGTCCTGCTCCTCGGGGAGACGGGCACGGGAAAGGAGCTGGTCGCGCGCGCGATTCATCGCAGGAGTCCGCGTTCGTCCGGCAAGTTCATCGCCCTCAACTGCGCGGCGCTTCCCGCGACGCTGGTCGAGAGCGAGTTGTTCGGCCGCGAACGCGGCGCCTTTACCGGGGCGCATTCGAGTCAGCCCGGACGGTTCGAGCTCGCTCATCGCGGCTCGCTGTTTCTCGACGAAGTCGGCGATCTGCCGCTCGAACTCCAGCCGAAGCTGCTGCGGGTCCTTCAGGAGGGGCAGCTCGAACGTCTTGGCAGCACGCGGACGGTCGACGTCGACGTCCGTGTGATCGCGGCAACCAACCGCGACCTGGTCGAAGAGGTCCGGCAGAATCAGTTCCGCGGCGACTTGTACTATCGGCTGAATGTCTTTCCGATCTCGCTGCCGTCGCTGAGGGAACGACGCGAGGACATTCCGTTGCTCGCGCAGCATCTGGCCAATCGGTATGCCCGTCAGATGCACAAGAACCCCAAGCCGATTGCCGAGTCGGTGTCCCGGGCGCTCCAGCAGTACGACTGGCCCGGCAACATCCGTGAGCTCGAGAACGTGGTGCATCGCGCCATGATCCTGTCGACCGATGGCGCCATCGCGCTCAAGGACATCTCGCTCTCGTCGGCCAAACCGGTCGGTGCCGTGGGGACGACGCTCGAGGAGATCGAACGGAGTCATATTCAGCGGATGCTCAGCACGACGTTGTGGCGTATTGAAGGACGTCGGGGCGCCGCGGAACTGCTTGGCCTGAAGCCGAGCACCCTGCGCAGCCGGCTGCGGAAGCTGGGGATCAGACGCGGGGCGTAGCGGAGTCGGTGTTTACTCCCGTCGACGTCCCTGAACCGGGACGTCGATCCGCAGTCGTGCACCGCCGCCCTGCGTCGAATCGACCACCAGAGTGCCGTGCACGAGGCTGACGCGCTCCTCCATGCTCATGAGCCCGATGCCTCGCACGTGCGCTTTGGCGGGATCGAACCCGCGTCCGTTGTCGGCGACGATGAGTTCGATTCGGCCATCGTGGCGCGCCAGCGTGACCGTGGCGCGGGTGGCTTCGGCGTGCATGACCACGTTGTGAAGCGCCTGCTGCGCGACCCGATAGACGCACAACGCCAGATCATCAGCGACATCGTCGAAGCGGCCGTGCGGTTCGAACGTGACCTGAATCTCGTGCTGGGCGGTCAGCGCGTCGCAGTGGGAGGCCAGGGCTGAAGCCAGTCCGGCGTGTTTGAGCACGCCGGGATGCAGCGCGTGCGAGGTCGCCCTGACCTTGTCGGCCAGCTCGCCTGCGAGCTGGCGAACGCGCGCCACTCGAGTCGCGACTGCCGGTTGTTCTTTCACGCGACTCTCGATCAGGCTCAGTTCGATCGTCACCGCCGCCAGCTGCTGGCTGATGTCGTCGTGCAGATCCCGGGCAATCTCCGTGCGCTCGGCCTCCTGCGCCAGGATCAGACGCTGCGCCAGCATCCGGATCCGCTGAAAGGCGCCGTGCAGGCTCGCCTCCTTGCCTCGCAGCTCCTCTTCCACACGCCACCGGTCGGTGATGTCGCGTCCGATGCCCTGAAACTCCTCGATCCGGCCCTCGGGCGACACGATCGCGTGATTCACCCACTGCTGCCGGCCGATGGTGCCGTCCGGTCGTAGCACCGAGTGGTCGTAGGCGGGGGGGCGCTCACCTCGCAACAGGGCCTCGATCTGCTGGCGCGTGGCCTCTCGTTCCGCCTCGGGAATCAGATCGATGAAGCGGAGACCGATCAATCTGTCGCGGTCCTTTTCGAAGTAACGGCAGTAGGCCTCGTTGACGAACGTCAAGGTCGTGTCCGCCAGGTACCGGCAGACCATATCGCTCTGATGCTCCACCACGCTGCGGTAGCGCTCTTCGCTCTGCGACAGCGCGAAGGTGACGAGGTGACGATCGATGGCTTTGCGGAGCATCTCGGCGATCGCGTCGAGCAACGCCGATCGGCTGGTCGCCGGATACGTCTCGTACGCCATCTCGATCGCGCCGATCCGTCCATCCGCGACCGAGAACACGGCGCGGTGACTCCACTGACGATCCTCGAGCTCCGCCGAGGCAATGACAACCGTGCCGAGGCGGGTTCGGACGCCCAGCACGCCCGGGTCCGGCCACATATGGCGGATGGCGTCTCCGACTTCTCGCAGCCGATCGCCCGTCTGTGCGAAGTCGCCGTGCTGCACGATTCGCGTGATCGCATGCAGCAGCGAGAGCTCCCGCCTGCTGGCCTCGAGCAGCGCCGCGACCCGGAAACGATCGTCGTCCGTCGTGTGCCTCAGCTCGATCTGCGCGCCTGTGTTCAGCGGGAGATCCACGGGAACGGCTCGTCGTCGCGTGATCTGCTCCAGCGCGATGGCCGCGACGGCGCCGAGTGGAATGGTCAGCGCCTGCGCGAGCCCGTCAGGGACCGCCGGGGTGCCACCGCGCATGGTGGCAAGGGCACGAGCGGCAACGGCCGTACACGCGACCAGCCACCATTCGCGTCGCCGGGTCACCAGAAACGCCCAGACGATGAGGGCCATGCCGATGAGAACGTCGCCGGCCTGCCCCGTGCTCGATTCCGGTGTGAGCCGAACGAGGACGTAATACGCAAGGCCGAACAGGACGATTCGCAGAATGGCCGCGCGAGTGAAGCCTTCCACGGCGTTCTCGAGAGCAACTCAGCGACTGCACCACGATCGGGCACGCCAGTTGCGTTCCTTCATTAACGAGCCGGGCCAGCCCGCGAGCGTGACCCGGAACTGCGAGACGGATTTCGCGTGAATCATACAAGCGTTGGGGCTGTACGAGGGCGGTGGGGTCGAGGACGCCTGAGCCGGCCCCAATCGCGGCGTGACGGGACCACGACATGTCGCGGAAGGCGGCAAAACCCTCAGCTCTGAATGCGCACCCGTGATGCACGTAGCCACAGTCAATCTGCGCTTGAGAGAAGACAAGCACGCTGAGGCGCTGAGCGCCGTCGACGGGTTCATCCGTCGGATGCACGCCTGGCCGGGGTGCTTGACCTGTCGCCTGTTGACCGACGCCGGCGATGGCCACTCGTTGACGCTCGTCTCCGAGTGGGATAGTCGCGAGGCGCTCGACAGCTTCCTGTCGTCGCGGGAGTTCCTCATCCTCCAGGGCATGCGGATGGTGCTGCGCGACGATCCCCAGGTCGTCCTCGACGAAATCCTGATTCGCTCGCGGATGTCGCTCGGAACCAAGACGCATTGATGGTCGCACCAGCGCGGCTTTTCAGTGCAACGGCTCAGCGGGGCCGCGTCGTGAGGCTGGCGCTTCGATTCAAACTGTGCCACGCTTGCCCGCAGTTCGACGTCGACGACGGTTGCTGGGGCGCGTGGATCTCGTCGAAGGTCGTGTCTGAGGGGTCATGCACCCACCGCCTCGTACGCTGCTCGCCGATGACCACGTGCTCGTGGCGGAGGGGCTCAACCGATTGCTGGAGCATCACTGCAACGTGATCGCGACAGTCGCCGACGGACGTCATCTCGTCGAAGCCGCCATCGAACTCAAGCCCGATGTGATCATCGCGGATCTTTCGATGCCCGGTCTCAGTGGACTGGAAGCCACCGCACAACTCCGAGCGCAGGGGCTGGAGTCGAAGATCATCATCCTCACGATGTACTCCGACGCGCGCATCGCCAAGGAGGCGATCAAGGCCGGAGCGGTGGGCTTCGTGTCGAAGCATGCCGCGGGGCAGGAACTGCTCACGGCGATCGACAACGTGCTCGGCGGCGGCATCTACGTGAGCCGGCCGGTCGCCGAGCGGATCGGCGATCTGCCGATGGCCGAGAAGACGCCAGTGACGCTGACGGCACGACAACGCCAGGTCCTGCAGCTGATCGCGCAGGGCTACCGTATGAAAGAGATCGCGAGCAGGCTCAAGGTGTCGCGCCGGACCGTCGAAACCCACAAGTACGAAATCATGCGGGTGCTGGGGTTCCGCAACACCGCCGACCTCGTGCGCTATGCGGCGTGGCTCGGTCTGATCGAGACGTGATCGCTGTGACCCTGCTTTCTGCTCGGTGTCTCCGGATAGAGGACAACGCGACGACGCTACTTGACGAGGTCGTATTGCAGCGCCACCTGAACGCGGCCGTTCCAGTTGTGATGGCCGTTCTGCGTCTCGAAGCGACCGACGCCGTACTCGATGCCGATCGTGAACGGTGAGGCGAAGTGCATGATGTTGGCGGAGAGGTAGCGGCTCTCGCGATATGCGTCCGCCGCCAGGCCGTCGATCCTGCTGGCCTCGACGAGGCTCGCCGCGAAGGTCGACCGCAATGTCGTGGTCCAGCCACGCTGAAAACCGGCGACGGCGCTGACGAGCGGTACTGCGCGCACGCGCCCCTGGCTGTCGACGGCGAGATCGAGCGGGGCGTTCGACGTGTCCTTGATGTAGCGTGACAGCCCGCGTCCCGCTGCCGTCTGCAGCAGCACGATGTTGCGACGGTTCTGCGCCCACGATCCTGAGACCGCCAGCCCGCTCCCGAGCACCTGCGCCTGCTGGATGCCGGTGCCTGCGAATCCGCCCAACGAGCGAAACACCGCGCCGACCTGGAGATGGCTGCGGCGCGACTCCATTCGGTACCGGACGATCATGTCGGGCCAGGGCGTGCGAATCGTCACGTCGTGCTCGCTGTCGGCAGCGATGTTCGGCTTGGGTTCCTCTGCGGCGATGGCCACGCTCTGTTCATCGGAGAGTCGGAGTGTGTAGCGGATCTGCGCCTGCCTCGCCGATATCCGCCCCGGCGGTCCTTCGTAGTCGAGGATGTCGGGCCTGGCGTCAACGTCCTGCAGCGTTGACACGGTGAAGCCAAGAAGGAGATTGGCAATCTGCCCGTACGCGTGCCGCAGGTTGAGTGCTCGCTCACCCTGGTCGGCGAAGAAGTCGTACTCGAACAGCACACGAAGACTGCCGACGCGGCTTGGACGTCGAAGCTCGAAGTTGAAGCGGGTCTCGCGCGCGTGAATCGTCGAATTGTCCAGATCGCTCACCGCGTCCACCGGAATAGTCGCGACGACGAAGTCATCGGTGCTGCCAATCGGCCGGAAGTCATGAATGAAATCGACGCGCGCGAAGCCGCCAACCCGCAGGCGTGTCTCGGTGCCTGGGATCAGAAACGATCCCTTGAACGTCGGATCGAGCGGCTGATTGTCGACGCGCGCCACCGCCTCCGCGTCACCTGTGATCGTCTCTCGATCGATCGATGGCGGGCGCACGGGGCCCTGGGTCTGTGCTGGCGGCTGCGGAGTCGCTGACTCTGAAGGGGTGCTCGCGCCGTCAGCGGGCGGCGCCGTAACCTGGGTCGCTGCCGGCAAAGCTACCCCGCCTGCGTGACTCCGCCGACCGTCTCGACCTCCTGCGCCCACGCAGGGCCACAGGCGAGCAGCCCCACGAATACGAGAGCTCTACGGTGCATCTGCTGACACTCTGATGCGGTCGGAGCAAATCGTGATCCAGATCGTGCCAGAGCAGTCGGTGTCGTTCGACGAACGGCATCGAACATCATGCGACCTGCCGCGCATTGTCGCGACCGATCCGCGAAGCCGCGTGACGCACGAGCGACCGGTCGCTGCCTCTGGTTGCAGGTGGAACGGCACGCGGCAAGCTCCTTGCTCGATCCGACGAAATTCGGAAGGAGCTACGCGTGCCTGATCAGGAGAAACCCAACATCCTCGTCATCTGGGGCGATGACATCGGCATCTCCAATCTGAGCTGCTACAGCCACGGTGTGATGGGCTATCGCACGCCGAACATCGATCGGCTCGCGAAGGAAGGCATGCTGTTCACCGACTCGTACGGCGAGCAGTCGTGCACGGCGGGTCGCTCATCCTTCATCACCGGACAAAGTGTCTATCGCACCGGTCTGTCAAAGGTCGGTATTCCGGCCGCTCCCATCGGTCTGCAGCCCGAGACGGTGACGATCGCCGAGCTGCTCAAGAACCACGGCTACGCGACCGGTCAGTTCGGCAAGAACCATCTCGGCGATCTCAACAAGTACCTGCCGACCGCGCACGGCTTCGACGAGTTCTTCGGCAACCTCTATCACCTGAACGCCGAGGAAGAGCCGGAAATGTACGACTACCCGCCGGAAAAAGACTTTCCCAATTTTCGGAAGAACTTCGGCCCGCGCGGCGTGATCCGGTCCTTTGCGCAGGACAAAGATGACGCGACCGAGGAACCGCGCTGGGGGCGTGTCGGCAGGCAGAAGATCGAAGACACCGGTCCGTTGAACCGGAAGCGGATGGAGACCTGCGATGACGAGTTCGTCGCCGCGGCCAAGGACTTCATCACGAGACAGCACAAGGCGGGCAAGCCGTTCTTCGTCTGGCTGAACACGACCCACATGCACCTGTTCACGCACCCGAAGTCATCGAGCCTTGGTCAATCGGGGCGTTGGCAGTCACCGTACCACGACACGATGATCGATCACGACAAGCATGTCGGCGAGATGCTGACGCTGCTCGATCAACTGGGCATCGCGGACAACACGTTCGTGATGTATTCGACCGACAACGGCCCACACATGAACACCTGGCCCGACGCCGGCATGACGCCGTTCCGCAGCGAGAAGAACACCAACTGGGAAGGCGCTTTCCGGGTGCCGATGCTGGTTCGCTGGCCCGGACAGATCAAGGCCGGAACGATCGCGAACGGGATCGTGCAGCACCACGACTGGCTGCCGACGTTTCTGGCGATGGCTGGAGAGCCCGATGTCGCCGAGAAACTGAAGAAAGGGCATACCGCCAACGGCAAGTCGTTCAAGAACCACATCGACGGCTTCAACCTGCTGCCCTATCTGACGGGGAAGGAGAAGGAGAGCCCGCGCAACCTGTTCATGTACTTCAGCGACGACGGCGATGTGCTCGGCGTCCGCTACGACAACTTCAAAGTCGTCTTCATGGAGCAGCGCTGCCAGGGCACGCTGCAGGTCTGGGCCGAGCCGTTCGTGTCGCTGCGCCTGCCGAAGCTGTTCAACCTGCGCACCGATCCGTACGAACGAGCGGATGTCACTTCGAACACCTACTACGACTGGTTCCTGCATCACGACTACATCATCTTCGCGGCGCAAACGATCGCCGGGCAGTTCGCGCAGACGTTCAAGGACTTCCCGCCGCGTCAGAAGGCAGCGAGCTTCACGATCGATGATGCGCTGGCCAAGATGGGCGACGCGGTGGGAGGCGGAGGTCACTGAGTACGCGCGCAGCGTCGCGACGATCGCAGGGTGAGCGAACGGTGGTCGACGAAGACGTTCCACCACCGATCGGTCGTCTGCTGCTCGGCGGCGGCGTGTTCGTACTGGGATGGGTGCTGACGCTGGTGACGGTCGCGCGCACATCGCTGCCACCGTCAGTGGCGGGCGTCGTGGTGTTCGTCGGTCCGAAGCTGGGTGTGCTCGCCGCGATCGCGGTTCTGGGCAAGCCCGGGTTCCGGTACTTGAAGCGGCTGGTTCTGGGCTATCTGAAGCCACCGAAACAAGTGAGCCCCCCGCGTCATCGTCTCGGGATCGTGATGTTCGTCAGCGCAATCGTGCTCAGTTCGATCGAGCCATATATGGGCATCCTCACCCCGCGTGACGCAGCGCGAACCGTCCGCTTCACGCTGATCGCAGACCTGCTCCTGCTGACCAGCGTGCTCGTGCTGGGCGGCGACTTCTGGGACAAGATTCGCGCGCTGTTCTTCCGCGACGCCAAGGCGACGTTTCCGCGGAGAGAAAGCCACTCATGACCGGTGAACGCGCCCCCTCGTCGAACGAGCTTGCCGCGACCCGTACGAAGCTCGCTGACTCGCGGACGCATCTCGCCGTCACGCGAACGATGGTCGCGCTCGACCGCACGCTCATGGCGTGGGTGCGAACGAGCACCTCGCTCATCTCGTTCGGGTTCACGATCTACAAGTTCTTCCAGTATCTGCGGCAGGACGAGAAGACGCAGGTAGAGCACCTCATGAGCCCACGCGCTGTCGGCCTCGTGATGATCAGTCTCGGCGTGGTCGCCCTGTTCATGGCGACCTTGGACTACCGCAATCAGATGAACAAGCTGCGAGCAGATTATCGGGACTACGGGCCCTTCCACATTTCGATCGCCGGAAGCCTGGCCGCATTCATCTGCGGCCTCGGTTTACTCGGTTTCGTCCTGGTGTTCCTGCGTCAGTAATCTTGGTCCCTGGCACCTGGTGCTTGGTCCTTGGTCGTCCCTTGTCCCCGGTGCTTGGTCCGCCCTCAGTCCGCCACGCTGGACCAAGCACCAAGACCAGGGCTAACTAAGGACTATCGCGAGAGTCGCGGTGACGCTGTGCGCGATGCGAAATATCCGGTGCGCGTGTGCGCCGTGACGCCCGGATGGTTCGAGACCTTGATCGTGACTCGGCGATAGACCCCGTCCGCTTTGCCGTTCTTCGAGATGTAGCCGAGCGTGTACTGCTGCGCGAGGACGCTCGCGATCTGCGCGTAGATCGAGTCGAGTTCCCGGACGTCGCGCGCCACGAACATGAGGCCGCCGGTCTCCTGTGCGAACGATCGCATCAGGAACTCCGACTGCACGTTCGACTTCGATCCGGACAGACGCCATTCTTCAGTCGGGGCGACGAGCGCGATCGCATAGATCGCAATCCCCGAGGCTTTCGCGAGCGACATCACGTCGTCGTACTGCACCAGGCTCGACGTGTCCTGGCCGTCCGACAGCACCGCGATCGCCTGCCGACGGATGTCGCTGCTGCCTTTCCGGATCCGATTCATGTCGGTCAACGCGAGATAGAGCGCGTTGTACAGCGCCGTCGAGCCGCGCGCCGTGGTCCGCCGAATGGCGTCGACTGCGGCCGGAACGTCGCTGCCGAGAGGGACCAGCACGTTCGCGCGATCGTTGATCTCGATCACCGAGATGCGGTCGTCCGCCTTCGCGGTGCCGACGAAATCGATTGCCGCCTGCTGCGCCGTCGACAGGACGTTCGTCATGCTCGCCGAGGTGTCGAGGAGGACAGCGAGATCGAGCGGCATCCGGCCGGCGGCGAAGAACGACAGCTCCTGAGCCACGCCGTCCTCGAACACCGTGAAGTCTCGTTCCGTGAGACCGGGGACGAAGCGCTTGTGCGAATCGGACGTGGTCACATTCAAGGCAACGAGATCGACGCCGGCGCGAAATGGCGCCGCCGGCTTTTCACCTTCCTGTTGAGATTGTGCGGTGAGTGCGTGGTCGAGCACACCAAACGCGAGATATGCGCACAGGAACACGTCCAGCCGCGTTTTCAGACACTTCGGGTACATGGGAAAGCGCCTTCGGTCATCGCAGCGTTCGCGATTCACACCCATCCGCCAGCCACTGGGTGAGGTGCAGCGTCTGCGCGGTATCCCGATACACCACCGTCTGGACGTGCTGGCGCGTCTGGGCGACGTCGACGTCGAGGCAGAGTTTGTAGTTGATCCCCTCGACGATCTGGCGCTCCGCACGCGTGATCGACCGCAGTGTCGGGGGATTCGGCGTTCGCATCGACCATATCTCGACTGCGAACGCGGCGGCTTGCTGAACATCCGGATCGTACGGATCGATCCCGATGTATCCGCCCGGCCGTGGCAGTCGCGTCAGGCTGGTGTTGATGACCGACGGCAGCTCCCGTCGTTGCTGATCGAGCAGCCGCAGCACCTCATCGGACACGCGCAGGAAGTACTGAGGCTTGGTTGGCGGATCGCCGTCGAGCTGATAGACCGTCGCGCCCGCGTCGTCTCCCGATCCACGCACAGCGCGCCATCGTCCGCGCGACAGGGTCTGCTGGATCTTGAAGCCCGAAAGATAACTCTGTTCGAACAGATACGTGCCATCGCTCGACGAGAGCGGGCTGGTTGTGAACAGCGTCAACTTTGCGCGAACCGCGGCGCAGTCGACGCACATCAGGACTCCGACGTACTCGCCCAGGAGCGGCCCGCGCGACGCTGGTGCGGCGCCCGTCTGTGGAGCGGCCGACTGACTCGAACTGATCGGCGGAGTCGTTGAGGTCTGGTCGGTCGTGGTCTGTCCGGCAGCCACCAGGCCGCCGGACGTGACGATAGCTGCGATGATGAAGAGACGTCTGGTCATAAGCGTTCGGTTGCAGGGGCCATGCGTCAGCGGAGCGTGACGCACTTCTCCCGACTGCTGCGGTGCAGAGGGGTCGCAAGCGGAGTGCCAGTCACTCGTGCAGACGCGCGCGTGTCGAATCAGAACGACCGCCGCGCTCATGCGTGGCGATTCCGCGATGCCTCGCGGAGAGCCGGCGCCCGAGGTGCGGTCACGGCTCGTCGTGAGACTCAGCGGGACTTCGGCGCACGTCTTGCGTGCAGCGATCGGCGCGATATGACTTCGAACGCTGATGCGACCGTGTGTAGCGATGCCGACGTGGCGTCGGCACAGCCTCAACCGCCAACCCCTCCGTTTCCAGACATGATGTGGGTGCCGGGCGGCACGTTTCGATTGGGATCGGACAAACACTATCCGGAGGAGCGCCCCGTCCATCACGCGGCAGTCGACGGGTTCTGGATCGATCGTTATCCGGTGACCAACGCCCGCTTTTCGCGTTTCGTCGAGACGACGGGCCACGTGACGTTTGCCGAGCTGGTGCCGAATCCCGTTGATTACCCGGGCGCGCTGCCGGAGATGCTCTACGCCGGCTCGCTCGTGTTCGTGAAGCCGACAGGACCTGTCGACCGGCGCAACATCGGGAACTGGTGGCAGTTCATGAAGGGCGCCGATTGGCGCCATCCGCAAGGCCCGGCAAGTACGATCGAGCAGCTGCGCGATCATCCGGTCGTGCACGTGGCATTCGCCGACGCGGAGGCGTTCGCGACGTGGGAAGGCAAGTCGCTCCCGACTGAAGCCGAGTGGGAGTGCGCGGCACGGGGTGGTCTCGATGGCGCCCCTTACGCGTGGGGCGAGGAGTTCCTGCCCGGCGATCGGCACATGGCCAACACGTGGCAGGGCGAGTTCCCCTGGTCGAATACGGTGGCCGATGGATACGAAGGCACGTCGCCGGTCGGCGTGTTTCCGCCGAATGGGTATGGCTTGTACGACATGATCGGCAATGTCTGGGAGTGGACGACCGATTGGTACGCGCCCCAGCACTCTCCCGACGCGCTGAAAGCGTGTTGTACACCGCACAACCCCCGCGGGGGACGCGAGGACGCGAGCTACGATCCGCGTCAGCCCGAGATCAAGATTCCACGCAAGGTGCTGAAGGGCGGCTCGCATCTGTGCGCGCCCAACTACTGTCGACGCTATCGGCCCGCCGCGCGGTTCCCTGAACCGGTCGACACGTCGACCTCTCACGTCGGTTTCCGCTGCATCGTCCGAGTGGAGCGCGAAAGCGATCGCTGAGCGTGGAAGAACTCCTTCGTCAGATGTCGGAGGGCGTTGCGCTCGCGATCGAGACGATCGCCGTGGTGATCGTCGGTTGGGGATCGATCGAGGCAGCGTTCGCCATCACCAGGATCACAGCCAGCGGGCGGGCGACGTATGGCGCCCGGAAGACCGCGTGGCGCCGGCTTGGCGTCTGGCTGCTCCTCGGCCTCGAGTTCGAGCTGGCCGCCGACATCGTACGAACCGTCATCTCGCCGGCGTGGGCGGACATCGGTCAGCTCGGCGCCATCGCCGTCATACGTACGTTCCTCAATTACTTTCTCGAAAAAGATCTACGCGAGGCGCGTGAATCCGAGGCATCCGAGACTTCGCTTCAGTCGGAGCGGCCACCGAGCCAGCCGATCGCCAGGCTGGCCCAGGGCACTTCGGAGTAGAGCAGCACGAGGAACCACGTCGCGACGTACGTGGCGCGCAGCGCTCGCTGCTCCCGTCGACACAGGGCAACTCCCATCGTCAGCAGCAGCCATCCGAACCCTGCGACCGGCGCGATCGCGTAGGTCACGACGCAGAACGACAGCAGCAACGGATGTCGGACGAAGGAAAGCCGCCGACCGAGTGGCAGGAGAAATGTCGCCGCGATCAGGCTTTCGACGACGAGCATCCCCCAGGTGGAGACGAGCACGAGTTGCCGGAAGGCGCGTGGTTCCTCGAGCGCTGGTGGATGCAGCAGTTCGGCGCCCTCAGGCAGCGCCTTGAGGACATCGCGGTTGTGATCGAGTTGCGGCTGACTCAAGCCGCCGAGCAGCTGCACTGTATCCGAGAACCGATCGTCGGTGAGCCACGTCACGCGAAAGAACCGGCCGTCCAGATAGTCGGTCGAGAGCGCACCCTTCCAGAGAACCGCGAGGAGAAACGCGCTGCCGATGAGCAGTCGTCCGCTCGTGACGATCACGAGTTCGCGATCGGTGGCCCCGAGCGCGAGCGCCACGGCCAGACACCAGTACGCGAGCAGGTAGACATGATTGTCGGGGACCGGCCAGTCGGCAGCGATGCGCAGAGCGATGAGCGCGGCGAGTGCATACCACGTCAACGGGCGGAGGAGCGCGCGTGGCGACAACAGCGCGACGCCGGCACACAACAAGATCAGAGGCCGTACTGTCCACGGCCCCATCGGACGAAGCAGCAATGTGAGCGCGGTCAAGCGAAGCGCGAGCGGCACCTGCACCGCTCAGTCGTGGTGCGGCTCGAGCGGCGGCGCGATATGCAGCGTGAAGGTGCGCAGGCGCTGTTCCGTTCCTCTCAGCGGCACTCCGTCGTATACGATCCTCCACGCTTCGACACGGACACTCGACACCGGCCGTCCCTGCCGTTGTTCGCGATCCGCGACCGCACGGGCGAGCTGCCTGAGGAAGTGGTCGGCGGGAAAGAGTTGCGCGCGCAGCGCGGCTTCGTCGAGCGAGGCGGGTACGCTGAGCTCCTCCGATCGTCCGGGCGCATCGACGATCAGCCGGATGAAGCGATAGGCTGTCCCGTCATTGGTGGCGAACATCCCGAAGCCACCGCCCTTCCATGGACTCAGATTCGCGAGCGTCGCAAGAAAGACTTGCGAGATCGCGACCGCGAACAACAGCGCTGTCGGCAGCCACACGCGATAGGCAGCGACTGCCGCGACACGTCTGCGCTCAGAACACCACGACGCGATAGCCCGTCGCCACACGCTCGTAATAGGAATTGCCGCACCGCTGATAGGTGACCGCGCCAACGCGCGCCGCGGCACAGCCTGCCGGCAGCGTGGCGATGATGGCCCCCGCTGGTGGTGCGACGACTTGATACGCGACAGCGCCACCGGTCACCACGCGAGTGTAGTAGCTGCCGCCCGAGTAAAAATACGACGTGGGACCCACGACGACAGTAGTCGCGCCGGTCGGCGGCCGCGAGAGCATCGTGCCGACGGCGATCGCGGTGCCCGCGGCAACACCCGAGGCCACGCGCCATCCTTCGTAATCTTCGTAGTGGTTCCCGACCACCACGCCGCCGTATCTGCCGACTGCCGCTCCGTGACCTTCTTCACCGACGACCACGGCGCCTCGTCGTCCTGCGGCCGCGGTGCCATCGTCGCCGTGCACCACCGCGCCATGACGACCGACTGCGGCGTACCCTTCATCACCCTTGACCGCGGCGCCGCGCGGTCCCACGGCAGCGGTCCCGTGCTCACCCTGCACCACGGTTCCACGAGCACGCGCACCTCGAACGGTCTGGCCGGTGACCTGAACGGCCGTTGCGACACTCGCGACGGCGATCACGAGCAATAACGCGACGCGGGACAGCGTTTCTGGTCTCACGTGGATGCCGCGCATGATTCCATTTCCATCGCTACTTCGGCGGTGCCGGCGTGACGTCGGACGCTGGCGGGGCGTCGGGCTTCGCGTCCGGTGGCAGGACGGCCGATGCCCGCTGGATCACGGCGACGCCTTCGTAGTCATCCGGAGTCGGCGCCTGGAACATCGCATCGCTCAACCGGGGCGAGAGGTTCCAGTCCTTGAAGAGCACGGTCGTCTTGCGATCGCGGCTCTTGTAGTTCACCCACAGCTTGGCGGGGAGCGGTTCGCCTGATTCCGGAATCCAGATCGTCCAGTCGACGTTCGGATGATGCCACTCGACTCGTGCGCACGTCTTTCCGTCGATGGTGTCTTCGCCTTCCCAGCCCCCGGTCGTCTGCGAGCTGAGGTAGGACTTCTGCGGATCGCTCGTCAGCAGATCGCCGATCGGCAGGGGAATGTCGTAGCGCTCAGAGACTGTCTGGATCGTATCGTCGAGTGTCGCCGGCGTGGGAATGATGCCGAACACCTTCTCGCCATGAAACAGCAGGGTCAGCCGAGAGCCGTCGTAGAACCCTTCGGTATTGCGGTCTCCGGATGTCTTGAACCACATGCGATCCGGCCGACGCACGGTCACGAGACGCTGCAGATGCACCTGCCGCGTCTTTCCGTCGCGGGCGACGCGATCGTTGGTCTCGTCCGTTGTTACGCTGAGTGCCTGAGCGGACGCGATTCGGGCTGACGTCTGCTTGAGGAGGTCCTCGCCCCGCGCCCGCTTGTCACGCGTGCCGCAGGCCCCCGTCGCCATTATCGTGACCGCAAGCATGACGGCGAACCCGCTCGCGTAACGTGTGGGCACTCATGCCTCCGTGTCACGGCGCACACGACTTGCGCGCCATGAAGTGTGTGTTGAAAAAGAGACCGGACCGGATGCTACCGACCAAGACCCGCGTACCGGCCACTGTTGCAGCGCCGGCTGTCCCCCCAAGAGCGGCTGATCAGAGCGCTCCGGCCCGATCGTCGACTGAGACGCGCCTTCCGGTGCGCGCGAAAGACGCGTTCGCGACGCGCATTGAAATTCAAGTCGCGGGCCACATATCGGCAGACGCCAAGAGCCTGAAAAACCGTCAGACGTGCGCGGGACGTCCGCCGTATCGAGCCAAGGCCCCGCGACATCCCGCGGATGTGCAAGCCCGTGTGGATGACCTGCGCAGCCGCTGAGCTTGGATCGATTCACATCGATCGCAGGGTTTTCTTGACTCGAGTCGCGTCGCGAGCATTACTATCGAGGTCTTCCGTCTGGTTTCGCGGCGCTCCCCTTATGACCAGCTGGTTACGTCTTCGAGTGGTGCAGAGGATTGACGCGATGCACTCCCTTGGGGGGCGAGTCTCATCGAGTACGGTGGTCACGGCAGTCGCGGTGGCGGTGATCTACCTGTGGGGCACGCAGGTCGGCCTGCTGCTCACACCGCACAACCAACCCGTCTCTCTTCTGTGGCCGCCGAACGCGCTGCTGCTCGCCGCGCTGCTGCTGACGCCTCGACCCGACTGGGCCTGGTGCGTCCTGGCCGTGCTTCCGGTGCACCTGACCACGCAGCTCCTGCATGGCATCTCGCTGTCGACCAGCGTGGGCTGGTATTTCACCAACGTCGGGGAGTCGCTGCTGGGCGCCTTCTGGCTGACGCGTGCGAGGCCGCCGCGTGATTTCTTCCAGGACCTCGGCGGGCTCGCCCTCTTTCTGCTCATCAGCGTCGTCGGCGCCACGGGGCTCACATCGTTTTTCGATGCCGCCGTCGTGATCGCGACCGAAACGGGTCAACGCTACTGGGAGGTCTGGGAGCAACGGTTCGTTTCGAATGCGCTGGCCACGCTGACGCTGGTTCCGCCGATCGTGATGGTCGGTTCGTCGAACCTCGCGCGACTGCTCGAGCGGAGCCGCCGGTGGTTCGCCGAAGCGACGCTCCTCGTCATCCTGACGATGGTCGTCGTCGATCTGCTGCTGGAGATCCAGCTCGAGACGCAGGTCATGATTCCGGCGCTGATGTACAGCGTGCTGCCGCTCCTGTTCTGGGCTGCTATTCGATTCGGCCCGACCGCCGTCGGTCTTTTGCAACTGGTCGTCGTGGCGGCGCTGCTGAGGGCCGTGCCGGATCGCGTGTCCTTCTCGCTCCACGATGTCTGGTCGCTTCAGATGCTCCTGGCGATGTTGAGCGTGCTGTCGCTCTCGCTCGCGGTGGTCGTGCGCGAACGAAGTCGTCTCCAGTCCCTGCACAGTTCAGTCCTGCGTTCGATTCCAGATGCACTGGCGATCGTCGATCCCGCCGGCGTGGTCATCGAAACGAACGAGGCATGGACCGATGCGGCCGATCACAAGATGCGGCCGCCGTTCGTGGGCGTCAAGCGCCACGCGAACTACCTCGATCGTCTCCGCGGCGACATCGAGAACTCGCGCGACGGGGCGACGATCGTCGCGGGTCTCGAGGAGATCCTGTCAGGCGCGCGCACCTATTTCGACGTGGAATACGAGTGGCGCACGCAGGAGCAGCCGCTCTGGTTCTCGGTCGCCGCGGTCCCACTCACCGGCGATCGCCGCGGTGCCGTCATCACGCACAGCGACATCACCACGCGCAAACGCACCGAGGCCGAAACCGTTCACCTGCGCAACGAGATTGCGGTCGCCGGTCGCATGATGACCATGGCCATGCTGTCGGCATCGCTCACCCACGAGCTCAGTCAGCCGCTCACGGCGGTCCTCGGCAATGCGCAGGCCGCGAGACGACTCGTGGCCCGCGAGCTCAAGGGCCACCGTGAGCTCGACGCGATTCTGACCGATGTGGTGTCAGCCAGCCACCGCGCCTCGAGCATCCTGAGCCACCTTCGCAGCTGGTTCAAGACAGGACGGCTCGATGCACAGCGATTGAGCCTCAACGACGTCGTCACCGATGTCGTCACGGTGCTGCAGAGCGACCTGCTTCGTCGGGGCGTATGTGTCGTCAACCGATTTGCGCCGGATCTTCCGGATGTTCGCGGCGACCGCCTGCAACTGCAGCAGGTCGTGCTCAACCTGATCCTCAACGCCTGTGACGCAATGGGTGAGATCGAACCAGGCGACCGGCAGGTCACGATCACGACCGCCCTGGCGGACGGGCATATCGAGCTGCGGATCGAGGACGTGGGGACCGGCTTTCCTCCAGAACGGCTCGCGTCGCTCTTCGAACCCTTCGTCTCGACCAAGCCGACCGGTCTCGGGCTCGGTCTCGCGCTCTGTAAGGCGATCCTCCAGGCGCATGACGGCGAAGTCTCCGCAAGGAACAACGAAGGCCGGGGAGCGACCGTCTGCTGTGTGTTGCCGTGCGCCCCCGACCCCGCCTCGGAAGAGCATCCCGAGGGATCACGGGTCGCGGCTATCCCTCGATGAACGACAGCAGGCGGACCAGTTCCGCCACCGACCCCACTTCCAGCTTGTGCATCACCCGTCCGCGGTGGATCTTGACGGTCTGCTGACTGACGCCGAGTTCGTCCGCGATCTGTTTGTTCAGGTACCCGCGGGCGACGAGCCGACAGACCTCGAGCTCGCGAGGCGTCAGCCGCGCGAGCTTCTCGCGTGCGGCTGCCATCTGACTGCGAAGAAGCCGACTCGTCGTGTCCCGATCGAGTGCCCGCGAGACCGCTTTGATCAGTACCGCCTCGTCAACGGGCTTCTCCAGGAAGTCCACCGCTCCGTATCGCATGGCGGATGCCGTGGAGGCCACGTCGCTGCGCCCGCTGACGAACACGATCGGCATCTGGATGTTGGCCTGGCTCATGGCTTCCTGCAGCTGGAGACCGTCCACGTCGGGCAGTTTCAAATCGAGGATGAGGCACGACGGCGTATCGCTGATCGGACGTTTCAGGAACGCCGATGCGGACGTGAACGTTTCTACGGCGAAGCCAGCCTGACGAAGCACACGCTCCAGCGCACGCAGAACGTCCTCGTCGTCATCCACTATCAGTACAGAGGAGGCTGCGGAGGCTGTGTTCATCGGGGAGTCAGGCACCTGCCTGAAGTGCTGCATAGAATACCCGGCTGACGGTCGACCTCTTGTTAGACTTTAGTCCTATGTCCACAATAGACTGTGCATGTAAACGGTCGAGGCCACATCGGATGTTCGGAACGTCCGTGGCCGTCGTTAGTACCGGACGTCAACTGGGGGTTAGCCATGATGCGGCCTGCCGGCAGAGTCTGGATCGTCGATAACGACCGGGATGCCCTGACACTCATCACCACGCACCTCGCCACAGCCAGATTCGATGTCCGCGCGTGTTCGTCGGCCGAGGAGTTTCTCCGTCACAGGCCACTGACCCCGCCGGCATGCGTCATCATCGATCAATCCCTGCCGGGCGTCTCCGGGCTCGAATTGCAGCAGCACCTCGCTGAGGACCCAGCCGTCTCGGTCGTGTTCGTGACCGCGCATAAGGATATTCCGACCGTTGTCCAAGCGATGAAGAAAGGTGCGATCGATTTCCTGTCGAAACCGGTCAATCCGCTCGCGCTCGTGTCGGCCGTGACGCGAGGGATGGAGCAGAGCACGCGCGCCGATGTCGACCGTCGCGCGCGTGAACGGTTCTCGGCCAGTCTCATGCGCCTCACGCGGCGGGAATACCAGGTGATCGCAGGCGTCATCCGCGGGCTGCTGAACAAACAGATCGCGTGGGAGCTCGGGACCGCAGAAAAGACCGTCAAAGTCCATCGTGCCCGAGCGATGGACAAACTCGAGGTGGGATCGGTCGCCGAGCTGGCCAGAATCGTCGCAGCCACGCAGACACTTCTGCAGTTTCCTTCCACGCGCGCGGGAGTCGCGCCCGCGGCCGCTCGCGGCTCCTCTGACCAAGCCCCGCTGCACGGTCTCCATTCGCCCGCGCGTGATGGGTGGCACGAAATCTGACTGAATCACTTCTCCGTAGCCCCCTGCGGAAAGGATTGCGGTCATGACTTACTCCCAGAAAGTGCGCACCGGTGCGATCGTCGGCAGTGCCGTGATCGCGCTGGCGTGCGGTGGCGGCCAGTCGTCTGAGCCGGCGAATCAGCAGCCGCCCACTGCTGCGGCTCCGCCACAGGCCGCACCGACTGAGCCGGCAGCGCCAGCCACGACACCGCCCGCGCAGCAGCCCGCACCAGCGCGGCCCGCTCCCCAACCTGGCCCCAGTGCCTCTCGCCCCGCGCCACCCTCGACCACCGCGGCGAATGCTCCTGCTACTGCACCGCCAGCGACGGCGGCGGCACCGGCGCCGGCACCTCCTCCGCCACCACCGCCCCCGCCTCCGAGAGTGTTCACGATGAAGGCGGGTTCCCCGATCGCGGTGTATACGACGGCCGCCATTTCTACTGAAACGCACAACACCGGCGATCCGTTTACAGCCTCATTGGCCAAGCCGATTGTGGACGGCGACTGGACCATTGCGAAAGAGGGGGCTCGGATCGAAGGCACCGTTGTCAACTCCGACCCTGGCGGCAAGGTGAAAGGCGTGGCCTCGATGACGCTCGCCCTTCGGAAGCTGACGCTTGCCGATGGCCGGACGATCGATCTGCAGACCAACACCGTCGCTCAGGAAGCCGCCTCGTCCAAGAAGAAAGATGCCAAGAAGATCGGCATCGGTGCGGGCGTCGGCACGGCCATCGGTGCCATTGCCGGCGGTGGCAAAGGCGCCGCGATCGGAGCGGCCGTCGGCGGCGGCGCCGGGACCGCTGCGACGCTCGCGACCCGGGGAGATCCGGCGACCGTTCCCAGCGAGACGCTGCTGAACTTCTCGCTGTCGCAGTCGTTCTCCGTGACGGAAAAGAAAGATCAGCCGAAACCGTGAGCGAAGGGGTCGGGAGTCGTTGCTGGAGAACGTACGCAATGACTCCCGACCCCATTCTTACGATCTCTGCGTGAACGCCCGAAAGACCTCCACCCCTCCCTGTCGGCAGTCCCCGTTTGAGAACGGTTTGGATTAGGCTAGTGCCCGTCAGGAGGAGCCCTATGCTTCGTGTGCGACTCGCCTTCGCGGCGCTGCTCGTGGTCGGCCTGAGTGCGTCGAGCAGTTATCTTTCGGCTGCCGATCTCGATCCGAAAGCCATCAAGATCCAGCTGCCCCCCGACATCAAATGGAACAAGGGTCAGGGTTCCGAGACGGCGACTCTGGTCGGCGATCCGAGCAAGCCCGGCCTCTACGTCGTCCTCCAGAAGTGGCTGCCACACAACAACAGCCATCCGCACTTCCATCCCAACGATCGCTACATCACGGTGCTGAAAGGTACCTGGTGGGTCAACACCGGTCCCAAGTACGATCCCGACGGTTTCAAGCCCGTGCCTGCCGGCAGCTTCGTCGTCCACACCGCCAAAGAGATTCATTACGATGGCGCCCGTGACGAAGAGTGCATCCTGCAGATCGTCGGGATGGGGCCGGCGACCGGCACGCCGGCCGAGCAGAAGTAGATCGATTAGAAGTCGAATCGAAGGCTGACGCGGGCTGTGCGCGGCGCCACAGGATGGGTGTGCACATCGTCGATCCCGGTGACCGGTTCGTCCGGAAGCCGTGATCGGTAGTAGTACTCGATGTCGCTCGCCCGCGCGTCGAACAGGTTGAGCACGTCTGTGACCAGACGCATCCCCCGTGCGATGCGATAGCCCGCTTCAGCGTTGACCAGAATGGACCGCGACGCTTCGACGCGGCCGTCTTCGACGAGTGGCCGCGGACCCAGGTATCGCACGCGGAGCTGACCCGAGAAGCGACGATCGGTGACGGACAGTCCGACCGATGCGACGTGCCGGACGGCACCGGGGATCTCCGATCCGATCGGATCGCCGTCGGTGAAGCGCGCAGACGACCACGAGAGGTCGGCATCGAGCGTGAGCCACGGGCGCACGCTGTAGTAGTTGGCCCATTCCACCCCGAAACGGCGACTCGGCCGTCCGGCCTCGGTCGTACCTGCGTCGCCCACGAACACGAGCTCGGAGTCGAGCGTCAGGCCCCATACGGCCACCGTGGTCTGCAACCTCGGAACGAGGATCGATCGAACGCCGATCTCGGCGCCTCGTGTGCGCGCGAGTGGCGTGACACGCTCAGCCTGAGCTCGCGTCACCGGATCAATCGTGATCGTCACCCCACGGGCATCGTTGCTGTGGAAGCCGTAGCCGACGTTTCCGTACACCTCGATCGTGTTCGAGGGGGCAAAGACGACTCCCAGCTTGGGACTGACGAGGCCCGTGGTGTCGAGACCGGAGTTCTCAGGCAGGCTGCTTCGGACCTCGAAGTGATAGATATCTCCGCGAAGACCGGCCGACATCCTGAACCGGTCTGTGATCTCCAGCTCGCTCTGATAGTAGAGACCGGTCGACGTCTGCTGCACACGATCGTCGCGCGTCGTGGAGAGGCGCTGCCGATCGCGAGTGGCGTAGAGCCCGAGCGGGCCGATGCGATCGTGACGTACTTGGAGGCCCATGGTCTGTTCGAGCACGCGACCAGACAGCCGGGTGCGCCGGCGATGGTTGGCGCGGACGCCGAAGACGCGTCTGCGATCGACCTGCTCGAACTGATCACCGTTGACCGGGTCGTTGAGGAAATACGTGAAGTTCGAAAACAGATCGAGATTGGAGTCGATGCCGTAGGCGAGCACGTTCGTCGTGCTTGCCGTACCTGAGCGCTGAAGCTCCGCGGACATCGAGTACCGATGCGTCGTTCCGCCATCAGATGAATCGAGGCTGCCGAATCGCGGGATGAGTCCGTCGGTGACGGCGCGGTCAGCCACTTGATCGGTGGCGGTCCATCGGGCGTGGTAGCCCATGAACGTGAGCGCCATCGCCGGTTGCGTATGACCGCTGCTGTAACGCACGACGCCATTGAGGCGCCTGTAGTCCTCTGGCGTCACCCATGGGCCGTCCGCGGTGCCGGTCTCGAAGGCGACCAGTAGATTGCCCGCGCCGATTCGCGGCGATGCGGCCGCGAGCAGACGGTCGTACCCGAGGCCGCCGACCGTCACCTGCACGAGCGGCCGCTCGAGCGCGTTCAGGTAATTGATGTTGGCTGCTCCCGCCGTTGAGAAATCACCTTCGTCGGCGGAGTAGGGGCCCTTCCTGAACTGCACGCCGCTGACCAGCTCCGGGATCAGGAAGTTGACGTCGGACCAGCCCTGCCCGTGCCCGTGTGTGGGCATGTTGACCGGCACGCCGGCGACGCTGACGGCGAAGTCGGTGCCGTGATCGAGGTTGAATCCGCGCAGGTAGTACTGATTCGCTTTGCCCTCACCGCTGTGCTGACTGATCACCAGCCCCGGAACGGACTCGAGCAGGTCACCCGGTCGCGCCGACGGACGGCCCTCAATGTCTTTCGCAGTCAGCGCGCCCTCCGACGCCGAGCCTGCGATGCCGATGAGCGATCGGCGTGGGTATTCGACCGTCGCCAGATCTCTGAACGGTCGATGGCCCGTCACTGTGACCGTTTCCATGAACGCGGGCGGGACATCTTGTTGATCGTTGCAGCCGGTCACCGATTGCGCGTCGGCTCTGCGACTGGCCAGTGCTGCGAGCACCAACACAAGGAGGATGCGCCTGGCCATCACCCACCCCTACGTGGAGGGAAGGGCGTTGGATTGCCTCCCACCACATCCATCCGCGTGTCGCCTCCGTAGAGGAGGCGTGACCGCGGAGGTGCGCATGAAGGTCGCCTGGCCGATAACGACAGCCTTGCTCCTGCTTTTCACACCAGCCTGCAGCCGTACTCCCCAGACTGATCATCGACCCGACGCGCCGCCATTGAATCAGGCCTGCGTCGTTCCGGTCGTCGCAGATGCTCGCGGCGACGCCGACATCACGAAGTTGCAACAGGACTTGCGCGAGCGTCGCGCATCTGCCCGTGCGGCGGAACAACTGGGTTATCGCTTCATCTCGCTGGCGCGCGTGTCCAACGATCCCGGCTTCTACAAGATTGCCGAGCAGTCTGCCGCGTGTCTCGAATCGTTCGAGCCGGACGCGCCCGCCGCGTTGTTGCTGCGCGGCCACGTGCTGCATCAACTCCATCGCTTTCACGAAGCGGAGCAGATCGCTCGTCGTCTCGTCACGCTGCGAGAGTTCGTCCTCGACTACGGGCTGCTCGGCGACGTGCTCATGGAGCAGGGCCGGCTGGACGACGCGGCCGCCGCCTATCAGAAGATGATCGACCTCAAGCCGTTCTACCAGTCCTACACGCGCGCCGCCCACCTGCGATGGCTCCGCGGCGATCTCGACGGAGCGATCGAGCTGATGCGGTCGGCAGTCAAGGCGGCGAGCCCACGCGATCCCGAGTCGGTGGCCTGGGCGTACTCCCGTCTCGGCGCGTACGAGCTGCAGCGTGGGCGGCTCGTCGATGCCGAGCGGATGGTCGCCGCGTCGCTCCAGTTCGTGCCCGACTATGCGGCAGCCCTTCTCACGCGTGGTCGCATCCAGCTCGCACGGCAGAAATACTCCGAGGCCGCCCTCACGCTCGAGCGCGCGGCGCATCTCAATCCGCTGCCCGAGTACCGATGGACTCTTGCCGACGCGCTCCGAGCGCTGCATCGGGTCGAAGACGCCGCGGCCGTAGAGAAGCAGCTGGTCGCCGAAGGGGCTGATGACCCCCGCACGCTCGCGTTGTTTCTGGCGACGCGACGCGTCGACGGACAGAAGGCCATCGACCTTGCGCGCCGCGAACTCGAGAACCGCGGCGACATCTTCACGCTCGATGCACTGGCGTGGGCACTCGCGTCCACCGGGCAGGTGCACGAAGCATCTGCGGTCATGGCACGGGCGCTCGCGGCAGGCACGCAGGACGGGCGCCTGTTCGTGCACGCAGCGGCGATCGCCGCGGCCGACGGCCGTCAGTCGGATGCCACGCGCTGGGCGCGCAAGGCCCGCATGTTCCGGTTCACCCTCCTTCCCTCGGAGCTGGGGGTGCTCCGTACGGGAATCGCGTCTTCACCCCAGGCATGAGGTCATGACCATGAAACGACTGCTGTGGATGCTGCAGCTGATCGCTGCAGCGGGACTCCTGTTCTGCCCGGCACCCGCTCGGGCGTCCAGTCACATGGATGCACCGCTCATCACGCTGGATGATGCGGCGAATACGACGGACGTGTACGCGTTTGTCTCGCAGCGCTTCGGCAAGAAGTATCTGACGACGGCGCTGGCGGTCTACCCGCATGAAGAGCCGGGCATCGGCCCCAACAAGTACAACTTCGATGATGACGTGTTGTACGAGATCCGGGTCGCCATCGGGAAAGACGTGGCAAGGGGCCGGACGACGTTCTCGTATCAATTCAGATTCGACACGACGTTCAGGAACCGCAACACGATCCTGCAGTCCTATCTGGGCGTGATCGACAGCGTCGGCGACGCTTCACAGAATCTGATTCAGCGATACACGGTCGACAAGGTCGACTGGCGCACCGGTAGAACCACACGCCTTGGACGCGGCATCGTGCCGCCCAACAACCAGGGCAACGCCACGCCGCGATACAACCGCAACAACGATGGCGAACAGCCGGCCAAGGATGGCGTGGCCAACGACGTCGACCTCGACCCGTACACCACACAGTCGATCGCCGAGCTCGAGGACGGCTACGTCGCGTTCGCCGGTCAGCGCGACGACGGGTTCTATGCTGACGTGCAGGCGATCTTCGATCTGCTGAAGCTGCGTCCCTCTGATCGCGCCGTCGACTCGCAGAGCGGGTTCAACGTGCACACGCTGGTCCTCGACATCCCAATCGATGACATCGGCGGCGATCAACAGATCGTCGGCGTCTACGCGACCACGAGCCGTCGTCGCGTCAGGATTCTTGGCCCGGCTGGGGATGCGAACCTTGGGGACTTCGTTCAAGTCGCCCGTCAGGGAAACCCGCTGTTCAACGAGGGACTCGTCGCGATCAAGGACAAGGATCTGTACAGCCGGACGTCGCCGGAGGTGGACGCGACCCTGTTCCGCAAGTACGCGCTGACGCCGGAACTGGCTTCGCTCATCAACGCACTGGTCTTTGGATCGAACGTTGCGCCGACGACGAACCGGACCGACATCGCGGGCATCTTCATTCCGGATCTGATCAAAGTGGATCTTTCGACAGCGGCCGCGCGTCTGGCCGGCGGTGGAGCGATTCATCCCAGCAATCCCGACGACACCGGATTTTCGCGCCTGAGCATCTTCGGCGGCGACCTGCTCACGAGCACGGTGCAGGCCGGTTTCGGCAACGGGACGGTCCCCGGCGGATGGCCGAACGGCCGTCGATTCGGCGACGACGTCGTCGACATCGCGGTGACGGCGCTCATCAGCGATCTGCGGGTGAGCCCGCCGATCATCGTGGGGCCCGCCGGCGACAACGTGAACAGCAACGACATTGCCTACAACAAGGTGTTTCCGTATGCGGCGACGCCACTCAATGGGCGGAACCACAAACATTGATCGGCGCACACGGAAGTCCGGCTGAAGCCGGACACTACGTACAGGCGTTGCGGCGGACTCGGCTGCGGCCGGGTCCGCTGATGCTCATCACGGTCGCGTGGCTCGCGCTGACTGGCACGATCGTTCGTGCGCACGATCCAGGGCTGAGCTCGCTGGACGTGACAGTGCGCGGCGATGTCATTGCTGCGACGCTGTCGATGGCGGAGTCCGATCTCGCGTCGATGGCCCCGCGTCGCGGCGCCGAGACGAGTCAGGCGTTGCGTGTGCTCGCGCGTGAGGCGGTCCTTCTGTTCGTGGATGACGAGTGGATTCCATCGACGGAGACCGATGTCGCGATCGTCGAGGGAGGTGCAAGGGTCCTTCTCTCGTTCGCGATCCCGCGTTCGATCAGTGGAAACCCACGTGTGACCATCAGGTCGGATGTGCCGAAACGGCTCGCGCGCGGGCATCGTGAGCTGCTGACCATCAGAACCAATGGCGCCGTGACCACAGAGCGGATGTTCGACGCGGCAGCTGATTCAGTGACACTCGATCTCGCCGCGGCCCCGAGTCAGGTGCAGCGGGTGCGGTCCTTCTTCGTCTTCGGCGTGCGCCACATCCTGACCGGATACGACCATCTCGTCTTCCTTGCAGGGTTGCTCCTCGCAGCGTCCACACTCCGCGAGCTGGTGGTTGCGCTCACCGCATTCACGATTGCGCATTCGATCTCGTTGGCGCTGGTCGCGGTCGGCGGCGTGCATGCACCGCCGTCGATCGTCGAACCGCTCATCGCCGCGTCGATCGCATGGATCGGTATCGAGAACCTGCTTCGACATCGTCCTCGTCCCCGATGGTTCCTGGTGTTCGGCGTCGGGCTGATCCATGGGTTCGGCTTTGCCGGGGCGTTGATCGAGCTCGGGTTCGGATCGTCGATCGCCGATGTCGCCACCGCGCTGATCTCGTTCAACGGCGGCGTCGAAGCAGGTCAACTGGCAGCGGCCGCGACGATGCTGCCGCTCGTGTCGGCGATTCGATCGCGGCCTGAGTGGCAGGCGCGACTCCGCCCCGTCTGTTCGCTGCTCATCGCACTGGCCGGAGGATATTGGTTGCTTCAGCGATTGCCGTGAAGCTCTGTCATTCCCGCCTGACGAGTGAGTCGGCCCGACATTCGTTGAGCTCCCTGGAAGAGTACACTTACGCTCGTGCGCGCAATTCGGGCACATCTCCTCGTGATGGTTCTAGGAGCCATGCTGCCGGGCGCGCTGCTGACAGGTATCCTCGTGCGGCGCGCCATCGTGAACAACCGCGCGCTCAGCGAGCGCCGGTTGCTCGAGTCGGCGCGCGTCGACGCGCTCGCACTCGATCGAGCCTTCGCGGGCACGGTCGGCACCCTGGAAGCGCTCGCCAGTTCGCCGATGCTCGATCACGAGGATCTCCGCGCTTCTACCTCGAGGGTGAACGCGTGCAGGCGACGCAGCCGGGGTGGGCCACGATCACGCTCACCTCGCCTGACGGACGGCACTTGATGAGCACTCGACAGCCATGGGGCGCAGCGCTGCTCCCGCTCGTCGATCCCGAGAGCTTTCAGCAGGTGTTGGCGACACGCCGGCCGACGATCGGCGACATTCGCGCGTCGCCGCGCGGTGACCCAGGATACCTCTTCGCGATCCGCGTTCCGGTGTTGCGCCAGAGCAACCTGAAGTACGTGTTGTCCGCGGTCCTCGCCGCGGACTCGCTCGCCGCCGTTGTCCCGCCGCAGTTGCCGAACTCGGACGAGTGGACGCGCACGATTCTCGACACCGGCGGAACGATCGTCGTGCGGACGCGCGGCGCCGGCGGCTACATCGGCTCGCGAGCCGATGAAGACTTTTTCGCGAGCGTCCAGCAGACGCACGAAGCCGTATTGCGCCGCACGACGCGCGAAGGCGTCGGCGTCTATGCCGCGTTCAGCCGCGCCACATCGGGATGGACGGCGATCATCGTCGTGCCTCGCGATGTGTTCGATACGCCGCTGGTCGCGTCGATGACGGGTGTGCTCACTGGCGGTGCCCTGTTGATGCTCAGTGGCCTCATCGCGGTGTTGAGTGTGTCGCGACGCCTGTCCACCGATCTTGCCGGGGCGACTGCAGCTGCCGAGGCGGTCGCCGAGGGCCGGCCAGTGGCGCAGGCCGGCGCACACACGGTCGAAACCGAGCAGCTGCAGCGCTCGCTCACGACCGCCGCGTCGTTGCTGGAGAAACGCGCGCGGGAACGCGACGAAGAAATCCGGCGCGCCGATGAGGCGCGCACCGAAGCCGTGGAAGCCAATCGGACGAAGGATCGGTTCCTGGCGGTGCTCGGGCACGAGCTGCGCAATCCGCTGGCACCGGCCCTGACCGCGCTGGAGTTGATGAAGCTGCGCGACCCGAACGTGTTCACGCGTGAGCGTGACGTGATCGGTCGCCAGATCGCACACATGTCGCGGCTCGTCGATGATCTGCTCGACATCTCACGTCTCTCACAGGGCAAGATACAGCTCTCACGACACCGCTTCGACCTGCGCGACGCAGTCGATCGTGCGGTCGACATGGCGCGGCCGCTGCTCGTCCAGCACCGGCACGCGCTCGATGTGTCGGTCGCCAGCGGATTGAGCATCGAAGGCGACATCGATCGCATCGTGCAGGTCCTGTCGAACCTGCTGACCAACGCAGCGAGGTACACACCGGTCGGCGGCCACGTCAGGCTGGCGGCCTCGGCGTCAGGTGATCGCGCGATCATCGTTTGCGAAGACAACGGGGCCGGCGTTCCCGACGAACTCTTGCCCAAGCTGTTCGAGCCGTTCGCACAGGGCCCGCGTGCGCTCGATCGGCGGGAGGGCGGACTCGGACTCGGACTCGCCCTCGCGCGGACGTTCACTGAGCTCCATGACGGCACGATCAGCTACGAGACGAGACCGGAAGGGGGCGCCCGGTTCATGGTGACGCTGCCGCTGGCGGCACTGGAGCTTCCGCTCGCGTTCGACGAGTCGAATCGTCAAGACTCTTACACGGCGGCCCAGCGCATCCTCGTGGTCGACGATAACGACGACGCCTGCGACATGCTCAAGCTCGCGCTTCAACACGCCGGCTACGTCGTCGCGGTGGCGGGCGACGGCCCCGATGCGATCGCGACCGCTGCCGAATTCCGACCCGCGGTCGGCGTGCTCGATATCGGGCTGCCCGGGATGGATGGTTATGAACTCGCGCGGCACTTGCGGACGTCGCATCCAGGCATCCGTCTGATCGCGCTGACCGGCTATGCTCAAGTCTGGGATCTCAAGGCCGCCGCCGCTGCGGGCTTCGACGCGCACCTTGCGAAGCCGATTGCGACGACGGTGCTGCTCGATCGCATAGACGGCGTCGCCATGTCAGATTCGTAATCCGTTTCCAGCCGCGGCGCGTTTTTTCCCGGCCAATCAACGTGCGCAGAGTGGTCCGAAACTGGCTACGCACGCGGCATGCGTACTCGCACTGCGTGTGCGGTGATAGGCCTGTTGCTGCTGGCCGTTGAGACACTGCACGCGCAGTCGTCGATTGCGGAGCTGAACGACACCGGCTGGAAGATGCTCCAGAGCGGCGATGCCGGGCGTGCCGCGAGTCTGTTCGGGGAGGCGCTCGAGCAGCGGCCCGATGATCCGGTTCTGCTCTTCGGCGCGAGCGTCGCCGCGCATATCCAGGATCGTACGTCCGACGCCAAGCCGAAACTCCGCCGCGCGCTCGAGGTGAATCCGCGCTTCACGCCGGCGTCGCTGCTCCTGGGCGAAATCATCTACCGCGAAGGCGATCTCGATCAGGCGATGAAGATCTACGAGACCGCGTTGAAGTTCGCGCCAGGCAACCCCGACCTGACGGCCAGACTCGAAAAGTGGCGCGCGGAAGCCGACGTCCACAGCACCGTCATGGCGCGGCGGCAGGATCGATTCAGGGTGATGTTCGAAGGTCGGACCGATGCACCGGTGGCTGCGCACGCGACCGAGTCGCTCAACGCGGCGTTCTGGCGGATCGGCCAGGAGCTCCGTGCCTACCCGTCGACTCCGATCGTGGTGATTCTCTACACAGAGAAGCAGTTTCGCGACATCACGCGCGCGCCGGAGTGGTCCGACGGGGTCTACGATGGGCGGATCCGCGTTCCAGTAGAAGGTGCCACCCGTACGCCCGCCGCCTTCGACCACGTGCTGACACACGAGCTCACGCACGCGATGATCGCCTCGCTTGCGCCGCGGGGTATTCCCACGTGGCTCCACGAAGGGCTCGCACAACATTTCGATGGCGCCGACGCCCAGGCCGCGCGCCGACGGCTGCAGGCGCTCCCACGGCACATTCCGCTCGATCAGCTCGAACGCAGCTTTGGCGGGCTGACCACCGCAGGCGCCGTCGTCGCGTACGACGAGAGCCTCGTGGCCGTGAGCGCCATCATCGAGCGCGCCAACGTCAGCTGGACCCAGCTGTTGTCTGCGCTCGCCGGAAGCGACCGCCCGGGCGAGACCCTTCGCGGATTCGGCGTGTCATACCCTGCGCTCGAGGCGCTGTTCGTTCGATAGCGGGCGGCCGTTCGGAGTCAGTTCACCGATCGTTTATCGGAATAGACTTCCCAGAGGGGAGGGACTATGCCGATCCATCCCGTCCGTTCCGCGTTCGTGGTCGTTGCCGCACTTCTCCTGTCATCATCTGCCCGCGCCCAATGGTTGACGCAGCCGACCGCGGGCATTCCGCGCAGCGCCGACGGCACGCCGAACTTCTCGGCTGCTGTGCCTCGTACGCATGATGGCAAGCCGGACCTGTCGGGACTCTGGCACGCCACACCGAAGTACGACAGCGATTTCACAGCGTCTGACGCGCTGTCATGGGCGCAGGTGAAAGTCCGCGAACGCGACGCCGACCCCGCAGCCGATTCGTGGGCGACGCTGTGTCTCCCGCCCGGACCCATGATCAACTTCACTGGTCCGCTCAAGATCATTCAGACCCCTCATCTCGTGACGGTCCTGTACGAAGTGCCCAACAACTTCCGGCAGATCTTCATGGATGGCCGGGCCCTGCCCGTTGATCCCAGCCCGACGTGGCAGGGATACTCAGTCGGCCGATGGGAACGCGACGTGCTGGTTGTCGAGACGATCGGGTTCAACGACAAATCGCTCGTCGGTCGTCCGGCGCACCCTCATACCGAAGCGCTCCGAATCACAGAGCGATATCGACGTCGCGACTTCGGTCACATCGATTTGCAGATGACCGTCGATGATCCGAAGACGTTTGCGCGGTCCTGGTCGGTGACGACAGAACTGGCGTACGACGCCGACACTGAACTGCTGGAGTTCGTCTGCAACGAAAACGAAAAGGACCGTCAGCACTTCGTGCACACGCCAAGTTCGCAGACGTCGGAGATCCGTGTGGATCCAGCCGTGCTCACGAAGTACACCGGCGTCTACGAAGTGATGACGCCGCGCGGCAAGTCGACCGCGACGGTCTCAGTGCAGGGCGATCAGCTGATGGTGGATGTGATCGGATTCGGAAGCGGGCGGATGGTTCCACAAACGTCGACGATGTTTGCGTTCCGCGGCGCGATCATCGAATTCGTTCCGAACGAGACCGGGCAGGTCACGCATCTCATCGTCCACGCGGTCGAGGGTTCCTTCAAGGGGTCGCGGCTCGATGCTCCACAGCCGTAGTCGATCTCACGTTCGCAACACGAGCGGGTAGAATCGGCTCGCTGAGATGGAGCTTCCCCCCGGAACACCGCTCGGCCCGTACTCGATCCGGTCGCTCATCGGTGCCGGCGGTATGGGCGTGGTGTATCGCGCCCACGATTCCAAGCTTCGGCGTGAGGTCGCGCTGAAAGTGTTGCCGCACTCGCTTGCGGCCGATGTCGAGCGGCGCGACCGCCTTCGGCAGGAAGCCCTGATACTCGCTGCGGTCAATCACCCTTCGATCGCGTCGATCTACGACCTTCACGATTCCGACGACATCGTCGCCCTCGTGATGGAACTGGTGGATGGTCCGACGTTGGCCGATCGGATTGCGGCCGGCCCTCTTCCCGTGTCCGATGCGCTGTCGATCGCGGCCCAGATCGCCGACGCGCTCGAGGCCGCGCATGAGAAAGGCATCGTCCATCGGGACCTCAAGCCGGCAAACATCAAACTGACGGATGACGGTCGAGTCAAGGTGCTCGACTTCGGCCTTGCCAAGGCGCTCACGCCCCATTTCATCGACGGCGCGAACTCGCCGACCGTGTCGATGATCGCGAGTCGCGTCGGTGCGATTCAGGGAACGCTCGGCTACATGAGCCCTGAACAGGCCAGAGGGAGCGCGCTCGACAAGCGTGTCGACATCTGGGCGTTCGGCTGCGTCCTGTTTGAAATGCTCACGGGTCGGCCGGCGTTCACCGGCAACGACGTGCCGGAGTTCATCGTGGCGGTGATGACGCGCGAGCCGGACTGGGCTGCACTGCCGGCCGTGACGCCGCCGCGTATCGTGGAACTGCTGAAACGCTGCCTGAAGCGCCAGCCGCGTGAGCGGCTGCGCGACATCGGAGACGCCCGTCTCGAGATCGATGCGGCCCGCTCAGGTGATGCGCGGCCGGCGGTCGTCGCGTCATCGACCGACATCAGATTCCAGCGCCTGACCGACTTCGTGGGGATGAACGAGGCCCCTGCCATCTCACCCGACGGGAAAGTGGTGGCGTTCGTCTCGGCGATTGATGGACGACGACAGATCTGGATCCGCCTCCTGGCCGGCGGCGGTCCGCCGCTGCAGTTGACGCGCGCAGAGGCCGATCACGAGCAGCCCCGCTGGGCCCCCGACTCGAGCGCGGTGATCTATTACACGCGCTCGAACGGGCCTGACGCGTCCGGGATGTTATGGGAGATTCCTGCCCTCGGCGGCCCGCCTCGCCCGATCGTCGCGGCGCTCGGCGGCGGCGACATCAGTCACGATGGCCGTCGCATCGCAGTGTTCCAGGCCGTGAACGGGTCTGTGGAGCTTGCGGTGGTGTCCCGCGATGGAGTGCTCGTGGGATTCGTCCGCCCACTGCCAGCGATGGTCAGCTGTGACTGTCCACGATGGTCACCCGACGACCGGTTCATTGCGTTTCAGGTGCACGTGACCGCCTATTTCGATCAGCGGATCTGCGTTGTTCCCGCAGAGCGCGGTCCCGCTCGCGATGTCGTTCGCGGCACGATTCTCAAAGGCATCACCTGGCTGCCTGATGGACGTGGCCTGGTCTACAGTTCGTCCGCGGGAACCTCCCTGCCGTACCCGCCCACATTCAATCTCCGTCTGGCCGACATCACCGGGTCCACGGATCGGCAGTTGACGTTTGGCGATGCCTCGCACGTCGAGCCGGACGTGCACAGCTCCGGGCTGCTGCTGGCCTCGAGGATACGCAGCCACTCTGACATCTGGCGCGTGCCCGTCTCGGGATCGCCCTCGCAGAATGCCCGCGATGCCGTTCGGGTCACGCAACAGTCGGGACGCGTGCAAACACCGGCGGTCAGTCCCAATGGACGTGAAGTCGCCTATCTGTCGGACAGCGGAGGACACGGGAACCTCTGGGTTGCGGCGACCGACGGGCGCAGCCTGAGACAGATCACGTTCGAGCAGGACCAGCGCAACAACATTGCCGTCCCGGTCTGGTCGCCGACCGGGAGCCGCATCGTGTTCCTGGTCACTCGCGACGGTGCGTTCGGACTGTGGGTCGTCAACAGCGATGGCAGCGGACGGCGAAACCTGCACACGCCCGGCGTGCACGCCTGCTGGTCTGGAGACGGCCGGTGGCTGTACTACTCTCCGCCAGATACGCGTCCCTGGCGGATCCTGAAGAAGGCGATCGATGGCGGTGAACCGGTGGAGGTGCGGAGTGACGACGCCATCTCCCCGGCGGTCACGAGTGACGGATCGGCGATGTATTATTTCGCGCTCGTCGACCAGGGCGAGGGCAGTCACGGCGATTGGGAGCTTCGCGTGGCGCGCCCCGAGCACGGCCCGTCCACGACGCTCGCTCGAATCGCGGGCACTCGCGTGCCGATCTCTTTCTTCCTCGTTCACATGTCGCTGTCACCAGATGGCTCGTGTCTCGCCATGCCGCTCACGGATGGTTCGACAACGAACCTGTGGGCGCAGCCGACCGACGGCGGAGCGATGAGGCCGCTCACCGATTTTGGTGCGAAGGCGACGATCATCGGTCGCCGCGTTGCGTGGGCGCCGGACGGTCAATCGCTGTACGCCGCCATCGAGGAGATGGATGCCGATGTGGTGTCGATAGTGGGACTGCTGGCGTGATGCCGCGGATAAGCCGATGCATGGCTGTGTTCCACACAGCTCTACGGATTGACATCGGGTAAAATCTGGAGACGCGCACGCAAACGCGATCGAGCGGCGATCGCCTTGCCGCGCTCCTCACACAAACCGAGCTGTTTCAGACGCGAGAGAAGCGCACTGTGCGAGGCTTCCATTCGCGTGCTTAGGGGAATTCTGTGTTTCAACGCAAGTCGCCTCGCGCCCGCCTCGTTTGGATTGCCACCATCGTCGTCGCCCTGATAGCCATCATCGCTGCGATTGTCGTGATTCGCTACGAGCGGACGACCGTGCGCACAGCTGTGGCGTTCTCCGATTTTCTGAACGACGTGCAGGCGAACCGGATCAGCTCAGTGACGGTCGACGGCGATCTCATCGTCTTCGCGCGCCGCGACGGCACACGCGCCGAGGCCGTCACGCCCCACAGCTACATGACGACCAACCCGTCGCTCGTGACGCGCCTGATCGAGCGCGGCGTGCGGTTCGACGTCAGTCGCAACGATCCGTCGCCCCTGGCCAGCTACGCCCCCTTTGCCATCGGCCTGTTCGTGTTCAGCCTCCTCGGCTTCTTCCTCTTCCGCGTCGTTGGGGGACGGGTGCCGACGCTCGAGAAGGCGAAGACGATCGATCCACAACTCGTGACCGTCACGTTCAACGATGTCGCCGGCGTCGACGAGGCGAAGGACGAGGTGCGGGAGATCGTCGACTTCCTCAAGAGCCCCGAGCGATTTGCCTCGGTCGGCGGACGGATACCACGCGGCATTCTCCTGGTCGGCCCGCCCGGCACCGGCAAGACGCTGCTCGCGCGATCGATGGCCGGCGAGGCCGGCGTTCCGTTCATCTCCGCCAGTGGATCCGACTTCGTCGAGATGTACGCAGGCGTCGGCGCGGCGCGCGTCCGCAAGCTGTTCCGTGAAGCGCGTCGTCACCCGTCGTGCATCATCTTCATCGACGAGCTCGATGCCGTCGGACGCAACCGCGGCGGCAACTCCATGACGCATGAGGAGCGCGAGCAGACGCTGAACCAGCTCCTGGTGGAAATGGACGGCTTCTCGCGCACCGACAGCATCGTCGTCGTCGCGGCCACCAATCGTGCCGATGTCCTGGATTCAGCGCTCCTGCGCCCGGGCCGCTTCGATCGTCAGGTCACCGTCGGCAATCCCGATCTGAAGGGTCGCGAGCAGATCCTTCGGGTACACACGCGCAAGATGGCGCTGGACTCCGACGTCGATTTGCGATCGATCGCGCGCGGCACGCCCGGCTTCTCGGGTGCCGATCTCGCCAATGTCGTGAACGAAGCTGCGCTCATCGCGGCGCGCCACGGCCGTTCGACGGTCGCCAACGCGGATCTCGACGCCGCACGCGACAAGGTCCTGATGGGCGTCGAACGGAAGTCGGTGGTCATGAGCGAGCACGAGCGCGTGACCTGCGCCTACCACGAGTCGGGACACGCCGTCGTCGCGGCGATGCTGCCCGACGCCGATCCGCTGCACAAGGTGACGATCATCCCGCGCGGCCGCGCGCTCGGTGTGACCATGCAGCTGCCCGAGGCCGACCGCTACTCGCACTCCAAGCCGTACATCGAATCGCAGATCGCCATCCTGATGGCCGGACGGGTCGCAGAGGAGCTGTTCCTGCGGCAGATGACCAGCGGCGCCGCCAACGATATCGAGCGGGCCACCGAGCTCGCGCGCAAGATGGTCTGTGAGCTGGGCATGTCCGAGCTCGGGCCGATTCACTACCGTCGTCCGACGAGCGCCTGGGAGAGCGATGGCGGCGGCGCGGGATTCAGCGAGGACGCGGCGCGACGCGTCGACGACGAGATCCGCGCGCTCGTGATGCGCGGCTACGAGACCGCGCGCGTGATCGTGAACAAACAGCGCGCAGCGGTTCGCGCGCTGGCGCTCGAGCTGCTGGAAGTGGAATCGGTGGACGCCGATCGCCTGAAGCAGATCCTCGCAGAGCACGTGCTGCCCGGAGCGACCGCGCTCACGGCGCAGCCGGACGCGCTGCCGATGATGTAAGAGGCGGCGACCTCTCTGACGATAGTCGGTGCGAGCTCTCTCACGATTGTCGGTGCGATCGAGTCTGCGACAGTCGGTGCGATCTCACGTCGCACCGATTGGCGTCAGCGGGCTCGCACCGACAGGCCAGTCCGAAAGGACCTGGCTCTCGTCGCACCGACACACGTGAGGGAGCTCGCATCGACCCACGTCGGCGGGCTCGCACCGACTACCGTCAGCCCGCATCTACCGTCCGCTCTTGAGCACGGTCGTCCCATCAGCGGACAGGTCCCGGTAAGACACCGCGGAAAATTCCGCGTAACGGGCGGCACGCGGATTGATTAGCGCTGGCGCATCTCGATACTCCAAGGAGGCGAGGTGCGAGCGTTCTCCGCCATCGGCGAGATCCTCCGGGACGTCCGCTTCGGCGTACGTCTGATCGGCAGGCAGCCAGGCACGACCGCGATCATCGTCCTGTCGCTGGCGCTCGGCATCGGCGCCAACACGATGATCTTCAGCCTCGTGAACGCCATCCTCCTGCGGTCGCTGCCATACCCCGACCCGGAGCGCCTCGTCATGCTCTGGTTCACCCCTCCGGAGGAACCCGATCAGAACGGGCTCGCCAACGCGGGCATCTGCATGGACGTGCCGAAGCTCGAGTCCTTCTACGAGCACGCCGGCTGCTACACCGGCGTTGAAGGCAATGTCGCCGACACCGACGAGCCGAAGACGGGACCGGAATGGCTTCAGGGAGAGATGCTCACGTTCGCGTCGACGCAGGCGATCGGCGTGCAGCCGATCGCGGGCCGGTGGTTCACGGAGGCTGAAGACAACGCCGCAGCCGATCGAGTCATCCTGATTAGCTACGACTTGTGGCAGCGGCGGTACGGCGGGGCACCCGACGTGCTCGGGAAGCATCTCAGAGTGGCCGACTTCGGCGGCAACGACACGCCAAGCACGATCATCGGCGTCATGCCGAAGGGTTTTGCCTTCGCGAACACGACCTCCGACTACTTCGTTCCCCTGCGTCAGACCGGTCGCCTGCGGGCAAGTCCCCCTCGGAATCGCCGGGTCGTGGCGCGCATGAAGCCGGGTGTGACGCTGGCGCAGGCACAGGAGAGTGCCAACCGGCTGGCTGCGCGTTTTGCCAACGACTCGCCGTTCAACAAAGGGTGGGGCGTGCGGGTGCAGCCTCTCACTGAGTCGCTCGTGGGCTTCCTGCGCGCACCGTTCCAGATTCTCGAAGCCACCGCGGCGCTCGTGCTGTTGATCGCATGTGCCAACGTTGGAGGGCTCCTGCTCGCCATGGGTGCCGCGCGACATCGCGAGCTCGCGGTCCGAGCCGCATTGGGGTCGGGTCGCTGGAGAATCGTGAGGCAACTGTTGACCGAAAGCGTGGTGCTGGCCGCGCTCGGCGCTGTTGTCTGTCTTGCCCTGGCTGCGGCGGGACTGAACGGGCTGGTGAACTGGCTGCCTTCGTGGCTGCCTCGTCTGAACGAAGTGGGTCTGGACTCGCGGGTGCTGCTCTTCACTGTTGCGATTGCGCTGGCCACGGCCCTGGTGTTCGGATGCCTGCCGGCGCTTCAGAGCTCCAAGCTGGATCTCGCCACGGCGTTCAAGGCTGCAAGCCGCACCGCCACCGCGACGCCTGGACGTCTTCGTCTTCGGAGCGCGTTCGTCGTCCTGCAGATCTCAGCCGCGATGGTGCTTCTGGCCGGTGCCGGTCTGCTGATGAACAGCCTGCTGCGTCTGCAGGGCGCCGATGTGGGCTTCGATCCGCGAAATCTGACGACGTTTCAGATGTCGTTCTCGGGCCGTGGGTTCTTCTCATCCACTGGACGTCAGACGCCGTCCGGTTCGGCGGAAATGGAGTTGAGCCCCAGAATCGTTTCGATGACCACGCAGATACGCGAACAGCTCCTCGGCATCGGCGGTGTCGAGGCGGTGTCGCTGGTCGGCGGCACGTCGCCGTTGAGCCCGGGAGCCCGGACATATCCGTTCGCGATCGAGCGCAAGCGGCCTTCCTCGGCAAAGGACGTGCTCAGCGCCCGCTGGTATTCGATCGGAGCCGGCTACTTCCAGGTGCTCGGTGCCGCAGCTCTCCGAGGCCGCGAATTCACCGAGAACGACGCGTTGTCCGGTCTTCCGGTCGCGCTCATCAACGAGACGATGGCGCGCCGCTTCTGGCCCGGCGACGATCCGATAGGCCAGCGGATCGTCGTCGACTTCTTCAACGACCCGCCCCGGGAGATCGTCGGCATCGTCCCTGACATCAAGCCTGGTGTCTACGATCTCAACGCACAGCCTCAGATGTTCGTGCCTTATGCGCAGCTTCCCAATCTGCAGGCGGGCGTCACGGCCTTCGGCCTCCAGCAGGTGACCTTTGTCGTCCGGTCACGTGCGCCGATTGAAGACTGGATGCCCGCGGCGCGCAAGAGCGCGACGGCCATCGATCCTTCTCACGCGATCACGTCGGTGCGCAGGCTCGAGGACTTCGCCGTGCAGCAGACCCAGGGCTTCCGACAGTATGTGATTCTGCTCACCGTGTTCAGTGGCATCGCGCTCGTGCTCGCCGCAGTCGGCGTCTACGGTGTGATGAGCCATCAGGTAACGCAGCGTACGAACGAGATCGGGATCCGTGTCGCCTTTGGTGCGTCGGCCCGTGATGTCCTGAGGGAGGTACTCCGACGCGGGGTCATCGTGATCGGCATCGGGATGGCGATCGGCCTCGCGGCCTCGCTCGGGCTGACGCAGGTGATTCGCGGTGCGTTGTTCGGCGTGACCGCGACCGACCCGCTCACGTTCAGCGTCGTGTTAGCGTTCCTGTTCGGCGTCGCGTTCGTTGCCTGCTACGTTCCGGCGCGGAGGGCGCTCAGAGTTGACCCGCTGGTGGCGATGAAACACGAATAGGTGAATGGCGTGGCGCTTGTAGGCGACGCCCGGAAATCAAAGGTCAAAGGTCAAAAGTCAAAAGTAAGATCAAAGACCTTTGACCTTTGACTTGCCGGAGTCCCGATTACCGTTTCACCCTCGACTGGCAGCGTGATGCTTTGTTCGACGGGTCGGTTGGATCGAGCGCGCCGCCGCGTCCTCGAATGTCGCGATAGGCCTGATGGCACGCAGCACAGGCGTCCGAGAGGTCGCCGGTCGCCTCGGACACGGCGTCCTGGCTTCTCGACTGCGAGGCGCGATAGGTCTTTTTCGATACTGCAATCAGCTGCTCGGTGAATTTGATCCAATCCGGATCGGTCACCGGAGCCAGCCGCCCGTTCTCGCAGCGGATTCCAGGGGTCAACATCAATGGTGACGCGTCGGCGAGAGCGATTGCCGCGTTGTCTACCAGTTGCCAGCCGCCATAGATGCCCGCACCCCAGTCGACGAACGAGAAGCCGGCCGACTGCGTGTTCGTCGACGGCGGCGGCGCCGGCGCGCCGGGATCGTGCGTCTGCACGGTGAAGATCAGATTCGAGTTCGGGAAGAAGATGCCGCGCATCAACTGCGCCATGTTCCCGAGCGGCGGATACGCACGCGTCTGCGCGGTCGCTGCGCTCGCATCTGCGGGTTTCGACGGCCATCCGATTGCGTTCAACGCGTCATCGGTCGATGCCAGCTCGGTGGCACCCGCGCGGAAACCACCAGTCTTGAGCATGTGCGCGACCAGATCGACCGACTGCGCCGCCGTCAGATCGCCGGGCTTGTCGGCCGGCATCGTGTTGCGGATCTTGGTCACCAGCGTCGACAGCGGCTCGGTGCGCCAGTTGCTCACGAACGCGTCGCCGACGAGAGGTGGCGCCTGCCCGCCGCTCAACGTGTTGCCGTGACAGAACGCACACCGCTTCGCGTAGAGCGCCTGCCCACGTTCGGCCTGCGCATTCGAGTACACGCCTTCCTGCACCGTCCGCTGCGTCTGAGTCTGCGCCAATCCGGCCCACATCACGACGAGCGCAACGATCAACAGAGCATGTCTACTCAACGCGAAGAAACGGGTGCGTGCCATCAGCTGATGCATGTCGAAAGCATACCCTCACTTCGCTTGCACCCGCACCGACCGGTCTCAGGATCGCACCGACCGGAATCAGGATCGCACCGACCGGTCTCAGGATCGCACCGACACGATCCAGGATCGCACCGACAATCGTCAGAAACTCTCGCGCTCATCGCGCAAGCGCCAGCGCGAGGGCAACGATTGCCGTGATCAGCGCGATCGTGCTCGTTCCGATCACGACCGGGAGCGTGAGGGCCGACTCCTGCAGCGCGGCAAATCGGAAGGCACGGTCGAACGTCCGCGCCGGCGCCGGCTGTTCGAACAGCGACTGGCGCATCACCCGTTTGGCTGCCAGCACCTCGCGCATCCCCTCTTCGAAATGACGCTGATGAATCGCCTTCGATGCGTCGCGCCCCGGTTCCTCGGCCGCGGCCATCGCCGCCTTGAGCACGGCGTTCCTGATGTCGCCGCCGCTCGCCTCGAATGCTTCGGCGAGCGCACGGAAATCGATGTCGTCGCCGAGCGGCGTCAGGACCGGGTGGACCTGAACGCGCCAGATCTGCTCGCGCTCCTCGACGCCGGGCATCTCGAACAGGATGTGCGTGCGAATCCGGCGCTCGAATGCCGGATCGAAGTTCGCTGCCAGGTTGGTCGCGAAGATGACGACGCCCGCGAAGCGCTCGAGCTCCTGCAGCAGTACGTTGATCACGGCGTTGGCTTCGCGGATGAAACCGTGGTCCACCGACGTCGATCGCCGCGAGGCGATGGCGTCCGCTTCGTCGAAGAGCAGCACCGCGTCTTCCTTGCGCGCGAGCCGGAACACCGCGGAGATGTTCTTGGCGGTTTCGCCCATCCACATCGATTCGACTTCCGCGTAGCGGACGATGAGCAGGCGCCTGCCGAGCGCGTGCGCAATGGCCTCAGCGCAGATCGTCTTGCCGGTGCCGGGCGGGCCGGCGAAGTTGAACGCGAGCGCAAGACTGGTCGGATGTCGTTCCCGCAACCCCCATTGGTTGAAGATGAGATCGTGCCGGGTCACGTGCGCGAGCGCCTGATCGAGTGACCGGCGCGTGGCAAGAGGAAGAATCACGTCCTCGAACCGCCGTTGAGGGACGACGGCTTCGACGATGCGGCGGGAATCGACCGCACTGCTGAGGATCCGAAGAAGCGGGTTGGACATGCCAAACAGCGTACCGCACCCCATCTCGCCACGCATGCCCTTCGAGATGGCTGAGGGTTGTCGGTGCGATGCGAGGAGACTTACGCGGTTGGTGCGATCCTGGGCCCAGTCGGTGCGATCTTGGATCGGCTCGCCCCGAGCAAGATCGCAGCGACCGGCCCTCAGCAGGATCGCACCGACCGGCGTCAGCCAGGATCGCACCGACAGCGATAGCAGGATCGCACCGACTGACGTCAGGGTGGATCGCACCGACCGACGTCAGCTGACTCGCACCGACCGATGCGCGCCGGCTCCGACCCCCGTCACCGGGAGCATAGAATGGACTGAGGGAGAACCCATGGTCCGACGTGTCGTCTCGGCGGTGTCGTTCGGTCTTGTCGTTGGCGCGCTATTCGTTGCACCGGCGCCGATGCACGCCCAGTGGCTGAAGTACCCCACCGCGGGCGTGCCGCGGACGCCGGACGGGAAGCCCAATCTGTCGGCACCGACTCCCCGAACCAAGGACGGGAAGCCGGACTTCTCCGGAATGTGGTTGACCGGGGACGCACCGCCGTGTCCGCCGCCGAACGGCGGCGCTGCCTTCATCGACTGCGGAATCGAGCTGCCCATCTCGGTCCTGGGATTCAACATGGGGGCAAAGACGTCAGGCGGATTGCCCTTTCAGCCCTGGGCCGCAGCGCTGGTGAAGAAGCGGACCGCGGAGAATTCGAAGGACGATCCGCACGCCCGCTGCCTTCCTGATACGTTCCTGCGCGCGTACGGCCTGCCGCACATCCAGAAGTTCATCCAGGTTCCCGGTCTTCTGACGATGCTGGACGAGATCAATGCCGGCTACCGTCAGGTCTTCACGGATGGACGCCCGCTGCCGGTCGATCCGGTGCCGGCGTGGAATGGTTATTCGACGGCGAAGTGGGAGGGCGATACCCTGGTCATCGACTCGATCGGATTCCGCGATGATCTCTGGCTGGACATGGCGGGCTCGTTCATCACCGAGAAGGCCAAGGTCCAGGAGCGCATCCGCCGGCCCGACTACGGCCACCTGCAGATCGAAGCGACCATCGACGATCCGAAGGCGTATACGAAGCCCTGGACGGTCACGATGAACCAGCGCATCGTCGTCGACACCGAACTGGTGGATGAGATCTGCCTGGAAAATGAGAAGTCATCGCAGCGCATGAGGTGAGGCGTTGCTGTTGTTGATTGCGCTACACTTCATTCCGCGGTGAACGACGCGATTTCAGACGCCCAAGACGACATTCCGCGCGCCCAGGCGACGCCACTGCTCGCGTCCCTGGGGTATTGGAGCTTCCGGAATCGATCGTGGCTGCCGGTTCCACTGGGCCTCGCGATGCTGGCCGTCAAGCCGGACACGTCCAACGTCACGAGAATCGCTCTGGGCATTGCCTGCGTTCTGGCGGGACAGGTGCTTCGCTTGTGGGCAGTGCGCCACATCGGCGGCGTGTCGCGCACCCGAACGACGCGGCTGGGCCCGCTCGTTTCGACTGGACCGTACGGGCACACCAGGAATCCGATCTACACCGCGAACTGGTTTCTATGGACCGGTGTTGCCGTGAGCTCGTGCCTCGACTGGATGATTCCGTTGACGTGGGCTGTGTTCGCGATGCAGTACGGCACGATGGTCCGGTGGGAAGAGCACGTGCTCGCGCGGCGCCACCCAGGAAAGTACGATCGCTACGCCGCCGACGTTCCTCGCTGGTGGCCGCGGATCGCTCCGGTCGAGTCGGCGCCCCGCGTTCTGCATACCTGGCCGCAAGTCCTGTTCAGCGAGCGCGGCACGATCGCCGCACTCACCGTGATCGCGCTGCTGCTCGCCGCCCGGCGATTCATCGGATAGCGGTTCTCACGGCGCTTCCGGCCCACGTCTTCGCAGGGCGTTCTCGTTGCTGATCGTCGAGCGCAACGAGATCAGTCCGCCGTTCGCACGAGAGCGACCATCATCCCGCCCCGGATCGGAACCGGCTGCAACGCGTATTGCGATCGGCCGTGGCGTCCAACCACTGTCCATCCCGCGGCTTCGCCGACTGCCGCGCCGAAGACGACGTCGCTGAGGAAGTGTCGGTTGTCGACGAGCCTCGACGTCGCGATGTAAGTCGCAGCCACCAACGCAGGCCACGAGGCGCGGTATCCGAGATGACGTTCGAGCACCGATGCCGCGGCGAACGCGCTCGCCGCATGGCCTGATGGGAATGCGCAGCATTCACCGGTCGGACGGTCTCGCCGGACCGTGACCTTGATCCCGTTCACGATGCCCTGCGTCACGATCTGCGCCCGCATCAAGTCGAATCCGAGATGCGACACTTTGTTGGTTCGTGATCCATTGGGCTGCGGCGGCAGCACATAGCGCCCTACAACCCAGAGCCCCACCGCGGAGCCCGCCTGGAAGTACGCACTCCCGATCACTTTCCCGACCGCGAAGAACCTGTTGGCCGCATCGTTGCCGACGATATGGCTCTCGACGTAGTCGTCTGCAGGATGCACGGCGAGCGCAAGCGCACCACCGCCCGCGAGCAAGACCCACGTCGAGCGCCGCTGCGGGAACAACGCGAAATCGCGTCCCGTGTCCTTGACGAGCGTCGTCCATCCGGTGCCTTCCGGCGGCGGGGCCGGTTTCTCTTGTGGGTCTTGCACGGGTTCAGGCGCGACTGATGAGAGTTCCTGCGCGGTGGCACGTGATGCGAGCGCGAGAACGAGCGAAAGAGTGAAGACGCACCTCCGACATGAGAGCATGCCCCATCCTAATACCTGCGATGCGTTGACTCCGAACGATCGTTGTCGGAACATTGGCCGCCATGGGAGCGGACGTGGGATTGAACGCGACTGAAGGCCTGAAGTTTGGCGCAATGTTTTCAGCTGACTGGTTGTTGGGGCAGGAGCGCATGGAGCGCGTAAACCCACGACGGTGGGACAGATTTCACGCGCGGCTGCTTTCGAATGCTCGTCGCAACGGGGGCGGAGATACATATGAGGTCGCCCGTGAACGGAACCTCACGCCCGAGGCCTTCAAGGAGCAGTACTTTCTGCCCGGAGTCCCGGTGGTGCTCGAGGGTGCGGCCTCGCAGTGGCCCGCGATCAGGAAATGGTCTCCCGAGTACCTGCTCCAGCGCTGCGGGCAGGACGAGATCGCCGTGCTCGATGCGCATCATTGGCGCGTGAACACCGATACGGTCTCGGAAGCGGTGTCGACCGCCGAGACCGTCATGAAGGTCGGAGACCTGCTTCAGAACATGAAGGGCGGCGGCGCCTGGTACGGAGCGTTCCTGGAACTGCTCGACAAGTACTCGGATATCCGCGCCGACCTCGACTTCTCGTTCATCGAGTCGTTCGGACAGGCGAATCCGCGCATTCCCTGGCATCGCAACGTACTGGCGAAGATGTACGTCGGCGGGCCGAATACGTCGACATCGCTCCACTGTGCCGGCATCAGCAATCTCTACGTTCAGGTCTATGGGCGCAAGAAGTGGGTCCTGATTCAGCCCGAGTTCACCCCGTTCATGTATCCCGCGCTCTCGAACGGGCTCAACTGGCAGTCCCGGGTCGACTTCAGAGATCCGGACTATGAGGCGTGTCCGCTGTACCGTTATGTCGACCGTTACGAAACCGTGCTCGAGCCCGGAGACATCCTGTGGAATCCGCCGTTCGTGTGGCACGGTGTGATGAACCTGACCGAATCGATCGCCGTGAGCCTCTGGTGGACGAACGTGACCCGCGCGTTCAGCAACAATGCCCTCTTCGCAGCATTGACTCTGTGCGGGCGACCCAATCCCATTGCCATGCAATTAGGGATCAGCCGTCAGGGGCCGAAGACATCGAATTTCAGCGTGCATTTGAACCGGTAGGTTCGTCCACGCCTCTGACGTCGACGGTGCCCGAGGTCCGCCCATCGAATCCATGACTTATCCGACCTCAGTGTCTGTGCCGCGGCTTACGCTGTCCCTGCCCAACGGCGTCACGCAGACATACGGCTTGGCGAAGAGCAGCATCACCATCGGCCGCCAGACCACGTGCGACATGGTGCTGCGCCACTGGACGGTGTCGCGCCGCCACGCGCGCATCGATCGGATCGCGGGGGGCTACACGATCACCGATCTCGGGTCGGTGAACGGTACTCGCGTCAACGGCGCACCGATCACGCGTCACCCATTGATGCTCGGTGACGTGTTGCACGTAGGCGACTGCACCCTTCGCTTCGAGGCTGCTCGTCTCGAGCAGGCACCGGAGAGGTTGACACGCATCGACTCCGAGCGCGACCTGCGCGACACGCTGATCGAGATGCCGGTCCACGTTCAGCTCGAAGAGAGCGGCGTGCCGCGGGCCGTGGTGCATACCTCGGAGGGGACCTGGGAGGTACCGCTCGCAGGCGATCGCCTGACGATCGGGCGAGATCCAGACAACGACATCCGCCTGGAGTTTCCCGCGGTCTCCCGTCATCACGCGGTGATAGAACGATCGTCCGACGCTTACCGCGTTCGCGACCTTCACAGTCAGAACGGCACGTGGATCCGGCGCGAGCGCATCTCCAGCAAGGACATCGAAGACGGCGAGAGCGTTTACATCGGACCTGCATGCGTGCTGTTCAAGCGCGGGCTTTCGCAGAACGACCTCGAGGCGGGAGGTGAAGTCGCCCAGCGGCGGCCCGTCGTGATCATCCCCGGATTTGCCGGATCGAACTTGTGGCTGGGCAGTGAGCAGATCTGGCCGGCGATGCGAACCCTCGGCAATCCGTCTCTGCTCGCCATGAGCCATCGTCTCGAGGCGCGCGGCGTTGTCGACGACGTCGTCGTGGTGCCCAACCTGATCAAACTCGACCAGTACAGCCTCCTCACCGGATATCTCCGAGAAGGGCTCGGATATGAGCCGGGCAAGGACCTGCTCGAATTCGGCTACGACTTCCGGCAGGACAACCGGGAATCGGCGCGGCTGCTCGCGGCGGCGATCGATCGATGGCAGGTGTCGGGGCCGATCACGATCATTGCCCACAGCATGGGTTGTCTGATCGCGCGCTATTTCATCGAACGTTTCGGCGGCCATCGGAAAGTCGAGCGGGCGATCTTCATCGGAGGCCCGCACGCCGGCACGCCCTATGCGTTTGCCAGCCTGTTGCGAGGACCGAATCTCCTTCCGCTGGGGATGATGAACCTGCGTCTTCGCGAGGTGCTGGCCACGTTTCCGTCCTGGTATCAGATCCTGCCCACATACCGGTGTGTCACCAGCGCACAGTCACCGCTCGATGTCCTGATGGACGACTCATGGGTGGCCGACCACGTTCGCCCGCTGCTTCGCGATGCCGGCGAATTTCGACGCGAGCTCGGCTCGCAGTCGAGCGTGCCCGCTGTCTGCATCTTCGGGTACGGAATCAAGACCGTCACCGAGGCGACGATCGAGCGCGACGATCAGGGCGTCGTGCGAAAGGCCGATCTCGCGACATCGGAGCACGGCGACGGCATGATTCCGGAGCGAAGCGCGCTGCTGAAGGGCGCCGAGATCCATCCAGTGCGGCAGCATCATGGATCGCTCTACGTTGATAGCGATGTCCGGATGCGTCTCAAGCTCGAACTGACGCGTCAGGCTCAGTCGTAGCGTCCGGCTTCAGCCGGATTACTGGAGTCGTGGCGTCCGGCTTTCCTGGCCTGAGCGCAGTCGAAGGCAGCCGGACCCGCTGCGAAAAAATTCGTACGACGGGGAAGAGTTCGCGCCGCTCGTGCCGGTGTCAGCCCCGCTCGTTCAAAAGCAGGCGAGAAGTGCGCAATTCTCCGCGAACGGCGCAGTGGCACTCGCGTTGCTCAAGGGCACGCGAACCGCGTTTTCGAGGAGATGATGCCATGACGATCGGACGCTCGATGCAAGCCGTGTTCGGAGTGCTGTTGATCGCTTTCGTGTCGATGCCACGAGTCGCTGCTGCCCAGAAGCTCTCAGATGCGGAGTTCAAGAAGCTGGCCGGCTCCGCCGCCACCGCTGCCGACCACAAGAAGCTGGCCGCCTACTATCGCGCGCACGCGGCAGAACATGAAGCGGACGCCAAGCTGCACGACGAGATCGTCGCAGCCGCGAAGAAGGACAAGTCGTCGGGACACTCGTTGGAGTTGGCGCTGGCAGCCGCGCACTATGCGGAGCATTCGCGTGAGTCAGCAGAAGCCTTGACCGAGTTGGCGACGCTGCACGAGGGGATGGCCGAGGCCGCGGCGACAGCCAAACGATAGGTGGGTCCGGCTGAAGCCGGACCCTACGTACGTTCGCGCATCCATGCTTGGAGCTTCGCCACGTCCTTCTTCACCGTGTGTGACGCGGCAGCCAGGACGACCGCGAGAATCGTGGCCAGCGACGGGATGATGTACATCGCGGTGTGCAGGCCGTCGCGCCGGAAGGCTTCGAGACTCCGGATATCGAATCCTTTCGGCTGGCCGATGAGGCTGCGCATCTCGCCGAGCACGAGCGAGCTGAACGGCAGCGGATCGGCAGCCCCGGCGGCGCTCGCCGCCTGGAACGTGAAGTAGTCGCTCGCGAGACCGGTTCCGATCGGGCCGAGCGAGGCGCCCAGCACGTACATCGCGAAGAAGTACAGCGCCATCGCCGTGCCGCGCAGCGACGGTTCGACGACGTCGTGGATGGTGGAGTAGACCGTGGAGTAATACGCGTACATCACGCCGCAGCCGGTCCCCATCAGCAGCGCGAACGTGACGATGTCGCCGCCCGGCCGCAGCAGCGCGAGATACATGAGCGGGAAGGCGATGACGATCGACGCCGTGCCGACCAGCAGTCGGCCATCGACGCGACGCCGATACAAGTAATCGGCAAGCGCTCCGCCTCCCACCAGGCCGACGATGCCGGAGAATCCGTACACCACGGCTGCGAGCCACCCAGCGCTTGTGAAACTCATCCCGTGGACGCGAATGAGAAACGGCGCGAGGAACGCGCCGAGCGCGTACATGTTGAAGTTGTGCAGAGCGCCAGACGCGATGACCCACCACATCGTCGGCGTCGAGAGCAGGAGTCGATAGGGCGATCCTGCACGGCGCCTCGTGCCGACTGCATGCGCTTCGGCCATGCCGCGGGTCGGCTCCCGCATGAACAGCGCGGCGATGGCACACAGCAATCCCGGTATGGCTGCGACGTAGAACGCGTTTCGCCATCCCCAGTTCTGCACCAGCCATCCGCCAGCACCGTTGGCCAGCCCCAGCCCGAGCGGAAGGCCCAGCATCCAGAACGCCACTGCACGCGCGCGAGAGGACGAGGGGAAGAAGTCGCCGAGCAGCGACGTCGACGCTGGCGAGCAGGTCGCTTCGCCGACGCCGACACCGAGGCGCGCCATGGCCAGCTGTCCGAAATTCCGCGCCAGGCCCGATGCCGCGGTCAGCAGGCTCCAGACGAAGACACCGGCCGCAAGCAGCCAGCGTCGTTCCGTCTTGTCAGACAGCCGGCCAAGCGGAATTCCCACGACCGCATAGAGCAGCGTGAACACCGTGCCGAGCAGACCCAACGCGGTGTCGCTGAGCGCCCATTCGCGCCTGATGCCCTCGCCGACGCCGCCAATGATCTGGCGATCGAAGAAGTTCATCAGGTTGATGGCGAACAGCACGATGAGGGCGTAGCGCGCGCCGGCAGCGACGACCGCGGTTTGCGTGCGGGCACGGTCGGGAGAAAGTGCGGTCTGCGGCATCTGCCCACTCCCGTGATCGCACGTATCAGAACGGGTATCGTCCGGCGGCGATGACGGCATTTGCAACCAGCCGTCGCGCGCCGATCGTATCCAGACTCGTGCGCGCGGCGAACCGGCCGACCGCTTCGCCGAGATCTGCAAGCGGCCCGCCCCGTGCCGCGAGGGCGGCCACGACCCGCTTGGCCGAGAGTGCGACTCGGTCGGCGGCGTCGTTCGCGTAGATACGCGCGATCTCGATCGGCATGCGGCTTCGTTCGGCCGACGCGCTGATCATGAGCTTCTCCGCGCGGCCGATCGCGCTTTCCGACGCGTAGATCTCGATGATCATGTCGGCGATCTGTCCGAGGATTTCCTGCTCGTCTTTCAGCGCATCGCGATAGACGTCGGACGCGTGCCCGAGCGCCGCGACGGCCAGGCGCTTGGCCTGAACCAGCAGTGCGCGTTCACCGCCGAGCGGGCCCTGGGTCGCGTCCGTCGGGATGGGAGAGGCGAGCGCGCGCCTGGCGCCGTCGCGCGTGAAGAATCCGGGTGCCTGTTTCAGCAGACGCGTCGGAATGATCAGGCGATTGATCTCGTTCGTGCCTTCGTAGATGCGAGTGATGCGGGCGTCGCGGTAGGCGCGTTCGACCGGGAACTCGCGCGAGTAGCCGTTGCCGCCGAAGACCTGCACCGCTTCGTCGACCGCGAACGCCAGCGTCTCGCTGGTCCAGACCTTGTTGATCGAGCACTCGACCGCAAAGGCTTCGATCGTTTTCAGCACCTGTGCGCTGTCGTCCCGATCGACGAGCTCCAGCGCGCGATCGACATCGCCGATGGCGCGATAGACCATCGCGTCGCCCACCCAGCAGCGCACCGCCATCTCACCGAGCTTCTGCTTGACGAGCCCGAAGTCGCAGATCGGACGCCCGAACTGCTGGCGGCTCTTCGCGTATTCGACCGACCAGTCGAGCGCGCGCCGGGCGCCGGTGATGTTGCGCGTGCCGAGCTTCACGCGCCCGAGATTGAGGATGTTGAAGGCGACCTTGTGCCCCTCGCCGATCGTGCCGAGGACGTTCTCGACCGGCACGCGCACGTTGTCGAGCATCAGGGCGGTGGTCGACGAGCCGTCGAGTCCGAGCTTGCGCTCGTCGCGCCCGCTCTCCACGCCCATGGTTCGTTCGACGAGGAAGGCGGTGAACTTGTCGCCGTCGACTTTGGCGAAGATGGTGAAGAGATCGGCAAACCCGCCGTTGGTGATCCAGGCCTTCTGCCCGTTGAGCGCATAGTGCCGACCGTCGGACGTCAGCCTCGCCGTGGTGCGCGCCGCTCGCGCATCGGAACCCGAGTGAGGCTCGGTCAAGGCGTACGCGCCGATCAGCTCGGCGCTCCCCAGGCGCGGAAGATAGCGGGCTTTCTGTTCTTCGGTGCCGAAGTACACGAGCGGCAACGTTCCGATCGACGTGTGGGCGCCCAGCGACCCTGCGAACGATGGGTTCATCGAGATCTGCTCGCCGACGTAGGCGGCGCTCACCTTGTCGAGGCCGAGGCCCCCGTGCGCGGCCGGGATCTCGAGTCGCGTGAGATCGAGCGCTGCCGCCTTCTGCATGAGCCGGCGCGTCAGAGCCCAGTCGTGCGCATAGAGAGCCTCTTCGTGCGGCAGGACCTCGTTGCGCATGAATTCGGCGGCGGTGCGGCCAAACAGTTGCTGTTCCTCGCTCAACTCGTCGCGCGTGAACAGATCGTCGGCGCGGACCGTTTGTGTGAGGAAGCCACCTTCACGAGTAATATCGTCGACGTAAGCCACCGGCGCACCCTCAAAGAACTGTTTGCCTTCGGCAGGTTGACAGACCTACCGACCGGTCAGTATATAGCCTCAGCGCATGCGGACACTCCATCAATTGTTCGATCTCACTGGCCGTGTCGCCATCATTACCGGCGGCTCGCGAGGGTTGGGGCTGGAAATGGCGGAAGGGCTGGCCGAGGCGGGTGCCGCCATCATGCTCTGCGCCCGTCGCGACGAATGGCTCACGCCGGCGATTGCGGCCATGAAGGAGCGAGGCTTCACGGTCGATGGCATGCTGTGCGATGTCGCCAGGGCCGATCATGTGCAGGCCGTGGTCGGCGAGACGGTACGCAAGCACGGTCGTGTCGACATCCTCATCAACAATGCCGGAGTCAGTTGGGGTGCCCGGCCGGAGGCGATGCCGACCGAGAAGTGGCAGATGGTGATCGACGTCAACCTCACCGGGGCGTTTCTCTTCTCGCAGGCCGCCGGCCGCGAGATGCTCAAGCAGCAGTACGGACGCATCATCAACATCGCGTCGGTGGCCGGTCTTCAGGCGTCGGTGAACGGCCCCCACTATGCCGCCTACGCCGCGAGCAAGGCGGGCCTGATGGGGCTGACGCGCGAGCTGGCCGCCTCGTGGGGGCGTCAAGGGATTCGCGTCAATGCGATCGCCCCCGGCTTCTTCCATTCTCGGCTTGCAGATCCCGCGATCCCGCTGGCGGAGCCCGGCATCAAGGCATCGAGCCCGATTCCGCGTGTGGGCGATGCGGGCGAGCTCAAGGGCGTCGTCGTGTTTCTCGCGGCCGACGCGTCGAACTACATCACCGGACAGGTCATCGTCGTCGACGGCGGTCGCTCGATTTCATGAGGAACTCCCAAGATGGATCACACTCGCCCGTGGCTGCGTCACTACGACTACTGGGTGCCCGCCCGGATGACATACCCGGGACGGCCCTTGAGCGACATCCTCGACGCCGCGTTCATCGACGTGCCGGATCGTCCCGCGACGATCTTTCTCGGAGCCGAGCTGACCTATCGCCAGATCAAGACGCGGGTCGACAAGCTCGCGACCGCGTTGTCGCGCCTCGAGATCGCGCAGGGCGACCGCGTCGGCATCATGCTGCCGAACTGTCCGCAGTACATGATCGCGGCGTTCGCGGTGCTGCGCCTCGGCGCGGTCGTCGTCAACATCAACCCCACCTACACCCCCCGCGAAGTGCTGCAGGTGGCCGGCGATTCCGGGATTCGCGTGGTGATGACGCTCGACCGCCTGGCGCCGATCTGGGCAGAGGTGCGGGATCGCTCGGCCGTCGAGCATGTGATCGTGACGTCGTTGAGCGAGTACTCGTCGGAGCAGGCTGCGCCCCCTCGGTGCGACGGTGCGTTGACGCTCACTGGTCTCATCGAGGGAGTGCCGACGCGCGACCTGCCGCGGGTCTCGATTTCCGCAGGCGACCTTGCGGTCCTGCAGTACACAGGCGGGACGACCGGCGTGCCGAAGGCCGCCATGCTCACGCACGGCAACCTCTTTGCCAACGTCGTTCAGAACGAGACGTGGCTCTATCGGCATCGCGTGCGCGGCGACGCGCGGTATCTGATGGTGATTCCGTACTTTCACATCTATGCGTTCACGGTGGGCATGTTGTGCGCCACATGGGTGGGTGGCGTGCAGATCATCATCCCCAAGTACGACGTCGAGCAGGTGCTGCTCGCGATCCGCACCCACCGGCCAACGTTCTTTCCGGCCGTGCCGACCATCTTCATCTCGATGCTCGCGCATCCGCGCGTGCAGGAATTCGGGCTCGATGAAGTGCGCACGTTCAACTCCGGCGGCGCCCCATGTCCCGTCGATGTGATCGCGGAGTTCGAGCAGCGAATCGGGCGTCCCCTCAAGGAGGGATACGGTCTCTCGGAGACGTCGCCGGTCACGCACTCGACGCCACAACTGGCGATCCGCAAGCCCGGAAGCATCGGTCTGCCGCTGCCGGACACCGACATCAAGATCGTCGACGTCGAGACCGGGACTCACGAGCTGGCTGCAGGCGAATGCGGAGAGCTCTGTATCTCGGGACCGCAGGTGATGAAAGGCTACTGGAACCGGCCCGACGAAACGGCGCATGCGCTTCGCGTCGACGAAACCGGTCGCGTCTGGTTCCACACCGGCGACATCGCACGAGTGGACGAGGATGGATTCACGACGATCGTGCAGCGCAAGAAGGATCTGATCATCGTCGACGGCTTCAACGTGTATCCGTCGGACGTCGAGGGGGTGTTGTACATGCACCCGGCAGTCAAGATGGCGGCGGTGATCGGGGTGCCACACCCATATCACGGCGAGGCGGTCAAGGCGTGCGTCGTGCTGCGCGAGGGTATGAGCGCAACGGAAGCGGAGCTCCAGGCGCACTGCGCCGGCAGCCTCGCCGAGTACAAGCGTCCGCAGCAGATCGAGATGCGCGACAGCCTGCCTCAGAGCGCGGTCGGGAAGATCCTCTACCGCGTGCTTCGCGATGAGGTCGAGGCGAAGCGAAGCGTCGGAAACGCCTGATGTCTTCGCGAACCGTCGCGCGGGAGCGTGAGCTCCCGCGTCCGTCAGCGCGTGCCGTAGAGCGGGGGCTTGAGCCCCCGCGTCGTTCAACGAAATCTCTCCAGCTCCAGCTTGGCGATCGCCTCGCGATGGACTTCGTCCGGCCCGTCGGCGAGTCGGATGGTGCGCGCGTGCGCCCACGATCGAGCGAGCTCGAAATCGTCCGAGACGCCGGCGCCGCCATGCGCTTGAATCGCCCGATCGATCACGCGGAGCGCCATGCGAGGCACCACGACTTTGATCATGGCGATCTCGCCGCGTGCCGCCTTGTTGCCGACGGTGTCCATCAGCTGCGCCGCTTTCAGCGTCAGCAGGCGCGCCTGCTCGATCTCCATTCGCGATTCGGCGATGTCGGCGCGGATCGTTCCCTGCTCGGCGAGCGGCTTTCCGAACGCGACGCGAGCGACGACGCGCCGGCACATCGCGTCGAGCGCGCGCTCGGCGCGGCCGATCAGGCGCATGCAGTGATGGATGCGGCCCGGGCCCAATCGTCCCTGCGCGATCTCGAATCCACGACCCTCGCCGAGCAGGATGTTCGACGCTGGCACGCGCACCTGCTCGAACACGATTTCTGCGTGCCCGTGCGGGGCGTCGTCGTAGCCGAACACCGGCAGCGTCCGCGCGATCGTGATGCCGGGCGAGTCCATCGGCACCAGAATCATCGACTGCTGCAGGTGTTTCGGTGCTTCGGGCCGGCTCTTGCCCATGAAGATCGCGATCCGGCAGCGCGGATCGCCTGCGCCGGAGATCCACCACTTGTGGCCGGTGATGACGTAGTCGGTGCCGTCGCGGACGATGCTCGAGCGGATGTTGGTGGCGTCGGAAGATGCGACGTCCGGCTCGGTCATCGCGAAGCACGAACGAATCTCGCCGGCGAGCAGCGGTTCGAGCCACTGCCGACGCTGCTCGGGCGTGCCGTAGCGGACCAGCACTTCCATGTTGCCGGTATCTGGCGCCGAACAGTTGAACACTTCAGGAGCGAATGCCGAGCGGCCCATGATCTCGCAGAGCGGCGCGTAGGCACTATTGGTCAGTCCCTTGCCGTACTCGCTGTCGGGGAGGAAGAGGTTCCAGAGGCCGGCCTGGCGCGCTTTCGTCTTGAGCGCCTCGACGATCGGCGTCGGCTGCCAGCGATCACCCTCGGCAATCTGCTGACGAAACGTCGGCTCGTTCGGGTAAATGTGTTCGTCCATGAAGGCGAGCAGCCGCTGCCGCAGGCTTTCGATCTCGGAAGGCGGAAGAGTCATGGGCGAATGATAGTCAGTGCTGATACGAACAGGTAACGGAGATTACGGAGGAAACGGAATTAACAGGAGGAACGGAGCAACGGAGATCGGACGGAGCAGATCGCCAAATCACGTGTGATGCGCGGGTGGGGGCGCCGGCCTGTGGCCGGTGCATGGGATGAGAGGCACACACGAAAACAAGCGCGAGTTCGATTGTGGTCGCGTTCGTTTTCGTGTGCGCCTCTCATCCCATCGCGCGCGTTCGCGCGCGCCCCACCCACGCCGCAGTCCGGGCGCGAGCATGGTGCCTCCGTCTGACCTCCGTTGCTCCGTTCCTCCTGTCAATCCGTTCCCTCCGTAAACCCCCGTTCCCTCTGGAGCGAAATGATGTCGAGTCCAATCCACTACGAAGTCATCGATCGCGTCGCGGTGTTGACCATAGACAACCCCCCGGTTAATGCGCTCTCGCCGGCGGTGTGGCAGGGGCTCGATGAGGCTGTTGCGCGCGCTGTGGTCGATGCCGATGTCGATGCGATCGTGATCCGTGGCTCCGGCACGACGTTTGTCGCGGGTGCGGACATCAAGATCTTCGACACGATTCGGACGCGCGAGCAGTCGCTGACGCGGTCGGCGGGGACGCACGCGCTGCTTCGTCGACTCGAGGACTCGCCCAAGCCGCTCGTTGCGGCAGTCCACGGGAACGCGCTCGGTGGCGGCAACGAACTGGCGATGGCGTGTCACTTTCGCATTGCGACCGGCGATGCCCGAGTCGGTCAGCCAGAGGTGCTGCTGGGCATCATCCCGGGTGCCGGCGGGACGCAGCGTCTCCCGCGGCTGTGCGGTGCTGAGCTCGCGCTGCGCATGTGTACCGATGGCAAGCCGCTCTCCGCGCAGCAGGCGCTCGCCCAGGGGATCATCGATCGCGTTATCGACGGCGATCTCACCGAGGCAGCGGTCGCGTTCGCGCGCGAGCAGGCCTCGAGCGGGCAGAGTCGCCGCACCCGGGAGCGTGCGGACGCGATCGCCGACCTCGCACGAGGGCTTGCCGCCTGTCAGGCAATGCGCGAGTCGCTGCCCGCGCGCGGGGGTGGATCGGCGGCGGCTCGCGCGGTCGTCGACGCGATCGAGGCAGGCCTTCAGCGGGGCTTCGACGCCGGATCCGAGCGCGAGCGCGAGCTGTTTGCCGGCTGTGTGATCTCGACCGAGTCGAAGGCACTGCGGCATCTGTTCTTTGCAGAACGCGAGGTCGCAAGAGTTCCCGGCGTGTCCAAAGAGACGCCGGTGAAGACGATCGTCTCGGCGGCGGTGCTTGGGGCGGGCACGATGGGCGGCGGCATCGCGATGACGTACGCGAATGCCGGCATCCCGGTCCTGCTGAAAGACGTCGACCAGGCAGCGCTCGATCGAGGCCTGGCAACGATCCGCGCGAACTACCAGTCGTCGGTCGCCAAAGGCCGCATGACCCCGGACGCGCTCGAGCGCACGATGCGCCTCATTACGCCAGCCACGAACTACGACCGGTTCGACACGGTCGACATCGTCGTCGAAGCCGTGTTCGAGGACATGGAGCTGAAGAAGACGACGTTCGCCGAACTCGGCCGGGTGACGAAGCCTGAATGCGTGCTCGCGACCAACAGCTCGACGCTCGACGTCGACGAGTTCGCGCGCGCCAGCGGTCGCCCCGAGGCGGTGATCGGGCATCACTTCTTCAGCCCGGCAAACGTGATGAAGCTGCTCGAGATCGTCCGCGGCCGGGAGACGAGCCCCGACACGATCGCCACGTCAATACGGCTCGCCAAGCGTCTCGGCAAGATCGGGGTCGTCGTCGGCAACTGCTTCGGGTTTGTCGCGAACCGCATGCTGGCGTATTACATGCGCGAGTCGTATCTGTTGTGCGAAGAGGGAGCGAGCGTCGCCGAGATCGATCAGGCGCTGACCGGCTTCGGCATGCCGGTCGGTCCTTTCGGCATGCAGGACATCGCCGGCATCGATGTCGGCGCACGCATCCGGCAGTACCTGCGGTCGATAGGGAAGACCCGCGCCGAGGGTCCGCAGTCCGAGCTGCCCGACCGTCTGTACGAGATCGGCCGGTATGGACAGAAGACGGGCGCAGGATGGTATCGCTACGAAGCGGGAAGTCGAACGCGGATCGCCGATCCGCTGGTCGATCAACTGGCCGAGGAGGCGGCGGCTCGGCGCGGCATCGCGAGACGTCGCATTTCGAGCGACGAGATCCTCGCGCGCATCACCACCGCGCTCGCGAACGAAGGCGCTCGCGTGCTCGAGGAAGGCTATGCGATTCGCGCCAGCGACATCGATGTGATCTACTGCTATGGCTTCGGGTTCCCGAGGTATCGTGGCGGTCCGATGTTCTACGCCGACACGATCGGGCTGTCTGAAGTCCTCGCGCGCGTGAACGACTATCGCTCGCGATTCGGCGACTACTGGCAGCCGGCGCCGCTGCTCCAACGTCTCGTCGCCGAGGGACGCGGGTTCTACAGCGAGTCAGAGGTGGCTGCAGGATGATCGAAATCGGCGATGTGCGGACGCTCGACGCGAGCATCGGTCGCGAGCTCGCCGTCAGCGACTGGATGGACGTGCCGCAGTCGACGATCGATCGCTTTGCGGAGGCGACTGGCGATCGCCAGTGGATTCACATGGACGCGGCGCGGGCCGCGAAGGAATCGCCGTATAGCGCGACGATCGCGCACGGTTTTCTGACGCTCTCGCTGCTGCCCGCACTCATACGGACGGCGCTGGTACTGCCGCGCGTCCGTCTTGCGGTCAATTACGGCCTCAACCGCGTCCGCTTCGTCTCTCCGGTCCCGGCAGGCGCACGTGTTCGCGGGCGCTTCACCCCGATTCGGGTTTCGGCCGCCGGCGATGGCGTCGATGTGACGTGGGCCGTCACGATCGAACGTGAACACGGCGACAAACCGTGCTGCGTCGCCGAGTGGATCGCCCGGTACTACATGTGAAGGCTGTCTGCTGCCGCGCGTACGGGCCGCCTGCATCGCTCATCATCGAGGAGGTGCCTTCGCCCGTGCCAGGCCGCGGCGAGGTGCGCATCGCGGTGCGCGCGGCGAGCGTCAACTTTCCCGATCTGCTGATCATCGAGAACAAGTACCAGGTAAAGCCGCCGCTGCCGTTCTCGCCCGGATGTGAGGCCGCCGGTGTGGTCGCGGCCGTCGGGGATGGCGTCGCTCACGTGGTTCCCGGCGATCGCGTCATGGCCATCACGGGCTACGGTGCGTTCGCGGAGGAAATCTGTGTGCCTGCTGATCGGGTGTTCCAGGTTCCCGACAGCATGGACGATGAGACAGCGGCGTCGTTTCTGTTTACTTACGCGACTGCTCATCACGCGCTCTGTGATCGAGGGCAGCTGCAACGTGGTGAGACGTTAGTGGTCCTCGGTGCTGCGGGCGGCGTGGGCACGGCGGCTCTCGAAGTCGGGAACGCTGTCGGCGCCCGGGTGATTGCGTGCGCGTCGACGGACGAGAAGCTCGCCTTCTGTCGCGCGCACGGCGCCAGCGAGACGATCAACTACGCCACGAGCAGTCTGCGCGACGAGCTTCGACGCCTCGCCGGTGAGAACGGTGTGGACGTCGTGTGCGATCCAGTGGGAGGCGCCTACACCGAAGCCGCGTTGCGATCGACAGCATGGCGTGGACGGCTGCTGGTAGTCGGTTTCACGGCAGGCGAGATTCCGAAAATCCCGTTGAATCTGCCGCTCCTCAAGGGGTGTTCGATCATCGGCGTCTCGTGGGGTGGACATATGCGACGCGAGCCCGAGCAGTTTGCGAGCAGCGTCGACGAGCTCGTACGCTGGTATCGCGAAGGGCGGCTCCGGCCGCACGTCGATCGCACGTTCCCGTTCGATCGCGTCGCCGACGCCATGAATCTGGTCGCGACACGCCGCGTAATAGGCAAAGTCGTACTGAAGATGTAGCACGTGGGGGCTGCCTTCTTGACCGCCGTAGCCCAGGCGAAGGCGGTCAGGCGGCCCGATGGACGTAGTGTCCGGCTTCAGCCGGACCAACAACCTATGATCAACCGCCAAATCCGCTTGCAACGACGACCCACCGGGGCGCCAACGCCCGACGATTTTTCCATCGTCGACTCGCCCGTGCCCGTTCTCCAGGACGGACACGTGTTGCGTCGGACGATCTATCTCTCGCTCGATCCCTACATGCGCGGCAGGATGAGCGACGCGCGATCGTATGCCACTCCCGTCGCGCTCGGCGACGTGATGGTCGGCGGAACCGTCAGCCAGGTGATCGAATCGCGCGACCCGAAATTTGCCGCTGGCGATTTCGTCGCAGGCATGGACGGCTGGCAGCAGTACGTCTCGTCGCCCGCCGCTGGCTTACGGAAGCTGGATCCGAACCTCGCGCCGATCTCGACGGCCGTCGGCGTGCTCGGTATGCCGGGGCTGACCGCATACGTCGGTCTCCTCGATATTGGACAGGCGAAGAGCGGTGAAACGGTGGTCGTCTCTGCTGCCTCCGGCGCGGTCGGATCAGTGGTTGGCCAGATCGCGCGGCTGAAGGGGTGCCGTGCCGTGGGGATCGCGGGAACGGCGGAGAAGTGCGAGTACCTCACGCGCGAGCTCGGCTTCCACGCGGCGGTCAATCATCGCGATGCGGATCTGCGCGGCGCTCTTCGCGCCGCATGCCCCGATGGCATCGACGTGTACTTCGAGAACGTGGGGGGCGTCGTGCTCGACGCGGTGATGGCCCTGATCAACCGCGGCGCGCGTATCCCGCTGTGCGGTCTCATCTCGCAGTACAACGCGAGCCCACTGCCGCCAGGGCCGAATCTTGCGCCGCTCCTCACCAACCGCGCTCGCATTCAAGGCTTCATCGTGCTCGATCACTTCGACCGGTTCGTCGCGTTCCTGCAGGAGTGCGCACCGTGGGTACGCAATGGCCAGCTGCGTTACCGCGAGGACATCGTCGACGGACTCGATGCCGCGCCGAACGCATTCATGGGAATGCTCGAAGGTAAGAATTTCGGCAAGCTGCTCGTTCGAGTCTCACCGGATCCGACACGCGAGTCCGGGCGGGTGTGAAGACCCGCCTCCACAACCCTCATCAACCCGACCGTCGCCGAAGGCGACGGCCCCACCGCGACCGAAGGGCGCGGCCCTGCCGCGAAGCGGCCCCTCCGTCGCCGAAGGCGACGGCCCTACCTCGAATCGGCCACGAGCCGGAGGCGGAACGCAGCCATCTCTTCGCCGTTGCGGACGAGCAGGATGTCGCCGACGACCACCGGGTGATTCCACGTTTTTCCGTCGATCGCTTTGAAACGCGAGATCTCTTTGAACTGATCGGGCGTCGCCGAGACGAGCGCGATGTCCCCTTCCTCCGAGCTCACCAGCAGCAGATCTTGATCGGCGAGGAGCACGAGCTGACCGGCGCCGTAGCGTCCGCCCTTCCATTTGCGCGACCCGTCAGCGAGATCGATGCAGGCGAGGATGCTGCCGTCGAAGCCGAAGGCGTAGCCTTTGTGGACGACGAAGTCGTTGTAGTACGGCTTCAACCCGGTTGACGTCCAGCGTTCGTCGACCGTCCATGCCTTGCCGCCCTCATGTGAGATCGCGATTCGCCGGATGCCTTGTCCTCCGGTTGTGGTGAGACTGTTGATCAGCAAATTGCCGTTCTCAGTCACGCCCGGCTGCACGATCGCGCCGTCTCCCCACATGTGCTTCCAGAGAACCGTCCCGTCACCCGGCGCGACGCTCGTTGCACCGCCTCCGCTGAGGAGCACGATTTGCGGCACGCCATCAACGGTGATTCGATGTGGCGAGCTGTAGCTCATGCCGCCAGCCGGACCGAACCACCGCGGCTTGCCGGATGCGATGTCGTACGCCGCGAGGGTGCCAGCGGCCGCGACGACGACTTCGTTGTCGATGACGAGCGGGGAACTGGCGAATCCCCACATCGGCACCTCTGTCTTGCTGTCGGTCGCCACATTGCGCGACCAGATCACAGCACCGGTGCGTTCGTCGAGGGCGTTCAGGACGCCGGTCGCACCGAACGTGTACGCGCGACCGTTGCTGATGGTCGGCGTTGCCCGAGGGCCGGCGCCGCCGTTCGATTCGTAGAAGCGCACCGGGTCGCGATGCCGCCATACCGGCGCGCCTGTGCCCACGCGGTACGCCGCGACGATCTCGTCGTTACCGCGCTGCTCCTGCGTGTAGAGCAGATCGCCGTGCACCGCGAACGACGACCAGCCCGGGCCGATCGGCCTGCGCCACATCTCGACTGGAGGCGATGTCGACCAATCCGTGGCGATGCGCACACCGCGAATGACACCATTGCGCTCCGGGCCGCGAAAGCCTGGCCATTCGGCCGGCCGTCCGATCGCCGGCGCTGTCGTGGCGTTCGCGTTGACCGCGGCAGGTGCGGCCACGACGTTCGCGGGAGGAGACGGCGTGTCCTTGACGGGTTCTGGTGGTGGCGTCGACGGTGGCAGCGGCTTTACTTCTTCTGCGCGCGCCAGCAGTCGGTCTTCGGGCGACGGCGTCCAGCGCCAGTGGAGATCGGAGCGGCCCTCGCCCATGATGCCACCCGTCCGCACCATCGTGAGAAAACCGAACGCGAGCACGATGGTGGCGGCCATCGCGGCGTACCGAGCGACGCCGGTCAGGCCCCGGCTCAGTGCAGCCGATACGACGAACGCGATGCTGACGATCTGAATGGAATACATGGGGAACAACATCCCCATGCCCGCGCCAGCGATCGATGTGTGGAGCAGCGGTCGCGTCGCGAGTCCCGCGACGACCGCGAGGGTGATCGCGCCCAGGCGCTCCAGCCACGGCAGGCGGCTGAAAAACACCCACCACACGACGATCGCGAATGCGGCGCCGATTCCGCCAAGCAAGCCGACGACGACAGCGTCGCTGACGAACGGAAGGACGAGGCCGAGCAACACGAGCACCGCGGCGGCAACACCGGGCCACAGTCGAAGAGGTTTCTCAGTACTCATTTCGAGTCTTCCCATCGCACGCTTATTCAGACCGAAGCGCCTGCAGTACATCCACCCGCGATGCGCGGGCGGCCGGCATCAGCGACGCGACTACCGCGGCGCCGATGAGCACCACCGCGGCGCCCGTCAACGGCAGCACACCTGGCACTTCCACGTTCGCGAAGAATCGCGTCGTCAGGCTGGCGAGTCCGTAGCCGCCTGCTGCGCCGGCTGCGATCCCCATTGACGCAATCCAGACGCCCTCCGCGAGCACACCGGCAAGCAGATGGCCCCGGTTCGCGCCGACCGCGAGGCGCACGCCGAATTCAGCCGTGCGGGCGCTCACCGAGAACGCAAGCACACCGGCCACACCGACAACAGCGATGAGCAGCGCGATGCCGGCGAATCCAGACAACACGAACGCGTTCAGTCGATCGGGCGACAGCACTTGCGTGCGCACGTCCTCGAGCGTCGCGGCTCGTGCGACCGGCTGGTCCGCGGCAAGCTCACGAATGACACGCGTGATCGGCGGAACCAGCGCATAGGGGTCTGTGGCTGTGTGTACGAACAATCGCCCGGCGGCGCCAATTTGCCGAAAGGGGTGATACACGGTCATCGCCGGTCTGGGCTCGACGCTTTCGTCATCGACGTCTGCGACGACGCCGACAATGCGACGCAACACCTTCTGGCTTCCGAAGTACGGATCGGTCCACCAGAGGTGCCGGCCCACAGCCTCGCTGTTGGGAAACAGCCGCTGTGCCAGGCTCTGGCTGACGATCACCACGGGCTCGTTGGTCGCGCGGTCATCGCCGGTGAAATCGCGGCCTGCCAGCATGGGCACGCCGAGCACGGCGAAAAACTGAGGGGCGACGATACGGAATCGCGCACGTGGGCTCTCCTCGCCTGGTGCAGGCGTGTAGCCTTCGGCCGCGAACGGGATTTCGGGACCGAAGCTTCCGGCATCGCGCCACGGCACGAAGTTCCCCACCGCCGCGCCCTCGACGCCCGGCAGTTGACCGATGCGTCGCGTCACTTCTTCGTAGAAGTTGATGTCGTTCGCGCCCCCCGCGCCTGATGCCAGCGTCGGAATGTCGACGGCCAGCACCTGATGCATGTTGTAGCCGGTGTTCGCGCGCTGGATCGCCATGAGCGTGGCGACGAGCATGGCAGCGCCCGCGATCAGCACGAACGAGCAGGCAATCTGTGTCGTCGCGAACACGCGCAGCCGGCGCTTGGTGCTCGATGTGATCCGAAGCGAGCCGTTGGCGAGGCCGAGGCCTGCGGGTGCGTGCGATGACGGCAGCCGCGGGACATAAGCGAGCAGAACCGCTGCAGCGATCGCGAGGCCGGCGCCGATCCATAAGACGCTCGGATCGACGGTGACCTCGAGGGCGCGGACCGAGAACCGCGCGGCATAGCGGGCGACGACGTTCACGAACGGCCGTGCGAGCGCGATGCCGAGCACCGCGCCAGCGGTGCAGAGCACGAGGCTTTCAGCGAGCAACGTTCGCCGGAGTGCGCCGGAGCCGGCACCGAGCGCGGCCCGCACGGCGAGCTCGCCCTCGCGCCGCACCGACCGGGCGAGGATCAGGTTGGCCACGTTCGAACACGCGATGACGAACACCACCGCGGCGGCGGCAAGCAGGATGAGCAGAACCGTCCGGGCTGGGGATGCGATCTGATCGCGCAGCTTCGCGACCGTGAGATGGATGTCTTTCGCGGCATACGATTCCGGATGCTCGCGCATGATCGACGTGTGCGCTGAGATCAGCTCGGCGCGCGCCTGTTCGAGAGAGACGCCCGGCGCGAGACGGCCGAAGAGCTCCGTCATCCGGTGCGAGCGGTTGGTGACCATCAACGCGCCCATGTGATGTGGGCTCGTGACGATGTTCGCGATGACCTCGGTGTCGGCCGGATAGGGCACCGAAGGCTCGAGCACACCGACAACAGTGGCGGTGCGAGCGCCGAGACGGATCGTTCTGCCGATCACCGCCGGATCGGCCTGAAGCGACGCCGTCCAGAACCTGTGCGTGAGCACCGCGACGCCCGCGGCATCTGGACCATCGTCCTGTGCGTTCAACAGCCGGCCAAGCACCGGGCGAAGACCCATCACATCGAAGAACGAACCGCTGACGACGCCCGCCTTGATCATGCGCGGTTCGCCGCCGAGGCCGTTCAGCGCGAAATCGACCGTCGAGAAATCGCCGAACGCTCTGATCGTGGACACGCGTGCTTTCAGGTCGTTGATCTCAGGCACCGAGAACGTCATGTTCTCGCCGCCGATCGCGGTCGTGCCCTGCCGGATATAGATCAAGCGATCTTCATCGCGATTGACGAGCGGGCGCAGCAGCACACCTCGGACGACGCTGAAGATCGCGGCGTTGGCTCCGATGCCGAGTGCGAGCGTGACGACGACGGTAATCGCCAGCCCCTTGGCGCGAAGGAGCGCACGCAGCGCGAACCGGATATCCCGGGCGAGGGCCTCCACATCGTCGTACCAGCGATGACGCCAGACGCGCCGGATCGAGTCACGCGTGAGCGTGACGTTGCCGAACTCCTTCAGCGCCGCCAGGCGGGCAGCGGCTGGATCCTCGCCGCGCTCGATGCGTTCCTTGATGCTGATGGCGAGGTGGCCCCGGATCTCTTCGTCGAGGTCATCGTCGTCCGGGTGCATGACTACTCCTTGCTTTCTGGGGCCGGGTTCATGATGCGGCCGATGGCGTCGACGAGTTGCGACCACCGATCCTGCTCGCGCGACAACTGCGCCTTGCCTGCGGCGGTCAGCCGGTAGAACCTCGCTTTCTGATTGGCCTCGCTCACACCCCATTCAGCCTTGAGCCAGCCTTGTTTCACAAGGCGGTGAAGGGCCGGGTAGAGTGAGCCGGTTTCGACTTTCAGCAGCTCGTCGGACCGTGCGCGGATCGCCTGGCCGATGCCGTGGCCGTGTTCCGGTCCCCACTGCAGGGTCCGCAGGATGAGCATGTCGAGGGTGCCCTGGAGGAGCTCCAGGCGTTGCTCGTCGCGTGATTTGGCCATAGTCGTAGACAGTCTACGGCCTTGGACGTAGGATGTCTACGGCTTGTTCCCATCAACCCCATCTACCCGACCGTCGCCGAAGGCGACGGCCCCACCGCGAAGCGGCCCCTAGTGTGTCGAGCTCGTGTGCGAGCGCCAGGCCTTTGCCTGTTTGCCGACGATATCGACGAGATCGCCCATCGCGAGGCTGACGTCGATGAGGTGCAGGCCCCAGTCCTTCAGGACCTGGCCGTTGGTGGCCAGGTCGCCGACGATGTCGTCGGTGCGGGGATCGGCAGGGTTGCCGTGCACGGTGATCTCGAGGTAGTTCGCGAATTCGTTCGATGCGCACTTCGCCGTCAGCAGGCCGGGCACGCTCACCCATGGCGTCGTCACCGGCTTCTCAGGAATAACCCATGGCTTTGGCGCGGCCGGTGACACGATCGTGCTGCCCGCCGTCGAGAGGTACGCGTGGAGCTCCGCACTGCCTCCCGCGAGGGCTGCCGGATTCGTGCATGCGGCTTCCATGTTTGGATCGGCGACCTTGCCGAAGCGGGTGTTGGACGGCGGAGTCGACGTCGATCGGAACGAGCTGTACGCGATGAGACACCCGGTCTGCGACGCTGCGTGGCAGAGCGGGATCTGCTGAAACGCGCCGCCGATGTCTTTGCCGCGCGCCACGGGGATCGTCGCCCCGGGAAGAATCGCGGATACGATTCGCGACTGGATCGGCTTGCCGTCGATCTCGCGTCGAATGAGCTCGGTGAGCACGTACGACCCCTGCGAGTGCCCGATCAGCACGACGCCGCGACCGTTGTTGTCGTGTGCGAGGTAGTAGTTCCACGCATCACGCACATCGTCGTATCCGAGTCCGACCGAGAGCCCACCCGATGCGCCGCCACCCAGGATGCGTCGCAGCCCTGCGAGCGTGACCTGACGATACAGCGGCGCATACGGTCTGCACTTGGACGCGAAGCGCGCGAACTGGAGGCGGACGACGTTCAGTTCGGCCGGGTCCGCGGTCATGTCGCTGTTCGGCGTCTGGTCGGTTGAGACTGTGGGATACACGTAGAAGCAATCGATCGGTGCTTTCGGATCGGCCGCCCACGTCTCGCGCGACATCGATCCGTTGGCCTTGATGACCGTCGTCGTCAAATCGACTGCGCAGGCGTCCTGGCGACCGGGCCGGCAGAGCCACGTCTTCTCGTCGCTGTAGTCGTTCGGCTTCGCAGGCGCTGTCGCGGCGGGTGCAGCCGGCGGGTTTTGCGGCGTCGTCTGGGCCGTGATGTGCCCGGCGGTGTAGACCGTGACCAACAAGACACCGATCAAGATTGTGCGCACATCGACTCCGTTAAGAGACGTGTAATGCGAAATGCAAAATGCGAAATGCAAGAAGGAGGCGCCCTACAACTCCGAACATTTGCATTTTGAATTTTGCATTTTGAGTTACACAAGACGCGTCTATTGCCGTTTGCCTGTGAAGGTGCCGTCGCCGACGCCGGTGATCACGATCTTGCCTTTCATCGCGTCCTTGCCCTCGATCGTTCCTGTGTACGACACCGGGATCTGCATGTCGAGCACGTTCGCCATGAAGTTGAACGCGATGTCGCGGCCTTTCACGGTGCCGGTGAAATCGGCTTCGCCCAGGGTCATCGACGAGTAGTGTCCCGTAATCTTCTCGCCGTCCTGCTTGAACGTGACCGTAGGCGTCCCGGTTCCGGCACTGGTTTCGACGGTGAACACCCACTTGCCGGTGACGTCGACTTTGTCCTGCGCGACGAGCGCGATTGTGTTGACGAGGATGGCGACGCAAATCAGCCGCGAGATTGTGTTCATAGGACAGTGTAGGGCGGGTCTTGCTCTTCAGACCCGCCGGACCGTGAGTTGTAGGCGGGCCCGTCGTTCAGGCCCGCCGGTCAGAAACGTCAGGTCCGCCTTGAGGCGGACCCCACGTACTAAAAGTCGAATGCGGCGCCGAGCTGGAAGAGCCTTCCCTGCAACACGTTTGTCGGCCGCATCCACTGGCTCGTCGGGGTGGTCGCGAACGTATTGTTCACCGTGAACGGCCAGTTGCTGTTGAACACGTTGTAAAGATCAGCGTCGATGCGGAAGCGATAGCGATCGAAGCCGAATCGCTTCGACACGCGGAGGTCGAGCTGATTGAGGTGCTCGCCATAGACCGTTCCAGGCTCGAGCAGTTGGACGGTCTTCGTCGCTGTGCACGACGTAGCTGTTGAGCCTGCCGGGCATGCCGCGAGGTTCCGCCCGAGCGCGGGAGCGATGTCCCTGTTCGGCACGGCGTAATTCGCCAGGATGTTCGGGCCCTGGGTGAACTGGTATGTCCCGCTCACGACGAAGCCCAACGGCAGCGTGTGCGAGGCCAGCAGCTTCACGTCCGGCCGGAAGGGGAAGGTCTGATCGCAGAATCGCTTTTCCGGGCTGTCGGCCTGCTGACTGCCTGCCGCAAATGCCGCCACGACGACGCCAGGGATGGCCGCCGCCAACGGCGTGTCGCAGGTGTTCACATTTCGTTTCTGCGCGTTGATGCCGCCGCTCACGAATGTTCCGGTTCTCAGTCGCGCGTTGACGTTGATGTCGAATCCTGTGAACACGTCCTCGATCCCGCCGAAGTTGCCCGCGAGGGTTCGGATGTTCCGGACCTGGCCCTGCGATGTCGGCTTGATGTCGTAGAGGCCGCAGACCTGATAGCCGCCTCCGCCGGGAAGATCGGGGCTCGACGGCGCGGTGATGCAGAATGGTCCGTCGTACGAGCTGCTGTCAGTCAGCTGGTTGTCGATCACCGTCTGGTTGCCGAACGAGCGCCGGTAGTAGCCCGCTGTCACCGCCACTCGCGGTATCAACTCGCGCTGGACGCTGACGGTGTACTCCCAGTTGTTCTGACGCACGCCCCATCCGTTGAGCACGTTCGGGTCGGTCGACGTGGTCGAGGGCACGAGCTTGCCGAAGTTGACGTTCGTCGATGGCCCGAGCTCGTTCGTCTGCACCGATCCGTCGGGGTTGAAGATCGTGAAATCCCCGTTGTCGGTCCACGTCCTGGTGTCGGTGCGGCCGACCGTCGTTTCCGGGTTGTTCGCGGCGGCGGTGCCTGCGGCCTCGCCGTTGACATAGCGTGCTGCCGAGAACTTGATCGCCGTCTTGCCATCCCCGAACAGGTCGTACGCGACGCCGAGGCGCGGGCTGATGTCTTTCCAGTTCTGGACGTCGAAGCCCGAGAAGTGCGCTGCAGGACTCCATCGTCCCGCCGGCAGATCCTCGTCCAGCACTTTGCCCTGGAACCAGTCGTACCGCACGCCGGCGGTGATCGTGGCGCGATTGATCGTCCACTTGTCCTGTGCGAAGAGGCCGACGTCGGCCTTGATGGCTTCACGTTGGTCCAGCGGCGTGCGCAGCGTCACCGACTGCGGCAGCGCATTGCTGAAGGTCATCGTCAGATCGCCGGTGAAGCGTTCGACGGTGCGACGGGGGCCTTCGCTGAACGCGCCGCCGAAGCGGAACGCGTGCGAGCCGGTGATGTAGGAGGCCGCGCCTGAATACGTGCGCAGCGTCGAGTAGTGATCGGCCGGAGCATTCCACGCGTTGAACACGCGGCTCGTCGTCTGCTCGGTGATCGAGTAGACGTTCGATGCGGCGATGGCCGCCGTGTCGAACACCTTGTCGTCGATGCCGGTGACCTGCGGCTGATACAGCTCTGTGTATTCCTGGCTGTAAATCGAGAACCCGCCTTCGAGCAGCAGCTTGTTGGTCTGCGTCCGCGTCCACTTGCTGACCGAGACGTAGCTGGTCGGCGTCACCTGGATCGCGGCGGCTTCCGGCGTGATCGTCGCGCTGATGCCCCAGTGATTGCGATACTTGTTCTGGTCGTCGTGGTAGTACGCGAACCGGTCCTTCCTCGAGGCTTGCCACGACACACGACCTGCGCGGCTGACGATGTGGCTGTCGTCGATGCCAGGCCGGCCGAGGTCGGCAGCGTAGCGGTAGAGCGACGGATCGGCGTCGTAATAGCTGTCGACGACGGTCTTCTCGACGCCCCAGTGACGGAAGGTCCCGTAGAACCACAGCTTGTCTTTGAAGATCGGGCCGCCGAATCCCGGATTGAAGTCCCAGATCTTCTGAATCATGCTGACGTTGGTGATCTGGTTGTTCGGATTGAACGTCAGGCTGCCAGCCAGGTTGCTTCGAAGGTTGTTCGCCTGCCACCCGTCGCCGGTGTAGTTGCCCTTCACGTTTCCATGGAACGAGTTGCCGCCGTCACGCGGGACCATGTTGATGCGCACGCCGCCCTGCGCCATCTCCGCCGAATCGGCGCCGGTAATGTAGCTCAGCTCCTGGAAGCTGCCTTCGTTCCAGTACACGCCGCTGTACGCGCCGTTGGCCTCGAGGTTGTTCAATCGCAGTCCTTCAATCGTCTGGACCGCGTCAGTCGACCCGCGCAGGATCAAGGGCGACTGCTGCATGCCGGCCGAGCCGCCGACGTCGCGCGACAACGCCCCGCCGCCGCCCAGTGACAAGCTGGTGCCGGGAATCATGATGCCGATGGCCTGGATGTTCCGGCCGCTCGGAATGACGTCGAGCACATCACGCGTCATGACGGTTCGCTGTGTGATCGACTGCGTGTCGACCACCGGCGACTCGCCGGTGACGGTAATCGTCTCCTCCAGCGCCCCCACCTTCAGCTCGACATTGACTGTCGCCGTGAAATCGGACGTCAGCTCGATGCCTTCGCGTTTCACGAGGCTGAAGCCAGGGAGCATGAAAGTGACGACGTAGGTGCCGGGACGGAGATTTTCGACGCGGTAGACCCCCGAGGCGTCGGTGACACCCGTCCGGGTCTTCTCGATGAGCACCGGACTGGATGCTTCGACGGTGACACCGGGCAGCACAGCTCCGGATGGGTCTTTGACCGACCCGGCGATGCTGCTCGTCTGAGCCGCCCCCGCCACGGGCATTGCCAGGAAAACCAGGATCACGCCGATTCGCGAAGCGAGCGCACGCATCATGCCTAACTCCCTTCAGACGACCGGACCGTATCAACCCGACCCTCAGCGCATCACGTGCTCACCTGGGTCTGTGCGGGCCAACCGACGGGCCGCCCGCTTCAGTCGCTGATACGCTCCCCACAAGGTGTCCCCGCGCCTACCGACCGACCGTTCGGTCGGGGAGAATAGCACTTCGAATGCAGAATGCAAAATGCAGAATGCAGAATGGAATGCCGGCTATTCAGTGGCTGCATTCTGAATTCTGCACATTGAATTGGGTGTAGACTGCTTGAACCGGCACACCGACCGTCCGGTAGGGGATCCTTGTCTCGTCCGGCTGAAGCCGGACACTACGTACGGAGTCGATGATGACGCGACGACTCTCGCTCGCAGCCACCGCGCTGGTCAGCGCCGCGGCGTTGATGGCAGTTGGGATCTCGGGTCAATCAGGTCTGCCGAGCACGCGCAACGGCGACTGGCCGCAGTACACCGCCGACGCGCGCGGCACGCGCTACTCGCCGCTCGATCAGATCAACGCGACCAACTTCAATCAGCTCGAAGTCGCGTGGCGATTCAAGACCGACAACCTCGGAAGCCGGCCTGAGTTCAAGCTCGAAGGCACGCCGCTCGTGATCGGCGGCACGCTCTACACCACCGGCGGCACGCGACGCTCCGTCATCGCGCTCGATGCGAAGAGCGGCGAGTTGAAGTGGGTCCACTCATATGCAGAGGGCACGCGCGGCGCGAATGCACCGCGTCAGCTCTCTGGCCGCGGGCTCTCGTACTGGACCGACGGCAAAGGCGACGATCGCATTCTCTACGTCACGCCCGGCTATCGCCTCATCGCGCTCAACGCGAAGACCGGTCAGCCGATCGCGTCGTTCGGCACCAAGGGCGTCGTCGATCTGAAAGTCGGCGTGGTGTTCGGCACCGACCAGCCGATCGATCTCGAGACCGGCGAGATCGGGCTGCACTCGACGCCGACCATCGCGCGCGATGTGGTGCTCGTTGGATCGTCGATGAAAGAAGGGATGACGATCACGACGCACAACAACACCAAAGGGCTCGCCCGTGCGTTCGACGTGCGCACCGGAAAACTGTTGTGGACGTTCAACACGATTCCGCGCCCGGGTGAAGTCGGCAACGACTCGTGGCTGAACAACTCGTGGGCGGTCAACGGCAACACCGGCGTGTGGAGCCAGATCACGGTGGACGAAGAGCTCGGCCTCGTCTATCTGCCCGTTGAATCGCCGTCCTCCGACTACTACGGCGGCAAGCGCCCCGGCAACAACCTGTTTGGCGAGAGCCTGGTCTGCGTCGATCTCAAGACCGGCAAACGGAAGTGGCACTTCCAGCTGGTTCACCATCCGATCTGGGATCACGACGTGTCGTCGGCGCCGATTCTGCTCGACGTGACGATCGACGGTCGCGCGCGCAAGGTCGTCGCGCTGCCGAGCAAGCAGAGTTTTCTGTATGTCTTCGATCGTGTGACCGGCGAACCGGTCTGGCCGATCAACGAAACGCCGGTTCCACCGGGCGACGTGCCGGGTGAGTGGTACTCGCCGACGCAGCCGATCCCGAGCAAGCCGGCGGCGTACGGCCGACCGGGTCTTCGCATTCCCGAAGAGGTCATCGACTACACGCCCGAGATGCGCGCGCAGGCGATGGAGAACCTCAAACATTACAAGTGGTGGCCGGGAGAAAAGTTCCTCTACAGCGGCACGCTCTATAACCCGCCGATCGTCGGCAACGTCAAAGGGCTGTTGGGCGCGGTGAATCTCGGCAACGCGAGCGGCGGCACGAACTGGCCGGGCGGCGGCGCCGATCCGGAAACGGGCATCGTCTACGCGCAGGCCAACCTGTCGGCGTTCGCGGCAGAGTCGGTGGCGCCGCCACCGGCGGGCTTCTCCGACATCCCGTATCAGGCGGGCGTGGTCGGCGCGCCGTTCCGTCTGCGGGAAGCGGCGGGCGCGGGTACGTATGCCGATGCACCACGCCGGCGCGAAGCGCCCGCACCGCGGGCGCGGGCAGGCGCCGCCGTCACAGAGGAACCCGTGCAGAACTTCAACACCGTGGAAGGTCTGTCGATCGTGAAGCCGCCGTACGGCGTGTTGTCGGCGATCGATCTCAAACGGGGCGATCTGCTCTTCCAGGTGCCGCACGGCGACACCCCGGATGTCGTGCGCAATCACCCGAAGCTCAAGGGTCTCACCATCGCGAAGACCGGACAGGGTGGCAGCGTGGGCCTGGTCGTGACCAGGACGCTGGTCATCCTCGGCGATCCGCAGGTGACGACGATGCCCGATCGCGGACGCGGGGCGATGCTGCGCGCCTACGACAAGACGACGGGCAAAGAGGTGGGCGCGGTGTTGATGCCTGCGCCGCAGAGCGGATCGCCGATGACGTACATGGTGAACGGCAAGCAGTACATCGTGGTGGCGGTCAGTGGCGGCAACTACTCGGGCGAGTACATCTCGTTCGCGCTGCCGGATGCGCCGGCGGCTCCGAGGTCGCTGTCGTCGCAGCAATGAGCGCGCGCGCGCTCGTCATCGTCGTGGTGGCTGCGTCGATGCTCGTCAGCCTGAAGTCAACGGAGGGCTCGGAGGTAACTCCGCAGTCTCCGTTAACTCCAGAAGGAGCGCGAACGGTGTGGAGCGGCGTGTTCAACGAGGCGCAGGCCAATCGCGGCGGCGCGGTGTACGCGCAGAGTTGTGCGAACTGTCACGGCAGCGGTCTCGAGGGCGCGGACATGTCGCCGGCGCTGGCGGGCGCGGCGTTCATGGCGAACTGGAACGATCTGACACTCGGTGATCTCTCGGAACGGATTCGGATCTCGATGCCGGCGGATCGGCCGGGCACGCTGTCACGTCAGGAGCAGGCCGACGTGATCGCGTTCATCCTGCGGTCGAATCGATTCCCGGCCGGTACGACGGAGTTGCCAACGGAGACGCCCGCGCTGCGGGCGGTGAAGTTCCTCACGGTACAGCCGTAGCGGACCCTTCAGGGTCCGCGGACAGGGCGGACAGGTACGTAGAGCGGACCCTTCAGCGTCCGCGGGAGACGACAATGTTGAAGACGGCAGCGACCCTTGGCGCACTGATGCTGACAGCGTCGATTGCGTCTGCTGCGCCGCCCGATGCGCAGGTCACGTTCACCAAAGACGTGGCTCCGATCTTCCAGGCCAAGTGTGAAGCGTGCCACCGGCCGGATTCGATCGCGCCGATGTCGTTGATGACGTTCGAGGAGACGCGGCCGTGGGCGCGTGCGATCAAGACGCGGGTGGCGGCCCGGCAGATGCCGCCCTGGAATATCGACAAAACCGTCGGCATCCAGCACTTCGAAAACGATCGGTCGCTGACCGACGCACAGATCGACACCATCGTGAAGTGGGTCGATGGTGGCGCACTGAAGGGCGACCCGAAGGACATGCCGCCGCCAGTCAAGTGGGCCGACGACACGGGGTGGAATTTCAAGTCGCGATTCGGCGAGCCCGATCTGATCGTCAAGTCGCCGCCGTACCACATGCCCGCGCACGCGCAGGACGCCTGGTACAAGCCGGCCGTGCCGACCGGTGTGACCGAGCCGCGCTGGGTACGAGCGATTGAGATTCGTCCGTCGACGATCAAGGGACGCCGCATCACGCATCACGCGCTCGCGCGCCTGCAGCAGGATGACGGAACGGGTGGTGCCGCACCCACCGGCGACGACGCCGACGTCGGTCCCGGGCTCTTCATGGAATGGGCCGTTGGCAAGCAGGGCGAGATCATGCGTCCCAACAGCGGCAAGCTGATGCTGCCCGGCTCGAAGATCGTCTGGGACATTCACTATCACGCGGTCGGTGAAGACATCACCGACTCGGTCGAACTGGCGGTCTACTTCTATCCGAAGGGACAGGACCCGAAGTATCGGCAGGTGCTCGCGCTGTTCAGCGGCGTGACGGAGGGCAATCGCAATCTGGACATTCCGCCCAACGCGGTCGTCGTCAATCAGAACTTCCACGTGATGAAGCAGGCGGGACGCGTCGAGAACTTCCAGCCGCACATGCACCTGCGCGGCAAGGCGATGGCGATGGAAGCGATCCTGCCCAATGGCACGACGCAGATGCTCAGCTACGTCAACGACTTCCAGTTCAACTGGCACGTCAACTATGTCTACGCCGACGACGCGGCGCCGCTGCTGCCGAAGGGCACGATCCTGCGAATCACGGCGTGGCACGACAACACCGCCGCCAACAAGAACAACCCTGATCCGAACCAGTGGGTGGGCTGGGGCGATCGGACCGTCGACGAGATGGCGCACGCGTGGGTGAACGTCACGTATCTGAGCGACGAGGACTACCAGGCCGAGCTCGCGCGGCGGAAGCAGACGGCGCGGCCGTCACAATCGCAGTGAGCATGAACGAACGCAGACCTCGTGTCCTCATCGCCGCTCCTGCTGCGAAGATGGTGGTGGCGATGGCGATCGCCGTGGCGTTCGCCGTCGCCGCGCGCGGGCAGGCGCAGCTGCCGCTCGAACCGATCAAGGACGTTGGCCAGAGCGTAACGGCGGCGTACGAGGGCTGGTATCGAAACACGGACGGGACGTACAGCCTGCTCGTCGGCTATTTCAATCGCAACCGGAAGGAAGCGCTCGATGTCCCCGTCGGTCCGAACAACAGGATCGAACCAGGCGGGCCGGATCAGGGTCAGCCGACGCACTTTCTGCCGCGTCGTCAATGGGGGGTGTTCACGATCACCGTGCCTGCGGACTTCGGCGACAAGAAGCTGGTGTGGACGCTGACGGCAAATGGCAAGACGACGTCGGTGCCGATGGGCCTGCATCGCGACTACCAGGTCGAGCCGTTCAAGGATGCGGCGATGGGGAACACCCCGCCTGTGTTGAGACTCGCGCCGAAGGGGCCGGCGTTTCAGGGGCCGCCGCGCGGGATGGCGGAGACGCTGACGACGACGCTGCCACAGCCGCTCGCGTTGCCGGCATGGGTGACCGACGAGGCAGGGGTCGAATCGGGTTCGCGGCCGGCGAACGTCGAGCCGGGCGCGCGACAGCGCACGGGTCCACCAGTTACGATCACCTGGAGCCTCTATCGCGGTCCCGGACCGGTGACCTTCGATCAAGCCAAACCGAAGGTCGATCCGGCCGACGGAAAGACCACGGCCACGGCAACGTTCAGCGTGCCCGGTGAGTACGTGCTCCGCGCACAGGTCAACGACTCGTCGGGCGACGGCGGCGGTGGCTTTCAGTGTTGCTGGACAACCGGGCACATCAAGGTCACGGTATTGGCTGCGCCGTCTGGCCGCTGATCTGCGCAATTTCAGAATGCAGATTGCAGAATGCAGACAGTAACTGATTCGACGGCTTCATCCAGTGTCCGCATTCTGAATTCTGCATTCTGCATTTCTTGAAACGATGGCTACGAAACCACTACCTCATACCCGACTCAACTCGCGCCGTGCCGAGATCTGCCGCACGGCCGCCCGCATCTTCCGCCAGCGCGGCTTCGATGCCACCTCGGTCAGCGACATCGCACGCGCGCTGAAGATGACCAAGGCCGGTCTCTATCACTACTTCACCAGCAAGGAAGAGCTGCTGCTCGAGATCATGATGTTCGGTCTCGACAACGTTCGCGACGAGGTCATCCTCCCAGCCCGCGCGATCCGCGATCCGGAGCAACGGCTGCGGCAGATCGTGATCCGGCACGCGCAGATCACGACCCGCGCCGAGGGCGCCGTCTCGCAGCTCGACGAGCTGCGCGCACTGCCGCCGGTGGCGCAGCGCAAGGTCAAGGAGCTGCAGCGGAAGTACTTCGATCTGGTTCGGGAAACGCTGCGCGAGCTCAAGGCGGCAGGACGCCTGCGTGACGTCGATCTCACGGTCGCGGCGTTCAGCACGATCGGCATGATCCTGTGGCTGCCGCGATGGTTCCGGCAGGGCGGCCGCCTGAACGCTGAACAGGCAGCGACCGAGATTGCGAATCTGACGCTCGCCAGCGTGTTGTCGTCTGAGAAGCCGAAGGCCCGGGCGCGGGTGACGCCGATTCGTGCCGGGGCGAAAAGGGTGGCTGCGAAGAAGCGATGATTCTACGAAGTCGCGACTGAGGAAACGACGTGAGATCGAACCTCTTGAAGACCGTCGTCGCTGCTATCGGCGGCGCGATAGTGGGAGCGTTCCTGACCATTACGGCGATCCCCGTCGTCGGTCAAGCTGGTAACGCGCCCTACCGCGCGCCCCGCGCCCCCGATGGTCACCCCGATCTCAACGGCATCTGGCAGGCGATTGGCGAGGCGCACTTCGATCTCGAAGCGCATGTCGCGCGGCCGGCGCTTGCGCTGCGGCCTGGTCCATTCGGCCCGGTGCCCGCGGCATCAGTGCTGCCGTTTGGCGCGGTTGGCTCGGTGCCGCCCGGCATGGGAGTCGTCGAGGGCGGAACGATTCCGTACAAGCCCGAAGCGGCAGCGATGCGCAAGGAAAACCAGGAGCACTGGATCGAGCGCGATCCTGAAATCAAGTGCTACCTGCCGGGCGTGCCGCGCGCGACCTACATGCCGTATCCGTTTCAGATTCTCCAGAGCTCGAGCGCGACGTTCATCGCCTACGAGTACGCGGGAGCGACGCGCAATATCTTCCTGAAGGATCCGGGTCCCGCGCCGGTGTCGTCGTGGATGGGGCAGTCGGTCGGCCGCTGGGAAGGCGAGACGTTCGTCGTCGATGTCACCAGCTTGAACGATTCGACCTGGTTCGATCGGTCCGGCAACTTCCACAGCGATGCGCTGCACGTCGTCGAGCGCTACACGAGGACGGCTCCCGATGTGATCAGCTACCAGGCGACGATCGAGGATCCGAACGTGTTCACGCGGCCGTGGACGATCAAACTGCCGCTGTATCGACGCCTCGACGCCAATGCACAGCTGCTCGATTTCAAGTGCGTCGAGTTCGTCGAGGAATTGATCTACGGGAAGTGGCGAAAGAATCCATTGAAATAGAGAGAGGATCAGTAGGGTTGATGGGGTCGATGGGTAGATCGGGGTTGATGAGGACGCCCCCATCTACCCTACCCGCCCGACCAGCCCAATCCACCGGGAGAGACGTCAAGATGCGCGCACGAGTTGTAACCGTCGCCGCGACGTTCGTCATCGCCATTGCATGGATGACGCCGACGCTGCTGATCGGACAGGCACAGAAGACGGTCGCGAAGCCGTCCATTCCACGAGCGCCGGATGGCCATCCCGATCTGCAGGGAACCTACGATCTGGCGACGCTGACGCCGGTCGAACGGGCGGCCAATACGGCTGCTGTGCTGACCGACGACCAGGCCAAGAAACTCGAAAGCAACGCCGCCACGCTGAAAGCGATCACCTCGGCGCCGACGAAGGCCGATCGGTCTGCGCCGCCGGTTGGCGGAGATGGATCAACGGGTGCGGCGGGCAATGTCGGTGGCTACAACACCTTCTGGCTCGATCCCGGGTCCGCCTACACGATTGTCAACGGACAGAAGCGATCGTCGCTGATCGTCGATCCGCCGGATGGACGAGTCCCGCCCTACACGGCGGCGGCACGGGCGCGTCTGGCAGCGGCGCGCACGCAGCGCACCTCTGATGAGGCGCAGCGCGAAAACGATCCCGGGCTGGGCGATCCGAGCTCGTACAGCGATCCCGAAGTGCGCACGCTGTCCGACCGCTGTCTGCTTGGTTTCGGATCGACGTCGGGCCCGCCGGCGCTTCCGAACTACTTCTACAACAACCTCCATCAGATCGTGCAGACGAAGGACAACGTGATGATCCTGACGGAGATGGTGCACGACGCGCGCATCGTGCGGATGAACGCGCAGCATCTGCCCTCGCACATGCGCAAATGGATGGGCGATTCAATCGGCCGCTGGGATGGCGACACGCTCGTCGTCGACACCACGAACTTCACCGAGAAGACCCGCTTCCGCGGCGCTACCGAGAACCTGCACGTCGTCGAGCGCTTCACGCGGGTCGATGCGAACAATCTGCTGTATCGATTCACGATCGAGGATCCCGCGACCTGGGACAGGCCGTGGACCGGCGAGTACGTCTGGCCGCTCACCAAGGAACCGATCTACGAGTACGCGTGCCACGAGAACAACTACGCGCTCGAGGGCATCCTCCGCGGCGCCCGGTTCCGTGAGGCGCAGGACGCGGCCAAGAAGAAGTGAGGAGACGATGAGAAGGCTGCTCGCGATTACCGGTCTGATCCTTGCTGCAGCAGTGCCCGCTGCCGCGCATCACGCATTCGGCGCCGAGTTCGATCCGAACAAGCCGGTGCTGCTCAAAGGCACGGTGACCAAGATCGAGTGGGTGAACCCGCACACGTGGATTCACCTGCAGGTGACCAAGCCGGATGGCACCAAGGAAGTCTGGATGATCGAGGGCGGCTCGCCGAACTCGCTGCTGCGCCGCGGTGTCACGAAGGAGTCGGTGGCGGTCGGCACGGCGCTGATCGTCGATGGCTATCAGGCGCGCGACAACACGCTGCTGCGCGCCAACGGGCGCAACATCACATATCCCGACGGCCGCAAGCTGTTCCTCGGTTCGTCCGGCACCGGTGCCCCGATCGACGGCGCGGACGCGTCTGAATCCAAGAAGTGAACGACCTAGGGGCCGCCTTCCGCCTTCGCGAAACGCTACGGCGGACCACCGTAGCCTTGGCGGAGGTGGTCAGGCGACCCGTCATCTACGCGCGATCGATCAAGCCGCTCGCGCGTCGCGCGAGAGAAGCGACGCGCACATCGAATCTCGCAAACCGGGGATCGTCGGTCTGCCCGTGCTTGTAGCGATAGAAGATCTGCTGAACGATCACCGCCACTTTGAACAGCGCGAAGATCTCGTAGAAGCGCATGTGCGAGACGTCGCGTCCGCTGCGCGTGGCGTACCGTTCGACGACTTGATCGCGGCTGAACCATCCCGGTCGTGTCGTCAGTGGCGCCGGCGACGCGTGTCCACCATGCGCGACTGTGGCCGACCAGTATGCGAGCAGGATGCCGACATCGATCAGCGGATCGCCCAGCGCCGTCATCTCCCAATCGAACACCGCAACGAGGCGGTCGATGCGCTCGGGGGCGAGCATGATGTTGTCGAGCTTGAAGTCGCCGTGCACCACCGCGTAGCGGTCCGGTTCGGGAGGCAGATGGTCGACGAGCCACCGGGCACAGCCGTCCATCTCGGCGACCGTGTCGATCCTCGACCGGCTCCACCGCTCCGTCCATCCGCGCACCTGGCGTTCGACGAAACCGCGCGGCTTGCCGAGACCGGCGATGTCCTCGCGCGTGATGTCGACGGAGTGGAGATCGGCGAGCGTATCGACCAGCCGCTCGCTCACGAGACGACGGACATCCGGCCGGTCGTGCACCTCGGGCGGCTCCTCGTCCCGGAGCACGCGGCCATGCCGGCGTTCCATCACATAGAACGTCGCGCCGGCGATGCTCGCATCGTCGCAGAGCAGAAACGGGCGGGGCGCGAGCGGGAAGATCGGATTCAGCGCCGCGAGCCATCGATACTCGCGCGCCATGTCGTGAGCGCTCGCCGGCACCGGCCCGAAGGGCGGACGTCGTACGACGAGCTCGAGTGTGCCGAAGCGCACGAGGTAGGTGAGGTTCGAGTGGCCGCCAGGAAACTGCTCGACTGCCATCGGCGCGGCCGCATCGAACGACGCGACGCGCGCGGGCAGCTGCGCCTGAAGGTAGGCCTCGAGCCGAGGCCAATCGAGCTGTTCGCTCGCACGCACCGGACTCGTGTCGTGCATATGACAGACGTCGTGTCCGGCTTCAGCCGGACCGTAACACACTAGGGGCCCCTTCAGGCGGCCCAGAGGTACCAGATGAGAGACGCCGTCGTCGTCGCCAGCAGCCGCACCGCACTTGCGAAGTCGCACCGCGGTTCGTTCAACCGCACCCGTCCCGACGATCTCGCCGCCCATTGTATCGGCGACATCCTCAGAAAGGTTCCCCAGCTGGAACCGACCGAGATCGACGATGTGATCCTCGGGTGCGGTCAGCCGAGCGGGGCGCAGGGCCACAACATCGCACGCGTCGCCGCGTTGCGCGCCGGCCTCCCGGTGGCGACGCCCGGTCTCACGATCAATCGCTTCTGCAGCTCCGGGCTGCAGGCGATCGCGCAGGCGGCGCACATGGTGCTCGTCGAGGGCGCCGACGCGGTCATCGGCGGCGGCGTCGAATCGATCACCATGCTGCAGCGCGGCAGCTCGCCGAACCCGTGGGTGCAGGAACGCTACCCGGGCGTCTACATGGTGATGGGCGACACCGCGGAAGTCGTGGCCAAGCGATACCGCGTGAGCCGTCGCGCGCAGGACGAGTACTCGCTCGCCAGCCAGCAGCGAACCGCCCAGGCCCAGCGGGAGGGGTTCTTCGCCGGGGAGATTGCGCCCATCAAAGTGACGCGCGCGGTACTCGACAAGAAAACGGGCGAAGCGATCGCCGAAGAAGGCGCCTGCGTCGATCGCGACGAGTGCAATCGACCCGACACGACGCTCGACGGACTGCTCAAGCTGCCACCCGCGTTCGACACCACGAGCGGCGAGGGAAGCGTGACGGCCGGCAACTCATCGCAGCTCTCTGACGGCGCCTCGGCGACGCTCGTGATGTCGAGCGAACGCGCGCACGCGCTCGGCGTGAGTCCGCTCGTGACGTTCCGCGGCTTTGCCGTGGCCGCGTGCGAGCCCGACGAGATGGGCATCGGCCCGGTGTTCGCGGTGCCGAAGCTGTTGAAACGATGTGGACTGAGCGTCGAGGACATCGATTTGTGGGAGCTCAACGAAGCGTTCGCGTGTCAGGTCGTCTACTGCCGTGACACGCTCGGCATCCCGATGGAACGACTCAACGTCAACGGCGGATCGATCTCGATCGGCCATCCCTTCGGCATGACCGGATCGCGTCTGGTAGGCACGATCGCCAACGCGATGCGCGCGCGCAAAGCGCGTTACGGTGTGGTGACGATGTGCGTCAGTGGCGGGCAGGGAGCAGCGGCGCTGTTCGAGTTGTGTGCGTGAAGCCGCGAAGAACACGGAGATGTTGGGCCACGGAGATCACGAAGATCACGGAGGATGAGAAACGGACGATCTCCGTGACTCACTTCATGCGACTCTGAGGCGTTCGGCGGTCCACCATGACGAGTACGACCTTCGCCGCCTGACTCATGGAGCTCGCGTCGATCTGTGCGCTCAGCAAGCTCAGAACGCGAGCCAGTTGCTGACCCGCTGGGGTCAAGCGGTGCCGGGCGTTCTCGCCGTTCATGTCGCCCTTGTCGTCGGGCACGGTTTCGATGATCGGGTCGGGGTAGTGACGCCGATACAGATAGTTTCCGCCGACCGCCATCGCCTCAACGTCGTCGACGAACGCGGTAATGACCGCGTTCCGTTCTTCTTCGGTGAGCCTCTGCACGTGACACTCCGTGCGAACCTCCGAGCCCCGCGGAAAGCGTTCGCCCTACGCTGGGCTTGCGGTTCGCCTCTACTGTGGCGATTGTGTGTCTTCAGTATGACCAGCAGGTGCGAACGATTGACAATCGGGGAAACCCTGACTCCAGGCTCAGGCTGGCTAGAAACTCGAGAGGGGTGCTGAACGCAGTCCTTTGTGATCCGTGGTGTCCTTTGTAGCCAGTGTCTCCGTGCACTCCGCGATCTCCGTGGCCCCCTCACGCCCGCATCGCGCGCTCGTGAAGCAGCTTCAGCGCCTGCCATCCTGCGGCGACGGCGCCTTCCTGCCAGTCGGGCTCTGAATACGGCGCGACTGCCGCGGAACCGAGAATGATCCGGTTGTCGACCCGTGCAAACTGCGCGCGGCGCATGGGTGGCGCACCGGCCGCGTAGCCACCCTCGTTGTATTTGACCTTCCGCCACCACACGGCGTACGCGCTCTCGAACTCCTGGCGGATCTGCGGATGGACCTTGCTGGCGTGCATCAACACGTGCTCGACCCGAGCCTTGACGGGCTGATCGAGGAGATCGCCAATCGGTCCGTTCGAGTACAGACCAAGGAGCACGCCCTTCTTCGAGAAGTAGTCGCTCGACGGGTATGAGAACTCGCCGATCGGAAGGTTCGAGTACAGGTGCCCGCCGAAGATCTGATCGTCGTCCTCCCAGAAGCGGCGTTTCATCGCGAGCCCCATCTTCGCGCTGTTGCTGTAAGTCGTCGCTCGGACCGCCGTCATCATCTCGGTCGAGAGGTTGATGTCGACGCCGGTCAGCACCGAGAACGGCATGCAGACGACGACGTAGTCTGCAGTGATCTCGGTCTTCTTCGACGTTTTGGTGTTCAGGTAGACGACCTTCACGCCGCGATCGTCCTGATGCACCGACTGCACCTCGGCGTCGAGCGTGATGCGGCTGCTGCCGATCGCGCGTTGAAACCCGTGCGCGATCTGGTCCATGCCTCCGACGGGATGGAACATCGGCGCGGCCTGCGTGCCGTCACGCAGCGGAATCGATCGCACGCGGCTGCCGAAGCCCGATTGCAGCAGCGCATCGAACGCATACGGATCTCCGGGCCCGCGATGGATGAACGCTTTGTACCGGCGATCGGATGAATCGAGGTATCCCTGCGCGACGAGATAGTTGACGAATCGCTGCTTGTCCTCGTCCGTGAGCGGCAGATCCAGACTGCGCTGATCGATCGCCTTGACCAGCAGCTCGTTGGTGTGACCGATCAGGTCGGCCTTGATCTCGCGCAGGCGGACGCGCCGGTTCGAGAGCGGGCCGGCGGCGCGTCCCTCGTAGAAGAAATACGACCCATCCGATTCGTTGAGGAAAATCTGCAGCGGTACCCCGAGCTCTTTGCAGTAGTTCAGGACGCCGGTGTGCGTATACGGGATGCGCCACGCGCCGACGTTGACGTGCAGGCCCTCGTCGAACGTGCACACCTGGCGCTCGCCTGTCCCGAGCGAGCCCGCGCCGTCCGGGCGAGTCGAGCGGACGCTTGTCCCGAGCGAGCCCGAACCGTCCACGCGAGTCGAAGGGAGCTCGGTGTGCTGGCTCCCGCGGCGGACCGTCCACGTCAACCCGCCGACGCGATCGCGGGCTTCGAGGATGCGGAAGTCGTATCCGAGCTTCCCGAGCTCGTGTCCGACGACGAGGCCGGAGATCCCGGCGCCGAGCACGAGGACCCTGGCTGCGCGCGGTCGCCCCGTGAGCGCCGGACGCTCGCCGGCCTGTCCGGCCATCAGATCCCATGACGACATCGCCGTCATGACGAGCGACGAGCCGCCGACGACGCCGAGGTGTCCGAGGAACCGGCGTCGGGTCAGGTCGGGACGCAGATGGCGCCCATGCATGGGACTCTATCGTCGCACGTACTTCTTCAGTGCGCGCGGGCCGACTTCTGCGCCGTACACGTTACCGTCGCGGTCGACCGCCACGCCTTCCGCCGCGCTCGTCGTCGTTGCCTTCTCCACGGGATCGGGAATGAACGCCGTGACCTTGCCGTCGGTCGCGTTGCCGATGCGGATGCCGCGCTTCCAGCCGTCGTGATTGCGCGAGACCGACTCGGACTCGGAGTCGGCGACGTACAGCACGTCCTTCCTGTCGATGTAGACGCCGCTCGGTCGGCTGAACTGCGGCCAGATGTCGAGCACCTCACCCTTCTGGTTGAGGATGACGATCCGGTTGTTGCCGCGATCGCCGACGAAGAGCCGGCCCTTCGAATCGAACGCGAGCGCGTGAGGCTGATCGAACTCGCCGCGAGCCGATCCCTTCTTGCCCCACTCGGCGATGAATTTCCCGTCCTTGGTGAACTTCACGATCCGCGAGTTCGCGCCGCCGTGTCCTTCTGACACGTAGATGTCGCCGTTCGGCGCCACGACCACGTCGTTCGGCTGATAGAAGGAGTCCTGTTCAGCAGGTTTGCCGGGCTGATTGCCGCCGGGTTTGCCGAGCGTCATCAGGAGCTTTCCTTCGGGGCTGAACTTGAAGACCTGGTGTCCGATCACCTTCGCAGGCGGCGGGGGCAGCGGCGCATCCGCGGCTGCACCGCGCGCGGGGCGGGGAAGATTGTCCTGCCCGTCGGTGACCCAGACGTTTCCGTCGCGGTCGACGTAGATGCCGTGCGGGAAGACCATCAGCCCTTTGCCGAAACTCCGCACGAGCGCACCGGATGCGTTGAACTCGAGCACGGTATCGAGGTCGGAGTTGAGACACGTGTTCGCCCCGCACCGCTCGGCAACCCAGATCGAGCGCCCGTCCTTGTCGATCTCCACCGCACTCGTCGATCCCCACGTGCGACCCGCGGGCATCTTGAAGAAGTTGGCGATGGTCTCATACGGGTTCGGTGGGTCGTTGACGGGTGCGGACGAGCCCTGTGCGTACGCGCTCGTCGCCAGGCACAACGCGGCAATCGTGAACAAGCTCGATCGTGTCATCACTCCCTCCATAAGACACAGGCGGCTGAGGCTACGGAGAAACGGTTTTCGCACGGAGGCACGGAGAAACGGGGGTCGGACGGAGAGACCGCTGACGCTTATGTGATGCGTGGGCGGGGGCGCCGGCCTGCGGCCGGCGCATGGGAAGAGAGACGCGCACGAAAACAAACGCGACAGGCAATCGGATTCGCGCTTGTTTTCGTGTCCGCCTCTCTTCCCATCGCGCGCTACGCGCGCCACGCCCGCGCCACAGGTCGCTCGCCAGCGTCAGCATCCGTCCGACCTCCGTTCCTCCGTTGCTCCGTGCGAACCGTCCTCCGTCTCCTTCGATCCCTCAATGTTCATGCGCGCGACTCGAGTGGCGCCTCTTCTCTGCGCCGCTGCCGGCGCGCGCCGAACACGCCGAAGATCACCCACGCCGCGCCTGCGACTGCGACAGCCAGCATCAGCCATCGCAGCGCGAGCGCGAAGAACGCCGCGTCGAGCACCGGCCACTCGAACGGATAGCGCCGCAGCAGCGCGAAGCGATCGGTCATCCAGTGCCAGCCGGTGTGCGCCACGAGCGCGGACACGATGATCGTGGCGGTACGCTCGGACGGGACCGCGCGGAACAGCAGGTTGAACGCGGGCACGACGGCGAGGAGCACGAGCAGCTGGCCGATCTCGACACCGACGTTGAACGACAGCAGCGCGGTCAGCAGGTGGCTGCCGGCAAACTGCATCTCCTCGCGGAGCGCAAACGAGAAGCCGAAGCCGTGCGCCAGCCCGAATCCGAACGCCACCATCCATCGCCGTCGAATCACCGGCGACACGATGTTCTCGAGCGCCATGTAGACGATCGAGACGGCGATGAGCACTTCGACCAGCGGCGGGAACCAGAGCGCGCCCGGCGCCATGTCATAGGCGGATGCGATGAGCGTGATCGAGTGCGCGACGGTGAACGCCGTGACGACCGGCACCAGCGGCGCGACCCGGCGAAACGGGATCACGAGGCACAGCAGGAACAGCAGGTGGTCGATGCCGTCGAGGATGTGGAAGAACCCGCCGTCGACGAAGCGCCAGGCCGCCTGGTGCCAGCGCGGGTCGAGCCGGACGATGCCAGGCTCATCGTGAATGGCGAACGCGCGTTCGCCGCCCTCCGCCGGCAGAAAGCGCAGCACGGTCAGCGAGCGGACGCCGGCCTTGTCGAACCGGCTCGCGATCGCAAAGCGCGAACGGTCGGATTGAATCGGGTACTCGAGCACGACATCGAGGAGCGCCTGTCCGATGGCGATTCCCGTGTCGGGCGCCGGCGGGGCGCTCGTCACGTGCGCACGCGCGCGATCGTACGAGTCGAACGAGGTGTCGGAGGTCGGCGATGGCCGCACCGCGACCAGACGCGGCGGACCGAGACGACGGTCGTCCTCATAGAGGTCGATTCGACCGCCGACCCACTCGGTGGCGGCCTGGCGAAGCACGGGTTCGGCGCGGGCAAGATCGAGGAACAGCCCTGACGTGGGCCAGTCCAACTCGTTCATCGCCGCGATCGGCGCCCGGATAACCGCCTGCAGCCGGTCGCCCTTTGGGACGACGTAGATCTGAACACGAACATCGCTGGGGATGTCGTGCGCGGACGCCTGCACCGAAGTCGCGAGACTCGCCGCCACGGCGAGGAGAATGGATGTATATTTCACCGCGACGGATCCTAACCTACCGGACGTACGGGAGGGGAAACGATGTCGAGGGCTGGTGTAGTGTCCGGCTTTGGCCGGACTGGCGTGGCGATTGTCGTTGCGGCGGTCGGGTTGATGGTCTTCGGGCCGTCGTTGACGTCCCAGGGACGCGCCCCGAAATACGAGGTGCAGGCGCTCTGGCCGCGACCCTTCCAGGATCAATCCTGGGTGCTCGGTTCGATCACCGGCATCGCCGTCGACGGCCAGAACCACATCTGGGTCGTCCACCGCGGCGCCGATTCGCTCGAGAACAACGAGAAGGGGATGATGCTGACGCCGCCCTCGTCGAGCATCTGCTGCAAGGCCGCCCCGTTCGTGCTCGAGTTCGATCAGGGCGGTGCGCTGCTGACGAGCTGGGGCGGCCCGGGCTCGGGGTATCAGTGGCCGCAGTCACCTGGAGGTCTGGCGGTTGATGCGAAGGGCAACGTCTGGATCACGGCCGCCGGACTCGAGCCGGCGCCAGCTCGCGGACGCGGCCCGAACGATCCGACCGCCGCCGAACAGCCTGCCGCGCCGGCCAGACGAGGGGGTGCCGCGCCGACGGGGCCACCGCCGCCAGGCGATGCCCACGTGATCAAGTTCTCACGGGACGGTAAATTCCTCCTGCAGATCGGAACCCCCGGCAAGATGGACGGGCCCGACAGCCAGACGACCCTGAATCGGCCGTCTGCGATTGCCGTCGATGCCGCCGCGAACGAGGTGTTCGTGGCCGACACCGGCAATCGCCGCATCGTCGTGTTCGATGCCGATACCGGCGCATACAAACGACATTGGTTCGCGTATGGAGAGAAGGCCGCAGGTTCCGCACCTGGACCGTACGCGGCAAACGATCCGCCGGCGAAATCGTTCCGCGATGTGACCTGCATCGAGATCGCGCGCGACGGCAGCGTCTACGTCTGCGATCGCAGCAGCAATCGGGTACAGGTCTTCCAGAAGAACGGCACGTTCGTAAAGGAAGCCGTCGTGTCCAAGAACACGCTTGGCGCGACCGTCACCGGGCAGTTCGGCGTCGTCTCGTCGTACGGCTCGGCATGGGATCTGGCTTTTTCGAGCGACCCGCAGCAGCGATTCCTGTTCATCGCCGACGGTCACAACAAGAAGGTGCACATCTTCCAGCGCGACACGCTGACCGAGGTCGGGACGATCGGAAGCGGCGGCCGCTACCCGGGACAGTTCCTCGCAGTGGGCAGCATCGCGACCGATGCGCAGGGCAACATCTATACGGGCGAGCAGCATCACGGCAAGCGCGTGCAGAAGTTCGTAGCCAAGTAGGGCGGGTCTCGCTCTGTAGACCCGCCGGTGCGTGAGGGTAGGAGACCACCATGAAGCGGAACCTGCTGATAGGCGCGACATTCATCGCAGTCCTGACGGGCCTCGGCATCGCGCAGTACCTCCTCGAAGAGTCGGCGCTCGCCCAGGCGAAGGGCGCCGTGATGGCGCCACGTTTCGAAGTCGACCCGACGTTCCCCAAGCCGTTGCCGAACGGCTGGTATCAGGGGCAGAGCATCGGCCTCTGGGTCGATGCGCAGGACCACGTCTGGATCGTGCATCGGCCCGACGTGCTCGACGCCGCCGAAGGCGCCTCGAGCCAGAACCCGCCAACCGGCGAATGCTGCAACGTTGCGCCGCCGATTCTCGAGTTCGATCAGGCAGGGAATCTGCTTCGACATTGGGGCGGCAGCGACGGCCCCGGCTACCAGTGGCCCTCGTCGAACCACGGGCTCAACATCGACAACAAGGGCAACGTCTGGATTGGTGGCAACGGTACCGGCACCGACGGGCACATCCTGAAGTTCACGCAGGACGGCAAGTTCGTGATGCAGGTCGGCATCAAGAAGCAGGGGCTCGGGCCCGACAGCCTCGCGCAGGATCGTTTCTACCTCGTCGCCAAGACTTTCTTCTATGCGCCGGCCAATGAAGTGTTCGTCGCTGACGGATACGGCAACCGGCGCGTCGCGGTCATCGACGCCGACACCGGCAAGATGAAGCGCTTCTGGGGCGCCTACGGCAAGCCGCCGGATGACAAGGCGGGCGCAGCGCAGGGACCGTACGACCCGACCGCCACCTATCAGCAGTTCCGCGGCCCGGTGCACTGCGCAGACGTCTCGGTCGACGGGCTCGTCTACGTCTGCGATCGCACGAGCGATCGTCTGCAGATCTTCAAGACCGACGGGACATTCGTCAAAGAGGTGTACATCGCGCGCGATTCACGCGGCGACGGCGCGGTGTGGGACGTCGCGTTCTCGCGCGACAAAGAGCAGAAGTATCTCTACGTCGCCGACGGTCGCAATCAGAAATTGCGCATCTTCGATCGCCAGTCGATGGAGGAGCTCACGAACTTCGGGAAGGGCGGCCACTATCCCGGCGAGTGGTACTCGCTGCACAACATCGCGACCGATTCGAAAGGCAATCTGTACACGGTCGAGACCTACCAGGGCCGACGCCTGCAACGCTTCCTCTACAAAGGCCTCGCGCCGGTGAAGGCGAAGCAGCAAGGCGTGGTGTGGCCAGGCACACACTGATCTGCATCACTGACGTCGCTGAGGCCCACATGCTATCGTGAGACGTCCCTCTGCGGGCGTTCCCCTGGGCGTGTATCCGGCGCGGGGCGCGTGGATACATGTCTCGCGACGAGCAATCGAAAACCGACGCTCACTCGTCGACGGCCGGCGCGCCGACTCGCGGCGAGCCAATCTCTCCCGCACGGGCGAGTGCTCCCGACACCCTCGGCGGGATAGGCCGACTCGGCGCGTATGCGTTGTTGTTTGCCGCCTACAATCTCACCGCCCTTCTCGGGTTCGGATTCCGCTTTCAGAATTCGCAGATTGACGTCGTCTGGTTGGCGGGTGCTGTACTGTTGTCGGCGCTCCTGCTCACGTCGCGAACGCAGTGGTGGCTGGTGCTCGTGACGACCGGCGTGGCGCACGCCGCCGCTGTCGACCCGGCAGTCCCTGACTGGAGGGTGGCATGGCAGATCGCGGAGAACTCGTTGTTCGCCGTGACGACGGCGGAAGTCCTCCGTCGCGTAGTCGGAGTTCCTCTGCACTTCAGCAACCGTAGCCAGGTGTTGCTGTTCACATCGGTGTCGTTCGTGTCGCCGACGCTCTTCGGCTTCACGACACCCGCCTTCATCCGATCGCTGCTCCATCTCGATTCCGCGTACACGCCCCGGACGGCCCTTGTCCGGACAATGCTCTCGAATGGCACGTCGATGTTGCTCGTCGCCCCGGTCGTGATCTTGTGGGCGCAGCACGGCGTTCGGCGGTTCAAAACTATTCCCCAGCGTCGCCTGCTCGAAGCCGGGCTGATGATGATGACGCTGGTAGCCGTGGGCGTGCTCGCGTTCGGCGCGGGGCCTGGAATCGCGCAGTTCCCCTCACTGCTGCTGTGGGTGTTCCCTCCGTTGCTCTGGGCCGCCGTTCGGTTCGGGCCGATCGGCGCCAGCACGTCGCTGTTCTGTGTGGCTGCCCTCTCGGTCTGGGGCACCGCGCGACACCTCGGGCCCTTCGTGCTGGCGACAGACGCCGATCAGGTGCTCTCGCTGCAGTTGTTCTGGGTCGTCCTTTGCCCGCCGGTCATGCTCCTGGCCGCTGTCATCCAGGAACGGGAGCAGGTCGAGACGGCCCTGCAGGACCAGCGCAACCAGCTTGCGCACTTCACCCGCATGACGACGGTGATGGAACTGTCAGGCACGCTGACGCACGAGCTCAGTCAGCCGCTCGCCTCGATCCTCGTCAACGCGCAAGCGGGCATTCGACTTCTCGAGCGCGAGCGGGTCGATCTCGGAGAGATGCGGGACATCCTGATTGATATCAGGGAGCAAGACAAACAGGCCAACAGCGTGATCTCTCACCTCCGCTCGTTCCTGAAAGAGAGGGAAGCGCGTTTCGAGACGGTCGGAGTCGAGAAGCTGGTGCGCGACGCGCTGAAGCTCGGTCGCGCCACGATCAAAAGCCTGCACGTCGACGCGCAGACGCAGATTGCGTCGGGAACGCCGGCCATCCACGGCGATCCCGTTCAACTACTCCAGGTGATGCTGAATCTGATCGTCAACGCCTGCGAATCGATGGCGGTGGTTCCCGCTGCCGATCGACGACTGCGGATACGTGTCGCGCGCATGGACGAGGGCTATGTGGAACTGCAGATCGCAGACTCTGGAGTCGGATTGCCGGCTGGCAGTGGGGAACGCGTGTTCGAACCGTTCTTCACGACCAAGCCCAATGGGCTCGGGCTTGGTCTCGCGATGTGCCGATCGATTGCGACCTCTCATGGCGGCCAGCTCTGGGCCGAGAACAATCCCGAGCGAGGAGCCACGTTTCATCTCGTTCTGCCCGCCGACGTCAACTGATCCCGTCCACTTTCGGCGCCAGCGTTGCTGGCCGGACGGTCACAGCTTCAGTGCACTGCGAAGGCGGGCGAGGTGGTGATAACTGTGCCGGACGGCGTGATCCTCGAGCATGAACTGGCAGGTGATCGGCGCGTCGGCATAGAGTGACGCCGTCGCGGCGCTATCCAGCTCCGCGTCGCTGAGCGCACGGATGGCGGCGGCCGCCGCGGCGCTGTTGCGCCGAAGGAGATTGATCGCCGCGTCGCGCGTCACGGCGTCGTGCTCCTTGGCGTGGTTCGCGTTCATCTCGTGGATCGCGTCCATCATCACGCCGACCATCGGCTGACCTTTGCCGAGCGCCTGCGCCAGTTCGATCTCAATCGGGTAGACGCTGGCGACGTGATGGACGATGACGCCGACCTTGCGGCCGTCCTTGGGTGTGCGTGTCTGCCACTGCGCATCGGTAAGGCCGACCGCGAACGTGGCAAGTGCCTGGGCCCCTTGTTCCAGGCGCGTAGCAAGGGCATCGCTCCGTTGGCTCATGTGTACCTTCGTGCTGTCGATTGACGTAATCGACCCAGAGAACTTTTTATTCCACGGACTACGATCATAGCGGCGCAAACGGCCCGCCGACCTTGGTGCCTGGGCTTTGGGGCGGACCAAGGACCAAGAACAAAGGACCAACGTTCTACCGTTCCGAGTTCGACAGCACCGGCTTGATGTCGACGACCGGCGTGCCGTCGATTGCCTCGATGGGTCCGATTCGGAGGCGCAGGCCGGCCCGGTCGCGCACCGTCACACGATGAAGACCGAGCGGATTCGGCCGATCCGGCGACCGTGTCGCGAAGACACCCGCCAGCTCATTGTTCGGATCGTCGCGCGGACGCACTTCGAGCACATCACGTTTGGCGCGGTGAAACCACGTGAGCACGAGCACTTCATCGCCTGTGGCGACGCCGCGCAGTGCTGGCTCGAAGGCCGGCTCGATCTCGAGCCACGCATCGGGCGCGCCCTCGGCTCCTTGCCGCGGCGCGTTCTTTCGTTCGACGAGCGTCGATCGAATGTGTCCGATGAGTTGAAGCGTCGTGTCCATTGACACGGTCACGTTTTCAGGAGGCCGAGCGGCTCGCTGACTGAAAAACCCGGAAAGACCGACTCGATTTTCTGTCCGAGATGCTGGCGCACGAGTTCGGCGAGCACGCTGCGGAAGTCCGTTGTCACCGCGAGGTCCCGGCGTTCGAAGAGTTGCTCGGACTCGAGCCCTGGCCACTGGCCGAACATTCTGCCGCCACGAACCGGCCCACCAAGCACGAACATCACGTTGCCGTGCCCGTGGTCGGTTCCGTTGTTGCCGTCTTCGGCTGCCGTGCGGCCGAACTCCGACATCGTCACCAGCACGATGTCTTCCATCCGGTCGCCCATGTCCTTGGCGAATGCGGCGAGCGAGTTGCCGAACTGCGTGAGCAGCGGGGGAAGCTGACCGTTCTCGTTGCTGTGATGATCCCAGCCGCCGATTTCGGCAAACGCCGCCTCGACGCCAACGCCCGCCTTGATGAGACGCGCGATCTGTCGCAGGCCGACGCCGAACTCGCCGAAGTACTGCGTGCCCATCGCCGGCGTGTATGGTGCCCGGTTGATCGACTCGATGGTCTTGAGCGCGTCGAACGTCCGCTTGCCTTGCGCCGCCATCAGCGGCGCGTCAGCCTTCGCATACATGCTTTCGAGGATCGACGTGGCCGCATCGTTGCGCACGCGGAACTGCTGAAGATCGCTCACCGCAATGGCGCCGCGGTCGCCACGCATCGTGCGCGGCATCTTCGCGCCGATCGCCACCGCGCGAACCGACGACGTCTCGGCGGTGAGCGGCGGGAGCGCGCGATTCAACCATCCATCCTCCGTCGTCCGGCCGGGTGTGCCCGATTCCATCGAGTCCTGCGCCTCGAAGTGGGATCGATTTCCATCCGGTGACCCACAGGCGTGAACGATGCCGAGCTGGCCGCTGTCCCACAGCGGCTTCAACGCCTGCAACGATGGATGCAGTGCGAAGCGGCCGTCCAGATCGATAGCGCCGTTGTTCTTGCCGGGCGTCGGAATCGCGATCGTCGGCCGCAGCTCGTAGTAGCGCTTCTCGAAGTGGGGCACGACGATGTTCAGGCCGTCGGCGGCGCCACGCTGAAAGATGGCGATGAGGATCTTGTTGCGCGCGCTCTCGCCGGGAGCGGCCGCGCGAACGAGCCACGACGGAGCCGCGCCCATGCCGGCCACGGCGATGGCGGATGCACGCATGAAGTAGCGTCGTGTGAGCATGGCTACCTGCTTTGGAAGTCGGGAGAGCTGATGACGAGCGTGGCGAGCATCGACGGCGTCGCCTCTTTTTCGTGAACGCCTTTTTCGATGGCCGTCAGCGTGGCCGGAGTCGGCGCTGCGCCGAGCAGATCGCTGGCGACAGCTGCCGGCGCTTTGAAATTGAACCGGCTCATGTCCACGCGGATCCCTGGTATGGAGCCACCGCTCAATGCTGTCGCGAAGTCGATTCGCCCGATGAGCCCGGCGCTGTTGGCCCATGTTTCGCCGGTGGTTGGATATCCCGTCGGCTCCACCTTGCCGTAGAGCGGCTGACCGAGATCGGCGATGCGCTGGCTCAGAGCGAACGTGTCGGTGACGTCGGCGTTGAGCGCGCGCACGGCGCTGACGGCCATTTCGAACGGTGACTTCAGCTTCGCGCGCCACGCGCCTTCCGAGAGAAACTCCGGCGACGAGAACATCGTCTGCAGGACCGCGCGGAGATCGCCGTCGGTCTTCGTGAAGGTGGCTGCCATCCGATCGACGAGTGACGCGGGTGGCGCATCGGCGACGAAGCGCTGCGCGAGCTTCTTCGAGATGAACTTTGCGGTGGAAGGATGGCGCGACAGGATGTCGATCACGTCGAGTCCGTCCTGCTCGCCGCGCCCGGGCGGCAATGTGTGGCCGAGCACGACCTTCTCCTTGCGGTCGTGTGCCGCGGGATTGAACTGGAATTCGGAGTATCGCTGCGTGTCATAGATCGTCCAGCCGCTGAACGCGCGCGCGACAGCGATGACGTCCTGCTGTGTGTAGCCGCCGTCGACGCCGAGCGTGTGCAGCTCCATGAGCTCTCGACCGTAGTTTTCATTGAGCCCCGGGCGGTTCAGCGGCGTGCCGTTCGGCCCGATCGGTGGGCGGATATCGTCGCGCGGGACCTGCGACTGCCAGTTATCCAGGTAGTACAGCATTGCCGGATGACGCGCAGTGGCCAGCAGCAGATCGCGGAAGTGACCCAGTACATTGGGGCGGATCGCGTCGCGCTCGAAGCTGGTGAGCAGCAGACGCTCGGGGCCCTTCCCGTTGAATACGTTGAAGTGATTCATCCAGAAGTCGACGAGCACTTCCTCGAGCTGGCGATTGGAGTAGAGCGCGCGGAACAGTTTGTTGTCGACCAGCTCCGAATTCACATAGACCTGTGGCTGCCCCACCGCCATCGACTCGCGCCGAAGGTTCGGGAGGTTCGCGAGCACTTGTGGGCCGAGGGAGCGAATGACCTGCTGGCGCTTCTCGGCGTCGAGGGAATCGAAGAGCGCAAGCTTCTCCGCATCGGTGCCAGTGCGGGCGATGCGGATCTGATCGGGCATCAGGAGGTCCATCAGCGGGGGCATCAGCTTGCGGATCTCCATCATTCGCGCCTGCTGCTCCGCCTGTCGCGCGGCAGCCGCTTCCTGCTGGATGTCGGCCAGCCCCTCGAGTGCCTGCGGCGGTCCGAACGCAAGGAACTGTTGGCGGCGATCAGACGACAGCGAATCAATCACCGAGCGCCGCTCCTCCGCGGTTCCGCCCTGCGTCAATTTGCAGACCTGCAGCGACGTGAATCCGGCGAGCGGCTGCACGGGCCGGATCAACACGGGGGCCTGCTGATATTTCTCGAGGATCTGCCACGTGGCCAGTTCCAACGTGGTGAGCTGCTTCAGGCGGGCGGCGAGCTCGGGATTCTCGGGAATCCGCTCCGGATGCAGCTGCAAGTCGATCCATTTCTCGACGCCAAGGCGACGCACTTCCGCGAGGTCTCTCGTGCGTGCGCCGAATGTCAGGCGGTTGATTGTGTGCAGGATCTGCCTGTCGGGTGTGAGCCTCTGATCGAAGCGGTCGGCGGAATAGGCCGGGACACTGATGGCGCCTGCTACCAGCGCGATTCCCAGCAAGCGTGTCATATCAATCCCCCTTCGTAGGCGGACGACGCGATCTTCTTATTCTGCTCCGGCGGCACGCGTCAGAGAACGACGATTGCACGGCAGAGACTGATATGGCAGGCGTATAATCCCGCCTGCTCTCGTCGACGCGCCGAGGAATCTATGTTTCGACATGCATTCACGGTGGTTTCAGCTGCCTTCATCGGCCTGTGCCTCACACAGGACGCCGCCGCTCAAGTCGATCTCTCCGGAATCTGGGCGCCCATCATGCACGAGGACCAGTTGGAACGTGCGCCCGGTCCCGAGATCGGTGACTACCTGGGTTTGCCGATCACCGATGCCGCGCGGATGCGAGGCGAATCGTGGGACGCCAGCATCCTGACGATGGAGGAGCACACCTGTAAGCCGCATCCATCGACGTACGGGTTCAGAGGCGTGGGCAACCTGCGGATCACCGCCAACTACGATCCGACGACGTTCGACGTCATCAAGATCGACACGCACATCCAGTGGATGGAGCAGCGGCGCGAGATCTGGATGGACGGCCGCCCGCATCCACCCGACTTCGATGCGCACACGTGGCAGGGCTTCTCGACTGGACGCTGGGAGGGCGGCGTGCTCGTCGTCGAGACGAGTCACCTGAAAGCCGGCTGGATGCGGCGCAACGGTCTGGCGTTGAGCGATCAGGCCACCATGGTCGAGCGCTTCTTCAGACATGGCGATCTGCTGACCCACACGATCGCGATCACCGATCCGGTGTATCTCAGCGAACCGCTGGTCAAGACGAACGGGTTCCGCTTGACGACAGGCGTCGCGATGCAGCCTTATCCGTGCCAGCCCGCGGTTGAAGTGGAACGCGATCCGGGCGACGTTCCACATCATCTGCCGGGACAGAACCCGTACATCGGGGAGTTCGCGAAGAAACACAACCTCCCGCCGGAAGCCACGCGGGGTGGAGCGGAGACGGCGTTGCCGGAGTTCCGAAAGAAACTGGGGCTGAAATGAGGGCGCGGCTGATTGGGAAACGCGTGGGGCGGGCCTTCGGCCCGTGGGGTCGCGCCTTCGGCGCTGTGGGGATCGTACTCGCGGGGATCACGGTCGCGGCGCAGCAACCTGCTCGGCCTGCGGTCGCGGCGACGGCAGCGCCGGTGGAAGTGCGATCGAAGCACGTGCAGGGCGACGTGTGGATGATCAACGCGGGCTCGGTCAACGTCGCGGTGCAGGTCGGCTCTGATGGCGTCCTCGTCGTCGACACCGGCACTGAGGCCCTTGCCGACAAGATCCTCGCCGAGGTCAAGCGGCTCGCGCAGGACAAACCGATTCGCTACATCGTCAACACCCACTGGCATCCGGATCACACCGGCGGCAACATCGCGATTGCGAAAGCGGGGAAGTCGATCATCGCCGGCAACTTCGCGGCGCAGGCGGGAGCGGCTGCGGCGAATGCGGCAAAGATCGTCGCGCACGAGAACGTGCAGACGCGCATGAGCGAAGGCGAGGGAAGTCAGCAGCCCGCGCCGGTCGCGGCGCAGCCGACCGACACGTTCTTCACCAGGCGATACGATCTCTACTTCGACGGTGAGGCGGTGCAGCTGCTGCATCAGCCGAACGCGCACACCGACGGCGACGTGATCGTGTACTTCCGCAAGTCCGATGTGATCGCGGCCGGCGACGTCTACATCAACACGACGTTCCCGGTGATCAACCTGCAGCACGGCGGCAGCCTGAACGGCGTAATCGCGGCGCTCAACCGCATCATCGAGATCACGGTGCCGAAGGACAAACAGGAGGGCGGCACCTACGTGATCCCGGGTCACGGACGTCTCGCTGATGAAGCCGACGTCGTCGAGTACCGCGACATGGTCACGATCATCCGGGATCGATTCCAGGACGCGATCAAGAAGGGGATGACGCTCGATCAGGTGAAGGCGGCCAGGCTCGTGCGCGACTACGAGGGGCGTTACGGTGCGGCGCAGGGGTCCTGGACGACCGATGCGTTCATCGAGGCTGCGTATCGCAGTCTGAGTGGGGCCAGGCCCGCAGCGGCTCGGCAGTCAGCGAGGTGAGGTCCATGAGGGTCGGGCGATACATCATCGTGCTCCTGCTCGCAGCGGTGACAGCGAGCCTGTCGGCTCAGCGTGGACGCGGCGCCGGCGGTGGTCCGCCGCAGGGTCAGCCGCCGCAGGCGGCGGCGCCGATCGATCTCACAGGCTACTGGGTGTCGATCGTGAACGAAGACTGGCGTTGGCGGATGGTCACGCCCCCCAAGGGCGATTACGCGAGCGTGCCGATCAGTGACGAGGGGCGCAAGATCGCCGACACGTGGGATGTGTCGAAGGACGGATCGTGCCTCGCGTTTGGAGCCGCGGGTCTGATGCGCAATCCCACACGGCTGCACATCACGTGGGAGAGCGAGAACGTCCTCAAGATCGAGACCGACGCAGGCGCGCAGACGCGCCGATTCGTGTTCGACAAAGCTGTGGGCGCTCCGGCGGAGCGATCGCTGCAGGGATACTCGGTTGCCGAGTGGGAGCGTCCAGCGGCGCCGGGACGTGGCGGCGGTGGCGCGCGGCCGGGCGGTCCTCCACCGATGGGCGGCAATCTCAAGGTCATCACCACGCAACTGAGCGGCGGTTGGCTGCGCAAGAACGGCGTGCCCTACAGCGAGCAGACGACAATGACGGAGTATTACGATCGATTCGGGCTGTCCAATGGCGGAGAATGGCTCGTGGTGACGACCGCCGTGAACGATCCCAAATACCTCGCACAGGAGTTCGTGACGAGCACGCACTTCCGTAAAGAGCCGAACGCGTCGAAGTGGGATCCCGCACCCTGCAAGCCGTAGCGCTGCTCGCGCTCGTCGCTCTGCTCGCGACGCCATCGCGCGTCGAGAGTCAGGTGCAGGACACCTGGTTCGGCTCGTGGACGCTGAATATCTCGAAGTCCATCTACGTCCCCGGCCCGCCACCGTACAAGCGCGCGTCGTATGCGATCGAGCCGTGGAACGGGGGCGTGAAGGTCACCTACGACATGGTCTACCCGCGCGGCGGGACCACGCACATGGAGTGGACCGGCAAGTTCGACGGCACGCCGTATCCGCTACAGGGCGTCGACGAGCACGTGACCTACGCCTACAAGCGCATCGATGAACGCACGTACGATGTCGAGCTACGGATCGATGACCGCCTCGCTGGAGTCTCGCGCGTCACGCTGTCGTCAAATGGCAAGTCGATAACAACTACGACGACAGGTAAGGATTCATCAGGCCGCAACGTCATCACGACCACGGTGTATGAGAAGGCCGCTCCTTTCGGGGCCGCGCCTTCGGCGCGGTAGGGCCGCTGCGCGGTGGGGCCGCTGCGCGGTGGGGCCGCTGCGCGGCCCCATCTATCCCACTGCGCGAAGCGCAGCCCCACCAGCCCTGAAAGGGCTGGCCCCAAAGTCATCCCGCAAACGGATCCGGCGGCCGGATCCACCGGAACGTACTTCGAAGCAGCCTGAAGGTATCGAGTTCCACGAGCCGCAGCTGCATGCGGATGCGATAACGGTCCATGTCACCGACGAGGATCAGGCGATCGTGGGACGGGCGCTCTACTTCGAAACGAGCCGACCAGGTCCTGCTGTTGCGTTTCGTCAACGCGAGTGTCCGGCCGTCGTCAGCCAGCGCCGCGCCGAAATGCGCGAGCGAGTCGTCCGTGCGCTGAAACACGACGACGTTCGGCGTGTCGAAGATCACGCGCCGCCAGCGCCGGTCGTAGTCGTTCATGACGGCCGGACGAACCTGATCGTCGATCGACAGCTGCTCGACGTTCCAGATGCCGTAGAGCGGCGATCGCGGTGCTCCGGGGCCGCCGTCGGCGTAGAAGTATCGCGTGCTGAGCGACCCGAACATCACGATGAGATAGAGCCCGATGATCAGTTGCGCGGCGAGCGCAATCCGGTTCGCGCGCGCAGTGGCGAAGAGCGGCGGCTCGGACGAAGGTGCTGCGGCGCGGTTCAATACGAGCACGTTCGCGAGCCGGCGGAAGTCCGGCGCCAGCAGAAACACGAACATCAGCAGCAGGTGAAACGAGATCTGCTTCAGGCCGAAGTCGTACGTCATGTTGAGCAGGAACACCTGCGTCATGTCGAGCAAACCGATCAGCGCGCCGAGTGTCGTCGTTTGCGGCGTGAGCAGGAGCAGGCCGGCCGTCATCTCCGCGCCTCCGGTCATGACCTGGTATGAGGTCGACGCGCCAATGAACGTCCACAGCAGATCTGACAGCGATGCGCTGCCGACAGGCTCGATGAGTGTGACCAGCCCGGGCGGCGGGAACTGCGTCGGAATGATCTTCGCCATCCCGTAATAGAACATCTGCGCCGCCAGAGCGAAGCGGAGGACGAGACGAAACCACTTTCGCAGGGGGTAGTTGTCTGTCGGATTGTCGGTGCGATCCTGCTGATGCTGGTCGGTGCGAGCCTCCTGACGGTAGTCGGTGCGATCCTGCTGACGGCGGTTGGTGCGATCCTGCTGACGCAGGTCGGCGCGATCGCGAATCCTATCGGTGCGATCTCTTTTACGTCTGTCGGTGCGAGTGTACTGGCCGTCGACCGTGCGAATCCTCCACCGCGCGAGAGCGGACCAGATCGCTGTCGCGGTGGTGGCAATCGTGAGCAGCAGCGCGGTTTGCACCCAGTGGAACGCTGTGTCGCCGCTGTTGCCGGTGTAGACGAGCGGTGGCGTGAGGCCGAAGACATGCTGCGCGGCCCAAAGCGTGAGATCGCGCAGCGGCCAGACGTTCCCGAAGGCGGGGAGCTGGAATCCGGGAAGCAGCAGTACGCCGCCAAGAATCTGCGTAGCTGCCGCATAGAGCCCGAAGTAGATCACACAGAACCGGAAGACGATGGGCTTCAAGATCGACGAAATGTACACCTGTTTCCGCGGCAGGAGCGATCTAGTGGACTGTTTGGGTCACGTCTGCAGCGGTTGCTCCGTTGTCGCGACCGCGAAATCCGCGGGCCAACCAACGGGCAGGCCCGCTCTAGAAATCGCTGATACATCCCACTAAAATCAGCTCGCCACAACGTCACTTCAGTGGAGGTGGGACATGCAGGCTGGTGCTCGACGCGTGATGCTCGCCCTGGTACTGATCGCTCTCGTCGGAGGCGCCCCGGGTCTGCGGGCGGCGAATCCGACCGTTTCCCCCGATTCGGTCGGCTTCTCGAGCGATGGCTTGAAGAGGCTTCAGCAGACGATGCGCGCGCTGGTCGATGATGGCAAGCTCGCCGGCGTCACCACGCTCGTCGCCCGACACGGCAAGGTCGTATACGACGACGCGTATGGTGTGCAGGACCTCGCCACCAAGAAGGCGGTCGCGGGCGACACGATCTTTCGAATCGCGTCGATGACCAAGCCGATCGTGGGTGTGGCCATGATGATGCTCTGGGAGCAGGGCAAATGGACGCTCGACGATCCAGTCTCGAAGCACATTCCCGAGTTCGCCGGGCTCAAGGTCGCCACACCCAGCGGTCAGGTGCCGCAGACCAAGCCGATGACGATGCGGCAGTTGATGAGCCACACCGCCGGCTTCGACGTGAACGCAGGCTATGAGAGAGCGGGTCTCAGAGACTCCGATCTTCAAGGGATGATCGACAAGCTGTCGAAGCTGCCGCTCGCCGCGCAGCCTGGCACCGACTGGCGCTACGGACCCAGCGTCGACATCCAGGGCTACATCGTCGAGAAGCTGTCCGGTCAGAAGCTCGATGTCTTCCTTCGATCGAAGATCCTGGAGCCCCTTGGAATGAAGGACACCGGTTTCTGGGTGGACGCGCCGAAAGCCGGTCGCGTCACGAACGTGTTCACCTACGGTCCCGACAAGCGCATCGTGGCTGCGCCCACGCAGCAGGTCGCCTTGTCGAAGCCAGCGTTTCTATCCGGCAGCGGCGGACTGTACTCCACCACCGACGACTACTTCCGATTCGCGCAGATGATGCTGAACGGCGGCGAGGCCAACGGCAAGCGGTTCCTCAAGTCGTCCACCGTGGAGCTGATGCGAACCAATGTTCTCGCCGACGGCGTCAGCGTGGATACCTACGGTCCGCCACAGCCGGGCCTCGGCTTCGGACTGGACTTCGCGATCGTCATGGATCCGGCGGCGGCGAAAACGCCAGAGGCCAAGAACTCCTTCTACTGGGGCGGTGCGTTCGGCACCTGGTTCTGGATCGATCCGACGAACGATGTCGTCGTGGTCGGGATGATCCAGAACGTCGGCGGCAGCTCGCCGACCGCCGGTTCACCGCAGGTGCGACCGCTGTCGCGACAGCTGGTGTATCAGGCGCTGGTCGATCCAAAGAAGTGATGAAGCCACTCGTCTCCTGTGTCCCGTCGCACGTGCGCCAAGCGACGACGGTGTGGCTGCGGCCTCGCTCCGGTTCGCCGCCGCGGAAAAACGGCTCGTCCGCGCGGGTGCTGACGCTGCCGGCGACGGCTGATCCTGATCCGCGCGACCGTGAACAATCGTGTCGATAACGAGGTGTCCGGTGCGACCGTGGCGAATCACTGCCGTCGCCGATGGGGCCGCTCCCGAGCCGTTTTACTTTCTTCGCTGATCGCGGCGCGAACAGTCGCTCCGCCGCAGCCACACCGCCGTCGCTTGGCGGAGTGTGCGGCGGCTCACCGGGCGGGCCTGGGGTCGGCGACCTGTTCGCGGCGTGAGGAGCGACAGCCAGTAAATCGGGTCTGGAGGCGCAGCGTCATCGTTAGCTCCATCGCCGGAAGACCCGATTTTCTCCGCCTCCGCTCGCGGAGGATCCATGGCGAGGCTACGGCGAGACCCGCCGTAGGCTCGGCGAAGGCGGGCACGCCGTCGAACCCGGGGCCCCCAACGCGCACGCTTGCGCGGCCGACGCCTGGCCCGCCCGGTGAGCCGACGCTGCGGAGACGTGGAAAACGAGCTGAGCGATCCGCTCCCTACTGGCCGCGCGGGGCGGGCTTCGACAAGTACGCCTTCGACGCGGCCTCGTCCTTGAGCGGGGTGATCTTGTCCGGGTCGATCCGCACCATCAGGTAGTCGATGTGATCGTCGATCTTCGTGAACCAGTGACCCGTGCCGGCTGGGATGACGACGACATCGCCGGGCTTGAGCTGATAGCTCTTGCCGTTGCGGATCTCTGCGCCGTTGTTGCCCGGCCCGTTGAACTCGCGCACGGTCTGTGACGTCGCCGGCCGGCGTTCGCGATTCGTGATGTCCGGGCCGAGCATCAGCGTCGCCGTGCCGTCGACGATGTGATAGACCTCGCTGACCTGATCGTGTTCGGCGACCGAGTTCGGCGCCGGGTTATCGAGCTTGCCGCGATGCACCATGCCGATGCCGACGTGCGCCTTGCCGATGTCGATGTCCCTGACCTGCTGATCGATCAACTTCTCCTCGACCGCTTTCTTCGTGTAGGCCTGCAGCTCGCTGAGCGGGATGTAGGTCCCCGGGCACATGTTGCACGTCGGCTGCGGATCGGTGGGGTTGATCTTCGTCTGAGCGACGAGCGCCGCGACGGCGCAGAGCGTGCCCGCAATTCCGATCAGGATTCTTGTCATAGACACCTCACGGGCCGCCTGAAGGCGGCCCCTACTTACGCGGCCCTACTTACGGGGCCACGGGACGCCTTGCTCCGCCTTCGCTACTGGGCCCACACCTTTGAAGATGAATCGCTGCACACGCGCGCCCGTGTAGGTTTCCGTCGCGTACAAGTTGCCCTTCGAATCGGTGTCCAGGTTGTGCACGCCGAAGAACTGGCCGGGCTGCCGTCCGCCATCGCCGAAGGTGGTGAGTACTTCGAGCGTGCTGCGCAGTACGACGTTGATGTGCTCGTTCACGCCGTTGGCCATGTAGATGTAGGTCTGCTGCGGATCCTTCGAGAACGTCATGTCCCACACCGATCCTGATCGCAGCGTGTTCTTCTCGAAGAACGCTTCCTTCACGAACGTGCCGTCCTTGCGGAACACCTGCACGCGATCGTTCACGCGGTCGCAGACGTACACGAACCCGTCCTTCGAGACGTTGGCGCAGTGGACGGTGTTGAAATGCTTCGATGGCGGCGAGGCGGGATCGTACTCCGGCACTTTGGTGTCGTCCGGCTTGTTGCCGTAGGCACCCCAGTGCCGCTTGTACTTCCCGCTGTCGGCGTCGAAGACGATGACGCGCCGGTTGCCGTAGCCATCTGCGACGTAGATCTCGTTGGCATCGGGGTCGGGGTAGATCTTCGCGGCGCGCCACAGGTTCGCGGTGTCGTTGCTGCCGTTGTGCACGCCGTGTTTGCCGATCTGCAGCAGGAACTTGCCGCCCTTGGTGAACTTCAGAATCTGCGTGTCGGTGTTGTCGTTGCCGCCGATCCAGACGTTGCCTTTGTGATCGACGGTGATGCCGTGATTGCTGACCGGCCATTCGTAGCCGTCGCCCGGGCCGCCCCACGAGTTCACGAGGTTGCCGGCCTGATCGAACTCGAGCACCGGCGGAGCAACCTTGCAGCAGATGCCGATCGGCGGCTTCGTCTCAGCGGCTTTGAAGTTGTCTTCGACGCTTTGCGGCCGGTGGATCACCCAGACGTGATCCTGCGCATCGACCGACAGGCCGATTGTCGAGCCCATCACCCAGTGATTGGGCAGCGGCTTCGGCCAGAGGGGGTCCACCTCGAAGATCGGGGCCTGCTTCTGACCGGAGGCGGTCGGCGCCGCCGCGCCCGGTCCCTGATCCGCCCACACCCCTGTCAGGGGGATCAACGCGGACACGCACGCGATCACGATCAGGACGATCCATTCTGCACGTCGTGTCATGGGTTCCTCCACTTGAAGGCCTCAAGGCTCAGGCCCCAGGCCTCAGGCTGTCCAAGGACTCGGGCCTGGCCCAGCCCTGAAGCCTGAGGCCTGAGCTCTGAGGCCCGAATCTTAATACCAACAACCGGCCGGCGGGGCGTAGAATGCAAGGTTGAAGAACGGCGCGCGGACCCTGGAGTTCCCTCTTTCACAGGAGTCGGACCATGACCCGGTCGAACGCGTTGCGCATCCTGGCAGTGGTGGCTGGCTTCTTCGGCCTTGCCCCGTCACACGCCTCCGCTGACGTTCCTGACAACCCGACATTCTCGAAACACATCGCGCCGATCTTTCAGGAGAAGTGCGAGGCGTGTCACCGGCCCGACTCGATCGCGCCGATGTCGCTGCGCACCTTCCAGGAGAGCCGGCCCTGGGCGCGGTCGATCAAGGCCAAGGTCGAGACCCGGCAGATGCCGCCGTGGCACATCGACAAGACCGTCGGTATTCAGCAGTTCAAGAACGATCGCTCGCTCACCGACGACCAGGTCGCGACCATCGTGAAGTGGGTCGACCACGGCGCGCCCGAGGGCGATCCGAAGGACATGCCGCGGGCGAAGGAGTGGCCCGATGGCCAGGCGTGGATTTACGCTTCGATGTTTGGACAAAAGGAGCCCGACCTCATCGTCCGCTCGACGCCCTGGACGCAGAAGAAGGGCGTCAACGACACGTGGTGGAAGCCGGTGGTTCCGACCGGACTCACAGAGCCGCGATGGGTTCGTGCGATCGAAGTGCGTCCCAGCACGGTGAAGGGACGCAAGATCACGCACCACGCGAACTCGGATCTGATTCAGGACGAACCCGGCGAGATCACCCAGGCTGGCCCGGGACGATTCATGGAGTGGGCGGTCGGCAAGGAAGGGGAGATCATGCGGCCGAACAGCGGCAAGCTGATGCTCCCGGGATCGCGCATCGTCTGGGACATTCACTACTCGGCTTCTCGCGACGAAGACATCACCGACGTCGTCGAGATGGGGATCTATTTCTATCCGAAGGGGCAGGAGCCGAAGTACCGGCAGCACCTGCTTCGCATGGGCAAGACCGGCGACGGCGCGATCGACATTCCGCCGAATTCGATCTCGACGACGGAGGCGTTCTATCCGCTCAAGCAGGCGGCGCGCATCGAGAGCTTCCAGCCGCACATGCACTTGCGTGGCAAGGCGATGTCGCTCGAAGCGATTCTGCCTAACGGACAGACGGTTCTTCTCAGTCATGTCGACCAGTTCACCTTCAACTGGCACTCGTCGTACGTGTACGCAGACGATGCGGCGCCGCTCGTGCCGAAGGGGACAGTGATGAAGGTGACGTCGTGGCACGACAACACCGCGGCGAACAAGGCCAATCCGGATCCGAATGTGTGGGTCGGTTACGGCGATCGTACGGTCGACGAGATGGCCCACGCATGGGTGAACGTGACGTATCTGACCGATGCCGAGTACGCAGCCGAAATCGCGGCGCGCCGCGCCAAGCTCACGACGAGCTCCGGCACTCACTAGATTTGTGATGGGGTCGGGAGTCATTTTGATCGTGAGCTGGAGAAAATGACTCCCGGCCCCATTACGGTATTGAGATCGCTTCGAAACGCGACGTGGTCGCTCGCTGTCGTGGCGGCGGTCGTGGCCGGGGCGATGGCAACGTTACGAGGGGCGCAGCTGCCCCGCGCTCCACTGGTGCTCGAGCCGCTCGGCTCGAAGGGCGAAGCGATCTATCCGGCGCTCGAAGGGTGGGGGCCCGACAAGAACGGCGACACGCTGATCCTCCTCGGCTACTACAACCGCAACAAGACGCAGGAGCTCGTCGTCCCGATCGGCCCGGACAATCGCATCGAGCCCGCCGGACCCGACTACGGTCAACCCACGTTCTTCTATCCTGGCCGGCAGCACGGCGTGTTCGCGATCAAGGTGCCGAAGGACTTCGGCACGCAGAAGCTGACGTGGACCCTCACGGCGAACAGTCAGACGACGGCGATCACCTTCTGGCTGAATCCTCCGTACTGGGTGAACTTCTTCAAGCATCCCGCCAACGGCAACGAGCCGCCGGTGATCAAGTTTCTTCCAGACGGACCGACGATGACGGGACCGCCGAACGGTATCGCGCAGACGCTGTCTGGTGAGGTTGGACGCCCCGTGCAGTTGACGTTGTGGGCATCGGACGTGCCGACTAAAGTGACTGAAGGTGAGGAAGCGCTCGCCGTACGCAACCGAGCGTCTGCCGCCGCGCGTGGCAATCAGGATGCGGTGGCGATCATCAACGGTCAAGTGATCGGCGGTCCCTCGACTTCGCTCGGGGCAGGCGCCACGCCTCCGCCCGGGGGGCTGCCCCGCGATGCGGGACCCGCGAACCCGCCGGACATCACCGTGAACTGGCGCAAGCATCGCGGCGACGGCGTGACGTTCGCGCAGTCGCGCATTCCGCTCGTCACGAAGAAAAACCCGACGCTCTTCCTGGAAGCGACGACGACGGCAACGTTCGCGGCACCCGGCGAGTACGTCATCCGCGCGCAGGTCAACGACACGTCTGGCGACGGTGGTGGCGGCGAGCAGTGCTGCTGGACCACGGCGCTCGTTCGCGTCGACATTCACTGATCACGAACCACGGAGGCACACAGGCACGGGACCTCTGTGGTTCGTGGTCTCAGTGGGACGTGTCGAGCCTGACAAGCTGCGCCGGATTACCCTTCGACATCACGTCGATCTCCTGCGGGGTGAATCCTTTCGCGCGCATGGCGATGAGAAAGGCCGCGAACCCATCGGCTGGAAGCGGGTTGCCTTTCTGACCCAGATCCGATGACAGCACGCAGTGCTCAGGACCGATTGCGCGAATGGCTGCGGCAAAGCGGTCCATCCGCGGCGCAGCATCGGGTTCCTCGAGCGAGCCGCCGACGAACTCGATAAAGGCACCCAGTTGTGCCGCCTCCTTCATCTTCGCGACGTCCATGACGATCGGCGGGTTCATCGCGTGGGTGACGACCATACGGCGAACGCCCTGACGCTTCCCCTCACGTATCAACATCACGCCTTCATCTGCGGAGGAGTGACCGGTCGCGAGCACGAGATCGTGCTTCGCGATGACCGCGATCACCTCCCGCACCTGAGGTAGCAACCCGCCGTTCTTCGACACGCTGACGAACGGCCGGTTCTCCTTCGAGTAGCGCACCTGATTCTCGGCATCGAACGTTGGCATCCAGACGAAGCGGCCCCAGCCCCCGGACTCCTGCGCCATGTACTCGACGGCGACGGGATTGATTCCACCCACGGTCAGATTCAAATCGATGCCGCCAAACACCTCGATCCCGGGAACGGCCTTGCGGACGACGAACGCGAGACCCGCAGTCGGCTCGTAATGATTCTTCAGGACGATGGCCCGCATGCCGCGAGCGCGAGCAAACATGGCCGCATCGATGGCGTCGAGCGATCGCGGGTTCTTATCGGGAAAACTGTGTAAGTGGATGTCGATCGCGCCACGCAACAGGTCGGCGTTCGCCGGCGCAGGCCGTGCCTGCCCGGCTACTGCCACCGCCAGAGTCCCGATCAGCCAGACCGACGCGAGCGTCTTCATAATCAACTGATCTCCGTGCCTGCAGCCTGTCTCGCCGTAGCCTTGGCGAAGGCGGATGCCTCCGTGGTTCGTGATTACCGTGTAGTGGGCGCGGATGGTCTCGTGCGCACCGGCAACGCAAACACCCACACCGATGCGCCGCGATCCGGCGGATTACGAATCTCCGGTACGAGCACCGGGAACGTCGCGGCCTGCGCGCCGCCGTTGCCGACGACCATCGCGACGTATTGACGCCCGTTCACCATGTAGGTGATCGGCGCGTTGCTCGGCACGTCGCCGAGGCGCGCCTCCCACAGCCTGGCGCCAGTCGTGTCGTCGTACGCGGCGAACATGCGATCGAGGGCGCCCGCAAACACGACACCGCCGGCCGTGGCGAGCGTGCCGGTCGACATCGGCGCGCGCTGACGATCGGTCCAGACAGTCTGATGCGTCTCGAGGTTGATCGCTTGAAGCCGGCCGTACAGCCCGTCGCTATTGGGACGCGGCCGCAGGCTCCATCGCACGCCGGTCGAGAGACTTCCGCGCCCGCCGGCTGGCACCGGCGTGAGATCCATGCACGACTCCACCAGCGGAACGAACAACATCCTCGTGCTCGCGTTATAAGACGAGGGGAGCCACGACTTCGCGCCGCCGGCGTGCGGACAGACGAACTTCGTCTGGCCGTCGCCGGGCACGAGCGTGTCGTCGATGATCTTCTCACCCGTCTTCGGATCGATCGACTTCACGAGGTTCGTGAGCCCGAGATCCATCGAGAAGACGTACTTCCCGGTGTCAGCCTCCATCGCGTCGAAGATCGCCTGCTTGCCGCCGGTGACGACGACCGTTTTCGGCTTGCCGCCGACTGGCAGTTGCACGACGTGGCGCTCGAAGGCCCAGTCGAGATCCCACTGGTCGTTCGGCTGATGCTGGAAGAACCAGACGAGTCGACCGGTATCGACGTTGATCGCCAGCGTCGAGTCGGTGTAGAGACCGTCGTTGCTGAGGCCCTCATCGCCGCGATTGCGCAGCGGACCCGTGTCGTAGGTCTGCGCGGGACCGAAGAACGCGAGGTTGAGCGTGCGATCGTAGCTGCCAGGCACCCACACTGATGCGCCGTTGCGCTTCTCGAGCGGAAGCCCGTTCCACGTGTTGCCGCCGTTCTGGCCCGGCTGTGCGATCGTCGAGAAGCGCCACGCAGGCTTGCCGGTGGCCGCATCGAGCGCGACGATGAAGTTGCCGCCCGGCGCGCGACCGGTCGTGCCGACCATGACCTTGCCGTTGGCGACGAGCGGACCTCCTGTCAATCCGTAGCCGGCTTTCGCGTCGGCGATCGGCTGATCCCAGATCACGCTGCCGGTCTTCGCATCGAGCGCGACGATGTGGGTGTCGGAAGTGGGCACGTACAGGCGGGTGCCGTAGATTGCGATGCTGCGTTTCACCGATGGCGCGCGATCCCTCGGCAGGCGATGAGAGTACTGCCAGAGGAGATCGCCGGTGGCCGCGTCGAGCGCCTGCACCTTGTCGCCGTAGGCGTGCACGAACATCACGCCGTCGTGCACGATCGGCGTCACTTCGTTCGGGCCGTTCGGCAGCGCCCAGCTCCAGGCCAGGCGGAGATCGTTGACGTTGTCGCGCGTCACCTGCGTCAGCGGACTGAACCCCTGCGCGTCGAACGCACGGCGCCACGTGAGCCATTCACCATCGGCCGGTGCGCTCAGCATCGCATCGGTCACCGGCGTCAGCCGATCGAGCGGGTTGGGCCGTGGCGGTGGCGGTGGGAGCGGCACGCCGGCCGTCAGACCGCCACCGGGCCCTCCTGGTGCCGCGGGGAGCGCCGCTGCCCGAAGCAGCGCAGGATCGCCTGAGAGCTCGCGGGTGCCGGAGATCACGCCGTTCTCGCGGGCGATCAGCGCGAGCAGCTGCACGTACGTATCCTCACCCAGCGCCCCCGGTGCCGCGGGAGGCATCGTCTTCATGTGCGTGAGCAGCGCATCGAGCGGCTTCGCACCCCAGCGAAACCGGAAGTCCACGCCCCTGAGCGGTGGTCCGAACTCGCCGTCGTCGAGGCTGGCACCATGACACGAGGCGCAACTGCGATCGAATGCCGCCCGCCCCCGCGTGGCCTGCGCATCGGTGTAGCTGGGGATTGCGAGTCCCTGCGCGACGAGCGATCGCGACGAGACCACGAGAGCTGAAGCAAGGCAGAGCGTGGCGCCGAAGAGAAGCAGCGCGCGTGTCAGAGCGTTCGTCATTACGTCCCCCAACCCTGGAGCACGCGAAGTGTACTGCGTTCTGGGTGTGGGGTAAGGTGGGAGGAACGTACGCCGGCGGCTTGGTGCAAGCACGCCGGCGTACGAAAGGAGTGTGGATCTTTAGAACTCGAACTGCACCTGCACGCGCGCGAACCGCGGGCTCAGCAGACCGGGGCCGCCGATGCCACCGGGCTGGCCCCAGTTATTCACTTCGACGGCGGGCGTCGCCGGGTTGTCGATCGTCCAGGTGTCGTTGTAGCTGGTGATCGCATCCGAATTGAACAGGTTGTAGACGTCGACGCCGATGTTCAGCCGCTTGTTGGCAAACCGGATATTCTTCGCCAGCTTGAGGTCGAACTGCGCTGTGTTCTCGCCGTAGAGGTCGCCCGTGTCGAGCAGGTTGATGATATAGGTCGTCTGCGTGGTGTTAAAACCAGACGGTATGAAGCAGCCGGTCGACGCGACACCGTTGACGGTGCACGGTGCCGTGGCACGAGAGGCGCTGCCGGGATCCCACGTGACCTGGTCTCTGGTATACGTCACGTTCGCGGCGCGCGGCACGCCAGGTCGATACTGAAAGACCGTGCTCACGAGCACGTCGATCTTGGGGACGGTGTAGCTCGCGGTGCCCCGAACGTTAGTCCGGTAGGCGCCCACTGGCCGACAACCGCCCTTGTAATCGTTTCCTTCCCGCGATTTGACGTTCGGACCGTCGAGCTCGGTGTAGCAGGTGTCTCTAACCGACTTGCCCGTGCTCGTGCCGCCATTGAGGCGTAACCCACCAGGCGCTCGCCACACGAAGTTCGTGTCCACACCGTGCCAGGAATAATCGAGCTCATTCATCAACGTTACTGCGGTCGGGCGGCCGACCGGCAACGTCGCCTTCGGGTTGGCATTGCCGCGGACGACATACCCGCCCCCGTTCGGCAAACGGGGATCCATTGGAGCGGTGACCGACAGGAAGTCGTACTGCGTGCTCGTGTAGTTCAGGTACCCGTCCTGGCAGGTGCGCACGTCAACGGCGCCGTTGAACCGATCGCAGCCGATACCGAGCTGATCGTTGACCGACTGGTTGCCGTACTTGCGGCGGTTGAACGTCACTTCCCCAGAGAGACGGGGCAGGATCTCGTGTTGAATGCCCAGACTGAACTGCCATTCGTAACGCCGACGGCCCCAGCCATCCAGAAGCGTGTCGCCGTACTGGTTGCAATAGGCCTGCACGTCGGCGGGGATGCTCTTTTCAGTACGTCCGCACTGCGTCGTCGCGAGCCCGATTGGCGTGCCCGCCGAGTCGAGGCTGAGCGGGTCGCGACCATATCGAACTGGATCCTGACCGACCGAGGGAGTTCCGCATTCGCCGTTTGCGGTGAAATTCAACAAGTCGCAATCGGGGATCCGATTGCCGTTGGTGTCCGTCCAGGCCCGCTCGAGACTGTTGACCGTTCGCTGGGCCGGGTTCGCATCCTGATAGATGCCGTCGATCGAGGCTGCGGACAGGTACTTACCCATCGCCCACTTTATGGCCGTTCTGCCGTTCCCAAACACATCCCAGCTCGTGCTCCAGCGCGGGGTGATGTCGTTATAGCGAACACCGTCGGCGGGCGCCGTGCAGTAGAAGTTTTGCCCACCGCTTTGAAGCGGCACGTACTTGTCGGGGCCGACGCACGTTTCGAGGTAGTGGCTCGAGGCGTGATCGTATCGGATAGCGCCGTTGAGGGTGAACCGCCGCAGGGTCCATTGATCCTGTGCGAAGAGCGCGTTGTATCGGACGCGGTAGCCCAGCTCGCCGGGACCGGTGTTGATCGTGACGCGGCTCGGAACCGGCCGGCGCGCGAGGTTGTTCGGATCGTTGGGGTAGTAGAGACTGGTATTGCCGCAGCTCAACGTGTCGATGCAGTTGGCCGCCGGCGTGTCGTACCGATAGGTGAGACGAGTATCGTTCACCTGATTGCGTCTGTCCTGCGAGTAGTAGCCAGCGTCGAATCCAATCTTCGCATTGTGTTTTCCGGATACGTAGGCCGCCGATGCACGCGGGCGAAGATCCAACTGATCGCGCGTTTCGGCAGCTCCTGCGCTCCCCATCGCGCTGTTGAGCGGTCCCGAGCTCAACGCGCTGAACGCGCTCGCGCCCGCGGTCGTGTTGACGCGCGGTGCAACGGAATCACCACCGGTCGTGTCACCGACTTCGAGGATGCGAGGGATCGAGCTGACGGCGGGCGCATAGCGGTGGTGTGTGTAGTCGTACAGCTGCGTATTGACCGACAAGCCCGCTTCGAAGAGCAGGTGATTGGTATACGGATTGGTCCACGACACCTGCTGCAACCGTGCGGGGTGAACCTGGCCTGACCACGTCGACTCCGGGGTCGTCCAGCTCGCCACCGTCCCGTTGCACGGGTCGAGACATGTGAGCTGCTCGTCCCAGAACATGTTGAGTTTGTTCTTCTGCGTCACCTGATACGTGATGCGTGCGTTGATGCTGCGTGTCAGGTTGGTGTAGGTGAGTGGCCCTGTCGATCGATCGGGTGCATAGTTGGCGCCGGCCTTGCCCGAGTTCAGGTTGTTGTAGATGGCCTGACCGTCACCTTGAAATTGTTCCTTGCCCCACAGACGACCGACCGAGTAGAACCAAAGCCGATTGCGTTTGATCGGACCGCCAAACGATGCCGACACATCGTGGTCGTGCTTGATCAGGTTCGGCGCACTGACCGTCGGGTAACTGCCCGTGTTCGTATCGAACCACGACTGCTGCGTGTAGTCGGTGAAGTAGTTGCCGGCGTAACGATTGCCTCCGGTACGCGGCACGATGTTGATCGCGGAGCCGCCGGTTTCCGACTCGCCCAACGCCCCCGAGATCTGTATGTTGACTTCCTGCGCGTTGGCGATGTCTGCGCTGTAACCGCCGCCCGACCCTTGAATGGAGCCCGATCCGGAGTTGATGACCGTGCCGTCAACCATGATGCGCCCCTGGTTGAGGCCGTCGGTATCGAGGACCGACGCGTGCGCGTTGAAACCGTAGATGTTCGGGTTGCACCAGACGCCCGCGCCACCCACGCAGTTGTACGCGAGGATCCCCTGCGTGAGTCCTGGCGTCAGCGCCATCAGGCTCGCCACCGTACGCGCCGTCGGCAGGTCGCGAAGCTCCGCGCCCGAGAAGGTGGTGATCTGCCGCGCGCTTTGGACGTCGACCGTCGGCGTCAGTGCCGCCACGGTGACCACCTCAGTCAACTGGCCCACCGTCATCGTCGCGTTGATCGGCGCGATGAATCCGCTGGTCAACTCGATGTTGTCGCGCTGCTGCTTCGTGAACCCTGTCAGCGTGAACGTCACGGTGTAGATGCCAACCGGCAAGTTGGTGATGCGATACTGGCCGCCGGCGTCCGTCGTGGTCGAACGCACTTTCTCGATGAGCGCCGGGCTCGTCGCCTCGACCTGCACTCCGGGCATGACCGCACCCGAGCTATCCCGCACCGTTCCCGCGACCTGACCTTCTTGCGCGAACGCGGTCGAAGCAAGAAGTGCCAAGAACGCACAGACCGAGAAAATCACTTCCACGACTCGTCTCATTCCATCCTCCACTTCCCCGCGGTTGGCCTCTGCAGAACGGACCCAGGTCGCTGAAACAAAAACGAGAAATTGCTATGGGCTGGCCGGACGTCGAAGTACGAAATGAATGAATACGTGCGGCGTGGGTTGAACCACGCTCGTTTGGCGTGCCCAGTGTATAGTCCCGTTCCGAAACGTCAAGAGCAAATTGGCTGAATTGAAGCGTTATCTGATTCCAGCGATGGTATTCGCGTGCACAGTGTGGATCACCGCGGGAGCCGCGCAGCGATCGGATCCGCCCGTCCTACCGGTAGTTGCCGATGTCCAATTCCGAGACATCGCCCGTGAAGCCGGACTGATGTTCACTCACGTCAATGGCGCCAGTCCCGACAAGCACTTCGTCGAAATCATGGGATCGGGCGGGCTGTTTCTCGACTACGACAACGACGGGAGGCTCGACATCCTCCTCGTCGACGGCGGATCGGAGGCCGACCCTGCGGTCGCCCGAACCGCGCGCCATCGCTTGTACCGCAACCGGCGGAACGGCACGTTCGAGGACGTCACCACGAGGTCGGGCATCGATCATCGCGAGTACGGGATGGGCGCCTGTGCCGGCGATTTCGACAACGACGGCTTCGTCGACCTGTACCTGACCAACGACGGTCCGAACGTCTTGTATCGCAACAACGGCAACGGGACGTTTACAGATGTCACACGTAAAGCCGGGGTCGGCTCACCGCTCTGGAGCACGAGCTGCGCGTTCGTGGATGTCGATCGAGACGGTCTCCTCGATCTCTTCGTCACCAACTACGTCGATATGGGGAAGGATCGCAATCGATTCTGCGGTAACACGCGTCCGATGCTGCGCGCCTACTGCCATCCACTCAATTTCCAGGGATCGCCCAGCGTCTTGTATCGCAACGCCGGCGCCGGGGTGTTCACGGATATGACGGCTCGAGCCGGTATCTCGTCGTATCGCGGCAACGGTCTGGGCGTCGCCGTCAGCGACTACGACGATGACCTGTGGCCCGACGTGTTCGTGGCCAACGATGCGGTTCCCAATTTCCTGTTCCACAACAACGGGCACGCAGGATTCACGGAAGACGCCCTCGTTGCTGGCGTGTCGGTGGCGTCCGACGGCAAGCCGCGCGCCGGCATGGGCACCGCCTTCGGCGATTTCGACGGCGACGGCCGCCTGGATCTCGTCGTCACGAATCACGAGACCGAGATGCACAGCCTGTTCCGGAATCTTGGCAACGGGCTTTTCGGCGACGCGACGATCACCAGCGGCGTGGGACCGGTGACGCTGCCGTTTGTGGGATTCGGCGTCGTGTTTGCCGACTACGACAATGATGGTGATCTGGATCTGTCGATCGTCAACGGGAACGTCATCGATAACATCGCATTGTTCCGGAACGGCGCCAGGCATGCGCAAGCCCGTCTTCTACTGCAGAACGTCGGCTCTGGACGGTACCGCGACGTCAGCGCCCGCGCCGGGGCCGGCTTCGCCGTCGAAAGAGTCGGTCGCACGCTGATTGCCGGCGATATCGACAACGACGGCGACCTCGACCTGCTGGCGACGAGCAACGGCGGATCGGTCGAACTGCTGCGCAACGAAGGCGGCAATCGCAGCCACTCTCTGCTGATCCGGCTCGTTGGAACGTCGAGCAATCGTGATGCAATCGGCGCCAAACTGCGCTTCACTGCCGGCGGACGCACGCAGGTGCGTGAGATGACATCGGGATCGAGCTATCTGGGTCAGAACGACTCGCGCGTACACGTTGGCCTGGGCGGCGCCACCGTCGTCGACCGCCTCGAGATCCGATGGCCGAGCGGGAAGACGGAAGCGCTGCAGAACGTGGCGGCGGATCAAATCGTTACGATCCGCGAGGGCGGCGGCATCGTGGCAAAGGTTCCGTTCCCTCGTTGAGCGCTCCAGGGCTAGAATCCCCTGCGTCACATGGGTGTTGCGCCACGCAGGTCCGGCGGAACTCAACGTGCGATGGCTGCGTACGCGGTCGCCCTCGCGGCACTCATGTCCGCGAATGTTTCAGCCCAGAAAGATCCTTTTATCGACGCGTTCATCGCGTTTCACTCGAATCTGGCGGGCACCTACGGTGACGAGGGACGGCTCGTCGCCTCTTCGCTGGAAGAGATGGCCGCGCGGCTGGCCGCGTGGGAGGCCGAAACGCGGAAGGCCGAGACGGAGTTGAAAGCTCAATCGCCGCAGGCGTCGTCCGATCTCGCGCTGCTCTATCTGGATGCGGGGCGGCGCGACGATGCGCTCACGGCGATCGAAGCAGCGATTCAGATCGAGCCGAAGCGCGCTGCCTTCCACATGTTTCGGGGATTGATCGTCGACGCGAGTGGACGTGATGCGGAAGCCGTTCGATCCTTCACGGTGGCTGCGAACGTTGCGCCTGAGGATCCAATCGCTGCGTACGCGCTGGTCGCGCGGCTGGCGGGCGAATCGAATCAGGACGATATCCAGCCGCAGATCGCTACGTTGCTCTCCGCCTCCCGGCGCGCCCGGCCCACGCTGCGTGCCCCCTTCATCCCCGTTGCGCTCATCGACGACCGGGCCGCCGAGACGCCGATCTTCTCGCCTGCCCAGTACTCTGATGGCTTCACCTCGATCGCACACGGTCGCTATCAGGAGGCAATCGCTCGGTTCCGAACGGCATTCGGCCGCGATCCGCTCATGAGCGATCCTGCGTCACGTTCTGAGGAGATGGCGGAAGGCATCGCCGCGCTCCGGCAACGCCGAGTCGCCGCCGCGATCGAACGACTCGAATCGGCCGCGGCTTCGTGGCCCAAGTCCTCGGAAGCCCACCGCATTCTGGGCGCAGCGTATGCGGCCAACCGGAATCACATGCAGAGCGTGGCGCATCTCGACACCGCGGTTCGGCTCGCGCCTCGCGACGAGCGCGCGCGCGTCGCGCTCGGCCGCGAACTGGCTGATGCGGGCAAGACACAGGACGCCGAGCGGTCGCTTCGCGAGACGATCGCGATGCTCCCAAGCTCTGGGCAGGCGCGCTGGGCGCTTGCCGATCTGTATGAAAGGGCCGGTCGAGGACTCGATGCGATCCGCGAGCTCGAAGCGGCCGCCACGCTCACGGTGCTGGCCGGCAAGGGTCGACTCTATTGGCGGATTGCGACGCTCGCGTATCTGGTTCAGGACTTCGACCGCGTTTCGAACGCGCTGTTTCATCGGGCACGGTTGATCCCGAATGAGGCCGGGGCCCATAAAGACCTGGGCCTCGCCTACAACCGCGCCGGTCGACAGGACCAGGCACTTGCCGAACTGATCATGGCGTCGCTCCTCGGTTTCGAAGACAGCGAGATGCTGGGTGTCATCGGTCAGATTCACCTCAATGCCGGCCGATATACCGCCGCCGAAGAGGTCCTCAGGCGCGCCGTGGCACAACAACCTGATTCAGCACAGGCTCACTACACGCTGGGGAGCACGTTGCTGCGTCTTGGAAAGACGGACGAGGCCAAGGTGGAACTCGCCGAGTTCCAGCGCCTGAGAACGGCAGCCACCGAGGATCAGCGCCGCACGTTTGAGCTCGAGTTGCGTAAACGAGAAGAAGATCTCGGTACGCCGGGAGCAGGGCGGTGACTCGCCGGCTCACGCTCGCAACATGCACGTGCGCCCTGCTCCTCGGGTCGCCGACGATCGCCGGGGCGCAGCGCGCGGCATTTGTCGAAGGCGTGTCCGAGCTCACGGCTGCGGTGGCGGGGACATTCGGTGATGAGGGCCCGCGGATCGAACGCGCGCTCGACACGATGTCGCGCGCGCTCGAGCGATGGGACCGGACGAGTCAGGAGCTCCAGGCCGGCCCGGCGTTTCGCGTAGTCGACCCGAACGATCCACTCGCTGCCTACGACCTGTTCCGACGTGCATCGGCGAGCGGAAACGCCATCGACGCGCAACGCACGCGGGAGAAGTTGGCGGGCGCGTATCGCCGGCTACTCGCAGAGAAGCCGCCTGCGACGGCGTCCCGCTTCATCGAGATCGGCCTGCTTCACGACACCGCTGTGGCCGATCCGGTCTTTGTCCCGGCGGCGTACGCCCGGGGTTACGCCACTCTCGCGCGCGGCCAGTACGAGGAGTCGATCGCTGAATTTCGCGACGCTGCGGCGAGTGATCCGCTCGTCGTCGATCCGGCCACCCGATCGCCGTCGATGCCGCCGGCGATCGCTGCGCTCAGGCAGGGACGAGCGGCTGAGGCGCGCGCGCTCCTCGAGCGTACCCCCGTGACATCCGATTCATCCGAAACCCATCGCGTGCTCGGCTTGATCGAGTGGGCCGACGCTCGCGACGACAAGAGCATCGAGCAGCTCGGGATTGCCCTTCGCACGAACCCGCGTGACGAACGCTCGCGCATCACGCTCGCACGCGTGCTCAGTTCCGCCGGTCGCGACTCCGACGCCGAACGGATCCTGCGCGACACGATTCAGGCCAATCCCGATTCGGCGTGGGCACTTTGGTGGCTCGGCGTCGGCGATGCGCGTCTCAATCGATTCGCAGATGCGCGCCGGGAGCTCGAGCTCGCCGTCCGCGGCGCCGTCGACGGGCGAAGCAGTCTGTATGCCTGGATCGGCCGGCTGGCTGCAAACACCGCCGACTTCGAGGGCGCGTCCGAAGCGTTTGCGCGCGCGGTCGACGCACGTCCGAATGATCCGGCCGCGCACAAGTACCGGGCTGGCGCGCTTCTTCAGCTCGATCGCCCGGACGAGGCGTTCGTGGAGCTCGTCGCCTCGCTCCTGATCGATCCGTCGGATGCCGATGCGCATGCCGGCATCGGCCAGATCCATCTGAATGCCGGCCGTGACGACGAGGCGATTCCGGCACTGCGCCGCGCGGTGGAACTGCGGCCCGACCACACCGAAGCGCGATATGCCTTGGCCACGGCGTTGATGCGGCTGGGCCACACGCAGGAGGCGAACCGGGAGTTCGAGCAGGTCGAACAGGCGCAGCGTCGGTCATTGGCTGATCGGCGTCGAACCATGTTGGTCGACGTGCTGAAAGAAGAGGCTGCGCTGCGCGCCGCCCAAGGCCAATACGAGACCGCGATCGCAGACTACGAGAGGGCAGCCGCTCTCGGCGCCGGTCCTCTCGTGTACCGCGAGCTCGCGGAGCTCTACACCAAGGCCGGGCGACGCGACGACGCGATACGCGCCAAGGCGATGTACGTCAAGGCGCTGGAAACGGTCCCCGCGAGCGGGAGCACGACCCGGTGACGCGTCTGACGATTCCTCTCGTCGGCGCCGCTCTGATTGGCACCGCTCTGATTGGCACCGCTTTGATTGGCACTGCGCTCGCAACCAGCGTCGTCGGCCATCGCGTTTCTGCTGATGACTCTCGTGGGGTCCACAGCGGAGTGAGTTTCACCGACATCACTCGCGACGCCGGGATCGAATTCCGTCACGTCAACGGCGCGAGCGCGGACAAGCATCTCGTCGAAACGATGGGCTCGGGCGCTCTGTTCTTCGACTACGACAACGACGGCTGGATTGACATCTTCCTCGTCGACGGTGGATCGCTTGCCGATCCGGCAGTCGCCAAACAGGCGCGTCACCGGTTGTACCGCAACCGAGGCAACGGCACGTTCGAGGACGTGACCACTCGGTCGCTCATTCGCCATCGCGAGAACGGAATGGGCGCGTGCGCCGGCGACTACGACAACGACGGGTGGGTCGATCTCTACGTCACCAATTTGGGCCCGAACATCCTGTATCGCAATCGCGGCGACGGCACGTTCGCCGACATGACGCGGACGGCCGGCGTCGGATCAGCGCTGTGGAGCGCGAGCTGCGCCTTCGCCGATCTCGACCGCGATGGCGACCTCGATCTGTTCGTGACGAACTACGTGAAGATCGATCCGCAGCACAGCCCCTTCTGCGGCAATGCCCGGCTGCACACGCGTGTCTTCTGCCATCCGCTGAATTTCGAGCCGCTCTCGAATGTCGTCTATCGCAACAATGGCGACGGCACGTTCACCGACGTCAGCGCTCAGTCGGGCGTGGGTTCATATCGTGGCAATGGGCTCGGCGTCATCGTCACTGACTTCGACGACGACGGATGGCCGGATGTATTCGTCGCCAACGACAGCATGCCCAACTTTCTGTTTCAAGGTCGCGGCGGAATGCGTTTCGACGAAGTCGCGTTGCGCGCCGGCGTCGCGGTGGCCACCGACGGGAAGGCGCGAGCCGGTATGGGAGTCGATACCGGCGACTACGATGGCGATGGTCAGATCGATCTCGCCGTGACCAACCTCGATTTCGAGATGCACAGTCTCTATCGTGGACTCGGTCACCGGCTGTTCGCGTACGCAACTCCCGAGAGCGGCATCGGACCGGCCACGCTTCCATTCGTCGGATTCGGCGTCGTGTTCTTCGATTTCGACAACGACATGCTGCTGGACCTGGCGTTCGCCAACGGCCATATCATGGACAACGCGCCGCAGTTCCGGGCCGGGGCCACGTACGCACAGCGGAAGCTGCTGTTCCGCAACACCGGCTCACGGCGCTTCCTCGACGTCAGCCGCAGTGCCGGACCGGGCTTCGCGCTCGAAAAAGTCGGCCGGACACTCGTGGCGGGCGACATCGACAACGACGGCGACCTGGATCTCCTGGTCACCAACAACGGCCAGAGCGCGGACCTGCTCCGCAATGACGGCGGTAACCGGAGCAACTCACTGTCGGTCCGAGTGATCGGGAAGGAGAGCAATCGCGACGGCATCGGCGTACGATTGCGCGTGACAGCTGGCGGCCGTACGCAGATTCGCGAGGTCAAAGCTGGATCGAGCTATCTTGGCCAGAACGATCTGCGCCAGTATTTCGGGCTCGGAGCGGCGACCCGCGCCGATCGGCTGGAGCTTCGATGGCCGAGTGGCAAGACCGAGACCCTCACCAACGTTCCGGCCAATTACATCGTGACCATTCGCGAGGGCGACGGAATCGTCGGCCGCATTCCGTTCGTCAGGTAACACAACCGGCCGCCCGCGGCACAGCGGGACACGGAGGCTGACATGAGACGTGCGTTCAGGATGTTGCCGGCGCTGATTTGCAGCGTAGCAGCCGTTTGCGGTGCGTGGTATTCACTGGCGGTTCTCGAGGCGCAGCCGAATCAGTTTCAGTTCGTCGTCGGCGCAACCGATGGGAGCGGCACGCCAGTGACCGATCTCAAGACCAATGAGATTGTGATGACAGAAAACGGGGCGCCCGGCACGATCCTCAAAGTCGAACCGTATCGTGTGCCAGTCAAAGTGACGCTGGCTGTGGACAACAGTCCCGACAGCCGCGACGCCATCTCGCACTACCGTACGGGGCTGTCGGGTCTCGTCAAGGCACTGCCGCCTGATGTCGAGGTCACCGTCATTTCCACCGCGCCGCAACCGCGCACGATCATCAGTGCGTCAATCGATCGCGTAAAAATCGAGCGCGCGATCAATGGCTTTGGCCCCGACGACGAACGACCTCGATTCACCGACACGATTGTGGAATTCTCCCAGCGTCTCGAGAAGGAGCTACGCAACCGGAAGGGTGTTCCCGATTCGGTGCCGGTGCTGGTCATGGTGTCGACGACCGCCAACGAGGTGACGAGCTATCAAGTGCCGGAAGTCGAGAAGGCGCTCAACTTCCTCGTCTCTCGCAAGGCGAGGCTGATGGTGGCGGTCACGTCGACCTCGGCGGGCGCGGCTCTGCGGAAAGCTGGCGATCTTCAGGGCGCGGCCGATGCCACCGGTGTCGGCGATCTCAATACCAACCGTCAGTCGCTGATCGCGATCCCGACCGTCAAACAGACCCGCGGGCGCTACGAGTCGATTGCGGTCTCGAGCCGCCTGGCCACGCTGCTGCCCGAATTCGGCCGCGATATCGCCGCGCTGCACAACGCGCACGTCAACCAGGTGCGCGTCACCGTCGAGCGCGCGAATAACGCCACTGGACCCTTCAACAACCTGCGTGTGGAGCTGGCGCGCCCGGGCTTGATCGGTAAGGTGTCGGCCGACGGTATGCAGTAAAGACAGGTATGTAGGGTCCGCCTTCAGGCGGACCCTCCGTTACTTTCGTTTCTCGACTACGACCCGCCCCTTCGCGGACTCGTACACGCGATACTTGTTGCCGTCCTTGCAGGTCGCGGCGTAGTCGTTCTGCGCGAGCACTGTCACGGCTACGACTTCCCCGCACGGCATTCCCTGAAGTGCGATCACTGATGTCAGGTCCTTCTTCAGTGCCTCGTCGGGATCAGCGGCAAACGACAGCGCGGCGAGAGACCCGATCAGCAACAGCGTCTGGGCGACGACCACGATCATGCGATTCTTCATGGGTCTTCCTCGTTCAGGCCTGCAGGGCGGCCGCAAACTTCTTCGGGTCCACCAGCACGCCCCAGATTTGTTCGCGGGAGGACACGATCTCGGACGCGAGCTTCTGGTCGTGGTCCTGCAGAAGTGAGAGCACTTTCATCATCAACAGGTCGTAGGAACGGCGTAGATCCGCGAGGGTCGGCGTCGCCTTTCCGGCGTGATGCTCGCGAAACCTGTCCAACAAGTCGTCGACCTGGTTCTTGAGCGCGAGCTTCGTGAATACACCGATCGCTTTGGTTTGTTTGAGCTGGGTCTTCAGCGCGTCGAGATCCAACGCCGCGCCTGCGCCTGTCGCCCGCGCGGTTGCGGCGGACGCATCGGGTGCCACCGGTTTCGGCGCCGGTGCTTTCGGGGCGGGTGTCTTCGTCACAGGCGGAGCGCTCTTGGCCTTCGTCGTCGAGGCGGGCGGCTTTGCTGCCGCCGGCGGGGCAGGAGCCGGTGGTGGCGCCTCAGCCGGAGCAGGTGGCGATGTCTCAGGCTTCTCGCGAGCACATGCTACGGTGAGCAGCGACAACAGCACGGCAGAGTAGAAGACGCGCATCATGTGACCCTGTGAAGGCAACAGCAAGAAGGGCGCCAGCGCGCATTCGCTGAAAGCGTGGCTTCATGTCAGCTGAACAGTGCTACGCCTGGGCTCGTGAGCGTCAGGAACAGTTACGCTTTCCCTGTCGAGCAGTGGTCCGCGGCAGTCTGGCGTTCGGTGGTTTCGCGACGCAAGCGACACCTGGCGCGCATTTCATGTCGGTGTAGCGCGCGTCCCTTTGGTCCTTGGTCCTTGGTCCTTGGTGCTTGGTTCTTGGTCCGTCCTCTGGTCCAAGGTCCTTGGTCCTCGGAGCGTGCCGATGCCACGTTCGCGGAAAGGCAGGGATCCGCGCACCAAGTCCCAAGGACGAAGGAACGGCAGCTACACGGAAACGAAAACGCTGTAGCGTGTCGTGTTTCCGTGAGCGGCGTGTCACGACAGCGATGCGTTGGAGGTGTGCGTATCTTGAGATCGCGTTCTCTCGACGGTCTCGTCATCGACGAGCGCTTCGTGCGCGCGTCCGGCCCGGGTGGCCAACACGTCAACAAGGTCGCGACGGCAGTCGAACTGCGAGTCGATCTTCGGGCGTCCTCTCTCCCGGATGCGGTGAAGGCCAGGCTGATCGAACTGGCCGGACACAGAATGTCTGCCGACGGCGTGCTGCGGATCGACGCGCGCGAGTTCCGGACACAGGCGCAGAATCGCACGGCCGCTCGCGCGCGTCTGGCGGCGCTGCTCGAGCGCGCATCCCGGCGCCGCAAGACGCGGCGGAGGACGACGCCGTCGAAGGCAGCGAGGGAGCGCCGCCTGGAATCGAAGAAGCGGCGGAGTGCTACCAAGGCGAGCCGGCGCAGGAGCGACGAGTAACGTCGATGCTCTACTTGTCCTGGGCGCGGGCGCCACTCAGGATGTTCCGCATCGCGTAGTTCCCCTCGTGGCAGGCGTACTCGTAGAGCGGCTGTTCGATCTTCCTCATGGGCACCGCCGCGGTCCACGGCTTCGTCCACGTCTGCGGGTCGTCGACGGTGAACTCATACATCAACGTGCCGGCGTCGATGCGCGTGAATCGCTCGGTCAGGTGCAGGTGTGCGCTCGATCCGCGGAAGCTCGTCTCGCGCAGGAAGTTCGCCGTGTCGATGACGAGCGTGCCGGCCTGCCAGTGGCCGCGCGAGTCGCCCGTGTACTGACGGATCGCCGGCGGCAGATGCGGCCGGCCATCGACCGGAACGATGCGCGCGTCGTGCACCATCTCGACCACCAGCGTGATGTATCCGGGTGACTGTGTGATCTGCACGTGGTTGTTGTAAGCACCGGGCGTCATCGGCGGGCCCGCGTTGAAGCCGAGGATGCAGCGGTCGGCCAGCGAGCGTGACTGGGGCGTGTCGGCGCGCACATGCCCGAGCTGCTCGTCGCGTGCGTTTGCCGCGTCGGCGTCTTGCTTCCGTTGCGCCTGCGGAGTCAGCGGGGGAATCCGTCCGTCGGGTGGGTCGGTGATCAGGGACGTTCGCCTGGTGCCGATGATCTTGCTGCCGCGCTCGTACCAGAACTCGTTGTAGGGAATGACGCTGCCGGGCAGGTACTGGGCGCCGCCCTTTTTCGGATCGATCAGGTCGCGATTCTGGCGGAGGTTCTCCTCACGCTCGAAGTTCGCCGCTTCCTGATCCGTGAAGGTGGCCTTGTCGAGCCCGTTCGGCCGCTCGAGCGGTGTGATCGTGCTGAAGTCCCAGACGCCTTCGAGATCGATCTGACCATCCGGGGTGCGCGGCGGAGTCCAGCTGCGAGTCTGTCCGATCGCCACGACACCGCACGCGAGGACGACCATGGTTGCAAACAACGGTGTGCGCATGATGCCTCCTCGTCGGAACGTTCGCGTGTCGTTGGTGATTATACGGGGAAGAACTTCGGAGGTATCGCCATTCCGGATAGCTAGGTATGTGCCCTCGCCAGTGCGCGAAGAGCTTGCTGGGCCGCGCGATTCAGACGATCGTCGGCGCTCGAGAACTGAACAGCGCTCGTCCCGGCGAGACGCGCTATGTCGAGAAACGACGCCAGGTGCACGCTGTCGAAGCCCCGGAGTCGGTATCGTTCAGCAATGTCGCCAGCCGCCCTGCAGAGCGACGCGCTCACCTCCAATGTCAAGTACGATGACCAGTCTTCATCGAGGGCACGCTTTGCCCGTTGGAAGGCTGCTGGCGCCAACACTTTCTCCCGTCGTCTCCTGGCGAGGGCCGCTCGTGCCTCAGGGTATGCGATGGCGGACGTGGCCACGACGTCAGCCGCGTCGACGAGATTTCCAACAGTATCGCTGTCCGTTTCGGAGACGTAGAGTTTGACGAGGCTGCTGGTGTCGAGATACAGCGTCACCGGCGGTCTTCGATGACAGCCGTGGCCACGGTTCTCTTCATGCGGCTCGAACCCGCGCGCGCTCTCGGCTTGCCCCCGGCCCAGCGAGCGCGGCCAGTCTGCACGAGGTCGTGCGCCCAACTGCTGGCCGCGTGTGCTTCGACGGGATGAATCGTGGCAATGGTTCGACCGCGCTCCGTCACGAGCAGCCGCCGTCCTGCGCGGACGCGCTTGAGGTGACGACTCAGTTGCGCTTTCAGTTCTCGAATGCCGACTCTGTCCATCGTCAGGGCCTTGTAACTACATAATAGCACTATGTAGTCACAAGCGATCTCTCGCGCGGCAGTCATCTTTCAATCGATAATCAAGAATCACCAATCAGCGGCCCCTTTCGCCGGAGCCGTGGCTCGGCGGAACAGATCACCGGTCAAAGATCACTGCGCACCAATGTCGTCGTTCGTCGCCCTTCAACATCGAAACTTCCGCCTGATCTGGCTGGGCCAGCTCGTGTCCATGGCGGGCTCGATGATGCAGAGCGCCGCGATCCTGTGGCACGTCTCGGTGCTCGTCGAACCGTCCAGGCGCGGCCTCGCGCTGGGGATGGTCGGCCTCGTCCGGGTCGTGCCGATCGTGGTCTTCTCGCTCGCCGCCGGCGTCATCGCCGACGCGCACGATCGCCGACGGCTCATGCTGGTGACGCAGACCGGCATGGCGATCTGCGCCGCGATGCTCGCCTGGATCGCCTTCTCCGGCATCGAGGCCGTATGGCCGATCTACGCGTTGTCGGCCGCCGGCGCGGCGTTCGGCGCGTTCGACGCGCCGGCGCGCCAGGCGCTGATTCCGATGCTCGTTCCCACGGAGCACCTGCCGAACGCCATCAGCCTGAACGCGATCGTGTTCCAGGCGGCGTCGGTGATCGGTCCTGCGGCAGGCGGCGTGCTGATCGGTGAGGCCGGCATCGGATGGGCCTATGCATTCAACGCGGTCTCGTTCCTCTTCGTGATCGGCGCCGTGCTGTTGATGCGCGGCATCTCCGGAGACCCACAAGGCGGGACCAGAGAGGTGAGCCTCGCCGCCGGGCTCGAGGGACTTCGATTCGTTTTCCAGACGCCGTTGATTCGCTCGACGATGCTGCTCGACTTCTTCGCGACGTTCTTCGCTTCGGCCACGGCGCTGCTGCCGATCTTCGCGCAGGACATTCTGCACGTGGGCGCGCATGGCTACGGGATGCTGTCGGCGGCGCCCTCGGTCGGCGCGATTCTCGCGAGCCTGGTCATGGTACGTCTCATCGATCACATCGAGCACCGCGGGCAGGCACTGTTGTGGGCGATCGTGATCTACGGGATGGCGACGGTGCTGTTCGGTCTCTCCCGCGACGTCATGCTGACGTTCGCGTGCCTGGCGCTGACCGGTGCCGCGGACACCGTGAGCATGGTGATCCGCAATCTCGTGCGCCAGCTGACGACCCCTGACTACATGCGCGGCCGCATGACCAGCGTCAACATGATCTTCTTCATGGGCGGCCCGCAGCTCGGCGAGCTCGAGGCCGGTCTCGTCGCGAACGCGTTCGGGCCTGTGCTATCAGTCGTGTCCGGAGGAATCGGATGCCTGATCGTGACCGCGTGGGTCGCGGCGAGCACGCCGCAGCTGCGTCACTACCGCGCATCAACGGATCTCACGACGTCGGCTGAAGTGCGCGACGCGGCCAGTTGAGCCACGAAGATCACGGAGATCTTGGCCACGGAGATCACGAAGATCACGGAGGTCTTGGCCACAAAGAACACAAAGGCTCACCTTTGTGATCTTCGTGATCTTTGTGGCCTAATTTCTCCGTGATCTCCGTGGCCAAATCCTCTGTGATCTCCGTGGCCCTCGCGAGCATCTGACTCGTGCCGCCCCGCTCACGTGCCTACGCAGCGCTGGCAGGCGCGGGTTGCTTGTGGGGGACCGGGTTTCTCCTCGGGAAGATCGCACTCGACGAACTGAGCGCGCCGCACCTGATCCTGTACCGGCTGCTGATGGCGTGCGTCGGGTTCGTCCCCGTGCTGATCATCCAGCGGCCGCACATTCGTCGCGAGGACTGGCCGACCGTGTGGCTCGCGGGGATCTACGGCATCCCGCTCGTGTATCTGATTCAATTCGAGGGGCTGGCGCGAACCACCGTTGCGCATGCGTCGCTGATGGTGGCCATGATGCCCATCCTTCTCGGCATTGCCGGGGCTGTCGTCGCGCACGAGCGGCTCACGATCATGCACTGGGTGCTGCTCTTCGTGTCGGCCGCGGGCGCACTGCTCATCGCGACCGGTGCATCGGTGGGCACTCGAGCGAGCACGGGGCCGACGCTGCTCGGCGACGCGCTCGTGGTCGGGTCGCTCGTCGCCGGAGTCGGCTGGGTGCTCGCGAGCAAGCGTCTGATGAACCGCTACGATCCGAGCAGTGTCGGCGCCGTTGTCACGCTCGCCGGGACCATTTCACTTGCGGCCTGGGTCCTGGTCGTGAACGGCCGCCCACCCGCACGCCTCACACCGCAGGTGTGGGCGGCGCTCGCCGCGTCCGGCCTGCTCGCGACGACGACCTCGAACCTGCTGTGGAATTGGGGCGTCTCTCGCGTGCCCGTGTCCGAGGCGGGCATCTTCGTCAACCTCGAGCCGGTCGTGGGCACGTTGCTGGGCGTGACGCTCCTTGGCGATCGACTTGGATGGACCGGCGTCGTCGGCGGTGTGCTGATCGTCGGCGCCGCCGTCGCCGTGACTCGCCGGGGCGGCCACGAAGGACACGGTGTCGGAGAGACGGAGAAATAGCCACGGAGTCGCCCATGAGCGCGGCTCACCCCGTTCCATGAAAGTCGGCGAGCGACTTTGCGAGCAGACAACGGGGGAGACGGGGGGAACGGGATGGTCACACGGGGATAACGGGGGCGACGGGGCAACGGGAATTGTCGATCTTGATCACGTCGACGTCATGTCCCGTTTCCTCTGTTTCTCCGTTGGCCCGTGTCGATGCCTTTCTCCGCTTCCTCCGCAGTTTCCGTTTCCGGCGCCAGCCGGGACGCGGATTTTCTGAGCAGATCCGTGCTTGAAGGCCTCACTTCGACGATTCGTCTGACTCGAGCAGGATCCGAAAATCGATCAGCTCCTGAAGATGGCCGCTCGTCAGCACGAGCCCTCGCTCCTTGGCAATGGCCTGACACGCGTCCGCGGTCGGGCGTCCATCGAAGTATGGAAGAACATCGAGCAGACCCTGCGGCACGGTGAGCGGATCGAAATCGCTGTAGGTGCGAAGCGTCGAGCTATCCGCGGATCGCCGGATGATCTCATGGCGCCCGATGTGCAGAGTCCGCGGCATGGTGGCATCGGTCAATCGTTGGTACGAGACCCGTACCGACGCCATCCGGAGTCGGACGGCGGGTCCACAGATCGCCAGCACGTCGTTCCACCGGAGTGGATCGACGAGCGATGCGGCAGCGATGAAGAAGTCGCGCTCGCGGCCGACCCAATCGCCCCATAGTTCGCGTTGCACGTCAGGGTTCGAACGTCCGTCGAGCGCGAAGGCGTCGAGTCGACCATTCGATGAATCCGCCACCGCGAGCGATGCCAGCGCTCGCTGGTCCCGAACGAGCGTCAGCACACACCAGCGCGCCAGGTCGTGCTCGACGGCATGGAGAAGGTCGCGCATCGCCGTCCAGAACGCCTGCCCGGTTGCGCCACGCTCGTGCTTGCAGAACCAGGTGGCGCACGTGGCTTCTCGATGCCGCCAGATTCCACACCGGCCGTCTCGAGCGACGTAGTGTGGACATCGCAGCTCGTGCGCACGGCCGAAGAAGTCCTGAGCATTGGCATACAGCAGGTCGTACGTCGGCGGCGTACTCAGGCCAAAAGGTGTGACGCCGGTGCCGGCTGCAAGGCGCTCGTCGAGCGTCGCCCGCCCGTGAGCCAGATCGTCGCCTTCGTCCCTGAGAATCCGCCCCGCGATGAAATTCGGGATGCGGGGAAGAAACGTACAGCACTTGATCTCGCGATCGAAGAAGTAGCCGTCGGAGCTGACATGGGGGCCGGATGCGCACATCGTGCAGCGGTCGCATGTCGCGTGCGATTCAGTTGGCAGCCCGTCGAGCCATTCATTGATCCACGCGGCGAACAGTGGTGGCAGCAGCGTGGCGTCACTCATGTTGCGTCAGACCTTCTGGTTCCAACCGGTCGAGACGGTTTTTCCGCCAAAACCACCTTGAGTCTTCTGTGTCGCGGGTGCCCACTTGATGGCGCTGCCTCCACCGCCGCCGGCTCCTCCACCTCCACCGAGCCCTCCACCGCCACCGGCGCCTCCACCGCTGCCGACCCCACCTGCGGGTCGGCTCGTGGACATGCCGGGCTGGACGATGCCGGACAGCTCCTGCAGGCGACCGAGCGTGAGGGGCCCGGCAACGCCGTCCGCGACGAGCCCGTTCTTGTGCTGAAAATCTTTGACCCGGACGTGGGTCTTCGTGCCGAACGCGCCATCAGGCACGAGCAGTGGAAGAACAGTCACCTGATCGGGAAGTGCAGCGTTCGTTCCTACCCGGTTCAGCGCGTCTTGCAGCGACGCGACGTCGCCTCCCAGGGATCCCACGGTCAGCGTGCGAGCCATTGGTGACCTCCCTTTGTTTGACGTGGCCGAGTCCAAGAATATGCTCGACTACGGGCGGAATGCCTCTCCTTTGTGATCCTGGTGATCTGAGTGGCTACTTCGTTTCGCCGATCTTCGTGGCTCGCGACGTCGCCGCGTACTGGGCGTCGAGGGCCCGGCGCAGCTCCGGCGATATTCCAGACTTCTTTTTCGCCAGTTTCTTGCGCAACTGCTCGTAGGTCTTGTCGGCAAGCGCATTGACATCGCGCATGGGACGTCTACCGGTATCGAGGTCGGTGTCGCTGAGCGAGAGGCGTCCGTCACGGAGATCAGCGAGCAGGCTGCGATAGCGACGGCCCGAGGCGGCGAAGCTTTCCAGGAACATCCGTTCCGTCTCCGTGTTGAGCGGTTCGAATGCCAGCGGCCTGAACGGCCCGAATTTCGGGAGCACCTTGAAAACCGTGACGACGAACCGGGCGAACAGGCTCGGCTTGCGATAGGTGGTCCCGAACTCTCTTTCGTAATCGCCGCGCGTCATCGTGTAGACGACATCGCGTTCGGCGACGTCGGGCGTGGCGGCCAGGATCTCGTCGCGTTTCTCCTGCCAGGCGACGCGCGTCACATCGGGGATCGTCTGGCTCGCGGCGTGACGATACGTCCCGATCGCGAGGTCGACGCTGCCGAAGACGTCCTTCAACTCGAGCCCGTAGGTCTCGCGAAACGCGCGTTCGAGCAGCGGCCTGGCCACCTCGAAGCCGATCAGGGCCTGATACGCATCGGCCTTGAAGGTGCCGCGCGCCACCTGCAGCACGTCGAATGCGAACTCCACCATCACGTGCCGTGCCGGCGAGTCCGCGAACAACACCTCGTCGCCGTACTTCGCCCGAAGCTTCGGATAGATGATGGGCACCGAGCGGTTCACGGCGATCGGATGCGCGGCGTTGTCGCTGGCGTAATGGGCGAGCGCGCCAAGCGCGAATGCGAACTCGTCGACGGTGCGGGCGTCGCGAATCAGCGCGTCGACGAAATCGCCGGTGCGCACGTAGTGAACGAGATTGGTGAAGAAGTGACTGCCAAACGGGTAATAGCCGAGATCCTGGATGAGCGATCCGCCGTAGGCGTACGCACGCGCCTTTCGTACGGCCTCGGCTGACACTCCAGGAAAACGTTGCCTCAACAGCGGTGCCAGCTGATCGGTCCAATTCGCATCGATCACGGCCTCGTGTGCGAGCACGGAGTAGGCGGACACGGGTCCTGCCGTGCTGATTAGCAGCAGCGCGGCCACAGCCAGCGACGTTCCAAGCTTTCCCACGTTGCCTGCGTCAATCAAACAACGTACCGATGCGCCTCGCAACCGGGTACGGGGGAATCGGCGATTGCCCGCGGGGAATCGCGGGGCACCCGGCTTGCTATATCCCTGTCTGAACCTATGGGCGAGGTGAACAATGACCAACCAGGAACTGATGGCGATCGCGATCGTGGTCGTCGCTGCGCTGGCGCTCCTCTCCGTGTGGCTGCTCATGAAGCGCCGGACGACGACAGCGCTGCGCGATCGTTTTGGTCCGGAGTACGACCACGTGCTGCACACGCGCGACACGCAGGCTGAAGCTGAACGTGAACTCCAGGATCGGCAGCGTCGGGTCGACGCATTCGCGCTCGAGCCGCTGTCGCAGCAAGACGCCGATGAATTCAGCGCATCATGGAAAGCGATTCAGGCGCGATTCGTCGACGACCCACGAGCCGCCGTCGTCGACGCCGACCGCCTGATCGTGGATGTGATGCGGGCCCGAGGCTATCCGGTCGAAGACACACGCCACCGTCTCGATGATCTGTCGGTCGATCACGCGCACGTGCTGGAGCACTATCGCGCCGGCCGCGAGATCGTGGCGCGACACGAGCGTGGGGACGCGGGCACCGAGGATCTCCGCCAGGCGATGGTACATTTCCGCGCGCTCTTCGACGAACTGGTGGCTGCGCACCGCCGTCCGGCGAGGAGGGCATCATGAGGATCTTCGTGTTGCGTTGAGGAAGTCGCGATCGTTCTTCGAGCGACTCCTGACGTTGTGAGGCGGCGGGACGAAAGGGGGTGGGTCGCACGCGCGACCCACCCCCTTTGCGTGCGATCGAATCACCGCGTCCTGTCGCAGTAGACCCCCTCGCACGCCGGCGGTGCGGCGCCGCCGGAGGCATTGACGGCACCGACCATCGCAGGATGGAGAGAGCAGTGATAGTTGGTGCCGTTGACCGGCATCTGCACGGCGCGGCTCGTCGTGCCCGGGGCGATGTCGCCGGTATCAACGGAGCCGTCGTTCAGCACGACCCTGTGCGGAATGCTGTCCGCATTGCGGAAGACGACCATCTGACCGCCGGCCGCAGCCGGATTGGGTGAGAACGACTGCGCTCCGTTCTGTCCAGTGACGTTGATCGTCGTTGTGGCCGAAGGCGAGGGCGATGTCGGAGGCAGCGAACTGTCGCCGCCTCCACACGAGATGAGACAGAGCGCGCTTGCGGTCAGGCCGAGGACTGCGATGACACTGCGGGGCATGAGTGACTCCTTGATCCCCGCCGCAGGACCTGCAGCAAGTTCGATACCCGCTTCGCACATCGCATCTACGCTGGTTTTCACACACGAGCCCTTACGAACGCCGTAAGGCGTTTCGGCCTCTTCGCGCACCTCGGCTATCATCCCCGAGACCATGTGGCTTTCTGTGTCCGGTAAGCAACCATTCATTGCGTGCGTGTCGGCCCTCTCATTGCTGCTGTTGATCCACACGGTGCTCGCAGCCGCCCAAGCGCCGGCGCAACGTTCGAAGAGCGTGTGGGACGGGATCTTCAGTGAGGAGCAGGCGCAGCGCGGGCGCGGTTTCTACAACGAGCACTGCGCGACGTGCCACGGTGCCGATCTGCAAGGGGCCGAGCACCGTGCCCTCAAAGGGGATCGCTTCTGGACCTCGTGGCAGGACACCACGGTGGATCGTTTGCTGACGCACGTCAGCACGAACATGCCGCACTCGGAAGATGGATCGCTGAGGGGCACGCTCGGCGCGCGCGTCTACGCCGACATCGTCGCTTACATTCTGAGCCGGAACGACTTTCCAGCGGGCGCCACCGAGTTGAGCGCCGCGTCGGGCGTCGGCGTGCGCATCGTGAAGAAGGGGGGCAGCGGTGAGCTTCCGGCCGGCAGCTTCGTGCATGTCGTCGGCTGTCTGGGCCCGCGCGGCGCCGATCGGAATTGGACGCTCGTGAAGGCGTCGGGTCCGTCGCGTGTGTTGGACGGACAGGAACCCGATGTGAAAGCGGCGCTCGGCGACCGCCAATACACGCTCATGTTCGTGATGACCGCCCTCGACAAGTTCGCGGGGCATCGCATGTCCGTGCGTGCCTCGCTGATCGGCGAGGGCGGCGCGCAGGGCCTCAACGTGACGACGATCAAGTCCGTCAGCGACACCTGCGAATGACAAACCCTCGTAGAGGCCGCCTTCAGGCGGCCTTCGGAGGGCCGTCTGGAGGCGGCCCCTACGTGAGACCGCCGCATCGTTAAGTGATAATTGCTGGATGTCGCTTTCGTTGACCAGCCGTCGCGTCGGGGACGTCACCGTCGTGACGTGCAGCGGGCGCATCGTCGCCGGTGCCGAGTCCGAGTCGCTGCAAAAGTCGCTCGACGAGCTGCTGACGTTCAGCCCGCACATCCTGCTGCATCTCGGCGGCGTCGACTTCATCGACAGCGCCGGTCTCGGGCTGCTGGCGCGCTATCTCACGCGCGTGCAGAACGCGAGCGGGACGCTGAAGATCTGCGCGGTGTCTCCCAAGATCGACGATGTGCTGCGCATCACCCGCCTGAAGGCGGTGTTCCAGCCGTACGAGACCGAAGCCGATCCGATCACCGAAGTACATCGCAGGGTCCGGCTGAAGCCGGACACTACAGGCAGTCTCGCGTCCGATGCGTTGAGCAACCCTGATGTGCTCTGCGTCGATGAGTCGGACGACGTGTTGGCGTATCTCCGCGAATTGCTCAAACGGGCCGGCTATCGCGCGATCACCGCAGCGAATCTCCCTGACGCGCTGATCCTGTTGAAAGCCACCGGTCCGAAGGTCGTCGTGATCAGCGCCGCGCTGCGTGCGGCGAGGAGCACGCGCGCTGCGGTCGAGTTCCACAAGTCGGCGGAAAGCCTCTCGATGATCGAGCTTCTCCCGGACTTCTCAGCGCACGATGCGGGTGACGCAGGCACTCAGGTCCTGGACGCGGTTCGACAAACTCTTCCCCTGGCACGGGGGTAGACGGTCTTCGACATTTCCGTAGCGGCGGCAGAGCGACTGTTCGCGCCGCGATCAGCGACAGACACTAAAACGGCTCGGGAGCGGCCCCATCGGCGACGGCGCTGATTCGCCGCTGCCGCACCGGGCTACCTCGTTATCGACACGATTGTTCACGGTCGCGCGGATCAGGATCAGCCGTCGCCGGCACCGTCAGCACCCGCGCGGACGAGCCGTTTTTCCGCGGCGTGAACCGGAGCGAGGCCGTAGCCACACCGTCGTCGCTTGGCCCCACGTGCGGCCCGCTGAGTCGATGCAACGGCACATCGAAGGCGACCCAAGCGAACGGCCTTTCAGATTGCGTTGATGGCACGACCCCTGCGTCGCCAAGACTGCATGGGGTCGAGATCGCATGAGCGCGATGTCATCGTGATCGGTGCGGGCGTGGCCGGGCTGGCCGCCGCGCGCCATCTCCATGACGCGGGCACCACAACGTCCGTGCTCGACGCGCGCGATCGCATCGGTGGTCGCATCTTTACCATCAGAGATCCCGACTCGACCATCCCGATCGAGCTCGGGGCCGAGTTCGTGCACGGGCGTGCGCTGGAGCTCCGCGAGGTGATCGATGCTGCATCGCTCACGATGGTCGACATCGCCGGCACGCGATGGACGTCGTCATCCGGGAGCCTTCGTCCGTTCGATGATTTCTGGGAACGGCTCGAGCGCGTGATGCAGCGGCTCGAGCGGGGCGTTCGGCGAGGCGATCGCTCGTTCGCGGAGTTCATCGGGCAACGACCAGGAGGCCCCCGCTTGCGGACCGAGCGCCGGCTCGCACGCGAATACGTCGAAGGCTTTCACGCCGCCGATCCCCGTCTCGTGAGCGCGCGGTCTCTCGCAGAGAATGGCCATCCAGGCGACGATCGGCGCGAACGAAGGCTTGGACGAATCGTCGACGGGTACGATCGAGTGCCCGCGTGGCTGGCTGCTCCGATCAATGCAGCCTCGTTCATGTCCGGCTCACGAGATTGCGGGCTCGGGTGCGGGCGCCGTGCTCTGCGACGCGCCCACGAGCGCCGCGGCCTTCTTGATGTCCTTCGAAGCCACCCAGAGGATCGCCCCGTACTTGCCACCCGCGCTCACCGCATCGACGGCAGTGACGTTGATCTTCTTTGCGGCGAGACGCTCGAGCAGCTCCGCGACCACTCCGATGCGATCGCTGCCCTCGACGAGGAACCCGCGCTTGGGACCCACGGTCTTCCATTTCGCCCGTTTCGCCGCCTGCTTGAACGCCGCCGGATCCGCCGGAATGAAATCGAGCTGGGCCCGGCGGCCCTGAGGGAATCCGGAGAAGGCGAGCAGATTGACGCCCGCATCTCTCAGCGTCGCGAGCGCGCGTGCGCCTTCACCTGGTTTGTTCGGAGCCATGACGTAGAAGTACTCGACCAGTCGAACAGTGTCGGCCATGGGAGCTCCTTGGAAGGGATGACGATAGCACCGTCGCCCTCAGGTCTGCACCTGATTCGGATGTAGACGCACCGACGCGGAGTTTGCGCGGTAGTACCGTCCGAGGACGAAAGAGCTTTCTCCGCGCTCGGGGCATACGCTACGTACATCCGGTTGAAGATGGAGCGGCTATTGCAGCCTGAACGCTCGCCGTGGAAAACGACTCAGCGGTGCCTGAGAATCGAGCTCTACGGAGGCGTCGTTTTCATCGCCTTCGCGTCTTCGGCGGCGTCCTGTGCATCGTCGCTGTCCTGACGTTCGTCGCGGTTCACACGCCGCCCGCCAGACGCTTCGCCACCAACCAGGTCATCGCTCTGCTGGCCCGCGAGCAGATCGAATTCAGCACCGACCAGCTCGGCTACAACCTGCTCGGTGCGTCGTTCAACCTGCGGAACGTACGGATCCGTTCGACGACCTGGCCGGATGCACCGGTGTTCGCCACCGTCGGGCGTGTGCGGATGAATCTGAGTCTGCTGCAGCTGCTGCGCGGACGCTTCGTGATCCAGTCAGGCAGCGTTGAAGACGTCGACCTGCACTACGTGGTCGATGAACAGGGCCGCGACAATCTGCCGCGGCCGCCGTCCGATCCGAATAAGCCATCGAAGCCGCTCGACTATCTGGTGTCCTCGCTCACCGTGTCGAGAGCGCGGGTGAGATACGAGAACCGCGCCGACCAGATCGACGCCCGGTTGCCGGTGTCGTCGATCAACGTGACCGGAAACGATGTGACCAATCGGCATCTGATCAAGCTCGACGCAGCGGATGGAGAGGTGATGGTCCGGGATCGTCGGGCAGCGATCGATCGATTGACTGGGCAGGTCGACCTGGGCAAGGACGATGCGTCGATCGAGCAGCTCCAGCTGCAGGCGCTCGGCTCGCATGCCGAGGTGACCGGCGATATCACGCAGTTCGAGTCGCCGGTCGCCGATCTGACCGTGAAGAGCACGGTCGATGCGATGCAGGTAGCGCCGCTCGCGAAGCTCGACGACCCGGTGAGCGGATCGATCGTGATCGATGGAACCGCAAAGGGCCCGCTGTCGACGCCAGCGATCAACGCACATGTCACCGGATCGGACCTCCAGTTCCGCGATCTTCGGAACGCGCAGCTCGATGCCTCGGCGGCCTACGACCTGACGACGCGACGCGCGGATATCTCGTCCTTCCAGTTTCGCGGGCCGTGGGGCGGGGTCATGGGCGCTGGCACGGTCTCACCCGATGAAGCGGGGCAATCCAGGCTGAATGCGGACATCAACGCGCTCGACATTGCCACGATCATGCGGGCGCTGCGTTTGCCCTACGTCGCTGCGACGCGCGTCGACGGAAAGGTTCACGCCGAGTGGCCGGGGCTGGAGTACCTCAAAGCGAATGGCGACGCCATCGCAACGTTGACGGCCACTGCTGCTCAGACGAATCGATCGACGATGCCGGTCGAAGGACAAATCTCCGCCCACGGGGCGGGGGGTCGGATCGATGCTCAGTTCGTGAAGGTGGTCTCGCCTGGCGGCGAAGTCGCGGGGCGTGTCGCGATCACTGACGACAAACGGCTGGACGGCGACCTGAAAGCGCGATCGGGCGACGTCAGCCGGCTGGTGGCGGTGATCGAGGCGTTTCTCGGGCGGCCGCGTGGATCGATGCTGCCGACGACGGTCGAGGGCGCTGCGGAGATCAATGCGCGAGTCGGTGGGACCATCGATGCGCCGGTGGCGATGTCGACGGTCACCGCTCCGGCTCTGAAAGTGGGCACGGCTGAGGGGATCGCCGTCAGCGCCGAGACATCGTACTCCCCGGCAGCCCTCGACATCGCCCGGGCCGATCTGACATGGAAGCAGGCGAGCGCGCACGTCAACGGCCGGGTCGGACTCGATAGGGCGCGACGGATCGATCTCTCGCTGACCGCGGACCAACTCGATCTGCCCACCATCCTGGAGGCCCTCAATCAGTCCGGTGTGCCGATCTCGGGAACGTTGTCCGCGAAGGGCACCGTCGGCGGCACCCTCGATCGCCCGATCGCCGCGGTCAGTGCACAGGGCTCGGATCTCGTCGCCTACCAGGAGCAGATCGGGTCGCTCACTGCCGACCTGCGGCTCGATGGCCATGACCTCTCGGTGCCGAATCTCGCCATCGACAAACCGCAACCGGACGGAGCCGGACGGCTGTTCGGGTCAGGGAGCTATCAGCTCGATCGCAAGACCTACACGTTCGACGTGAAGTCCGACGGTCTGCACCTCGTTGGTCTCGTGCTTCCGAGCGGTCAGCGCCTGCGTGGAGACGTTCAACTGACAGGGCACGGTGCTGGCAGCGTTGATTCCCCCGAGGGCAACCTCGATCTCGATGCCGCGCAACTGCGGCTCGACGACACGCCGCTCGGGCGTGTCGCGGTCAAAGCGATGGCCGCGAACAACGAGGCGACGATCGCCGCGTCGGCGGAGCATTTCAACATCGATGGCGATGCGGTCGTCGGTTTGACGAAGCCGTTCCCGTCGACGGTCAAAGTCCGCCTCAATGATCTGGATCTTGGGAGGCTTCCATCATCGGTCCGGCTGAAGCCGGACACTACATCCGGAGAGGTCCGCCTGAAGGCGGACGCTACGACTGAGCTGAAGGCGGACGCCACGACTGAGGAGGTCCGCGCGAAGGCGGGCGCTACGACCGGGGAGATCACGACTCGAGGACTTGGTGGCCATGTGCGCGCCACGATCGACGCGTCCGGCAACTTGTCCGAGCCGGAGGAAGGAAAAGCGACGGTCGCGCTCGAGGCCGTCAACGGCACTTGGAACGGACGTACCTTCACGATCAGCAGCCCATCGCCAATCGAGTACGCCGACAAACGGCTGACCGTCGACAAACTGGAGGTGGCCGCCGAAGGGTCGTCACTCACGGTCGGCGGTCAGCTGCCGCTCAGCGACGAGGCGGGCACCGGCGAGCTGACGCTCGATCTTCGCGGAAGCCTTGCGACGCTCGCCAACTTTGCGCCGCCCGACCGGCAGATCGCCGCCGACGGCGAGGTGACGATGACCGGCTCGCTGAAGGGGACGCTGAAGCGCATCGATCCCACGCTCGACTTCTCGGTGACCAACGGGCTGCTCCTGTCGCGGTTCCTCGAACCGGGTTTCTCGCACATCGGCATGAAGGCCCGCGTCGCCGATGGGGAGGCGAGAGTCGAGCAGCTGTCCGCCACGTGGGGAACCGCCACACTCGAAGCAACCGGACGCATCCCCCTCGAGGCCATTCCCGCACTGCCAGTCGAGATGCCGCGCATGAGCGGGCCGGCGACGTTCAAAGCGTCGATCAAGGGTCTCAACCCCGCGTCGGTCCCCGGTGCACCCACTGGCACGAGCGGGAACATCACGGTTGACGCGGAACTCTCGGCGAACAAACCGGAGCTCTCCTCGATCGACGGACGCGTCACCTTCGAACAGCTCGCCGTGTCGTTCAATGGCCTCGGGCTCGCGCAGCAGCGGCCGTCGACCATCACAATCGGGTCCGGTGCCGCGACCATCGATCAGCTCGATCTGTCGGGAACCGCAGGCACGATCAAGGCCGGCGGACGGGTCGAGCTGGTCGCCGATCGCGCCATCGATCTGAACGTCGACGGCAACCTCGACGTCGGTGCGTTGTCCATCCTGACCAACAAGGTCCGTGCCGAAGGTGACTCGACGTTGAACGTGCGCGCACGGGGCACGGTCAGTGACCCCGAACTGACCGGAACGGTCGACGTGACCAACGCCACGTTCGTCAGCAAGGAACCGAGGATTGCGGGCGAGAATCTCAACGCACACATCGATCTCAACGGCAAACAGATCGAGCTCACCAAGCTCGCCGCCGACGTCAACGGCGGCACGCTCACAGGCTCGGGTAGCGTGACCCTCGGTGAGGGAGTGGTCAGCGACATCGACATCCAATTGGCGACGAAGGGCTTTGCCTACGATGCGCCGCTGGATCTGCGGAGCGTCTCGGATGCGAACATCCGTATCAGCCGCCGTCGCAACGACGACATCGTCATCGGGGGCGAGGTGACGATCAGAGAGGCAGGTTTGACGAGCGACATCGACTTCGACACCGGCCTGCTGGCGTCGATGGCGGCGCCGCCGAGGCTGGACCTGACCGAGAGACGGAACCCATTGCTCGAGCGCGTGCACTTCAACCTGAACCTCGACACCGCCACACCCATCCTGGTGGACAACAACCTGGCGCGCGCCGAGCTCGAAACCGACCTGCGACTGGTCGGCACCCCGTACCAACCCGGTTTGCTCGGCGAGCTGAGGCTGCTCGAAGGCTCGGAGATCCGGCTGAACGAGCGCCGCTACGTCGCGGAGCCAAGCACGATCACGTTCCTCGACGAGCGGCGCATTCTTCCATCCTTCGACCTGCAACTCACGACCAAGGCCAGCAGCTACGACATCACGGTCGCGGTCACCGGCACTCCTGGCAATACCGAGGCGACGTTCACGTCCGACCCGTCGTTGCCCGAACCCGACATCATGGCGATGCTCATCACGGGCCGGACGCTCGACGAGATGCGTGGCGAAGAGGGTGAGGTCGCGCGCGAGCAGGTGCTGTCGTACATGGCCGGCCGCGTCGGAAACACGCTCGGGCGCGGACTTCAGCAGGCAACCGGCCTCAGCGAAGTGCGCATCGAGCCGACGCTCATCGCCAACGAGGCCGACCCCAGCGCGCGTCTCACCGTCGGGCAGCGGATCACCGACCAGCTCAAGCTCGTGTACTCGACCAACCTCACCGACAGCAACGACCAGATCTGGGTCGCCGAGTACGACCTGTCGCGCCGGTTTCAGATGCGAGGCGTTCGGCAGTCCGACAACAGCTATCGCGGCGATTTCCGTCATGACCTCCGCTTCGGCGGACAGGCCGACCCTCGTCGCGTACAGCGCGTGCAGCCGAGGGTGCAGAGTGTCATGGTCATGGCCGGGGGCGCAGACGAGGCGCAGCTGCGCCAAGCGTTCCGTATCAAGGCGGGCGATCCGTACGACTTCTTCCACATTCGCAACGGCGTTCAGCGCGTCGAGGACTTACTGATGGAGCAGGGCTACCTGCAGGCCCGGGTACGACTCGAGCGGCAGATCGAAAACGATCAGGCCCAACTCGTGCTGAACGTGACTCGCGGGCCGATTGTCGACGTGCGGTTCATGGGCACCACGCCTCCGTCGAGGGTGCAACGGGAGATCCGACGGCAGTGGCATCGCGGGGTCTTCGACAAGCAGCGCGGCGATGACGCGACCGACTCGATCCGCGAGTGGCTGCTGGCCGACAGGCACTTTCAGCCGAAGATCGACTATCACCTCGAGGACGTCGCCGATGGCAAGCGCGTCCTCACGTTCCAGATCGAGCCGGGAATGCAGTCGCGCAAGGTGGTGCTCGTATTCGAAGGCGCCTCTGCGGTCAATCCCGACACGCTCGACCGGCTCATCAGCCAGCAGCGGCTCGAGCGGAGACTCTTCACCGATCCGACGGTGGTGACCGAGCTGCTGCAGAAGTTCTATCGAGAGTTGGGGTTTCTCGGCGCGGAGATCGACGAGCCGCGCTTCGACTACTCCGGACCGGACGCGCGCGTCATCCTCACTGTTCGGGAGGGGCCTGCGTTTGTCGTGAGACAGGTGACGGCGTCCGGAGCCAAGGTCATCCCTCCTAAAGATCTCATCAATCAACTCCCTGTGGTTTCCGGTCAGCGCTACCTTCCCATTGCCGCGGAGAACTCGCTCGACAAGATCCGCCAGCTGTACTGGCACAAGGGTTACAACGATGTCCATTCCGACTACTCGCTGGTCCTGGACCGCTCTGCGGGGCAGGTGGACGTCGCGTTCACGGTGAACGAAGGGAGGCAAAGCGTCATCGCCGACGTCCACGTCGCCGGCACCAATCGTGTCAGCGAACGTCTCGTTCGCGAACAGGTCGCGCTGCTGCCCGGACAGCCGCTCGACATCTCAGCGCTGGCACGATCGCGGCGCAACCTGTACGACACGGGCGCGTTCTCGGTGGTCGACATCCGTCGTCGCGAACGACGAGGTCTCGGCGACGATCCTGCGACGCCGGCGCCGGACGAGCGGCCCGTCGACCTCACCGTCAACGTCAGAGAAGTGCAGCCCTACCAGCTTCGCTACGGTGCGTCCTACGACACCGAGCGCGGCGTCGGAGGCATCTTCGACATCTCCAATCGCAACTCGCTGGGCGGCGCACGCGAGATCGGGCTGCGCTCGCGCTACGACCGGCAATTACACGAGGCGCGGATCTACCTCAATCAGCCGGCGCTGCAATATCTCCCGAAGACGACGTTCAGCGCGTATCTGCGGGAGGAGCTCAATCCAGCGACCGAGATCACCGACCCGTTCGATGCCAGCCGCAAGGGCGTCTCGCTTCAGAGCGAGCGGAAGATGCGCGACGCCTACGTGCTGTCGTACGGCTATCGCTACGAGCGCGCACACACGTTGACCCCGCTGCCCGGCGGAATCATCCTCGACGAACCGTTGACCGTCTCGCCGCTGACCGTCACGCTCACCCGTGAGACGCGCGACGAAGTGCTCGACGCATCGAAGGGCACGTTCCTCTCGCATTCGTTCTCGTACTCGCCGACGTGGCTGGGAGCGGGCGATCCATACACGAAGTACTTCGGTCAGTACTTCCACTACTTCCCGCTGCAGTCGCCGCAACGGAGACCGTTTACCAACGAGATCCTCCGGCCGCGCCTGGTGTACGCCGTCGGGCTGCGCATCGGTCTGTCGTGGGGCATGGGCGGCGACCTCGTTCCGAAGACCGAACGCTTCTTCGCCGGCGGCAGTCAGAGCCTGCGTGGGTTCGGGCAGAACGCGGTCGGCCCGATCGGCCCCGAGCGCGTGCCGTTCGGCGGCGAGGCGATGCTCGTTCTCAACAACGAAGTCCGCGTTCCACTCATCAGCATCTTCGACGGCGTCGCCTTCGCCGATCTCGGCAACGTGTTCCCGCGCGTGCGCAATTTCTCGTTCTCCAACATTCGCGAGTCCGCCGGCGTCGGCCTGCGCGTGCGGACGAAGTGGGTGCTGTTGCGCAGCGACTGGGGCTTCGTCCTCGATCCGCGCCCGGGCGAGCCGCGCAGCCGCATCTACGTGAGCATCGGGCAGGCGTTCTGACCGTTCTTTCACTTCTCCCACCTTCCGTGCCACCCTATAGCCGGTTATGACGAGTCCCGCTACCGCTCTCAAGAATCCACCCACTGCCGCCTGGCGCTGGGGCGTGCTGGTCGCGATCAGCGTCGCGATGTTCGGCAACTACTACACCTACGATTCGATCGCTCCGGTCGCCGATCTGCTGCAGCGGCAGCTGAATTTCAGCGACACACAGATCGGCACACTCAATGCCATCTACAGCTTCCCGAACATCATCATGGTGCTCATCGGCGGCGTCATCGTCGATCGCTTCGGCACCAAGTTGTCGACCCTGATCTTCGCCATCATTTGCTTCATCGGTGCGGTGCTCACGGCCGTGTCTCCGCTCTTTCCCATGATGGCTCTCGGGCGCCTCGTCTTCGGGCTCGGCGCGGAGTCGATGATCGTCGCGATCACGGTCGCCATCGGTCAGTGGTTCGTCGGCCGCCAACTCGGATTCGCCTTCGGCGTGAACTTGAGCATCGCTCGTGCCGGGTCCTACGCCGCTGATTACTCCACGACCTGGTTCAAGCCGTTGTATGACCGCGGCTGGCAGTCGCCGCTGATTCTATCGGCCGGGTTCTCTCTCTTCGCGGTGCTCGCATGCATCGTTTACTACGTCCTCGAATCGCGCGCTGCCCGGAAGTTCGATCTCAATCAGCCTGCCGCCAGTGATCGGATCGTGTGGTCGGATCTGCTTCGGTTCGATCGTTCGTACTGGTACATCGTGGGCCTCTGCGTCACGTTCTATTCGGTCATCTTTCCGTTCCGCAGCACCTTCGCCATCAAGTACTTTCAACATGCCCACGCCCTGTCGCTGCAGCAAGCCGGTGCGCTGAACAGCTATGTGTTCGCTGCGGCAATCGTGTTCACGCCACTGTTTGGTTTGATGGTGGACAAACTCGGGCATCGGGCGGCCTTCATGGCATTCGGCACTTTTGTGCTGGCCGCGGTGTTCCCGATTCTCCGCTACACCCAATTGGACCTGTGGGTCTCGACCGTTCTCATCGGCATCGCGTTCAGTCTGGTGCCCGCGGTGATTTGGCCTGCGGTGCCCTATCTGGTCGAGCCGGGGCGGCTCGGGACTGGTTACGGGCTGATGACGATGGTGCAGAACATCGGACTGTTCGCCTTCAATCTCGCCGCGGGCGCGTTGAACGACGCGAACGCGGCAGGTCCATCGAACCCGGATGGATACACGCCGATGCTGTGGATGTTCACTTTGCTCAGCCTTTTCGGGTTCGTGTTTGCGGCATTGCTGCGGGTGCGTGAAACCGGCCCGCATGGCCACGGGCTCGAATCGATTCGTGCCGGCGCGGCAGTCCAGGCGTGACCCCGAAAGCGCTCGGTGCGCTGATTCTCCTCGGACTCGTCGCGACCGCAACGATCGGCGGCCAGGCCGTCGCGCCGGTATTCGCTCGCGCTCGTCAGGAACGTGCCGGCTACATCGACACGCTGGGCGCGCTCGTCTCGATTGAATCGGGCAGCCGCGACATCGAGGGTCTCGACCGCATCTCGGATCTGGTCGCGATGCGGCTGCGCGCGCTCGGCGGTGAGGTGCAGTTCATCGCGCCCGGCGATTCGATTCGGTTCGACGACACGCCGGCACGAATCGGCCGGATGGTGCAGGCGCGATTCAAAGGCACAGGCACGAAGAACATCCTGCTGCTCGCGCACATGGACACCGTGTACGAAAAGGGGATGGGCGCGAAGCAGCCGTTCCGCGTGCAGGGCGATCGTGCGTACGGGCTGGGTGTGGCCGACGACAAGCAGGGCGTGGCGCTCATTCTGCATACCCTCGCGATCCTCAACGGCCTCAACTTCAAGGACTACGGCACGCTGACGGTCCTGATCAACGGCGACGAGGAGATCAGCTCGCCTGGCGCACGCGCCGTGATCACGCGGCTGGGCCGCCAGCACGACGTCGTCTTGTCGTGTGAAGGTGGAGGTTCGGTGGCCAACGAGAGGATTTCGCTCGCCACGACCGGCAGCGGTGACGTCATCCTGCGAGTGACTGGCCGCGCGTCGCATGCGGGTCAGGCGCCTGAGGAGGGGCGCAACGCGCTGTACGAGCTGGCGCATCAGGTCCTGCAGATGCGCGATCTCTCCAATCCACGTACAGGTGTGAAGCTGAATTGGACCGTCGCCTCTGCGGGCAGCGTGCGCAACGTCATACCTGCCTCGGCTCAGGCGCTCGCCGATGTTCGGGTGCAACGGGTCGCCGATTGGGACGAGATCGAAGCGCAGGTCCGTGAGCGTGTGAAGAAGACCCTGATCCCGGACACGAAGGTCGACGTCCTGGTCGAGCGACGGCGTCCACCGCTGCAGCCGACCGCAGCCTCCCGGCGTGTTGCCGATCAGGCGCGGCGCATCTTCGCGGAGATCGGCAGGACGCTGACCGTTGCTGCTGAAGGAGGCGGCGGTGCCACCGATGCCGCGCTGGCCGCGCTCGAAACACGTGGCGCCGTGTTGGAAGGATTCGGGCTGCCCGGTTTCGGCGCCCACTCGAACGACGCGGAGTACGTCTATCTCAATTCGGTCGAGCCGCGTCTCTACTTGCTCACCCGCACGATCATGGACGTCGCCTCGGGGAAAATCGACGTCGCGCGATGATCTTTGACCTTCTGCCGGATCTCAGTTGTGTGTGGGACGCCGGCGAGCCCGATCGGCGGCGCGGAAAAAACGCGCCTTCGGATCGATCCCGATAGCCCACGTTTATCTTTCCAGCCAGTTGCGAGGGCGTTGCCATGTGGGCTCCCTTCGGCGCGTTTTTAGTTTCTTCGGTGATCACGCCGCCTTTAGGGCTCGCCGCCGTCCCACACACAACTGAGCTCCGCTGCCGTGTACGCAAGCTCACTTGGGTTACGAGGCTGGTTGCGTCTGCGAACGGGTGGCGCCGGGAGGGGCGTCCCCGCTCGCCGCGCAGGCGCCTACTCCGTGATCCTGTTCTTGGTAGCGTGATCGATCACTTGGCGCCGAGGACGAGCGGGGAGACCCGGCGACAGGACCCGTGAGCCCCAACGCTCATGTCGAAACCCAAGTGAGCGGATATCGAAACTTCGAAACGCGCATCTGCTGGCGAGCCGCCCCGAAGGGCGGCCCGGTGATTCCACGGTTGGTCTGAGTTCAATTGGGGAGCACCACCGTGTCGACGACGTGGATGACGCCGTTCGACTGGAAGACGTTCGCCTGCGTGATCTTCGATACGTCGCCCTTCTCGTCCTTCAGCACGATGTCATCGCCCTGCATCATCGCCCACAGCATGCCGCCGCTGACGGTCTTGAGGGTGGCAGATCCGTTGCCCTTCTTGATCTGCTTCTTCAGGTCGACGCTCGAGAGCCGTCCCGGCACGACGTGATACGTGAGCACCTTGGTCAACGTGCTCTTGTTCTCGGGTTTCAGCAGCGTGTCGACCGTACCCGCGGGCAGCTTCGCGAACGCAGCGTTGGTGGGGGCGAACACGGTGAAGGGGCCCGCACCTTGAAGCGTGTCGACGAGTCCCGCTGCCTTCACAGCCGCGACGAGCGTGGTGTGATCGGCAGAGTTGACGGCGTTCTGAATGATGTTCTTGTTCGGGAACATCTCTTTGCCGCCGACCATGGGATTGCTTGCTGCGTAGGTAACTGCCGCGAGGGCGACCGTCGCCAACGCGCTGCTGAACAGTGTTCGTAGTCTCATGAGGTTCTCCTTACTGACGTAAGGGGTCACGATCTGACCCCGTTGTATCCGTTCTGTCGGTCCTACGGGCAGGGCGCGGACTTGGATTGGCTCAATCCGGCGCGGCGACCACGACGTAGTGATCGATGTGGTCAGAGAGGCATGTCCGGTCGAGCGGCCCCGAAGGAGCCGGCGGGAGTTGTTGAAGATGCTCCCGCTCGCAGGCGCAGCAGTGCTGCTCAATCCGACGTGGCGTGCACGGGCGATTCGAGGCGGTCTCGAACTCAGCGACGCGGCATCGGCCGCGCTCTTCGATCCGTACCGGATGGCTCCGGTGTTCCCGGATCGCGAGGTGACGCCACTCGAACGGTATCCGCTCAATTCCTATCTGACCCACGATCCGGATGTGGATCTCGATGACTGGAGACTGACGGTCACGGGCCTCGTGAACAAGCCCGGCGACTACAGTCTCGACGCGATTCGCTCGATGCCGCGGGTGCGCCAGAACACCCGCCACGTCTGCATCGAAGGCTGGGACGTCATCGGCAGCTACGGCGGTGTGCGCCTGGCGGATCTGCTGACGCTCGTCGGCGCGGACGCGCAGGCACGGTTCGTCGAGTTCGGCTGCGCGGACGACTACTACGAGTCGCTCGACATCGGCACGGCGCGCCATCCCCAGTCGCTCCTGTGCGACGAGATCTACGGCCGTCCGCTGACGCGGGAGCACGGCGCGCCGCTGCGTCTCGTGCTCCCGACGAAGCTCGGCTACAAGCAGGCGAAGTATCTCGTCAGCCTCCGCGTGACGAACGTGCTCGGCCCGAAGCGCGGATACTGGGTCGATCAGGGATACAGCTGGTATGGAGGATTGTGATGACGCGCGATACCGCCGAGCATCCTGCGGTCGTCCGACTCTGTCACTGGATCATCGCGCTCGCGCTCGCGGTGCTCATCCCGAGCGGCCTCGAAGTGTTCGGCGCATTCCCCTCGTTCGGCGACAAGATCCCGCAGCGCGATCTCTTCGATCCGCCGTCGGCTCTTCGGCTCGGCGGATGGCTGGGCGGCGCACTGCAATGGCATTTCACGTTCGCGTGGCTGCTGACGATGGCGATCGTCGGTTACGTCGGTTATCAAGCCATCACGCGCAACGGCCGGCAGGTGCTGTTCGTCGCACGAGATCTGCGCGGCGTCTGGCCGATGGTTCGGCATTACTTCCTGTTCGGCCCGAAGCCGCCAATCACCGAAACCTACAACCCGTTACAGAAGCTGGCGTACTCCACGGCGCTCGCGCTCGTGATCGTCAGCATCGTGACCGGGTTCGCCCTCTACAAGCCGGTGCAGTTGTCGTGGCTGGTGACTGCTTTCGGTGGATTTCGCCTCACGCGGGTCTGGCACTTCGCGTCGATGTGCGGTGTGCTGGCCTTCATCCCGGGGCACCTCGTGATGGTGGCCCTGCACGGTTGGGGGAATTTTGCGTCGATGTGGACAGGAAGCGTCCGGAAGGAATCAGGATTCAGAAATCAGGAATCAGGGCAGGGCTAGCCTGAAGGCCAGACCGGAACAAAGCTCATTCTGAACGCTACCGTTCATAACGTTTTCACGCAGAGATCGCAGAGGGGCAGAGATCGCGGAGGCAACGGGTGGTCGCCGGCCTTGCGGCCGGCGCATGGATCGAGAGGAAGGTGCGAAAACGAGCGCCTCATGACACGGGCGGCGTTCGTTTTCGTACCTTCCTCTCGATCCAGCCGCGCACAGCGCGGCCCACCCGTCGCCGGAGCGCTCTGCGATCTCCGCACCTCCGCGATCCCTGCGTGAGATCTTATTGTGCGGTTCCCGGGGGTTCCATTCGGAGATCTGACGTTCACACTTCGCATGACAATAGAAGCGGCATGCCCAAACCCAAGGTGGCGGCAGGCGGGCTCGTCGAGCGCACGACGCCGGAAGGGACGCAGCTGGCGGTCGTGCTCCGCACGCGATATGGCGACTGGGTGCTCCCGAAAGGCAAGCCTGACGGGAACGAGACCCTCGAGGAGACTGCGCTGCGTGAGGTCCGCGAAGAGACGGGATGCACAGCTCGCATCACCGGGCCGGGATACACCATCGAATATCTCGTCGGCCGGATGCCGAAGGTGGTGACCTTCTTTCGCATGGAATTCGTGGCCGACGGCTTCGCGATCGACCCGCGGGAAATCGAGGACGTCGTCTGGCTCGAGCCGAGAAGAGCCCTGCAGCGCCTCACGTACGAAACCGAACGGTCAGTGGTGAGGCAAGTCTACGAGGATTAATCCCCTGACGTTTGTCGGTGCGAGCCCACTGACGGTTGTCGGTGCGATCCAGAACTCGGTCGGTGCGATCCAGAGTTCAGTCGGTGCGATCCTGGCATCGACTGTCGGTGCGATCCCAGTTCGCACGGATATAGCTCAGGATCGCACCGACACGCGTTAAAGGATCGCACCGACACCCGTCAGCCCGATCGCACCGACAAGCGCCAGAGAGGATCGCACCGACAACCGTCAGAGCAATCGCACCGACAAACGTCAGAGGGCTCGCACCGACAAACGTCAGAGGGCTCGCACCGACAATCGTCAGAGGGCTCTACGGCAGTGCGAGCGCCACGAACTCGCCCGGATGCTGCCGCCCCGACACTGCAACGACGATGTACTGCTTGCCGTTGAACGAATAGGTCATCGGCGCATTGCTCACGCCTGCGGGGAGTTCCATCTCCCACGCGATTGCGCCTGTCTTCTTGTCGAAGGCGCGGAACATCTTGCCGCCGTAGGTGCCGCCTGGGGGCAGGCCGACGCCGGCGTCGCTGCCTTCGCCCATGAAGACGAACGACTTGGTCACGAGTGCAGCGTTGCGCCCGGGTGTGCCGATCGGTGGGACATTGAGACCTTTGAACGCAGGGTGATTGCGAATGCCGTCGCCGTTGGCGACCGACCACGCGATGTCTCCCTTGTTCAGATCGATCGCGACCAGTCGCGAGTACGGCGGCTTGAACGGATCAGGAAGGCCTTGCGGGCCGAACGGCCACGGCGTCTGCTGCTTCACGTACGGCAACGTCGATTCGGGATGCTGCGACTTTCCAAGAGCGACCACGGTCGGCATGTGTGCCGACGGCACATAGAGCATGCCGGTCTCGGGATCGAATGCAGCGCCGCCCCAGTCGGCGCCGCCGTTGGTGCCGGGCACGAGCAGCGTCCCCTTGGGACCGTCCGGGCTTCCGAGCAGCACCGGGGGTGTGTAGAGCGGACCGGATTTGTACTCGCTGACGATCTTCTTCGCTTCGGCTTTGAGTTCGGGTGTGAAGTCGATCAGATCGTTGTCGGTGACGCCCTGCTGATCGAACGCGGGAGGCTTCGACGGCACAGGCTGTGTTGGTGAGTACCATTCACCCGGCACGTCGCCCTTCGGCGCGGGACGCTCGACGATCGGCCACACGGGTGTGCCGGTGACGCGATCGAACACATACACGAACGCCTGTTTCGACACCTGTGCGACCGCTTTGATGCGCCGACCGTTGATGGTGATGTCACCGAGTACCGGCGCCGCCGGCAGGTCGTAGTCCCACAACCCGTGATGCAGCGTCTGGAAGTGCCACACCCGCTTGCCGGTCTTCGCGTCGAGGCAGACGATCGACTCGGCGAAGAGATTGGTACCGGGCCTCGTGCCACCGTAGTAGTCGCCGGTGGCTTCTTCGAACGGCAGATAGACGTAGCCGAGCTCCTCGTCGGCGCTCAACAGCGACCATGCGCCACTGTTGCCCGAATAGGTCCACGAGTCGTTCAGCCACGTCTCGTTGCCGGGTTCACCTTTCCTCGGCACCACGTGGAAGGTCCATAACAGTTTTCCGGTGCGCACGTCGTAGCCGCGCACATCGTCAGGAGGCATCTCTTTCGGGGCGCGCGCACGTTCGTTGAGGATGTCGGTCGCCGGCGACGGCACACCGGCGACGACCACGACGTCCTTCACGACCATCGGACCGCTGCTCCAGCGCCAGCCGGTGATCGTGCGCTCGAAGCCTTTCGTCAGATCGACCTGGCCGCGCTCGCCGAAGTCCTCGTAGCGCTTGCCGGTTTTCGCGTTGAGGGCGACGAGGTTTGCGCCGACGTTGGTCACGATGCGGGCGTCACGCCCGTCGGACCAGTAGGCGAGGCTGCGCGTGGGTCCACCGCGTGCGGGCCCCTGACCCTCAGCACGTGGCGGAAGCGTGTCGTACCAAATCGTTTTGCCCGTTCCCGGATCGAGCGCGACGACCGCGCCGGCGGCGCTGCTGATGTACAGCATGCCGCCCACCATCAGCGGTGTGTTCTGGTAGTTGGCTGATGCCTGCACGTCGGGGAACGCAGTTCGAAGCTCCTCGGGCATGCCGGAGCGCCGCCACGCGATCTTGAGATTCTTGATGGTGTCCTTGTTGATCTGATTGAGCGGCGAATACTTCGAGCCGCCTTTGTCGCCGCCGTACGCCGGCCAGTCGCGGTCCGCATCAGCCGCACGTCCGGCGATTGTCCAGAGCGCGATCAGCGTGGCGGAGAGGGCGGCGAGCGAGAACAGTGTTTTTCGCATGAGCAAGAGATTGCCTGATTGACGTGTGCCCAAGCAAGGGCGTATAACCGCGCTCAATTCTTCCCGTCGACGTGCGGCGCCATCGCCGCGCGCCCGTCTGCATTCTTCGCGCCTCCCGCCGTGGCTTTAACGGAGGCGGGTCCACTGTCCAAGGGGTTCGCGTGTGTTCCGGTTTCGCGCGTCCCGGTCGGTCTTCCTGATCGAGCGCGCGGGTTCGTGCCGGTTCGAACTGACTCGAGCAGAGGAGGCTCTCCCGATGCGCAGACTGGCGGCTACCCTCGTCGTCTTTGGATGCCTTCTGACTCCTACGCTGGCCTACAGCCAGACCACACTTGCGGGAATGGTTCGGGACTCGTCGGGGGCCGTGCTCCCCGGCGTCACGGTTGAAGCGGCAAGCGCCGTGCTCATCGAAAAGGTCCGCACCGCCGTCACGGATAACTCCGGACAATATCGGATTACCGATCTGGCGCCGGGCACATACACGGTGACCTATTCGCTGCAGGGATTTACCAGAGTGGTACGCGAAGGGGTGGCGCTCACCGGTTCGGGTGTCACCACGATCAACGCCGACCTTCGCGTTGGCGCGCTGCAAGAGACCATCACCGTCACCGGTGAGACACCGATCGTCGACGTGCAGTCGACGAGGCGCGAGACGGTGATCAGCGCCGAAACCCTCCGTACGCTCCCGATCACGCGGAGCTACGGCACGCTGCTCGCGGCCATCCCCGGGATCGTCACGGACAACACGTCGCGAGGCGCGATGACCGAGCCGTTCATGACGTTCTTCACGTCCAATGGCGGCCGCGCCAACGAAGGGCGCATGTTGATCGACGGGCTGCCGGTGGCGGCGTCGTTCAACGGCGGCGGCGTGTCGACTTTCATTTACGACGTGGCGAACACCGACGAGATGCAGGTGCTCGTGTCGGGTGGGCTTGGTGAAGCGGAAGCTGGCGGCCCGATCGTCAACCTCGTACCGAGATCAGGCGGCAACAGCTTCAAAGGAAGCGCGTTCTATAGCGCCACCGGCAATAGCCTCCGGTCCGACAACATCGACGACTATCTGCGCAGCGCCGGCATCGTCAAACCTCCCGCCACGCTCAACCTCTACGATGTCAGCGGCTCGCTCGGGGGGCCGATTCTGCGCGACCGGCTGTGGTTCTTCGGGACCCTCCGTGATTTCGGCAGCGCGACTCTCGTGGAGGGCGCAAACGGAAACAAGTTCGCGGGCGACGCCTCCCACTGGAATTACGCGATCGATCCTGCGGTCGAAACGCGCAACTCGAACCGGCGTGATATCTACTCGTTCCGATTCACTTCACAGCTGACTCCACGAAACCGTGTGTCGTTGTCCCACGAGTATCAGCGCCGCTGCACCGGCTCGACCGTCACCCTGAGCGGCGGCGATTCCTGCCGGCAGCGCGAGGCCGGCTGGATCGGTCACGGGACGATCACAGCATCACCGGAATCGTGGCCCGGCTATCACAACGCTCCTTACTACGTGACGCAGGCGACGTGGCAGTCGCCGTTCTCGAGCAAGCTGCTGCTCGATGCCGGCTTCTCGCGTTTCCATTACATCTGGTACGGCTTCGGGCAGGCGCCGCCCGATGCGCTGCGCGATCTGATTCCGGTGACCGAACAGGCCGCGATCGACGGGCATCGCGCAAACTTCACCTACCGCGGCATGTACGATCCGCTTGGTTTTGGATGGGCGAACAACGATGCCAACCCGAACAACTGGCGTGCCTCGATCTCGTACGTCACGGGCGCGCACAACCTCAAGATGGGATATCAGGGGTCCTATCAGAAATCATTGCAGGGGAGGGACGCCAACAGCACGCTGCTGCGCTACGTGTTCAACAGCTCCGTGAGCGCCACCAATCCAACCGGTGCGCTCAACCCTATCGGTGTCGGATACACACTCGTCGATCGCTGGGAGCAGAACGACCGCACCGAAACCACATCGCTCTTTGCGCAGGATCAGTGGACGAGGGGCCGCATCACGGTGCAGGGGGCCGTACGCTACGACCGCGCATGGAGCTGGGCCCCTGCTGAAGGCAACGGGACGACTCACACGTCACCGTTTCTCTCGGCGCCCGTCAGCTTCGGTCGGACGCCAAGCGTCGATGCGTACAACGACATCACCACCAGATGGGGCGCAGCCTGGGACATCTTCGGAACGGGCAAGACGGCGTTGCGGGTGAACCTGGGCAAGTACCTGCAGAACGCAACCAACGACGAGAACTACTGGGCCAACAACCCGGCCGGCCGAATCGTGCGTTCCGTGTTCAATCGTGGCTGGACCGATGCCAACGGCAACTTTGTCGTCGATTGCGATCTCCGCAGTCCGGCGCTGCAGGACAACCGCGCAAGCGGCGGCGACCTCTGCCAGGCGCTCGGCGGCAACGATGTGAATTTTGGAAATGCCAATCCGAATCTCACGATCGTGAACCCCGAGATCCTTCGCGGGTGGGGCGTGCGTCCGAACGACTGGCAGTTCGGTCTCTCAGTTCAGCACGAACTGCTGCCGCGTCTGTCGGTCGACGCCAGCTACAACCGTCGCTGGTTCGGCAATTTCTTCGTGACCGACAACCAGCTGGTTGGTCCTTCCGATTACGAGGCGTTCACCTTCACGGCTCCGAGCGAGGCCGATCTGCCGGGTGGTGGCGGATATCCGCTGACGCTCTACGCACTCACGCGAGAGGCGGCACTCCGGGGCGCGCGCAACTACCAGACCTTCGAAACCGACTACGGACCAGCGCGGACGCAGTATTGGCATGGCGTCAACGTGAACCTCAATGCGCGGCTTCGCAGTGGCATTTCATTCCAAGGAGGGACCAGCACTGGCCGCGGCGTGCGCGACCGGTGCGCGTCGACGAAGAACCTGCCAGAGGAGATCGTCGGCGCCGGATCGGCGGTCTCGCCTCTGTCGTCTGCCTCTGCGTGCGCGGTCACCGAGCCGTTGATGACGTCGTTCAGAATGGCGGCGTACTACACCGTGCCGAAGATCGATGTGCTGATAAGCACGCAGATCCGGAATTTGAACCCGTCCAACATCGCCGGCGTGGGCAGTACATCGGCGACCAACGGGGCCTCGCTGAATGCGAACATCGCCGTTCCGAACGCGGTGATCCAGCAGACGCTCGGACGGACACCGGGTACTTCGCTCGTCACGCAGACGACCACGATCAACATGCTGACGCCGGGTCAGATGTATCCAGATACCCGGTTGACGCAAGTCGACATGCGATTTGCCAAGCTCGTCCAGTTCGGGAGCCGCCGAGCCGACCTTGGGGTCGATCTCTACAACCTGTTCAACACCAACGACACGACAACGTTCGAGCAGACATTCGACTATGCGACCAACGGCGCGACGTGGCTGCGTCCGACTGCCATCGTCCCGCCGCGGTTCGTTCGATTCAACGTGACCTTCACGTTCTGATCACACAGAGGAGGAACGGAAAAACAGGCCACACTGAAATCTTCGTGGCTCAGACGCACTTGAAGACGCGCCCGGCTGCGCCGAACGTCAGCGTGAACGTGCCCACGTCCTCCGCTGTGTCGGTCAGCCTGACGCGCAGCGTCATGGTCTGCTTGTCGATCGTTCCGCTGTAGCGAGCCGGCCGTCGAACCGTCGGGTCGTCCACACGAATCGGCCCACCGTGCTCGGGGAAGAAATCGCCCGCGACATCGAACGCGCCGCCGTCGAGTGGCAGCGGTGCGGGAAGAGTGCCGTGCGCGCAATCGAACTCGATCGTCGCGCTCGTCGCGCTCACCTCCAGCAGCGCGTGCTCACCACCCCAGGCGCCCGTCGGTACGACCTGATCCGGCGAGGTCGAGGTCGCGCACGCCGCGGCGACGAGCAGCGACAGTCCGATCGCTGCGCGTACGATGTCATTACGAATGGCCGAGTACACGCCCGTCTGCACGGCAATGAACCTGCCAACGAGCTTTCTGGTGATTGCTGGGAAGAATGAGGGAGGTCCGGCGCGAAGTCGAGGGTCTCGTCCGCAACACGTTGGAAGAATTACGAGGGCGGTTCGACGATCGCGGGATCCGAGGACTTGAGCGCTTCGCGAATGTCTGCGAGCGCGCGCACGATGAGACGAAGTTCGTCGACGCCGGGAGCCAGATCGCCTGTCGTCGTCGGAATGCGGCTCTGCGCCACATCGTTGATGTGAGAGATCGCCGTCTCGATGTGCCGCCGCGCGAGCATCAGGCGGCGGATGGGTGCATCGTTCTTGGCTACGATCTGCAGCATCAATTCATCCCCGATAGGGTCGTCTCGTCGTGCGCGTTCACCGTCGCCGTCTGTCCTCGGTGGTCCGCACTCCGCGGCGCCGGTCGTACCCGGCCGGTTCACCAGACGGTCGACCGTCGTCATCGCCTCGTTTTCACAGAAAAAATCACGCGTCCAAGGATCGCCCGCCTTCTGTCCGGTGTCTGTCCCCAATCCGGGGGATCGCGGACCGCACAATCCGCGGCGAGAGAGACTAAATCCCGAATTCCGGCAGTCTTCTCGACGCGAGCTCGTGCGTCGGTCGGCGAAACCGCGGTCCTGAGCGGGAGGTAGCAAGCGTCGCGCCGCCTTTCTTGACCTTGCGCGAGCCGCGGCGATAGCCTACTGACCGCCATGGCGGCCAACGAGCGTCAGTACCTGTCAGGATTTGGCAACGAGTTCACCTCGGAGGCAGTGCCCGGCGCGCTGCCGCGCGAGCAGAATACGCCGCAAAAACCGCCGTTCGGCCTCTATGTGGAGGAATTGAACGGCACCGCATTCACCGCCCCGCGTGGTGTCAGCCGGTCGAGCTGGACGTATCGCATCCGGCCGTCTGCGGTGCACAAGCCTTTTCGTCCCATCGACAGCCGGCTCATCCGTAGCGGTCCGTTCAACGAGGTGCCGCCAACGCCCAATCAGCTGCGATGGCGGGCGATGCCGATCCCGGCGGCGGCCACCGATTTCGTCGACGGCATCGTGACGCTCGGAGGCAACGGCGATCCGGCTACGCAATCGGGTGCCGCGATCCATGTGTACGCCGCGAACCTCCCGATGCGCGATCGCTTCTTCTACGACGCCGACGGCGAGCTGCTGATCGTGCCGCAGCGGGGCATCCTCGCGATGCACACCGAGCTCGGTGTGCTCGATGTGCCGCCCGGGCATGTCTGTCTGATTCCGCGCGGCATCAAGTTCCGCGTCGAGCTGCCCGATGGCCCGGTGCGCGGCTACATCCTCGAGAACTACGGCCAGCATCTACGGCTTCCCGACCTCGGTCCCATCGGCACCTTCGGTCTCGCGAACGCCCGCGACTTCGAGGCACCAGTTGCCGGCTACGAAGATCGCGAGGGGGACTTCCGCGTCGTCGCCAAGTACGGGGGCGGGCTGTGGGAGGCTGAGATCGATCACTCGCCGCTCGACATCGTGGCGTGGCGCGGCAACTACGTGCCGTTCCGCTACGACCTGTACAAGTTTCAGTGCATCAACACGGTCACTTTCGATCACCCCGATCCCTCGATCTATTGCGTGCTCGCATCACCGACCGGCGTCCCAGGGACCTCGAACGTCGAGTTGGGATGCTTCCCTCCGCGATGGACAGTGGCCGAGCACACGTTCCGGCCGCCGCCGTTTCATCGCAACGTCGCGAGCGAGTTCCTCGGGTTGATTTCCGGCGAGTACATCGGCAAAGCCGATGGGTTCGGTCCGGGCAGTGCGAGCCTGCACAACTGCATGTCGGGCCACGGGCCCGACGCGGCCGCGTATCAGCGAGGGCGCGACGCGGAGTTGAAACCGATGTACCTCGATGACACGCTGGTGTTTCTCTTCGAAACGCAGCTGCCGATCCGGCCGACGAAGTTCGCGCTCGAAACGGAGCTGCTCGAACGCGATTACTACACGCACTGGCAGGGGCTGAAGAAGCAGTTCTCCGTCACGTGAAGGTCGGAGTTCGGCGTTCCGTTTCCGGCGTTCCGGTTCGCAATTCAACGTTCATCGTTCGGGGGCATCGATGAAGTCGTCCGGCATCCTGGTGTTCGCGGTCGTACTCCTCGCGGGCCATGTCCTTCTGTACGGGCCTGCGTATGCGGCTGATCGACCGTGCGATCGTGCCTGCCTCGAGGGCATCGCTGAAAACTACCTGGGGGCGCTCGTCGCGAAGGATCCGACGAAGCTGCCGCTCGGTCGCGGCGTGAAGTACACCGAGAACGGGCAGCGTTTGCAGTTTGGCGACGGCTTCTGGAATTCCGTGGCCGGCCGAGGCACATACACCTTGCACGTGGCCGACGTGACCGCAGGACAGATCGTCACGTTCGCGACGATGAGGGAAACGCGTCAGCCAGAGGGCCGGGGTGGGCCGCCTCGCGTGGCCCCGATGATCATGGCGGTGCGTCTGAAGGTCGACGACCTCCGCCTCACCGAAGCCGAGACGCTGCTCGCGCACAGCGAAGGCGGCGCCATGAATCTCGAAGCACGAGGCACGCCGCGTGCCGCGTTCTCCCGTGCGACACCTCCCGCCGATCGTGCGTCGCGTGCGGATCTCGTCCGCGTCGCGAACATGTACTTCAGCGGCATGCAGCTCAATGACGGCAAGGGCAAGTATCCGTTCGCCGACGACTGCGACCGCATCGAGAACGGCGGGCAGACGACGAATGCGCCGGGGCGAAATGGCGGGCCGAAGCCGGATCCGAAGACGTCATCGAACTACTCGGCGATGTGGAGCTGCCGCGAGCAGTTCGAGTCGGGGCTGCTGCACTTCGTCAGCCGCATTCGGGATCGTCGATACGTTGCGGTCGATGAAGAGCGAGGGCTCGTGGTGGCATTCGCGTTCTTCGATCACGATGCCGGTGCGTCTCGACATTTCAAGACGCCAGACGGACGCGACGTGACGGCGGGGCCGGTCGAGCCATGGACCTGGGAGATTGCGGAGCTCTTCAAAGTGGAGAAGGGTCTGTTGCACGAGATCGAGGCGGTGCTCGAGCGTGCTCCGTACGGAATGAATTCGGGATGGAGTGCGTACGAGGACGGGATGTCCGACAAGATTCAGTTTGCGAAATGAGAGCGTGAGAGCGTTCACACCACCCAACGGGAGGCCACATGCGACGCACGATTGTGCTCGGAGTCATCGTACTGACCGGCGTGATCACAGCGGCAATGGTGAGCGCGCAACAGGCGCCTGCCGGAGCGCAGGGACGTGAAGGCGGCGGGGGCGGAGGTCGTGGCGGCGGGTTCAACTTCCCTCCGGTTCAGCCGATCGAGAAGGTGAAAGACAACCTGTACATGATTCAAGGTCAGGGCGGGAACACCGCGGTCTACGTGGCCGACAGCGGCGTCGTCCTGGTCGACACCAAGCTGGCCAACAACGGCCAGGCCATCCTCGATCAGGTGAAGAAGGTCACCGACAAGCCGATTACGACCATCATCAACACTCACACGCACGGCGATCACACGGGCAGCAATCAGTTCTTCCCCGCGAGCGTCGACATCATCGTCCAGGACAACACCGCTGCGAACATGAAGAAGATGGAGGTGTTCCAGCAGGAGGCCAACAAGAACGGCCTGCCGGACAAGACGTTCAAGGACAAGACGTCGATTCTGAAAGGGAAGGACGAGATCGACCTGTACTACTTCGGGCCTGCCCACACCAACGGCGACGCGTTCGTCGTGTTCAAGAATCTGCGGGTGATGCATGCGGGCGATGCCTTCGCCAACAAGGGCCAGCCGCTCATCGATCGCAACAACGGCGGTAGCGGCGTCCAGTATCCCGACACGCTCACCAAAGCGGCCAAAGGCATCAGGAACATCGAGACCGTCATCAACGGTCACACGATGATGACGACGACGTGGCAGGACTTCGTCGACTACGGTGAGTTCAACCGGCTCTTCCTGGCGCACGCGCGCGAATCGATGAAGGCGGGCAAGTCGCCTGAACAGGCGATGATGGATTTCAAGCTGCCCGAGAAGTTCAAGGGCTACAACCTCGGCGGCGGCCGCGGCGGCCCGGGAGGAAACTTCGGGATCATCTACGAGGAACTGAAGGGAGCGAGGTAGGCCCATGGCCCAACCACTACTCGGCGTCGTGGCGAGCGCGGTGGTGATGGCTGTTGCGCTCGGTTACATCTGGCTGTTCGATTTCCCTTGGTTCACCGGTTCGGTCTCGTTCTTCATGCTGGGCCTCATCCCCATGCAGATCGTCATGGTCGTGCTGTGGGGTGCCAATCCGAGCTTCGCGAGCAGCCTCCGCCAGCCGCTCAAAGGCGTCGTGCTGACGCTCGTCGCGGTGGTGGCCGCGCTCGTCATCATGCCCATCGCCCTGCGACTCGTGGGCGAAGGCGTACAACCGCCCGGGCCGATCCCCTCGCACTTCGTGGTGATCGTCGTGCCGACGACCTTCTACCTGGCGATCATGTTCGGTGGATGGCCGTTCACCCGCGCCATCAAGGACCCGATAGTCGCCGGCCTGGTGTTGCTCGTGGCTGCCTACGTGATCACGTACGTGGGCTTCCGGCTCTTCTTCAACTACGACTTCCTGCAGGGCGGGCCGGTGTATCTGCAATCGGCGCCGCGAGGGCTCTTCAACGGCGTCTCTGCGCTCGTGTTCTACGTGACCGTGCTGGCTGTGATGTTTCTCGTGCTCTGCTTCGACCTCTGGCCGCTGACTCGCTCGGCCGCCCTGATGAAGCAGCCGGTCCTCGGCCTCGTCTGGCTCGTCATCGCATTCGCAGGTGCCGCGGTGGTGATGTGGATCACCGTGGGGTTGATGGGGATGGACCCGATGATCGTCCTCACCCGCGTCACTGCACCGATCATCTTCGGCGCGATCATCGTGCTCAACATGCTCCAGAACTCGTTGTTCCAACGGATGGCGCAGCCAGTGAAGGGCGTTTTGAATGCGGTCGCGGCCGTGTCGATTGGTGTCGCGCTGGCCAATCTCTACGGCGCGCTCGCGCCGCGGTCACCGGTCGCCGGTGCACTCGTGTCGGGAGCGCCTGGATACGAGTACGAGATCTGGCTGGTGAACGCTCTCCTCAGCGTCACCTTCCCGTTCCTGGTCTTCTACGCCGCCTGCTTCGGATTCTGGCCGCTCACGCGGCCGACCCCATCGCCAGGAACCCCTGCCCGCACATAGAGTCCGCGCGGACTTCTTCCAGACGCCGAACATACGGCCGACGAATGTCGGCCGTATGAAGACCTTGTGAGCCGCTGCTCCTCACGGCACTGTAAAAATCCGCGAAAAAAGATGCTGGCCTACCGTTTGAATAATCGGGCAGCGAAGTCGCGTTGGAAGCGACTCAGAGGTAGTTCAGTATGCGTGTCGCTCGGATTCTTGCCCTGTCGCTCTTGGTTGCATCGGCCGCGGAAGCCACGCCCCTGACTGCCAGATTGGCGGATGGACCCGGAAACACGGGGGGCGGTGAGTTCTACATGACCCTCTACGACAACGGCAATCCGGTCGACACGTTCATCACGTTCTGTCTCCAGAAGACGCAGTACATCGACTTCTCGACGACGTTCACGGTGCAGGTCAGCACAGCTGCCGACGACAGTCCTGCCGATCCGATCGATGCGCAGACGGCGTGGCTCTATTCGATGGCGCGCGCGGGCACGCTCGCCGGCTACGATCACTCGCAAGCCGCAGCCAATGCGCTGCAGAAGTCGATCTGGTACTTCGAGGGCGAGGTGAGTGCGAACCCCGATCTCGAGGCCGGCAACAATTACGATTTCGTGGCGCTCGCCAACGCGGCAGTCGCCAATGGCTACTCCGGCATCGGCAACGTGCGCGTCGCGAACATGTTCTTCCCCGACGGCAGGAAGGCGCAGGATCAGTTGATGCTCGTGCGGACGCCGGAGCCGTCGACGATCGCGCTGTTCGGCTTGGGCGCTGTTTTCGCCGGCATGAGACGCAAGCGGGCCGCCCGCTGAATCATGGAGCCCGTCATCAGACTCTTCACGAGTCACCTCGGCACTGTGCGCTGGGAAACCAGCGTCGCCGGTGATCAAGGGCTCGAATTCAGGGTCACCGGTCCCCTCGCGTGGGAGACATCGTCATTCTTTCCGGACGCGATCACGTTGATGCGGCACCAGTCCGAGTACGAGCGCTTCCTCCTCGACAACGGCTACAAGCTGTCGATTGTCGACGAACGTCGCAGGAAGGGCGATCGCCGGTTGCATCCGCGGGATACGGCTGATCGGCGGAGACGGGCGGAACTGACGGCGATCTAGAGCGGTTCAGTAGTTCACGAACGGTGAGCTCGTGAACGGCTCTTGTTATTTGGCCTGGATGTGAATCCCACACTCGAGCTTCTGACCCTGCCATCGGCCTGAGCGCGGGTTGTCCGGATCGGGCGGGAGCTCGGTGCAGGGCTCGCATCCGATGCTCGTATAGCCGAGATCGTACAGCGGCAGCAGCGGGATCTGATTCGCTTTGGCGTAGGCCCAGACGTCGCGTGCGGTCCATCCTGCGATCGGCGCCACCCGTGTGATCGTCTTGCCGCTCGACAGCTTGAACGGTTCCGATTCCTTGATGTTCGCGCGCGAGGGCGACTGATCGCGCCGGAGCGCCGTGAACCACGTGTCGTAGCCCTCGAGCGCCGAGAAAAGCGGCTCGACCTTGTGACGCTTGCAGCATGCTTCGGTGCTCTCGACCTGCCAGAGTCCCACCTGCGGCGCCGTCGCCTGAAGGGTGACGAGCCTCAGCCCCCACTTCGCGGTCAGCTCGTCGCGATACGCGAGCGTCTGTGGGAAGTGATGGAACGTGTCGAGAAACAGCACGGGAATGTCAGGCTGGATCTCGCGAATCATGTGCGTCATCACCACGCACTCGGCCTGAAAGCTCGACGTGATGCAGGGCAGTGTCGCGTCGCCGAGAGCGAGCTCGATAGTTTTGCGTGCTTCTTCGATCATGCGTCCCAGTCCCACGAACGCCGGGCCTGAAGATCAGGCCCGGCCTACACGTTGCCGCGAATCACGTCAGGAGCTCTTCCAACGCTTTCCGCACCGCATCCGCCGCCTCTTCGTCCGACGCCGCACGCCGCGCGAGTTGCGCGATGCGTTCGGCAAAGCTCAGAGGCGCGTTGTGCGCCTCGTGCGCGGTCCGGACCGGTTCCGTGATCATCCCGGCGCCGCAGGTGAACTGCGTCGTGGGGTCGATCAGGATGAAATTGCCGGTTGCGCGATTGGCGCGATAGCGGTCGAAGACCAGCGGCCTCGCGGTCGATACCTGCACGGTGCCGATCTGATTCAGCACCAGCCCATGGTTGATCTCCGCGGTCACCGTACGCGTGCCGTGCTTCAGAAGGTACAGGCGCCCTGGGTCGAGCGGACGCTCGTCCATCCAGACGACTTCGGCCTCGAATTTCTGTCCGACGAGCGCTGGTTCGACCGCGCCTCGACCGTCGCCCGGTGCGCCCTGGCCCTTCGACTGGCTCGGGGTCACCGAGTCGAAGGGGGTCAGCACATCGCCACGGCTGATGTCGATCTCGTCGTCGAGCGTCAGCGTCACCGACATCGGCGCGAACGCAATCGAGAGATCGCCGTCGTAGGTGACGATCCGCCTGACCCGCGCACTTCGGCCGGACGGCCAGGCGGTCACGCGATCGCCGGGCTTGATCGTGCCCGACACGATCTGGCCCGCATACCCTCGAAAGACATCGTCGGGCCGCACCACCATCTGGATCGGGAAACGGAGCGGTGCGCTGGTCGCGTCGCGGTGCACGGACACTGTTTCCAGGTATTCGAGCAGCGGAAGACCATCGAAGTACGGCGTGCGATCGCTCGGCGTGATGACGTTGTCGCCGTGCAGGGCGCTCATCGGAATTGCGTGCACCGAGGCGCCGGTCAGCAGGCCCTCGAAGTCGTCCTGGATCTTCTCGAAGACCTCGCGGTCGTAGTCGACGAGATCCATCTTGTTGATGGCCAGCACGAAATCGGTGATGCCGAGCAGGCGGGCAATGCGGGCATGGCGCCTGGACTGCGTGCGGACGCCGTTGCGCGCATCGACGAGCAGGATGGCGACGTCGGCCGTCGACGCGCCGGTCGCCATGTTCCGCGTGTACTGCTCGTGGCCGGGTGTGTCAGCCAGAATGAACTTCCGACGCGCGGTGGCGAAGTAGCGATACGCCACGTCGATGGTGATCCCCTGCTCCCGTTCGGCACGAAGCCCGTCGGTGAACAGCGAGAAATCGATCGGCCCGGCATTGCGGTTCTTCGACGCCTTGGCGACCGAATGGACCTGGTCTTCGTAGACCGACTGCGAGTCGTACAGGAGCCGCCCGATGAGCGTGCTCTTTCCGTCGTCGACGCTGCCCGCCGTGCAGATCCTGAGCAGACCTCCTGACATCAGAAGTAGCCTTCGCGCTTCTTCAGTTCCATCGATCCGTCCTGGTCGTGATCGATGATTCTGAGCTGGCGCTCCGACTGCCGTGTCGCGATCAGCTCGTCGATGATCTTCGGGATCGTGTCGGCATCGGACCGGATCGCGCCGGTGCAGGGCGAGCAGCCAAGCGATCGCATCCGGCACTTCACCAGCTGCGGTTTCTCGCCAGGCATCGTCACGACGAACGGCTGTTCCTGGACGATGAGGGAGTTGCCGCGGACGATGACCTCCCGCTCCTTGGCGAAGTACATCGGAACGATCGGGATGCGTTCGACGTGGATGTAGTTCCACACATCGATTTCCGTCCAGTTCGAGAGCGGGAAGACCCGGATGCTCTCGCCCGGGCGCAGCTTCGCGTTCAGCAGCGTCCAGAGCTCGGGCCGCTGGCGCTTCGGATCCCACTGTCCATTCGGATCGCGGACCGAGAAGATGCGTTCCTTCGCGCGCGAACGCTCCTCGTCACGCCGGGCGCCGCCGATCGCGGCGTCGAAGTTGCCGGCCTGCAACCCGTCGAGCAGCGCTTTCGTCTTCAGCAGGCCGCAGCATCGCTGCGTGCCGACCTTGAAGGGCTGGGTTCCGTCGGCGATCGCTTCCTGGTTGGTGTGGACGATGAGCCGCGCGCCGACGGCCCTGGCCATCTCGTCGCGGAACTGAATCATCTCGCGGAACTTGTAGGTCGTGTCGACGTGGAGCAGTGGAAAGGGAATCGGGCCGGGAAAGAACGCCTTCTGGGCGAGGCGGAGCAGCACCGACGAGTCCTTGCCGATCGAATACAACATCACCGGGCGCTCGAACTCCGCAACCACCTCGCGCAGGATGTGGATGCTCTCGGCCTCGAGCGCTCGCAGGTGATCGAGGCGTAGTGTCGCCGTTGGTTCCGGTACCGCGGTCGCAATAGCCATAGTCGTAGGGGCCGCCTTTCTTGCCCGCCGTGGCGCCCCCGGCGCGGAGGCGGGAGGCGACCCTTCGCATCAACAAAAAAGCCCGGAGGCTTGTGGCCCCCGGGCTTCGATCTGTTTCAGCGTGTTCTCGGGTTCTGGTTCCTACCCAAACAGCCGGACCGTTGCCGCGGGGACCTTCATGGTCCTGGTACAACAACACACGCAGTGACAACAGGTTCGCGGCAACACGAGATCACTGATTCTACCCTTGGCCGCGCGGGAAAGGCAAAACCGCGACGGCGGTGGCGCTTGCCCTGAGCGCAAGCGAGTCGAAGGGTGGTAGAACATACGTTTATGAAGACGCTCATTGTGGCTGTGGGGATCCTGGCCGTCTCGAGCAGTAACCCCCTCTTGGCTCACCATTCGTTTGCGGCGGAATTCGACGCCAGCAAAGCCATCCGGCTCAACGGAACCTTGGCGAAAGTAGAGTGGACCAACCCCCACATCTACTTCTACATCGACGTCAAAGACGACAGCGGCAATGTCGTCCGCTGGACCTGCGAGTCAGGCGCACCCGGTGCGCTCTCACGACGCGGATGGAAGCGCGGTGACCTGAAGCTGGGCGACATGATCGTCGTCGACGGCTATCGCGCGAAGAACGGGTCGAACATGGTCGACGCCCGGCGGGTCACCCTCGGCGACGGCCGGATCGTGTCAGGGGCATCCGCTGGTGATGGAGGCCCGCAATGACGATGAGGGTTGATGGGGCGGGTGGGGTGGATAGGGCGGGTGGGGTGGATGGGGACAGTGTAGGGCGGGTCTTTCCGCCTTCGCCTTCGGCTACGGCGCGACTTCGGCTCCGTAGGCCCAGGGTGGCAGCCGTTGCCATTTACCTCATTGCCGCGACGACCGTCTTTGCCCAGGGACTCACCGTGCAAGATTTCAAATCCAACCGGCCGACGCCGCGCACGGCGAACGGGAAGCCGGATTTCAGCGGTTATTGGAAGGGCACGACGGATACGAAGCCTGGCGGCAACATCGGGAAGGACCTGCCGGGATGGAAGCTCCCGTTGACGCCTGCAGGTGAGGCCGCGCTCAAGCACAATCTCACCGCGACGATCGATCCCGAGAGCCTCTGCATCATCGGCGGCATCCCGCGTCACAACGCGAGCGGTCTGCCGTTCGAAATCCTGCACGGCGCGAACAAGATCGCGTTCCTCTACTGGTACAGCTACTACCGCCTGATTCCGATCAGCGCGACGCGAAAACATTCCGACGATCCCGATCCCTCGTTCTTCGGGGAAGAACTCGGGAAGTGGGAGGGCGACACGCTCGTGATCGACTCGATTGGATTCAAGGACGAGAAGGTCTGGATCGACGAGAACGCCAACCCGCACAGCGACGCGCTCCACGTCGTCGAGCGATGGACGCGACCGGACGCCGACCACATTCACGTCGACACGCTGATCGAAGATCCCAAGTTCTATACCAAGCCGTTCACATACTCGCGGACATGGGTGCTCGGGAAGCCCGACGAAGAGATCCAGGAGTACGCCTGCAGCGAGAACAACGTCGACGCTGCGAATCTCGGCTTCGGTCCCGGACCGATACGACCCGACGGAACGCGCGGCTATATCGATCCCGCTCCGTTGCCTCCACCAATTCCGAAGAAGTAGGAGAAGGTGACGGAGGAACGGATTAACAGGAGCAACGGAGTAACGGAGATCGGACGGAGAAGAGCACTCCACGCACTGTGAACATACGGCGCGCCCCGGCCGGACCCGCGCTTCGCGCGGCTCGGATCGTGAGAGATCGCAAGATCGCAAGCCCGCATGTGTTCCCAGAGGCTTGTGATCTTGTGATCTCTCACGTTCCGGGCGCCGGCCGATGGCCGGCGGTCCGCCCGTGGCGCCGGTGTCCGGCGAGAGCAGTCAGCCTCCGTCCGACCTCCGTTACTCCGTGCCTCCTGTTAATCCGTTTCTCCGAGACCTCCGTTTCTTGTGAGTCGAGCATGGTCGAGCGAATCGTTGAAGGGGCGCTGATGTACCTCGAGCGCTGCTCAATGGATCTGCTCGTTTACAGCGTCGTCGCTTGACTTCGATTGCGGGGCCCGGTCACACTATTCGAACTCGTGCGGTTCACTCACCTCTGTTCGTGTTGTCCCTGCTGCGCGTGCGCATGTCGCTGCACGTGTATGCAGCCGATGACAGGCAGGTGAGAGCCGACCCGGTTTTTTCCCAGTAAGTCCTTCCCAAACATCTCTCCTCGCCAGTCACTCGGCTGATCCCGACTGATTGCCGTTGCCGAATGTCCGGCGACGGATGTTGAGCCCGCCTCGCCGCAACGTCGGCGGAGGCCCGGGGCAGAGGAGAGATCGATGTTTCGAAGAATTGTGGTGGGTGTCGTCGCCGCGATCGCGGCGCTGGTGCCGGCCACGTCGTTCGGTCAGGCTGGCAGTCTTGCGATCACGGGCATTGTCAGAGACTCCTCGGGCGGCACGGTGCCCGGCGTCACGGTCCGAGCCGTCAACGAAGTCACAACCAGATCGCTCGAATCGGTCAGCGATGCCCAGGGCGCGTTCCGGATCGACGACGTGGTGCCGGGCGCGTACCGTGTGGAAGCCGTTCTGGACGGATTCGAAACCGCCTCGCGCCGAGTAGTGATTGACGCCGGTCAGGTACCGGCGGCGATCGACTTCACGCTGCTTCCGGCGCGGCTCACCGAAGCGGTGGTCGTGACCGCGCGACGGATCGAAGAGACGATCCAGGAGGTGCCGCTCCCGGTGTCGGTAGTGAGCGGCGAGTTGGCGACCAAGGCGGGCGCGTTCAACGTGAACCGACTCAAGGAGATGATCCCGACCGTCCAGTTCTACTCGACGAATCCGCGCAACTCGGCGATCAACATCCGCGGTCTCGGTGCACCGTTCGGTCTCACCAACGACGGCATCGAGGCGGGCGTCGGCCTCTACATCGATGGTGTGTTCTACGCGAGACCGGCGGCGGCGACGCTCGACTTCCTCGACGTCGAGCGCATCGAGGTGCTGCGGGGACCGCAGGGCACGCTCTTCGGGAAGAACACGACCGCCGGCGCCTTGAACGTCACCACGAAGAGGCCCACGTTCAACCCCGAGAGCGACTTCGAGTTCAATTACGGCGACTACGGTTTCGTCCAGGGCAAGGGTACGATCTCGGGCCCGTTCGGTCTGCACGTTGCGGGACGTCTGACGTTCTCCGGCACGTCGCGCGACGGTCTTGTCTACAACACGAAGACACACGGCCGGCAGAACAACCTGAACAACGCGGGCGTGAAAGGGACGGTGCTGTTTGCGCCCTCCGACACCCTTGCGGTCACCGCGTCATTCGATCACACACGCCAGCGCCCGCAGGGCTACACCCAGGTGGTTGCCGGCGTGGCGCCGACGCTGCGCCCGGCGAATCGCCAGTACGCGGCGATTGCGGCCGACCTTCACTACGCCCCTCCCAGCTTCAATGCCTTCGATCGCGTCACCGACATCGACACCGCGCTGCAGTCCAATCAGGATCTCGGCGGCGCCGCGTTGAACATCGACTGGAAGATCGGCCGGGGCCGCGTGACCGCGACGACGGCGTGGCGGTATTGGAACTGGGATCCCTCGAGCGATCGGGACTTCATCGGGCTTCCGGTGACGACGATCTCGGCAGCCCCGTCGGTGCAGCGGCAATGGACGCAGGAAGTCCGCTACGCCGGCGAGGTGTCGCGCCGGGTGAACGTGGTGTTCGGCGGCTTCGTGTTTCACCAGGGTATCGATTCGGACCCTGTCTTCAAGCAGGAGCAGGGTTCGGCGGCAGCACGATTCCTTCTCGCGCCGAGCGCCGCAGCGGCGACGCCTGGACTGCTCGACGGCTATGGCTTCATTCAATTCCTGGAGTATCGCAACCTCAGCTCCGCGGCCTTCGGCCAGCTCGAATTGGCCGTGACCGATCGCCTGCGCGTGCTCCCCGGCCTCCGCTTCAACTACGACCAGAAGAAAGTCGACTTCGATCAGCAGATCTACGGCGGCCTGCAGACCACTGATCCGGCGCTGATCGCACTGCAGCAGTCGGTGCTCGCGCCGCAGGCGTACAAGGCCGATGTCGCCGACAACAACCTGTCGGGCCAGCTGACGGTCGCGTACCGCTTCACACCGGCCGTGAACAGCTACGCGACCTACGCCACTGGCTTCAAGTCGGTTGGCCTGAATCTGAACGGCGTGCCCACTGATGCGCAGGGCCAGCCGGTGCTGTCAGCGGCAACAGTGAAGCCCGAAGACGTGCATCACTTCGAAGCGGGCATCAAGACCGAGCCGCTGCGAGGTGTCACCGCGAATGTCACCGCGTTCGACACCGAGATCAAGGACTTCCAGGCACAGGTCGTCAACGCCAGCGTCGGCGTGCTTCGCGGCTACCTGGCGAATGCCGAGAAAGTGCGCGTGCGCGGCGCCGAGTTCGACGGCAACGCGCGACTCCATCGGAATCTGTACACTTATCTAGCGGCGGCGTACACCGATGGCGTCTACGTGTCGTTCAAGGATGCACCGCCCCCGCTCGAGGACACGGGCGGACCGCAGGTGAAGGACATCTCCGGTTCGCCGCTGCCGGGTATCTCCCGGTGGGCGGTGTCGTACGGCGCCGAGTTTTCACACGCGGCGCGCCTGCTCAGCCGGGCAGGAGAAGCGTTCGCGGGTTTCGACGCCAGCTATCGTTCCTCGTTCTCGTCGAGCGCGAGCTACTCGCGCTATCTGATCGTCGACGGCTATTCACTCGTCAACGCACGCGCCGGTTTCAGGTGGACCGACAGCTGGACCATCTCGGTGTGGGCGCGCAATCTCCTCGACAGGAATTACTTCGAGCTGCTCAGCGCGGCGCCAGGGAATACTGGGCTGTACGTCGGCCAGCCCGGCGATCCGAGAACTTTGGGCGTCACCGCGCGCGTTTCTCTACGATCACATCCGTAACACGGAGTCGTTCCATGGACGGGTTCAACTACGCACTGCCGCTCGTTGCCATCACGTTCGGAGCGGCGATTGTCAACGGCGCCCTGGGGTACGGGTTCTCCTCGATCACCGTACCGCTTTCGCTGTTGTTCCTGACCAATCGCGTTCTCAACCCGGCGCTGGTTCCGATCGAGGTGGCGCTCAACGCGTACGTGCTGTGGGTGAATCGTGCGTCCTTTCCCGATGTGTGGCGGCGTGTGCTGCCGATCGTGATCGGGCTCGCTCCTGGTGTGCTGCTGGGCACCGCACTCGTCTCGTACGTCAATCCCGGGTGGTTGAAGTTCGGCACGTTTCTCGTGCTGCTGCCGCTCATCCTGATTCAGGCCGCAGGATACCGGCGTCCGATCCAATCCGAGCGCTCTGTCGGTCTCGTGTTCGGGGGTGGGGTTGGCGTTCTGTACTCCGTGACGACGATCTCGGGACCGCCGCTCGCGGTGATGTTGAGCAATCAGGGGCTGACGAAGAAGGACTTTCGCGCCGCGCTGGGATTCATCCGCCTCGCCGAGTCGTCGTTCACGGCGATTGCGTACTACTACGCCGGCCTCTACAGCCTTCAGAGTGCAGCCCTCATGCCCTATATCATCCCCAGCATCGTCGTCGGCGTGCCGATCGGCGCGTATCTCATTCAACGGATCAGGCCGGAAACGTTCCGCCGCGTGTGCATGAGCTTCGACGCGTGGGTCGTCGCGTTCGGCCTCTCGACGCTGCTCAAGGACCTGAAGCTGGTTGAGAGCAATCTCGCGTTTCTCGTGCTCGCGTTGGTCGGCGTCCTGGATACGTGGCTGTTGTATCGGTTCTTCTCGGTCCAGTTGCCGAACGTGAAACGAATCGAGGCGCTGCGCGCGAACGAGTTGCGATCGACGTGAACGGATCGAGAGCCTGAAACGCAGGCCCGCCCGCTGCAGAATCAGGGATCAGGATTCAGGAATCGGGAATCAGGGCGGGCCAGGAGGGTTCAGGCCAGAGGCCTCCATCCTAGGCCCTGGCCCAGCCCTGATTCCCGATTCCTGAATCCTGATTTCTCCTCGTATAATTCCGCCGCGAGGGTGTCATGGCTCACGGCCCGATTCGCCCCCTTTTGATCGTCGCGCTCATCACCTGCGTGCTCGCAGCGGGCACCTCGCGCGTGCGCACGGCCAGCGATCGGGTTGGAGCCGGACCGGCGGCGTGGACGAACGATCTCTCCGCGATTGCCGCATCCGACTGGAGCTACGATCGCGCGGCACACCTGATCGAGCGCGCGGGGTTTGGGGCGCCGCCATCCGAGATCGCCCGGCTTGCCGCGATGAGTCCGCGCCAGGCGGTCGACAGCCTCGTCGACTACGAGTCGATCGACACGAGTCGCCTCGAGCCGTTCGCCGAATCGGGGATCTGGGATCAGGGAATGGATCCGTTCCCGCCGAGCCGAGCCGAAGCCGTACGCCTCGCACGCGAGCGTGGCGAGGGGCTAGGCGAGAAAGTCCTGCCCGCCGGCACGCAGCGCCGACTTCAGCCCGTCGTCGACAAGTTTTTCTACAGCCTGACTGCGAATCAGATCGAGACCCAGCGCCTCGGGCTCTGGTGGGCGAACCGCATGCTCGCGAGTCCTCGTCCGCTCGAAGAAAAGCTGACGCTCTTCTGGCACGGGCACTTCGCCACCGGCGAGAACAAGGTGCGGGACTACCGGATGATGCTTCGCCAGAACCTGATGTTCCGCGCGAACGCGTCGGGACGGCTGCAGGATCTCCTGATCGCCATCCTCAAAGATCCGGCGATGCTCGTTTATCTCGACAACGGCGAGAACGTGAAGGCGCACCCCAACGAGAACTTCGGGCGCGAACTCCTGGAGCTGTTCACGATGGGCGTTGGCCACTACAGCGAGCACGATGTGCGGGAAGCCGCGCGCGCGTTCACCGGGTGGACGAATGACGTGCTCGCGTTCAAGTTCGACGCCTCGCAGCACGATTTCGCGGAGAAGACGTTTCTGACCAGAACCGGGCCGCTCGACGGGGACGAGGTCATCCGGACGATTCTGGAGCAGCCGGTGACGGGCGAGTACGTTGCCGCGAAACTGTATCGTTTCTTCGTGCGCGAGGACATCGGCGCCGAGGTCAGAGCCGATCTCGGTCGGACGTTCCGGGAGAGCGGCTACCAGATCAAGCCGCTGCTCGAGCGCATGTTCCTGTCGAGGGATTTCTACGCGCCGCCCTCGTACGCCACGCAGATCAAGAGCCCTGTGCATCTCGTCGTGTCGACCTACAGGAAGATCGGTCTTCGAGAGATCCCGACCATCCCCGACTTCGGTCGCATGACGGGCGCGCTCGGGCAGTCGCTGTTCGATCCGCCGAACGTTGCGGGCTGGGCCGGCGGGCGGACCTGGATCACGCCGTCGACGCTGTTGCAGCGCGGCAACCTGTTTCGCGACGTGCTGTTTCCGGACGTGAAGAGCTTCCGCCCGCCCGATCGCGCGATGTCACCGACTGACGCGCGTGTCGGTGAGCGCTTGGCGATGGGCATGAACATCACCGAAGCCACGCGCGAAGGCGACGCCGAATCGAACAAGATGGTCGACCGTGACGAGGATTACAACACGCGCTACGGCGGCTACGCCGGCAACGTGCTCGCGTTCAAGCGGACGAAGCTCATTCCGCGCAATCCGGCGCCGATCGATCTGACGTCGATGGTGAAAGCGGCCAACGCCGACACGGTGGAGAAGGTCGTCGACCATTTCGCGCTGCGCTTTCTGCGTGTGACGCTGGCCGACAAAGATCGCGCGGTGCTCGTCGACTTCCTGCGCGGCAAGCTTGGTTCATCGAGTATCCAGCCGGGCGAGAAACTGGAGCCGTCGTTACGTGAGCTGCTGTATCTCGTGTTGAGTACACCGGAGTATCAGCTGGGTTAGGCGTCGGAGGTGACGGAGACATGGATTCGCACGGAGACACGGAGTAACGGAGGTCAGACGGAGCTGTCTTGTAACTCGCGTGTACTGCGCGGATGCGGGCGCCGGCCTCGGGCCGGCGCATGGAAAGAGAGTCGCTCACGAAAACAAACGCGAAATGTGTTGTCGATCGTGCTTGTTTTCGTGAACGACTCTCGTTCCATCGCGAGCGAAGCGCGCAGCCCATCCGCGCCAGAGTCGTTCGGAAGCAAATGCCTCCGTCCGATCTTCGTTGCTCCGTTGCTCCGTGCGAGACCGCTTCTCCGTGTTCTCCGTTTCTTTGTGAGGTGAGGGTGCCTTATGAATCGACACGCATCCTGTCAATGCTCGCGTCGGGACTTCCTGGTTCGCGGCATGTACGGCATCGGGATCGGTGCCGGGCTGCCGCTCGTCTTGACCCGCACGCAGGCGGCGCTCGCGGCGCAGGCGCTTGCGGGGACGAGCATCGAGAGGTACCCGAATCGCATCCTCGTGGTCGTCGAGCTCTCGGGCGGTAACGACGGACTCAATACGGTCGTGCCATTCGGGGACGCCGCGTACTATCGCGCGCGCCCGAAGCTCGGGATCAAAGAGAGCGAAGCAATCACGGTCGCCGGCGGATACGGCTTCCATCCGTCGATGGTCGGCTTCGAGCGCCTCTACAAAGACGGTCACCTCGCGGTCGTGCATGGCTGCGGCTACGAGCATCCAAGCCTGTCGCACTTCTCATCGATGGGGTTCTGGCACACCGGCGTTCCCAATGGCGGCGAAACGCTCGGCTGGCTCGGACGGCTCGCCGATCGGACCTACGACCCGCACACGCGCAACATGATCGTGAACCTCGGCACGTCGCAGTCGCTCGCCGTGCGGAGCCAGCAGCACTCGCCGCTGGTGTTCGACGACCCCGCCCGCTTCAGACGCGATGGGAACGACGAGGAGAAGCACGCGCTCGCCGAGTTGAGCAGGACGCGTGCGACGACCAACGCCACGCTGGAGTTCCTCGCGTCGACCGCGCAGAATGCGACCGAGAGCTCGGATCTGGTCCGGCGCGCCTCGTCGACGTACCGTACGCCCGTGGACTACGGGCAAGGCGGCGGGCTCGGCGGCAACCTCCAGCGAGTCGCGGCGTTGATCGCCGCCGAGATGCCGACGCGTGTGTATTACGTCACCTATTCAGGCAACTCGTTCGACACGCACGTGCAGCAGGCGGATCTCCACACCCGGCTGCTGATGTACACCGCCGACGCGGTTCGCGGATTCATGGACGACATCAAGCGGCTCGGGCGTGGCGACGACGTGGCGATGATGATCTTCACCGAGTTCGGGCGTCGCGTGGAGGAGAACGGCAGCCTCGGTACCGATCATGGAACGGCCACCCCGATGTTCGTGGTCGGCCACGGCGTCAGGGGCGGCTTCTATGGTCGCCATCCGAGCCTGACCGATCTCGATGACGGCAATATGAAGATGACGACCGACTTCAGGCGCGTGTACGCCACCATGATCAAGGAGTGGCTGGGTTACGATGACACGCCCATGGTGTTGAAGGGCAGGTTCGAGCCGCTCGGTGTGTTCGCGTAGTACGTAGCGTAGTACGTAGAGGCCGCGTTCAGGCGGCCTTTGAGGAGGACTCGTGCATCTCGCATCTGCAAGCCTCGCGCTGCTGCTGTCCGCGCTGCTGGCCCAAACGACGCCAGCGCCGAAGTTGGACTACGAGACGTACAAAACGAAGATCCAGCCCGTGTTCCTGAAGAAGCGCCCGGGCCACGCGCGGTGCGTCGCGTGCCACACGTCCGGCACGCCGATGCGTCTGCAACCGCTCGCGAAGGGAAGCAGTGCATGGACCGAGGACGAGACGCGCAAGAACTTCGACGTCGTCCTCCAGCGCGCGGCCTTCCCTGGCAACCCGAAGAGCCCGCTGCTGATACATCCGCTCGATGAATCGGCTGGCGGCGACTTCTATCACAGCGGCGGCAAGCACTGGCAGTCGCAGAATGACCCCGAATGGCAAATGCTGAGAGCGTGGATAATGGGAGGCAAGTAGGACGAGATGGGGCCGACGCCTTCGGCGTCGGTGGGGCGCGCCTTTCGGGCGCGTGGGGCTGGTAGGGTAGCGGACAGTTTAGGGGGGGCCTGTTCTCCAGGCTCGCCGCAGGAGTCGATGATGACAAAACGAATGATCGGCCCCGTGGTCGCAATCGCAGTAGTCGCGGTCTGCGCGATGTCGCTCTCCGCTCAGCAGCACAAGGTCCGCATCATCCAGACCAACAGCGCCGGTGACAACGTGTCGCTCATCGATCCCGCCAGCAACAAGGTGGTGGGGGAAATCACTGGCATCGAAGCTGGTCACGGTGCCGGCGCCGCGCCCGACGGCTCGAAGATTTATGTGAGCGATGAAGCGGAAAGCACGCTCGACATCGTCGACGCGAAGACGCTGAAGGTCCTCGCGAAAGTCCCGCTCAGCGGACACCCGAACAACATGGCCGTCGCCAAGGACGGTCGATATGTCTACGTCGGGATCATCCAGGAACCCGGAGGCGTCGACGTGATCGACACGACGACGCGTACGCGGGTCAAGAACGTCCCGACCAAGGGGACGATCCACAACGCCTATGTCACTCCCGACGGGAAGTATGTCGTGGCGGGATCGATTGCCGGCAAGACGATCAACGTGATCGATGCCAAGACGAACGAGCCGGCGTGGACGATCGAGATGGACCTTGGGATTCGTCCGATGACGTTCAACACGAACCCCGACGGCTCGACCAAGTGGATCTTCGCGCAGCTCACCGGTTTCAACGGCTTTGCCGTGGTCGACTTCGCGACGCGGAAGGAGCTTCGACGCATTCAGAATCCGGACCTGCCGCCTGGAAAGCAGACGGTGCCGCAGGGCTCCGATCCGTCGCATGGGATGGCGGTGACCGCCGATGGCAAGACGCTGGTGGTCTGCAGTCGGCTCAACAACTATCTCTATTCGTACTCACTGCCCGATCTGAAGCTGCTGGGGAGCGCCGAGCTGACCGGCAAGGGTGCGGGCTGGGTCACGCTGACGCCGGACGGTAAGACGGCGTACGTCGCGAACCCGGTGACCAACGACGTGTCGGTCGTCGATGTCGCGACGATGAAAGAGACCACGAAGGTGAAGGTCGGGTACGTTCCGAAGCGCAACGTGACCGTGACGCTCCAATAGGGGATTACTCGTTGGATGGCCGATTCAAGGCGGGTCGAATGACCCGCCTCTACAAGGTCCTTGCGCTCGCGACGGCGACGATGCTGTTCGCGGGCGCTGCACTGGAAACGACGCCGCGCGCGCAGGAACCCGAGCCTGAGAACGTCGCGGCGGGCATGCGGATCTTCAGAACGAAGGCCGACTGTCAGGCGTGTCACGGCTGGGCGGCTGACGGGCGCAAGATGGACACGCAGATGCCCGACGGCGCGAACCTGCGGACGACGAAGCTGACGCGCGAGAAGCTGATCATCGCGATCAAGTGCGGCATTCCCGGCAAGGGCATGCCCGCCTTCGACAAGGCCGCGTACAGCGACGGCCGCTGCTACGGCATGAAGCAGGCCGATCTTCAGAAGCTGGGTGCGCTGCCGGATCCGGCGGCAACGCTGCAGGCTCGAGAGATCGATCAGGTTGCGGACTTCCTGTTTGCGAAGGTGGTCGGCAAGGGCCCGATGGACCGCGCCAAGTGCATCGAGTATTGGGGCTCCGACGTCGCCGCGTGTTCCGAGTTTCCTAAGTAGGGGCCGCCTTTCCTGGCCGCTGTAGCGCAGAGCGCGAAGGCGGCAGGCGGCCCATCCCTGTGCGCATGCGAACAACCACTCTCGTTATCTTTGTCTTCAGTGTCGCGCTCTCGGCGCAGACGAACCCGCATCAGACGCGCGGGCGCGAGATCTTCAAACAGCTCGTCGAGATCGATACGACCGACTCGGTCGGCAGCACGACGGCCGCCGCCGAAGCGATGGCCGCGCGATTCAAAGCGGCCGGTTTCCCCGATGCCGACGTGCACGTGCTCGGGCCGAACCCGCGCAAGGGAAACCTCGTCGTGCGCTACCGCGGCATGGGCTCGAAGCGCCCGTTGCTCCTGCTGGCGCATCTCGATGTCGTCGAAGCGAAGCGCGAGGAATGGTCGTTCGATCCGTTCACGCTGACCGAGAAGGACGGCTACCTGTATGGGCGTGGCACTGCCGACGACAAGACGATGGCGGCGGTGTTCGTGGCCAACCTGCTGCGACTCAAGTCCGAGGGGTTCGTGCCCTCGCGCGATCTGATCCTGGCGCTCACCGCCGATGAAGAGGGTGGCAACTTCAACGGCGTGAAGTGGCTGATCGCCAACCATCGCGAGCTGATCGACGCCGAGTACGCGATCAACGAAGGTGGCGGCGGCGTGATGCGCAAGGGCAAGTACCTGACGAATGAAGTGCAGGCCGCGGAAAAGGTGTACCAGGATTTCCGCCTCGAAGTGCACAACGCGGGCGGCCACAGCTCGATGCCGATCAAGGACAATGCGATCTATCGCCTGTCGGCTGGCTTGTCCAAGCTCGCCGCGTTCGACTTCCCGGTGGAGTTGAGCGGGATCACGCGCACGTATTTCGAGCGTTCCGCTCCCGGCCAGACCGACGCACAGACACGAGCCGACATGATCGCCGTGTCGAAGACGCCGGCCGACCTTGCGGCCGCGGCGCGGCTGTCGGCGCAGTCGCCGTACTTCAACTCGATCATGCGGACGACCTGTGTGGCGACGAAGCTCGAAGGCGGACACGCGCTGAACGCGCTGCCACAACTCGCCGCCGCGAACGTGAACTGCCGGATCCTCCCGGGCACGTCCCCGATGCAGGTCCTGGCAACACTGACGAAGATCGTGGCCGATCCGCAGATTCAGTTGTCGCTCGTCGGCGAAGCCACGCCAAGCAAGCCGGCGGTGCTTCGAGACGACGTCATGAGCGCGGTCGGCACGATCGTCGCGTCGATGTTCCCGGGCGTGCCGGTCGTGCCGACGATGAGCACTGGTGCGACCGACGGACTCTATCTGCGCAACGCCGGCATCCCGACGTTCGGCGTCGACGGTCTCTTCGACGACATCGACGACGTGCGCGCGCACGGCCGCGACGAGCGCGTCGGCATCAAGCAGTTCAACGAAGACCTCGAGTTCCAGTACCGACTGATCACGACGTTGGCAAAGTAGGCGCACCGAACGTAGAGCGCAGGCTTCAGCCTGCGCGGATCGGAGCTCACTCGTGAAACGTGTGGTGGTTGCTTTCACGTCGGTCGCCCTTCTCTCGTTGCTACCTCTGCACGCACAGGATCCTCCTGCATTCGAGGCCGTCTCCATCAAGGAGAGCGATCGCCCTGCGCCCTCACAGAGCCCGCCGGATCGCTTCACGAGGCGCTACATCACGGTCGCTCAACTGCTGATCTACGCGTATCAGGTCTCGGACTTCCAGATCGAAGGTGGACCCGAGTGGATCAGAATGCGTCACTACGACGTCGAAGCCAAGGCCGATCGCATTCGGCCGGCCGCAGAGATGCAGCTCATGGTCAGGCGACTGCTGGCCGAGCGATTCAATCTCAAGGTGCATCTGGAAACGCAGGAACGACCCCGTTATGCACTCGTGTTCGCGCGCAGTGACAGGAGACTTGGTCCGAAGTTGAAACAGTCCGCGGTTGATTGCCCTGCGATCGTTGCGGCGCGCGGGCCTGACTACAAGCCGCCGACCGCGCCACCACAAGCTGGCGATCCCCCGTCCTGCCTTTTCAGGGCGCGCCTGGGCGGCGGCAGTCAGACGATGCTCATCGAAGGTCAGCCGATGTCGGCCATCGCTAAACAGCTTCAGCCGCAAGCGAAACGAGTCGTCGTCGACAAGACCGGGTTGACCGGAGCATGGGACGTCGAGCTGGAGACCGAACCCCAGCTCCCAGTGGGCATCCCGGCCGATGGGTTTGGCGTACCACGGGAAGGCCTGTCACTGTTTACCGCTCTTCCCGAGCAGCTTGGACTGAAGCTCGAATCCGAGCGCGGCCCCGTCGACATCCTCGTCATCGACAGGGCTGACCTGCCGACGGCGAACTGAGGTTCACGCGCTCTACGCGCGGGCTGAAGCCCGCGCGCTACGCGAGGATGAGTCGCCCGTAGAGCGCAGGCTTCAGCCTGCGCGGAAGAGATCTACGGCCGCAATGCGTACTCGGGCGCGGTGGTGTTCTGCCCCTTGAAGCAGCAGCTACCGAGGAAGTTCGGACGATAGGGATTGCTCGAACTGTTGTCACCTTTCGGAAGCGATCCCACTTTGGCCGGCCCGTTGATGCGTGCGAGCACGCGGTCGCGCGCCTGCTCGATCTGACGAAGCAGCTTGTCGACGTCCCACCCCACGAGCTGACGCTTCCAGTAGACGACCTTCCCCGCGATCATCACGTCCCGCACGTGGCTCGGGTTCATCATCGTCACGACCGTGCCGGGGACGTTGTTCATCGGCCAGGTGTTGATGTGTCGGGCCTCGAGGACGACGATGTCGGCTTCCTTCCCTGGTGTCAGCGTGCCGACCTTGTCGAGGATGCGATTCGATGCCGCACCTGCGATGGTCGCCATCTCGATCACCTGCCGAGACGTGAGCAGTTGCGGAATCGGGAGACCGCCGGGATTGCTCTCCGGGAAGGCGAGGTCGTTTGCCAGCGCACGTTGTGTACAGAACGCCCCGCGCATCAACGAGAACGGATCGGTCGTCATGTTCGTGTCGACGTCGGGACTCAGGCTGGGCAGGATGCCGTGATTCAGCGCGTCCTGAAAGGGAGGCATGCCGTGCCGCATCTGCATCTCGATCAGGTTCGCGATCGAGACGTGCGCGCCGCGGTCGCGGCAGATCTCCCACGCCTTCGATCGAACGCCGGCCGGGTAAGCAGAGTCGCCGGCGCCGATCTGTGCGCGCGGTGCGTCCTGCCACCTGGTCGCATGGATGAAGGTGACGTCCGACCAGTCGCTGCCGTTTCTCGGATCGGCTGCAGCCGCAACAATCGTCTTCGGGTTGCCGACGACATGGTTGTGGAGCGATGCACCGAACGCTCGACCGAGCTGCCATCCCGTATACGAAGCGCCGTCGAATGCGACGACAGGGCCGCCAGCGAAGCCGAGCGTCACCAGTTGGTCCTTCGAGCTGAAGTACTGCTTCGCGATCCGACCGATGCCCTTCGAGGTGTCCTTCATCGCGCCGGGGAACTCGAAGGGGATGCCTTGCGCGCTTCGGTCCGTCCCGCCGCTGTATGCGAACACCATGCGTCGGCCTGAATCCATCAGGCCTTTGATCATCGCGTCGGTGTGCTCGGGTGAGTGGCTGGACTGAGAGGTGTCGGTCCCCGTGGTGATGCCCTGACTGATTTCGCTGAGGCACGCCACCAGCTCGGAGATGTAGCAGTCCTCGGGATCGTATGGCACGCGTCCCAGGTCCCAGACGAATCTGCCGGGGTGCTGCGGATCGGCAACCCGTCCCGCGGTCCAGATGTTCTGGACGACGGATGTATAGGTCTCCTGCGGCCACGAACCGAACAGGAGCCCGTCCGCGATGATGCTGCGCTGCAGCGTCTCGTACTGATGGTGGTGGGTCGTGATGAAGCCGGGCATGACGATCGTGCCCGAGCAGTCGACGACCTCGGCGTCGCTAGCCGCGATATCGGGCGCGATCTGCGCGATCCGCTTCCCGTCGATCAGGATGTCGGCCTTCTCGAAGTCTCCGACCTTGGGATCGAGCGTGAGCACGACGCCGCCGCGGAGCAGGATGCGGCGCTTGCGCGCGTCGCCCACGAGGTCGCGGGTCTGCGCCGTCGTGGTCGACTGCTGCCCGCTGACCTGTGAAGTGCCGCACGCCGCAGCCACGATCCCCGCAGCTGCTGTCGCAGCGGTCATGAACTCACGACGTGATGGATGGACACACGACGTGGTCGACATGAGTGCCTCCCTCGAGCGTCCGTGCGCGCTGAACCTCCTGAACCCACTGAACCTTCGTTCGAGGTTCAGACGTTCATGACTGCAAAACACTGCTCCAGACTCTTGATCGGATCGCGCCCCGGTCCGGGCCGATGTTCGTGCGCGACGAAACCGGTGAATCCGAGATCGGCGATCGCGTTCGCGATGAAGCGGTAGTTCAACTCCTGCGTGTCATCGATCTCCTGCCGGCTGGGCACGCCGGCCACGTGAATGTGGCAGACCATGTCGATGTTGTCGCGCAGGTTCCGTACCACGTCGCCGTCCATGATCTGCACGTGATAGATGTCGTAGAGGATCTTCACCCGCGGCGAGTTGACCTTGCGGCAGACGTCGAAGCCCCATGCCAGGTGATTGAACACCTGATCGGTCCGCTGATCGGCGACGACCTTCGAGTTGGTGATCTCCATGCAGAGCGTCACGTTCTTCTGCTCGGCGTAGCCCTTGACGCGGCTGAGGATAGCCGCCGCGTTGTCGACCGACTCTTCGCGCGACATGCCGCGCCGCTCGCCGGGCATCGCGATCAGCGTCGGGCAGCCGACGGCGGCGCAGGTGTCGATGCCGGCGTGAAACGCGGCCTCGAACTTGTCATGGAGTTCTTTGCGGATCAGCCCGTCCTGGAACGTGGTGCCGGCGCCGGTCATCAGTGCGGGCGCGAGGCCGTACTGCTTCAGCACCGGCGCCTGCTCGGGTGTAGGGAGGTCGACACCCTTGAAGCCGATGCGCGCGAGAACCTTGCACCGCTCTTCGAAGGAGAGCGTCGATCCCATTCCCCATACCGACGCCATAACGCTCTGCTTGAGCTTGACCCGCTGGCGCGCGGGCGCGGCACCTTGCGGTGTTGCTGGCTGTGCCTGGTCGCGCAATGGAGATGCGGCCAACGGCGCGACCGCGATGCCGGCCAGGAATTCTCGTCTGTTCATGCCGGCACTATACTTCCGAGCCGGGGAGAAGTGAACGTGCTCTACTTCTCGCGAGCGAGGGGGCGACACGCTCGCGTCGATCCTCGCCGCGCGGATCTTCGGACTGCGCATCGCTGGCGTTGACGTGGCGCTGACATCAGGTCGCGTCCTGCGCGCGTCTGCGCTACACCAAAAGTGAGGGTCGATCACGATATTGTGCCTGCCATCCGTGTCGCCGGCGTGACTCCAATTGTGAATGTGGGTATAAGGGTCCTGCTCCCTGCAGGTTAGCGCCTCCGGCCCGATGCCGGGTTTCAGGTACCGAGTTTGCCGCATCAGGCCGTTGGTCCCACCCGTTTCACGAAGGAGGGCATCGATGTCGGTGAAGAAACAGATCCGCCTGAGGAATTCGTCGCTTCTGAAGGCGTTCGCGTGGACGAGCAAACCAGCCCGGAGCGCGTGGCGCGCCATGCGTACTCGAGTCGAAGCCTTCTGGAATCGCGCGGCGTGGAAGCGAACCATCGAGCGATTCACCCAGGTCTCGGGCGCGATGGACAGGTCGACGGCCGCGGTGCTGTCGTTCAGCGTCGCGATCATCATGGCTGTGGCCGTCCTCGGGTTCCGATCGTCGACCCATGTGGCTGGGGGTGATGCGCCATCATCAACAGCGGCGTTGCACGAGGAGACCAGCGGCCAGTTGCCGGACGCAATCACTGTGTCGAACGATCCCGAGGTGGTATTGGCTCACACGGCGCGGTCGACGAGCGATGCCAAGGTGACATCGCGGGTGGTGACGATCGCCGGATGCCTCGCGAAGGACGGCGACACGTTCCGTCTGAAGGACACGACCGGTGCCTATGCGCCACGGTCGCGCAGCTGGAAGTCGGCGTTCCTGCGAAAGAGCTCGGCGTCGGTCGGGATCGTCGATGCTTCGCGCCGTCTGCGGTTGAGGAGTCACGTCGGCGAACGCGTGAGCGTGACCGGCAGGCTCGTGGACGGAGAGATGCGGGTGCGTTCGCTGCGTCGTGTCGCCTCGTCCTGCGGTAATGGCAAACCGAAGCTGAACGCGTGATCGAGTGAGGTTGCCAGGCCGCCGGGTTGGGCGTATAAGAGTCGCCATGACCCGGCGGCTCGGCGTTCTGGTGGCCCTCGCTCCGCTGGTCCTCGTCAGCGTGTTGTCATCCGCGACGCCGTATGCGCCGCCGCGTACACCGTGGGGCGATCCCGATCTGCAGGGGACTTACACCAACAAGTACGAACAGAGCACGCCACTCGAGCGGCCGGTGGAGTTTGCCGGCCGACGCGTCGATGATGTGCGCGGTGCGGAACTGGCCGACCTGCTCGCGAAGCGTAACACGCGGGTCGTCGAGCGTGCCGCGGGTGTAGGGCCGTCGCAGTTTCGCGATCCGCTCGAGGTGACGAAGGGCAGTCGCGCCTGGCTGATCGTCGATCCACCGGACGGCCGGATTCCTCCGATGTCGCCCGCCGCACAGAAGCGAATCGGACCGCCCGACCCGTTCCAGGACAGCGGCATTCAGGGCATTCTCAACGCTCGGCAACGCACGCCCAGCAGTTTCGACGCCGAACGCGGCGAACGTACGTTCAACAGCGTCGACGACTTCGACCTCTGGGAGCGCTGCATCACGCGCGGCGTGCCGGGGGCGATGATGCCGTACATTCACGGCAACTCTTATCAGATCGTCCAGGCGCCGGGAGTCATTGCCATCAGGTACGAGTTCGTGCACGACGTGCGCGTGATCCCTCTCGACGGGCGATCGCATGCGCCGAAGATGATGGCGTTCGAGATGGGAGATGCGCGTGGCCACTGGGACGGCAATGCGCTGGTCGTCGAGTCGACGAATTACAAGGATCGCAGCACCTATCGCAATGCCAACGCCGCGACGCTGCGTCTGGTGGAGCGTTTCACACCCACGTCGGATCACACGATCGAGTGGGCGGTGACGGTCAACGATCCGGCGACGTGGACGCGGCCGTGGACGTTCTCGATGCCGCTGACGAGAAACGAAGCGGAACCCGTGCTCGAATTCGCATGCCACGAAGGCAACTACGCGCTCCCGCACATGCTGAGCGGCTCGCGCGCCGCGGAGAAACGGTAGCCTCAGATTTTCTCGACGCCATCAAGACGAGCCAGGTCGCGATCGAAGGTGCCGAGCGGCAGATGACCGGCCTTTCTTGCAATTTCCAGCACCAGGCAATCGGAGAATCCCAGGACAGAGCGTCGCCTGAAGTGTGCGACTGCGGCGCTGACGGTCTCCGAATCCTGAATGGTCAGGTGCTCATGATGCAGCAGCATCTCGACAGCCGTCGCAATCTCGTCAGCGCTGCGGTCGTAGACCGATGCCAGGACCCATGTCACTTCGGCGAGCACCAGATGTGGCACCCACGCACCCCGAGCGACGAACGACTCGGCCGCTGCAACCTGTTTTGCGTCGTCTCGCGTCAGAAGCCGAACGAGTACGTTGGTGTCAACGGCCCGCACGACGTCTCTTCACGTAGCGTCGTACGCCGTTCTTCAACTCCGAGAGGCTCTTTGGTTTTGGCGGTGAGGAAAAGACAGCTCGATGCACATCGTCTGAACTGAACCGACCCGCCCGGCGTATCACGACGTTCTCGCCGTCCTCATCCCATTCCAGCACAGAGCCAGGACCGACGCCGAGCTTCCGTCGAACGCTTGCTGGCACCGAGATCTGGCCTTGGGCGGTCACCTTCGAATGGGCAAGTGCCATAGATAGATATTACCACGGTAATGAAGTGCCACCGTGCTGTCCGCGATGGCAGGCGACGTGGTTCCGGTTGAAGCCGGACCCCCCGCAGGTCGCGCACGTCTCACGGACGCGACAAGCGCTTGATTTCACGGATCTCGGCAAGGTCCGCGAGATCTTTGAGCCGTCCCACGGCCAGCTTGGCTCGTTCGAGACCATCGAGGCTCAGCACGCGGACCTCGCGATCGTACACGCGCATCACCGTGGACAGTCTGCGAACCGCGGGGTAGGCGCCGATACCCGTGATCTCACCCAGCAGATCGAGGTCGCCCGCCTTCGACTGAAGCGTGAAATTCAGTCCTGCCTTCAGCGTGGCGGCGTCGAGGGTGAACGGCAGATTCTTCGGCGCCCCGCGCAGGGTCGGAGCGAGATGTTTCAAGGCGCGCGCCAGGCGTTCGAGGTTGGCGGGTTCTCTCGAGTAGCAGACGTCGAGATCGCGGGTGACCCGCGGGGAGCCGTGAAGCACGAGCGCCACGGCTCCGACGATGACGAAGTCGACGCCGTGCCGGTCGAGCGTGTCGACGATCGCACGGTAATCCGGAATCACGGCCGTCGAAGCGACTCGAGTGAGACCGCCGCGCCACGCATCGTATCGAGGCGCTCGGTTGGCGTCATCGCCAGAGATGTCGCGATCAGCGTCGGATCGACGCCGCTGTCGAAAGACGCGAGGATCCGCTCCTGTGAGGGCCGTTGATGGGACTGTCGCCGGGGTCGACGACGAAACGGGGGCTCGATGCGATACACGCCCCGCTGCACGGCCCGGAAATATCGGTACCGTGACTGGTGGTTGGACGGCGCGTTCGCACAGCAGCGGCTGGCCACATGGGTGCGGACGGTCGCCGCATTCAAGTGGGGCAGCAGCGCGGGAACATCGGCGATCCGGAACCGTCCGTCAGCCGAGGCGATGGCGTTGGCGGCTCCCAGGACCTGCTCGTGGATGGGGTCCATGCCTCAATTATACACGTGTATAAAAACTGGCCGTTTTGCCGGACCTTCTGACCACCGACACCAAATCTCACGCTGCCCGTGCTCGACCTCTCCGTAGCGTCGGCTCACCGGTCGGGCCTGGCGTCGGCTCCCGGTTCGACGGCGTGGAAAATCGGGCCCTCCGGCGATGGAGCTGACGATCACGCCGTCGCCTTGGATAATTCGTAGGACAGCCAAGAATCGTGTCGATAACCAGCTCGCCCGTACGCCCGTGGCGAATCACCGGCGACGACGCTCGCTGCGCCTCCAGACCCGATTTACTCACGCCGCGAACAGGTCGCCGACCCCAGGCCCGCCCGGCGAGCCGCCGCACACTCCGCCAAGCGACGGCGGTGTGGCTGCGGCGGAGCGACTGTTCGCGCCGCGATCAGCGAAGAAAGTAAAACGGCTCGGGAGCGGCCCATCGGCGACCGCAGTGATTCGCCACGGACGCACCGGGCAGCTCGTTATCGACACGATTGTTCACGGTCGCGCGGATCAGGATCAGCCGTCGCCGGCAGCGTCAGCACACGCGCGGACGAGCCGTTTTTCCGCGGCGTCGAACCGGAGCGAGGCCGCAGCCACACCATCGTCGCTTGGCCCCGCGTGCGGCGACCGGTGAGTCGAAATTACGTGCGGGCGAGCTGGTCGCGAAGCGTGCGCAGCTCGGCGATCACGGTGGACACACTCGACTCGAGGTCTTCAGACATGCGGTCGACGTCTTTCCCGTCGCCTGCGCGCGCCTGGTGTTCGAGCGCTCGCGCCTGCTCGTAGGCATGTCCCTGAGAGAACAGTCCCACCGATCCCTTGATCGCATGCGCCGCGGCCGCGACCTCGGTGAGATTCCCGGCCCGGGCCGCCTCCTTCAGACGTGTCAGCATGCCCGTGGCATCGACAAAGAACACGTCGATCACTTGAACCGCCAGATCCGATCGTCCGCCGAAGCCGGCCAACAGTGCGGCAGAGTCGATCGACGTCGCATGACCAGGGGCGGCTGCCGCTGCCGCGGCGATGTCGTTCGCAGGAATCCCGATCAGGGAATCGATCGCCGCGAACAGTTCCTCGGCCCGCACCGGCTTCGAGAGATAGGCATCCATTCCCGCGGCGATGCACTGCTCGCGGTCGCCCGCCATCGCGCGAGCCGTCAGCGCGACGATCGGAAGGTGGCGGCCGGTCTCGCGTTCCGAGGCGCGGATGGCTTCGGTGGCTTCGAGTCCGCTCAACTCCGGCATCTGCACGTCCATCAGCACGAGGTCGAACGACTCCTGACGGGCGCGCTCGACCGCCTGTCGCCCGTTGGTCACGATCGTGACCTGATGTCCCCGCTGATCGAGCAGCGCCGCGATCAGCTTCTGATTCGTCGCGTTGTCCTCGGCGACCAGGACGCGCAGGCTTCGCGCCGGGGTGCGGGACGATCCCCGCGGCTCCTTCGCCCGCTCACGCGGTGGTGCGGCCGGACCGGCAAACGCGGTGACGATCGCATCGAGGAGATCCGACTGCTTGACCGGCTTGATCAGCGTTCCGGCGAAGAGTGCCGCACGTCGTCCTCTGAGTGTGGGGGCGCCCGCCGACGTCAGCAGGATGATCTTCACAGTGGTGAAGCGATCGTGGGTCACGATCTGTTCCGCCAGCGCGAGCCCGTCGACGTCCGGCATCAGCGCGTCGGTCAGCACGAGTTGAAACGGTGTGCCGGCATCGAACGCCGTCCGCATTGCTTCGAGCGCGGCGCGTGCCGAGTCGGCGCCGGCGGCCGTCATCTGCCAGCTCTCGAGGATCTCGGTCAGGATCCGGCGGTTGGTCGCATTGTCATCGACGACGAGCACGCGAAGCGCGCGCAGATCGAAGGGGAGCGACGGCGTCGCGTCCACGGAATCGGCGTGCACGTCGAATCGCGCGACGAAGTGGAACTGGCTGCCGGTGCCCGGCTGGCTCTCGAGCCACAGCCTCCCGCCCATCATCTCGACCAGTTGAGCGGAGATCGTGAGGCCGAGGCCGGTCCCGCCGTAGCGGCGTGTCGTCGACGTATCCGCCTGCACGAATGCACCGAAGATCTCCCATCGCTTGTCTTCGGGAATACCGATGCCCGTGTCCCGCACCGTGCACTTCAGCATCACATCATCGTCGGTCCGTTCGGCGACGCTGATGTCGACGCCGACTTCGCCGCTGTCCGTGAACTTCACCGCGTTGCCGACGAGATTCAACAGAACCTGCCGCAGACGCCCCGGGTCGCCCATCAGCACCATCGGCACGTCTGGCGCGATCCGGCACGAGAGCTCGAGCCCCTTCTGATCGGCACGGGGCGCGAGCAGCTTGACGCTGTCCTCGATCGTGTCGCGTACCATGAAGGGGACACGCTCCAGGGTGAGGCGGCGTGCCTCGATCTTCGAGACATCGAGGATGTCGTTGATGATCGTCATCAGCGCTTCGGCCGATTCCCTCGCGGTGCGCAGGTACTCGCGCTGTTGCGGCGTGAGCCGGGTCTGAAGCGCAAGATCGGTCATGCCGATGATCGCGTTCATCGGCGTGCGGATCTCGTGGCTCATGTTGGCGAGGAACTCGCCTTTCGCGACGGTCGCCTGCTCGGCGCGCGTGCGCGCCACCTCGAGCTCCTCGACCAGTTGCGCCAGACGATCGCGCGCGGCCTTCCGTTCGGTGATGTCACGTCCGACCGCGTAGACGAGTTCCTGCTTGATGAACGGCGCGGCGAACCACTGCAGCCACTTGTACGACCCGTCTTTGGCGCGATAGCGGTTCTCGAAGTCGATGAGGTGAGCGCCGCTCATCAACGCGGCCAGGGCGTCGTTCGAGGCCTGGCGATCGTCGGGATGCACGAAGTCCATGAATGGAGTCGATCGCAACTCCTCTTCCTCGAGCCCCAGTACGGTCTGCCACGCGGGATTCACGCGCACGAAGTAGCCGTCGAACGTGGCCACGCAGAACAGATCCAGCGACAGCCTGAAGAAGCGATCGAGATCGTCGCTCGCGCGTTTCCGCTCGATGAAGAGCCCGATCTGGCTGCAGACGGCGGTCATCATCGCGAGCAGATCCGGGGACGGCTCGCGGATGTCGCGGCTGAAGAACTCGAGCACGCCCTGCACCTGCCGCCCTTGCATGATCGGCAGCGCGAACGCCGCATGCAGGCCGACGCGTTCGGCCACCGACGCGCGCGGGAAATTCGCGTCCTCCGTGACGTCGGGAATCCACGACGGCTGGCGGTGCTCCCATACCCGCCCGGGCAGGCCCACGCCCCGCTCGAACGTCGACGCCTCGGTAGTGCCGGTGAACTCGCCGAGGAGCTGACCCGCGGCGTGCCACGTGCCGGCGCAGCGCATCAGAGTCCGTGCCCGATTCACTTCCCAGATGGCGCCGCACTGCCACCCGAGCGCGCGGCACACCGCCTCGAGCATGCGCGGCGAGGCGTCCTCCAACGTCGGAGATTCCGCCAGCGCACGTGCCGTTTCGTAGAGAATCAGCTGCTGGGGGCTGCCGGCGCCGACGTCTCCATCCGGGTGATGTGCGGTCATGCCCTGCCCCCTCAAAGTACACTACGAGTGCTCTGGAAGTCGCTGATACATCCCCTGGAAGGGTGAGAGATGGGCCACGCTGCCGACGGCCGCCGCATTCTTCTGGTTGACGACGATCGTGCGCTTCGATTCGCGCTGTCTGCGCTCTTGAGGGAGGCCGGCCATCTCGTCGACACAGCGGGCGACGGCCCCGAAGCGCTCGCTCTGCTCGAGGACCGCAGATTCGACATCGTGCTGCTCGACATCGGATTGCCGAGCATGAGCGGCCTCGACGTGCTCGCGCGGGCACGCGCACTCGCCGTGCCACCCCTCGTCATCATGATGACCGCCGACGATACTTCGGAGACGCTGCTCGAGTCGGTCCGCCGCCAGGCCTATCGTTACCTGCGGAAGCCCTTCCCCCCGAGTACGATCATCGACGTCGTCAACGACGCGGTCGGGCCCGCCACGGCACTCTCGTTCGAGGTCGTGTCGGCGAGGCCGGAGTGGCTGGAGCTGGTCGCGCCGTGCACGCTCGAGATGGTGGAACGCATCCAGTCGTTCGTCATGCACCTCGACGCGCAGCTGCCCGAGGACGTGCGTGAAGCGGTCGCGCAGGCGTTCCGTGAGCTGTTGACGAACGCCATCGAGTGGGGAGGCAAGTTCGATCCGAACCGCAAGGTTCGTATCTCTTGCGTTCGGGCGAAGAAGATGTTGTTCTATCGCATTCAGGATCCCGGTGAGGGATTCGACATCGACGGCCTTCGCCATGCGGCGATCTCGAACCCTGCCGACGATCCGATCCGCCACCTCATCGTGCGCGAGCAGAAGGGGCTGCGTCCCGGTGGGTTCGGACTGGCGATGACGCGGTCGCTCGTCGACGAGTTGATCTATAACGAATCACGCAATGAAGTCATCTTCGTCAAATATCTGGAGTGAGGGGAGCCGATTGTGACGCCCCGCATGCGGATCGCCGAAGTGCACGCCGGCGACGTGACCATCCTGAGACTCGCCGGCCGTCTCGAGCTGGAAGACGGCGATCTCATGTTCCGTGACGCGGTGAACAGGTTGGTTGCGGCCGGACACGTGAAGATCGTGCTCGATTTCCAGGACATCACCCGCATCGACAGCGCGGGCATCGGGATGCTGGTGAGCAAGTATCTGTCTGCGCGTCAGCGGGGCGGCACGATCAAGCTGCTGCACCTCACGCGGCATAGCGATCACCTGATGGACATCACCAGGCTTGGAACCGTGTTCGAGATCTTCGACGATGAACACGCCGCGCTCGAAAGTTTCCGCGCGGCGTCTGAGCAGGGCTCAGGAAGCAGGAATCAGGAATCAGGGCTGGGCCAGGAATAAGGAAGCAGCTCCTTCTTCATATGAGCATGCACACATCGCTCGTGATCACCATCGTCGGCGAGGACAAGCCGGGAATCGTCGAGGAGATCTCGGGGGTCGTGCTCGCCGTCGGTGCCAACTGGGAAGAGAGCCGCATGGCTCGGCTCGGCGGCAAGTTCGCCGGGATCCTGCGCGTGACCGCCGACGCGGCGAAGTCCAGGGATCTTGCCAGGGCGCTGACTGCTCTCCATGGACTGACGGTCGTTGTCGAAACGGGCGCGGCGGAAGCGGAGGTGCCGTTCAGAACGATCGGTCTCGAGCTGGTCGGGCACGACCGTCCGGGGATCGTCCGCGAGATCTCGCGGGTGCTGGCCGAGCGCGGCGTCAACATCGAGGAGTTCGAGTCGGAGATCACGAGCGCACCCGACTCCGGCGACGCCCTGTTCCGCGGCCGCGCGCGACTGCGTACGCCGCCACGACTCGCGCCCGACGCGCTTCGCGCCGCGCTCGAAGCCGTCGCGTTGGACCTGATGGTGGACCTGAAGATCGAGGAATCAGGAAGCAGGGATCAGGAATCAGGATTCAGGAATCAGGATTCAGGGCTGGTCTAGGAACTTCGAGGAATCAGGAAGCAGGAATCAGGACTCAGGCGGTCCAGGAAGCAGGAGCCTGGCCCAGGCCTGCTTCCTGATTCCTGCGTCCTGATTCCTAGTTCAAGGCAAACACAAACAGATAACTCGAGTTCTCCAGCTTGTCCCAGTTCACCGGATGCAGATGCCGGCCGCCGGCCTGCACGGCGAGGTACTGCTTCGGCCCGATCGCGTAGGTGACCGGCGCGCCTTTCAGCGGCGTGCCGACGTTGAAGCGCCACAGTTCTTCGAGCGTCTCGTCGTTGTATGCGACGATCCAACCATCCTGCAATGCGGTGAAGACGAGACCGCCCGCGGTCGCGGTGACGCCCGATCGCACCTCGATGTCGGTCACCGCCTTCGCGACCACTTTGTGACCGACGGCGTCGAATGCCGTGACCGATCCGTAATACAGGTCGCTGCTGTACTGGCGCGGCTGGCTGCCCTTGTTGTCGACCCCGCCTTCCTTGCCTCTCGACGCGACCGCAGCGCCGTTCTGACTGAAACAGCCCTCAGTGCCGACCCCGTACGCGATCTTCTTCACCGGGTTGTACGCGAGCGGCTGGTGCGCGACGCCGCCGTGCCACGTCGGGCAGGTGCGCTTCTGCCCGTCGCCGCGCAGCGCACGCGCCTCCGGGTTGTAGACCTGCACATCGAGCTTCGGGTTGTAGTCGAGCGGTCTGCCGGTCTCCGGGTTGATGCCCTTGGTCCAGTTCAGATCGTTGACGTACTTCTCGGCCTTGATGAAACGGCCGCTCGTGCGGTCGAGTGTGTAGAAGAACCCGTTGCGCGCAAAGTGGCTGACGACCTTCCGGTTTCTGCCGTCGATGGCGACGTCGTACAGCATGTGCACGCCGACTTCGTCGTAGTCCCATGAGTCGTTGGGGGTGTACTGGAAGTGCCAGGCCAGCTTGCCCGTGGCGACATCGAGCGCGATGACCGAGTTCGTGTAGAGGTTGTCGCCCGGACGGAACTGCGGGTCGTAGATCGGAAACGGGTTGCCGGTGCCGACGATGTAGAGATTCGACGCGGAATCGTACGAACCGGTCTGCCAGATGCCGCCACCGCCCGTCTTCCACGCGTTGTGATCGTCCTTCCAGGTCTCGCTGCCTGCGTCGCCGGGCTTGGGGACGGTGTAGAAGCGCCAGAGCTCGTTGCCGGTCTTGACGTCGAGCGCCGCGACCCATCCCCGCGTGCCGCCATCACCCGCGCCGTTCTGAATGAGGACCTTACCGTCGGCGACGAGCGGTGCCGTGAGGAAGCGCTCCTGGTTGCCGAACTCGTTCTTTGTCGTGATCTTCTTGTCCCAGACGATCTCGCCGTTCTCGCGGTTGACCGCGATCACGCGGCCGTCGGGCAGGTTCGCGATGACCTTGTCTTCCCAGAGCGCGATGCCACGCGTGCGCGAGGTGTTGCCTTCATGCTGCACCCCGGGATCGGCGACCCAGACGAACTTGCCGTACGAGCCGTTGCGCGCGTCGATCTTGTAGATCGTGCCCCAGCCGTCGCTGGTGTACATGTAGCCGTTGTCGATGAGCGGATTGACTTCGTTCTCGGGGCCGTTCTGCCCGACGTCCTGCATCCCGCCGAGCGCCATCGCCCACGCCATGCGCAGGTTCTTCACGTTCTCGCGGTTGATCTGCGTGAGCTTCGAGTAGCGCTGCGAGCCGTAGTCGCCGTTCATCAGGAGCCAGTTCTGCGGCTCGTTCTGAGCGTTGATGAGGCGATCCTTGTTGACGGTCAGCGAGTACTGGGCGTTCACGGCGGCCGTGGCCAGGGCAACGACGACAGCGAGGGCGAGGAGCTTCTTCATGGGTGGAAATCTTACGCCGACACCCCCGCAAAATCGAGATTCTCCGTGATCCGCGTGCCATCCTTCCCGAATGCCTCCGTCAGGAGCGCGATCCGGCGCTTCGCTTCGGTGAGATCGAAATTATTCAGGTTGATGTTGAGCAGGTCGATGTACCACGGCAGCTTGGTATCGTCCATGACATAGGCCTCGACGATTGCGCGCGCGATCGGCAGCGTCGTCGTTTTCGAGACGTCGTGGACGTCGCGGTTGCCGGCTCTCAGCAGCTTGTCGTATTCCTCGCGGAGGAGCTCCGCGAAGAGATCACGCGAGAAGCGGTCGCCGGCCTTGACGCCGATCGGATCGTCGGCCGTGAGCGTGGCGCCCTTGTGCAGCCATTCCCACAGAATGCTCAAGCGGATTTCGCCTGTGGCCATGTCTTCCATCAGATACAGCACGTCTTCGTCGCCGAAGAAGTCGGCGGGCTTGAGCGCCGCCGCCTGGAGGCCCTGGCCGAACGCGTTCCCGTACTGCAGCGCGACGCTGAGCAGATCGCGCGCGCCGCGGATCGTGCGCGGGGCGTCTTCGAGCAGCGTGAGGCCGTCGGCGTCCGCGGTCGTGTAGGTGAGCGGGGGAAAGGCGCGTCCGAGTTGATTCGCCTCGCCGACCTTCTCCCAGACGGGTCGGACGATGTGAACCATCTTCCAGTGGGCGACCCACTTGCCGCTTGCGCCCTCGCGCTGTTCGCGCTCGGCGCCGGCGACGGCGCGCTTCATGCCGTTGGCGACGCCAGCCGCCGAGCCCACGGGGATGTTTGGCTCCATCCCGCCTTGCCACAACGCGTACACGCCATTGCGGTCAGGCGTGTTGACGGCCCGGCGCACGCGGTCCTCGTAGATCCGCATGTAGCCATACGTCATCGTGATGGTGTCGATGTTGGGATTGACGAACGATGGGTCCCACGCGACTGCATCCGAGACGCTGTTGATGTAGTCCCAGCGTCCGGTGTTGAAGCCGACGAAGTGCAGGCCGAGTGCGGCGCGGATTTCCATCAGCTGGAAGCACGCTTCGATCTGCTCGACCAGCACGTAGACCTTGATGGCGCCCACCGGCAGGTTGAGATGCTGCTCGAGCGTGCTCAGGATGTCGTTCCAGAGCGCGGCCTCTTCGGCGGTCTGAATCTTCGGGAGGTACAACACCAGCGAGCACCCCGTCTTACGGAGCTGCTGGTGGTTGTTCACGATATACAGCGTGAGGTCGACGATTGAGGCTGAGAAGCCGCCGCCGCCCGTGAACCGCACGTGGCGGTCATCGAGGTGCAGGCCGCGCGGACGGAAGATCTTGGTGGTGAAATCGAGCTGCGCGTGCCAGTCGCGAATCGTCGGCTTGCCGAAGAAGCCCTGCGCCCACTGATTCATTTCTGCGGCGACCCCTTCGGCAGTTTTCAGGAAGATCGGATCGCGGTGAATGGCCAGCTTCAGGTTCCGCTGATTGTCGAGCGACATCGTCGACACCTGGCCGAGCGCGTCTTCGCCGTCGAACATCCAGCCGTCCGCGCCGGAGAGCAGCGCGTAGGCGATGTTGCGGATGCTGGTGTCGACCGACACGTTCGGGCGCGCGGCGGGCCCGGTGCCCTGGATCCACTGGCGCCGGAGATCGTGCGGGATCTCGCTGCCGCTGAATCGGCCGTCGCGCGCGTCCTGTACCGTGATCGATGTGCGCGGGATGCGTGACGCCGGATCGAGAAACGCGATCCGCTGCGACTTCTGAGACCGGGCCCGGCGGCGGGCGATTCGGGCGGCCATCACCGCCTTGCGATCGTCGTCGAGTACCGCGAGCGCCGCCAGTGCCGCGATCGCGTCGTTGGTGAAGACATCGGGATAGGCGGCGTCCAGATGGTTGCGGATTTCCAGCGTGCGCGATGCCATGATCGGTTCCTCGCTGCCCATTCGACCGCTATGCGGCCGGGCCCTGTGGCTGTTTCCACTCTGGCCGCGGGTGCCGCGGCTCGTAGATTCCGATTGTCCCGCCACCCGGCAGCGACACCTGCGTCAGCACGCCCCAGCCTTGATCCTGGGGCGGCGTGCACGTGATGCCGCGCTTCGAGATGGCGTCGATGAGTGCTCGGATATCGTCGGTCATCAGATAGAACTCGTGGATGTTGTTCTCCGCCGACGGGTGCACCGCGACTTCAGCCGGCGGCACCGCGAAGATCAGCCAGCCGCCGCCCACGTCCACGCTGGGCAGACCGAGGACATCCCGCAAGAACGCACGGTCGGCCTCCGCGCGCTTGCTGTAGATGATCGAGTGTGCACCAGTGATCGTCGGCATCAGGTCTTCTCTCCGGTCAGCCCCCTATTGTTAGCCACGAAGAGCCACGGAGAGAAACGGAGATCACAGGCCACGAAGATCACGAAGAACACAAAGTGGAGAAACGGAGGACGTACCGCCACAAATGTGGCCCTCTCGGTTTCTCAACCTTCGTGTTCTTTGTGATCTTTGTGGCCCTAATCTCCGTTTCCCGACTCTCCGTGTTCTCCGTGATCTCCGTGGCCCAAACTCTCTGTGCCCTCCGTGGCTAGAACGAGGCGCGCGTGAACGCCGCGAGTATCGCTTCCTCCGAGGGCGGGTTCAGAACGTTCGTGTCGGCAAATTCGGGGGCCCCGGGAAACGCTGTCGCGCGAATGGCTGCGGCACCGGCTTGGAGATCGTAGGAGGTGTGCCGCAGCTCGACGCCAGGTCCGAGCAGCAACCAATCGGCACCAGTCCGTCCGAAGGGGCAACCTACGCTGCCGGCATTCACCACGCGGGTGGTGCCGATCATCCGATCGAACTGCATGTGCGTGTGACCGCAGACCACGAGCGGGGCGCCGAGGTCCACGAAGAGCGGCAGCAGCACGTCTTCGGGCGTCAGACGCGTGAAGGCGTCGGTCTCGCTCGTTGGCGTGCCGTGGCAGAACAGCACGTCGCCGACGGTGTCGATGTCCAGGCGAAGGGTTTTCGGCCAGCGTCTGATCGTGTCGGCCTGATCAGGCCGCAGCTGTCGCGCCGTCCAGCGGATCCACTCTTGATACTTCTCCGGCAGCGGCGCCCCGGACGTCGTTCCCCAATACGTGACAGCAGCCGGATCAGCTGCGTCGAGTTGTGCCAGCACGGCGAGCTCACCGTTGCCGTAGATCGCGCTCACCGGCACGTCGAGGGCGTGCAGACGCTCGAGTGTGTCCCGAGGCATCGGGCCCGGCAGCACATCGCCACCAAGCACGATGCGATCGATCCGTTGATCGCCGAGCTCGGCGAGCACGGCGTCGAGCGCGGGAAGGTTCGCGTGGATGTCGTTCAGCACAGCGACGCGCATGATGCGTGATACTCCGTTCAATCGCAGACGGCCACGACTACCAGTTCGTCGGTGTCTCTTGCGAATGCCCGCTCGTCGAAGCCGCCGTAGATCTCGACTGAACGAAAGCCGGCCTCACCCAGCAGGCGTCTGATATCGGACGGATACAGGTACGACAGCTCGAGACGATGCAGGAACGTTCGCGCGAGCGTGCCGTCGGTCGTGTACTCCTCGTAGCGAAGCAGGGAATGAAGGCGACGATGCACCGTATCGTACCGGATGGCATCGGAGCGCACGAGGGTGGTGCCGTCGGCGTTCTCCGACGTCGAGGCCCACCGCCAGACGCCTGCAAGGGGACCGGTGTGCTGGCTCATGAACTCCAACGAAGGGTGGAACACATTGAAGGCAAAGCGCCCTTGCGGACGAAGGTGTGCCCGCACGCGTCGAAAGGTTGCGAGGTGGTCGTCCTCGGTCAGGTTGTGCAGGAGCGTTCGAAACGGAGCGATGATGAGCGCGAACCGCTCGCGCAATTCAAACGTCCGCATGTCGCCTTCGACCACCTCGATTCGATCGTGAACGTGGGGCGAGGCCGCCGCCTTTCGCTGCAACGCCGCGAGCATGTCACGGTCTCGGTCGAGCGCATGGACGGCGACGCCGTCCTCCGCCAGCTTGAGCGCAATGCGCCCCGTGCCCGCTCCGAGTTCCAGCACGGGTCCGCCGCTCTCGCGTGCCTGACGACGGTACCAGTCGAGATCGCCAAGAAATGACTTGGGTACGGTCGCGTCGTAAATGTCGGCGTTGTAAGTGGGGTTCATATCAAGACGCGTGTTGTGTCCGGCCTCAGCGGAGGGCTGGTGAGGTGAAATGGGGCTGGTAGGGTGGATGGGGCTCGCCATCACCTATCGACCCTATCAACCTTGTCAACCTTATCTACCCGACCCGCCCCGGTCTAGTACGCGACGATGACGACCTTACCGATATAAGCACGGTCGTCAAGCTGCCTGAGGATGAAGTGGGCCGTGTCGGCTCGCGAGATCTTCGGCATGCCGCTCATCGCCAGCCGGTCGCCGAACCGGTAGGTGCCGGTCAACGGACCGTCGGTAAGCAGAGCAGGCTGGACGATCGTCCAGTCGAGAGTACTGCGCCGGATCGCGTTTTCGCCCGCCAGTTTGTCGGCGTAGATGTCATTGAGAAACAGGCGGATGAAGAGACGCGAGAGCAGCGGCGTCGTGCGGATCGTGTCTCCCACGCCGATCGCTGACGTAAAGATCAGCCGACGAACCTGATACGCCTGCATCGCCGTGAGGATGGCCGGTACCGCCCGCTCGATCAGCCCTTCCGCCTTGAATGACCGTCCGCGGCCCAGCGCGCTGATCACCGCGTCGTGGCCGTGGATGGCTTCGCCAAGCTGCGGACCGCCGCTGGCCGCATCTGCGGGGACCAGTCTCAACCGCTCGTGGCGGAAGGACATCTTGTCAGCGTTGCGCGCGAGCGCCGTGACCTGATGTCCAGCGTCGAGCGCCTGCGTGACGAGCGCGCGGCCAGTGCCGCCTGTCGATCCAATGACGAGGATCTTCATCGCTTACGTGGAGGCGCGATCGATCCACTTATCGACCAATGGAGGCTTGGAGGACACGAACCGATCGAGGAGCGCGTCGGGCGATTGCGAGACGGCGATCAGCGACCCGTTCTCGCGCTTGACGAACCCTTCCTGAACCGAGTGCTCGAGAAACGAAATCATGAAATCGAAGTACCCGCGGACGTTCAGCAACCCGCACGGCTTCCGATGCAACCCGAGTTGCGCCCACGTCAGCACCTCGAAGAACTCTTCGAGCGTGCCCCAGCCTCCGGGCAGGGCGATGAACGCATCGGACAGGTCGGCCATCGTCGCTTTGCGTTCGTGCATCGACGATACGACGCGGAGCTCGGTCAATCCCGGGTGAGCGATCTCTCTCGCGACGAGCGACGCGGGAATCACGCCGATGACTTCACCTCCGGCACCCAGCGCTGAATCCGCCGCGACACCCATCAGGCCTACGCGCGCACCTCCGTAGACCATACCGAGTCCACGCAACGCCAGCGTCACACCCAGTTGTCGCGCGGCTGACTGGTACTCGACGTGAGTGCCGGTGCTCGATCCGGCGAAGACGCACACGCGCTTCAACGCGGGTCGATCGGCGGGCGTCGCTAGTGGTTCAGAGGACATTGGTCGACTTCGAGACCCACACGTCGATCAGATGCCCGTTCGCATCGAATCCCCAGAACACGATGACGCGTGTGGGGAGCGGGAGAGGGATGTTGCGATAGTTTCCCAGATCAGCCTGAATGTGTTGTGCGCCGACGACGCGGGCAGGGACTCGCTCGTCGGCGAAGCCGCGCTGTCTGCCGATCTCGTAACGCCACCCACTTCTCCTGACGAACGTCTCGACGTCGTCGAACGTGCTTCCGAGGGGGGCTTCCTCGAGCAGACGCCTGCGAATCGATTCATCGGGGTCGCGACGCCAGTCGGTCACGATGCGGATCCCGATTGCCACGACTGCGAGAGGAAGGAGCCAAAAGAGGGAGGGAACGGAGGTGGATTCACACGGAGGTAACGGAGCAAACGGAGACTGCTGTTCTTGATCTCCGTTTCCCCCGTTGCCTCGGTGTTGAAGGTTCTCCGTTCTCTCCGTCATCCCCGTTCTCTCCTGTGATCGCTCAGCCGTCCCGACGGGTCACGATCATCATCCCTGATGCCCAGGCCAGCCGCACAGTCACAAATCCGTCGCGTCGTTCGATGTCATCGATCAGGATAGGCACGTTCGGTGCGTGGCCCTCGGGCCAATTCGCTTGTGGCAACAAGTCGTCGATCACGTACATCCCCCCTGGGGCCAGCAGCGCAAGGGCCTCGTCGAGATGACTGAACTTTCCCGGCCACGCATCGGCGTAGATGAGATCGAACTCGCCGCGCGGCGCCTCCTTGATGAACTCGGCACCGTCGGCGATGTGGAAGGTGACCCTGTGGTCCGAGTCGAGGTGTCGTCGAGCCACGGCGACGACCTTCGGGTCGGTATCGACGGTATCGAGGGTGGCTCCCGCATCCATACCGAACAGGAGCCATGCTGTGCCGTGTCCTGTGCCCGTCCCGAGCTCGAGGAGCCGCCCGAGCGGCTTCGTCGCTGCGAGCGCCGCCAACAGAGCCCCGACTTTCGGCTCTGAAGCCATGGTGAACCCGAGCGCGCTCGTATCAGCCAGAATCGCATCGAGTGGGGCTGGTCTTCGACCGAGTGCGGTGTCATCCATCGGCGTTCGCATGGTGACTGTTGGCGCGGCTCAGGTGAAGTCGACCGTCAAGGCAGGAAGATCGAGTCCCTCGATCGCGGCACTCCACGTCTCGCCAGGGGCAATCGGCTTCGACTCGGTGAGCGTGCCCGTGCTCACCAGATCGCCCGACTCGAGCTGGTCGGTCGGGCACTGTTTCGCAACCGCCGCGACGAGCTCCGCCAGGCACAGGGCGGGGCTTCGCAACGAGTTCCTGGCGGAGCCTTCGTCGATGAGTGCGTGCTCTTTCGAGAGCTTGACCCTGAACTGTGCCAGTGCTTCGACGAGCGCCGATATGCGCGCGGGATCGATCGGCTGCGGCTCGCCGACGATCAGCGCGGCGTGCAGACCGTAGGCCGCGACGAAATCGGGTGGCCGGAACTTCCAGTCGGCGAACGCGCAGTCGATGATCTCGAAGCCGAGTGCAAGCGATTCGACCGCGTCGAGTACCGCCGCCGGATCGCTGATCCCTGGCACGAGCGGCCGCTTCAGCGCGAGCACGATCTCCGGCTCGATCTTCGCCGAGATTGTGCGCGCGAGCGACAACGACACGCGGTTGCCGGTGGCCAGATGCACCGTGTCGTCGTACATGTGCGCCCACACCAGCGTGCTCAACTCGAGGGCCCGCCACACCGCCTTATTGGCGTAACCCACTTTGAGCCCGACCGTCCTGAACCCTACCGCGCGTCGCCGCCGGGTGAGTTCCGCCTCCACCGCATAAGCCGCCGCGAGATCGAAACCGCCATAGCGGGCCGAGGGCGGTATCGCGAGTATCCGACGATTCGCGTACGCGTCAGCGATCTCGTTCGCGAGGAGGTTGGTATCGATGGGCATCGATGATCACGCCGGGCCTGAAAAACAGGCCGGCCTACACCGTCTCTAAGCGCTGGGTGGCAGTGTAGGCCGGGCCTTGCCTTTTAGGCCCGGCGTCTCGTTTACGTGCGAGCCGGCGCCGGCGCTCGCACCGGCATCGTTGTCTCCGCCGGACGCGTACGACCGCGGAGCGCCACGGCCATGGCCGCGGCGATCAACGCCATGACAGCGCTGATGTAGAAGCCGGTTGCCCAGCTCCCGGTCCGCTCGTAGAGAAACGCCCCCAACCCGAGCGCTCCGATCGCGGTCGCGACGCCCTTCGCCGTGTAGAGGACCGCATAGTTGGACGTCGCGTGCGTCGTGCCGAAGTAGTCGGCCGACGCCGACGGGAAGAGCGAGTAGATCTCACCCCAGGTGAAATACACGAGCACGAGGGTGGTGACGAACCAGAACGCCGACGTCGAGCCGAGCACGACGACCAGCGCGAGACAAATCGCTTGCAGCACGAACGCGACGATCATCGCCATCTCGCGGCCAATGCGATCCGAGGCCCAGCCCCAGAAGATCCGGCTGGCCCCGTTGGCCATCGGGTTGAGCGTCGCCGCCAGCGTGAGCGCGCCGGTCGAGAGCCCCCACGACCTGGCGATCGGTCCGGCGTTGGCCGTGACCAGAAGACCGCCGGTGGCCATGAGGACGAACATCGCATACATCGCGTAGAAATGCGACGAGGACAGCACCTCGAGCGTGGTGAACTGTTTGCGCCCGATCTGCTGCGCCGCGGGAGTCGCGGCGCTCTTGGCCGCGTCGGGCGTCGTTGTCGCAGGCGGATGCCGGAGGAACTGCGCCATGATCGCGATCATCAGGCCCTGAAAGATGCCGGTCACGAGGAACGTCTTCGCATAGCCGTCGCTCTTGAGCATCCCCGAAATGAACGGAATGAACAGCGAGGTGCCTCCGCCGAAGCCGGCCGCCATGATGCCCGCCGCCAGCCCGCGCCGTTCCTTGAACCACTTGAGCGCCGAGCCGATCGATCCGCTGTAGACGAACGCAGCACCGATGCCGGCCGCGCAGTACAGCACGTACAGCATCGGCAGACTCGACGCGTAGCCCATACCGGCCCAGCCGAGACCACAGAGCAGTCCGGCAACGGTGATGAACCAGCGGGGACCGAGTCGATCGATGAGGAAGCCATCGATCGGCTGCACCCAGGTCTGGAAGAAGATGAACAGCGTGAACGCCCACTGGATCTCGGTGAGCGACCATCCAGTGCCTTTTTGCAGCGGGCTCACGAACAGCGTCCACGCATACTGCAGGTTCGCGATCATGATCATCGCGATGAGCGAGGCACACAGCTGAAACCAACGGTTGTTGATGCTCATGCGGTCCTCAATTCAAAATGCAAAATGCAAAATGCAAAAAGGCGGCACCGGCAGCAAGATCCTTTTTGCCTTTCGCATTTCGCATCTTGCATTTCGTCATCCATCTAAGCGCGTTGCTCGGCAGGTGCCTCCGCTCCGCGCGTCGCGATACGCCTGTCTCTATGCTCGTCCAACATTTTGGCGCACGCGTAGACCGCGCGCGTCGCCGTCATCGGCACGCCGAGCCGATCGCCCAGCTCGACGACGGCGCCGACCACGGCTTCGAGCTCCATCGGGCGCCCCGCCTCAAAATCCTGGAGCATCGACGTCTTGTGTGCACCCACTTTCTCGGCGCCGGCCATTCGTTGATCGATTGAAATCGGCAGCTCGATGTTCAGCCTGGCGGCAACGGCTTCGGTCTCAGTCATCAACTCGCGCACGAGCTTCGATGTATCCGGATACCGCACCAGTTCTTCGAGGGTGCCACCGGTCAACGCGCTGATGGGATTGAACGCGACGTTGCCGAGCAGCTTCACCCAGATCTCGTGTCGAAAACGGGTCGTCACGGGACAGCGGAAGCCGGCGACGATCAGCGCTTCGGCCAGCGCTTTGGCCCGCTCGGACCTGGTGCCGTCGGGTTCGCCAAAACTGATCCGGTTCCCCTCGGTGTGATGGATCACCCCCGGCTCGGCGATGTCCGTGGCGAAGTACGCGAGCGAGCCGACGACGCGCCTGGCCTCGATGGTCGAGGCGATGACACCGCCCGGATCGACGCGCTCGAGACGGAGTCCGTCCAGGTCGCCGCCATGTCCCTGGAAGTACCACCACGGGATCCCATTCTGCGTGCTGACGACGACGGTGTCGGGGCCGAGCAGCGGATGGAGTTGAGGGGCGAGCGCGGTCAGGCTGTGCGCCTTGACACCGAGAAAGACGACGTCGGCGCGCCCGATCGAGGTGAGGTCTCCGGAGACCTGCGGCGTGACCTCGAAGTCGCCATCCAGGCTGATGACGCGGAGACCGCGCTCCTGCATCGCACGCAGATGCGGACCGCGCGCGACGAGGACGACATCCGCTCCCGCGCGCGCCAGACGCGCGCCGATGTAGCCGCCGATGGCGCCGGCACCGACGATGACGAACTTCACGTGGCCGGAGCGAACGCCTGCGCCACGACGCGGCGCTGAATCTTGCCGGTGGCCGTGCGCGGAATGGCGGTGGTGATGTGGATCTGTTTCGGCCGCTTGTAGTCAGCGAGCCGTCCCTTGCAGTACGCGAGCAGCTCCGGTTCGGTCGCGGCGTGATGCGGACGCAGCGTCACTGCGGCCGCGACCTCTTCACCCCATGCCCGATGCGGCACGCCGAAGCAGACCGCTTCGGCGACCGCCGGATGCGCGAGCAGGACCTCGTCGATCTCGCGCGGCGAGATCTTCTCGCCGCCGCGGTTGATCATCTCCTTCAGCCGGCCGGTCAGCGTGAGGTAGCCGTTCGCGTCGAGGAAGCCTTGATCGCCGGTGCGGAACCAGCCGGCCACGAATGACGACGCGTTCGCCTCTGGGTTGTTCTCGTACCCGCGCACGACGTTTGGGCCCGAGACGACGACCTCGCCGCGTTCGCCTGAGCGGAGGTGCCTGCCCTCGGCATCCATGATGCTGATGCGTACGTCGGTGCCGTGTCCAACTGAACCTGGCAGACGCGACGCGGGCGGCAGCGGGTTCGACGCCATCTGATGCGCCGCCTCGCTCATGCCGTAGGCCTCGAGCACGGGTGCGCCGAACGCCTCCTCCAGGTCGTGCATGACCTGCGGCGGCAGCGAGGCGCTGCAGGAGCGAATGAATCGAAGGTGCTCGGCCCCGCACGGCTTCGGGGCTCCCTTCTCGACGCGCGCGAGGAGCAGCTGATGGATCGTCGGCACCGCGGAGTACCACGTCACCTTGTGATCGCGCACGATGCGCCAGAACGAGAGCGGATTGAATTTGGCCGGTACGACGATGGTGCCGCCGGTCGCCAGCGTCGCCAGCGTCGATGCGACCAGGCCGTGAACGTGGAAGAGCGGCATCACGCACAGCGAGACGTCGTTGGGGCCGAGCGCGTAGTGACGTGCCACGTTGCCCGCTGAGATCGAGAGGTTGGCGTGTGTGAGCGGCACCCGCTTCGGCCGGCCCGTGCTGCCGCTCGTGTGCAGGATGAGGGCGACGTCTTCGGTATCCGGCGCGGTGACAGCGTGCGAGTTCGCCACGCCGCGCAGGCTCACGTGGCCGGCGGCGTCCATGTCCACGGTCAGAATCGGAATGCGATCGCCCGCCGCTTTGCGCGCCTCGTCGACACCATCTGGCGGCAGCAGCAGCACGCGCGCGGTGGTGTCCTCGAGATAGAAGCGGAACTCGTCTTCCTTGTAGCCCGGATTGAGCGGCGCGGCCGTGCCCGCGACCGATGCGGCGAGGAACGTGAGGATGCTCGGGATGCCGTTGGGAAGCGCGATGCCGATGCGATCGCCGCGATGAACACCCGCTGCGGCCATCATCTCTGCAATCGTCTGCACCTGGGCGCGCAGTCCGCCGTAGGTGAGGCGGATGTTCTGCTCGGGCGCGATTAGCGCCGTCTGCTCCGCGGGAATCGCATTCAGCAGCCCGAGGAGGGTTGTCGGGGAACCGGCCGGTGGCGTCATCGTGATGGGCTCGGTCACGATCTGATCCCCTCCACAGCGCCGAGCGCTTCGATCCGTTTGACCTGCGGCAGCTGCACCGTGAAGAACCGATACAACAGCATCGTATCGATCAGTCCGACGGCCGCGAGCACCAGAAACGCCAGGTTGCTCTCGACGAGGTGCAGCTCTTTGACGAGCGTCGAGAGGCCGAAGCCGACGATCCAGGCGTCGAAGCTCATGCAGAGCCGACGGAACGTTTCGGGGCGAATGCGCTGGATCAGCACCGCGCCGATCGGCACGCCGATCACGATGCTCGGCAGGATCAGCGGCACCAGCGCCATGCTCTGCACGCTGTACAACCCGGCATACCAGTACGCCACGGCGGTGAACGACGACTCGGCCAACCGGATGAATCCGAGCGCAGCCCGGAAGTCGCGTTTGGCCAGACCCTGGTTGCTCAACATCACCGCGAGCGGCGGCCCGGAGATCGTCGTTACCGAGTAGAGCAGCCCGACGCCGCCGCCAAACGCGAGTCCGACTGATCGTTCAGATCGGATCGGCCGGCGAAACCCCGCCGCTTGAAGCAGAATCAGCGGCAGCAGTGTGACGAATGTGCCGAACCGGAGCCAACCAGGATTGACCTTCGAGACGAGCGCCGTGCCAACGAGCACGCCTGGGAGCAGTCCGATCACGATCGGCAGAACCCGCCGCCACACCACTGGAAGCGCCGCGCGATTGACCCACAGCACGTACGCGTTGAGCGCGACCTCGATCGGCACGAGCGCCGGGTTGAGTACGCGGTTGGTGAGGAAGAGCAGCGCCAGCGGAACGGTAATCGACGAGAAGCCATATCCGAGCGCGCCGTTGACGACGGCGGCGCCGAGCGTGATGACGATGAGGGCAATCTGATAGGCGTCCATCCCGCGACAAAAATGGCCCGAAAAACGGATTCTGCCGCTTCCGGGCCCTCAGAATTCTCGTGCTTTGCTCCAGAGGCGTCAAGTCAGCAAAGCCTCGGGCGCGCCCACAAAAGGTACCCGAGTGCGCGAACCGATCCTGTTTTCCGGATCGACGCAATTCAACCCTCCGGATTGATTGCGAGAAAATGGCTGGAAACGCCCAGGGAACCGGCCGAATTCGCGACGCAGGCCGGAGGCACGCGTCATGCTCCACAACTCAACAACCGCCGACACCGTGCTCTGACAAGTGGGTGAGAAGCGGACGTTGCCTTCGGAGAGACCGGCCACGCTAGTCGGTCTCTGGGACCAAGCGGAGTCTGAGTCGTCAGACTCCGCCGTCTTTTGTACGCCGGGTGTGCAAAGCAAGACCCCGCCTGCGACGGTCCATCCGCGCGCTACCGTCCCCGCGCAGACTGAAGTCCGCGCGCTACGAATGTGTAGGTTGAAACCGTAGAGCGGGGGCTTCAGCCCCCGCGGACTGCCTCACTTGAACAACACAGAGGTCGTCACCAACACCCGCCGCGGGCTTCCTGGATCGACTGTTTCGCTGCCCCCGCTCCAGTAGTAGTCCTGGTTGAACAGGTTGTATGCCGAGAGTGTGACGCGAAGCGGGCCGTGTCGCCACGTCCCGGCGAGGTCGAACATCGTGTCGGAGGGCAGGACGAACGTGTTCTCGCGATCGGTAGCCGTGTCGCTGACATGCTTGACGTCGAACGTGATATCGCCGTCCGTCCGTAGATCGCGGAATTCGGCCCACGAACGACTTCGATGTTGGTGGCGTCGTGAATCGGCAGGCCGACCGTGCGCGCCGAGTTGCGCGAGTCGACCTGCGGTACGCCGTCGACGAGCAGCGGGCACGCGCAGCTGCAGAAACCCCGTGCGGTGGCGACCAGAGCGACCGGCCCGGTCGGCACGTTGTCGATCCGAAACCGTCCGACGCCATTGAAGACGGCGGTCAACGAAGTACCTTCGATGTTGACTGCGGCATCGGGAATGGGCCGCCCGCCTTCGCGCGCGACGATTGTCCCCGCGATGGTTCCGGTCTTCGTTTGCGCCGCCGCGTCCCTCGCGACGAGCGCGAGCACGCACAAGAAGATCGGACGTGTCATCGAGCCTCCGTTGGCGCCACGCCGTACGCCCCGGTCGGGCAGAGTAGCCAAGCGATGAGACGAGCGCACCTGAAGAATTTCCTGAAGGTGCTGGTCAGAGAACGGTCGGACGGTTGTCATGGGAATCACGATTCGCCGTGGGCCCTCACGAGCCGGCGCGGCAATACGCCCGGCATCGACGATGCCAGTCATGCGAGACACGGCTATTCCCAGGCGTGCTTCCTGCTCGCCAGGTGTCAATGGCTTCAGCCAGAGCGCAGCTGCACGCTGCCGGGGAAACAGAACCATGAGCACGACCAAGTCCTCTCCTGCTACTCCAGCCGCAACGGCACAACGACCGAACCCGCGTCATCCGTATCCGGTGTCACGACCCGCTGAAGGTCCGCGCGTCGAGAAGAAGCCCCCGCTCGATCTCGGGCCTGATAGCATCGCAATTCTCGAGGGCCGCACCTTCATGTGCTCCAACTCCCTCGGGGACGTTCCGCCGGGATCGATCGGAGGCCTTCTCCACAACGACACGCGCTTCCTGAGCCGCTGGGAGCTGACCCTCGGCGGCAAGCCGCTCAAGCTGCTCAAGTCTTCGGTGGTCGACTACTACGACGCCTCGTTCTTTCTCTTCAATCCCGAACTGCCGGCGCTGGGGCAACGGGAAGGCGCGGTGGCCGTGAGACGACTTCGATTCGTCGGCGACGGCGTCATCGAGCAGATCGTGACGATCAACTCGTCATCCGATCCGGTGCGTGTCGAGCTCAGGCTCGCGTGCGACGCGGACTTCGCCGACCTCTTCGAGGTCAGAGATGTGGTGCGCGATCGAAGCGCGAAGACCACCCGGAAGCATGACGATCGCGCGCTCCGCTTCGGTTACCAGGTGCCCGGCTTCGTCGCCGAGACCGCAATCAGGATCACGCAGAGCGAGATCGTGGACCAGGGCGATCGCCGCGTGATCGCGCAGGCGCCTCCGCGAATCGAGGGCGACGATGTGGTGTGGAGTGTGGAGTTGCAGCCGCGCGCGGGTTTGATCACGCGGCTCGACGTGACCCTTCGCAGCAACGAGGGGACGATCGAGCCCATTCACCACGGATTCGGCGAGCAGCAGCAGGCATTCGAGGGTCCGCTGGCGAAATGGCTGGCCGAGTGCCCGCAGATCGAGTCGGACAGCGGCGTGCTCACGAGCGTCATCAACAAGTCGATCGTCGATCTGGCGGCGCTTCGAGTCAGTGGCGAGGTGAACGGAGAGCCGTACGTCATGCCTGCCGCCGGACTGCCGTGGTTCATGACGTTGTTCGGGCGCGACACGATCATTGCGGCGCTTCAGACGACTGCGGTAGGTCCCGAGCTCGCGCGCGGTGCGCTCCACCTCCTTGGTGAGGCTCAAGGCAAAGTCGTGAACGACTTCCGTGACGAGGAGCCCGGCAGAATCCTTCACGAGATTCGCGGCGGAGAGCTCACGGTCAAAGGAGAAAAGCCTCACAGTCCGTACTACGGAACCACTGATGCGACGCCGCTCTGGCTCATTCTCATGGAGCAGTACTGGCAGAGCACGGGGGATGAGGACTTCATTCGAAAACGGTGGAACCGTGCGCTCGCCGCACTCAACTGGATCGACCACTACGGCGATCGCGACGGCGATGGCTACGTCGAGTACGGAACGAAGTCGCCGCAGGGGCTGGGCAACCAGTGCTGGAAGGATTCATGGGACGGCATCCAGTTCAGTGACGGCCGCATTCCGTTTCTTCCGATCGCGACGGTGGAGATCCAGGGATACGTCTACGACGCGAAGCGCCGTGTCGCGAACATGGCTCGTCGCATCTACAAGGATGAGGAACTGGCGAAGCGGCTCGAGCGCGAGGCCGATGACCTGCGCGAGCGTGTGAACCGTGATTTCTGGTCCAACGATCGCGGCGGCTACTACATCGTCGGCCTTGATGGCGACAAGCGGCCGATCGACTCGATGACCTCGAACATGGGGCACCTGCTCTGGTCGGGCATTGTCACAAAGGAACGTGCCCCGATCATCGCGAAACATCTCATGTCCGATCACATGTTCTCTGGCTGGGGTGTGCGCACGCTCTCGAGCGACGACCGCGGGTTCAACCCGATCGGATATCACTGTGGAACGATCTGGCCGCACGACAACGCGATCGTCGCAGACGGCCTTGCGCGATACGGATTCCGCGACGAGGCTAACCGGATCGCGGTTGCGCAGATCGAAGCGGCGTCGTTCTCCAACTTCAGGCTGCCCGAGGCGTTTGCCGGCTTCGACCGATCGATCAGCCGCTTTCCCGTGCCGTATCCGACGGCGTGCAGTCCACAGGCCTGGGCCACCGGCGCGCCGTTCGTGTTCATGCACGTCATGCTGGGATCGCAGGTCCGCGACGGTGCGATTCACCTCGATCCCAAGATTCCCGAGCAATTCGGACGCATCATGTTGCGGCGCGTACATGCGCTGGGAACGCTGTGGGATATCGAGGCGATCGGCACGCGGGGCCACGTCCGGCTCTCGGCGTGAAGGCGCAGGGATCGAGCCGCGTGTGATGGTGATGGGGGCCCCCGCTGCAACGGAACTGGGCATTCGGGTCGATCGGCTCGAGGCGCTGTTTCAGGAGACGTCCTTCGTGCCGACCCGTCCGCATCTGGATCCCGGGCCAGCGCTCGACCATCTGATGCGGCGCGTCAATCTCCGGAAGTGCGCCCCCGGCACGCCAGTGCGGGTTCATCTCGCGTCCGAGCCGATTACACCGATGCTTCAGTCGACGGCCGACACTGCGGTGAAGGTGTTCTCTGAGCGGCGGGTGCAGGAACTCAGGGCGACGGTGCGTGCAATGCGCCACGCCGGACGCCGCGCCCTGTTCCTGTCATTGTGCTTCCTGGTGGCAGCGGTTGCGCTCTCCCTGACGTTGACGCACTTCGAGCCTCTGCCCGCACCATACAACGACCTGTTCGGCGAGGCCCTCGTGGTCGCCGGCTGGGTCCTGCTGTGGCGCCCGATGGAGTTGCTGTTTTACGAATGGATCGAGCCCTGGCGCGATGCACGGAACTACGAGCGACTCGCGCAGCTCCCGTTGGAGCTGGTTCCAGACGACCGCTCGCTCGCGTCGCGAACAACTCGAGCGGTATAGGTATTGTTATGAAGGTCATCGTTGTCGGTGCCGGCCCCGCAGGATTGAGAGCCGCCCTTCGTGCACGTGAGCTGGGCGCCTCGGTCACGCTCATCGAAGCCGAACGTCTGGGCGGAATCTGTTTCAACAAAGGTCCTGCGCCGGTGCGGACGCTGGCACGCGCTGCGCGATTGCGGCACGATGCGCGCGATTTCTCCACGTTCGGGTTGAGAGGCAGCGTTCCTCATGTTGACATCCGCGCGGTCATCGCCAACGCCACCCGCGTCGCCGCGCACGCGAATGAAGACCTCCACCTCACCGAGCGGGTGAAAGACGCAGGCGTCGAGGTGATCGATCGCGCCGGTCCGGCGCACTTCGCCGACCGGCGCTCACTTGAACTCGAAGATGGCCGTCGCATGCAGGGCGATCGCGTCGTGCTGGCGGTCGGTGGATGTGCCCGGAAGCTGCCGATTCCCGGGCACGAGCTCGCGCTGTCGTTCGACGATCTCTGGTCGCTCGAGGCGCTGCCTTCGTGCGCGCTCGTGGTCGGCGGCTCGGCGACCGGCTGTCAGCTCGCGTCGATTCTGCTGGACTTCGGCGTCGACGTCGCGCTGCTCGAGGGCGCCGATCGGTTGATCCCGCGCTCCGATGTCGACATCTCGCGAGGCCTCGAGGCGGCGTTTGTCGACCGCGGGATGCGGGTCGTGACCGCCGCGCGGTCGACGTCGATCGAGGCACAGGGCGGCCACCTGCGTCTTGCCTACGAGAAGGACGGACGATCGCAGAGGCTCGATGCCGACGCCGTCTTCCTGGCTGTGGGTTGGCCGGCCAACACCGCGTCGCTGCGCCTCGACGTCGCCGGCGTCGACACTCGAGGTCCGTACATCCGAACCGACGAGTTCCTGCGCACGAGCGTCCCCGACATCTTCGCTGCCGGCGATGTCAATGGTCTGAGCATGCTGGTGCAGAGCGCTTCGCTTCAGGGGGTCATCGCTGCGGAGAACGCAGTGCGAGGTCCGCATCGCACGTATCGCCCGCATGTCGTCGCCGCCGGCAGTTTCACGCAGCCGGAGTACGCGTCCGTGGGATTGACCGAACAAGAGGCGAGTGCCGGCCATGGCTGCATTGTCGAAATCGTCCGCTATGAGCACCTGCCCCGAGCCATCATCGACCAGCGCAGCGATGGGTTGTGCAAGCTCATCGTCGACCGCACAACAGGGACAGTCGTCGGCGCTCACGTGCTCGGTTCCTACTCCGCGGAGATCATTCAGGTGGCTGCGACGTGCATGGCCGTTGGAATGGACGTGCGGCAGATCGCCGAGCTCGAGCTGGCCTTTCCGACGTTCACCGAAGCGATCGGCATCGCGGCGAGACAGGCCGTCCGGACACTCGGGCTCGAGCCCAGGGAGTGGACGGGCAATTTCGAGGAGATGCCCGCGCTGGTGCCGCGTCGGGCGAAGATGTGATGACACCACGCACGAAGACCGCGGCCGCGCACGACTCGCGCGCTCTCGCCTGTACGAGCGAGCAGAGGCACCTCGGCGAAGGCGTCAGATGGGACGAACGCCGAGGCGAGCTGCTCAGTGTGGACATTCTGACCGGTCGCGTCTATCGCGATAGTGTCGGCGAAGACGGTGCGCTCACGTCGATCCGCACCTATCGCGTGCCAGGGACTGTCGGTGCGATCACGCCGATTGCCGGCGACGAAGGATGGCTGCTTGCAGCCGGTCGAGGCTTCACCCATCTGGCCGTGGATGGATCCCTGCGAACGCTCGCCGAGGTCACGCCTGCTGGCGCGCGCATGAACGACGCCGCGTGCGATTCGCACGGTCGCTTCTGGGCCGGGACCGTCGCGGATGATGCTCGCCCTGGAGGTGGAGCGCTGTATCGGCTCGATCGAAGCGGACAGACGACGATGGTCCGCGACGGCCTGACGATCTCCAACGGACTGGGATGGAGTGTCGACGGGAGGACGATGTATCTGGCCGACAGCGGCCCGGGAGTCGTGCTCGCATTCGCGTTCGATGGCGATCGCGGCTCGATCTCCAACGAGCGCGTGCTGATTACGATCGAAGGCGGGATTGGTGTTCCCGATGGATTGACTGTCGATGCGGACGGTGACCTGTGGGTCGCGATCTTCGGCGGTGGCCGCGTGCAGCGCTATTCACCCACAGGGACCTTGCGCGAGGAGTGGATGCTCCCGGCTGAGCAGACCACATCCTGCGCGTTCGGCGGACGTGAATTGAAGTGGCTGTATGTCACCACGGCGACCGAGCACTGGACCGACGAACAGCGAACGGCCACGCCGTCGGCGGGCATTGTGTATCGGCTGGACCCTGGTGCTCGAGGAAAGCCTGCCGCGCCGTTCCGGCCGGAGCCCGGGTGGTGGTCAGGGTAAGTGGAAACGTTTACGGTTTGTAGGGTTTCTGCGCCGCCGCCAGTATCTGCGTCATCGCCGGGATCTTCTCGACCGGCGGCTGCACGCTCTTGAAGCTTCTGATGTAGGCGTAGACGTCCTTCGCCTGCGCGTCGCCCAATGACTCGACGGGGTAGTTGGGCATCGACGTCGACGGCTGAAGCGGCGCGACGTTCGCCCGGCCTCGCAGAAACGCGATGAAGCTGCGTTCGGTCGCGAGGTTGGCCGGCCAGTTGGGCACGAACGCGCGCGCGCCGGTTTCGCCGTTATAGCCGTGGCACGAATAGCAGGCGTGCTCGTAGTACAGCTTCTTGCCGCTGACGGCGTTCCCTGTCACGGGGCTGCTCAGCGTGGTCACCGTGGATCCGCTCGCCGCTGCTCCACGCCCGCGTCCGGCGCCGCCCTGCGCCGCAGCTGGTGCCTGCGCACTCGCGGCTGTTGTCAACGCCACCGCGATCACACCGACGCTCGCGCACATTCCAATCGATTTCATCTCGACCCAGCCCCCACAACCCCAAGACCCCTACCGCGCGAAGCGCGGCCCCATCAACCCCACCGGCTCCGCAGGAGCCGGCCCCATCGACCCCACCGCGCGTAAGCGCGGCCCTACCGGCCCCTACCGCGGCTGCGTGATCACATCGATCATGTACGGCGATCCCTTCTTCACCGACGCGAGGCCGCGCTTGAGCGCCGGACCGAGCTTGAGCGGATCGGTGATCGGGCCTTCGCCCGCCATGCCGTATGCGGCGGCCATCATCCGGTAGTCGATGAACGGATCGCGCAGCGTCGTTCCGATATGGCCGCGTTCGGTGCCGCGGCCGCGCACGCCGCACATGTACTCGACGAACATCAGCTCCTGATGCCACGCGCGGTTGTTGTGCATGACGGTGAGCATCGGCAGCTGATGATGCTGGGCCGTCCACAATACGCCCGGCGCGTAGTTCAGATCGCCGTCGGTCTGCACGTTGATCACGATCTGTTTGCGGCCCTTTGCTGCGAGCGCGGCGCCGACCGATGCCGGCGCCCCGTAGCCCATGCCACCGGCGCCTTGTCCGCCAAGGTAGCTGTACGGCTTGTTGTGGTCCCACAGCTGTCCGTTGTGTCCGCCCGAGAAATTGCTCGGTGACGCCAGGATCCAGTCTTCATCGACGATGAGCGGCCAGAGCTCGGCGTAGAGGCGGGCCGTGCTGATCGGGCTCGCGTCCCATCCGGCGCGGCGCTGTTCGAGCGCGCGCTTCAGCGCGTCGACGCGCACGTCCTGATTGGCCGCCGCGTGCTTCGTCGTCCTCTCCTGGATGACGCGCTGCTTGTCCGGGCTCATCTGACGTTTCACTTCGTCGATGATCGCCGGCAGGCTTGCTTCTGCATCGACGTCGACCGTGCGACCGGCCGGTGCGCCGCCGCGTCCGCCACGGCCGCCGCCGCCCGCACGTGAGACTCCCGGAGCGATGCCGCCGAATCCGATGTTCGTCGGATCGCGACTGAGGAGCGTGGCGAGGGACGGGCCGACGAGCGAGACCGTGCCGCCCGCCTGCTCGAGTCCCAGCGTGTAGTCGTACGAGGTGTTCGCGCCCGGGCCGCACAGCGGATGACGCTGCGGGAAACTCATCGGCCCTTGCGTCGCCGCGGTGGCGGTCGATGCGCCCACGAGCTCCGCGAGTTGGACTGAGAGCTTCACGCCCTCAGGCGTACGCAGCCGGCCGACGTTGATGCGCGGGTTTTGCGCGTCGAGCAAGCCTTTCGCGATCTCGCGCGCCTGACCCGGATCGATTCCAGCAATCTTCGGCGCCAGATACGCCGGCACCTTGAGGGTTCCTGCTTCTTCCTTCTGCAGGTCGATGTCGATTACCACCATCGTCGGACCGCAGGGTGGCGTGATCGCTTCGTTGTACGCGCGCTGGATCGCGACGAGCGATTCCTCGAGCGTCTTCGGCGTGGCGTCCCACTTGGTGTAGCTGCGAACCATGCCGGCCATGTCGTTGGCACTGTGCGCGGCGATGAAGCCGAGATCGCGACCCGCGATCAGCAGCGCCGGCGCTTTGTCGTAATACGCCTGATAGATCGACATCGCCGCGTGCTGGATGCCGATCGTCCCATGCAGCAGCGCGCACATCGGTTTGCCGGTTGCCTTCCCGTACCCGTGCGCCATCGTGACGGCCGATTCCTCGTGAAGCGCCGTGATGAACTCCGGCTTCACGTTGGGCGGGTTGCCGTAGTTGATCACCGATTCCTGCAGGCCCTCGAAGCTCGACCCAGGATTGGCGGCGACGTACTCGATCCTGAGATCCCTGAGGACCTGAACCATCAGATCGGACCCCGGCCGCACGGCGGCGCGCGCGTTTCCACCTGTGGGAGGACGGACCGCGCCGGCATCGCGTTCGAGCTGCGCTGGCGATGGGGCGGGCGCCTGTGCGGCCGCACCTGCAGCTGGTGTCGCCGCCGGCGCGCTCCCCTGCGGCGAGGCCGTCGCGTCGGTCGACGGAACAGTGGCGATCGCGGCCGCACCGGCCGCAGCACTGGCGGCACCTTTCAGAAACCCACGGCGGTTCACAGCGAGCTTCCTGGATTTCACAGTCGGTTCTCCTCGATCACGTGCACAGGACCTGCGGATGAAAGACAGCCAATTGTAGTGGATTGCCGGTCCAGTCGCTGCCAGTGGGACGAGTCCCGTTCAGCCTCGAAGGCCCTGAGACTCTTGGCGACAGAGATCACGAAGATCTAGGGCCACCGAGATCACAATGATCACGGAGATCAGGGAATGTCCGGGTCCCGAATCCGGAAGGTCAGCCTTGAAGCGGACAACTCATCCTCGTGTTCTCTTCGTAGTCTCCGTGATCTCCGTGGCCCAAGTTCTCCGTGTTCTTCGTGGCCGCTAACGGAAGTGCGCCGACGACTTCTCATTCTCGTTGCAGACGAACTCGATGAGGTCGGTGTCGAGGATGATGTCCTGATCCACCGTGACGCTCCATGGCCGCGTGTACGCCTTCGGATCGTCGACGGTGATGTCGATCACGAGATGGCCGAAGTCGGGACGTGTGAATCGTTCCGTCACGGTCGCGGCATCGGTGAGCGGACTGCCGTTGACGTCGATCCATCCGTCGTCGCGAAAACCGTTCGTGGTTGCGACGAGCGCATCGCCGTCCCAGGTCGCCCTCGTGTACCCGTACCACCAGGGCTGCAGGCCGCGCGGCGGCAGCGGACGGCCGTCGATCAGAATCTGGCGGATGCCGGCGTTGCCTTCGTAGAGCAGCAGCATCAGCGAGGGCGTCTGCACGATCTTCCGCGGCATCGGATGCGTGTGGAGCTGGAGGTTGCCGAGCGGAAGGCAGTGCGCGTCGGGGTTGTCCTTGCTGTTGTTTGCCGTGCGGGTCTTCTTCAGTCCGGCGCCATACGCCGTGAGCGGCAAGCCGCCCTGTACGCCTGACGCGATGTCGAAGAAGAGCCCGGGTCCGCGAGGCAGTACGGCCGGAGTGCCTGGCGCGCCGCCGGTGCCGCTCACGCCGGTTCCAAGGTTGCGCCATCCGGGGTTCTCCCAGATGCCGCTGAAGTCGGGCTTGCCCTCAGCCGTGCGCGGTGTCTTTCCGCGAAGATCAGGTTTTCCGTCTGGAGTGCGAGGCACGTTTGCGGTCGGAAAGGCAGGCCACTGCGCCGCGAGGGAGACGGAGATCGCGAAAGCGATCGCCAACGCAAGAGCGACGCGCCGTGCGGCGTCCATCGCGCGGATTGTAGTTGATTGGGCGGAATGATGGTGGGTTACGAAGCAAGACCGGCCGTGCTGACTTCAGCCTGATTCCTGCCTGATCCCTGCTTCCTGATTCCTAGGAGAGAGGGGCGGGCCCACAGCCGCTCCCAAATGGGAGGCGGAAGCGACTGCAGAGCCCACCCGGGCGACGTGGCGCCGTGCGCGATGCGAGAAAACCTGGCGGCCGCGTCGCGAAGATAGGAGCGTACTGCGGTCCGTGCTTCACGGCATCTTAAGACTTGATGAAATCTTCTTCAGGCTGATGTCACACGGGCGTCACCGCTTGTCACCCGCGTGCCTTGATCTCCAGACCCAGGAAAACCATGATCGGTTTGCGTGGCATGCGAGGGGTTGCTAAGCTCGATGCATGCGCCCTCGCCCCACCACAGTCGCGTTCGTCATGTCGATAGCGGTTGGTTCCTCGATCGCGATCCTCTCCGGTCAGCAAGCGACGTTCAAATCGGGCACGAGCATCGTGCCGGTGCTCACCACCGTCACCGATGCGCAAGGTCGGCTCGTGCCGGATCTCGAGCAGGGCGAGTTCACGATTCTCGATAACGGGAAGCCGCAGCCGATCTCCTTCTTTCAAAACGAGACGCAGCCCTTCACTGTTATCGTCATGCTCGATTTCAGCGCCAGCATGACGCCCAACCTCGATCTGCTCAGAGACGCCGCGGAGCAGTTCCTGCTGCGCATGCTGCCGCACGACAAAGGGCAGGTCGGCGCGTTCAGCGACAAGATCCAGTTCAGCGGGACGTTCACGGGCGATCGCGATCGCCTGATCGCTGCACTCAAGGATCTGCAGTTCGGCAACCCGACGCGACTGTACGATGCGATCGACGCGAGCATCGATGCCCTGCGCGGCGCCGAGAGTCGAAAAATCGTCGTCGTGTTCACCGACGGCGATGATACGGCGAGCAAGCGGAACATGGGAGACGTGCTCGCGCGCGCGCGTCAGACTGAAACGATCGTGTACGCGATCGGCCTGGAGTCGGAGATCGCGATCGGCCCCGGCCGCTTTCAGCGCACACGCCCCGACCGCGGCCTGCGCAAACTCGCCGACGAGACCGGCGGCGGATACTTCGAGCTGACGAAGACGACCGAGCTCGCGCCCACGTTCACGCGCGTTGCCGCGGAGCTGCACAGCCTCTACACCCTGGGCTTTACCCCCACGGCCTTCGACAACAAAGAACACAAGCTCGCGGTCAAGATGAAGCAGGCCGGACAGACAGCGCGGACGCGGAAAAGCTACGTCGCCTCCGAGGAGCGTCTGAGCGAAGAGAACTAGCCACGATCCCGGTCAGCCACGTCCTTCGTGGTCCAACTTCCCAGAGTCCTCAGTGGCCGGTCGTGCCCGATCAGGATCGAATAGCTTCCGTGGCCGGCTGGCCGACACGCAGCCAGCGCGTTCGCACTACGCGTGTCCACCACATCAGGAAGCCGCTCACGAACAGGACCGGCGGCGCGAGGCCGAGCACGAGCCACGCCACTCGGACGCCGATGCCGCCGAAGTTGCCGACATGCAGTGGAGCCGCCCACGCCATGATCGCGTCTCCGATCGTACGGGCGGCCGGTGGTGCCTGCGGCAGCGCCGCGCCCGTTTGCTGATCGAGATAGACGGACGTCAGATCGACGCCGGCAGGCGTCGGCCTCACGGCCGAGAACATCACGAGAAACGCCGCCGTGTCGCTCGACGGCACGACCACCCGCGCGACATATCGGCCGGGCGCATGACGGCGTGCTTCCTCCACGAGCGCGCGCCATGTCGGCGAAGTCGCTTGGGTTTTGCGAGGGCTCGATTGCGGCGCGTGCGCGACGGTGATCGGCGAGAGCCGATTGACCACGGACCGGAACGCTGACGGAAACGCGAAGTACGCGCCGGTCACCGCCCACATCAGCACGGATGCCGTCGTCCAGAAGCCGACCGCGCTGTGAAGATCCCAGTTCACGCGCTTCCACTGGCGGCGAAAATCGATCGTCAGGCCTCGTTGCCAGTTGGCCCGACCCGGCCACCAGATCACGACGCCGGTCAGGCACATCGCGGCGAGGAGACACGCGCCGATGCCGTTGACGATGCGACCTGTTCTGCCGCCGAGCAGATCGAAGTGCAGATCCTGCAGGGTACGCACCATCGATGTGTCCGGAAGTTCTCCCAGCAGGCGCGCCGTCACCGGATCGAGCAGCAGTGTGCGGAATGTGTCGCCGCCGCTCGAATACGCCAGATACGTGGGCCTCTCGGTCGTCGGCGCGTCGACGCCCGAGAGCCGTTCGTTCGGGTACGCGCGGGCGACGCTCTCCATGACGTCGGCCGGCTCGGCCTGCGGGCCCGATGCGCTCGGCGTGAACAGATCGGGATGAATCGCACGCTGCAGTTCGATCCGGAACACGAGTGCCGCTCCGGTCACGCAGACGATGAAGATATAGAGACCCGCGAGGACGCCCACCCACAGATGCACCTGGAAGAGCGCGCGTCGCGCGAGCACCGACTGCGGCCGATCGAGGAAGCCGTTCACGACCGCCCAGTCTAGCCAGAATCCCGCGAATCGATTCTGAAGATTATCTGAACCACACGTCAGATCGCCGCCATGCGGAGACGCGCGCCGCGCGCTGGTTGCAGTCTGACGAAGAATTCATGAACTCTTCAGATGACGATATCGTTCCGCCACCAATGAGCGCAGACCGGTCTAGACTAGATCTCGTTTCATTGTTCCAAGAGGTGGGAGGCTCCAATGAAAGCCGATCCGGAGCAGCCACAACTGGCAGACCCGCTGGCGCTGCTCGAGCGGGAACTGATGTCGGCGTACGTGGCCGGCGCGGGATACGACATCGACGCACTGTCGACCAGGACTGACGACAACGCGCGAGAAGTGCTGAAGCGCGCGTCCCTCTATGCGAGCGACCGGCTCGCCGAGGTCGAGGCGCGGTCGCACTATCTGCACTCGCTGAGAGGCGAGGTCTGACCCGACGAACGGCATCGGGTTCCCGCTTTCCTCGCTGTGCCGTCTCGACGCGCGAGGACCTTGCCTCGATGCGCTGCCTTCGCGTGCTCAGTCAGCCGTCGGACGTTCGATGTGATCGACGACGGTCACGCTCACCGGTCCTGTAGCGCGATCGAGCTTGAGCCCGAGTTGCTCGCGCACTGCCTGGAGGAACGTAGAGCTCGTGTCCTCGATCTGCGTGTCGCGTGGTGTCGCGGACTCGGGAGCCGGTGACCATTCGACCGAGAAGTCGAAGTTGCCGGCGAGTCCGGTGCGATCGACAACGGGCCGGTCGATTCCTGTGACGGGGTTCATCAGGAACTCCGCCACGCGTGCCATCGTCACCTGCCGGCCGACGAGACGTGCCAACCCGGGTGCATTCGCAGCATTCGGACCGATGGAGCCGCAGCGAATCGGCGGGAGCCATGCCGGCGGCTCGTTGCACGACTCCGGGGGCTCGTGCCGTCGCAGGTGTGGACCTGTCTTTCCCTCCTTCACGACGTTCAGCACGAGAATCGGCTTTGTCTGTGTCTCTCTGTGCATCTTCAAATTGAACCGCTCCGCGAGCAGCGACTGCATCATCAGACGCATCTGGTCCTTCGTGGGATTCCCCGGTGCGCGAGCCTCGATGTCGAAACGCTCGTCGTAGATCCATCGCGGCAGGCCGGGCAGATCGCCCTGGCCAAGCTTGAACGCGAAACGGAGGTAGGCGATGAGCGGCTGATTCGTGGCGGAGAACAGACCGCCCGCCACGAACGCGTCGCCCGGACCTAGGGGAAACCGCGCGGTCGCGGGATGGTCGGATGTGTTCGGCTTGACCGACGCGACATCGAACGTGTCGCTCGCCGATGACGGTGCGGCGACTCCGCACCCGACCCACAGGAGCACACCGATCACATATCTAATTTCATGGAGACGTGGCGGCGGCATGACCACAGGACTACTTTACAGGACTCTGCGAGTGTCGACCGTTGAAGTGAAACCGGCCCGGTTCACGCGCTAGGGGGATCGTGTCGAGCGGACTGATGGCGGGCTCGGTCATTCGCATTGCGACGATGACGCCGGAGACGAACGTGACCGCGGCAACCAGCCACATGGCGCCGCGTGCGTGCCCAGCGGATACCGTGTTAACCGACCGCGCGACTCCAGGGTCTTGGTTTAGGATCCCGCGAAAGACAGTATGCGAGCATCAGGACGATTCTCTCCCGGGGTTATCGACTACGAGCGCATGTCGGCCCGGTATCAGGCCGGTCGCGCGCTTTCGGAAGAAGCTGCCAAGACATGGTCCGCAGTAGTCGAGCCGTTCGTTCAAGGCTCTACACGCTCGAGGATCCTCGATCTCGGAGCAGGCACGGGACGGTTCTCCGTTCTCTTTTCCGTATCCCTCGAGGTTTCGGTCGTCGGAATCGAGCCATCGATGGGCATGCTTGGTGTCGCAGGACGCCAGGAGAAGATGAAGAACCTCGTGTATGTGGCCGGCACCGCCGACTGCATTCCGCTGGGCGATGAAACTTGTGACCTGGCGTGGTTGTCACACGTGTGGCATCACCTTCGCGATCCTAAGGCGTGCGCAGATGACCTCCGTCGAGTCGTGCGTCGCAGCGGCCACGTTCTCGTACGTGGGACCTTCGGCGATCGGCTTGATGGGTTTCCCACGCTATTCCATTTCTGGCCGGCGGCGCGGGCAATTTGTGAGCAGGTACCGACCATCCAGGAAACCGTCCGCGTTTTCGAGGCGAGTGGCTTCAGGCTGACTCAACACCAGCGCATCCAGCAAGAGACCGCGTCCAGTCTCGGCGAATTCGCCAAGCGGACTCAGTCACGTGCCGATTCTGCGCTCACGCTCATCTCGGACTCCGAGTTCGAGGAGGGCCAAATCGCGATCGAAACAGCAGCTGCTGCCGGACAAATGCCAGGCCCGGTGCTCGAAGTCATCGAACTCTTGGTGTTCCAAAACGGTTCCGATTGCAAGCCCCTCTAGAAGAGAACAGATCGTCCCATGGATCTCCTGTTCGATCTCGATGGCACGCTGACCGATTCAGCGCCTGGAATCCTTCGCTGCTTTGCCCATGCTCTGGCTCGCGTGGGGCACCCTGGTATCGATGTCCCGCCTCATCTTGCGGTTGGTCCTCCTCTCTATCGTGTATTCGAGGCGTTACTTCCCCTGTCAAGCACCGCACTCATCGAACGTGCGATCGTGGCCTATCGGGAACGATACGAAGAGATTGGCATCCTGGAGAACTCTCCATATCCCGGCGTCCGTGACGCATTGACCACGCTGCGCTCGAGGGGTCACCAGATGAAAGTCGTCACGATGAAGCCGGAACCCTATGCCGCTCGGGTGCTCACACATTTCGAGTTGGCAGAGTTCTTCGGAGGCATCCATGCGCCGGCGCTTGCCGATCGTCGCGACGACAAAGGGGATCTCGTGGCCTCAGCGCTGCTCGGCCGAGGATCGTCGGATGCCGTCATGATTGGTGATCAGCCAGAGGACATCCGCGCGGCTCACGCAACTGGGATTCGATCTATTGCGGCACTGTGGGGGTTTGGGGCGAAAGAGGAACTGCTCGCCGCGAATGCGGATGCCTCCGCCGCCGACATCAGCGATGTAGTGAGTGTGGTGGCGAATTGGGCCGCAGTCGACCCATCCCATGGTGCATCTGCGACGCGGGCGTGGAACGTGATCGAGACTTCGCGAGCGAAGTCTCGCGGATGATCCCCCGCGGATGATCAATGGGCGGAACGGCGAACGTAGAGGATCTCCGCCCCTCCCGGTACTGCCGCCACCGTCACCGGAAACTCGCGCCCGTGTCGAGTCACCGTTCGTCCCGCGATGATCCCGACCGCCGAACCGAACACCGCGTCGCTCAACCAATGGCGATTCGCCGGCAATCGGGAGATCGCCACGTACGAGGAGAAGATGTACGCGGGCACGGCGCCTCGCCATCCGAGATGACGCTCGAGTGCGGTCGCGAACGCGAATGTATCGGCGGCATGTCCGGACGGGAATGAGTTCTTGCCGCTGCCATCGGGACGCTCGCGCCGGGTCGTGTACTTGAGCGTCTGCACCATCATTTCGCTGATCGCGAGCGCCTGTATCAGATCCATGCCGAGGTGAGAGACCTTGGGCTTGTCGCCGATGCGACCGACAGCATAGGTGGTTACGGCGAGCGTCAGCAGCGTCGGAAGCTGACCGATGACTTCACCGGGCCTGAAGAAACTCTTGGCGAAGTCGCTGTTGGTGAGCGATTGATTCACGTTGTCGTCGAACGGATGCGCGGCGAGCGCGAGTCCGCCTCCGATCCCAGCCCAGAACAGGTTCTCCTTCGACGGAAGATGCGTAATGTCGTTGCCGAGATCCTTCACCAGTGCCTTGATTCCGGTGTGCCGCGGTGTCGGCGGCGGGCCGGCCGGCTGTGTGACGACCTGCTCGGCGTCGAGCAGTGCGGTCACCGCCGGCACCAGTGGCTGCTGACCTCCAAACGTGATCGACTGGGCGTGCAGCGGTCCAGCGCAGACGATCAGTACAGCAGCGGCCAGCCACACCTGGTTTCGAAGACTCATCATCGGTTCGTCCCTTCTCACTCGACGTCATCTGAAATCGGATCTACTGAAACAGACTGAGACGCGCTGCCACGTTCGATGGCAGTGAAAAGGGTTCAGATGCGCAACGCGAATGGCGGAGAACCATCGTTCGAGAGCGGCGGAACGGGATAAGACGCGGCCAACACAGCAGCGAGCACTGATCTTCGCTGAACCCGAGCGGCAGTCGACAGTGGACCAAGCCATCTCATGGCCGCGGACGCGGCAACGGTGAGCGCGAAGCCGACGCACAGCGCCGCGATGACGACGGTGGCTTCAGTGTCGTTGTCGTCCCGCAACGTCTGATCCCAGGTATCGAAGGCTTCGACGAGCGGTACGACGACGCAGACAGCGATGATCGCAACGCTGAGCAGTCGCCGGAACGCCACGTTTCAAGTGTAACGGATTCGGAATGAGACGAGCCGTTGGACTCGAGCTCGGCAGCTACTCCTGTCGCATCGCCTCCAGAGGGTCAACGCTGAGCGCGCGACGGGCCGGCACATAACACGCCAGGCACGCGACGACGAACAGTGACAGCAGGACCACGGCATAGGTGACCGGGTCAGTCGACGTGACGCCGTACAGCGAGCTCCTGATGACCTGCGTCAGCGACAGCGATGCCGCGAGGCCGAACGCCATGCCGATACCGATCACGATCAGGCCGCGGCCGAGGACGCTGCCGAGGACGTTGCGCGCTGACGCGCCGAACGCGATCCGGATGCCGATCTCGTTCGTGCGCTGCGTCACCGAGTGGCTCATCACGCCGTAGATGCCGACCACGGCGAGGAGGAGCGCGATGCCGCTGAACACGCCGAGCAGGATGACGTACTGACGAAACCCCTGCGTCTGTTGCGTCGCGAAGTCCGAGACGAGCTGCACGTTGTTGACGGCATGCGCCGGATCCAGTTCCTTGGCGGCCGCCCTGGCACCGGCCAGCCAGTTCTCGATCGGCCCGCCCGAGCGGACGACGAATGTCACGCTTTCGAGGCCGAAGGCGGTGATCCCGGCTTGAATCGTCGGGAGCTGAATGTGCGGCACATACATCACAGGCTGCGGCTCGCGGTTGCGGACACTGGGCCGGATGTCGGGAACGATGCCGACGATCTGCCGCGGCCGATCGTTGTAGAACTGAATGGCGATGGTCTGGCCGATCGGATCCTCGTTCGGCCAGTACCGCTTTGCCATCGTCTCGTTGACGAGCGCCACCGGTGTCGTCGACAGGGTGTCGAGGTCGGTGAACTCGCGTCCACGTACGGGCGGCTTCCGCAGGATCTTGAAGTAGTCGGCGCCGATCGGCTGCCAGAGCGCACCAGGCGTGTCCCGTTCGGATGGTGGCGTACGTCCCGCGATCGTGAACGAGTAAAACCCTGCAAAGCCGAGCGGGATGCTCGAGCGCATCGTCGTGACGCCTTCGACGCCAGGCAGCGACTTGATCCGATCGCGGATCTGATTGACCACGGTGTTGATGCGCGGGCTGAGTTGGAATTCGAGTGAGCCGATCGGTGTGACCTTGCCGGTCGCACCGAAGAAGTCCCGGCCCGTGAACGACATTTGGAAGGTCGTGAGGTTCCTGGGATCCAGTCCGGTGTCGACGGTGGTCAGTCGTATCAGGCTGTTGATCAAGAGTCCGGCGCCGGTCAGCAGCACGAGCGCCATCGTGATCTGTAGCACGACGAACGCGCTGCGCAGCCGCTGCTTGCCGGACGAGATCGTGGCCGAACGGTTTCCGGCTTTGAACGCCGTTGAGAGATCGAGGCGCGACGCCTGGAGTGCGGGCAGGATGCCGAAGAGGATCGCCGTCAGCAGCGACACCAGCGCCGTGAAGCCCAGGACGGTCGGGCTCAGCGCCACTTCATTCAGCCGTGGCAATCCCGGCGGCAGCCATTTCAGCAACCCGCTCATGCCGAACCAGACGAGCGCCAGACAGACAACGGCGCCCGCGACGGCGAGCACGAGACTCTCCGTCAAAAGCTGCCGGATGATTCGCCCTCGGCCCGACCCGATCGCGGCACGCACGGCCAGCTCACGCTGCCGCTTCATGCCTTGCGCGAGCAGCAGACCCCCGACGTTGGCGCACGCGATCAGCAGCACGAGGACTGCCGTGCCCTGCAGGATCTGAAATGCTGAACGGATGTTGCCGCCGACCATCGACTCGTCGAGCGGCACGACGCGAATGCCCCAGCCCTTGTTCTGCGTCGACTCCTCACCGAATTCGCGTGCCAGTTGATCGGCCGCGGCCTGTGCCTGGGCCACAGTGACTCCCGGCTTCAGCCGCGCAACGACGTCACGGTTGCGCGCCGGGCTCCGGCGGCCGGCACCCGTGGCGCGCAGCGGCACGAAGTAATCGGACCTGGCGTTGGCGAAGACGAAGCCGGGCGGCATCACACCGAGGATCGTGCTCGGTGAATCGTTGCCGCCGAAATCGGCCACGCGCAGGCGCTTACCCAGGATGTCGGGCGTCCCGTTGAACCGGCGCTGCCACAGGTCGTAGCTGATGAGCATCACCTTCTCGGCATCGCCGTGATCCTCGGCCTGTGTGAACCAGCGTCCGAGCAGCGGCTTGACACCGATCGCCTGCACGGCGTGGTAGGTCAGCATCTCGCCTTCCAGCCACTCGGGCCCCGTCGTCAGTGCATCCTCCGGGTCTGCCACGTTTCCGGAGACACCGATGTAGCAGCCCGCGGCCGTGAAGAACGAGTCTTTCGACGGGAGGTCCATGCAGACCGTGGCGTTGAAGCGGCTCCTCTGGTCGGGCCGGTTCGGCGGTGTGGGCCACATTCGTACGAGCCGATCGGGCTCAGGATATGGCAGCGAGCGAAGCAGGATGGCGTTCACGAGGCTGAAGACCATCGTGTTTGCGCCAATACCCAGCGCGAGTGAGAGGACGATGATGAGGGCGGTGCCCGGCTGCCGTGCGACGACACGGGCGCCATACCGTGCGTCCTGCAGGAGTTCGCCCAGGAGGGTCAGTGGTCGCATAGGAGCGGTCCTATGGTGATTGGGATTTCACAAGAACGGACCAAGAACTAAGAACCAAGCACCAAGGACCAATATGCGTGCCGTCCGATTCCGGAACAATTTTGGAGCTCTACTGATCGTGTTGTTCGCTCCTGGGACGATTTGGTGCCGAGAGCGGACAAATCCGCACAGGCACACGTAGGAGCCGGCTTCAGCCGGCCCATTCACCCTCGCCCGTGGTCACGACAGGCGCTCGGCAAACTTGAGCAACGCTCCGGGCCAACCGCCCTCGCCGCCGACGGCGTCTCGCATGTGTTCCCAGCCTTCACCGTGCCGCTCGAGCCGACGGTGCTCCAATTCGACACGCGTCCGGCTGGGGGTCTCGGCGATGAATCGGACTTCGACCTCGCTCGTCTTCGCGAGATCGGTTTCGATCTGCCAGCGCGGGCTGATGTCCCAGCTGATCACGACCCGCTGCGGCGGCTCGTAGACCAGGACACGTCCCCATTGACACTGCGAACCGTCGACGCCGCGGTCGTACACACGGCCACCGACGCGCGGCTCGAAGACGCGCTCGGCGATCGGCACGGCAAGAATGTTGTACTCGGGCGGAAACCACGTGCCGATCCCTTCGGTGAATACCGCAAACGCGCGCGCCACCGGTGCCTCGACGATGACGTGTGCGCGCACACCCGCGTCCTGACCTGGCGCCATCATTCGGAATCCTCCATCTGCTCGACCGCGTACTTGTATGTCGTCAGCGCTCGATTCCAGAACCGATCGAGGTAGGACCGCAGCGCTTCGATTCCATGTACGTCGACCTCGTAAATGCAGCGGTTGCCCGCACGACGGCCGACGACGAGTCCAGCGTCTTTCAGTACCTTGAGGTGTTGCGACACCGCCGGTCGACTGACCGGAAGCTTGTCGGCGATTTCACCGACAGCCTGGGGCCGATCGGCGAGCGACTCGAAGATCGCCCGCCTCGTCGGATCGGCGAGCGCCGTCCATCCTTCCCCTCGATGCGTCGTGGCCTGCATCAGTGGCTCGTGCTCTCAGCCCCACTGGTAATGGTAAGCAATTACTAACCGTAAGTATATGCTTACCAATTTGTCTGTCAATACCGGACCGCTCCGCTTCAACAGGTTAGCTTCATCAAGAAAAGTTCTTTATTGTTTCGTTCTCTCGCGCTCCGAGATCGAGGGCCTGACCGATGGGCAGGTCGTCGTCTTCATTCCGGGCGCACCAGACCCCGTGAGCCGGCGGCTCGATCGTTGTCGATGCTGCGCGAGTGACGCCACTCGATCTCGACACCCTGCAGATTAGTCGGCTGCTCAAGGATCTGGGACGGGGAACGGCTGCCCTGCTGCAGCATGCACCGCGCGCGGTCTGACTCACAGCGGCGCAAGCATACCGACTTCGATTGATCGAGGAGCCCTGGGCGCCTGCAGCATCATCCACCGCTCCGTGGCATCGCGGACCCAGCAGACCGGCATCCGCTCCGCCTTCTTGCTTGCGTCAGCGTTCGTAGAACGGCGGCGGCTCGATCCCGAGCGCGCGTAAGTACACGTATCCCTGTCCGCGATGATGGATCTCGTTGTCGATCGCGTAGAGGATCAGGTCGTGGAGCACGCCGGGGTACTGACCGAACGCGGTCAGCGTCTCCTGAAAGCGCTGCGACGGGATCTGCGGCCACAGCACGTTCAGCTGTTCGGTGTTCTCGTCCCATAGTCGGAGCACGTCCTGCTTCGGCCTCGGGTCGCGATTCGAGGACGATGACCAATCGCCTGTCAGCGCTCCCTGCACCATCGGCACGGCCATGGTGATCATCTCGAGCGCCAGCGCGCCGAACGGGCGCATACCGCCGACGGAAAGCGTGAACAGCTTGTCGTCTGGAAACGCGTCGATGACCCGGCGGGTCAGGCGGCGGTGTCCCTGCCAATGATTGAGCAGCGCTTCCGCGCTGACGAAGAGCGTCGCTTGTCCGATCACGCAACCTCCTGGCCTTCCTATGAATTCAACCGAGCTCCGAGTTGAGTCGAGAGAGGCATCAAGTGTCAACATCTCACCGTGAAGGTGTCAAGGTCGTCGTGAGAATCCGGCTGAAGCCGCACTACGAACGATCCCTAGTCGCAACACGCCTGGCCACTGAGACCAGCCACGCCCTCTTTGATGATGATGGGGGTCATGAGCAAGGCGGCCACGGAGTCCGCCCACCACATGCCGAAGGCCGCATTGAGTACGAGCCCGGTCAGCAGGATCGCTGAGAGATAGGTGCAGAACTCGGTCTGGCGCGCGTCGGCGTGCATCGCCCGGCTTTGCAGGCTGCGCGCGATGCGCCGTTTGGCTCGTGACAGCAACGGCATCACGATCAGCGATGCCGCAGCGAGCGCGATACCGGCACGGCTCGTTTCCGCACTCGCGCCGGACCGCAGATGGCCCACGGCTTCGACCACGACATACGTCGCCAGCATCAGGAAACAGATGCCCACGACCCGCAGGGTGAGTGCTTCCCGCCGTTCGCGGACACAGGGGTCGCCATCGCCGGCCATGCGCCACAAGAGCGCCGCGCCCGATGACACTTCGATGAAACTGTCCACGCCGAAGCCCACCAGTGAAATGCTGCCGGCCACAGCGCCGGCCCCGACAGCGATCAGTCCTTCCAGACTGTTCCAGCCGATCGTGAAGTATTCGACGTGTCGCCCACGGCGCGCGAGCAGTGCCCGTTCTGTCGTGGTCATCACTATGTCGTCCATCCCTATATGTATCTCACGGGACGAGAACGGGGAGGGCAGGTGCGGCCCACCTCTGCTCGTCGTTTACGGCGCGAACCCCTCTGCCTCGATCAAAGCCTTCACACGCCGTTCGATTTCGTCACGGATCGCGCGGACGCTCGCGAGAGGCAGGCCGTTCGGGTCTTGCAAGGGCCAATCGTCCCGCTTAGCGCCGGGAACAATAGGGCATTCATCACCGCATCCCATCGTGACGAGGACTTGTGCCTGCCGTGCGAGATCGTTCGTCAACTTCGTTGTCGGTGCGTGACTGAGATCAACACCAACCTCGTGCATCGCGGTGACAACTTCCGGGTGAACGTGTTCACCCGGCTGGGTGCCTGCCGATATCGCGCGAGCTCTTGCCGGATCGGATAGCTGGTTGAACAGGGCGGCCGCCATCTGGGATCGTCCAGCGTTGTGAACGCACGCGAACAGGACCGTTGTCATCTGACGACCTTTGCCCTCGGAATCACGACATCATGTGCGACAGCAGGACGCGCAGGTACCAGCCATCGAAACAGTGACGTCGCTGCGAGAGCGCCAAGGAGTTGCGCGATGACGAACCCCGGAACATCCGCGGGCCTGATACCCGCGAACGTATCGCTGAATGCGCGAGCCAAAGTCACGGCCGGATTTGCAAACGAGGTCGACGCTGTGAACCAATACGCGGAGGTGATGTATGCGGCGACTGCAAACGGGACGACCGTCGGTCGACGGCGCGAGCATCCCAAGATCACGGCGAGCAGACCAAACGTCGCCACGAACTCACTCACCATCTGTGCGGTCCCGCTGCGTTCGTGCTGAGACAGCATGAAGAGACGTTCACTGAACATCGCGTGCGCAACCAGCACCCCGAGCAATCCGCCGATGACTTGCGCCGCGATGTAAGAGGGAACCACCCGCCAACGGATCCCGCCGAACGACGCATCGGCCAAAGTGACAGCCGGGTTGAGATGTGCTCCAGAAACAGGGCCGAAGGTAAGTATCAGCGCCACGAGCGCAGCCCCTGTCGCAAGTGTGTTCGCCAGCAGCGCGACGGCGACGTTGCCTCCCGAGAGTCGATCACCCATGATCCCGGAGCCGACGACGGCTGTGAGTAGCATCGCGGTGCCGATGCACTCTGCGACGATCGCGCGCGACCCGCCCTCGGCACGCGGTTCCGTGGGCGTGGGGTTACGCACAGCAGTCCTTCTGACAGCACGTGTCCGGCTTAGTGGCGCGCACGAATGCTGAGGCAAACTTGCCTTCCGCTGCTTTCATCGCATCGGTGGTGAGATTCGCGCGCGAGAGGAACTCGCGGGCATCGCGTGGGTCGTACACGCGCCATTGCTCGATGGTGACGTCCTTGAATCCGGCTGCCGCGAGGTTCGCGACGTATTGCGTATCCCGGAGCGCGCCAGCGATGCAGCCGATCCAGAGCTCCATGTTCCGGCGAATCTCCTCTGGCACATCGCCAAGGACCACGACGTCGGAGACGGCGAATCGAGCACCCGGCTTGAGAACGCGGAACGCCTCTTTGAACACCCGCCCCTTGTCAGATGCGAGATTGATGACGCAATTGGAGATGATCACGTCGACGCTGGCATCTGGCAGCGGGATCGCTTCGATATTTCCTGCAAGGAACTCGACGTTCGTGACACCCGCGGCGCGCTGATTGCTGCGCGCAAGCTCCAGCATCTCGTCGGTCATGTCGAGCCCGTAGACCTTCCCCGTCGGTCCTACGCGTTTTGCCGCCAGCAGCACGTCGATTCCGCCACCTGATCCCAAGTCGAGAACGGTCTCTCCTTGGTGAAGCTCGATCAGTGCTGTCGGATTGCCGCATCCCAGGGACGCTGTCACGGCTTCAGGTGGCAGGTCACGAGTCTCGGCATCGTTATACAGATTGCTCGTGATGGGGTCGCCGGAGCAGCACGCCGTGTCGCAGCATCCCGCTGAGCCTGATGTGGCGGCGACTGCAGCCCGTGCATAGCGCTCCCGCACCGCCTCGGTCATATCGTTCGGGGTGGTCATGGTGCACCTCAATCCATTCGCCTACACGAATATACTTGGAAGCATATTCGGCTGCTGCTATATTTGTCAAAGCGAATATGAAATCGAAAGCCGATGCGCAGTTCGAGCACATGAACACCGCTCTCCGCGGACTGGCTGACCCGACGCGTCTACGGATTCTTGCGCTGTTGATCGGCGGTGAGGTGTGCGTCTGTCACATTCATGAAGCGCTCAACATCCCCCAGCCCACCGCATCTCGTCACCTCGCCTATCTTCGAAAGTCGGGATTGGTGGACGCCCGTCGCGAGGGCCTCTGGGTGTACTACAGCCTGGCAAAGATGCGGGATGCCGCGCTCGGGACGATCGTCGAAACCGTCACCCATTGTGTAGGTCACGCGGACACGATTGGCCGGGACCGCAAACGACTTGAACGGGCAACCGGCTGTTGTGTCGCCGAGTCGGCGCATCAGCCAAGACTCTCATGCTGTGGGTCCGTCTAGAGCGCGCCTGACAGCGTTCCTTCGCTTGCCGCGACGAGAGTCGCCAGAGATGCGACCCCTTGTCCCATCATGTATCTCCCCGGTGCCGGGGACCATGTAGACTCCGAACGTGGCTTTCGACGAGCCCTCGGCCCCGGGGCCGCGCTCAGCCACTCGGCGCCTTCGCTTCATCGCGGCCATCGCACTCGTCGCGCTTGGGGCGGCACTGTTCGCCGTTGGCTTTCGCGAATCGCTGGCACTGGTCTACCGCAGTGTCTTCGGCGCTTCGAACGTCGTCGAGTCGATGCAGCGCCTCCCATGGTGGCTGCGGCTGCTGGTGCCGGCGTTCGGAGGCGTCTTCGCCGGGTTGATCGCGCATCTGTTCGCGCGGCCTTCGCAGGGCGTGAGCAACGTGATGGAGGCGGTCGCGCTCGGCAACGTCAACCTGTCGCTGCGCACGACCGCCGTGCGCGTGCTCGCGTCATGGGGTGCGATTGCGACCGGGTCGTCGATCGGCCGTGAGGGCCCTCTCATCGAATTCGGCGGATCGCTGGGTGCCGTTGCCGGCCGGCTGCTCGGCAGCGGTCTGACGCCGACGCGGATCCTCGTGGCAGCGGGAACCGCCGCGGGGTTCGCCGGCGCCTACAACACCCCGTTCGCAGCGGTCCTGTTCGTGGTCGAGACGATCGTCGGCGTCGCCGCGATCGAGGCGCTGCTCCCGACGATGACCGCGGTGCTGCTGTCGGCCACGCTCACACGTGCGATTGCGGGCGGCGGACCGATCTACGGCGCTCGATCGTTCGTGCTCGAATCGCCCTTCGATCTGATCTCGTTCGTCGTGCTCGGAGTCCTCGCCGCGATCGCCGCGCTCTGCTTCAAGCAGCTACTGGGGTGGCTCGAGCAGTGGCTGGTGGATCACCCCGTCCCGCAACCCGCGAGGGCGTCGATCGGCGGTCTGCTCGTCGGCGCGATCGTCGTGTGGGTGCCCGAAGTCGCTGGTAACGGATACGAACCGCTCAATCTGATCCTCGATCAGCAATTACCGCTTCGGATCGTCGCCATGCTCCTGCTGATGAAGGTGCTCGCGACCAGTTGCTCGGTCGCATCGGGAATTCCCGGCGGGATCTTCACGGCGATGCTCCTCGTGGGCGGCGCCGTCGGAGCGCTCTATGGACATGCGGCCGTTCTGCTGGGAGTGGCGTCCGCCTCCGCCGCCGGCAGCTATGTCCTGGTCGGCATGGCTGCCACAACGGCTGCGAGCATCCATGCGCCACTGACCGCTGCCGTGCTCGTCTTCGAGCTGTCCGGCGACTATCCAATCGTGCTTCCGCTGCTGCTCGTGACTGTTGTCGCGACCGGCATCTCGCGCGCGCTGGGAAGTGAGTCGATCTACGAAGCGGAGCTCGGCCGGAAGGGCGTGCGATGGGAGGTCACCTTGGAAGGCCGCCGCATTCAGCGGGGCTGAAGGTTGACGAAGACGCTGAATCCCGGAGCGACGCGTCCGTCGTACCTCGGCGCGAGCTCGGGCGGAACGAGGCTGACCGAGACGCTGCCTCCCACGCCGGTTGCGATGCCGGCCCACGTCGTCAGCGACCGCATGTATCCGCCCTGCAGCTTCGCGATCGTGAATACCTGGGCCCCGAACTCGTGGGCATGAAGATCGTCCGCAGGTTTCTGTACGATCTCCGCCCTGCCGAAGTAGGTCTGTCGTTCGTCGACGATCAGGCTCGTTTCGAGCAGCGCCGCAGCAGTCGTCGCCTCGAATGTACCAGTCGGAATGATTTCAGCCCCCGAGTTGACGCCGAACGCGAGCGTCGTTGCCCACGTGCCGCTCGAGGCGCGGGGTCGATAGTAGGAGGCCGAGGCCGTTGCTCGCGTGACGTCGGTGCGCGGCTGGCTCCCCACGCCTTGCTCCGCTTCGCGCAGGTGTCCTCCCGATACCTGCATGACGAGATTCGTCGCAGGAGCGATCGACACGCGCGCCGAGAAGGAATCGAGCGGCGCAAGCTCGAAATTCGTTCGCACCGGATCGGGCTCGCGTCCATTGAACACGCTACCCTCGGCCTTCCAGCGATTCGAATACACACCGGCGGTGACGAGCCCGAACGTGATGTGCGTGGAGTCCAGCCAGTGATGCGCGATCGGGGCGATTGGATTCACCGCTGCCGACAGCCGGTGGGGGAAGCCGGCTGGACCGAGCGCCGGCTCGCCAGCGGGACCGCCGTACAGTTCCCACCGTAATCGGTTGGTGAGTGGACCATCGTACTTCGCCGACACGTCCATGAAGAGATCGTGTGGATGCTGGAGATCGTGGATGTTGTCGCCGTTGCAGATCTCGCCGCTCGCGAGGAGATTCGGATACCCACATCCTCGAATCGTCCACGGCTCGGCGCTGATCATCGACCGCAGCGTCAGCCGGCCCGATCCGAGTGGGCGAGTGGCCATCCCCATGATCCAGTTGATGCTTCCCGGCTGATGGCCGCCGTGGTGTTCGGTGCCGAAATCAGAGATGAATTGCACGAAGATGTTGCCGTGGACCATCAGCTCCCAGTCTCGAGCCTGACGATGCCAACCGCTCATCGTCGTCGACGCCGGCGACCAGGCCGTACCCGACTCTTCGACGGGTGCGGACTGATCGATCGAATGCTCACCTCCCGGCCCATGTCCCGCATGGTCCTGCGCGTACACCGGCGGCATGGTCAAGGTGACCGACAGCACGATGAGCAGCGTTACACGACAGGCGACGGGAACTCGCGCACTCAGAAGCACGTCCCCGTCAGTTCCCGTGCGCGGGATGCGGGACCCACAGCTCGAACGTCAGCACCAGAATCACCAGGATCGCCAGCACGATGAGCAGAACCGAGCTCCAATCCCACTTCTGCTCCCGTTCATCATTCAGTGTCATCTGGATTCCAGGCGTTTCGCGCCGAGGTTCTGCACGAAGAGATAGAACGTGGGGAGCGCCACCAGTGTAAACGCCGTCGACGTGACGACACCGCCGATCATGACAACCGCCAGCGGCCGCTCGATCTCCGTCCCGTGCATGTTGAGGACGAGCAGCGGCAGCAGACCCAGAATCGCGGTCGACGCGGTCATCACCTTCGGTCGCACGCGTCCGATGCTCGCCTCGTGCAGCGCCTCGCGGAACGGGCGTCCCTCGCGCATCAGGGTTCGCGTCTGCGCGATAAGTACCAGACTGTTCTGCACCGCGATGCCGAAGAGACCGATGAGGCCCACCAGCGATGACACGTTCCACGTCTCGCCCGCGAGCATCAGCGCGGCGATCCCACCCACGAAGGCGCTGGGTATGGTCGCCAGAATCACGGCAGTCTCCGCAAACGAACCGAGCGCGAGGTAGAGCAACACGAAGACGGCGAGGATGGCCGCGGCGATCGCGACCGTCAGCGATTGCGTCGCGCGTTCCTGCTGCTCGACGCGCCCGCCGACGTTCCAGAAATAACCGGTGGGGAGATGCAGGTCCGTTGCGAGCCGTTGCCTGATTTCCGCCGCGGCGCTGCCGAGATCGCGTCCGGAGACGGATGCTTCGATCGCCACTCGTCTGCTTCCGGCTTCGCGCCGTATCGCCCCAGGCGCGAAGACCTCTTCAACGCGCGCGATCTGTTCGATCGGGATCCGGGTGCCGTCATGCGCCTCGAGCCGCAGCGTTCGGATCGCGGCGGCGCTTCCTCGCGCTGAATCGCTCAGCCGCACGACGAGGTCGTAGCGCCGCTGTCCGACCCACACCTGTGACGCCTCTTCTCCGACCAGACCGATTCGCAACGCCCGGATCACGTCGCCCGGCGTCAATCCGGTTCGTGCCACCGCCTGGCGATCGATCGAGACGCGAAGTTGCGGAAGTCCGGCGACGGCTTCCACTCGAAGATCTTCGATTCCCTTGACTGACGACATCACGCGTTGCGCTTCGGCGCCCAGCTTTGCCAGTTCGTCGAGATCCGGACCGAAGATTCGCACAGAGAGATCGGCGGGGGTGCCGCCCAGGCCCTCGTCGATGCGCATCCCGAGCGGCGTCGTGAACAGCACGGACGCGCCCGGGACATTCTCCAGCGCCTCGCGCATCTCTGATTCGAGCGCAGGCAGGGGAGTCGATCGATCGGGCTTCAGCACGACGAGGACGTCCGACGTCACGTGCGGCATCGGATCTTCGGTCTGCTCCGCGCGTCCCGTTCGACGAACGACATCGCTGACATCGCGAAACCGGCGAAGCACGTCTTCGACACGGTGATTGACACGATCCACTTCCTCGAGCGAACTGTCAGGAGGCAGCATGGTCTGGAGCAGGAATGCCCCTTCGTCGAGCTGTGGCATGAAGTCGGAGCCGATGACGAACGCCAGCGCGATCGTCGGTACGGTGATGAGGAGCGTCGCGATTCGAACGATCGACGGGCGCCGCATCGCCAGATCGAGGAGCGGCGCATACGCTCGCTTCAACATTCGCACGAGATAGACATCTTCCGGGACATCCGGCCTCGGAGCACGCAGGAGCAGCGAGGCCGCGACCGGGACAATCGTCAGCGCCAGCAGCAGCGAGGCGGTCAACGCCGCCACCACCGCCGCAGCCAGCGGACGATACATGCGGCCCTCGATGCCGGTCATGGCAAACAGCGGAACGAACACCGCCACCACGATCAGTGTCGCGAACAGAATCGGACGGCCGACTTCCTGCGCCGCACGCAACGCCACGTCCCGGCGAGGCGCTTCGGGCTCACGCTGCAGGTGATGGACGACGTTCTCGGTCACGATGATGGCCGCATCCACAAGCAGGCCGACCGCGATGGCGAGGCCGCCGAGCGTCATGGTGTTGATGCCGACGCCGACCAGGCGGAGCAGCAAGCCGGCGAGCGCAATCGTGAGCGGCAGCGTCAGCGTGACGAGCAGCGCCGCACGCCAGTTGCCAAGCAGGATGAAGAGGATCAGAACGACCAGGCCCGCGCCAATGAGAATGGCCCGGCTCACACCACCGAGCGCGGTTCCCACGAGCTCCGACTGGTCGTAGACCATCCGCAGGGTCACGCCCTTGGGCAACGTGCGGTTGATGTCGGTGATCGCCGCACGGACCGCGGCGGCAACCGTGACGGTGTCGGCGCCGAACTGCTTCACCACCCGACAGCTCACGACTTCACCGGCCAGCCGGTGCGCCATGCCGCGTCTGACGGCTGGCGCCTCGAGCACATCCGAGATGTCGCCGAGCATGACCGGGACGCGGTCTTTCACGGCGACCACGGTGGTCCGCAGATCGTCAATCGTGCGCACGCGCCCGACGGCGCGCACTGCCCATTCGGTCCCGCCCTGGGTCACGAACCCACCCGAGGCATTGATGTTCGCGTCGTCGACGGCATGCATCACTTCGTCGAGCGTGACGTTGCGCGCGGACATCCGAGAGGGATCGATCTGAATCTGGAACTGGCGGAGATATCCGCCCAGCCGCTCGACCGCGGCCACGCCCGGCACCCCGAGCAGGCGATTCTTGATCTCGAACTCCGCGAGATCGCGCAGCGTCATCAGGTCGACCGCCCCGGATTGCGCCTCGATCGTGAACTCGAGCACCTCATTCAGGCGTCCGGTGAGACTGGAGAGCAGCGGTGCGCCCGTCCCCGGAGGGAGATCCGAAGAGGCTTGCCCGATTCGTTCGGCCACGAACTGTCGCGCTCGGTAGTAGTCGGCGTCCGGCTCGAACTCGATCGTGATCTGGCTGACCCCCAACTGTGACGATGAGCGGATGCGTCGCACCTCCGGGAGGCCGGCGAGCGCTGTTTCGAGCGGAATCGCCACCGCGACCTCGAGCTCCTCCGCGCCCATCGCCGGGTTCTGGACGATCACGTTGAAGACCGGCGCCGAGAGATCGGGAAAGACATCACGGCGCAACTGCTGGAAGCTCACCACGCCGAACGCGGCAGCGATGAGTACCACGAGAATCGTGAACGCAGGGCGCCCGAACGCGGCATTCATCAAACGGCTCGTCATCGCACTGCCTCAGTCGTGCGCGCCGCTGCCGACGCTTCGCTTCTCGGCTTCGGCTTTGAGGAGAAACGCGCCGTCGACGATAACCATCTCACCGGCGCGCAATCCCGAAACGACCTCGACTTCGTTTCCGAGATCTCGGCCGCGTCCGACGGCCCTCATCTCGTACTCGTAGTCGCCCTTCGGCAGGAAGACGAGCCACTTGTCGCCGACGCGCTGGAGCGCGGCGGCCGGCACGGTGATCACCGTGCGCCCGTTGGCGGCCACCTCGAGACGCGCGCTCGCCGACATTCCCGGCCGCAGGATCCCCGACGGATTGTCGAGCTCGATGCGAATCGGGACGGTTCGTGATCCCGCATCCACCTGACGACCGACGAGCGACACGCGGCCGTCGAACTCCTGGCCCGGAAGGGCCGCCAGCGTCACGTGCGCGACGCTGCCTGCACGCGCGTTCACCGCATCGCGCTCGAAGGCCTGCGTCACCACCCACACGCGGCTCAAATCGGCCACGACGAAGAGACGCGAATTGGCATCCGCGTGCTGACCGACGACGGCCCGGCGGTCGATCACACGGCCCGCCACCGGCGTGCGCACTTCGAACAGCGACGGGTCGCCGCCCACTGGGTCGCCGGAGACGCCCAACGCACTCAGCGACGTGGACGCCGCGCTGGCCTCGGCCTCGGCTGCGCGGAACGTGGCCTCCGCTTCCTGCACCTCGCGCTGCGCGACGATACGCTCGCTCGCGAGGCTGCGCTTGCGTTCGAATGTCTGACGCGCGAGGTCTCGTTTGGCATTTGCGGATACGAGATCGGCGCGCGCCCGGCCCAACTCGGTGCTTCGGAGATGCGCCAGCGGCGTGTCCGCCTTCACTGGCGCATCGACCTCGACGAGCACGCGCACGATCTGACCGCTGGTCGTCGGCGCCACCTCCGCGTATCGCCCCTGATCCGGAGCGACCTCCCCGAGGACGGTCACCTCCTGCGCGCCGCTACGCTCGCGTGCCGGTTCAGTCGTAATCCGGAGATCGCGCGCGAGATCGGCGGTCAGGTGGATCGCATTCGCTTCTTCTTTATGCGTCTCCTTGATCTGCGGCGCGTTCGACGTCCCTTCTCGTGATGTCGTATTCGAGCTGCAGGCCGCCGCGACACCGGCCAGGGCCAGCAGCCACACCCGCACGCGACCGCGCAGTGTCATCGCAATACTCCGGCCGCGAAGTCGACGACAAGGCGACTGCGCGCGGCATCCAAACGCCTCTCGATCACCGCGGTGCGTGCGTCCACCGCATCGCGACGGATCAGCAGCATGTCCATCAGATTGATTTCGCCTGCGTCGTAACTGCGCTGGGCGAGGCTTTCGTTGTCGGCGACCGCGGGCAGCGCGTCTGTGGTGAGCGCGGCGACGAGCTCAGTACGTTGCGTGTAGACGCGATACGCCGCTCGCAAATCGCGCAGCGCTCGTTCGCGCGTCAGCTCGGCTTCGAGGCGTACGCGAGAGCCGCGAGCGAGGCCAGCCGCGAGCGTCCCCTGACCACGTTGAAACAGAGGAAGCGTCACAGTCAAACCGCCGAGCACGATCGTGTCCGAGCCCTCTCGCGAGTAGCCGGCGCTGAGTCCGAGATCGGGCTTGCCGAGCGCGCGTCCGAGCTGCGTCTCCGCGTCGGCTTCGCGAGCGTCCGCGGCCAGCGCGGCAAATTCGGGACGTTGCGCAACGGCGGCTTCGAGCTGTTCGAGCGCGGGCGCAGGCATGAGATCGAGCGAGCCGCGCAATTCAAGCGGCTCGTTCGAAGGGAGCCGCAGGATGCTGCGGATTCGATCCTCGACCGCTTGGAGATCCGCACGCGAACCGCGCAGAGCCGCGGCCGATCGCGCGGCATCGATGCGAGCGAGGTTGACGTCGATGGCCGCGATGTCGCCCACGGCGAATCGCCGTTCGGCGGCAGTCAGCAGCTGCCGGCTCACCGAATCGGTATCCTGCGAGACGCTGACACGCTCGATCGCCGCGAGTCCGTCCAGGAACGCCGATGCCGCCTCGAACACCGCTTCGCGAGCGCTCTGCTCGACATCCGCCTTCTGCCGATCGATCGCGGCCGTCGCCCCTGCGACACGCGCCTTTCGTTGACCTCCGGTCTCGAAGAGCTGCGACACCGAGAGCTCGACGTCGGTCGTGCGTTCGAAGTCACCCGAGCGAGGGCCGAGGCCCCCTGACACGACCGGGTTCTCTCGAAATCGCGCCGAGGGGTCGAGCAGGGCCGCCTCGCTCTCGGCGACGCGAGCCCGTGCCACGGCCACGCTCCCTGCACGCTCCCGGGCACGAGCCACGGTCTCCTCGAGCGTCAGGACGGTCTGGGCATTCGCTGACGAAGCCATACACAGGCACGTGGCAGATGCCACAAGCCACACACGAGACATACACACTCCCTTGCGAACGAGCGCCGGCACATTGCAGCGCGAGAAGGTCGCGTCTTACAGGAGCGCTTTGGGAATATGGAGAATGCCGCGTGGATCTGGAGACGGGACGAATTCGGTGAACGAAGGCACGTCGACGACGACGGAGGCCGTCGAGCTCAGGACAACTGTGACCGGAGTGACCGGGGCGACGGTTCGCGCGCAGCAGACGCAACGCATGCAGGTGCCCGTCTGGCACGCATCGTCTCGGCTCGACGAGCAGCCGCCGACGCAGTCGTCTGGCGCGACAAATGCCAACACATCGGTCGCCTGCATCGCAAACAGGCCGAGCCACAAGGCGAGCAGAACCCGAGCCACGCCTCTCACAATAGCATTGTCGGCGGATCTACGCCGGACATCACTCCAACTCATAGGGGACGAGCCTCCATGTACGGCGACCCGCTGGGCGGCCGCACGTTATGATCGGAATTCGTGCAGGCAGCAGTCCGAGTGACGATGGCAGTCGTGGTCCTTACGGGTGCCACGGCGGGTTGTGCGACAAGAGACGTTGTCCACGACCATCGATCACCAACGGTTGCCGCACCATCGTCGTCTCGAGTGATGGTGATGGCACCGTCAATCGCAGGCACGGCGGCGCCAGGCAATGTCGGCCGGAACTTCCCTGCGATAACGTCCGACGTGACCGCCCGAACCCTCTCGATCGTTCGCGAGCGGTTTCCCGAGGCAGATGTTGCAGGCAGGCCATCGACGGCGCGTCCGGCTCTGGCCGGCTATGCGTCGGCGGCGGGTCAGGCGGTGACCACCGGCGAGGTGAATGCCGCTGTCGATGCGGCGACTCGTGGCGCAACTCATCTGCTCGTCCCGACAATCACCGAGTGGACGGAAATGCGCACCGACGATCCGATCGGCGCGCTGATCGGCCGTCACGAGAGCGTCACGATCGCGCTGCGGTTGATGCGCCTCGAGCCACCGGCACTCGTCTCGCAGGTCACCTTTCACAATCGGGCGCGAGTGACGTTGAACCGGAAGGCCAGCCGCCTGCTCGACGAGCGCTTCCGGCGCGAGATTCTGCAGCTGCTCCCTGTCCGGTAGCCAGGGAGGGTTCTTACTGCGTCGGATCGCCGGTGCGATGTTCTCGAATCTGATAGACGAGGAATTCGCGAATCGCCGCCACCGCGCGGGGGTCATTCGAGATGAGCCGCAGTCGGGCGCCGTTGTCGGTGTCTTCGGCCAGGTAGCGAATCGAGCCGCGCAGGTCCCGCATCACCGACGTTCCCGGCGGCTCCTCGCCGTGCGTGGCGAGCGGCGCATCGAAACGACCGGCGGCGAATTCAAGGGCGATCGTTCGCAGGTGAGCGCGGATCGCCATTCGGTTCGTTCCATCACCAGGATCTTTGACTTCGACCTGGATCACTCCACCGTTCGATCGCAGCAGGAAATGATGGACGGTTCGATTCTGGTCGAATCCCATCGTCAATTGTGGCGATGCCAACGTGACGGCCAGGGACAACATGAGTAGCAGCATCTGACGCTCCTTTTGACTCAGGCTCGTCCCTGGTGCGGCTCCAGGCTCAAGACCTTGACCCTGGAGCGACTCCAACCTTTATGCTGTCTGGATGGCCACACACGCCTTTACCATCGGCGAAGCCGCAGCTCAGTCAGGAGTGAGTGCCGACACGCTTCGTTATTACGAGCGTCGGGGCGTGCTTCCGCCACCGATCCGAACGTCGGGCGGCTACCGCCTTTACTCAGATGATGCCGTGGCCCGCGTGCGCCTGATCAAGAACGCGGTCGGCTTCGGCTTCTCGCTGAAGCAGCTGACGATGTTTTTCAAGGCATGCGACGGCGGTCATCCGCCATGTCAGAAGGTCCGTCAGGCTGGAGCCGATCTGCTCGAAGACATGGACCGTCGCCTCGCCGAGATGACGAGCGCGCGAGACCAGATGCGCGACATCCTCGCGCACTGGGATCGCACTCTGGAGACCACACCGGCCGGCGCTCCGGCTCGGCTGCTGACGTCCATTCCATCTGCCGGTGCAGGTCGCGTCCGCGCCTTGAGAATGCGACGAGCGTCGCCAGATCGCTGACCGCGAGAACGAGTCCCTGATTAGTCCTTTCGCAGTATTGTCCGAGGCTCACTGCTCCGTTAGAGTGCCCGCTGTCTCACTTCCAATCCGTGTGAACGGTTAGCCACGGCCCCGCAGAAGGCTCAGCTCGCACGACTTCTCTGATTCTCCTGCGCAGTAAGGCCACGTTCAGGCGAGTGTCTGTTCGTAAAGGAATCGATGCCCCGACGCTTCGTGCATGTAGCGACCCTTGCAATCACTTTCGCGCTCATCCCGGCGCTGGTCCGTGCGCAGGGCAACACCGGATCGGTCGGCGGAGCAGTGCGTGACGAGCAGAGCCTGGTGGTCCCGGGTGCCAGCGTGACGATCGCCGCGACCGAGAGTGCGCTCGCGAGAACCGTCGTGTCGAGCTCGCAAGGTGAATTCGAATTCCCCGGTCTCCTGCCGGGCGAATACGTGTTGACCACCGAGCTCGCAGGCTTCCAACGCGAACAGCGCCGGCTGCGGCTGGAGGTCAATCAGCGGGTACGCCTCGACGTCGTGCTGCGAGCCGCGGGGTTCGCGCAGGAGGTCGACGTGCGCGAGACCACTCCACTGTTGCACGTCACCGATGTCGGCGTCGGCGAGGTGATCGATCAGCAGCAGGTGGCGGATCTGCCGCTGAACGGCCGCCAGTTCCTCGAGCTGGCCCTGCTCGTGCCTGGCGCCCATGCCTCCCATGGCGCGCAGATGGGCGACATGAGCCCGCTCTATTGGCGCCCGGGCCAGAACTCCGCGATCGCGATCAGCGGCGGGCGTCCGAATGCGAACGTGTACTTGCTCGATGGGACGACGAACACCGATCCCACCTTCAATACCTACATCATCAGCCTGCCGCCCGACAGCATCCGGGAATTTCAGATTCAAACCGGCACCTATGCGGCGGACCTGGGTGGCGCCGGCACCGGGCAGGTGAACGTCGTCACCAAGTCCGGCACCCGCGAGCTGCACGGCTCGGTGTACGAGTACCTTCGGAACAGCGCGTTCGATTCACCGCTCTTCACGAATCCGGAGCTTCCACATTTTTCGCAGAACCAATATGGCGGGACGATGGGCGGGCCCGCCGGAGGCCGCGTCTTCTTCTTCGGTGCGTTCGAAGGGTTTCGCAGCTCGCAAGGTCAGTCGAACATCATGAGCGTGCCGTCGGCCGCGCAGCGGCTGGGCGACTTCAGCGGCGGGGCGCCGATCTACGATCCGCTCACCACCGCGCCCAACCCGGCGTTCGATCCCTCGCGGCCGTCCAGCCCCGCGAATCCACAGTTCGTTCGAACGCAGTTTCCCAACAATCAGATTCCGATCGATCGCATCAACCCGGTGGCGCTGCAGGTCCTGCGGCAGTACGTCCCGCTGGCCAATCTCGCAGGGTCGACGAACAACTACCTCGACACGCGCGCCCAGGATCTGCAGAACGATGCCTTCAACCTGCGGCTCGATCGCTCCTGGGCCGGCGGCAGCACGGTGTTCGGCCGCTACAGTCTGAGCAACGAACGCGGCTTCACGCCCGAGAATCTGCCTGGCTTCGGGGCGTTTCACGACAATCGCGTGCAGAACTTCACGTTCACCGTCGTCAATCCGATCTCGCAGCGGTTCCTCAGCGAGGCCCGTTTTGGCGTCGCGCGCATGCGGCTCCATCGCTACGGCGAACGGGCCAACGGCGACGACCTGGTGTCACAACTGGGTATCCCGGGTGTCGGATTTGGCGGCAGTGAAGCGTTCGGGCTCCCGCGGTTCGATGTGCAGGGCTACGATCCGATTGGCGACTCGCTCCTGTGCACGCCGTGCCGGTATGAGAACACGAACATCCAGGCTGGCGAACGGCTGACGTGGACCGAGGGCGACCACTCGATTCGCGTTGGAGGTGACGTCCGACGGTTCGTCTGGAACATGCTCGGCTTCTTCCAAAACCGCGGCTACTATCAATTCACTCCAGGCCTCACCAGCCAGACCTCGCTCGCCGACGGTACTGGCGATCCGCTCGCCAGCTTCCTGCTGGGACTGCCCGCGCTCGCGCAGCGTCAGGCGGGCCTCCCGTCGATGAACATGCGACAGACGTCGTTGGATCTGTTCGTCCAGGACGACTGGCGACTGTCCGAGAGCCTCACGCTGAACGCGGGCCTGCGCTACGAAGTCCAGACGCCGCTCTCGGATATCAACAAGATTCTGACGAATCTGGATTTCGGCAGCGGGCGGCCTGTCGCCTTTGTCGGTGGACAGGCCGGGTATCCGAAAGGATTGGTGTACACCGATACCAACAATCTCGCGCCACGTCTGGGTCTGGCGTGGTCGCCCGGCGCGCACCGTCATGTCGTGCGGGGAGGGTACGGGATCTTCTACTCGTACCCGGACATGAACCTGTGGTGCAACCAGGTCCACAACGTGCCGCTGGTGTTCCCGGAGATTCGCGCCAGCAACACACTGACGCCGTCCATCAACGGCTTTGGGTTTGGCCCGCCCGTGCTGGGGCAGACGCTGGTGGCGTTCACTGCGATCGACATGCACCTGCAGATACCACGGATTCAGCAGGCGAGCCTGAGCGTCGAACGAGAGCTCGGCGCGAACACGATGGTGCAGGTTGGCTACCTCGGGGCGTGGGGCGAGAACCTGGATCGCTCACGGCTGGTGAACAATGCCTCGCCGGCAGCGGGCCCGCTTCAGCCGCGACGCCCCTATCAGACGATTTCCTTCGCTCAGGGCACCGAGTTGCCCTCGTTGCCGAATGGCGTGACGGTGGCGAGCCTGACCTTTCCCGTTGGGCCGATCAATCTTCTCGAGAGTACCGGCAGCTCCCAATACAACTCGGCGTGGATCCTGACGAAGCGGAGGTTTTCGGGCGGTTTGAGTTTTCTGGCGAGCTATACCTTTGCCGACAGCTGGACGGATGCACCGGCCTTCCGGTCGCCGGCCAATGAAGCCGAAGTTCCGCAGAACAGCTTCGATCCGCGCGCCGATTGGGGACCGTCTGGCTGTGACGTCAGGCACCGCTTCGTCAGCAGCGTCATCTACCGGATTCCCTTCAGCGCGACGTCCAGCAGCGCGACCGGTTTCGCCCGTCTCGCCCGAGGGGTCCTGGGTGACTGGCAAGTGTCGATGATTTACCAGGCACAGAGCGGATTTCCCTTTACCGTCAGCGTCTTCGGCGACACCGCGAATGCCGGCTCGCTTCTCAACGTCAATCCGATCCGCGCGAGTGCCGTCCCTGGCGTGTCATCGGACCTGCCGTCGGATCAACAGACCGCCGACCACTGGTTCAATACCGCGGCGTTCACGACACCGCCGGCGTTTCAGTTCGGCAACGTCGGGCGCAACAGCCTCGTCGGTCCTGGAATGAGCAAAGCCGACCTCGCGTTGGATCGTGAGCTGCCGCTCGGCGCCTACGACATGCACTTCCGGCTCGAGGCGTTCAACGTCTTCAACACGGTGAACTACGGCACGCCGAACCGATTCGTCAACACGCCCCAATTCGGCACGATCACAACGGCCGCAACGGCGGCTCGCCAGATACAGTTCGTGGTCCGCGCGACGTTCTGATGCCTGCGCCGGCAGGGTGCCTCATTGTGCATCTCAGATTTGGCGCCCCCGCATGACGATTGCGTGCGCACCGAGGGCGTGAGCGGTGCGGCGTGTGCTCGCGTTGACGCTGCCGGCGAAGTAGTCCATCTCGTGGAACACCTCAACGGATAAACCAGCGGCACGCAACAGCGAGACGTAGTCACCATCGGTGACCGCGCCGACCACACATTCGGCCCAGAGTTTCGGATCGGCGCGCGACTGCTCTGACACCGGCACCCGCAGCGCGATATCCGAGATCTGCAGGCGACCACCAGGCTTGAGGACGCGGGCAATTTCGCCGAACGCGGCCGGCTTGTCCGGCACGAGGTTCAGCACGCCGTTGCTGGTGACGACATCGACGCTCGCGTCGGGCAGCGGAATGTGCTCGGCATTCCCCTCGAGTACGCGCACGTCTCCGATCTTCTTCGACGCCACGACACGTCGAAGCTTCTCGCGCATCGCCGGCGTCATATCCAGCCCGTACACGACGCCGGTCTGGCCGGTCACCCTCGCCGCGATCAGCGCGTCGGTTCCCGAGCCGCTGCCAATGTCGAGCACGGTATCGCCTGGCCTGATGACGTCCGCCGCAAACGGATAGCCCACACCCGCGAATGATTCAGTGGCCTCGTCCGGAAGGCAATCGAGCTGCTCGGCAGGATAGCCGACGAAGAGGCAGGCCAGGCGCCCCGTCGGAAAATGGAACACCGCGCCTGGACGCGAGGCGACGTCGGTGTACATCTCCTCGACGGCTTTGAAGATGAACTCTTTCTTGTCGCTCCACATGGCCATCGTAATGACTCCTTCGCGTCGGCCGCTCGGGCTCAAAACCCCTTGATCAGATCGCGAATGCGGTCGCGCGACTTCGAGGGAGTGTCCTCGGCGGAGAGCGCCGACAGCCGCTCTTTGAGCCGGCTCTCGAACTCCATTCGCGAGAAGCAGCTGCGACACGTGCGCAGATGCCGCTCCACGCTGTCGTGCTCGCCGTCGGACAGCTCGTGATCGATGAATTCCAGGAGGCGTGTCAGGGCCCGCTCACAGCCCATGTCATCTGTGTCAGCCATAGATTCTTTCCGACGCACTATCCGTGAGTGCCGCCCGCGAAGGCTGGAGCCCGTGATCGCGCGCGACCGTCCACAGCATTCGTTGCATTGCGCTGCGCGCACGGGCAAGCCTCGACCGGATCGTGCCGACGGGCACGTCCAGCGTCTCCGCGATCTCGCCGTACTTGAGCCCTTCGACATCGGCCAGCACGATCACGACGCGGTAGTGTTCGGGCAGTGCAGCCAGCGCTCGATCCAGATCCTCGCGCAGCAGTTTGTCGAGAAACTCCTGTTCGGGATTGCCGAACCACAGCAGGAAGGGCTGATGCAGACGCTCGAAAATCGAGAACGCGCCTTCGTCCTCGCCGCACTCGTCCACCAGTAATTCTTCGCGCGGCCGCGCCAGCGCCTTCCGCCGCTCGCTGATGAACGTGTTGGTCAGAATCCGGAACATCCACGCGCGAAAGGCGCCTGTATCCGCGAGTGAGCCGCGCGCCCGCCACGCGCGTGTGACCGACTCGGCCACGAGGTCTTCTGCATCGGCCTCGTTTCTCGTCAATCGTCTGGCCACGCCGTGCAGCGGACCGAGGATCCCCAGAACCTGGGTTTCGAAGTCCTCTTTCGAGATCGTCACTCTGCGCCTGTCCTCAAGACGCGCGAGCGGCGAAATGGTTCCAGTGGGTGCCGCATGGAACCATATCGCAGACCGCGCGTCCTCGGCGATGAATCAACACGGCGACAAGGAGGAACGGCCATGCGTATCGATCCTGCACGAGTGAGCACGACGGCTTTGGCGGCAGTCCTAGTGATCGTGGCTGGGGCGGCGACGCACACAGCGAGGGCTGAAGTCACTCAGCCATCACTGTACGAACGACTGGGCGGCGCCTACAGCATTGCGACGGTCGTCGACGATTTCATCGAGCGGCTCCTGGTGAACGCCACGCTCAATGCCAATCCGGCGATCAAGGAAGCGCGGGCGCGCGTGCCGAAGGCCGGACTCAAGTTTCACGTCACCACACTCGTTTGTGAGGTGACCGGCGGTCCGTGCAAGTACATCGGCCGGACGATGAAGGAGTCGCACGAGAAGCTGAACATCAGTCAGGCGGAGTGGGACGCGATGGTCGTTGATTTCAAAGCCACGCTCGACAAGTTCAAAGTGCCTCAACGGGAGCAACAGGAATTGATTGCGATCGTCGGCACGACGAAGAACGACATCGTGCGGACGACGCCGCGCGGTCAGCACTAGCGCCGCCGACGACAGGGAATTGACATCAGCCGCCGAGTACCGCACCATATTCAAGTAAGCGTTTGATTACTTGATTATGAGGTCTCGAGGCCGCACGCCGTCATTGAAGAGCGCGATCTACGAGCAGCTCGCGCGCATCGGCCGGGCGATCGCGAGTCCGGGACGCCTCGAGCTCCTCGACCTGCTGTCGCAGGGACCGCGGACGGTCGAGGCGCTCGCCACCCAGACCGGGCAGAGCATGGCGACGACCTCGCATCACCTCCAGGTGCTGCGGCAGGCGCGTCTGGTCGAATCGGCGAAGGCAGGTTTGTATGTGACCTACCGCCTCGCGGACCCGCAGGTCGCGGAGTTCCTCCTCGACTTGCGGGGCCTCGCCGAAGCGCGTCTGGCGGAAGTGCAGCAGGTGACGCGCCACTATCTCGAAGGGCGCGGTGCGCTGGAGCCGATCGACAACGACGAGCTCGCGCGTCGCGTTCGCGCCGGCGAGGTCACGTTGATCGATGTCCGTCCTCGCGAGGAATACCTCGCCGGTCACATCCCAGGGGCACTCTCAGTACCGCTCGGCGAGCTTCCGAAGCGCATCCGCGAGCTGCGCAAGAGCCGCGACGTGGTCGCGTACTGCCGCGGCCCGTACTGCGTGATGGCGCTCGATGCGGTCGAGGTGCTGCGCCGCAAGGGATTTCGCGCACACCGCATGGAGCTCGGCGTGTCCGAGTGGCGCGCTCACGGATGGCGAATCGATTCGGCCGCAGAGGATGCCGCGCGCGCACGATCATGAACCCGGCACAGTCCGCCGCTCCGGTACGGCTCGGCCTCCGCGAAAACCTTCCCCAATTCGCGCTGCTCGTCGTCGTCAACGCGTTCGTCGGGGCGATCGTCGGACTCGAGCGCAGCATTCTCCCGGCGATGGCGGAGCAGGAGTTCCACCTCGCGGCCCGCACCGCCATCCTGTCGTTCATCGTCTTCTTCGGTGTCGCCAAGGCGATCACCAACTACGCCGCGGGACGATGGTCCGATCGCATCGGGCGCAAGGTCGTGCTCGTCGCCGGCTGGCTCGTCGCGGTACCAGTGCCGTTCCTGCTCATGTGGGGCCCGAGCTGGCGGTGGGTGCTGTTTGCCAACGTGCTGCTCGGGATCAGCCAGGGTCTCACCTGGTCGACCACCGTGATCATGAAGATCGATCTCGTCGGCCCGCGCCAACGCGGACTGGCGATGGGGTTGAACGAGGCCGCGGGATATCTCGCGTTGGCCGCAAGTGCGCTGGCGACGGGTTGGATTGCCGCACGCTACGGGGTCCGTCCACAACCGTTCTATCTCGGCGTCGTCTTCGTGATCATCGGGCTCGCGCTGTCCGTGCTGCTCGTTCGCGAGACGCGCCATCACGCGTCGTACGAGTCTGCGCTCGCCACCGGCGATGCCTCGCTGACACCGCGGCAGGTCTTCTGGCGCACGACGCTCGTCGACGCGAACCTCTCGAGCGTGAGTCAGGCGGGTCTCGTCAACAACCTCAATGACGGAATGGCATGGGGGCTATTCCCGCTGGTGTTTGCCGCCGCCGGTCTGAGCCTCGCGCAAGTGGGCCTGCTGGCTGCGAGTTACCCCGCGGCGTGGGCGATCCTGCAGCTGGCCACAGGTGCGATGTCCGATCGAGTCGGTCGAAAGGTGCTGATCGTCTGGGGCATGTGGATACAAGCCGTCGGCATCGCGGTGGTGACCGTGTCGCACGCGCTCGGGGGATTCACTGGGGGCGTCGTGCTGCTGGGTGTCGGCACGGCGATGGTCTATCCCACGCTGCTCGCCGCGATCGGGGACGTCGCTCACCCCTCGTGGCGCGCGTCCGCAGTCGGCGTCTACCGCTTGTGGCGCGATCTCGGCTACGCAGTCGGCGCGCTCGTCGCGGGCATCACCGCCGATGCGTTCGGATTGCAGGCCGCGATGTGGCTGGTTGCGGCACTGACGTTCATGTCGGGGCTCGTCGCAGCCGCTCGCATGACGGAGACGATGGATGCCGGGTCCACAAAACAGGACCCGGCCTACAACTTTCCAAACCGGGACCCGGCCCACGTGAGAAGGATATCGTGACGACACAGTTGGGCGTCGACACGTTGCGGGAGTGGCTCGACGAGCACCGGCCGGTCACCGTGCTGGACATCCGAACCGACGAGGATCGCGCGCAGTGGGCGATACCGGGCAGCGTGCATATCAACGTGTACGACGCGCTGCGCGCCGGTGAACCAGGTGCGCTCGAAAATGCATCGCTCCCGACCGATCGGCCGATCGTGACGGTATGCAATGGCGGACGCGTCAGCCAGACCGCCGCGGACATCCTTTCGGCCCGCGGACTTGATGCCCGGTCGCTCGCCGGTGGAATGAAGGCGTGGAGTCTCGCGTGGAATGTTGCCGACGTTCCGCTGGCCGATGATTCCTTACGAGTCATCCAGGTACGTCGCACCGGCAAAGGGTGTCTCTCGTACGTCGTCGCCTCCGAAGGGAAGGCGGCGGTCATCGATCCTTCGCTGCCGCCCGACGTGTACCTCGAGATCGGCAGAACGAACAATTGGTCGATTAGCCATGTGCTCGAGACCCACGTTCACGCCGATCATCTCTCGCGTGCGCGCGAGTTGGCACATGACACCGGCGCGACCCTCGTGCTGCCTCCACAACGGCGCGTTCACTTCGCGTTCACCACGATCTCGGACGGCGAGCGGATCCCGCTAGGCGGGTCGACACTGACCGCGATCCACACTCCAGGGCACACCGACGAGAGTACGTCCTACCTCCTGAACGAAGCGGCCGTGCTCACCGGCGACACGCTGTTCGCAGACGGCGTCGGCCGTCCGGACCTGCACGCCGACGCAGAGCAGGCCCGGGTGCGAGCGCATGCGCTGTACGGATCGTTGAATCGCATTCGCGCGCTTCCCGATCGGATGCTCGTCCTGCCTGCGCACGCCAGCGAACCGATTGCGTTCGACGAGCGTGCCATCGCTGCGCGACTGGGCGATGTCGACCGCTGGCTGTCGGCATGGCTGGAGTCGGAATCCGCATTCGTCGAACGCGTCACATCGAAACTGCCTGCCGCGCCGCCGAACTTCGTTCGTATCGTCGAACTGAATGAAGCAGGCGAGCGTCCGACCACCGATCCGACCGACCTCGAGGCCGGCGCCAATCGATGCGCGGTGAGGTAGGACAGGGAGGCGACGTCATGCTGTCGTGCTGCTCTCCATACGAGGGCGAGGCCGAAAATCAGTTCAACGACGCAAAAGCCAGATCACCGCTGCGGGCTTCGAGCTCCACAGCCGGCGACGAACGTGGATGTGGTCTGCAAACGTGTACGTGCGCCGTTCGAGCGCGTAGGCCGGTTACGCCCTGCGCCGTGCCTCATCTTCAATGACTGGCGAACACGCGAGTCTGGCCATCCTTGTCGAATGACAACACGTCGAAGGGCTGTGCCTTCTGACCCGGCACCTCCATCCCCGGTGAGCCGATCGGCATCCCGGGCACGGCGACTCCGGCGATGGCAGGCCGTTCTTTGAGCAGTCGCTGAATGTCATTCGCCGGCACATGGCCCTCGACGACGTACCCGTTGACGATTGCCATATGGCACGACCGCACGCGCGGCGGAACTCCGTGCTTGGCCTTCAGGTCGGCGAGATCCTCCCGATTCGTCGTGCGCACAGCGAAACCATTCGCCTGCAGGTGCTCGACCCAGTTGCTGCAACAGCCGCACGTCGGGTCCTTGTACACATCGACCGTCGGCCGTTGCTGTTGTCGTCCAACGAGCGTTGCCGTCGCTCCGGTCAGTAGTAATGCAAACGCGATCGCAACGTTACGCATCGATTGCCTCCACGCGAAAAGACACTGTTCACGTCCAGCGCCGTTCAACTACCTGATTGTCGCGCCGCCCCGCGCTCCAGTCGAAGGGGCAGCGATCGCCGTGACCCAGTCGGGCATGGCTTGATCCATCATCTGCAAGAAGAGGGACAGTGAGGACGCAAACCGCCCGATGCCGTACCGCATCCGGCTCGGAAGCTTGTTGGTCGACAGCACCTCGCCACTGCGCCCATCGATCAGGACGACCGTGGCCTCGAGCACGCGGCCTGCGGTCGGAAAGTACATGGTCTGTCTGCCGCGTTGTTCGACTCTGGGGGGTGCCAGATGCAGCTTCACCGATCCGGTGACAATCAGCGGCCACCCGTGCTCCTCGCCTTGCACCCGCCAGTACGCGACATCTGACAGACGCCGCTCCGTGTCCATCACGAGAGGTTCGGCTTCGACCACCTGGGCCGACGACCACGCGCGCAGCTGCGATCGAACGAGACGAACCGTTTCGGCATTCAGATCGAACTCAGGCCCCGTGCCGGACGGGTGGGAGCTGACGAATCCGGCAACCCAGACGCGAGACAGGGTCGCGAGTTTGATCTGAACGTCGGCCGGCGGTGCCTGGGGAACGGTTCTGGCCACTGAGGCGCACGCTCCGATGATGAGCGACAACGCCGGAAGCCACGGCAGTCGTCGATGCCTAGCCATGGGCGATCTCCTAGTGCGTCATCAGCGACGGCCGCAGCGTTCCCCTTCGAAGCGCACGCATCTTCATGATGTAGAAGATGACGGGCGTGATGATCAGCACGTGGATCGTCGACGTAATCATGCCGCCGATGATCGGAGCGGCGATGGGCTTCATCACGTCCGAGCCCACGCCCGTGCTCCACATGATCGGCACCAGGCTCGCCATGACCACAGTGACGGTCATGAGCTTCGGCCGCAGCCGCAGCACAGAACCGTCGATCGTCGCTTTGAGCACATCGTCCCGAGTGATCTCACCGCCCTGACGCAATCGCTTGTCGAGCGCTTCGTGGAGGTAGACGACCATCACGACGCCGGTCTGGACGGCCACGCCGTACAGCGCGATGTATCCAACCCACACTGCCACAGAGAAGTTGTAGCCGAGCAGCCACTGCAGAATGACGCCGCCGGTCATCGCGTACACGACCGACAGCATCACGATCGTCGCCTCCGACGCGGAGTGAAACGTGATGTAGAGCAGCATGAAGATGATGAAGAAAACGAGGGGAATCAGAATCTTCAACCGCTCGCGCGCGCGAACCTGGAACTCGTACTGACCCGTCCACTGCAGCGTGTATCCCGGCGGCAGCCGAAGGTCGCGCGCAATTGCGGCTTTCGCGGCATCGACGTATCCGCCGATGTCGTTCGTCACCGTGTCGACGTAGACGTAGCCGGCCAGCTGCGCGTCTTCGTCGCGTACCATCGCCGGACCCGTGGTCAACGAGATCTCCGCGAGCTGACCGAGTGGGACGCTCGCGCCCATCGGCGTCTTGACCAGCATGCGCTGCAGTGCGGGGATGCTCTCGCGAAACGCCCGGGCATAGCGGACGTTGACCGGATAGCGTTCGCGTCCTTCGACGGTTTGGGTCACGTTTTCCCCACCCAGCGCGGACTGGATGACATCCTGGACGCCCTCGATCGTCAGGCCCTGCCTGGCGATGGCCTGACGGTCGATGCGAATGTCGGTGAAATATCCCTGCGTGACCCGTTCCGCGTACACGCTTCTCGTGCCCGGCACTTGTTGGAGAATGCGTTCGACCTGCTGCCCGAGCCCCTGAATCACGTTGAGGTCCGCACCGAAAATCTTGATGCCCACCGGCGTCTTGATACCCGTGAGGAGCATGTCGAGCCGATTGCGAATCGGCTGTGTCCACACGTTCGGGAACCCAGGGAACTGCAGCGAGGCGTCCATCTCCGACTGGAGCTGTGCGAAAGACATTCCCGGTCGCCATTGCTCGCGTGGCTTCAACACGACGGTCGTGTTGACCATGCCCATCGGGGTGTTGTCCGTCGGTGTCGTACCCCGGCCCACGGTTCCGAATACCTGCTCCACCTCAGGCACCTGTCGAAGCAGCTTGTCCTGCACCTGCAGGAGTCGCGTCGCTTCGGTGATCGACATGCCAGGTGGGGAGGTCGGCATGTACAGCATCGAGCCTTCATAGAGCGGCGGCATGAACTCGCTGCCGATCGCGAAGAGCAGGGGAATCGTCAGCGGCACGGCGGCGAAGTTCAGCAGCAACGCCGCCCATCTGAAGCGGAGGGCAGCTCGGAGGATCGGTTCATACAGCCATGTGAAGACGCGCGACACCGGGTTGACCGACTCCGGCTTCAATCGACGACCGCGGATGAAGATGGTCATCAACACCGGTACCAACGTGATCGACAGGAGCGAGGCGAGAACCATCGCGGAGGTCTTCGTGAACGCCAGCGGCCGGAACATCCGGCCTTCCTGCGCCTCGAGCAGGAACACCGGCACGAACGACACGATGACAATGGCGAGCGAAAAGAAGATCGCGCGGGCGACCTGCTTTGCGGCGCCCATGATCGCGCGGGGCTGATCGTCGTACGCCAGCGGCGCCTCGGGCTCGGACACGTGCCGATAGGCGTTTTCCACCATTACGATCGCCGCATCGACCATGACGCCGATGGCAAGCGCGAGCCCGCCGAGCGACATGATGTTCGAGTTGACATCGAGGTAGTACATGGGGATGAACGATGCGACGACGGCGATCGGCAGCGCGAGGATCGGCACCAGCGCCGAGCGGACGTGAAAGAGGAAGACGAGGATCACCAATGAGACGACGATCGCTTCCTCGATCAGTGTACGCCGAAGCGTGCCGATCGATTCGTTGATGAGGCCCGATCGGTCGTAGGTCGGCACGATCCGTACGCCCTGCGGCAGCGCGCGCTGCACCTCGTGCAGCTTGGCTTTGACACGATCGATGACCCTCAGCGCGTTCTCGCCGAAGCGCATGACGACGATGCCGCCGACGACCTCGCCTTTGCCGTCGAGCTCGGCGACACCACGGCGCAGATCCGGCCCCAGTTGTACGTCCCCGACGTCTCCGACCCGAACCGGTGTACCCCGAGCGGTCGCGCCGAGCGAGACCGCGGCGATGTCGTCGAGCGACGACAGGTAGCCGCGCCCTCGAACCATGTACTCGCGACCCGAGAACTCCAGCAGGCGCCCTTCGACCTCGTTGTTGCTCGCCCGGATGGCTTGGACGACGTCTTTGACCGACTTGTCGTAGGCCGCGAGCTTGTTGGGATCCAGATTGACTTGATATTGCTTGACGAACCCGCCGATGCTCGCAACCTCGGCGACGCCTTCGACCGAGGCCAGCGAGTAGCGGAGGAACCAGTCCTGCACTCCTCGCAGCTCCGCCAGGTTTCGCGAGCCCGTGTCGTCGACGATGGCGTATTGGAAGACCCATCCGACGCCGGTTGCATCGGGACCGATGGTCGGATTGCTGCCTTCGGGCAATCGGCCCCGTATGCCCTGCAGGTATTCGACGACCCGACTCCGCGCCCAGTAGATGTCCGTGCCGTCTTCGAAGATCACGTACACGTAGGAGATGCCGAAGTCGGTAAAGCCGCGCACCGTTCGGACGCGCGGCGCTGAGACGAGAGCCGTGACGATCGGATACGTGATCTGATCCTCGATGATGTCCGGGCTCCGGCCCATCCACTCGGTCGAGACGATCACCTGCACATCGGAGATGTCGGGCACCGCGTCGAGCGGGGTGGCGGTCATCGCCCAGATCCCCCACACGGTCAACGCGACGGTACTGGTGAACACCAGGAAGCGGTTGTCCGCGCACCAATCGATGATTCGGCTGATCATGTCGCTACCCTTCGGGCCGGCTGAAGCCGGCCCCTACGTACGTGGGGGCCGCCTTCAGGCGGACCTGGTCTATTTCTCCGCCGTGATCGGGAACTTCTTCGACCCGATCTCCTTGCCGGCCCGCTTGGCTGTGACGGTCACGTCCCACTTCCCGGCCATCATCACTTGCGCCGATCCTGAGTAGGTCCCGTCCTTCACGTGCTTCAGCGCCGCGGTGTTCTTCATCTCCGGCATCTTCATCTCGGGCATCGCCGCCATGAAGAACATCACCGACACGTCGGCATCGGTAATCGGCTTGCCGGCGGCATCCTTCAACATCACCTCGATCGTGTTCGGCCCCATCTTCGGCGGGCTTGGCTTGCTCATCAGCATGATGTCGACCGCTGGCTTCTGACTGGCTGCGGGCTGCTGCGCGGCGCCGACGTGACCTGGTACGGCGAGCGCGATCGCGAGTGCGATCGCGACGGCTGCCGCGTCAACCCCGAACGTGCTTCTTCTCTGTCCCTGCCTCTCGATGTGAAACATCGCTCTCTCCTTTGGCTTGCCCGGCTGTTATCTCGCCGCCACGGCGAGCTGCTTCCGCCCCAGTTGTTGTCCGCCTTTCGCGACGACGACGGTCACGTCCCAATGGCCGGCCATCATCACTTGCCCTGGCCCGCGATAGACGCCGCCGCCCACGTGCGGCAGCTTCGTCTCGTTCCGCATCGCCGGCATGTTCATCGTCGGCATGGCCGGCATGAAGAACTGCACGGAGACGTCCGCGTCGGCGACCGGTTTGCCGTGCGTGTCCTTCACCCCAACCTCGAGGAGGCTCTCGCCGGTCTTCGGTGGATCCGGTTGCGTACGGAACGAGATGTCGAGCGTCGAAGCCGCTGCTGCCGGCGCGCCAGGCGAAGAGGTCGGTGCCTCGTAGTTCTGCAGCCCCGCACGGAGCTGGCTTTCCGAATCCAGGAAAAACGTGGCGCCTGTCGCCACCTGCTCGCCTTCTTTCACGCCATCGACGATTTCGATCCGATCGCCGAGATTTCTCCCCACTTTCACGGGGCGCGGCGTGAAGTAGCCATCACCTTGTGCGACGAACACGATCTTGTCGGTGCCCGAATCCAGGAGCGCGTTCGCCGGCACGCTCAGGAGCATGGCATCACTGCCTTGCATCTCGACGTGTGCGTACATGCCCGGCTTCAACCGTCCACGCGCGTTGTCGAACTGGAATCGCACTTTGACCGTTCGCGTGTTCTCTTCCACGAAGGGGTAGATGTAGATGGCGCGGCCCTGGAACGATTCGTCCGGATAGGCGTCGAGTGTGACGGTGGCGCGCTGGCCCACGCGTGCGAGCGTCATCTCCTGTTCGTACACGTCCGCCTCGACCCACACGGTGGCGAGGTTCGCCACCTTGTAGAGCATCTGTCCTGGCGTCACGTGCATGCCCCGTAGCGCCTGCTTCTCGATGACGAAACCAGTCACGGGGGACCGGAAGACGACCGCCTCAGGCGGCTGACGCTTCTGTTCGAGCGCAGCGATCTCCTCGTCCGGAAGATTCCAGAGCACGAGACGCTGCCGTGCAGACGCGACCAGCTGATCCGCCCGTTCGCGCGCATCGGGAACGACGGACGACTGCATCTGATCCCGGGTTTTCAGCGCCAGCAGGTACTCCTGCTGTGTCGCCAGCAGGTCGGGGCTGTACAGCGTGAACAGCGGCTGTCCCTTCCGAATCGGCTGGCCTGTGTAATCGACATACAAGTCGCGAATCCAGCCTTCGAGCCTGAGGTTGATGTCAGCGAGCGTCGTCTCGTCGTAGCGGACGACGCCGACCGTGCGGAGCGCGTGGCGCATCGGTTCGCGGGTCACCGCCGCGGTTCTGACTCCGATCAGCTGCTGGCGCCGCGGATCGATCGAGACCTCGCCCCGTGGTGTCGTCGTCGGCTCGCCGGCGTGTGTCGACGTCGTGCCCGACGCCATTCCGGCCATCGATGTCTGGCCCGACACGTCCGCCTGAGTGGCTGGTTTCTGGCTGCCGCTGCGCGCCCGGATGGCGTACACCGCAACAGCAACCACGACAAGCATCGCGACGATCGCAGCCGACACGAGTAGCGGGCGTCTCATCTCACTGTCCTTCCTTGGCGATCACGGCGGCGACTGTTCCAGGAGGGAGATCCGTTCCCACGGCGCGTTCGAGATCGGCGAGCGCTTGCGCGAAGTCGCTGAGCGCACGGAAGTAATCCAGGTTGACATCGAGCAGCACGCGCTCGTTGTCGATCAACGCCTGGAAGTCGACACGATCGGTTTGATACGCCACCCGCGAGACGTCGAGCGTCTGCTGCGACTGCGGCACGATCGTGGTGCGCAGCAGCGCGGCACGGTCCTGCGCCGACTGCGCCTTGACATAGGCTTCTTGCACCGCCAGGCGCACCATGTTTTCAACCGCCTGCATCCGAGCCTTCGCGGTCTGAACGGCGGCCGTCTGTTCGGACACGCGCGCATCGATCTTGCCGCGCGACCATGGCGCCTTCGGCCAGGTGATTCCGATCTTGGCCGTCCATGCATCAGTCATCTGAGGCATGAGCATGTATCCGCCTTGAATCGAGAAATCCGGCTTGTAGTCGGCGCGCACGGTTGTCAGTTCTGCTTCCGCGCGTTCGATCTCGGTCCGCGCTCGTCGCAGTTCGGGCTGGCGCTCGAGGGCCAGGCGTTGAAGGTCCGCCGTTGCGGGGAGCACTGTCTCCTCCCGAGGCTCGACGAGCGGCCCGATTGGCGTTTCAGGCACGCGATTGAGGAGGACATTCAGCCGCGCCGTCGCCAGCTTGGCCTGCTCGTCGAACATGATGATGTCGGTGTGCAGCCGCGAGAGCTCCACTACCGGCTTCAGCACGTCCTGCTGCGAGATCCGACCGGTCGTGTATTTCGCCTGCGACACGTCGGCGATCTGGCGCAGGAGTTCAACGCTGTCGAGATGCACTCGAATCGCTTTGCGCGCGATGTACAACGAGGCGTATGCCTGCTTGATCTGATTCACGACGTCGCGCGCACGGATCGCGACGTCGTCCTCGGCGAGCGCGACGTCCTTGTCGGCAACCGCGGCACGAAGCTGACGCTTTCCGCGCCCGGGCAGCTCCTGCGTGAGCATGAACATGTACATGTTCGCGTCCGCGGGATTGATCGAGTTGATCGGCCATTGCCACACCTGGGCCTCGGCCGTCGGCGCGTCGAGGAAGCGCTGCTGAAGTGGACGTTGACGAACGACGTTCACCTGCTCACGCAGCGCGATGAGATCGGGGTTCTTCTCGAGCGCCTCACGGAGCAGATCGGGCAGCCCCACTGGCGGTCCCATCGGCTCCGCCTCGCTGTGTGTGATCGCGGGCGGCTGCTGGCTCTGATTTGCCGTCTGTGCCTGCAGCCGAACGAGCGACCCGGAAACCAGGCACAGCGACAGCGTGAAGAGCGCCACCGTTCGCCCTGGGCGGGGCACGCCGGAAGATCTGGAAAACGACCGATGAATCGATTTGGCCATAGTCACCAACATTCGTCACGGACGCGCGCACACGCGCGTCCCGATCACCCGCGGTACATGCGGGCAGACACACGACGACTGTCAGTGACTAGACGAGGAAGACGGAGAGGAGGACGTGCGTGGGCACGTCGACGCGCGGGCTGGGGATTCGCGATTGCCGAGCGGTGACATGCGCCGGTGGCTCTGGAACGACGAAACGAACGGGGCTCACCACGAGCGCGAGTGGGGACACCAAGGCCAAGGCTGCAGGCGATGGTGCGGAGCGGTCCCGCCCGGATGACACGCAGCAGCGGTCGGTATCGCTCTGTTTCATCGGCGCGGAGTGGTGTCCTGCTGGCGATGCCGATTGGTGCGACGGGCACGAATCGTTCTCGACGCAGCATGCCATCCGCGCCGCCGCCGTAGCTGCTCCGAGACAGTCAGCCACGTTGCCGGCCAGCAGCGCCACGCTCAACAACGCCGCAGAGATACTGCGAATCAGAACCACTATCGATTAGGATGCGCGACTCTTCTGAAAGTGTCAAATCGGCCGGGCCCGCGACAGTTTGCCGCTCTCGCCATCAATACGAGGACCGCGCCCACCCAGCCAAGGGACGATGTGACATGAGTGGTGTAGGTGAATCTGCGCAAGCCCGGGCTCATCATCATGGGACGCGCATCCCATCCTAGACCTGCGAAGGTGAACCCGAGCTGAACGACGATCGGTCAGTTCGGGCTCGTCACCGGTGTGCCCGGGTGCCCGCTGTCACGCAGGCCCCTCTTTCGCAAGAGCGCCATCATCGGGCACCAGTTGGAAAACCCCGACTGGAACAGATTCAGCCCGACGAACAGCGTGAACCACAAAAAGTACGGGTGCACGAAAATCCCGAGCAGCACGCTCAGGCTCACGAACGCGCCCGCGATCAACCGAAGCGCACGTTCGACGGTCATGACGAACCTCCCTCTGCAAGCGCCACCCCTTCCGGGGCGATGACGCTGTCCTGTTTGTGATGAGTGATGAAGTAGAGAACCGGCACGGTCATGCGGGAGAGCAGCAATGACGCGACTTCTCCCGCCATCAGCGAGATTGCCAGGCCCTGAAAGATCGGGTCGAAGAGGATCACCGCTGATCCGACAATGACCGCCGCCGCGGTCAGTGCCATCGGACGGAACCGCACGGCCCCGGCATCAATGACAGCGTCGGCGAGCGGCATCCCCTCACGCCGGCGCATCTGGATGAAATCCACCAGAATGATCGAGTTGCGGACGACGATGCCAGCACCGGCGATGAAGCCGATCATCGAAGTGGCGGTGAAGAATGCGCCCATGGCCGCGTGCGCCGGCAGAATGCCGACGAGCGAGAAGGGAATCGCCGCCATGATCGTCAGCGGCACATCGAACGCCTCGAACCACCAGACCACGAGGACGTAGATGAGGATGAGGACCGCCGCGAACGCGATGCCCAGGTCGCGAAAGACCTCGTAGGTGATGTGCCATTCACCATCCCACTTCATGGCGTACTTCGTGGAATCGAACGGCTGATGCGTGTTGTAGATCTCGAGGGAGTACCCTTCGGGCAGCTTCAGCTTCGAGATGATGTCGTTCATACCCAGAATGGCGTAGACCGGACTCTCCGCGGCGCCGGCGAGATCGGCGGTCACATACGTCACCGGCAGCAGGTTCTTGTGATAGAGGCTGTCCCCTTCGGTGCGCGCCTCCTGGATGGTGAGGTCTCCAAGGGGTACGAGATTCGGCCCCAGGCGGAGATCGCGCACGGCGGCCGTCGATCCTTGAAGCGCACGCGGGAGACGAAGGACGATCGGCACGTCTTCGCGCGCATACGGATCGTGAACGAGCCCGACGGCCCGGCCATCCGCGGCCATGTGTACTGTCTCCGCCACCTGCGCGGCCGATACGCCCGCCGCGCTCGCGCGGGACTCGTCAACGACCAGTGAGGTCTTCGGCTGCGGTGCGGCGACGTACCAATCGACGTCGACCACTTCTCTAGTGTGTTCGAGGACCGACTTCACCTGTCGCGCCAGGTCCAGTCTCCGTGCCGGCTCCGGACCGTAGATTTCAGCGACCAGCGTCTGCAGCACCGGCGGGCCCGGAGGCACTTCGGCGACCTGAATGGTCGCCTTGAATCGCTGCGCGATCGGGACGAGCCGTTCGCGCACGCGCTTCGCGATCTCATGGCTCTGCTCGCTGCGCTCGCCTTTCGAGAGCAGGTTCACTTGCAGATCGGCGAGATGCGGACCGCGGCGGAGGAAGTAGTGACGAACCAGGCCGTTGAAGTTGTAGGGAGACGACAGGCCGACGTAACTCTGGACGTTGACCACACTCGGATCCTTCAACACTTCGCGCGCGAGGTCAGCCGCCACGCGGGCCGTGTGCTCGAGCGCCGTCCCCTCGGGCAGGTCGACGATGACCTGGAACTCGCTCTTGTTATCGAACGGCAGCATCTTGACGGTCACGAGCTTCAGCGGGACGAGCGCCATCGACGCGAGCAACAGGAGCGCGACGCCGGCGAGGAATCCAAGGCGGGCGCGGCTGTTCGTGACGAGCGTCGCCATCACGCGCCGATAGAGTCGCGTTGCCGCGCCCTCCGTGGCGTGAGCCTGCGCGCCGTCGGAGCGCAGCAGCCGGACCGCGGCCCACGGGGTGACGATGAAAGCTGCGGCCAGGGAGAAGAGCATCGCCGCCGAGGCGCCGACCGGAATCGGCCGCATGTACGGTCCCATCAGGCCGCCGACGAAGGCCATCGGCAGAATCGCTGCGACGACAGTGAGCGTCGCGAGGATCGTGGGATTGCCGACCTCGTCGACGGCAGCGGCGGCAATTGCCTTCAGGCGGGAGTCATCGCCCGAGCGCGTCCGCACGTGTCGAACGATGTTCTCCACCACGACGATCGCGTCGTCGACCAGGATCCCGATCGAGAAGATCAGCGCGAACAGCGTGATCCGGTTCAGCGTGTAGCCGTAGAGGAAGAACGCGAAGAGGGTGAGGGCGAGCGTCACCGGGATGGCGACGAGCACCACCAGCGCCTCCCGGAGACCGAGTGCGAGTGCGATCAGCACCGAGACCGATACCACCGCCAGGAACATGTGATAGAGGAGCTCGTTCGATTTCTCCGCTGCGGTGTCGCCGTAGTTCCTCGTGACGGTGACCGTCACGTCGCGCGGGAGCAGGACGGGCCGTACGGTGGCCAGCTTGGCCTCGACCTCGTGTGCGACGGTGATCGCGTTCGCGCCCTTGCGCTTCGCCACCGCCAGGGTCACGGCGGGGTGAGCGGCACCGTCGCGCGAGTGGAAGCGCACATATGACGTCGGCGGCGCGTCGCCGTCGGTCACGGTCGCGATGTCGCCGAGACGGATCGAACGATCGCTCGATGCCGACACAACCACGTCGCGCAGAGCCGCTGCGGTCTCAATCTGTTGCCCGGCTTCGAGGCGCTCGACGCCCCCGCCTGTCACCGGGCCGCTTGCCGTCGAGCGCACATTGGCAGCTTCGAGCGTCCGAGCGACCTGCAGTGGATCGATCCCGGCCGCTGCGAGTCGCGACGGATCGAGCTGCACGCCGATCTCGCGCGGACGGCCCCCGAGCAGCGTTACTTCCGATACATCGGGGACTTCGGCAACAGCTTCGCGCAGTTGTGCGGCCAGCCCGCGAAGGACGTGGTCGTCGTAGCGATCCCCCCACACCGTCAACGCGACGATGGGCACGTCGTCGATCGAGCGCGGCTTGACGATCGGCGGTGAGGCGCCGGGCGGAATGCGATCGAAGTTGGCCTGAAGCTTCTGGTTGAGACGGACGAGCGCCCGCTCTTCATTCTCGCCGACGAGAAAACGGACGATCACCATCGACTGACCGGGGCTCGACGTGGAATACAGATACTCGACGCCGGGCACTTCCCAAAGCAGCTTCTCCATCGGCCGCGTGACGCGTTGTTCCACTTCCGCTGGCGAGGCACCGGGGAAGTCGACGAACACGTCCACCATCGGCACGATGATCTGCGGCTCTTCCTCGCGCGGGAGCGCCAGGATCGCGAAGCCGCCGAGTACGACGGCGCTGACGATGAACAGCGGCGTCAGCTTCGACGAGATGAAGGTGGCCGCAAGACGGCCGGCAAGACCAAGACGCGCGTTCATGGCTGGGCCCCCGCTCGCGCACCTGCTTCGCTCACGCTGACTTTCGATCCATCCATCAGGCCCGGCGGCGGCGAGATGACGATCGCCTCGCCGGCATCCACACCAGCCAGTACGTCAACTCCTGTCGACGTACGCAGTCCTGTCTGGACGAGGCGCAGTCTCGCGATGCCGTCCAGTACCACGAACACCGACGTCACCTGCCCGTGCTGCTGAATCGCAGTGGCGGGCACGACCAACGATCGGCGAGGAGCGCCGCGGAAGAACACCCGTGCGAAGGTGCCTGTGCGCGCCGTCACGGAACGGGGAAGCGAGACCTTCACTGTGAACGCCCGCTGATCGACGCCCACGGCTCGCGCGACTTCAGTGACGACGCCTTCGAGGGCCTTGTTGTCGGCGGCGCGATCATCGAGCACGTCGATCACGACCTCCGCTCGATCGCCAGGGCGGATGTAGGCAGCCCGCGCTTCGTCCACTCGCACTGACACCTGCCGTGCCCCGTCCGATTCGATTCGCAGGAGCGCGGTTCCAGGTGACGCCAGGTTGCCAGGATCGCTGAGACGCTCGGTGATGAGGCCGTTGAACGGAGCGCGCAACGTCGTGAACGATTCCGTCGTGGTGGCGACCCCAACTGCGGCCTGTGTCGCGGCGACGTTCGCGTCGGCAGCCTCGATGGCGGCCTGTGCGCCGGCGACCCGCGCGGCCGCTGCCGCCAGACGTGCCTCGGCCTCGTCACGTTCTTGAGCGGTGGCCGAGTCCTTGGCGTGCAGCGTCATGATGCGTGTGTGCCAGGCCGCGGCGAGCCGCTGCTCGGCTTCAGCGGCGCTCCGCTCCGTCTTCGCCTGCATCAGCGTCTTCTCGGCCGCGAGCGCACTGGCGCGGGCCTGTTGCGTGCGATCGACGACGTCCTGGGAATCGAGCGTGACGAGGACATCGCCGGCGCGGACGTGATCGCCGGCTCGAACGCGCACGGTGCGAACGGTCGCGACGATTCGGCTCGATACCAGCGCGGATTCCTGAGCACTCACGATGCCGCCAGCTTCCAGCCGATCGGCGGCATCCGCCATCGCCACTGAGACCGTGGTTACAGCGATCGCCGGCTGTGGACGTTGTTCCGATTCCCGCTGATGTTCGCTGCACGCGGACAGCCCCATCGCCGCGAGCCAGACGGTCGTGATGAGAATGAGCCGCATCGGTGTGTCCGCCTCACTGAGTCGCATGACATCCCCGTTACAACCGGCCGAGCGCACGGTCGAGCGCGACGGTCTGGAGAATCACGTCGGTTTCAGCCATCGTTGCCCGCGATTCGGCACCGAGGGCCGCTTCGGCGGCGCGAAGCACGTCGGTGATGGTCGCGAGACCGCTTTCGTAGCGGTCGCGAATGATGCGTTGCGATTCACGAGCCTGCGCCAGCGCGGTTCGGCCCGCGTCCTCACGCGCGCGCGCGGCCGACAGCTGTGCGAGTGCCGAGCGCACGCCCAGTTCGATCCGCCGTTCCACGCGCTCGCGCTCGGCGGCGGCACGTGTCTGGGCATGTGTCGCTTCAGCGATGCGAGCGTTGTCGGCAAACCCCCTGAAGACGTTGATCCGTACATCGGCGCCGACCAGCCAACCCGATTGCTGACTGCCGAGCGTGGCACCGTTGAGTTCCCACCCTGCCTGCACGCCGACCGTCGGCAGCAGTCCTGCGCGTGCGGTCCGCCGCGCGTTGTCGGCCAGCTGCGCCTCGACGTCCGCCTGACGCTGCTCAGGATGCGCACGCAGTGCGTCGCGAACGAGCACGTCTTCTTCGGCGGGCATCGATCGTGAAGCAGGGCGGACGGGAACGATCGAGGTCGTCAACGGTTCGCCAATGGCTTCGGCGAGCTGAATGCGCGCAACCGCGAGGTCCCCCGCGACCGCGATCTGGTGCTGGCGCATGTCGGCGAGGTGCACATCAACCGCGAGCACGTCGGCCTCGGTGACGAGGCCCACGTCGCGGCGGGCCTGAGCGCGCCGGCGGTCGCTTTCCGCGGCCATGACCGCGGCGTCAGTCGCTCGCCCGGCAGCCTCGAGTTGCAGCACGCGGACAAATGCCTGCGCCGCACGGAAGGCAAGATCCTGTCTTGCGTCGGCCTCGGTCGCGGCTGCCATGTCCCGGCCGAGTGAGGCCGCCTGGACTCGAAGCCCGGTCAGGCCGGCGTCGAAGACCGGTTGCTCGATCGAGACCGCCGTACGTGTGTTCGTCAATGGCTCCGGGTGGTTGAGTGCAGGAATCGCAAAGTTCGCCTCGCTGAACCGCCGCTGCGAGAGCAGCGAGCTGAAGACGTAGACCGGCTGGTTCCCGCGCTGCACGCTCTCGCTGACGTCGACGCGCGGCCAGTATCCGGACTGGGCCTGCCGGATGCGCGCGTCCGCTTCGCCGATGGACGACCGCAGCGCGCGTGCATCGGCGGTGTTGCCTTGAGCGCGCTTCATGGCTTCCTCGAGCGTGAGCGGCATCTGAGCCAGAGCGCGTCCCGGCAGACCGGCAATGGCGAGACAGAGCACGAGCGTTGCCGTTCGGCGCCGGCCCGTCTCTGTCATCGCCTCATCTCCTCGCCTCACACCATTCAGTAAGAGACACGTCATGCAAAAAGGGTTCATGGTGAGCATGCCGCGTTCCGGGGACTGGCCGAGCCCGCCGCCGCGAGACGTGGGAAAATTTCAGCGATGGGTGCGAGCGCTCCTGCAGATGTCCCTGGTGGTTCGAGAACTGATGCCGAGCTGCTGGCCGCGGCGCGCCGTGGCGACGCCGCAGCTCTCGAGGCGTTGCTCGTCCGTTATCAGCCGCGTCTCTATCGATTTGGCCTTCGGATGTGTGGCAACGTCGAGGATGCCGGTGATGTCGCGCAGGAAAGCCTGATCGCGATGGCTCGCTCGCTGCGTGACTTTCGCGGCGACTCGTCGATGTCGAGCTGGCTCTATACGATCGCCCGCCGCTTCTGCGTCAGGAAGCGGCGCCGCGGCAAGTTCGCCCCCACCCACGAGGAGTCGCTCGACGCACCCGACAGCGAGGCGGTCGATCGCCTGATCGATCCGGCCCCCAATCCCGAGCACGCTGCCGTTGGCCGGGAGATCGAAGCTGCGCTCGCGCGGGCGATCAGCGCGTTGGATCGGGGGTACCGCGAGGTCCTCGTGCTGCGCGACGTCGAGGGGTTGTCCGCGCTCGAGGTCGCCAGGGTGCTGGGGATCAGCGTCGATGCGGTCAAGAGCCGTCTGCACCGTGCGCGCGTCGCCGTGCGGAGTCACCTTGCGCCGATCTGGGGCGCCCCGGCCGAACCGGCACGCGGCCCGCAATGCCCCGACGTTCTGACACTCTTCTCGCAACATCTCGAAGGGGAGATCGACCAGACCGTCTGCGCGAAGATGGAGGCGCATCTCGCACAATGCGATCAGTGTCGCGGTGCATGCGACACATTGAAGCGCACGCTCACAGTGTGCAGCCAGCAGCCCGCGCCGCAGATGCCGGATTCGATCGGGGCGTCAGTCAGAACCGCTCTCCGCGCGTTCCTCGGAGCTCCGCGGACTAGGCGGCAGCACGGATGAATGACTGAAAGTGCTGCGCTGTTCCCGTCAGCATCTGATTGACACACCACTTCGCGTAGAAGCCGCCGAACACGACTCCCAACCATTTCGTTGCCCAGTGACGTGGCAGGTCGTAATCAATGAACACGCGCAGACGGGAGCCGGCGCCCTCGGGCACGATTTGGATGCCCATTTCGTACTTGCCGATCACGAGCAGCTGTGGGGTGCCCACTGTCTCCCAAACCTTACGGGTTGGGCGTTCTCGTAGTGTGACGACTTCGTCCAGATAAAGTCGAAGGCCGAAGACGTTGCCGCTCAGCCGAATGTGTGATCCGACGGCCTGTCCTTTGAGGTCGTCGAGCTCGACGGACATGTGGCCGCCGCCCATCATCCAGGACGACTGGCTCATATGAGCTGAGAACCGGGAATGATCGTCGACGAAAGCGAAGACCTCCGCGGCGGGGGCGTCGACGAAGACCTCACGTTCGTGGTGTCGGGCTGCCATGGCACCCTCCTGAGCGAAACATCTGCGCAGTGGTTCAGCAGCTCTGATGCCACCTGGGTCATCAGTCCTGGACGCCGCGCATGCTTGCGATCGAGGTTCAGAGTGGGAGAAATTTTCGCCGCCGACGAGTGAAATCCCGCAGGTTTGAATGCCGCCCCTGATCTGCATCTCGACAACAAGGGTTTTTTCGTCGCATGTGCGGTGGCCCCGCTCTTGCGCTCGCGCGAGTCGACGAGCGTTCCGTGCTGCGAGCATCTGTCTTCTCGATCGTGCTGGTGTTGGCCATCGGCCAGGACACCTCGCTGCTGTGCAGAGTGTGGTGCCATCCTGGCGGCGCGGCTACGGCTGAATGCCAGGAGCAAATGGGCTACGTGGCGAATCCGAGCGTGACGGGAGATGACAGCTGCGGGCCAGTGGTCGCCGGTGATCCGATTTTCGTCAGAGAAGATCTACGCGGCGGTTCTGACCAGGCAGCACGGAGCACGCTCGCCGTTCCCCGATATCGAGTGCCGGCTGCTTTGTGCGAGATGCATCACGGCACGGAAGCCGGCCGACTGTCGCCGCTCGAATCTCGACCTCTCGTTCTCGCCCTTCGAATCTGAGTCGCGACCGTGCCACCGATCATCGCGATCGGTCAGCGCGCGGACAGTCACCACCTGCAACTGACACAGTGCGCTGCTTCGCGCCACCGCGCGACAAACGCAGATTCGGGGTGGCTCCGGTCACCAGAGAGGTTGGGTCGTCATGAAAACCATCTATATCCGCTCACTCGCATTCACGGCTGCCGTGCTGACCGCAGCCGCAAGCGTCATGGCGCAGGAACGGCCTGCCGGACTCTTGAACAACCTGGAGGTGCGCCAGCTGGTCGCACGCGCCGAGCCGGACGACGACGCCCGTCTCAGCGCTCACTTCACCGCGCTCGCGGATCGGTACGCCGCCGAAGCGAAGCGCCACATCTCGATGGCGCAGAGCTTCGCCGCGAATGCGACCCGCAACTTCGGTTCGGGTATGAGTGCGCACTGCAAGCGGCTCGCCGACCTGAACACGCAGTCGGCGACGACGGTGCGCGAGCTCGCCGCGTATCACGAGAAGCTGGCCGGCGGTGCGCCCGCCACGCTGCCTCGTGATGCGGCCAAATTCCAAGGCGGAGCCGGCGCCCCGCAACCCTCCCAAAAGGAGCTGAATGAGTTGGCAGCGAAGGCGAGCACGCCCGTGGATCACCGATCGCTCGAGGAGTACTTCCTGACGCTGGCCAGGCGTTACACCACGGACGCGGACAACGAGGCCGCGCTGGCGCAGACGTATCGCGGTACCCGGATCGCGCAAGCGGCGGTTCACCACGATCGTCTCGCCGGTCTCTCGCGCGACGCGGCAAAGGAGGCGAACGCAGCCGCTGAGATGCACAAACAGCTCGCGAGCGTCGCGCGTTAGTCGACTCGGTCGTAGGGGCGGGCACGGTGTTGCCCGCCCGCTCTATCGTTGGAAGGAACCTGATGAGAGAAGCTGAGGCGGGGGTCCTGAAACTCATGCTGGTGTCTCCCGCATAAGTGCCCCCGCCCGTATCGTCATCGCGCGAACCTGCGAACGCGAGATGAACGTTTCCTGACGAAAGTGTCATCAACTCTTAAGCGGGCGTGGACTCGGTCGGCACCTAGGATTGCAAGAGGCTTTATCTCTGGAGCGATCAATGGTGATTCGGAAAGCGACCGTCCTTCTCGCGTTCGCCTTCATCGCAACCGCACACGCGGCGCACGCACAGGTGTTCGGCACCGTGCGCGTCGACGTGCGCGACGCGCAGGACCTTGCCGTCTCATCGGCCGAGGTCGTCGTCCAGGCCGAAGCGTCGACCTGGAATCAGAAGGCGATGACCAACGCGCAAGGCGAGGCGGTGTTCGTCACGATTCCGATCGGTCACTATTCCGTCACCGTCACATCTCCCGGTTTCGTCAAGAGCTCGCGCGACATCCAGGTGACGGCGAACTCGGTCGTTCCGCTCCTGTTCGCACTGAAGGTCGAGGGCGTCACGGAAGAAGTGAAGGTCCAGGGTGTGGCCGACACGATCAATCCCGAGTCAGTGCGCACCGAAACCCTGACGCACCGGGTCGACATCGAGCGGCAGCCCGACGCGGATCGATCGGGCAGCCTCGCGATGATCACGAACAACGTTCCTGGCGCCTTCGTGATGCACGACCACCTGCATTCGCGCGGTGGCCACGGCGTCACGTTTCAGATCGACGGCGTGCCGGTTCCGAACAGCAACCTTGCGTCGGTCGGTTCGCAGTTCGACCCGAAGGACATGGACTACCTGCAGTCGGAACGGGGAGGGCTCGCAGCGAACTACGGCGACCGGGCGTACGGCGTCTTCAATCTCGTCCCGCGCAGCGGCTTCGAGGGCGACAAGTTCGGCGACATGGCGGCCAACGTCGGCAACTACAACCAGGCGAGTCTGTACACGAGCTTCGGCGACCACGCCGACAACCAGCGGTTTGCGTACTTTGCGAGCGGATCGGCCAACCGGACGGATCGCGGCCTCGAGCGCGTCGATGTTCCCGTCATTCATGACGAGGCGTCGAGCTATTCGGGGTTCACGTCATTGCTGTTTCTCCCGGGCACGCGAAATCAGTATCGCGTCGTCGGGTCGGCGCGTCAGGACAACTACCAGGTTCCGAACACGGTGGCGCAGGATGTGATCGGCATCGACGACCACGAGAAAGCGAGCGACGCGTTCGGAGCCGGCACGTGGGTGCGCACCGCGGATTCCGGCATGCTGATGACGGTATCGCCGTACTATCACTATCACCGCGAGCAGTACATCGGCGGTACGAGCGACCCGCTGGTCACCAACGACGATCGCATCTCGCACTACGTCGGCGGGTACTTCAACGTCGCCCTGAACCCGGGCAAGCACAGCCTGCATGCGGGCAGCGACTCGTTTGCCGAGCATGACGACTCGACGTTCGGCCTGAAAGCCAACGACGCGACGCAACTGGCGCTCACGCAGAGCGAAGTGCTCTGGGCCAGCGTGGTGTCGGCGTTTGCTGACGACACCTATCGCGCGACCGGATGGCTCACGGTGACCGGCGGTCTCCGCTGGGAGCGTTTCCAGGGGTCGCTGACTGAGTACGGCACCAGTCCCCGCGTCGGAACCGCGATCACCATTCCACGAGTTGGCGTGCTCCGCGCCTCGTACGGGCACTTCTACCAGCACCCGCAGACGTCGACGATCTCGGGTCCGCTGCTTGGATTCGCGCTGCAGACCGGTTTCGGATACCTGCCGGTCCCCGGCGAACGCGACAACATCGTCGAAGTCGGCCTCGGCATCCCTGTTCGCGGCTGGGCGATCGACGTCAACACGTTCTACAACCAGACCAGGAACCTCGTCGATCACGAGGTGCTGGGGAATTCGAACCTGCTCTTCCCGCTGACGATCGACAACGGCCGCGTACGCGCGTTCGAATCGACACTCCGTTCCCCGCTGATTGCGAACCGTCTTCGCGTGCACTACGCGCTGTCGTGGATGGCGGCGCAAGGACGCGGGGCGGTGACCGGCGGCCTGACCAATTTCAAGCCGCCCCCGAACAACGCGTACTTCTATCTCGACCACGATCAGCGCGTCACGTTCACCCCGGGGTTCGAGCTCGATCTGCCTCGCGAGATCTGGATCACGGGCACGGTGATCTACGGGTCGGGGTTCCTGCGCGGCGATGGGCCGGCTCACCTGGCTCCGCACATGTCGGGCGACGTCTCGGTCGGAAAGGATTTCAACAAGAACCTTGCGGTGCGCGTGACCGCGCTGAACGTCACCGACGAGTTGTATCTGACGGGCCTGGACAACTCATTCGCCGGCACCCACTACGCGAACCCGCGCGAGGTGACCGCGCAGGTGCGGTGGAGATTCCATTACTAATCGGGGATCGGACCACCCGGAAGAAACGGGAAGAAGCGGCGGAAGCCGGAAGGTCGTGTGCTTCCCGATTCCTTTTCCTTCGAATGCGCGGTGTGGGCCACCCTCTTCAGCAAGCTGGCAGGGATGTTGGCCGCCGGCGGAGCGGCCGCACCGACATCGAAGTACACGGTATTGACCACACCCTCACGCTTGAACTGCACCCACGTCCGGTAGACCATTGGACGAGGAAAGGTCACTTCGAACTCCACTACCGAGCCGTTGTCCAGCCGATAAGGGTGTTCGTGCATCAGATCGATCAGGTCGTTGCTCGCGGCGAGCATGTGGCCCCAGGCGCCGAGATACTTCTCGAGGCCGGTACCGGGCTCGATTCTGAAACGCAGCTGTGTACGTTGGCCGGCGATCGGTTGCTCGGGAATGGTCACGAGCGACACGTGCATGTTTTCGGCGGACCTGGCCGAGTAGTCAGGCACGAGTGTCACCGGTGGCGGCGCGTTGCCCGTCACGAAGACCGTCTGTACGTTGAGCTGCGGCGTCGCGCCCGACGGATAGAAGTCGCCGAGCACGCGAAACATCCCGGGCTGAGGAAAGATGATAGGCAGTTGAAAGAGGCCGTCGCCCACGACCATCGGATGGCTGTGCTCGAAGAACTGGAGATCCTCACTGACCACGAACGCGTGAAACAGGCGTTCGTGAACGAGGTTGTAGGTGGTGACGGGGCGATTCTTCCAGGGATCGTGGACGAGGAATTGAAGCACCGCGGGCTGTCCGGGTGTTGCGCGCTGGGGAACGACGGCGACGTCGAGATGGAATTCGACGGGATCGGGAATGCCCGCCTGCAGCGTCATGCCGCATCGCCGGCAGCTGCCTGGCGACTGCGAGCGCACGTCGGGATCCATCGGGCAGATGTAGACGGGATCCTTCGACGGATCGATCGGCGCCGCCTGAACTGTCACCGGGGCGAGCGGCAGATCGACGGGGCCGAGGACGTCGGAGCGCGACGACACGCACAGCGCACCCAGCCCGACGACCGCCGCAACCGTGCCGAGTCGCATATATTCTGTTTGTAGCATGAGAGCCGCTGTCCTTGCAGGTGGATTCGTGATGAGCGCGTGTGTCGTCGTGCTCGCTCACGACAAAGGGGCGACGCCGATTACATGGAATCGCGAGATCTCTCGCCTCGTGTACGAGCGTTGCGCATCCTGTCACCGGCCGGGGGGCACCGCGTTTTCGATGATGTTGTACAGCGACGTGCAGCCACGCGCAGTCGCGATTCGCGATGCGGTGCTCTCGCGGCGCATGCCGCCCTGGGGCGCCGTCAAAGGGTTCGGCAACTTCCGCAACGATCAGGCGCTCACGCAGGAGCAGATCGAGCTGGTGAACAGCTGGATCGCAGGCGACCTTCCGCGTGGCAACAACCGCCGTGCCCTGCCGAAGGAGCCCACGTTCACCAATCCGCCCCCGATTGCCGTACCGGCGAACGCGATCCGGATCAGCGGACCGGCGACGCTCGATCGACCGCTCGCTCTCGACGGGCTCCTGCCCGAGCACGTTACCCCCGATCAATCCTTCCGCGTCGTGGCCGTGCTACCGGACGGTCGGACGCAACCGCTGGTCTGGCTGCACGGCTACGATCAGCGGGCGCCCCATGTGTTCCTGCTCCGCGACACCCTCCACCTGCCCGCAAAGACGGTGGTTCAAGGAGTTCCGACCGGTGTCGTGTTGACGCTGATTCCTGTGACGAAATGACGAACCTCTGAAGAATTCTTCAGGAACTCTTCAGATGCGAGGCCTTCTCCGTCCTGATAGAAAGACGAGACCTGCGCAGCCATGGTCGCGTGTGGGAAGGAAGGCCGAATGGGACGGTGGTTGAACGTTGTCGGTGGGGGTATCGCGAGGGCGGTTCTCGCGATCGGGTTCTTGTGCTGGAGTGTCGCGGCTTCCGCTCAGGATCCGCAAGCGGCGTCGAAGATGCCGCAGATGAACCACGATGATCACCGCGGCGCGCTGCAGGGCACGGTGCGCGATGGTGCGGGAGCAGGCGTCGCGAACGCGACCGTCGAGGCGGTGAGCCAGGACAACGGCGCGATGTTCACGGCGATGACCGACGCGCAGGGCAATTACGCGTTCGGCGCGCTGCCGGTCGCGAAATACCAGATCTCGATCGCGAAGAGCGGGGTGACGGTCTACAGGAAGCGTGACGTCGACGTGGCGATGGACGCGAAGGCGCAGCTCGACATCACGCTCGACGCTGCGGCCGCGGCGTCGGCCGCCGACTTCGAGCGGCAGGATCTGCTCGCGAAGATCGCGGCGCTCGAACAGCGCGTCGCCGATCTGGAATCCAGCACTGTTCTCTCGGAGCCCGAAACGCGCGTGCGGCGGGTCGAGGTGTTCGTCGACGAGAACGGCAACGAGCACGACGAACAGGTGCCCGGCTCGAAGCCGACGGTCACCTACCGGCGTGAGCGCACGTATCGGCGTCAGACGATCAGCGAGAAGATCGATGCCGCACTCGAAGACGCCGCCAAGCGCAGGGTGACCGTCGGCGTCGACGCGGCGATGGCGACTCAGTTTGCGGCGCGCCGCCGCGGCGACCTCGATCCCAGCAGCGCTGCCTACGCGCTGGCGTCCGCCGATTTGTTCTTCACCGCCGGCATCGCCCAGAACACCCTGTTCTTCGCCGACATCGTCGGCCTGAGCGGGGCGCCGCCGGACAGCGAGATTCCCACGCTCACGCTCGTCAACGGATACACCGCTCGCCTCGTCTCACAGAACGCGTTGAACCTGCGCGAAGCGTGGCTGCGCACCGAGGTCTTCAAGAATCGCCTGGGCATCGTCGCGGGCCGGCTCGATCTGACCAACTATTTCGACGCCAATGCCTTCGCCAACGACGAGAGCACGCAGTTCCTCAGCGACGCGCTGGTCAACAACCAGATGCTCGGCCTGGCGGTCAACGGCGTCGGCGCGGCGCTCGATCTCGATGCGAAGAACGGCTTCAAGCTGAAGTTCGGGTTGCAGCAGAGCAGCCCGGAGCCCACGAGCCTCGGCGACTCGCTCTTCACGCTGTCCGAGGTCGGGTATACGTTCACGCCGTTCAACCTGCCGGAGGGCAACTACCGCCTCTGGTTCCGGACCGACAACAGCGAGCCCAACGTCATTCGCAAAGGTGTCGGCGTCAGCCTCGACCAGAAGCTGAGTCCGGTCGTGGGGTTGTTCGGCCGCTACGGCCAGGAGCAGTCCGAGTTCGGCGACGATCGCTTCTACAGCGGCGGCGTGAGCTTCGCCAAGGGCTTGATCTTCAATCCCCAGGACACGTGGGGCGTCGGCTATGCGCAGATGGACCTCGCGTCTGGCGACAAGGAGAAGCTGATCGAGGGGTACTACAACCTGCTTCTCACGGAGAAGCTCCGGTTGTCCTTCCACCTCTCGAGCGTCCTCGATACGCCGGCCGGGAGCGAGCGGTTCTCGTACATCTTCCCGGGTATTCGCTTTCAGGCTGCTTTCTGAGAAGTCAGGAACAGGGGAGTCATACCATGCTCAAGTCAGCACGCGTCGTCATTACCGGTGCAGTGATCACCGTCGCGGCGTTGGCCGCCGGCCTGCAGGCGCAGGGCGTCAAGATCTCCGATCCGACCTCGGTGGTCATGATCGTGAACCGCGATTCGAACGACATCGCATTCATGGACATCAAGACCAAGAAGCTCGTTGGCAGCGTGTTCCTCGGCAACAACGTCAACCCGCACATGGTGATGATGTCGCCCGACGGCCGCTACGTCGTCACCGGCGGCACGCGTGCCAACAAGGCGTACATCATCGACGTCAAGACCCTGCAGCTCGTGAAAACGATACCGGTCGACATCGCGCCGGAACACCTGGCGTTCTCGCCCGACGGCCGCTGGTACTACCAGGGCAACCCCGACGGCGATTCGATCTCGGTCATCGACATGCAGTCGCTCAGCAAGATCAAGACGATCCCCGGGCTCGCCGAACCGCTCAACGTGACGTTCCTGCCGGACGGCTCCAAGGCCTACGTCGGCAACTACGGCGCGCACTGGGTGGGTGTGATCGACGTCCGCCGGCACGAGCTGGTCAAGAAGATCCCGATCGCCGAGGTTCCGGGCGTCGCCAAGCTGGATCCGGAGAAGTACCTCGGTGAGATTCACGGCATCAACATCGCGATGCCCTCGCCCGATGGCAAGTACCTCTATGCCGCCGACGGGACCCTGGGCATCGTTGGCGTGATCGACCCGCGCGAAGACAAGGTGATCAAGCACATTCGTGTCGGCAAGGATCCGTGGCGCATCTACATGGGCCACGACGGCAAGTACGCGGTCACGCCGAACAACGGCGACGAGACGATCTCGATCATCGATCTGAAGACCAACACGGTGGCGGCGACGCTTGAAGCAGGACCGAACATGACCGGGGTGAATTTTGCGGCCGGCAAGGCGTTCGTGATCAGCTCGACGAGCGGCTTCGTCTACGTCTACAACATGAGCAGCCTGAAGCCGGCAGGCCGGATCAAGATGGGCACCAACATCCAGCTCGAGACGGCAACCACCGACACCAAGGACGAGAAGATGTACCTCGCCGAGTCGACCAACCACGAAGTGCTCATCATCGACGGCAAGACCGAGCAGGTGGAACACGTCAAGAATGTGGGGCTGTTCCCGTGGGGCACGCATATCATGGACAGTAAGGACAATTACTGCCACTGATGCAGTCGCTCGGCCGGTGTTCCGCCGATGGACACCGGCCGAGGCGAATGCAAAATGCAAAATGCCAAATGCAAAAGTCGGGAAATGTTTCGCGGCCACGGCCTACGGCTTTTGCATCTTGAATTTTGCATTTTGCATTTCAGCGGACGCACAAGGAATCCGCGATCGCATCCGGGGCACTCGAGACCGCTCGACGGCCGTCACCGAGTCGCAAGCGTCCGATCTGACGCTCACGAAAACCGCGGTAGCGGTCAGGCCGATTCAGGTCTGGGTTCGGACCGCAGGGGCCATCGACAAGGGCAGCCGCACGCTCATCGTGACACTCCCGCCGGCCGAGGGCGCCCTCGTCAAGGTCGATCAGCGGGTGCGCGCGTTTCCGCCCGAACGGCGATCCACCATGTATCAGGCGCGCGTGACGAAGGTCGCTCCTGCGAAGGACGGGCGCGTCGCTGTGACCGTCACGATGATCGCGGTGCCGCAGGAGGGGAGCACCTGGTACGTCATGGAGATCGTCACCGATCGAGGCGAGTTCCTCTCGGTCCCCAACGAGGCGATCATCGAAGAAGGCGACCGTCATGTCGTCTATGTCGAGGCGCAGCCGGGTCAGTACGTGCCCCATGACATCCACATCGGCGTACAGGGCGAGCTGTATACGCAGGTGCTCGGCGGCGTGAAGGACGGCGACTCGGTGGTGACGATCGGCAGCTTCTTCATCGACGCCGAGCACAAGTTGAAGGGGACGGGAGAGATCTCGCAGGCGACGACGACCCCATGATTGTCGCGCTCATCCGCACCCTGATCCGCTGGCGGATGCTCGTGTGGGCGCTCGTGGCCGTCGCGGTCATCGGCAGCGTCTACGCGGTGCGGGTCGCGTCGCTCGACGCCATCCCCGATATCTCCGATCCGCAGATTGTCGTCTACGTGAAGTGGCCGCGGAGCCCGCAGCTGCTCGAGTCCGAGGTGACCGCGCCGCTGGCCGCCGCCCTCGTGGGTTCGCCGGACATTCAGTCGATTCGCGGTACCTCGCATATGGGGTACTCGTTCATCTACGTCATCCTCGCCAACAGCGCCGATCGCGCCCATGTCCAGCAGCTCGTCCTGGATCGCATCAATGCGATCCGGCCGCAGCTGCCCGCTGACGCGCTCATCACGCTCGGGCCGAACGCGAGCAGCATGGGGTGGATCTATCAATATGCCCTGCTCGATCGGCAGCAGCTGCACGACCTCCGCGAACTGCGCCTGCTGAACGAAAGCGTCATCAAGCCGGCGCTCCAGACCGTACCTGGCGTGGCCGAAGTGGCGTCGGTCGGCGGACTCGAGAAGCAGTACCAGGTGAAGATCTTCCCGCCGCTGCTCGCCAGCACCGGAATCCCGCTGCGCCAGGTGATCAACACCCTCCAAGGCGTCTTTCAGGAAGCGGGCGGCCGGATGATCGAGGTCACGAATCGCGACTACCAGCTGCGGGGCGTGATTGACAGCGCGGATCTCGACCAGCTCAACTCGCTCGTCGTCGGACGACGGCCGACGGGCGAGACGGTGCACCTTCGCGACGTCGGCTACCTGCAGTCCAACTACGACCAGCGTCGCAGCACCGTCGATATGGACGGCACCGGTGAAGTGGTTGGCGGCATCGCCATCATGGAGCACGACCGGAACGTGCTCGCCGTGACGCGTACCATCGAACAGAAGCTGCAGGACGTCCGCCGCGCCGTGCCGCAGGGCGTCGAGATCGTCAGCACCTACGACCGCTCGGCCTGGATCTGGGCGACGCTGCGCGAGTTCACCGAAACGCTCGGCATCGAGCTCGTCGTGCTCGTGCTCGTGACGCTGCTCTTCCTCCGCAACCTGCGCACGGCCCTCGGACCGATCGCCATTCTGCTCTTCAGTGTCCTGTTTACGGCGATTCCGCTCGTCGGCTTCCGCCAGACGATCAATCTATTCTCGCTCGCCGGTCTCGCGATCGCGATCGGCGAGATCGCCGACGCCACGATCGTGATCGTCGAGAACTGCACCGCCGAACTGGCCCTGCGCGGGGCGGTGTCGCGATCCGAGCGCGAGGAGATCCTGGTGCGCGCGATCGCGTCGGTCACCAAGCCGCTGTTGTTCTCGCTGCTGATCATTCTCGCGTCGTTCCTGCCTGTGTTCTTCCTCGAGCAGCGCGAGGCGCGGCTCTTCGATCCGCTCGCCTACAGCAAGACGTTTGCAATGGCGTTCTCCACGCTGCTGACGATCTTCCTGCTGCCGCTCATCGTCGTCTGGATCTTCCGGCGCGAAGGGATTGCCAGACGCAGCGCGCTGGAACATGTCGCCGTGCCTGCCTATCGAACCGCGCTTCGAGCGGTCATCCGGTATCGGTACGCGTTCACGGCGACCGGGCTGCTCGTGCTGATTCCCGCGGCGTGGCTCCTCGGCAGCTTCCCGCGCGATTTCCTCCCCGAGGTCGATGAAGGGTCGATCCTCTACATGCCGACGACGCTGCCCGGACTGCCGAATCGCGAGGCAGGGTGGATCGTTCAGCAGATGGACAAGAAGCTGAAGGCCTTCCCCGAAGTCGAGCGGGTCTTCGGCAAGATCGGGCGCGCCGATACTTCGACCGACCCGGCGCCGCTCACGATGATCGAGACGACGGTCCTGCTTCACCCGAAGTCGAAATGGCGAAAGGGGATGACCAAGGAGAAGCTGGTTGCCGAAATGGACCGGGCGGTCGAGACGATCGGCTACGTCAATGCCTGGGTGCAGCCGATCCGGGCGCGCGTGATGATGCAGACGACCGGCATTCAGACGCCGGTCGGCGTGAAGGTGAGCGGCCCTGACATCGCGACGATCGAACGGCTGTCGCAGCAGATCGAAGGCGCGTTGCGCGCAGTCCCGGGCACGAAGTCGGTGATTGCGGAACGCATCTCCGAAGGCTATTACGTCGACGTCAGCAACGACCTCGAGCGCATGGCCGAGCACGGCGTGACGCCCGACGAGGCGATGGCCACCGTGAGGTATGGGATCGGTGGCGACAACGTCGTGAATGTGAAAGCGAGCGGTACGGTCGTTCCGCTTAACGTCCAGTACTCCCCTGAGTACATCGACACGCTCGACAAGGTCCGCCGGACGCCGGTCGTGACCGGCGACGGACGATCGGTCGCACTCGGCGAGATCGCCGACGTGTCCGTTCGCAAGATGCCGGAGATGATTCGCGACGACAACGGCAAGCTGTCGGGCTACATCTACGTCGATCTGCAGAACGTCACCGGCCCGGACTATGTCGATCGCGCCCAACAGGTGCTTGCGAAAAGCGTGACGATGCCGACTGGCTATTCCCTCGAGTGGACCGGGCTCTACCAGTACGCCGCTGCCGCCCGCTCGCGGCTCCGCATCGTCGTGCCGCTCACGCTCGCCATCATCTTCGTGCTGCTGATCGTCGCGTTCAGGTCGGTCGGTGAGAGCATCCTGATCCTGCTCTCAGTGCCGTTCGCGATGGTCGGTGGCGTGTTCCTGCAATGGATACTTGGCTATGCGATGACCACGGCGGTCATCGTCGGATACATTTCGCTCTTCGCCGTGGCGGTGCAGACCGGCATCATCATGGTCATCTTCATTCGTGCCGCGCTCGATCATCGCCGGCCAGATCAGTCATACATCGATGCGGTGATCGATGGGTCGACGATGCGGCTCCGGCCGAAGCTGATGACCGTGTCTGCGATTATCCTGTCGCTGCTGCCGGTGATGCTGTCGACCGGGAGCGGGATGGAGATCATGAAGCCGATCGCGGCGCCGAGCATCGGCGGGATGATCAGCTCGAGCCTGCACGTCCTGTTCATGACGCCGTGCCTCTTCGTGATCGGCGAGGACATCCGCCAGTGGCGGCTGCGTCGGGCGGTGCGGAATCATCGTGTCCGTGTGTCAGCCTAGGCGTAATCTCAAATGCAAAATGCAAAATGCAAGATGCAAAAAGGACAAACGGGTGAGACGCACGGATTTGCCTGGCTGTTGATGCTGGCACTCGTCCTGGTTGGGTGTAACGGCGCGGGTGCCAAACTGACAGAGATTCAGCGGGTGCGATCGGGAACGCTCGACGTGGTCGTGCTCTCGCCGCACGAGGGGTTGAAGCAGAAGGACTCCGTCACCATCGAGTTCCGATCGGCGTCGAACGGGAACCTGGTCGATGTCGGCGACGTGAAGGGAAGTGCGTCGATGTCGATGTCGGGGACGCCGATGCTCGGCAGCGTCGACATCAAACGGGGCGACCAGCCAGGCAGGTATACCGCGAACATGCAGCTGGATATGGTCGGCACCTGGCGGCTGTCGCTCGAGTGGAAGGGACCCGCCGGACAAGGGTCGACGTCGTTTTCGAGCAGCGTCCAGTAGGGCCGCCTTCCACCTCGGCAAAGGGAAGAGCGTTCACGCCGAGCACGCGGGGCGGCGGAGATCGCGGAGGCGACCGGTGGACGCCGGCCAACGACCGGCGTATGGACCGAGAGAACGCTGCGAACACGAACGCCCACTATCATCCTCCGGCGCTCGTGTTCGCAGCGTTCTCTCGATCCATCCCGCGCGTCGCGCGAGCCACCGGTCGCCGCAGCCTCTGCGTTCTCGGCTCCTCTGTGTTCTCTGCGTGAAACGTTTTGACGAGTCCGTTGCTAGAGCTTCGGCGGACCGCCTCAGCCTTGGCGACGGCGCCGCCAGCGCTGCGCGTCGAATTCACGCGTCCATCACGACCGTTGATATACAAAGCGCGTAAGCGTTTCACGACTCGCGATCTCTTCAGGACCTCTCCCAGCCGTTCACGCTCCGCCAACCCGGCATCTTCTCGTGGCACGGTTCCTGATGCTCGCGCTGGCCGGCGGGGAGAAGGACTATGTGTGATGCCGGAAAACAATCTTCTGTCACGACGTGAGTTCACGCTCGAGTCGGCCCTCGCAATTTTGAGCGCCGTTACGATCACCATCAGCTGCGGTAACGACAACAAGACGCCGACGTCGCCGACGAGAGCCGACCTTCAGGGAACGATCAGTGCGAACCACGGGCATATTGCCACGATCAAGGGTGCAGACCTCACATCGCCCACCACGATCTCGCTGGATATCATGGGAATGGCGACGCACACTCACAAGGTCGATCTCACGCAGGCCGAGGTGACCTCGATTGCCGGTGGGACGCAGGTGGCAAAGGTCTCAACGACCGACAACCTTCACAACCATACGGTCACGTTCAATTGACGATGCACCATCGGCAGCGCATGCTGTGATCTGGGCTGGCACAATCGAATTGTCGGCGGGAAGGTTGAGCTATGCCGGACGACAATCTCGTCACGCGACGTGAATTCACGCTCGAATGGGCGATGGCGATCTTGAGCGCCGCAACGATCACGATCAGTTGCGGCGACGATGGCCCAACCACTTCGCCGACACTTTCGGGCGACCACAGAGGAACGGTGAGCGCAAACCACGGTCATATCGCGACAGTCACAGCCGCGAAGATTGCGGCCCCCGCGGCCTTTTCATTAGATATCCGTGGCGAGGCTGATCATCCGCATCTCGTAGATCTCACAGCGGCTGAGATAACGTCGATCGGCCAGAACGTGCGCGTGACGAAGACGTCGTCGACCGACGACTTCCACAGTCACACGGTGACGTTCAATTAAAGGAATCAGGAAGCAGGAATCAGGAATCAGGCCTGGGCTACGGCGCTGGTCTGATTCCTGGCCCAGCCCTGATTCCTGATTCCTGCTTCCTGATTCCTATCTAGTTCGCGTCAGCGAGCCGCAGATCCAGGCGAGCCTCCGCGAACGGGATCGTGAGTTCCTGCACCCGTGCCGTCGACGGTTTTTCCTTGCCGGTGTACGCGAGCTCGACGTTCGTGGGCTTGCCGGCGGTAACAGTGACGGCCTTCGTGAGCATGCCGAAACGCTCGTGCCACACGCGGATCGTCCGCTTGCCGGCGGGCACGTTGTCGATCTTGAACGTGCCATCGGCGCCGCTGACCGCAAAGTACGGGTGCGTCTCGACACCGACCCACGCGGACATCCACGAATGGATGTCGCATCCCACACGCATCATCACGTCGGGACCCTTCAACGTGATGTCGCGGGTGAGGCCCGCCTTCGGCTGACTGAAGTTGAACGGGTTCACGGCGCCGCCGCTGTGGACGTTGTGGACCACGGGATCGTCGTTCACGATGTGCAGCGTGCCGCCCACGCGCGCGCCGATCACGCGCGGCGTGTAGACACAGTTACGCTGCTCGAGCGTGACCGGCGCCTTCGGGGGCGGCGTGTTCGGAAACGTGCCCTGGAGATCGACGAACGCATTGGCGAGAGCGCCGCTCTCGTTCACCACGACGTATTCCTGAATCGGCCGCTTGCCCGCGTTGAGCTTCGCGCACATCGGATCCATGCCCATCCGGATGATCGGATTACCCGGAGCGGGTCCTGTCAGTTTCACATGACCGGTGATCGTGCCCGTCCCACCCTGTGCGGCCGCGTCGACGCGGAGCCATTCGGCCATGCCGACGACGACGACCGTGGAAAGAAGGAAAAGGAGAGGTCGTTTCATAGGTGCGATCTTATTTCGCTGGCTTCTGGCCCGGCTTCGGATCCGGTTCGTTGGTCAGCGGCTGCACCGGCTCGTTGGGATACCAGTACTGGCGATGACAGTTCTCGCAGGCGGTGTCGATCTCGGCCCCGACCTCGAAGAGTCCTTTCGCGTCTCGCGAATCGATCACCGAGAGAGCTTTGGACGCGATCTCGTGCAGCTTTCCGGCACGCTGATACCAGGCGGCGCGGTCCTTGTTGATCAGCGCTTCCATCTCCGACGGCTCGAGTTCGATGCCCGGGGTCTCGGACTTCTCTCCGGACTTGGCGACATGACGGCCGGGAACCATCAACAGGTTGCTGGCTTCGACCAGCATGATGGCGCCGCTCCGCACCTTCATCCAGTCATCGTCGGTCTTCGGTGTGAGCTCGTGCACCCCCTTCAGGTCGACGGTGGTGGCGACCGACTCCCAGATCATGTCGCCTGCCGGATCGACGATGTGGAGCATGATGTCTTTGACGGTGGCGGTCGTCGTGTACGGCGGTGTCTGAGGCGCCGGTGTCGTGGTGGCGGCTTCGGGCTGCTTGGCCTGACAGGCCGCCAGTGAAAGACAGAGGGGGAAAATGAGAGCGGGAATGATCCTGATCATGTCGTCGCACGATACCGCAGGCGATGATTAATTGTTCATGAATTATTCGTCAGGATCAGGGAGTAGTATGGGCGCAGGTATGAGAGCGTTCACATCGGGATGTTTGCTCCTTGCGGCAGTGGTGGCGGGGTGTTCGAAAAGCGAACCACCGTCCGCTCAGCCGGCTGCTCCTGTCCCTGTTGCTTCGCCCGCAGCAATCGGATCCGCGGGCCGTCTTTTCGTCACGAACGAGAACGGAGGGGACATCTCCGTCATCGACGTGGCGTCGCGTCGCGTGACCGCGACCATCCCCGTGGGCAAACGGCCGCGAGGGATCCGGCTGAGCCCGGATGGCACGTTGCTGTACGTGGCGCTGAGCGGGTCGCCAATCGCCGGCCCCGGCGTCGACGAAAGCAAGCTGCCGCCGCCGGACCGCAAGGCCGACGGCATCGGTGTGATCAGCGTGGCGGATCAGAAACTCGTAAAGGTCATCCGGGTCGGGACCGATCCGGAGCAGTCGGCCGTGAGCGCCGACGGAAAGCGCTTGTTCATCGCGAACGAAGATGCCGGTGAAGCCAGCGTGATCAACATCGAGGACGAGAAGATTCTCGCGACGTTCAAGGTCGGCGGCGAGCCCGAAGGCGTGCAGTTGAGACCCGACGGGAAAGTCGTGTATGTGACCTCGGAGGAGGATGGACAGGTCGCGGTCATCGACGCGGACGCGCTCAAACTCCTGAAGATCATCAAGGTCGGTCCCCGACCGCGTTCGACGACGTTCCTGCCCGATAGCTCGCGCGCGTACGTGACGACAGAGAACGGGGCGGCGGTGTGGCTGGTCGACGCGCGAAAGCACGCTGTCATCAAGACGATTCACCTTTCGGGTCAGCTCGTACGCCCGATGGGAGGCGTCGCAGCGCCCGATGGCAGCTTCGTCTACATCACCACCGGCCGCGGCAAGAACGTGCTGTTCATCGACACCAGGTCCAACGAGGCCGTCGCCGCAATCGAAGTCGGCGAGCGCCCGTGGGGAATTGCGGTGTCGCCGGATGGGAAGACGCTGTTTACCGCCAACGGCCCCTCGAACGACGTCTCGATCATCGATGTTGGGACCAAGGCGATCACTGCCAAAGTCATGGTCGGCGATCGCCCCTGGGGCGTCGCTTTTGTGCCCTAGGCGCTCGGCCCTCCTGAAGCAATCTTCATCAACTCTTCAGACTCCCCTAATGTTTTGATCCCCGGCGCGGGTAGCATCGCAGGCAGGCAGTGAAGCTCCGCCTCAAACCGCCGAGTCGTGAAGACAGAGGGCTCCGCTTCACTGCTGCCTGTGTTCTCTGGCCCCGCTTCGCGGGGCTCGACATCTCCTAACGCGGTCGATAGAACTTGCTTCATTCGTTACGATGTCAGCGTCCGGAGATGTCTAGGGCATGAACCGCGGCCTCGTGAGACCTTGCTTGTCGCTGCGGCGTGCAAGTAAACTTTCCCGGCTGTTTTTGACATTCATCGAGGTGGCATCTATGCGAGTCCTGACCGTAGCAGCGCTCTCATTGCTGGCGGTGTCGTGTTCGAGCAATGCACCCGCGCCGGGCACGACGACTGCGCCGGCTGCCGGCGCCCCGCAAGTGAAGGGCACCCTGAACCAGGTGATGCGCGGCATTCTGTTCCCCAATTCGAACATCATCTTCGACGCGCAGACCAACGATCCCGGCAAGCCGCCAGATCCGAAAGAGAAGGGCTCGGGCAGCGCGTCCGCGCTGTACGCCACGACCTACGGAGGGTGGGAGGCGGTCGAGAACGCCTCGATCGCGCTGGGAGAGGCGGCCAACCTCGTGCAGCTTCCAGGTCGCTCCTGCGCGAACGGGAAGCCGGTGCCGCTGAACGATCCGACGTTCCAGAAGGGCCTCGCCGCGCTTCGCGAAGCCTCGGGGGTCGCGTACAAAGCAGCGCAGGCGAAGAACATGGACCAGATTCTCGACGCTGCCGACAAGGTCACCATGGCGTGCGCGACCTGCCACGACGTGTATCGCGACGTGCAGGTCAACGGCAAACCGGCGGGCATCGAAGCGCGCTGCAATCCGAAAGGCTAGTACGAAGGAATCAGGATGCAGGAATCAGGAATCAGGCCTGGGCCAGGGCGCAGGGCTGATTCCTGGCCCAGCCCTGATTCCCGATTCCTGATTCCTATTGAGGACTCATGAGTGCAATGAGAGTCGTGATTCTTGCCTGCGCCGTCGCGTGGCTGGCAACCTCGGTGGAGGCACAACGCCTTGGCGGCGATCCGAAAGCGGCCGCGGTCAAGAACCCGGTGCCGGCGACGGCCGCATCGGTCAAGGCCGGACAGCGGTTGTACGAAAAGAACTGCCGGCAGTGCCACGGCACCACGGGCAAGGGCGACGGCACGCTTGCGCCAAGCAATCCGAAACCAGCGGACTTCACTGACGACAAGTGGGATCACGGATCGAGCGATGGCGAGATCTACACGCTCATCCTCAACGGGGCTCCTGCGCGTTCAGGGCAGAAAGAGTCCGAGATGAAGGCGATGAAGGGCACCCTGTCACCAACTGAAATCTGGCAGGTGGTCAACTACATCCGCACGCTCAGACCGAAAGCGCCTGCGGCCGCTGCGGCCAAGAAATAGCAGACGATATTACACAGAGGACCGTGCTCGGCCCCAGGTTCACACGCCTCATCGCCCTATGCGTGTTCGTGCTCGCCGGAGGTGTCGGCTGCAGCTTCGTCGAACGTAATGTTCCGAAGCCGGCGTCCGCTACGCTCCTGCCCGGGCAGTCGGCCGACGTGTTCACGACCGCGCGGCCGACGTTCGCCGCAGCGTTGAACGACTTCCTCGATCGACGGTCTGCTCCCGTGCAGCCGCTGGAGTTTCCACACTACATCCACGTGCAGAAGAAGATTGCCTGCACGGAGAACTGCCACGAGAGCGTGTTGACCGGGCCGGTGGCGGGTCTGCCGAGCGTCCGCACCTGCATGGGGTGTCACAACTCGATCGCCACCGACCGGCCGCGCATCCAGCGCATCACGCAGATGCGCAAGGACGGAGTCGATCTCGCATGGCAGCGGGTGTTCGGCTACACCAAGCAGGCGCACGTCAAGTTCAACCACGCGCCGCACATCCGCAAGGAGATCGCCTGCGCGACCTGTCACGGCAACATCGCGGAGCAGGCCGTCGCGCAGCGGAACGTCGATCTGAACATGGGTTTCTGCGTGAACTGTCATCGGCAGAAGAACGCGCCGACGGACTGTCTCACGTGTCATTTCTGAGAGACCTGTAATGCAAAATGCAAAATGCAAAATGCAAGAAGCGCCATCTCCGCTTTCTGCGTTCCTTCATTTTGCATGTTGCATTTCGCATTTTGCATTACAGGCGGTGTAATGGATCGCAGGTCTTTCATCAGACTGACGGCTATCTCGGGCACCAGCGCCGCACTCGCGAGCTGCGGCACACCCGAGAACGAGCTGATTCGCTTCGTTCCCGACGAAGACATCGTTCCGGGGCAGGCGGTGTTGAAGCCGAGCGTGTGTCCGCTGTGCCCGGCGGGCTGCGGTCTAACCGTTCGTTTGATGGACGCCGACGCCGATGTCGTTCGCAACGGCAAGACCGGCGTGGTGCAGATCCTCGCGGCCAAGAAGCTCGAAGGCAATCCAGCGTATCCAGTGAACAGGGGTGGACTGTGCGCTCGCGGTCAGGCTGCCATCCAGACGACCTATCACCCCGATCGGATCACGCAGCCGCTGAAGCGATCGGGGCAACGCGGCGACGGCCGCTACACCGCACTCTCGTGGGATGACGCGATCGCTGAGGTGGTATCGCATCTCGACGCGATCGCGGGAACGGGGACGCCGAAGCCGCTCGCGTTCTTTGCGAGATCGGGTGGTGGACATCGCGCCGCGCTCATCGCGCAGTTCCTGGCCCGCTTCGGAGCGCCCGCGGCGATCGCGCACGATGTGTTCGGGGACGAGGTGCTGCGGCGCGCGAATGCGATCAGCTTCGGCCGCGAGCAGCCGCCGACGTTCGATCTCGCCAACTCGCGTCACGTGATCAGCTTCGGCGCCGATTTCCTGGGCACGTGGAATTCACCGGTGGCACAGGGCGACGCCTACGGTGCGATGCGTCAGGGTCGATCGGGTGTGCGCGGCGCGTTCGTGCAGGTCGAACCGCGCATGTCGCAGACCGGCGCAAACGCCGACGAATGGGTCCCGGCGCGCCCGGGGACCGAGGGGGTCGTTGCGCTCGGGCTCGCGCACCTCATCATGAAGGAGAAGCTCCGGCCCGCGTCCGCGGCGGGACGGGCAGGGGCGGCCATCGACGGTTGGAACGGGGAGCTGTCCGAGTTCATGCCCGAGCAGGTGGAGTCGATCTCCGGTGTGTCCGCCGCGCGACTCGCGCGACTGGCGAAGGAGCTCGTCGATCGATCGCCGTCGGTCGTCATCATCGGTGGCGCGCCGCTCGCGCACACCAACGGGCTGTTCAATGCGCTGGCGGTGAACGCGCTCAATGCGCTGCTTGGCAGCGTCGAGAAGCCTGGCGGCCTGTTCTTCACGCCGCAGCTGAATCTCGCCGCGGCGACAAAAGTGCCTGCGGCGACGTCACCGGCATCCGAGCCGCTCGACAGGCTGGCGTCCGCAATGCTCACCGGCGGTGCTTCGTCACCGCAGGTCGTGCTGATCGACGGCGTGAACCCGGTGTTCACCGCGCCTCCCGGCTGGAAACTGCGCGACGCGTTGCAGAAAGTGCCGTTCATCGCGAGCTTCGGAAGCTTCCTTGATGAGACCAGCAGTCTCGCCGACGTGATCCTTCCCGATCATTCATTCCTCGAGTCGTTGGCCGAAGCGCTGCCTGCATCGGGATCGATGATCGCGGTGGCAGGTGCCGCGCCCGCTGCGATGAAGCCACTCCACGACACGCGTGCGATGCCGGATGTGCTGATCGAGATCGGCCAGAAGCTCGCGCGTCCGCTGATGCTGCCGTGGCAGACGTTCGAAGAGATGCTCACTGCGAGCTTCATGACGCTGCCGTCGATGACCAAGGACGTCGACGCGTGGACCGACGCGCAGGAAAAAGGCGGATGGTGGGGCAGTCTGCCCGCAGCGCTGACCGTGCCGCCTTCTGCCGCGGCCGCCACCAAAGCGATGTCACACGCGGCGGCGGAACTCGATGGCGATCCCAGGGAGTTCCCGCTGAACTTCCTGCCGTACGCCTCGTCTGCGTTCCTCGACGGATCGCTGGCGCATCTGCCGTGGCTGCAGGAGCTGCCCGATCCGATGACGTCGGCGATGTGGAGCAGCTGGATCGAAATCAATCCCGCAACCGCCGCAAGGCTCGGTGTAGCTGAAGGCGACGTCGTCGAGATCGCGTCGGCACACGGCAAGGTGAGCGCGCCTGCGGTGGTGTCGCCCGGTATCGCGCCCGATGTCGTCGCCATGCCCGCCGGTCAGGGACATCGCATGTTCACGCGATATGCGAACGGCCGCGGCGCGAATCCGTTCGAGGTGTTGGCGCCGAAGATGGTGGCCGAGACGGGCGCGCTGGCATGGGCCGCGACGCGTGTGAAGGTGACGCGAATATCGGGGCCCGACGGCAGCTTGATTCTTTTCGCAGGTGGGTCGCGCGAGGATGAACATGGACGCGCGTAGGGCACCTCTGACCTCACCGTTGACTTTTGCCCTTTGCCCTTTTCCCTACGGAACGCGCCCTTTGACCTACGGTCCAGGAGGCAGTCGATGAAATGGGGGATGGCCGCCGACCTGGACCGCTGCAATGGCTGCGGCGCGTGCGTGACAGCGTGCCACGCGGAAAACAACATCTCGACCGTTGGCGCCGATCAAGCGGCGCGTGGACGCGCCAAGCACTGGATTCGCGTCGAGCGCTACTGGGAAGGCGAGTTCCCTGACGTGCGGCTCAAGTTCCGGCCGGTGATGTGTCAGCACTGCGAGAACGCGCCGTGCGAGCCGGTGTGCCCGACCTATGCGAGTCATCACACGCCGGACGGGTTGAACGCGCAGGTGTACAACCGCTGCATCGGCACGAGGTACTGCGCCAACGCCTGTCCGTACAACGTGCGCTTCTTCGACTTCTTCAACCCGTCGTGGGACAAGCCGCTCCAGCTGCAGCTCAACCCCGACGTCTCGCTGCGCGAAGTCGGCGTGATGGAGAAGTGCACGTTCTGCGTGCAGCGCATCAAGGCGGCGACGATTCAGGCCAAGGCTGAAGATCGTGCGGTGAAGGACGGAGAGATTCAACCAGCGTGCGCGCAGGCGTGTCCGGCCAGGGCGCTCGTCTTCGGCGACCTCGATGATCCCGAGAGCGCCGTGTCGCGCCTGTCGCGATCGCCGCGGGGCAGCAAGCTGCTCGAAGACGTCGGTACGAAGCCGAAGGTGACGTATCTGAGTAAGCAGTAATGCAAAATTCAAAATGCAAAATGCAAAAGTTTCCAGATCGGAACGAGCCTCCGTTCCTGTTTTGCATTTTGCATTTTGCATTTTGAATTACAACAAAGTCATCGCATGACTCACCCTGCATCCGATCGCATCAATCGCGACCTGCTCCGTCCGATCTTCAAGACATCGTGGCGGTTCTATCTCCTCGTCGCGTTGTTCGGCGGCGTCGTGATCACCGCGGTCGTCTCGTGGTTCTCGCAGGCATTCTTCGGCTTCGGCGTGACCGGCATCAGGTGGCCGATCTACTGGGGCTTCTACGTTACGAACTTCGTGTTCTGGATCGGCATCAGCCATGCCGGTACGCTCATCTCGGCGATCCTGCGCCTCGTCAACGCCGGATGGCGCCGGCCGGTCACGCGCTGCGCCGAGGTGATCACGGTGTTCGCGCTGATGATCGGCGCGATGTTCCCGATCGTCCATCTGGGGCGTCCCTGGCTGGCGTTCTGGTTGTTTCCGTATCCGAGCGAACGGTTGATCTGGCCGAACTTCCGGTCGCCGCTGGTGTGGGACTTCTTCGCGATCAACACGTATCTCACCGGGAGTGTGCTCTTCCTCCTGCTCCCGATGATTCCCGATTTCGCGGTGGTCCGGGACAAGGCGACCGGACTCCGCAAGACGATCTACACATGGCTCGCGCTCGGGTGGCGAGGCACGCCCAAGCAGTGGCATCGTCTCGAGTCGGCGATGTCGATCATGGCGATCGCCATCGTCCCGGTTGCCATCTCGGTGCACACCATCGTCTCATTCGACTTCTCGATGGCGCCGGTGCCGATGTGGCAGTCGACGATCTTCGGACCGTACTTCGTGGTCGGCGCGATCTTCAGCGGCATTGCGGGACTCCTCATCGCGATGGCGATTCTGCGGAAGTTCCTGCATCTCGAGGACTACCTGCACCCGGTGCACTTTCAGAACCTTGGCAAGCTGCTCCTGGTGATGGCGCTGCTGTGGGGCTACTTCGTCTTCAACGAGCGCCTCGTCACCTACTACGGCAACGGCCCGTCGGAGATGGCGGTCTTCTGGCGCACGCAGCGCGAATCGTTCGCGCCGCTCTACTGGACGATGGTCGTCTGCAATTTCGTGCTGCCGCTGGTGCTGATGGGGATTCGCTACTTCCGCACGATCGCCGGCTGCGTCATCGCCTCGCTCGGGGTCGTCGTCGGCATGTGGCTCGAGCGATTCCTGATCATCGTGCCGTCGCTCGGCCACAAGTATCTGCCCTATAGCTACGGCATCTATCGGCCGCAGCCGGTCGAGATCGTCATCGCGATCGCGACCTTCTGCGCGATGACGCTGCTCTACGTGCTGTTCGCCAAGTTCGTCCCGATCATCTCGATCTGGGAGCTGAAGGCCGGCGAGCACATGCCGCCCGAGCTGATTCCGCCAGCCACTGAAGAGCACGCGTTGGGAGACCTGAAGCTGTGAAGGCGGTCTACGGACTCTACGTAACCGGGCAGGCCGCGCAGCAAGCCGTGAATCGTCTGCGTGCCGCGGGCGTTGCGGACCGCGACATCACGATTCAATCGGCGCAGCCGATGGAAGACTTCGAGTTCGGGCACATCGACCGCAAGACCTGGATGTGGTGGATCGCGTGCGGCGGGGGCCTTCTCGGCATGGCGACCGCGTACGGACTGGCGTGGCTGACCGAGATGTCATGGCCGATCGACGTCGGCGGTTTGCCCACGTTCGCGTGGTGGCCGAACCTGATCATCATCTTCGAGTTGACGATGCTCGGCGCGATCCTCGCCACTGTGATCACGCTGGTCGTCACTGCACGACTCGGTCGGGGATCGACGATCTACGATCCCGCGGTGTCGGATGGCAAGATCCTGGTCGGTGTCGAAGGCACTTCCGAAGCGAGGCTTCGCGAGGTAGAGGCAGCGCTCACTGCGGTCACGGGCGAGATAAAGACCGTTTAACCGATCGCAGGGGGCGGGTCTTCACACCCTCCTGCATTCAACGCGCGTCATTCGCCCCTGCATTCGAGCGGCTGGCGAGGCGATGCTCACGTGTATTGGACGGCGTCCGCTTGCGCTGCGGCCGGGAACGCGGCCTTCGCTCATACCTACCGCTGCCGCGTCGACTAGTAACTGACTCGGTGCGACATCTGTCACGCGGCTCAAAGTGTCCGAGGTGACTCACGGCAACTCGAACGCGTTGACGGAAGTCGACGCGATGAATCGCTCCGCCCGCGTTCCTGCTCCGCGCCGAGTCGGCCTGGCGCACGCTCCCGCCGCCCAATACACGTGAGCATCGCCTCGATGGCCCGCGGAATCGCGAGGGCTGCGACCTGTCAAAGTTGCACCATTCGTTTGCGACGCGCCTACTGGAGGCCGGGTTATGACATTCGGACGATCCAGGAGCTGCTCGGGCCCCGCGACGTCAGTCCGACGATGATCTGCACGCACGTCCTGAACGCGGTGAGCGAGCGACGCGGAGTCCGCTGGAGGTGCGTGACTGATCCGAACGGGACTCGAGAACGGCCGGTTCGAGATCGGTGAGGCGGCCGACCGACGTGGCCGGTGTCACGAGGCGGCGCGTTGATCGCCACGAGTTAGGAGCGCAAGAATTTGCCATCGAGTTCTCGATAATCCGAGAGAGGGTCGAGACCTCTCTAGAGAGGGTGCGGTTTTCAGTGACTTGCGGCGACTTCGAGTCTTGCTTGTATCGGATATGGCGCCGACGGCACCGGGGGCCCGCTCCTGCGTGCGCCTCGCCCTCGGTGCTATCGTTGGCTCGCGCGTGCCGCAGGTGAACGGCATGCGTTAGGCGGAATGGAGACGGGCTTGCGACGGATCGCTTTTGCGGCAGGTTGCTCGTTGGTCATCGCTGCGGGGCAGATGGTCCATGGTGATCCATTCGTGTTTGTTGGCGTGCCGCCGTGCGAATTGGTGAGCCAGCCGACGAAGTACTCCGGCAGGTTCGTGCGTGTTGATTCAGACTTAGTCGATGGAGGGCGGGGCGCATTCCAGTTGCGAGCTGATGCATGCGCGAGCGGAGAGCGTGTCGTTATCGATTTCCCCGACGGACGGACGGGGCGTACAACATCAGATTTCGAGCTCGTTCGCGATGCAGAATTCGACCGCCTCATGGCGTTCGCGCGAGTTCTGCATGCGCCTCCCGACTCATTGCCAGGCAACATTAGGGTTGTTGTCGAGGGTCGATTCGATTCTGCACACGGAAAGCTCTTTGGATGGTTCGTCGGATATGGTCACATGAAGCTATTCAAGAGCCGTCTGCTTCTTCATCGAGTCGTATCCGTCGATGTTCGGCCACCGGTGAAGAAGAATTTGTGAGCGACTAACAGGCCGCTGCACCTGACGGCACCGGGTCGCGCTCGCATGTGCCCCTCGCGCGCGGTGCTATCGTTGACGCGCACGTGGGGCAGGTGAGCGGCATGACGTTAGGCCGATATGTGCGATTAGCGATGGACACGGCCGTACTTTTGGAGGGCAGGTGCTCGAGATTGTGGTTTATGCCGCCTTTGCGTTATTGGGGACTGCGGGACTGTTGTACGGTCTCGTGGAATTCCGACGAGCCAAAGAGAGTGAACATTGGCTTGTCGAAGACGCCACAGTTCTCGACGCCAGCGTCATCAAGCATCGCGGTGGGCGCTCGTACAGTCCGTTGATTCGCTACGAGTACAGGCACAATGACGCCAGCTACGAAGGCAGCCGAATCATGTTCTCAGGGCTCGATTTCACCTCTTCGCGGAAGGACGTCGAGGAGTTCGTGCTGCCTTTCGTCAAAGGATCCAAGACTCGGGTACGTGTGTCGCCGCGGGATCCAAGACGTAGCGTGATCGAACCAGGTGTTGACCATCGCCTCAAGCTGATGCTCTTCGTGACTTCATACGTCATGTTGATGGGACTCGGTGGGCTCCTTGGATGGTGGCAATAGTTGCGAACTACTTGTGCGGCCTAACCTGCCGCTGCAGCCGACGAGCGGCGCGGCGCGCTCGGGCTGACTCGGAGTCCTGTGAGCGCCGCTCGCGACTGAGCGGCAAAAGCGTTAGACCGCATGTCGAATAACGAGGCAAAGGCTCGCGCGTGGCTAGAGTTCCTCGCAAAGGAACCGGCGGTCCCTTTCGGCCCGACGCTGCGAGCCCATTTCGACGCGGGAAGAATCACGCGGCTGTGCACCGGTGTCCAAATAGTTCGTGATCAAATCGCGAAGCATACGCTGGATGCGACGGGGTCTCGCGGTGCTCGCGGCGGGCACGGTTGTGGGCTACGCGTCGGCGCTGATGAGCGTTGGTCAATGCGAAGAGGCCGCGGCGGACCGTGTGGCCAGGGGAACGGTGATCGCGACGTGTTCGTGTTGCCAGTTGAATCTGGTCCAACGGACTACGCGGGGAGTGAAGCCATCCTCCGACGCAGCGGATTCAAGGTTCGAGCCTCCGAGCGCTCACGCCACGACTTTCGAAACGGCCGCGTCATCTCGCTTGACGCGATGAAGGACGACTTGAAGGTGCGACAGTCGACTAACAAGCGCTTGTAGCCGACGAAGGCGCGGCGCGGGCCGACGACGAAGCGGCGTGCTGGGACGCGCCTTCGCGGCTGAAGCGCAGGTGTTAGGGAGTGCCGAACCTGACTGGGACGATGCTACGCTTGTTACATGGATTCAAAGCAGTTGCTCGTAGAGGCCCTACGACTTTCCCCAGAGGAGCGCGCGGCACTGGCGGGAGAGCTTCTCGATAGCCTTGATGAGGAAGTGGACGCTGATGCCGAGGCGGCATGGGCCGTGGAAATCCGCGGTCGGATAAGCGAGATCGAGTCCGGTCGCGCGAAGACGGTTCCCTGGTCGGAGGCGCGGCGACGCCTTCATTCGGCGGCGGGTCGTCGTGGCCCGCAAGCTTGAGTATCTCGAGCAGGCATTGATCGAGGCCGAGGCAGCCGCGCAGTGGTATCGCAAGCGAAGTCCAACGGCTGCGACACGATTTAGTGGGGAATTGGACGAAGCCGAAGCCGCCATTCTGGAACATCCCGAGGCATGGCCAATCGGCGAGCAAGGCACCAGGCGCTACTTCCTTCGCCACTTCCCGTTTGCTGTTATCTACCGCGTCGAAGAATCCCGACTCTTGATCGTTGCGGTGGCGCACGCCAGGCGTCGTCCAGGATATTGGGCTCATCGCGCGTGAGGGCCTGCCTAACAAGCCGCTGCACCTGACGGCACCGGGCCGCGCGGCGCCCCTCGTGCGCGGTGCTATCGTTGACGCTCGCGTGCCGCAGGTGAGCGGCACGACCTTAGGCGGACTCGAATCAACAATGTACCAAGTAGACCAACGGGATTTGGTGGTCGAACTTCACGACGTTCCGCGTCCCGATACCGGTGCGCCCTTGCCGACGGTGGTTGCCTCAGAGCAGCAACTCGATCTCGTGTATATGGTCTCGGAACCCGATACGAAGTGGGACGTCGCTGACGTCAACGTCGTCGGACCAAATACAGACGGTCGACTCGTGGCACGTATTCGGTTTGAACGACCGTACGCGCATACGTTCGGTCCGCCGAACGATGAGGCCCTCTCTGGACACCCGCTGGCGGCGCGAGGGCTTGCGTCGTACAGAGTCTGCGAAGTCCAGGACTCTTCCTGGCTCCGCTCGCTCGAGCAGATGAATTCGGTGCATCCTCATCACAGTCACGAGTTCTTTGCGGATCTTCGGCACTTCGTTTTCACGTTCCACGACACGACCTTTGAATGCATCGCTCGGCGCTACGACTGCCACGTTGAGCGGGGGTCAGTTGCCGGTGCGCGAGGCCTTTGACTTCGACATGATGCCGCCTAACAAGCCGCTGGACCTGACGGTACCGGGGCGCGCTCCCGCGCCCTCCTCGCGCGCGGTGCTATCGTAGACGCGCGCGTGCCGCAGGTGAGCGGCAATGCGTTAGCCAGACTGAAAATGCTTGAAGAACTCTACGAGCGACCAAGTCGGTGGCGGGTATTTTGGCCAGACGTCAGTGACTTGTCTGGCGCCCACGATGCAATTCACTTCAGCTCGTGGGTGGTCTTCATATCGGCTGGAATTGGTGTGGCGCTGAGCGTGTGGTCGGCACTGGTCTCGCGTAGCCTCGGTCTGGGGTTGGGCGGACTGATCGGTTCAGGAGTATTAGCGCTACTGGGCCTGGGCGTTCGTCGCGGCTGGAGGACAGCTGCGGTCGCAGGGCTCCTTCTCATGGGCATCGGCGTGATCGTCGCAATTGCGCGTGGCTCGCTACCCGGAGTGATGGACCTGTTTACGATAATCGCATTTGTAGGTGGGGTTCGGGGGACGTTTGCGCAAGCTCGACTCCGTCGCCTCGGCGCGGTGAGCAAAGCGGAAGGCACGGCTGGCTAACCGGCCGCTGCACCTGACGGCATTGGGGCCCGCTCGCGCGTGTCCTCGCGTGCGGTGCCATCGCTGACGCGCGCGTGCCGCATGTGAGCGGCAGACGTCAGGCAGGCTGGCGCAGTCACCAACTGATGGAACAGGAAAGAGTTGGCGTAACTTATTCGTTCGAGTATTGCGCGCGACCTCCTGTCACGAGTTGTTGGGGTGGACTTCGATCAGTGTTTTATCTCGGACGAATCAAGCCTGTGGGACTTTCACTGCGACAGCTCGAATCAACACTATTTCGAACGAATTCGGGAAGCCTACGGCGTAGAGGTCTCAGACATTCGAGACGGCAATCTGGCTAGAATTTTCGAGCGCCTTGCGGCTGACTGGCTGTCTAACGGGCCCTCGCAGCCGCCGCGCGGCGCCGAAGGTTCGGCCTCTTCTAGATAATCGTGAAGCGCCGCTCGAGACTGACGCCGCTGTCTAACCCCCGCTGCTCCTGACGCCATCGGGCGCCCGCTCGGGCGCGGTACTATCGGTGAGTGCGCCTGCCGCAGGTGAGCGGCGATGCGTTGGGGGGACGAGCGATGCGGTCATTCGAGTCGAAACGGAAATCAAGGCGCCACCCGCACTGTGCTTCGACTTGAAGCGAAGCGTTGAACTGCACCTCACGTCGACCGGCGATTCAGGCGAACGAGCCGTCGCTGGAGTGACAAGCGGCTTGATCGGTGACGGACAGGAAGTCACGTGGAGCGCCAAGCATTTCGGAATACGTCAGCAGTTGACCAGCCGAATCACGGCCTTCGATCGCCCTCGCCACTTTCGAGATTCACTAGTGCGTGGGGCGTTTGCCCGCTTCGATCACGACCACTACTTCGAACCGCACGACGGTGGGACGAAGATGATTGATGTGTTCGACTACGCGGCTCCGCTGGGCCTGCTCGGCCGGCTCGCGGAGCGGCTGGTCCCGTACCGGTACATGCGCGGCCTACTGATCGAACGGGGCCTTGGTATCAAGACGGTCGCCGAATCGGGCGGGCATGCACGCTACCTGGGCGCTGCCCAACCCGCCGTTGGAGCGGATGGGGCTTCGCCACGCCGCTGAACGGCATTATCGTCAGGCCGATCCGGCGAAATGGTCGAAGCTCGGTACCCTTCTAGAAGGCGAGAATCTTCAGTACGTGACAGAGCACGCTTCAGTACGCGAGCGTGTGAAACCGAGTCGTCCAGTTGAAGACGAGTACGACTAGGACTCCGGCGACGACGAGCAACAGCGCGTACCTGATGATTCTGATCTTGGGAAGAGTGAATCCGCGATATGCCCAGAGCGGGACTCCGACGACAATCAGCCCGATCAAGATTTCAGGTATGCCGATGTTGCCCATACACGCACTTCGGTCAGAGGCGATCAGCTCGCTTCACATAGCATAACGACACTCACGTGTGTTGGCGGGCGGGAGCGTGCGCCAGGCCGACTCAGCGCGGAGCGGGAACGCGGGCGCAGCGTTCACCGCGTCGACTTCCGCGCATCGCGTTCGAGTTGCTGCGCGATAGCCCGGATGTTTTGTGCCGCGTGACAGATCGGCATCGAGCCACACCATAGTCGACGCGCGAGCGACAGGGGACGAGCGAGGGGCGCGTTCCTGGCCGCGGCGTGCGCGGCGGCCGGCCAAACACACATGAACCCGTGGACCGCAGCGTCGAACGAAGCAACGCACGCAGTCCAGCTAAAGCCGGACGCTACTTCTGAGGTCCGGCTAAAGCCGGACACTACGCCCGCCGCTACGACGTCTGTTCACGCACGTCGCGGGAAGTGCCTTTGGACGCGCCCTCACTTGGCTCCAGCCCGTTCGCGTACTTCTCGAACAGGAAGCCGATGAGGCCCACGACGATCAATCCCGCGACCACGACGGTCCCTACGGTCAACGCCAGTTGCATGAGTCGCTCCGAATCAGAATGCGTTGCCGAGGAACGGGAGCATGCGGCCGAAGTACATGACGCCGATCCAGAGCGCGATCGCCGAGACCGCGAAGGCCTTTCCGAGCGCCGGCGCTTGCTCTCCTGACTTCACGCTCCAGGGCCCGTCGAACGTCGTGAGATACAGCAGGTCGGCCCCCGCCAGCATGAGGGCCCCCATCTTCAGGCCGAACGAGATGTTCGTCATGTACTGCTCGGGCGTCGCGATCACCCAGAACATGCCGGTCACGAGGTTGACGCCCAGGCCCAGCAGGCCCCATGGCAGGAGTCGGTGAAACGCAGAAAACGGCGCCCCGTTCATCACGCCCAGCATCCGCAGGTTCACCAGGACCACAATCCCGAAGAGCAGCCACAGTCCGATGAAATGGAGCGTTTCCAACGAGGGCCAGACCCACGTATGGTCGAGCACGAATCGCTGCACCATCGCTGCGCTGAGCCAGGCGGGCGGTGCCGTCGGCGCGATTTCACCGGGCGCCAGGATCTCGGGATGACGAACCTCGCCTCCGAGGGTCGCCGTCGTCATCATGCCGCCGATCGTGAGCAGGGCGAGCACGAGGACGACCACGATGTTCGTCGTGGAGAGATTCCCGACGCGACGGAAACGCCAGACGCCCAGCCACGCGGCGCCGCCCGTGACCAGCATGAACAGGAACGCCTGCAGGGCCTGGTCGTGGTGGCGTGTGATGACGGCCTTCGAGACGTCGGGTAGCTTCTCGAGCTCCATGCCGGTCGCGACGCCGGTGAGGTACGCCGGCAGCGTGATGAGCGCGACGACGCAGATGACTTCGAAGGCGACACGCGTCAGTTGCTGATTCCGACGAACCAGCGAGAGCAGCAGCAGGCCGATCGCGACGGCCGTGCCGATGGTCGGGACGTGATTCAGGATGAGATGAAGATGCGGCAGATTCATGACAGCCTCGCGCCTAGCCGATCGGCCCCTTCTCGAGATACGCCATGAGCCGTCCAGCTGTGGTGACCGCGACCCACAACAGCAGTGACGTAGCCGCGAGGAACTTGGCTTGGCTGGCGAGCGGGTGAGTATCGATCTTCGGATCGGCGAACACGCGCGTCCGAAGGAGGCGGAGATTCACGAGAGCCAGCGCCAGGAAGGTCATCTTGATCCAGAAAATCGGGCTCGCCAGCTTGGCTTCGGCTTCCGCGACCAGGAGCACGAGACCCGACACGGCGGTCACGGCGAAGGCTATCCAGATGGCGGCGAAGAACCGCGTCAGCGGGGCCAGCGGGATCCGGGGAGCCACGCCGAGCAATCGAAGGTCGATGGCCCCGCTGAGGCCGGCCACAGTGCCGAGTCCGAGGGTATGGAGAAACAGGACGGCGGGGTACCCCCACAACGATCCGCTCTCGCGGAACCAGTCCATCGCAGCCGTGTGCTGCAGCCTGTAGATGAATTCCATGTCCGGTATCGAGTCCTCATGGCAAAGCCGTAATGGGGTCCAAATGACTCCCGACCCCATTTGAACCATTTGAAGTCCTGAGAGTCTTGCACAGTCGATGCGCGGCGCCAAGTGGCCTGCCCGCGGGTGGACTTCCCCCAGGACGCACATTAAGATTCCCACCGCTCGTTCAGTCCAAGTGTCCACGCCCAGGATGGCGTCGCAGGTCGGAGAACGGGTCGGGACGGCGCCGGGGGGCAACGTCGGAACAAGCGAGGGGTGTCATGCGCGTGATCGTCGTGAGGCTGGGGGTCGCGGCGGTGCTGATGGCGTGCGGCGTGCGTCCTGCCGCGGCGCAGGTCGATCTCTCGGGGATGTGGGCGCCGATCTTCCACGAAGATCAGGTCGAGCGGGTGCCCGGACCCGAGGTCGGCGACTACAGCGGCCTGCCGATCAACGACGCGATGCGATTGCGTGCGGACTCGTGGCAGGCATCGCTGCTGACGCTGCCCGAGCATCAGTGCAAGCCGCATCCTTCGACCTATGGATTTCGCGGCGTCGGCAATCTCCGCATCACGCCGGAGATCGACACGAAGACGCAGTCGATGATCAGCCTGCACACGCACATTCAGTGGCAGGAGCAGAAGCGCGACATCTACATGGACGGCCGGCCGCATCCACCCGACTACGCGGCTCACACGTGGCAGGGATTCTCCACTGGCCATTGGGAGGGCAACGTCCTCGTCGTCGAGACCACGCATCTGAAGGCGGGCTGGATCAGGCGGAACGGTCTTGCACTCAGCGATCGCGCGACGATGACCGAGCGGTTCATCCGTCACGGAAACTATCTGACGCACATCTACGAGATTCAGGATCCGGTGTATCTCACGGAGCCGCTCATCAAGACCAATGGGTTCCAGCTCACACCCAATCCGGTCATGCAGCCGTATCCGTGCTATCCGACCGTCGAAGTGCCGCGCGAGAAGGGCGACGTGCCGCACTACCTGATCGGCGCCAACCCATTCACCGGCGACTACGCGAAGAAATACAAACTGCCTCCACTCGAAGTCCGTGGCGGCGCCGATACGGCGCTTCCCGAGTCGACGAAACCGGGCTTCACCCCGAAGAGCGGCAGCGTGTCGAGTCCTCCGAACCCGGTGACGACTCCCGACAACGAGGTTCATTCGCTGTTCGTGCAGGGCAACGTATGGATGCTCGTCGGCGGCGGCGTGAATGCGGCGGTGCAAATCGGAGACGAGGGCGTGCTGGTCGTCGACACGATGACCACGGCGCTCGGCGACAAGCTGCTGGCCGAGATCCGCAAGCTCGCCGGTGACAAGCCGATTCGCTGGATCATCAACACCCACGCGCATCCGGATCACACCGGCGGCAATCAGAAGATCGCCGAAGCCGGCCGTTCGATCATCGCCGGCAACTTCGTCGGCCAGGCCAGTCCGGGCGCCGCCAACCGCGCGTCGATCATCGCGCACGAGAACGTCGACGCGAAGATGCAGCAGGCGCAGCCGCCGCTCCCGTTCTCGGCGATGCCGACCGAGACGTTCTTCACGAACGAATTCGAGATCTTCTTCAACGGCGAAGCGGTACAGATGCTGCACGTCCCCAACGCGCATACCGACGGCGACGTGATGGTCTTCTTCCGCAAGTCCGATGTGCTCGTCGCCGGCGACATCTACCGGACGACGACGTTCCCGGTGCTCGATTCGACCGGCGGCCTCAACGCGTTGATCGGCGGGCTGAATCAGATCATCGATATCACCATTCCCAAGGACAAGCAGGAAGGCGGTACCTACGTGATCCCGGGACATGGCCGTCTCACCGACGAAGCCGACGTCGTCGAGTATCGCGACATGATGACGATCATTCGCGATCGCATCGACGACGCGATTCACAAGGGCATGACGCTGGAACAGGTGAAAGCAGCGCGACTGGTTCGCGACTACGAAGGCCGCTACGGCGCGGCGCAGGGTCCGTGGACGACGGACCAGTTCATCGAGGCGGCATACAAGAGCCTCAAGCAGACACCGACAACGAGCCGGAGGGAACAGTGAGGAGGCAGGCAACCGGGGCGGGATTCGCCCTGATCGGCGCGATCGCGCTCGCGGCTGGTGTAGTGCTGTCGGCGCAGGGAGCACCGCAAGGAGCGCCCGCTGCCGGGCGGGGGCAGGGGGCGCCTCAAGGTGCGCCTGCTGCCGGGCGCGGCGGCGGGGCCACTGCGCAGGCGGCGGCGCCTATCGATCTCACCGGCTACTGGGTGTCGATCGTCAACGAGGATTGGCGCTGGCGCATGGTGACGCCGGCCAAGGGCGACACCGCGAGCGTGCCGCTCAATCCTGAAGGAACCAAAGTCGCCAACACGTGGGACCCGGCGACCGACGGGTCATGTCTTGCGTACGGCGCCGCGGGGTTGATGCGCATTCCGACGCGTCTGCACATCACGTGGGAAAACGATCAGACGCTGAAGATCGAGACCGATGCCGGGCAGCAGACACGCCGCCTGCTCTTCGACAAGAGTCAGTCGGCGCCCGCGCAGCGATCGCTGCAGGGTTTCTCTGTCGCTGAGTGGGAGATTGTTGGCGGCGGACGTGGCGGCGGGCGAGGCGGTGGTGGAGGAGGAGGCGGTGGCGGCGGAGCCGCTGCGCCGGCAGGGCCACGCTACGGGAATCTGAAGGTCAATACCTCGATGCTCAGCGCCGCATGGCTTCGCAAGAACGGCGTACCCTACAGCGAGAACACGGCGCTGCTCGAGTACTTCGATCGCTTCCCGGCTCCCAACGGCGACGAGTGGCTCGTCGTCACCACCATTGTGTCGGACTCGAAGTATCTGACGCAGGACTTCGTGACCAGTACGCACTACAAGAAAGAACCCAACGCGTCGAAGTGGAGTCCTTCACCTTGTAAGTCGTAGTTCGAAATGCAAAATTCGAAATTCAAAATGCAAAATGCAAAAGGGCTGAACCGAATCGCCCGGCTCCTTTTTGCATTTTGAATTTTGCATTGGATTTGCATTTCAGCGCGGCGGCGCCGGAGGTGCGGGTGGCGCCGGTGGTGCAGGCGGAGCCGGGGGCGCCGGCGGTGCTGGTGGCGCGGGCGGCTCCGGCAGATCGAATCCACCGCGCGGTGAACGAGGCGGTCGTGGCGGCCTCGGTGGGCGCGGCCCTCGCGCCGATGCCGGCAGCTGCAGGTTGACATCAGGTCCCGGCCCCGACTGGATCCCGATGTTCCCGTTTTGTCCGGCGAGCTGCATCGTGCAGCCGCCCGCTCCGCCGATCGTGCCGGTCAGCGACGCGCCCCCGATCGTGCCGGTGGTCTGAATCGGAATCGCGCTGCGGATGCTCCCGAACGTGGTGCGCGCATTCACGGCGTACGCGGCGCCGTTCGCAAGGTAGACGTCGATGGCGCCGAAGGTCGTCGCCAGCAGAACGTCCTTGCACGCCCCAGGCTTTCCCAATGCCCCGACGGCGATCGCGCCATTCTGATTGCGCACGTCGATCTTTCCCGACACGTCCCGCAGCGCGACGGCGCCGAATGTATTGGTGACCGTCACGTCGCCGGCCAATGCCGCACCTCGCACGTCACCATTGGCGCCCTGGACCGTGAGCGCACCGCGCACGCGATCGACGACGATGGAGCCGAACGTTGACTTGAGGTAGGTGGTGCCGTCGATATCGGTCGCGCGGATCGAACCATTCGCGCTCGTCACCTGAAGCCCCGCCCGGACGGCCTGTGCCTGCACCATGCCGAACTGCGTGCTGAGCCGCGCGTTTCCCCGAACGTTCTCGACGACGATCGATCCGTTCGCGTTGTCGACGACGAGATCCTTCTGGACGGCTTTGAGATTGATGTCACCAAACCGGTTCGTGGCCGACACGGCGCCGCTGATCGTCTCGCCCGCGATCGAACCGTTCGCGCTGACGAGCGTGACGTTGCCATCGAGCCTGAAGGCGTCGATGTCGCCGAACCTGTTCTCCAGGCGATAGCTGCCCTTCCCGTCGGTCGCGGTCAGGAGGCCGTGTCCGTTGTCGATCGTCGCGCCCGCCATGAGACCGGTCACCGACGTGTCCCCGAATCGATTCCTCGCTTCGAGGGGCAGGTTTGCCGGCATCAACACGTCGAAATCGATCACGAAGCTGACATTTCGGAGCCTGCGAGTCCAGTCGGGATAGGTCGAGCGCACGCTGATTCGCGACGCGGATTCGACGACATCGAGTTGCATGCCCGCGAGGAACTCGTTGGCCACGTCGCGCGATCCGGCCGACACGCGGAATGTGGCGTCGATGAGCACTTCGGGCTTCTGATGGGTCCTGATGCGAAGTGTTCCGGTCTGATGATCGATCGCCAGGACCGGGGTGCCTTTGACGGCAATCGTCCGGGTCGCGGTACGCACCACTTCGTCGCGCGCGAATTCCGCGGCCGCTGCGTCGCGGCCAACCGGCGAGAGGATCGCGAGCGCGATTGCCGCCGCACACATCGTCTTACAACGCATGTCTGTCCGACTCCTGCACCTGTTGGAGGGTGCGGCGCTTCTCCTGATAGATCCACAACAGCTGCTGTCTCAGAAGCGCGTTGAAACGGTTCCTGTCGATTTCCTTCCGGCATTCGGCGATCGCGGCATCGATGGTCATCAGGCGTTCGCGCAGGCTCACGATCAGCGGCGAGTCGGGCATGTCGAGCTTCGGCCTGGTCAGCCGTGTCAGCTCGTCGATCGCTTTGACGTACTGCTCCTCGGATCGATCGATGGCGGCCACGGCGTCGTCAGTCAGCAGACGCTCGTCTGGTGCGGCGACCTCGCGCGTCGATCGCTCAGGTTCGACGCTACGCCAGATCACCCAGGTTGCCGACGATGCGAGGAGTACGATTGCTGCCGCGGCGGCCAGCCGCCAGGTGAGCAGCGATGGCAGCTGCCACCAGGTGTGCCTGGTCGCCGCGCCTTCCTCCTCACGAAGACGGGCCGCGATCGCCGGCCACAATGCCGGGCTTTCCCATTCCTCGTGCAGCGATCGCGCGGCTGCCGACAGCGCTTCGTCGTCGGTGCGATCGAAATCCTGTGGTGTCATATGTGCACGTTCTCTGTAGCTGTGGTGCGTTGCAGTCGCGCCCTCAACCGCTGGCGCGCCTCGAACAGGCGTCCCTTGGACGTCCCTTCCGGAATCTCCAGAATCTCCGCGACCTCGCGATGCGTGTGTCCTTCCACCTCGCACAGCACGAACACCTCGCGGTAGATCGGCGCGAGCTCGGTCAGCGCGCGTTTCAACGCCAGACGCAACGGATGGTCGACGCTCCGGGTCGTCGGCTCGACGAAGGTTTCGGCCTCGAGCGGTGATTCCCCGTGGGTGCTCCGGCGGCGTCCCATGTCACGGCACGTGTTGAGCAGAATCCGGTACATCCATGTCCAGAGCGAGGCGTCGTGCCTGAACGAGTGACGGCTGCGATACGCGCGCAGAAACGCCTCCTGGACCGCGTCCTCCGCGTCCGAGCGGTTCCCCAGCATGTTGAGCGCGAGGCTCTTCATCCGGGGGCCGTGCGAGGCGAACAGCGCCTCGAACGCGGCAAAATCAGCGCGATGTTCGGTCAACTACCACTTCGACGCGGCGCATCATGAAACCGTTCGGTGCAGGCGCGTGAACCCTGAACCCATTGAACCTGTTGATCCTGCGCAACTTCTGCGCCGCCCGATTGACACGGGGCTGGCTTTGCCAGATGCTTGGCCGTCCGTCTTCCTCATCCTCCCCATGTGCTGGAGCGGCATATGAGTTCTTCAGAGTCGATCGCCGTTGATGCGCTGACGCCCTTGTACGAGCGGTACTCGGCAGGGCAGCTCGATCGTCGCGAGTTCATGCGCACGGCGGCGCGGCTTGGCGTGGCGGGTGCAGCGGCTGCCGCTCTCGGCCCTCTCTCGGCCGGCGGCGTCGAGGCTGCTGCGCTGGCCCAGCAAAGTGCTGTTGCCTCCACCAAGATTCCGCTCGACGTTGCCGAGTGGAGCTATATGTGGGTCAACGTGAAGCGTGCCGAGACGGCGCGCAGCGCGTTTGTCGGCGGGCAGCAGATGTACGTCGAGTACATGATCCCGTCACAAGTCCGCCATCCGTTTCCCATCGTGCTCGTGCACGGCGGCGGCGGACAAGGCACTGACTGGATGGGCACGCCTGATGGCCGTCCGGGATGGTTTCAGTATCTCGTCGCGGAGGGCTTCAAGGTCTACGTCGTCGATCGGCCGGGACACGGACGCTCGCCGCTGCACCCCGATCTTCACGGCGGCTTCCCTCCCACCGCCGCATTCCTCGAGAACATCGCCGGACGTTTTACACCCCCGAGCGCGAACCCCGCGGCGACGCCCAACGAGTATCAGAAGCACGCGTCGCAGTGGCCTGGCCCTGGGAACGTCGGCTCACCAGATCTCGATCAACTCGTGGCGGGACAAGGCGGCAGCTACGTCGTTCAGACGCAGGCAGGCAACTCAGGACGACAAGGTGGTCCGGCGCCTGCTGCACCTGCTAGCGCCGGGCGCGGCAATGTGCCGACCGCAGCGAACACACTCCCTGCGGGCGCGCCGAACCTGCAGCACATGGTGTGGCGACAGGCGGGCGCGGACCTGCTCGACAAGATCGGTCCCGCGATCATCGTCACGCACTCAGCGGGTGGCCCGTTTGGATTGCTCGTGGCCGAGGCGCGACCTGCGCTGGTGAAGGCGACCGTCATCATCGAAGGCGCCGGCTCCGGATTTGCCGGCGGCAATCGTTGGGGCATGTCGAGCATTCCGGTCACCTACGAGCCGCCGGTTGCCGATCCCGCCGTCATCAAGACACATTGGGTCGCAGCCCCGGAACCGGGCATCAACGGGTACTTCCTCCAGGCCGAGCCGGTGCACAAGCTCCCGAACCTGCGGAACACCAAGGTCGTGTTCGTGACCGCCGATTCGTCGTTCGCGTCACCGGGCAACCCCGGCGGGGCCGCGTTCCTCAAGCAGGCGGGCGTCGCGGCCGACGAGCTTCGTCTCGGTTCGCTCGGTATCAAGGGCAACGGCCACATGATGATGGTCGAGAAGAACAACCGGCAGGTGCTGCAGCCGATCATCGACTGGATGGCGAAGAACGTGATCGGCAGCAACAGTCAGTCGCCGGTACCGCGTCGCGTGGCTGGCGACACGCTCGGATTGAAGCTTGCTGATATGGGGATGTTCTGGGTCGGCACCGGCGACAAGAAGAAGATGCCGTACGGCACGATTCACGTCGGCCAGATGTTCGTGCAGTATTTCGAGCCTGCCGAACTCCGGCATACCGTGCCCGTACTTCTCGTGCACGGCGGCGGCGGACAGATGGTGCATTACATGGGGCTCGGCGGCGCGTCGGGATGGGCGCATCACTTCGTGCAGGCCGGCTACAAGGTGTACATGGTCGATCGGCCGGGACACGGACGATCGCCATACCATCCGGATGCGCTCGGAGAAATCGGGCCGATCGTCACCTACGACCTGCTCACCCGTGACACGGTGACATCGGCGCGTACGCCCAACAAACAGTGGCCAGGCACGACCGGCGACGTCGGCGACCTGCTCGTCGATCAGCTGATGGCGGCGGCCAATTCCGCGCCTCGCGACAACCAGCTCGCGCAGATGCTCTGGCGCACGCATGGCGCCGAGCTGATCGATCGCATCGGTCCCACGATCCTCGTGACGCATTCGGCCGGCGGCCCGTTCGGCTGGCTCGTCGCCAACGAGCGGCCGGACGCCGTGAAGGCGGTAGTCTCGTTCGAAGGAGCGACCGCACCGCTCGTCGGCCAGGGCGGGGCAGCGGGCACGCCGCTTCCGAATCTCAAAGGCATGCCGATCATGTATCTGCTGTCTGAGCGCGGCGGCCGCAACGGCGGACCGATCCTCGACGCTCTGATGCATTCAGGCGCGCGCGCCGAAGTGATCAGCCTGAAAGATCGCGGCATCCTGGGCAACAGCCACTTCGCGATGTTCGAGAACAATCGACGTCAGGTATTCGAGGTGATCAAAGGCTGGATCGAGCAGCGCGTTCCCGCAGGAACATCGACGGCACGGCTGTAAGAGCGCATTGTCCAGAGGACGCTCACTTGGGTTCGACACGAACGTCGAGGGCTCGCGGGTCCTGTCGCCGGGTCTCCCCGCTCGTCCTCGGCGCCAAATGATCTGTCACGGCTGCCAAGAACCGAATCACGGAGTAGGCGCCTGCGCGGCGAGCGGGGACGCCCCTCCCGGCGCCACCCGCTCGACGACGCAACCAGCGTCACAACCCAAGTAAGCGTGCAGCGATCAGCGGAGCTCAGTTGTGTGTGGAACGGCGGCAAGCCCTAAAGGCGACGCGATCTGCGAAGAAACTAAAAACGCGCTGAAGGGAGCCCCCACGGCGAGATCGTCACAATAAGCTCGGAAGATAAACGTGGGCCTCCGGGATGGATCCGGAAGTGCGTTTTTTCCGCGGCGCCGATCGGGCTTGCCGGCGTTTCACACACAGCTGAACTCCGGTAAGCGACGGTGATGCTCACTCGGGTTTCGACGCTCAATCGAACCCAAAGTGAGCCGTGTCGTTCTCTCAGAGCCCTGGCACTGGCCCCACATACGCAATCAAACGGCCGGCGACGATCGCGCAGAACCAGGCGGCGAGCGAGACCCACGCCAGCATTTTCGCGCGCGACGACATCGGCTTGCGATCGAGCTCGGGATCGCCGAACACCTGTTTGCGAATCACCGCCATCAGCCACAGGCCGATCACCACGAATATGAGCTTGATGTAGAGATCGAGGTTGTGTCCGTACGCATTGGCGTCCTTCATGAAGATCGAGACACCGGTGAACAGGTTGATCCAGAACCCGAACCACAGGACGGGGAACAGCCGCTCGAGCGGACGCAGCGGCGAGTTGGGCCACATGCCGAGGATCGCAAACGAGATGACCGCGGAGCCGCCTGCGACGAGGGCCATACCGAGCGTGTGCACGAACAGAAAGAGCGGAAACGCCAGCAGGCTCGGCGATTCACGCACCCAGGTGCTGTAGGACAGTTGCTCGACCCACTGGAGAAAATCGGTCATCGCTGTCGGCCCTCACCACGCCCGCGACCGAAGGCGATCCGGTCGATGAGAAACCCGATGATCGCCAAGACCAGAGTCACCCCGATCACGACTGCGGAGACTTTTGCCGCCAGCTCCATCAAATACCTCGAAACGGTTACGCACGCTTAGAACGCCTGTCCGATGAACGGGAGCATGCTGCCCCAGTACATGACGCCGACCCACAGAAACATCGCGCACACCGCAGCGAACTTCGACAGTCCTGGCGCATCGCGCCCGGGCTCCTGCGCCCAGGTCCGGTCGAAGGTGAAATAGAGCACGTTGACACCTCCGAGTACTACGAAGACCAGCTTCCAGTAGAACGCCGGGTTGCCGACGTACGAGTTCGAGGACGCCGCGAAGAAGAGCATCCCGGTCATCGTGTTGACCGCGAAGCCGAGCATCGCCCACGGCAGCAGCCGATCGAGCGCTTCGAACGGAATCTGCTTCATGAACCCGAGCATGCGCATGTTGATCAGCAGGAGGACGCCGACGAGGAGCGACAGCCCGATGAAGTGGATCGTTTCCGCCGAACTCCATGCCCAGGGTGTGTCGCGCACGAAGTTGCCGACGACGCGGCCCATGTGGCCGGCGAAAGTCGTGACCTCCTCGGCCCCGCGTATCTCCGGATGACTGATGTGGCCGCCGATGTTGGCGGCCAACGCGGTGAACGCCATCGTTGCCAGACAGAGTACGAGCAGTGCACCGGCCATGCCGTTTCCAAGAATCGACGTGCGGCGGAATTGCCAGAGCGCGAGCCAGGCGAGCGCGCCGGTAATCTCCATGAATACGAGCGCCAGGAACGCGATGCCTTCGTGCGTCTGCACGAGCGACGCCGTCACGCGTGTCCCCTCAGCGGTGCCAATCGCGCCCTGATCCTGCAGATGGATCTGTGCGGCATTGCCGGTGACGTAGGTCGGGATCGTCACCAGGGCCACCACGACGAACACGACCAGGCTGGCCTGTTTGAGATCGTTGCTGCGGGCCACGAGCGACGCGATGAACAGAGCGATGCCGATGCCGAAGCCGACCGTCGGCACGTGATTGAGCAGCAGATGAAGATGTGTCGGATCCATATATTTCTCTAGGGCTGCCGTCGGGGAAGCGCTCGGCGATGTGGGGAAGGGGTCCGGGGAACTGTCTGGTACAAAGCGCCGCCAAGTCTGTCACACTCGGCGCTCTTCGGCCACCCCTCCTGCAGCGAGATTAAGCGCGTCTTAAGAAGTCCTGAAGGAGTTCTGAAGGGGCACGTCCTTTCGGACGTGCCTGATCGATCACCGAACTTCGATCTCCACGATGCGCGCGTCGGCCGTGCCGAGACGAACCAGGTGATGCGTGTCGCCGGCGGGAATCAGCACCCACTGCCCGGGCTGATCGAGCTGCTTCAGGCCGACCGCAGCCGGCGCGTTCGCCTTCGCCTGTTTGTCCGGGCCGTCCGACATCACCTTGCCGTTCACGAGCACCGCAATCGTCGGTACGAGGTGCGTGTGCGACGTCTGCGGCGAGGCGAGCGGGAGCCGCACATCGTAGACACGGAAGGCGCGTCCATCCTTGCTCATCGTCGTCGACTGACCGGTGGCGGGCGCTCCATTGGACCACCCGCTGGTCTTGAGGTTCTCGACCGCGAAGAGTTGGAACGGATTGCGTCCGGTGTTCTCGATGCGATGGCTGAGTGGCTTGCCGCTGTACTCGGTGACGTTGGCCTCGCCCAGCGTCCGCTTGCGGGGTGCGCCCCACGGCTGTCCCGTGACCTGAATGCGCGAGTCGGAGTCACTCATCGACACCGTCGCGATGTCGAGCTCGTGCCGATGCTCGAGCGACGTCTGACCGGCGGCGATGTTGACGTCGAAGATGCGGAACTGCGCGTTCTCGAAGGTCACCTTGTGACTGGGATCCTTCGTCAGCGGAACCTGTGCGGCGACAACGGACGTGAACGCGAGGAGGCAGAGACCGACAAAGCGATATCGCATGGGCACATTCTAATGGGCTCTTGGCTTTGGGCTGTAGGCAGAAAGGGCCGCCTACCAGCCTCCGCTAAAGCTACGGCTGGTCCGCCGTAGCGTCGCGAAGGCGGAAGGCGGCCCCCAACGTTGAACGCGCGTCAGAATGCCATCCGCACGCCGAACTGAGCAGTCGTCGGGACTGCGCCCGAGCGGAGCGCGACGAGATTCAGGAAGTCGGTCGAGCGCCGGTCGCCTGTGGGGTTCGCAAAGTTCGCACGGTTGGTGACGTTGAACACGTCGACGAACACGTCGAGCGTTCGACCTGTGCCGGGACGCACGCGATAGCCCAGACGGAGATCGAGCTGGAACAGGCCCGGTCCCGTCGCGCCGTTGCGAGTGCCGTCGAAATCGACATTCCACGGGTTCTTGGCCGTGGTGTTCGTGTAGGCGCCCGCGGGCAGCGGCTCCTGGAACTGTCCATTGAGATCGGGATCCGTCGTCGAGTCGAAGACGGTGAAGCCGGCGCCACTCAGGGCGCGCGCAATCCAGGCGACCGTGAGTCCGCTGGTCTTCGGCACGAGCGCCTGCCCGCTGATCACCAGGTTATGCCGGCGATCGACGTCCATGCGGCCTTGAGCGGCATCGAGGTTGAGGTTGTTGAGCACCTGGAACGTGTCCAGCGGTGCGCCATTGCCGGAATAATTGCCGCGGGCGTACCCCAGCGTGTAGGAGACGCGGAACGAGTAGTCCGCCGCAAAGCGTTTTACGAGCGCCATCTCGAGCGCGTCGTAGTCGACTTTGCCCTCGTTCACCGGCTGTAGCAGCCCCGCGTTGTAGGCCGGATTGATTCGCACGAGCGTCGACGTCCTCGCAGTCGTGGTGCGAAGCCCCGGGTTGAGATCCTGCAGCAGCAGCTGATCGCGGCTGCGCGCGTGCACGTAGTCCGCGCTCACTGACAGCGTCGTGAACAACTGTCGCTCATAGCCGGCCGTGAACTGGTCGGTGTACGGGATGCGGCGGTCGGGGTTGTCGATCGTCACGTTGCCCGTGTTCTTGATCCGGCTGCCCGAGGGGTACTGCGCCGACAGCAGCGTGCGATTCACCGTCGGACCGCCGACGAGCATCGGATCGGTCGGCAGCGTGCCGGCCGCCGGGCCTGGATCGAAGTTGTTCTGCGGGAACAGCACGACGAACGAATCCGAGAACGGGCCCGTCGTCAAGATATTGGAGATGAGCTCGAAGTGCGTCTTGTCGTAGAAACGTCCGTATCCGCCGCGCGCGATGCTCTTGCCGTCGCCGCTGATATCGTACGTCAGGCCGAGCCGCGGGCCGATGTTGTTACTGTCGACCGGATACTTTGACGGATCCGGGAAGAACGTTGGATTATCGTTCTCCTGGATCGGCTGCACCTCGAGGTCGTACCGCAGTCCGAGGCTGAGCGTCGTGCGATTGTTGAACCGCCACTTGTCCTGGACGAACCCCGCGACGTAGTGCGCCTTCTGGTAGCGATTCAAGTTGCCGGGCACGCGGATCTGCAGCCGGTCGGGATAGGTGCGAGGGTCCGCGGCGTTGAACGGCAGATCGGTCCTGAAGTAGAAGGTCCCGTTCGCGTTGTCCTGCGCCGTCGATGTCGCGCCGACGAATTCGTACTGCCCGCCGAACTTGAGGTCATGGCTGCCGCCGTGCCCGGAGATGTACCACGACATCGTGTCGTCAATCTGGTACGCGTCGTTCACGCGCGCCTGGGCGACGTTGCTCTGCTGATCGATGTAGGTGAGAAAGTTCAGCGTCGGTTTCAGGGCCGCCTGATCCTGGCCGTTGCCGTTGAAGCCCGGATTGGCGAACGCCACGTCTTCCTGCGTGAAATTCACGCGTATCGTGTTCAGGCGATTCCCGCCAAGGACTGAGTTGAGCGTCCCGACGATCGTCTGATCGACGTCATGCTCCTCGCGCGAGGCGTTCTGCGTGACCGGATACGTTCCAGTGAGAATGCCCCCGGGATTGACGACCGGCACGATCTGATTGAGCTGTGGCGACGATTCCCGCAGCCACCGCACCGCCCACGTGTTGTTCAGATTCAGCTGGTGATCGAAGCGCCCCAGCGTGTTCCAGACGCGATCCGTCGTGACCGGCGAGCCGTTGAACTCCGGATGCGATGGAATCGTGATCGTGTTCGCGCGATCGACCATCACGCGCTCGATATTGAAAAAGAAATGGGCCTTGTCCTTGATGACAGGGCCGCCGATATTCGCGCGATAGGTCTGCAGCTGCGTCTCCGGCTTCGCCACATTGTTCTGCGTCACGAAGAAGTCCTTCTTCGTCATGCCCGCGTCCTGCCACAGCCCGGCGCCGACACCGTGATACACGTTCGTCCCGCTCTTGCTGATCGCATTGACGATCGCCCCCTGGGTGCGGCCGAATTCCGCGTCGTACTGATTGGTGATCACCTGGACCTCGGCGACCGCCTCGAGCGGCATGCGCGCCTGCGAGCCCGCGCGCTGCCCGATCACGTCATCGTTGTTGTTGGCGCCGTCGAGCATGAAGTTGTTGTTGCGCGAGTCGAGGCCGTTGGCGCTCACCGCGTCGGAGCCGAACGATTCGGTGCTGATGTTCGAGATCACGCCGGGCAGCAGCGCCACAATGCCGACGAAGTTGCCGTTCACCGACGGCAGCATCGCCGCCTCACGAGCAGTGACGCTGCCGCCGATCTCTTTCGACGTCACGTCGACGAGCGGCGTCTCCGCGGTGATGGTCACGGTTTCGGCGAGGCCGCCGATACTGAGCTGCACGTCGAGGGTCGTGGTTCGACCGAGGTCGAGTCGGACATCCGTGCGGTTGTATTTCGAGAAGCCCGAGAGCTCCGCCTGCATCGAATACATCCCCGGCGAGATCGCGGTGATGAAGTAGGTGCCGTCGGTGTTGCTGACCGTCTGACGGACGACGCCGGTGTTCTGATTGGTGATCGTGATAGTGGCGCCGGGGACCGCCGCGTTCTGAGCGTCCACGACGCGTCCGCGAAGCTCGGCGGTGCTTTCCTGGCCGATGACCTGGGTTCCCAGAATGCCCCAGCAAGCGATGGCGAACAGCCCAAGGAGTCGTCGTCGCATCGAAACCTCCTCCCCCGCGTGTCAATCACCGTGTGTATTTGCGTTGAAACCCGCATTCTAATATGTCAGTTCGCTTTTGTCGTCGCCGCTCGTCCCATCGTTTGCACACCCGTATCCGGCTTCCTTGGCCACCGTAGCGCAACGCGCGAAGGTGGCAGCCGGACCGTATTTGCATGACATCGCGTTAAAGTCACAACATGCTGCTGAGACACGACGGATTTCGCCGGCTTTGCCTTGCACGCGACCTGTTGCGCGAGGGACGCGAGCGAGCACTTTCCATCACGGACGTGTCACGCGAGGTGGGCATCTCGCCCTTTCATTTCATTCGCCAGTTCGAAGCGCTCTTTGGCGTCACGCCGCATCAGTTCCGCATCGACTCGCGGATCGAGCTGGCCAAGCATCTCCTCGCGGCGGGACAGCATTCGGTCACAGACGTCTGCATGGAGGTCGGCTGTTCGAGTCTAGGCAGCTTCAGCGCCCTCTTCACGTCCCGTGTGGGTGAGTCGCCATCGATCTACCGGAAGCGGGTTCGGACGATGATCCAGGTGCCCCATGGATACGCACGCGAGCTGACGCCGGGATGTCTCAGCCTGATGGGACATCTGCCGGCCTCCGCGTTCCGCCCGTCGCAGTTTTCGAGAAGCATCACACGTCTCTGATCCGGGACACTATGTCGGAGGCGCTGATGCGCATCAAGCTGACGAGCATCATGGTGGACGATCAAGAGCGGGCGTTGCGGTTCTACACGGAGACGCTCGGGTTCAAGAAGAAGCACGACATTCCGGTGGGCGAGTATCGCTGGATCACCGTCACATCTCCTGAAGCTCCGGATGATCTCGAGCTGGCGCTGGAGCCGAATGCGAACCCGGCCGGGAAGGCCTTCCAGAGTGCGATGTTCGCCCAAGGCATCCCGCTCGCGGCGTTCGAGGTCACCGATATCGCCGCGGAGTTCTCTCGATTGAGCGCGAAGGGCGTCGCATTCACGAAGGCGCCGACGGCAGCAGGGCCGGTGACGCTGGCCGTGTTCGCCGACACGTGTGGCAATCTGATTCAGTTGTACCAGCGAAAGACGTAGACCTGACAGACGTAGCGTCCGGCTTTAGCCGGACCTGGCAGACGAAGTGTCCACCTTTAGGCGAACGTACTTGGCTTCGTCAATGAGCGTTCCGTCTCGCGGGTCCTGTCGCCGGGTCTCCCCGCTCGTCCTCGGCGCCAAAAGAACGATCACGGGTGTCGAAAACAGGATCACGGAGTAGGCGCCTGCGCGGCGAGCGGGGACGCCCCACCCGGCGCCACCCGCTCGATGCTGCAACTCGCTTCCGAACCCAAGCGGCCCTTCGCTACTCAGCAGACGTAGTGTCCGCTCTAGCCGGACTCTCATCGCGCTTCTTCCGCGCGTGCTCCCGACAGGATGCCTCTCATGCCGTAGTTGCCCTCGTGGCATGCGACCTCGTAGAGCATCACGTCTTCACGTCGCAGGCCGTTCTCGAGTGTCCACGGTTGTGAGAAGGTGGCGGGATCGGTGATGGTGAGGCGGTACTCGATTGTGTCTGCGTCAAGGCGTGTGAAGCGTTCGACCGCACGCATCTGTTCCGTTGCGCCGCGAAAGAGTTTTTGGGCGTTGAAGTTGGCGGTCTCGACGACGAGCGTCTGCCCCTCCCAGTGTCCGCGCGAGTCGCCGAGCCACATGCGCACACCCGGACCAGCGTGAGGGCGTCCGTCGAGCGGGATGACGCGCGCCTCGTGCATCATCTCGGTGACGATGACGATGTAGCCGGGCGCCTGCACAATCTGGTGATAGTTGTTGTAGAAGGGATTCGGCGCGAACAGCCCGTCGGTCGTGGTGCAGCGTTCTGAGGGCGCACGATCCTCGGGTCGGTTCGCGAGCAGCGGCGGCCCGAGCTTCGGCGTGGCGTTCCAGCGCGCCCGACCCTCCGCGGTGTAGGGCACGTTGCCGTCCGGTGGATCGATCACGAGCGACGTGCTCCGTCCCGGTGCGATCCGGCCTTTCGACGTCTCCAGCCAGATGCTGTTCAACTCTCCGCTGAGCGGCACATCGTTTTTGAGGCCAGCGAGCAGGCGGTCGAGCGACGTCTTCTCTGCAGCCTCCGCTTCCTCCTTCGTCAACGTGCTCTTGTCTTTGAGCGCGTCGGGCCGTTCGAATGGCGTCGGGTTCTGATTGCTCCAGACGCCTTGCAGATCGGGATCACCCCAGGGCGTCTTGATCTGAGCCGCCAGAAAGACCGGTGAGCTGAGGAGCATCACCAGCACGAGCGAGCTGAGTCTGCGCATTCTGATCTCGCTGATCGGGACTATATATCCCTTACAACGACGCAGCAGCCGTTGGCGAACGGATGTCAGCGGTGCGCCCTCAGCAGGCAGGCAATCTCGTCGTGACCCTTATAGATCGCGAGCGCGATCGGTGTGGCCCAGTCCAGGTCGTCCGGTAAGACGGGCCGGGCACCGCGCTTCAGCAGGAACTCGGCCATCTGCAGCCGTCCGGCGAACGCCGCATAGCCGAGTGGCGTGGTGCAGAACTCTTCGTCACGCGCATGCAGGGCTGCCCCATGGTCGAGAAACACCGCGGCCTTGTCGATCTCGCCGTGTCGCGCGAAGCGATGCAGCGGCGTCACGCCCAGCCATCCGGCCAGGTTCGGGTTCATGCCGTTCCGGAAGAGAAACTCCGTGAGGTCACGCGTGCGCGCAGCCACCGCAACACGGTGGACGACCTGAGGCCGATGCTGGAGCAGGAGACGAACGATTGCTTCGTGCCCATGTTCCGCGGCTGCCGCGAGCGCTTCGGGATCGTCGGCCAGCGCGGGATCGGCGGAGAGCATCGCGGTGGCGCTCTCGAGATCGCCGTATGTGGCGATCACGGTCAGCGACTTCCTGATACCCGTGGCTGCGACCTGCCGATACGTGAGCCTCGAGCGCCAGCCCATGGCTAACGAGGCCCTGCCTCAGACTCGGCGAGCATGAGGGCCTCGTTAGTCACAGTGTCTCTTTGCCCCGCTTCGCGGGGCGCGCCGGCTTGACCGAAGAAACACTTGACTCATTTGTCAGCAATCCAGCCGGTCAAGCCGGCCAGGAGTCCGCGAGTTGCACCGGAATCGTCCAGATTGCCCCGTATGACGCGAGCAGCTCGATCGTCTTCGAATCCGAATTCATGATCGCAATGCTCGGCGCGTCGGCGGAGCTCTCGACTTCCTGATTCGGGTTCGCGCCGCGTTCGAGAAGCAGTTTCGTGACCGCGAAATGCTTGTTGTAGACAGCGGAGTAGAGTGCGCGGCCGTGCGGCGCGTTGCGTTCCTCGGGTGCGTTCGGGTCGGCGCCCTGCTCGAGGAGCGATCGGACCGCCTCCAGGTCGCCGCGACTGGCCGCTGCCACGAGCGGTGGATCGGCTCGCCGGTGACGACGCGGAAATCGTGCACGCTGGCCTTCGATCAGCGCTTCCATTTCGCGATGACCACGAATCCTGGCCATCTCGACGAGATCGTCGCCGTTCCAGAACGGCTCCGCGCCGCGCTCGATCAGAAACCTGGCGACCGGCATCCGGTTCTCACGGACGGCGAAATACAACGGCGTGCGGTATTCGTAGTGAGCCCTGACCAGCGCAGGGTTTCTGTCGATCAGATGTGAGACCGTCCCCAGATCGCCATCTGCGCACCCGCCAAACAACGCCCACACCTCCGAGCCCGTCCCCGCGGACCAGAGGAGAGGCGCGTCGCGTTTCAAGTCGTCAGGCTGCAGCATGCCTCGGGTCGCCTCAGTTCTCTGCCGGTTTCTCGACGTGGTCCACGACGAGAACGTCAATTGGTGCGCGCGATGGTTCGAGCTTGAGGCCGAGTTGTTCCTGCACTGCGGTGAGCACCGGCGGGAAGCCGTCTCGACTGACTGCGGGAAGTTCGCGCGGATCGCGTGGAGAAAACTCGTCCGGGTTCCATCGCAGCGTGAAATCGAACTCGCCCTCGAGGCCCGTTCGGTCGAGGACCAGACGGCCCTCCATTGGTGAGAGCAGCGACGCGAGCCCGCGCATCGTGAGCTTGACGGCCCTGAGCTCTCCCACACCGCGCTGCGTACGAGGCTCGCTGTCGCGGCCCGATGCGACAAGCTTCGGACCACCGGCCGCGACGACGAGCGCGAAGACCGGGAGTTCTCTGGCTTCTCGATGAACGACTAGCTTGAATCGGTCGACCAATGCGGCTCTGAGCATGACCGGCATCCGCGCATAGCCGGGATCCGCCTGTGGCTGTATGGCCTCGATGTCGAATCGATCCGTGCGGATCCAATCAGGCCCGCCCGCAATCTGCGAAGAGTTGAGCGCGAATGCGTACTGGAGGAAGAACTGGAGCGAGCCGCGAGCGAAGAACCTGCCCGGGCTGGTCGTCACGACCGGGCCCGGCCCGCCTCGGCTTCCGGGAATCGTCGGCTTGATCGACACGACCTCGAACGTGGCGTTATCCGCCGGTGGTGACTGTGCGCGAGGAGCCGTGACGCCGGCCGTCAACGCAGCCAGCGCAACCAGGACGCGCGAGCCGCCGGACCGATTGAGCGACAGCGTCAACGGCGCCCCAGTCAGTTCTCCGATGCCTTGTCGATGCGATCGATGACCATCACTTCCACGGGCGCCTTCGAGGGTTCGAGCTTCAGGCCCAGCTGTTCCTGAAACGCCGTGAACAATCCTGGAGCCGTGGCGTCCGGAGACGGCGGCGGCACGCGCACGCCCATCGAGACGAACTGTGTTTCGTCCGGTGTCCACGTCAACATGAAGTCGTAGCGACCCTGCAGCCCGGTCTTGTCGACGACCGGGCGATCCAGCACGGCGCCCTGCATCACGCCGGCGAGGTCCGCCATCGTCGCATTCGTCCCTGGCAGCACACCGAGGCCTCGAAAGAGCAGACCCGGCAGACCGTTCGGATTGGTGTCGTTCTTCGTCATCTTCGGTCCGCCGTTGGCGACCGTGATTGCATAGACGGGCAGCTCTTTCTTGTCGCGATGAAACGTCAGCTTGAAACGATCGGTGAGCAGTTGCTGGATCATCTCGCGCATCTGTGCCAGCGAGGGAAGGCCCTGTCCGGCCGGCTGGCCGGTCACATCGTACTTCTCGGACTCGATCCAGTTCGGGCCCCCGGTGATCTGCCGCACGTGCAGGCCGTACGCGAAGGTGATCAGATCGTTGACGGTGGTGTTGATCGTGAGCACCTGGCGGCCCTTGACGGTGAACAGCTTGCCGGGGCGATCGGGGGGGCTTGGCTTGATCGTCGCGACTTCGAAGACGGCCGGCACGTTGGTGGCCATCGGCTTGGGAGGCTCGGGGATCGCCCACGCCGTTTCAGGCGTCGCCCGCGCCAGTGTGAGCGGTATCGAGGCGCCGCCGCCCTGCGACCAGTTGCCGGCAATCGAGTTCCGGTCGCCGCTCAGCGTTCCTTCGAAGGTGCCGTTGACCCCGGCAATTGACATCTTCAGCGTCGATCCCTGCAGCGTGACGGCAGTCACCGGCAGGCCCTGGAACCCTTGATCGATGCTGTACATCGTCCCTTTGAGGCTGCCACCGTCGCCGGCGATCACGAAGACGACCCGCAGCTCCCTACCCGCGTTCAACGTGCCTTGCCAGTTGCCCGCGAGGTTCTGCGCGTACGCCGCGCTTCCCGACAGCATCACGAGGACGAGGGCCCATCGCAGCAGCGCTTTCATGAGTAATCTCCTGCGTCGTAATTACCGGTTTCGGGGCGTCCGGGTTCCACTGATTGCGACGCCGTCTGCCAGCGGAATGGTGAGCGCGATGCGATCCTCGGGTCCGAAGTTCCTCGTGATGTGGCCTTTGCCGGTCGTGTCTTCGATCAGGTTGATGTGCCCCGGTCCTGCCATCACATGAACGCCACCGGAGACCTCGACCTCCGAGCGCCCTGACAGCGTGATCACGAACTGCCGCGCCGGTCCAGTATGCCATTCCGGCGCGCTGGGGCTCGAGGCCCTCGTGGTATCGGGAGTGGCTCCAGGAGTCGGCGGCCGAACGCTGAACTCGGCCCCCGTCGCTTTGAACATCTCTGATATGCCACGTGCGTTGAGTGCGAGTTCGATGTCTTCCGCATGGGCGAGACCGTCGGGACCGGTGTAGATGCGCGTGACCACGACAGCCTTGCGTCCTTGCGCACCGGCCACATCCCCATCAGTTCGTTCCTGCCACACCGCAGCGACACAGACGACGAGGACGATCAGGAAAAGCGAGCGTGCCCGAGTTCTCATGTCACCCTCCTGGGTCCCGGATTGTACGCGCGGGGGCGCTCGCGCTGTGTGAGGAAACGAGCGTGCGGAGGAAACGGTTTTGCACGGAGACACGGAGGAACGGAGATCGGACGGAGGCCACACCTGGTCGAACGAGGTGTGCCGCGTGTGGACCCGCGCTCGCGCGGCTCGGATCGGGGGAGGGCGAACGATCACAAGCCTCGAGAAAACAATGCGGGCTTGTGATTGTTCGCCCTCTCCCGATCCGGGCATCGGCCGAAGGCCGGTGGTCCACCCACGGCGCGTGGCGCTCCCAGCGGCGGGGCCTCCGTCTGACCTTCGTTACTGCTCAGAAAATGTGCTCAGCCATTGCCACCGGAAACGGAGCCTGCGGAGGAAACGGAGAAAGGCATCAACACGGGGACAACGGAGAAAACAGGGGAAACGGGACATGACGCCGACGTGATCAAGATCGACAATTCCCGTTGCCCCCGTTGCCACCGTTATCCCCGTGTGACCATCCCCGTTCCCCCCGTCTCCCCCGTTGTCTGCTCTCAAAGTCGCTCGCCGACTTTCATGGAACGGCGTGAGCCGCGCTCATGGGCGACTCCGTGTCTCCGCGCGAGACCTCGTCTCCGTAAACCCCTTGTCTGAGTGGTTGGCTAATTCATCGTGTTGTGCACGACCTTGCCGTCGACGACGGTCATCACCGACTTCACTTTTCGAATCGCGTCGTCGGGAACGACCTTCGGGTCGAAGTAGTCGTCGCTCAGCACCACGAGATCGGCGAGCCTGCCAGCCTCGATGGTCCCGATCGTGTTCTCTTCCTTCAGGAACCAGCCGTTCTCCGCGGTGTAGAGGCGCAGCGCTTCCATGCGTGTGAGCTGCTGCCCGGCGTTGATGAGCGATCCATCCAGCGCCTTGCCGGTCACCATGTACGAGATCACGAGCCACGGATTGAGCGTCGAGATCTGCGCCGAGTCCGAGCCCGCGCCGAGCTTGATGCCGCTGTCGACGAGCGTCCGCAGCGGCGGTCCGCCGCGTCCGCCGGCCAGGAACTGAAACGGGTGCACGGCGATCGCCGCGCCCATTGCTTTCAGTCGCGCGATCGTCTTGTCGTCGACCGTGCCGACGTGTGCGAGCGACCAACGCAGGTTTGCAATCGGCGTGGTCTTGTTCACCGCTTCGAACGTGCTCACGGTCAGCTCGTTCTCGGCCGGCGACAGGCTGTGCTGCTGAAACGCCCAGCCCTCTTTGGCGATGCGGGAAAGCGCGGCCTGGTAGTTGTCGGGCGGCTTCTGCCCGAAGAGCGGCCAGCTCGAGGCGAACTCGCCGATGCCGGAGATGCGCAGCATGTCGTCGCCGAAGTCTTTGAAATCGTTGCGCAGCCGCTCCGACAGGATGGGCACGTCGGGGCGCGTGTCCATCGTCAGAAAAAAGACGCGCAGGCGAGTGGTCATCTTGCCTTCGCGGTGGAGCGCAACCACAGGGTCATACATCGTGAATTGATTCGCGCTTGCGAGCGTGTCGGCCTCGAACGATCCCTGCAGATCGGGTGTGCCCGGCAGGTTGAACGCGCCCATGTCGGCGCTGGTCGTTACCCCGACGCTCGCCGAGTACGCCATCGCATCCTGGGTGCCGCGCTTCTTGTCGTCGAAGGTCTGCACGGCGCGCAGCGCGTTGAGCGCGGCGAGGGACGGCGCGTTCGCGCCGATCTGGCCGGTGTCGCTGACGGCGACTCCTTTACTGGTGAAGAAGGCCTTCCCCTTGGTGTTGGTCGCGGCTGGCCCGGTGAAGGCCAGGTACATGAACACGGGATGATCGGAGTCGGCTGCATCGAGCTCGGCCAGTGTCGGGAGCCGCTTCTCGGCGAACTGCGCCGGGTTCCAGCCGCCCATCGACGTGATGAACGCGCCAGCAGGGACACCTTTGGCGCGCGCCTTGATGACCCCCTGCGCTTCGGCGATCGACGCCGCGCCTTCTAGCGGCGTGTGATAGCCGGGCCTGATGCCGAGCAGGACGATGTGATTGTGGTTGTCGATGAGACCCGGCACCACCGCGCGGCCGCGCAGGTTGATCTCGCGCGTGCACGGGCTGAGACGCTGATTGCCGCGAGGGCCGACGGCGGTGAAGCGGCCGTTCTGGATCGTGACCTCGTTCACGGTGGTATTGCCGCGATCCATCGTGACGATCTTCCCATTGGTCAGATGCAGGTCACGCGCGCCAGTACACGGATTGATCTGAGTTTGTCTCGTCTGACCAGAAAGAATTGCGACGAAGACGACGCACGCCGCGAGTACGGACAGTGTAGGCCGGGCCTTGCTCTTTAGGCCCGGCATCAAAAAGGGACGAGTCAGCATGGCCGTTGATTCTAGACAAAAAAAGGGCGGGTCCAGCTGACCCGCCCCCGATCGAAACGCCGGGCCCGGAGAACAGGCCCGGCCTACACTGTCACAACACGCCGGGCCTGAAAGGCCCTGCCTACACTGTCGCTAGGCGGTTGCGGGCGCAGGATTGGCGGCCGCCAAGATCTTCGACTTGTTCGCCGTGACGAACTGATCGAAGGTCTGCAGGGCCGGATTCAGCTTGCGCGCTTCATCGAGATTCCGATTCGCCATCATCTGCTTCTCGAAATCGCGATCGGCCTGGAACATGTTTCCCATCTCGTCGGCACCGGGGAAGCCCCAGCTCCGATAGACGTCGGGCTCCACCGCGTTGTACTTGACCGAGCCGAGCCCGAGGTTCTTCGCGAGCGTCTGTCCCATCTGGTCGATGGTGAGGAACTCACCAGCGATGCCGACGGTCTTGCCGATGTACTGCTGGCCGCCCTTGAAGACGCCGTATGCGCACTTGCCGATGTCCTCGGCCGAGATGCCGGCGAGCTTCGCGTTGCCCATCGGGAACGCCCACGCGTACTGCCCGTCGTCGCCCTTCTTCGGGGCGAGTCCGAACATGTACAGGTTGTCCCAATAGAACGAGGTCACCAGCATCGTCGCGGGAAGCCCGGAGAAGAACGCGTTGGCTTCCGCCTTCGCGTCGAAGTGCGGCACCCGGTACTTCTCCTGCAGGAACGGCATCCGCTTGTCGTCGGGCGTCATGAACTGGCGGGTGTCTTCGAGCGTCGACCAGATCACGTGCTTGACCCCCGCAGCCTTGGCGGCATCGGCGATGTTCTTGGCCTGTGCCTTCTCCTTCTCGGCCGAGAAGTGCTCCCAGAAGTTGGTGATGCCGTAGACGCCATGCGCACCGGCAAACGCCTTCTGCAGGCTCTCGGCGCTGTCGAGATCGGCGCTGACCACTTCCGCTCCGGCGGCCTTGAGGGCCTTGGCCTTGTCCTTGCTCGGATCGCGTGTGATCGCGCGAACGGCGAAGCCGCCATTGGGGTCGGCCAGAATCGCGCGCGCGAGCCCGCCACCCTGAGCACCGGTCGAACCAACAATCGCAATGATCTTCTTGTCAGCCATCGTCAAATCCTCTGCTTCAGACGTAGTGTCCGGCTTGCCTGGCCGCCGTAGCTCGGAACGAGCGAAGGCGGCAACCGAACGATTCGTTACACGCCGGCGACTTCCTTGCGGACGATCGCTGCGCCTTCGGCCAGCGCATGGAGCTTCAGCTTCGCGACCATGCGCGCCAGCGGCTTCATCCCGCAGTCGGTGCTCAACGTCACTTTATCTGCCGGCACCGCCTTGACGACCTTCTTGATGCGCTCGGCGATCATCTGCGGCGACTCGACGGCGTTGGTGCGGATGTCGAGCACGCCCACCTGTGCGCCCTGGTTCGCCGGCAGGTTCTTGAGGAACTCGATTCCTGCCATGTGGCGATTGGCGTAGTCGAGCACGAACTCATCGATGCCCGCGGTGCCGAAAAAGTAGGGGAGGACGGTCTGATAGCCCTCGGGGAAGGCGGCGCTGAGGATGTCGTTGCCCCACGCGTTTCCGAAGCAGAAGTGCCACCCGATCTTGGCGTCGACGCCCTCGCAGCACTTCCCGATCACGTCCTTGATCCACGCGTAGTCGTTCTCGTCGCCGGTGAAGAGCGGCAGCCACGAGCCGAGGTCCTCGAGCTGGAGATAGGTCGCGCCGGCCTCGGCGAGAGCCTTCATCTCCGCGTTGAAGATCGGCGCCAGCGCGTAGCAGAGCTCCTGCGGATCCTTGTAGTGCTGGAAATAGACGTGCCAGGCGAGATTGACCGGTCCGGCGCCGACCGAGACCTTGACCGGCTTGTCGGTGTACCTGGTCGCGATCTTGTACAGGTCGACCAGGCGGATCGGCCCGTGCGTGGCGGGCCCGTCGTTCACGACGCCGCCCCAGTCGGTCAGGAGCGCGTTCACCCGGTTGTGCTCGCTCTCCTCGGTGATCGAGGGGTGCTCCTCCCGCGCCGGCTCGAAGCCGCCGATCCGCTCGTACATGTACCAGCAGAACGAGCCGATCGCGCCGACGTAGTCGTCGTACGACATCTGCCCG
>DASWZV010000080.1:0-5790 GCA_036407095.1 Vicinamibacterales bacterium | reverse complement strand
GCGGCGCTCGACGTTCGTCGACCGAGTATTCAGAATCGCGATCTCGTTGTTGCCTTCGGCGTACACGACGAACGCGAACTCCTTACTGTCCGGCGACCAGTCGCCGGCGGAGTTGATGAAGCTGATCGCATCGAAGTGCGGGTCGCTCGATGGACCGCCGAGCTTCTTGATGATCTTGCCGGTCGTCGCATCGCCGAGGAATAGGTCGATGCTGAAGAGGTTCCGGCTCGAGAAGAAGGCGAACAGCTTGCCGTCGGGGCTGATCGTGGGCGCCAGGTTGTAGTCGCCGCTGCGATTCAGGCCGATGACTTTCTGTCCCACGCTATCGGGATGCTGCCGGCCGGCGACCTGCGGCAGGTACATCGCTCGGTTCGCGGCTGCCCAGTCCTTCGACAGCGAATCGTTGTTCTCGCCGAGCACGCGGACGAGGGCCGCGTCCCAGCCGAGTCGCAGCGCTGTGCGGTAGATGTTGACGACTTCGCGATCGCCCCAGCGCCCGCCCACGTAGGCCCACAGCGCCTGACCGTAACGATACGGGAAGAAGCGGGGGTCCGTCGTGAGCTGCTTGATCGTCGGGAACTTGTTGCGCATGACGGCGTCGCGCATCCACATGGCCGTCAGCGGGTCTTCGCGGCCGAGCGAGAAGTACTCCGCCATACCTTCGATCAGCCAGAGGGGCAGGGCGTCGAGCCGCATGAGGCCGCCGCCAGGCGTGCCCTCAGCGATGTTGTATTGAAAGACGTGAACGAGCTCGTGGCCGAGCACGTGGTCGTTGTCGGCGTAGATGCCGGTGAACGGCATGATGACGCGCGTCCGGTTCGACTCGGTGACGCCGCCCGTTCCTTCCTCGAGCTGCTCGCCGATGACGTTCGTCTGCTCGAAGTCGGGGTGATCGGCGTAGAAGATCAGCGACTTGCGGTCGAACGCGTGGCGGAAGGTCTCCGAGTGGCGCGAGTACCAGCGCTCCGCCATCCGCGCCGCGTCGTGGACGATGAGCGACTCGGCGGGGTAGAAGAAGTTATCGAAGTGCTCGGACCGAATGATCTTCCACGGGAAGGTCTCGTACTGGACCTTGTTGCGACCAAAGTATTCCTGGGCGCGCACCGGTGTGGATGCCAGCAGCACGGCGATCGGTGCAAAAGCGATCGTCCAGCGCATACGAAGTCGGCTCATGAAAACCCCGCGGACTTATCCGCCGCAAAATGTCGTTCCGAGCTCCAGTCGGGTGAGCCACCGGGTTCGGCCTTGGCTCGGGGCGCAAGGGACGTGCCCCACACCGTCTCTGAAGTTCGCCGAGGCCGCCACGACAGGTACGCTGCCATGAGGGCGCCGGTTCTATCTCGGTTTGAATGAAGGACTACGGTCCCCCTGCCTACGTCAAGATGTCGATGTGCTCGGCGGATCGTCGGGACCAGCCGAACAGTCGACATCCCAATGAAATGGACACGCGAGTCGCGTCGCGCCCTGTGGGCGCAGAGGCGGTCGCTGGCGCTCCCTGTTGAGCGCTTCGCTGTAAAGCGCTCGCTGACGCTCGCTGTGGAGCGCTTCGCCTTTCAACAGCGGCGAAGCCGCGCTTCACAGGGAGCGAAGCGACCGCTCCACAGGGAGCGTAAGCGACCGCTTCACAGGGAGCGTAAGCGACCGCTCGACACATCAGGCCTTCCGATCTATACAACCATGGTAGGAGGGATTGCCCACCTGTTCATCCACCGTGACGGGCAGGTTGAGGTCGGGCCCGTAAGACCCGCCTTTATAATGTCGTCCGATCGGGTAGCCGCCGGCGTCCGAGCCATCCGCCGCTCGGCCGTAATCGCGGATCAAGCGTCGCAGATCGCCCAGGCGGAAGCCACGCCCGAACGTCCAGAACGCCTTTTCGCGGAACAAGAGGTTCACCCGGTCCACGTCCGTGCCGGGGTCGACCAACGGTGGCATCACCGGCGTCGTGAAGCCCGGGTGAGGCGTGGTCGCCTGAGGACTCGGCGCCGTGATCATTTGGGGTGCGGCCCGGAGCGCATTCAGGATCGAGATCATCCCAGCGGCATCCCCCGCGTGGAGGGCAGCTTCGGCTTCGATGAGGCGTGCGTCCAGTCCGGCCGTCAGCGCGACGGCTGACGTCTGGCCCCAGATGCGGACCTCGATGACGAACGTGCCGCCGTCCTGCGCCTTCACCGTGTCTTTCCCGTTCGCGGAGAGCTTGTAGTTCGCAGGCATGCGCGGATCGTTCGCGGAGAAGAACGGAATGGCGTTCGTCACCAGAATGTTGCGCGCGTTTCCCTGGACGCTGTCGCCCAGTGTGTACCGGTTCGAGCTGAACGGCTGACCCCAGAGGGTGTTGTTGCCCCCAGTGAGCGACGCCGTGACGTCGTACCGGAAATCCGTGGGAATGCCCGCGACCAGCGTTGCCGCCTCAGCGGCGTTGGCGAGGGTGTCTCCCAGCAGCGCGCGTGCTTTGCCGATGCGTGCAGCACGATTGATCGACACGCTGGCGTTGTCGGTGCCCGAACTCAGCGTCATCGCGCTGTCAAACGACGCGGCGGCGACCCGGAACACCTCTTTCACCGTGTGCGCTACGGTGTCGATGACGGGTGCATCGCCGGCGCCGTCGCTGAGCGGAATGCCGTTGCAGAAGTCCGACGCCAGCTGCAGTTCGGCGAACCCGCGAGCGAAGTACATCTCGCCGATGTCCGATTCCGGTGTGGGGCGGTAGTTCCTCAGGAGCGCGATCGCCTGATTCGCGGACGTGCGAACGCGATAGAGCGCGCGCAAATCGCCTTGGACGGTTCCGTTGTCGAGCTTCGTTTGGCGTTGGTCGGTCTCATCGTTTTGAACGAACGTCGAGCTGGTCGCCCATTCGTCGACGAGCAGTCCGCCGAAGAGCCACGAGCTCTCTCCGTCTGCCGTCGCCGTCCGGAGCCGAGAGAGCGCTCCGTTTCGAACAGCGATTGCGCCGCCGGCCGACTGAACGGAGCTCGGATCGATGATGTCCGGGTCGACGGCCTCGAGCAGATTCTCCTTGAGTGTGTTGCAGGCCGCCAGACTCAGTGCCGCCGCCAGCGCGATGATCGCTGTGAGGCCCCGGCCATGGTGCAATAGGATTCTCATATAGATGGTCGGTTGAGGTCAGAAGCCGAGGTTGAGCCGGAACTGGAAGAGTGTCGGCGCGGCGAAGGTCTGGAACTCGTTCGGCGAGTCGTTGCCGCCCGTCACGGTGTAATCGCTCTCCGGATCGCTGCCGCGGTAGTTCGTCCACACCTTGATGTTGCGTGCGGCGAAGACGATGCTCGCGTTCCGCGCCCTGGCCCGCGCGGCCAATCCCTGCGGGAGCTGGTAGGTCACCGTTGCCTCGCGCCACTTCACGAACGCGCCGGGCTGGAAGAAGCCGTCGAGGGTTTTTTGAGGCGCGGTGAATGCGGCCACGACCATCGCCTGCTCCTCGAACGACGCAGCCGGATTGAACAACCCGTTGCAGTTCGGGCGCGTGCAGCGGATGCGCTCCGTGTTGTTGTAGTACCGGTTGCCGCCGCGCCAATCGAATAGGTTCTGAATGCGGAGCCGATGATCGAACAGCTCGATGCCGCTCGTGAGCGTCGTCAGATACCGGGGTGCGGGATAGCCGCGGAACGTCCCGATACCGATGATCGACGGCTTTCCCGTCAACGGATTGATGGCTCCGTAGAGCGTATCCGACTTGATGAAAACCTCATTTTTTGCGGTATCGGCGCTGTAGGTCAGGATGCCATCCGAATTCTTGTCCTTCCATCCGGTGATGACGTCTTCCCACAGACCGTTGATCGGGTAGCCGGCCACGACCCAGTTCGTCGTACCGATTTGCGGTGCCGTGCTGCCGAGGCTCACGACCTTGTTGGCATTGAGCGACGTCGTGAAGTGGAAGTCCAGCCCGAGCTGTCGCCGATCGACGAGCTGACCGCCCAGCGTTACCTCGAAGCCGGCGTTCTTGACGGCACCGAGATTCTGCAGCTGCGACGACGCACCCGTCCCGAGCGAAGGAGCGATCACCGCTCCGATCAACGCATCGTGGGTGAGGCGGGAGTAATACGTGGCGTCGAACTGGATGCGATCGCTGAACAGCTTCGAGTCGAACCCGAGCTCCCATTCCGTCGACCGCTCAGGCCGCAGGTCCGAATTGCCCGGCGCCTGGCCTGTCTCGGTCGGCGCGTCCGTGTTCTTGATGCTCGCCGACCCGGCGTTGAACGTGCGCAGCGCATCGTTCGGCCCTGGCTGTACACCCGACGCGCCGTTCGCGATGCGCAAGCGGAAGTCGCTGATCGCGCCGAAGAACTTGTTGTCGTGCGGGAAGAAGTCCTCGTCGGAGAGCACCCACGAGAGACTCGCCTTCGGATAGAAGACCCGCTCGAAGTCGATGCCGAAGGCACTGTTCTGATCCGTGCGAAGAGCGGCCGTCAAATAGAGGCGATCGCGCAGCGCGGCACTCTGCTCGATGAAGATGCCCCACGTCTTTTGCAACGTCGTCGATTCGTCCGTGCCGGCGTTCGTCGCTCCCGCGCTCACGGTCGTCGCGCCAGGGGGGAGCGTCGTGCCGATCGCCCGATTCTGATCTGTCCGGGAGTTGTTGTACTGCGTGCCGAGCGTGGTCTTGAGATTCATCCACGGGAAGCGCCGCGGATTGTAGTTTGCGGTCGCGCCCAGGTCGGCGCTCAAGTTGGTGATATTCCCGCGCGCGTTGCCTGCCTCGCCGTCGCGATACGTCGTCGTCAACGGCCAGCCCTCGCCGTTCATGTGGAGGCGTGTATCGACTCGGTCGGCCAGATCGGTGCCGAAGTTCGCGCGTGTGGCGAGCCAACTCTTCGGCCGCCAGCTCAGGTTCGCCGTCCCGATCATGCGGTTCACGTTCTGCTGGAGCTTCTCCTGCCAAATGAGCCCTGGCGTCCCGGCGCGATACCCGAGGAGCGAATCGGTAAGTCCCGCCACCTGACCGTTGTTGCGATACCCCGGTCCGCCGAACGCTTGCGAGCCGATGCCGACCGTGTTGTTCGATTCGTTGCTGGTGAATCCTTCGACTGTGGTGTATCCGAAGTTCACCGACGCATCGAACTGCGAGTTCACCGCCGCGTTGATCGTGCTGCGGAACGAGTTCAGGAGGCGGCTGTTGGGGCGCTCCATCCACGGATGGATCGTGACGCCGAGCGCATTGAAGCGACGCCGCTCGTAGTCGTCGAGCTTGAAGACGCCGGTCTCGTTGTCACGCGAGCCGGACAGGAAAAAGCGGAGTGCGTCGGTCCCGCCGGAAATCTGCAGGCCGCCAGCCTGGCGATACCCGGTTCCCAGCGGCGTGAGGTCGGGATCTTTGATCGGCGTGAACACGCGAAGGCTGTCGTAGCCCTTGCTCCCGTCGCTCTTCACACAGGTGCCGACCGAGACCATTTGCAGGTTGCACTGTCCGGACAGGACGAGCTTCGCCCCCGTCGTCGGGTTCATCCCCGCGAGGGTGTAGTTGTCAGAATACCAATTGTAATCCTTGAGGGCTCCGCCTTCCGCATAGACATCCCACCGCGCCGCTCCCGCTCGCCCTTTTTTCGTCGTGATGACGATGACGCCGTTTGCCGCATCGGTGCCGTACAACGTCGCAGCCGACGGCCCTTTCACGATCTCGATATTCTCGATGTCTTCCGGGCTGATGTCGCCAAGCCGGCTGAAATTGGCGCCGCCGTTGCCGAAGGCGGTGTTGCCATTGTTCGCGCTCATGCGAGCGCCGTCGATGATGAAGATCGGCTCGTTCGACAGACTGACGCTGCTGATGCCGCGCACGCG
>DASWZV010000079.1:0-70108 GCA_036407095.1 Vicinamibacterales bacterium | reverse complement strand
GGAGCGCCCCAGGTCATTCTGCCTGGGCGATCGCGACTTCGATCCGAGGCAGGTCGGTTTCCACGTCGAGGCTGGCGGCGAAACATCCTGCAAGACCGGCGAGACTCTGTTCTCGATGACGGATGGAGAAGGACCGATCCTGGGCAACAGCGTACTCGGCCACTCGCTGGAGGGAACGCCGGGGTCGAACAAGCCCGGCGTGATCGGCCGTGTCTTGACCGATGATGAGCGCTACGACCTCATCGAATATCTAAAGACGCTGTGACCAGAGCAAAGTCCGGGAAATCCTGCCCCGCACCTGCACAGCGGAGTGTACGCCGGGTTTTCACCCCGCATAGAGGGCGGGGCATGCTTTTCCGGATCATGCTCTATCTGAACAGCGACGTGCCCGGCACGAAGGCGTCGAATGCGGCCCAGAACTGCGCACGGTAGCGGTCCTGCTCCTGCAGGAGCTCGTGCTTGGCGCCCGCGATCACCAGATGCGAGCCGGCGCGCAAATGGTAGGCGAATTCCTCGATCGCGGGCGTTGAGACAATGGTATCGTTCGAGGCGGCGAGCATCAGGATCGGCTGGCGGATCTGCGACGGGTAATACATGCCGCGAAAAGTATGCATCGCGCCGAATGCGGTGTCGGCCCAGGCGATGGTCGGCGAGCCGAGGCCGAGCGTCGGATCTTCCTCCAGGATTGCGCCATTGCGCGCGTAGCGCACGGGATCGCTGGTGAAGGGATTGTTGATGAACGAATTGAGGCCAGTCAGTTCGCCGCTGCCGCCCGGCACATAGTTTCCGCCCTGTCCCGTCCAACGCATCACCTTGAGCAGGCAGCGCACCCCTCGAGAGGTGCGACGTCCCGGCAGGTCAATCATGGGGGCCGAAAGCACCATGCGGTCGAACCAGCGCTTTCCCGCGTGGGCGATCCGCAACATCACCGCGCCGCCCATCGAATGGGCGAGCGCAAAAAACGGCGGCGGACAATCCGGCAGCATCACCTGCTGAACGAAAGTATCGACATCGATCTCGTAGTCGGAAAAGTCGCGGACATAGCCCTTGCGCGGATCGCGCAGGCGCCGCGACGAATGGCCCTGCCCGCGCCAGTCGAGCACCGCCACCGCAAAACCGCGGTCGCGCAGGTCGCGCACGGTCTCGAAATATTTCTCGATCGGCTCGGCGCGGCCGGGAAAGACGCAGACCGTGCCCTTGCGCCCGGCCGGCGGCGCCCAGCGCGCAAACCGCAGCTCGGCGCCGTCGGGCGTGCGAATGGTGCCGGTGACGACGTTTTCCGGAACAGGGTTGGCGGGAATGGAGACGAGCGTCATGCGAGTAGGTAAAAAGGACCTAAAATCAAGGGCGGGAGCGCCGAAAAAGGGCTTCCTCCCGCCCTCTTGAACGCCGTCTTCGTCCTCCCATATCACCAACGTGCAGGCCGCTACCAGTGCTTCAAGCACGTTATCAGTGCCTCAAGCGCGTTATCAGTGCCTCAAGCACTTTATCAGTGCCTCAAGCACTTGGCTGCACAGGAATAAAGCCCGGCCCGATGGCGGGCGGGTTATCGAAACAGTCGCTCAATGGAGGACTTGACCATGCGTACCTACGACCTCACTCCGTTTTATCGTTCCACTGTCGGATTCGACCGCCTCTTCTCCCTGCTCGATCAGGCGAGCGAAACGAGCCCCGGTTATCCCCCCTATAACATCGAGCGCACCGGCGACAACGCCTATCGCATCAGCGTGGCGGTGTCAGGCTTTGCGCAGAACGAGCTTTCGATCGTCGCGAAGGAAAACACGCTGACGATCAAGGGCGAGAAAGTCGCCAATGAGAATGGCAAGGACAAATCCGAGGTGCTCTATCGCGGCATAGCCGCGCGCGCCTTCGAGCGTGCGTTCCAGCTCGCCGACTTCGTGGTGGTGAAGAACGCTTCGCTAGAGCATGGCCTGCTCCATGTCGATCTCGTTCGCGAGATCCCCGAGGCGAAGAAGCCCCGCAATATTCCGATCGCCTCGGGCGCTTCTGCTCCGCAGGTGGTCGACACCGCCGCCGACAAGGCCGCTGCCTGATCTTCTCTGACGTTTTCTGCGATGACGACGCCCCGGGAAACCGGGGCGTTTTTTTGCCCACGGCACAGAGGCCGCCGCGACATACGAGCAGCCTAGTCGAAGCAGACTACTCGAAACCTTGCACTTTCGGCATCTCGGCGCTCGGTCTCGTCGGCGGCGCGGCCGGCCTGGCCTCGCCGGTCGTGATGCCCGCCTGCGGCGCCGGTTGCACGGGGCGAGCCTCGTATGCCGCCGATTTCTGAGGCGGCTCGGCGGGTCTCGTTGCTACCGCCGCCGGCTTCGGGGCGGCCGCCGGTGCCTCGTGGCTCGTCACGGAGGGCAAGGTCGCTCGTGCCTGCGGCGTGATCCTGATGATGGTCCCCGGCGGCACATTGGCGGGACCGCGGGAGCGCGCCGCCCGACCCGGCTCGTATTTCATCCGGTTGCTATAGCTGCGACCCCATTGGGACGCGGGCACGAAGCGGATGATACGGCCATTGCGGCCATCGACCACCAGGCGACCATCCTCGCCGCCGCGATCGAGCACGGCGATCACATAGGTATAACCGCGCTGGCGCGGACTCCCGAGCGGCGAGAAGCCGTTCTGCCGCAGGATCGCGTAGACCTCGTTCGGCGGCAGCATCGCCGGCGCGTAGCCATAGTCCGGCCCGTAGCTCTGGCCGGGCGCATAGCCTTGACCGGGCGCATAACCTTGACCCGGCGCATAGCCTTGGCCCGGCGCATAGCCTTGGCCCGGCGCATAGCCTTGGCCGGGCGCATAGCCTTGGCCGGGAGCATAGCCTTGGCCGGGCGCATAGCCTTGACCGGGCGCGTAACCTTGGCCGGCCGCATAGCCTTGGCCGGGCGCATAGCCGTAATCGCCGCCACGGTACTCCGGACCATAATAGCCCCGATCCGAACCATAATAGCCCTGATCCGGACCGTAATAGCCGCGATCATAATAGCGTGGCCCGGGCGGAAGGGGCTCGGGCACCGGCGCCGGCGGCACGCCGACATAGGGACCGTCCACATCCGACGTCGGCCACGCATTACCGCCGGCCATCTGGGCATTCGCGGTGGACGCCGCGCAGACCAATGCCGCCGATACGGCCAATCCTTTGAAAAACTTCATAGCCCAACGCTCCTGTGGACCCCGGGGCATCAGAATCGTCGCCGATTCCGGCGGTCCTTGGGCGGGATCACGGCGCGTTCGCCTCAAGTCTAAACGACGGCGGTGGTGCGCTGGAATGGTTTTTGATCGCGCATGATCTCCTCGCGAAACCGCTTTCTGCGTTTGTTGGCAATGGGAAAGCCGGTATCCAGCCGCAATCGAAGTGCGCTGCAGGCTTTTCCGGATCACGCAGCAGCGTCAAGCAATCGGGACTTTTGCACGCTTGTGTGGTAGACAAAAATTTGCCAAGGTGAGAGTTAGGACAGCAACGCTGTCACAATTTGAGCTGCGAATCCGGCACAGGGATTGCAGCGAAAATGCGGTGCCTTGTGCACCGCATGGTACAGGCGAAGACGTTCGCGGGGACGCTGAATGCTGAGCCTGAATTCTGAAAATGCGGCTCGCTTCGAGGACGAGCGGTGGCCCCAAACGGGTGCCGCGGAACGCCCAAGGTGCGCCGAACACGGTGAGGCATTCGACTAAGCCGGATCGAGGGGAATGGACATGAGCGGGCCGCAGATCGACCACCAGAACATCTCAAACGATGTGCCGTCGGTTGCTTCCCGCTCGAAAGCCGCCGAGCAGGAACGCGAGCATAGTGAACGCGAGCATAGCTGGCGCCCCGAAGCCGCCGGCCTCTACGATCCCTCGCTGGAAAAGGATTCCTGCGGCGTCGGCTTCATTGCCAACATCAAGGGCAGGAAGTCGCATCAGATCATCGCCGACGCGCTCACGATTCTCTGCAATCTGGAGCATCGCGGCGCGGTCGGCGCGGACCCGCGCGCCGGCGACGGCGCGGGCATCCTGGTGCAGATCCCGCACGTCTTCTTCAAGCGCAAGGCCGCCGAGCTCGGCTTCCAGCTGCCGCCGCCCGGCGAATACGCCATCGGCGCGCTGTTCATGCCGAAGGAGACCGCCTGGCGCAAGGTGATCCAGAGCATCATCGCCGATCAGATCAAGGCCGAAGGGTTGAAGCTGCTCGGCTGGCGCGACGTGCCGACGGACAATTCCTCGCTCGGCGAAACCGTCAAGCCGACCGAGCCGACCCACATGCAGGTCTTCATCGGCAGCAACGGCGCGGCGAAAACCGCTGACGAGTTCGAGCGCAGGCTCTACATCCTGCGCAAGTCGATCTCGCAGGCGATCTATCAGCGCCGCGAGCGCGGCCTGGCCGGTTATTATCCCTGCTCGATGTCGTGCCGCACCGTCATCTACAAGGGCATGTTCCTCGCCGACCAGCTCGCCAAGTACTATCCCGACCTGAGCGAGCCCGATTTCGAGAGCGCGCTGGCGCTGGTGCATCAGCGCTTCTCGACCAACACCTTCCCGACCTGGTCGCTGGCCCATCCCTACCGGATGATCGCGCACAACGGCGAGATCAACACGCTGCGCGGAAACATCAACTGGATGCGAGCGCGGGAAGGCCTGCTCCAGAGCGAGCTGTTCGGAGACGATCTCGGGAAGGTCCTGCCGGTGATCCGTGAAGGCGGGAGCGATACCGCGACTTTCGACAACGTGCTCGAGATGCTGGTGCTGGCGGGACGATCGCTCCCACACGCGCTGCTCATGATGATCCCCGAGCCGTGGAGCAACCACGAGTCGATGAGTCCCGAGCGCCGCGCGTTCTACCACTATCACGCGTCGCTGATGGAACCGTGGGACGGCCCGGCGTCGATCGCGTTCACCGACGGGAAGGTCATCGGCGCGGTGCTCGATCGCAACGGCCTGCGTCCCTCTCGCTATTACGTCACCAAAGACGACCTCGTGATCATGGCGTCCGAGGTCGGCGTGCTCGACGTGCCGCCTCAGGATGTGCTGGTCAAGGAGCGTCTGCATCCAGGCCGCATCTTCCTGGTCGACACGGTCAAAGGACGGATCGTCGACGACGAGGAGATCAAGCGGGAGCTGGCGGCGGAGCGGCCGTACCAGGAGTGGCTCGACCAGCACCTCATCGACATCAACGATCTGCCGGCGGCACGCGCGGAATCGCCAGAGCACGAGACCGTCTTCAAGAGGCAGCAGGCGTTCGGGTACACGCAGGAGGACTTGCGCTTCCTCATCGCGCCGATGGCGAACGGCGGCGAAGAGCCGGTTGGATCGATGGGAACCGACACGGCGCTCGCGGTGCTCTCGAACAAGCCGCGGCTGCTCTACGAGTACTTCAAGCAGCTGTTTGCGCAGGTGACCAATCCGCCGCTCGACGCGATTCGCGAAGAGCTCGTCACCGACATGGGGTCGACGATCGGTCCGGAGCGCAATCTGCTGAAGGCCGAGCCCGAGTCATGCCGGCAGATCGCGATCAAGTACCCGATCATTCACAACGAGCACGTGGCGAAGCTGCGTCACCTGCCGCCGAACACGCCGTTCCGGTCGACGACGCTGTCGATGCTGTTCGACGTGGAGAGCAGCGGCCCGGCGCTCGAAGCGGCGATGGACGATCTGTGCCGGCGCGCCAGCCAGGCGGTGGCGGCGGGGTTCAACATCCTGATTCTGTCGGACCGCGGCGTTGGGCCGCGGATGGCGCCGATCCCGAGCCTGCTCGCAACCGCCGGCGTGCACCATCACCTCGTACGTGAGGGGACGCGGACGCGCTGCGCCCTGGTCGTGGAATCAGGCGACGCGCGCGAGGTCCATCACGTGTCGCTGCTGCTCGGCTACGGCGCCGGCGTGGTGAACCCGTACGTCGCGTTTGAAACGATCGACGACATGATCCGGCACCGGATGCTGCCGGGGATCGATCGCGACAAGGCGATCGGCAACTACATCAAGGCGCTCAACAAGGGCGTGTTGAAGGTGATGTCCAAGATGGGCATCTCCACGCTGCAGAGCTACTGCGGCGCGCAGATCTTCGAGGCGATCGGCCTGAGCCAGGCGTTCATCGACAAGTACTTCACGCACACGACGTCGCGCATCGGCGGCGTCGGCATCGACGTCGTTGCCGAGGAAGTGAAGATCCGCCACGCGCACGCGTTCGGCCGTCAGCCAGTGCGACCACAGGAGCTCGAGCCGGGCGGCGAATACCAGTGGCGCCGCGACGGGGAATATCACCTGTTCAACCCCGAGACGGTGTTCAAGCTGCAGCACGCGACGCGAAGCGGCCAATACGCGATCTTCAAGGAATACACCCGCGCGGTCGACACGCAGAACGAACAACGCGCGACGCTGCGGGGCTTGTTCCGATTGAAGCCGGCAGCAGCTGCGGTACCGATCGAGGAAGTGGAACCGGTCGAGTCGATCGTCAAACGGTTCGCTACCGGCGCCATGTCGTACGGGTCGATCAGCCAGGAGGCGCACGAGACGCTCGCGATTGCGATGAACCGCATGGGCGGCAAGTCGAATACCGGCGAGGGCGGCGAAGATCCGGAACGGTACATCCGGCTCGCGAACGGCGACTCCAAGCGGAGCGCGATCAAACAGGTGGCGTCAGGCCGGTTCGGCGTGACCAGCGAGTATCTGGTCAATGCCGACGAACTGCAGATCAAGATGGCGCAGGGCGCCAAGCCGGGCGAGGGGGGCCAGCTTCCGGGGCACAAGGTCTATCCCTGGATTGCGAAGACACGCTACTCGACGCCCGGCGTCGGGCTCATTTCGCCGCCGCCGCATCACGACATCTACTCGATCGAAGACCTCGCGCAGTTGATCTTCGACCTGAAGAACTCGAATCCGCGTGCGCGCATCTCGGTGAAGCTGGTGGCCGAGGGCGGCGTGGGCACGGTGGCCGCGGGTGTAGCCAAGGCGCACTCGGACGTCGTCTTGATCTCGGGGCACGACGGCGGAACGGGCGCGTCGCCGCTCACGAGCCTCAAGCACGCGGGGCTGCCGTGGGAGCTCGGGCTCGCCGAAACGCAGCAGGTGCTCGTGCTCAACAAGCTGCGCGATCGCATCGTCGTCCAGACCGACGGGCAGATGAAGACCGGTCGCGACGTCGTGATTGCGGCGCTCCTCGGCGCTGAGGAGTACGGGTTTGCGACCGCGCCGCTCGTCGTCATGGGCTGCATCATGATGCGGGTCTGCCATCTCAATACCTGCCCGGTCGGGATTGCGACGCAGGACCCGGAGCTCCGCAAGAAGTTCAGCGGTTCCCCCGAGATGGTCGAGCACTTCTTCGGATTCATCGCGCAGGAAGTGCGCGAGTCGATGGCGCAGCTCGGCTTCCGCACCATCGACGAGATGATCGGTCGCGCCGACTGCCTCGACGTCGATCGCGCCGTCGATCATTGGAAGGCGAAGGGGCTCGATCTCTCGCCGCTGCTGCAGCAGCCGGCGCTGCCCGCGTCGGTGGCGCGCCGCCGTGTGCGCGCTCAGGACCATGGGCTCGAGGACACGCTCGACAACGATCTCATTCGGGCGTGCCTGCCGGCGCTCGAGCGCGCGGAGCCCGTCGATCTGAAAGCGTTCATCCGCAACGCCGACCGCACCGTCGGCACGATGCTGGGCTACGAGGTGACGCGTCGTCACGGAGGATGCGGCCTGCCTGATGACACGATCCGCATCACTTTCACCGGGTCGGCTGGCCAGAGCTTCGGCGCATTCGTGCCGCGCGGCATGACGATGACGCTGGTCGGCGATGCCAACGACGGATTCGGTAAAGGTCTGTCGGGTGGACGGCTGATCGCGTACCCGCCGCCGCTGTCGACGTTCAGGTCGCAGGACAACATCATCATCGGCAACGTGGCGTTCTATGGTGCGACCGCCGGTGAGGGCTTCGTGCGCGGCGTGGCCGGCGAGCGGTTCTGCGTGCGCAACAGCGGCGCGACCGTGGTCGTCGAGGGTGTTGGCGATCACGGCTGTGAATACATGACCGGTGGACGCGTGGTCGTTCTCGGGCGGACCGGACGGAACTTCGCAGCCGGTATGAGCGGCGGCGTGGCGTACGTGCTCGACCGGGACGGGACGTTCGAGCGCCGGTGCAATCACGAGATGGTGGATCTCGAGCCGCTCATCGACGCCGACGACATCGACTTCGTGCGCGTGGCGATCGTCAAGCACCTCACGCTGACCGGGAGCCGCTACGCGGAGTCGCTGCTGAGCGACATGGCAACAATCCGGCGCCGCTTCGTGAAGGTCATGCCGCGCGAGTACAAGCGCGCGCTGGCGGAGCAGGCGGCGAAAGCGAGGAAAGAGGCGGAGACCCAGGCCGCAGCGCTGAGCCTGACAGGCGTTACCGCACGAGTGGCGGCTGAACAGGCAGGCACGGCGCTCCATGGGTAAGCCGACCGGCTTCATCGAAATCCATCGGAAGAAACATCCCACTCGTCCGGTGACCGAGCGTATCCACGACTGGCGCGAGGTCTATCTGCCATACCCGGCGGGTGAGCTCGAGGCGCAGGGGGCGCGCTGCATGGACTGCGGCATCCCCTTCTGTCATCAGGGGTGCCCGCTCGGCAATCTCATTCCCGACTGGAACGACCTCGTCTATCGCGATCGCTGGCAGGCAGCGATCGAGCGCCTGCACGCGACCAACAATTTTCCCGAGTTCACCGGGAAGCTCTGTCCCGCGCCTTGTGAAGGTGCGTGCGTGCTCGGCATCAACGAGGATCCGGTCACCATCAAATCGGTCGAGGCGTCGATCATCGATCGGGCGTGGGACGAAGGGTGGGTCACGCCGCGGCCACCGACGAGTCGCACGTGGAAGAAGGTGGCGATCGTCGGATCCGGTCCCGCCGGTCTCGCAGCGGCCGATCAACTGAATCGCGCCGGTCACTCGGTGACCGTCTTCGAGAAGTCCGACCGGATCGGCGGGCTGCTGCGCTACGGAATTCCCGAGTTCAAGATGGAGAAGCGCTTCCTGGATCGCCGTCTCGCGGTCATGGAAGCGGAGGGCGTCGTCTTCAGGGCGGGGATCAACGTCGGTGTGGATGTCCCGGCCGATCGGCTGCGTGCCGACTATGACGCGGTGCTCCTGGCCGGCGGCGCAGGACAGCCGCGCGATTTGCCAGTGCCCGGCCGCGAGTTGCGAGGCGTCCACTTCGCGATGGACTACCTCACGCTGCAGAACCGGCGCTGCGAAGGGGACGACATCCCCGACGATCGGTTCATCACCGCCCACGACAAACACGTGGTCATCATTGGCGGTGGCGACACCGGGGCCGATTGTCTCGGCACGGCGCATCGTCAGGGTGCGCGCCTGGTGCATCAACTCGAGCTCCTGCCGATGCCGCCGCTCGAGCGGGCAGCCGAGAACCCGTGGCCGCAGTGGCCGAATATCTTCCGCGTATCGACCGCCCACGAAGAAGGCGGCGAGCGCGTCTATTCGGTGTCGACCGAGCGCTTCTCAGGCCGCAACGGCGAGGTGCGCGCCCTTCACGCGACGAAGGTCGAGATGAAGCGGGACCCCTCGACTGCGCTCGGGGCAGGTGGCCGCGTGCAGTTCGTGCCGGTCCCCGGCAGCTCATTCGAGATCAAGACCGAGCTCGTGCTCCTGGCCATGGGATTTGTCGGCCCCGAGAAGAGCGCACTGCTGCGCGACCTTGGTGTGACGCTGACCAATCGGGGCAACGTGGGACGCGATCAGGCGTGGATGACGAACGTGCCCGGCGTCTTCACCGCAGGAGACATGCAACGCGGCCAGTCGCTCATCGTCTGGGCCATCGCCGAGGGCCGCAGCGCGGCTCGGGCAATCGATGCCTATCTGATGGGCGTGTCCCAGCTCCCCGCGCCGCTGGCATAGGTCCTGGGGACGGCCGGGGCCGGCCACTTCAGTGCATACTTGAGCGTCGCCGAAGACTCACCTTGCAGGGAACCCCTTACCGCCGGTTGGAACCCGCCGCTCCGTCCTCCAGCGCCCGTTGGGCCTTCGGGCAGCAACTGAGCCGGTGGTTCTACGAAGAGCACACACAGGGCGGTTCCGCCAACGCTCACACCGCGGACTGGTGGAAAGTCATGTGCCTGACCGGCGTCGACTACTTCTCGACGCTGGCGTATCAGCCGAGCATCGCGTTCCTGGCCGCCGGCGCGCTGTCACCGCTTGCCACGTTCGTGCTCGTCGTGCTCACGCTGCTCGGGGCGTTTCCGATGTACAGCCGGGTCGCCGATCTCAGCCCGTACGGTCAGGGCAGCATCCTCATCCTCGAGAAGCTCTTTCCCAGATGGAAGGGCAAGGCGGTCGTCCTGTGCCTGCTCGGGTTCGCGGCGACGGGCTTCGTGATCACGATCACGTTGTCGGCCGCGGATGCGGCGGCTCACATCATTCAGAATCCGTTGGCGCCAACGTCGCTGAATCACCCGATCGCTCTGACGATTCTGTTGCTGCTCGTTCTCGGCGGGGTGTTTCTCAAGGGTTTCGGTGAAGCGATTGCGCTGGCGGTCGGGATCGTGGTCGCGTACATGGCGCTCAACGCGGTCGTCATCGCAACCGGTGTCCTCGCGATCTGGCAGCATCCCGACGTCCTCGCCAACTGGCGTGCGATGCTCGTCGCCGAGCACGGTCATCCCGTGATGATGGTGGCGATGGCCTTGGTGCTGTTTCCCAAGCTCGCGCTCGGGTTGTCGGGTTTCGAAACCGGGGTCGCGGTGATGCCGCTCGTGCGGGGCGATGCGGGAGACACCGAAGACGCTCCACACGGACGCATCCGCAACACCAAGAAGCTCCTGCTCACGGCCGCGCTGATCATGAGCATCATGCTCATGGCGAGCAGCCTCGTCACCGTCCTGCTGATTCCCGCAGAGGCCTTCCGGCCCGGCAACGCCGCTGATGGGCGTGCGCTGGCGTATCTGGCGCACGAACTGCTCGGTGATTCGTTCGGTACGGTGTACGACCTGGCGACCATCGTGATCTTGTGGTTCGCGGGATCATCGGCGATGGCCGGGCTGTTGACGCTCGTGCCGCGCTATCTGCCGCGCTACGGAATGGCGCCGGAATGGGCGCGTGCGAATCGGCCGCTCGTTGCGATCATCACCGGCATTGCGATCGCCATCAGCATCGCTTTTCAAGCCAGCGTCGTCGCTCAAGGCGGAGCGTACGCCACCGGCGTGCTGGTGCTCATGAGCTCAGGGGCGTTGGCGATTGCGATTGTGACCTGGCGCCATCGGCGTGGCTGGCTGCCGTACCTCGTGATCACGGGGGTGTTTCTCTACACGCTCGTGACCAACATGGTCGAGCAGCCGGAGGGGCTCAAGATTGCGTCGCTGTTCATCCTGACGATCGTGGTGATGTCGCTGGTGTCACGAACGCTCCGTTCGACCGAGCTTCGCGTACACGGCTTCGAGCCGGACGACTCGGCGCTCGCCTACATCTGGGAAGCTGCCCGGAGTGCCAGGGGTATCCGGATCATCGCGAACCGTCCGGGGTCTGGCCTGCCAGAGGAATACCAGGACAAGCTGCGCGAAGCGATCGAGTCGCATCATGTGCCTGCGTCGGACCCGGTGCTGTTCCTCGAGGTGCAGCCCGGAGACGCGTCCGAATTCAGCGACGTGTTGAAGCTGCAGGGCGTCGAAATCGGCGGCCACCGTGTGCTGCGCTCGCGGAGTCCGGCGATTCCAAACGCGATCGCGGCGTTGTTGATCTACATCAGAGATCAGACCGGTCAGATCCCGCATGTCTACTTCGGATGGACCGAAGGCAACCCGATCGCCTATCTGCTGAAGTTCCTTGCGTTCGGCGAAGGCGACACCGCGCCGGTCACGCGCGAGGTCCTGAGACAATTCGAGCCCGATCCCGCACGGCGCCCGCGGGTGCACGTGGGGTAGGCGGGGTAGACTTAGGTCAAAGGTCAAAAGTCAAAGGTGAAAGGTCAGGTTCAAAGTACATGTGTGATTGCGACCGCATGGCTCCAAATCGGAAAGCGCAACGTTGGCGACTTTTGCCTTTTGACCTTTGCCCTTTGACCTACAGGTGTTTCCCTCCACCATACCCATGCTCATAGTCATGAAATTCGGTGGGACCTCCGTCGGTTCCGCCGACCGTATCGCGCAAGCCGCACGCCTCGTCACGGATCAACTCTCCAAAGGCCATCGCGTGGCGGTCGTCACGTCCGCGATGAGCGGCGTGACCAACATGCTCATCGACACCGCGCGGGCCGCGTCGAAGGGGCACTGGGATCCCGCCATTCGCCGGCAGCTGTTCGACATCCATCGGGCCGCGGCAGCGACGCTGGTGTCCGACGAGGCCGGCCGCACGGCGGTCCTTGCCGAGATCGACCGCCGTCTCGATCGATTCGAGAAGCTGTGCTTCGGGCTTTCGATGGTCCACGAGCTCACGCCGCGGCTGCTCGACGCGATTTCCGGAATCGGCGAGATGCTGGCAGCGCCGCTCGTCGCGGCCGCGATCCGCGGACGTGCGCGCGGCTCGGAGGCGATCGACGCTACCGAGATCCTCGTCACGACGGATCAGTTCGGGGGTGCCGAGCCGCTCATGGACGAAACGCGGGCACGGACCACGGCTCGCCTCGGGCCGATGGTGGCGCGTGGCGACGTCCCGGTCGTGACGGGGTTCATCGGCGCGACGATCGATGGCGTTCAGACGACGCTGGGGCGCGGGGGATCGGATTATTCGGCATCGATTCTCGGCGCTGCACTCGATGCCGATGAAGTGTGGATCTGGACCGACGTCGACGGCGTGATGACGGCGAACCCATCCGAGGTACGGGCTGCGAGGACGCTCTCCGAGATCTCCTACAGCGAAGCGTCAGAGCTCGCGTACTACGGCGCGAAGGTCCTGCACTACAAGACGATTCTGCCGGCGTTCCGCCGGCGGATTCCCGTACGCATTCTCAACAGCTTCAACCCCTCACACCCTGGCACCCGGGTGAGCGTCGAGGGCGACCCGTCGGTGCCCGGTGTCAAGGCGGTTACCTCGATTCGCGGCGTGAGCCTCATCGGGATCAGCGGCACCGGCATGCAGGGCATTCCCGGGATCGTGGCCAAGGCGTTCGACGTCGTCGCCGAGCAGCAGTCGAACGTGCTGATGATTTCGCAGGCCTCGTCGGAGAACAACATCTGCTTCGTGATCAGCGCCTCCGAGGCGCCGGGTGTGCTGAAGGCGCTCAGCGCCGCGCTCGAATTCGAGCTGGCACGAGGCCACATCGAAGAGATCGCGTCGCAGCCGGTTGCCGTGGTTGCGGCGATCGGCGATCGCATGCGCGGCACGCCCGGCATCGCCGCCACGGTGTTCGGCGCGCTCGGCGCCGAACGGATCAACGTCATCGCGATTTCCCAGGGCTCGTCGGAACGCAACATCTCGCTCGTCGTCGAGGAAGGCGACGCGGCGGCCGCCGTCCGCGCGCTGCACAAGGCATTTCGACTCGATCAAACCGGCGTTGTGCCGGCGTAGGCGCGTACTGTTATGGCCGTTCGAGATGTACTGATCGTCGGGGCGGGGCCGTCTGGCCTCGCGACCGCCATTGCCGCGAAACAAAACGGGCTCGACTTCGCCATCGTCGAGCAGGGGATTCTCGTCAACTCGATCTTCAACTTTCCGATGCACATGGTGTTCTTCACCACGCCGGAACTGCTGGAGATTGGCGGGCTGCCGCTCATCACGCCGTACGACAAACCCACGCGCCTTGAAGCGCTTCGCTATTACCGGCGTGTCGTCGACACCTATGCGCTCCCGATCTCGTTTCACGAATCGGTCGTCGAGATTGAACGAGAAGACGACGTCTTCGTGGTGACGAGCGAGAGTCGTGCTCCCTCGACTTCGCTCGGGACAAGCCCCTCGATGTCCGGATCACGTCAGCGGCGCGTGCGTCACGCGCGAGCCGTCGTGCTCGCGATCGGGTACTACGACATCCCGAACCTGCTCAACGTGCCGGGCGAGGATCTGCCGCACGTCTCCCACTACTACACCGACGCACATCCGTACTATCGGCAGCGCGTGGTCGTCGTTGGTGGAAAGAACTCGGCCGCGGAGGCTTCGCTCGAACTGTTCCGGGGTGGTGCGCACGTCACGCTGGTACATCGCCATGCAACGCTGGGCGATTCGATCAAGTACTGGGTGCGACCCGATATCGAGAACCGGATCAAGGAAGGTTCGATCGCCGCGCGTTTCGAGTCGACGGTCGTCGAGATCAGGCCGACCGAGGTCGTCATCGAACGTCACGGCGTCCGCGAGTCGCTGCCGGCCGAAGGCGTGTTTCTCCTGACGGGGTATCACCCCGATGTCGAGCTCATGAGGCGGGCTGGTGTGCGCATCCATCCCGAGACGCTCGCGCCGTCGATGGATCTGGAGACGCTGGAAACGAACGTCCCCAACCTGTTCGTAGCCGGCGGAGCGGTCGCGGGCCGGCACACGGGCAACATCTTCATCGAGAACGGCCGGTTTCACGGGGAAAAGATCATCAAGGTGCTCGCTGAACGTCTCCGGAACGAGGTGTCTTCGAACCGCTAACCTTTTTCCGTACGCCCCGTATTAAGGGGGGTATGACGCGTATCACAGCTCGGGCACTGCTGACCGCGGCCTGCGTGGTTGTCGCATCCGGCTCGACTTTCGCTCAAGTTCCCGACAACCTGAAGGCACCGCCGCGCCCCGCTCAGGCTCAAGTGCCGGTCTACCAGGACAACCCGAACGCGCCCGAAACGCGCGAGCGGCTGCAAGAGCTGCTTCGGCAGTACCCACCCGCCGTCTCTGAGGTGTTGAGAGCCGACCCGACGCTCCTCACGCGGGCGGACTATCTCGCGCCATATCCCGGGCTCGTCGCGTTCCTGCAGCAGCATCCCGAAATCGTCCGCAACCCGTCCTACTTCCTCGGGCGCTTCGAGTACAACGAGCGGCGTCCGTTCGATCGATCGTTCGAGATCTTGCAGATGATGCTCGCGGGGATTGGTCTGACGATGCTGGGTTCCGCGATACTGGGCGCCTTCATCTGGCTCGTGAGAACCGGCATCGATCATCGCAGGTGGCTCCGTCTCACCAGGACGCAGACCGAGGTGCATACGAAGCTGCTCGATCGGTTGGGCACGAACGAAGAGTTGATGGCGTATATCCAGTCGGCGGCGGGACGGCGCTTCCTCGAGTCGGCGCCCATCAACGTCGAGGTGGAGTCGCGCACGCCGAACGCGCCGGTGTCGCGGATCCTGTGGTCGCTGCAGGCCGGCCTCGTCCTGGGCGCGCTCGGGGTCGGGTTCTGGCTGGTACAGACGCGCGTCGACACCGAACTTGCGGAAGCCTTCTGGATCATGGGCGTTCTCATCGCCGCGCTGGGGTTCGGGTTCGTGGCATCGGCGATCGTGGCCTACGTCATCTCGGCGCGCATGGGGCTCGTCAATCGGCCAAAAGTGGAGCAGCAAGCGTGAGCGAACTGCGAAGCATTGCGTTGACGGATATGGAACGCGCCGGGGCCTTCGATGACGCCGAGCGAACGTTCCAGATGACCGAGGATGCGTTCCGCTTGTTCTACGAACAGACCGCACGTCCAGTCTGGATCTATCTCGCGCGGATGACGGGAGACGATCGGCTCGCCGACGATCTCCTGCAGGAGGCGTACTACCGTTTCCTGCGGACGCGCGCGGTCTTCGAGAGCGACGATCATCGGCGCAACTACCTGTATCGCATCGCTACGAATCTCGTGCACGACCATCGCCGCCGTCCGCGACGCGAACAGACGCTTCTCGATGTCACCGCGTCAGGCGACGTCCGCTCAAATCAGCCCGACGCCGCCGAGCGGGTGATTCGCCGACTCGATCTGACGCGGGCGATGGGCCAGCTGAAACCGCGTGAGCGCTCGATGCTCTGGCTGGCGTACGCGCAGGGACTCTCACATGAGGAAATCGCCGGCGTGCTCGGGCTGAGGACGTCGAGCCTGAAATCGCTGCTTCATCGCGCGCGTCGCCGGCTTCTCGCGGTGCTGGGGCAGGGGAGAGACCGCTCATGAGCGCGAGATGTTCGCGTGAGGCCGACGTGGTCGCGAGCGTCTTCGCTCAGCACGGTTGCGGACAGCTGAGCGAGGAGCTGTCGGCACACATCGAATCGTGCGACGTGTGTGCGGAGGTCGCGACGGTGACACGACTGTTGTCGGTCGATCATGAACGTGATCGCCGGGAGATCCGGGTGCCGGCTGCGGGGCAGGTGTGGTGGCGCGCCGCAGTGCGGGCACGGCTCGAGGCCGTGCATGCCGCAGCTCGGCCACTCACCTGGTCGCATGGCGTTGCCGGCGCCTGCGCGGTCGGTCTCGTTGTCGCGTTGTTCGGGCTGTCGTGGGGATTCATCCGGGAGGCCGTGGATGCGCTCGCGATCTACGTGCTGAGCACCGTCCCGTTCGGTGAAGCGGGTGCGTTCGTGTCGCGTATGCTCCAGCCGAGCGTCGCCATGATGCTGCTTGTGGGTGCCTGCGTTGTCTGCGCGCCGTTCCTGATCTACGTTGCGCTCTCCGACGAGTAGCTGATCGCGTTCGAGCGGCACAGCAGGGCTAGGTGTGTCGAGCGTCTCTCTCAGCGACGATCAGTTCACCTTCCGATTTCTTGATCGCGATCAAGCTTCGACAGCCTAGCTTGGTGTTTTCAGTGTCTCTCGCGTTGATGTCGAGCTCACACACACCGGTGTAACTTTGTTACGCACGAGGCGGATTGACGTTGCCTTGCATCGGGTTTCTCACCGATTGACATTTCACGATCAAATTCAAGACTCGTCAGGAGTTGTGGACTGATGTGAGCGCGCTCGAGCGCGCACGTCTTTTTGGGCCGGCGACTTGCTAGGTGTGCAGCACACGTCGCGCAACGGGGTTGCGACGTGCATTGCGAACCAATAACCAAGTTCCGCCCGATGTCCTCTTGAGGAGTTCCCCCGCTCTGAGAGGTGCGAAGGCATGCTGACCCTCAGGACATGGAACACACTTACGCTCGCTCTCGGACTTTCCTCGTTGCACTCGGGTCGATCCTGATTACCGTCGCCGCGGCAGCAACCGCCGCCGCCGATACGATCAACCTCGCTTGGGACCCGAATCGTGAATCAACGCTGCAGGGCTACATGGTGCACGTCGGCACGCAGTCAGGCACGTACACCCAGCACATCGACGTTGGATTGAACACGTCCTACGGATGGCCGAGCGCGGTTGCGGGACAACGGTATTGTTTTGCCGTTTCCGCGTACGTCGCCGGGCATCTCGAAGGTCCGAAGTCGAACGAGGTTTGCGGCTTCAGCAACGCCGCTCCGGTTCTCGCCAATCCCGGCGGCCGGTCGTCGGTGGTTGGCCAGCCGACGAGCCTGCAGCTACAAGGAAGCGATCCCGATGGCCAGGCTGTCACCTACACGGCCAATGGCATGCCTCCAGGGTTGTCTGTGATGGTGGGAACCGGATTCATCTCCGGTACGCCGACCAGCGCCGGGACATACAGCGTAACCGCAACCGTCTCTGACGGAGTATTGCAGGCGTCCCAGACGTTCACGTGGACGATCACTGCGGCGGCGGGAGATTCAACCTCGCCGTTGGTCACCATTACGGGCCCGACGTCGGCGGCGACCTTCACTACGACATCATCGACACTGTCCCTGAGCGGCACCGCGAGCGACAACGTCGGCGTGACTCAGGTCACATGGGTGAATGATCGCGGCGGGAACGGCGTTGGGACCGGCACGACGACGTGGAGTATCGGCGGCGTCACGCTCGCAGCAGGGACCAATAACATCACGGTTACGGCCCGCGATGCGGCCGGGAACGTTGGAACCGACGTCATCGCGGTAAGTGTGAATGCGAATGTGAATGTCGCGCCGACGCTTGCCGCAGTGAGCAATCAGTCGACCGTCGTTGGCCAGACGGTGTCGTTGCAACTCGTGGGCAGCGATGCCAACAGCAACCCTCTGACCTATAGCGCCACGGGACTGCCCGCGGGGCTGTCGGTGGCGGCGTCGACCGGATTGATCGCGGGTGCGCCGGTGACGGCGGGCACCTACTCGGTGACCGCCAGTGTGTCGGATGGCTCGCTCTCCGCAACGCGGACATTCACGTGGACGGTCTCAGCGGGTGTGCCGACGAGCCCTGCGCCAACGCCCATCGCGTTCTTGCAGGGGAATTACGCCGTTCCTCAGACGCCGCAGTCATCCGTAACGGTATCGTTTCCTGGCGCACAATCGGCCGGCAACCTGAATGTCGTGGCGATCGGATGGAACGACGCGACATCACAGGTGGTCAGCGTGACCGATGCGCGCGGCAACGCCTACACGCGGGCGCTGGCAACTGTCCAAGCCGGCGTTCAGTCACAGGCGATCTACTACGCCGCCAACATTGCCGCGGGCTCGACGAACTCCATCACCGTGAGATTCAACACTGCGGTGAGCTTCCCCGATGTGCGTATCGCCGAATATCGCGGCATCAGCGCTGTGACGCCGGTTGACGGGGTCCGCGGCGCAACCGGCACCGGAACGGCGCTCACGAGCGGGGCCGTAACGACGACCGCAGCCAATGTGCTTCTTGTGGGAGCCAGCTACGTCCAGACAGTGACGACGGGCGCGGGCTCAGGTTACATGTCTCGCATGATCACGACGCCCAACGGCAGCATCCTGGAAGACCGCGTCGTCTCGGCCGTGGGAAGCTATTCGGCCACCGCATCCAGCACCGGCATGGGCTGGGTGATGCAGTCTGTCGCGTTCCGTGGCGTAGGCTCCTCGACGGGGACCGACACAGCCGCTCCGGCGATCGTGATCACGAGTCCAACATCGGGGACGACGTTCACGACGACGGCGTCAACCCTCACGCTGGGCGGGACAGCGAGCGATAACGTCGGTGTCACGCAGGTGACCTGGGTCAATGACCGTGGCGGCAGCGGCACCGCGACCGGCACAACGAGTTGGAGCATCAGCGGCATTGCGCTCGCGGCAAATGCCAACACGATTACGGTGAGCGCGCGTGACGCAGCCGGAAACACCGCGACCGACGTCATCACCGTGACCAGCAGCAGCGTGACGCCACCGCCTTCCAATACGGCCCCTGCAGTGAACGCCGGCGCGGACCAGGCGGTAACGCTCCCCTCATCGGTGACATTGGCTGGCACCGCAACTGACGATGGGCAGCCGACGCCGTCAGCGCTCATTACAGCGTGGAGCAAGGTGAGCGGGCCGGGAACCGTCACGTTCGGAAACTCCGCGGCGCTCAACACGAGCGCAACGTTCTCGGCCGCGGGCGCGTACGTTTTGCGGTTGAGCGCGTCGGATGGCGCCCTGACGTCCAGCGACGATCTGACAGTAACAGTCAACGCGACGACGACGAGCGGAGCAGGACTGCGCGGCGAGTACTTCAGCGGTACGGCGTTCGGGTCATTGTTGGTGACCCGCGTCGATCCGACGGTGAACTTCAACTGGGGTTCCGGGACACCGGGATCGGGTTTGCCCGCCGATAACTTCTCGGTGCGATGGACCGGAGATGTCATCGCCCCGGTGACCGGCACGTATACGTTCACAACCGTGTCCGATGACGGTGTGCGGCTGTGGGTGAACAGCCAACAGGTGATCGGCAACTGGAGCAACCACGCCGCGGCGACCGACACGAGTGCGGGCATCACGTTGCAGGCGGGGCAGCACTATCCGATCCGCCTCGAGTACTACGAGGCGGGAGGCCTGTCGGAGATTCGGCTGCAGTGGTCGTATTCGGGGCAGGCGACACAGGCCATTCCTCAGAGCGCACTGTCGCCGACGAGTGGCGGCACCGTCCCGGATCCGACGCCAACTCCGACTCCGAGCGGGCTCGTGGCCGCGTATTCCTTCAACGCCAGCACAGGAACTACGGTGGCGGACTCGTCAGGGATGGGGAACCACGGCACTGCAAACACCACCGCAGCATGGTCGGCCGGAAAGTTTGGCAACGCGATGCGCTTCAACGGCTCCAACTCGGTCGTCACGGTGCCGGATTCTGCGTCACTCGACCTGACGACGGCGATGACGCTCGAGGCGTGGGTCATGCCGGCTGCCGCTCAGGGAGGCTGGCGATCGGTCATGCACAAGAACGTCGATCGCTACTACCTCATGGCCAGCTCGGACAACAACAGCCCCGTCGGCGGAGGTACGTTTGGTGCGGGCAACCAGAACACCTACGCGGCCTCAGCGCTGCCGATCAATGTCTGGACGCATCTCGCCACGACATTCGATGGGAAGACCGTGAAGCTCTACGTCAACGGAATTCAAGTGGCCTCGATGCCGCAGGCCACCTCGATTACGACGTCGGGTGGCACGCTTCAGATCGGCGGAGACGGCTACGGCGAGTTCTTCAACGGATCGATCGATGAGATCCGGATCTACAACAGGGCTCTATCCGCGGCCGAGATCCAGTCGACGATGAATGCGCCGGTGCAATAGCGTGTGTGATACGTGTCGGTGCGAGATCCCTGGACGATGGTCGGTGCGATCCTGCTCGCACCGATATGCGTCGGGATCGCACCGACATGCGAAAGCAGGATCGCACCGACTATCGTCAGCGCCATCGCACCGACTATTTTCAGGCTTAGTGGAGCGCTCCGCTGGTCCAGGAGGTACCGCGCAACGCGATCGTACGCATCTCGAGCAGCTCGATGAGGGCAAGACACCGGGACAGCACGCCGTCGCATTCGAGCAGCGCCTGTCGTTCGAGCGGCTCGAACGAGAAATACTGGGCCAGCGCGTTCACGAGATCGTAATCGGGAACGGAGGCCGGCAGCTTGGGTTCCTGACGGCCGTGTTCGGTCGCTGCCGCGACGAGCGATTCGAGTCGGTGGCGATGTCCCGCGATCGCCTCGCGCTCCTTGTCACCGACGACGTCTGGTAACGCTTCGACATGCGCGAGCCGGTACGGACGGCTCGCGTCTTCGCCGGTCATCTTGAATTTCTCGAGCCCCTTCAGGATGATGTTGAACCGCCCATCCGGTAACGCTTCTGAATGCGTGATCACGCCGGCGCATCCAATCGGGTAGACCGGCGGCCGGCCGTCGTAGTCCCGTTCGAACCCCGGACGCAGCAGTACCATCCCGATGATGTGATCGGTGGCCATGGCATCGCGCACCATTGCCCGATAGCGCGGCTCGAAGATGTGCAGTGGCAGAAAGACGTTGGGGAAGAGGACAGCGTTGGGGAGCGGGAAAATCGGAATCGTCGGCGGCAGCATCCAGAGCATGGCAGTCGTCCGCGAGAGAAATCAGTGAATCGTTCGCGTTTTCCGGTCCATGTAATCCATGAGCACGTACTGTCCGAGCGTGTACGGTGTCGTGAAGTACGCCTTCCCGCGGCAGATTGCCGCGACGCGCCGGACGAAGGCGACCAGGTCGTGATCGCGTGCGAGCATGAACGTGTTGATCATGATGCCCGCCTTCTGGCACGCGCTCACTTCGGCGAACGTCTCGGACACGATGAACGGATCGAGGCCGAACGCGTTCTTGTAGATCTGCCCGTCGGGGCGCGTGAGCGCTGACGGCTTGCCGTCGGTGATCATCACGATCTGGCGCATGTCCTTCTTCTGCCGCTCGAGAATGCGGCGCGCCAGACGAAGTCCCTCGCGCGTATTGGTGTAGTAGGGGCCCACGCGTACGCGCCCCAACTGCTTGAGCGGGATCTCTTCGGCCGAATCGTGGAAGAGGACGGCACGCAGGGAATCACCCGGGTACTGCGTGCGAATCAGATGCGCCAGCGCCATGGCGACGCGTTTGGCCGGTGTGAAGCGATCTTCTCCGTAGAGGATCATGCTGTGACTGCAGTCCAGCATGATGACGGTGGCGCACGAGCTCTGATACTCGCTTTGCGCAACCATCAGGTCGGGGTAGTCGACATCGATGGCGATGGGGCCGGGAGTCGCTTTCGCCCCGTCCTTGCGCGCGAAAACGACTCCCGACCCCATCGACCCGGTTGCGCTGATCCGCTGCACGGCATTGAGAATGGTGCTGCTGGGATCGATATTCAGCGTATCCCCGAACTCGTAGGGCTTCGGCGCCGCCGCGGTTTCGACCCCGGTGCTGAAATGCCGCGTCTCGTGACGGCCGGCGTCGCTGCGGCCGATTGACCCGAGCAGGTCGCGGAGCGCCCGATAGCCGAGGAAGTCGAGCGCCTTGTCGGTGACTTCGAACCGCACCGGCCCGGCGTCCTCGCCGAGCCCGCCGCCGGTTCCTCGACGGTGTTCGCGCTCCTGCTCGAGATCCGGCGGTGCTGACACGAACCCCTGCTCCATCATGCGCTGGATGATCTGCTGCACGAGATCCTCCAGCTGCTGACGCGCCTGTTCCTGATCACCGTCGGCAGGTTCACCGAGCAGCTGCTGCATCGCTTCATCCGAGAGCAGGCCGCCGCTGAACAGCGCTTCGAGAATCGCATCGTGCAGCGCCTGCATCGTGCGATCCCCGTCGTCGTCCATCGGGGTGCCCCATGGGTTGTTGAAACCGCTCGACAGGAGAAGGTCGGAGAGCTTCGACACGAGATCCTCGATATCGATCTCGTCGAGCAGGTCGCCGGTGTACTTGGTGTACCTGAACTTCATTCCTCGTCACAAGGCCTCAGGACCCAGGCCACAGGGCTCAGGGCTGGGCCAGGCCTCAGGCGTGTGTCAGTTGTAATACTTCTTACGGCCTCCGCCTGACGGTACTCGCGGCTCTTCGTCGAGGCTCATTTCGCGCGACGGTTTGCGCACGGTGGGCTCGGCGCTGTGATAGCCACGTTCTTCACTGCGGCTGATCTTCCGCGTCGCATACAGGCCCTCGAGCATGAAATCCACACCAGCCGCCAGGAGAGGCGGTGGCGAGCCATTCGGGATGCCGGCCGCGTGCGCCAGCTCCACGAGACCCTGCACCTGACGTGCATGCGTCAGCACGTCCTCGGCGCTCATGGTGTCACCCAACTGGAGGCTGCCACCGAGATCGAACCACTCGATGACCGAGCGTGTCTCGAGGTGCGCGAGGTACCCCTCGGCCACCGTCGCCACCGCCGCACGAATCAGATCGCGTCCCACGACTTCGGCGCCTTTGAGCTCGCCCTCGTACTCCATTTCGAACTTGCCGGTGATGGAGGGGAGCGCGGCGTAGACGTCGGTGACGCGCGCCACGGCCAGCTCCTCGCGCGCCGAAATCGCCCGGCGTTCGGCGTTGGAGACGACGTTCTCCATCGCGGAGATGGGGAGACGCTGGCTGACGCCAGATCGTTTGTCGATGCGGCGATCCTGTCGCGCCTGGAACGCCACCTCTTCGACGACTTCCGCCACGAACCGGGGCACGTCGGCACGCGGTCCCGATCCGTTGCGCGCCACCCACGCCTCCTGTGCTGTGATGGCCATGGCATCAGTACGGCCCACGGGATAGTGTGTCCGTATCTCCGAGCCGATGCGGTCCTTGAGCGGCGTGATGATCTTGCCTCGCGCGGTGTAGTCCTCGGGGTTCGCGGTGAACGCCATCAGCACATCGAGCGGAAGGCGGACGGGATAGCCCTTAATCTGGATGTCGCCTTCCTGCATGATGTTGAACAGGCCCACCTGGATCTTTCCGGCGAGGTCGGGCAGCTCGTTGATCGCGAAGATGCTGCGATTGGCGCGCGGCAGCAGACCGTAGTGCATCGTCAGCTCGTTCGACAGCTGCAGCCCCGATCGCGCCGCCTTGATCGGATCGATGTCGCCAACCATGTCCGCGATCGTCACATCGGGTGTCGCCAGCTTCTCGACGTAGCGGAACTCGCGTGAGAGCCATGCGATCGCCGTCGCCTCGCCCTCCTGTGCTACGCGCGCCTTGCACGCAGCGCAGATGGGCGCCAGCGGGTCGTCGTTGATCTCGCAGCCCGGCATCACCGGGATCTCCTCGTCGAGCAGCGTGACGAGGGCGCGCAGCAGGCGGGTCTTGGCCTGACCTCGCAGGCCGAGCAGGATGAAGTTGTGCTGCGAGAGGAGCGCGTTGACGAGCTGGGGCACGACGCTGTCGTCGTATCCGATGATTCCGGGGAAGAGCGGGCCGCCCTGACGGAGGCGCCGAATCAGGTTGTCGCGAACCTCTTCCTGTACCGGGCGCCGAGCAACATCGCCACGCTCGATTGACTGACGCAACGCACCCAGCGATGAGATCGACGAGGTTCTGGACATATACCGATCCTATCAATGCCCAATGCTCAATGCACGAGACCTGCTGGCCGATGTTTCGTGCTCACAGGGGCGAAGCTCTTGCCTTTTGAGCATTGTGCCTTGAGCATTGAGCATTGTGAGTTTTTTTCGTCCGGGGGCACCTCGCGTCTTCGCGCATCGCGGGGGAGCGGCCCTGGGTCCTGAAAACACGATAGCAGCCTTTGACCTGGGCATGGCTGCCGGCGCCGACGGGCTCGAACTCGACGTACACCTGTCTTCCGATGGTGTCGTCATAGTCTGTCACGACGACACGCTCGACCGCACGACCGACGCGCGCGGACCCGTGGCGGCGCTGACGGCCTCAGCGCTCGATCGCGTGGATGCCGGATATCGCTTCGCCGATGCGCGCGGACACCACCCGTTCCGCGGGCAGGGCGCTGGTATACCGAGGCTCGTCGATGTCCTCCGGCGATACTCAGGGGTACCGACGATCGTCGAAATGAAGGTGGACAGCGCCCGGCTGGGGCGCGCGGTCGCCGATGCCGTCCGCGCCGCCGACGCAATCGACGCGGTCTGCGCCGCCGGCTTCGGGCTTCGGGCGCTGCGGGCCGCACGTGAGGCACAGCCGGCCATGGCCACGAGTGCCGGTCACCCTGAGGTGCGTCTCGCGCTCTACCGCTCGTGGGCGGGTTGGCCGGTTCGCCGACCGCCCTTCGGTTGCTACCAGGTTCCAGAGATCGCGGGCACCATCCGCGTGACCTCGCCGCGCTTCATCCGTCATGCCCATCGAGCCGGTCTCGAAGTGCAGGTCTGGACGATCGACGATGAGGAGGATATGAACCGGCTGCTCGAGTGGGGAGTCGATGGCCTGATCAGCAACCGGCCCGATGTCGCTGTGCGCGTCAGAGATCGTTTCGTTTCCGGGCGAAAATCATCGCTCGTGTCGCCGTGATCGGTCATCGCCACGGAGTCGCCCACGAGCGCAGCTCACCCCGTTCCATGAAAGTCGGCGAGCGACTTTGAGAGCAGACAACGGGGGAGACGGGGGGAACGGGATGCAATGGCGGAGCACATTTCTGAGCAGAACACAGAGGAAATCTGGCCACGGAGATCACGGAGATCACGAAGAAGACTTTCCACAAAGAACACGAAGATCACAAAGTCGAGACAAGAGAATCTCCGTTACTCATCTTCGTGATCGTTCGATCTTCGTGGCCGATATTCTCCGTTTCTCGCCTCCGTGCCCTTCGTGGCTTGAACCACGCGGGTGGAACCTGTAAGCGTTGATCCCTCCCGCCCCGTAAGTATTCCCAGGAGGCTCCAATACATGCGTCGTTTTTTCGTGTGCACTTCGGTTCTCATGCTGGCGTTGACGGGCACGGTGACCCTGGCTCAGAAAGTCACTACACCTGACGAGCTCGATAAAGCCATGAAGAAGATCGCCCCTGCGCAGGGCGCGGCCGGCAAGGCGATCCAGTCGATGGCTTGGCCCGACGCCAAGGCGCAGATCGCCATCGTCAAGCAGTCGTTGGCCGACACTGAATCGTTCTGGGTCTCCCACAAGAAGGACGACGCGGTGAAGATGTTGAAGGACTCGATTTCCAAGGTCACGGCAGTCGAAGAAGCCGTGTCGGCCCCGATGCCCGACCAGCAGACCGTGCTCGCTGCGTTCAAGCAGGTCGGCGCGACGTGTGCGGCGTGCCACAAGCAGTACCGCGAACAGGACGAGAACCAGCAATATCGGCTGAAAGCCGGCTCGATCTAGACATTTCTGTCGTAAGGCGGGTCCCTTTTTCACAGGACCCGTCTTTCATCCCCCCTCGGCTCCGTGATCATTGTTTTCCCGTAGCATGCTGCGGATATAATCTCGGCCGCGCCCCCGGAACGGCTTGACGGCGAGAGTCAGGCACGAGCAGTCGGTGCGGTAAACGTTCTCATTGGGAGGAGAGCATGCGAAGTCTCTGTGGAGTTCTGATGCTGGGGTTGATGATCGGCGCGGGCTGGGTCACTGCGCAGGCTCAGGGGCTGACCGCGGCCGACTACCCCGCGAAGATGAAGGCCGTCGCTGCGGCGAACGGTCAGTTGCAGAAGGCGCTCAAGAGCGGCGCCGCGGCCGATGCGGTTGCTCCCGCCAAGGAACTCGCGTCGCTCTTCGCTGACGTCGAGAAGTTCTGGGCGGGGCAGAAGAAGGACGACGCGGTGAAGCTGGCGGCGTCGGCGCGGATGGGATTCGCTGACGCAGCGGCCGCTGCTGCCAAGGGCGATGTGATGGCGGCGCAGATGGCCGCCGGCAACGCCACCGCGAACTGCAAGCAGTGCCACGGCATGTACCGCGAAGGCGACGCGCAGTCAGGTTTCAAGATCAAAGGCATCTAGGATCGAGGCCTCTAGGATCGAGCGCGTCTAACGCCGCGATCAATCAACGTTCTCGCCTTCTTGAAGACGCCCGCCATCATGGCGGGCGTCAACTTGCCCGTGTTGGTGTTCTGACGGCTCGGGTGGTAGCAGCCGATCAAGATCGCCGGTCCTCCCTGTTCACGTCCGACCCGAACCACGACGCCGTGGCCGAACTGCGGGCGCGGCGCGATCGCGACCCCGCGGCGTCGCTGCAACTGCAGCCACGCATCGAAGCCGATCTTTCCCAACGCCACGACGAGCTGGAGACGGGAGAGTTGCGCAACCTCCGCATCGAGGTGATCGAGACAGCGCGCGATCTCTTCCGGCGTCGGTTTGTTGTCGGGCGGCGCGCATCGCACGGCGGCGGCGATGTACGCGTCGATCAGCGTCAGACCGTCGCCGACGTGCTGCGACGTTGGAATGTTTGCAAAGCCGTTACGATGGAGCGCCCGCATCAGGAAGTCGCCTGAGCCTCCGGTGCCATCACCAGTGAACACGCGCCCCGTGCGATTGGCGCCGTGTGCCGCCGGGGCCAGACCGAGAATCAACATCCGAGCATCGGGATCGCCGAAGCCGGGAACGGGACGAGCCCAATACGTGTCCTCGCGGTACGCTCGGCGTTTCTCTCGCGCGATGTCGCGGCAGTACGCGCGCAGTCGAGGACATCGTTCACATGACACGATCGCATGATGTACATCAGCCAGACGCGCACTCATCGGTGTCATGGTGCTCTGCAGAGCGAGGCGTGCCGATACAGGTTTCATGAGACGCGCTGCGAATATTAGAATAAGGAGTTGACACGTCCGCTGTTGGTCGTGTCAACGGTCATCTCGCTCCTAGAGGATTCATGCGTAATACCGCACCCAAGGACGCCGCAGAGATCGAGGCGCTCGAAACTCGCGAGTGGTTCGATTCGCTCGACTATGTATTGCAGTCGGGCGGTCCGGCACGAGTCGGCCGCCTGCTCCGCGAGCTGGGCGACTATGCCCGCCGCAAAGGTGTCTCGCAACCATTCACCGCCAACACGCCCTACATCAACACGATTCCCGCGGACAAGCAGCCGCCGTTTCCCGGCAGCCGCGAGATCGAACGTCGCATCAAGAGCCTCGTCCGGTGGAACGCGCTGGCGATGGTCGTCAAGGCGAACAAGCTCGAAGACGGCATCGGCGGACACATCTCCACCTACGCGTCGGCGGCCACGCTCTACGAAGTCGGCTTCAATCACTTCTTCAAGGGCAAGGGCGACAATCACGACGGCGACATCATCTACTTTCAGGGCCACGCTGCGCCCGGCATCTACGCCCGTGCGTTTCTCGAAGGACGGCTGCCGGCGGAACGACTGGAGAACTTCCGTCGCGAGCTGAAGGCCGGCGGCGGACTCTCCTCGTACCCGCATCCGTGGCTGATGCCCGAGTTCTGGGAATTCCCGACGGTCTCGATGGGACTCGGCCCGATCAAATCGATCTATCAGGCGCGCTTCATGCGCTACCTCGAGGATCGCGGGTTGAAGAAGCGATCGAACTCGAAAGTGTGGGCCTTCCTCGGCGACGGCGAAACCGACGAGCCCGAGACGCTCGGCGCGATCACGCTGGCGTCGCGCGAGAAGCTCGACAATCTGATCTACGTCATCAACTGCAATCTGCAGCGGCTCGATGGCCCGGTGCGCGGCAACGGCCAGATCGTCCAGGAGCTCGAGGCGATCTTCCGCGGCGCCGGGTGGAACGTGATCAAAGTGCTCTGGGGCTGCGAGTGGGACGGGCTGCTCGAGAAGGACCACGACGGCGTTCTCGTCCGTCGCATGGGCGCGGTCGTCGACGGCGAATATCAGAAATACGCGGTCGAATCCGGCGCCTACGTGCGAAAGCATTTCTGGGGCGCCGATCAGCGGCTGCTCGACATGGTGTCGCATCTCTCCGACGAACAGCTCAAGAAGCTGACGCTCGGCGGACACGATCCGATCAAGGTGTACGCCGCCTACAAAGCCGCCGTCGAGCACACCGGTCAGCCGACGGTCATCCTGGCGCGCACGATCAAGGGATACGGCATCGGCGAAGCGGGTGAGGGCAAGAACATCACTCACCAGCAGAAGAAGCTGAACGAAGACGAGCTGAGAGCGTTTCGCACCCGCTTCGGCATCCCGATTGGCGACGACGAAGTGGCGAAGGCGCCCTTCTACAGGCCGTCGGACAACAGTCCCGAAATCACCTACATGCTCGAGCGGCGCAAGCAGCTCGGTGGTTTCGTTCCCTCCCGCAAAGTCCAGGTCGAACCGCTCAAGACGAACACGCTTCCGGAGCTCTTCTCCGAATTCCATCAGGGCAGCGAAGGCCGCAAGGCGTCGACGACGATGGCGTTCGTGCGGATGCTGGCAAAGATGCTGCGCGACAAGGAGATCGGCGAGCTCGTCGTGCCGATCGTGCCGGACGAGGCGCGCACGTTCGGCATGGAGGCGCTGTTCCGTCAGGTCGGCATCTACTCCCACGTCGGTCAGCTCTACGAGCCGGTCGACATGGACACGCTGCTCTATTACAAAGAGGCGACCGAAGGGCAGATTCTCGAGGAGGGCATCACCGAAGCCGGCTCGATCTCGTCGTTCATCGCCGCCGGAAGCGCGTACGCGACCCACGGGATCAACACGATTCCGTTCTTCATCTACTACTCGATGTTCGGCATGCAGCGGGTCGGCGACCTGGTGTGGGCTGCGGCTGACACGCGCACGCGTGGCTTCCTGCTCGGAGGGACCGCCGGTCGGACGACGCTCGCGGGCGAGGGCCTGCAGCACCAGGACGGGCACAGCCATCTGCTCTCGCTCGCAGTGCCCAACCTCATCTCGTACGACCCCGCGTATGCCTACGAGATCGCGGTGATCATCGAAGACGGGATCCGCCGGATGTACGTCGACGGCGAAAGCATCTTCTACTACATCACCGTGATGAACGAGCAGTACGAGATGCCGCCGATGCCGGCGGGCGCGCGCGAGGGCATTCTGCGCGGCATGTATCGGCTGCGCGCCTCGGAGAAGAAGAAAGCGAAGGCATGGGCGCACCTGCTCGGCAGCGGCGCGATTCTCAACGAGGTCGTCAAGGCGCAGCAGATCCTCGAGCAGCAGTACGATGTCGCGGCCGAGGTCTGGAGCGTCACGAGCTATCAGGAGCTCTATCGCGATGGCCACGCTGTCGAGCGATGGAATCGTCTGCATCCGGCCGCGAAGCCGCGCGTCCCGTACGTGACGCAGTGCCTTGGATCAGCGGAGGGCGTGCTCGTCGCCGCTTCCGATTACGTCAAGGCGCTCCCCGACGGTATCGATCGATGGTTGCCGCGGCGGCTGACGTCGCTTGGCACCGATGGTTTCGGCCGGAGCGAAGGACGTGCGTCGCTGCGCGACTTCTTCGAGGTCGACGCGAAGCACATCGTGCAGGCGGCGCTCGTGGATCTCGCGCGCATGGGTGCGATCGATGCGTCGGTTCCACAGAAGGCAATCGCGGCGCTCGGCATCAACCCCGACAAGCCGAACCCGGCGATGTCGTAGGAGTACGCAGCGGCCGCCGTCAGGCGGCCCGAAGAGGTACGTCGAGGTCGCCTTCAGGCGGCCTAACAAGGATCTCAGTGACCGAATTCAAAGTCCCCGAACTAGGCGAGAACGTCGCGACCGGCGACGTCACCCGCGTGCTCGTCAACGTCGGGGACACGATCAAGCAGGAACAACCGGTCCTCGAGCTCGAGACCGACAAGGCCACGATCGAGGTGCCTTCCTCGGTCGCCGGCGTCGTCAAGGAAATCAAGGTCAAGCGGGGCGACAAGGTGAAGGTGGGCGCTGTCATCCTGACGGTCGACTCGCCCTCGTCAAATGGCGGCGGCGCGGCGTCGGCACCTGCCGCCGCAGCCGAAGCGGCGCCTGCGCCAGCGGCAAAGCCTGCCCCTGAAGCGAAGGCTGCCCCTGAAGCGAAGGCTGCCCCTGAATCAGCGCCCGCGCCAGCCCCTGCGCAGGCACCGCCACCGGCAGCGCCCGCGGCGCAGACGCCCTCGCAGCCCAAAGTTGTGTCGATGCCGTTTCGATCGGCCGAGGCGCCGGCTCCTGTTGCGGCGCCTGCGCCATCCCCTCGTGCCGATGGTCGCGCCGCGCCCGCCTCGCCCGCCGTGCGCCGCCTCGCACGGGAGATCGGCGTCAACATCAACGAGGTCCAGGGCACGGGTCCGTCTGGGCGCATTTCCCAGGATGACGTCAAAGAGCATGCACGCCGGATCCTGAGCAGTGTTGGAGCCGCAGCGGCCGGAGCCGTGCTGGCACGCCCCGGCCGACAGCTTCCCGACTTCCAGAAGTGGGGCGCGATCGAGCGCCAGCCGTGGACGAACATCCGTCGGGCGACCGCCGAACATCTGAGCTACGCGTGGACGACGATTCCGCATGTCACGCAGTGCGACAAGGCGGACGTCACCGCGCTCGAGGAGTTGCGCCAGCGCCACAAGGAACGCGTGGCGCAGGCCGGCGGCCAGCTCACGGTGACCGCGATGCTCGTGAAGATCCTCGCCACCGCGGTCACGAAGTTTCCGCAGTTCAACGCGTCGGTCGATCTCGAGCGCGGCGAGATCGTCTACAAGAAGTACGTGAACATCGGCGTAGCGGTCGATACCGATCGGGGTCTGCTCGTGCCGGTGATTCGTGATGCCGATCACAAGAACATCACCCAGATTGCGATCGACGTGAAGCAGGCCGCCGTCAGGGCGCGCGAACGCAAGCTGTCGCTCGACGAGATGAGCGGCGGTGGCATCAGCATCTCGAACCTCGGTGGCATCGGCGGCACCTACTTCACGCCGATTGTCAACTGGCCCGAAGTGGCGATCCTCGGCGTGTCGCGCGGTATGACCGAGCCGGTCTGGAAGCCCGCGACCGGCTCGGGCCAGGGGGAGTTCGTGCCCCGCGAGATGCTGCCGCTGTCGTTGTCCTACGATCATCGCGTCATCGACGGTGCTGATGCGATGCGCTTTCTGCGCTGGGTCGTCGAGGCGATCGAGCAACCCTTCCTTCTTTCTCTGATCGGCTGATGGCAGATTCCGTACAACTTGTCGTTCTTGGCGCAGGTCCAGGTGGATACGCTGCCGCGTTCTACGCGGCCGACCTCGGCCTGCAGGTCGCACTCGTCGACGAGGAGAAGAACCCGGGGGGCGTCTGCCTCTATCGCGGCTGTATTCCCTCGAAGGCGCTGCTGCACGTGGCAAAGGTGATCGACGAGGCCAGACACGCAGGCAATTGGGGCGTGAGCTTCGCGGAGCCGAACGTCGACGTCAACAAGCTGCGCGCGTACAAGCAGGGCGTCGTCGACAAGCTCACGTCCGGCGTCGGCACGGTCGGCAGGCTGCGCAAGGTCCGCTTCGTGCAGGGTCGAGGAACGCTCACCGGCCCGAAGTCGATGACCGTGGCTGGCTCTGGCGGCACGACGGAGCTCCAGTTCGACAACCTGATCCTGGCGACCGGATCGCATCCGACGAAGATTCCATCGCTGTCGCTCGACAGCCCGCGCATGATGGATTCGACGTCAGGTCTCGAGCTGCCCGACGTGCCGAAGTCGCTCCTCGTCGTGGGCGGCGGCTACATCGGCCTGGAACTCGGCATGGTCTACGCGACCCTGGGCAGCAAAGTGACGGTCGTCGAGATGACGTCGGGGCTGCTGCCCGGAGCGGATCGCGATCTCGTCGGCGTCCTCGAGAAGCGGCTGAAGAAACTGTTCGCGTCGATTCTGCTCGACACCAAGGTCGTGAAGGTGGCCGAAGACGGTCAGGGCATCAGGGTCACGTTCGAAGGCGACCTGGCGGAGAAAGAGCAGGTCTTCGACCGCGTGCTCGTGGCCATCGGACGACGGCCCAACTCGAAGATTCCCGGGCTCGAGACGACCCGCGTGAAGGTCGATCAGAAGGGATTCATCGAAGTCGACGGGCAGCGGCGTACGGCGGAGCCGTCGATCTTTGCGATCGGCGACGTCGCCGGCGAGCCGATGCTGGCCCACAAGGCGTCGCACGAAGCGCGCGTCGCGGTCGAAGCGATCATGGGACACAAGACGGTGTTCGAGCCGCAGGCGATTCCAGCCGTCGTCTTCACCGATCCCGAGATCGCGTGGTGCGGTCTGACCGAGACGCAGGCGCAGGCGGAGCAGATCGAGTTCGAGGTCGCGAAGTTCCCGTGGGGGGCGCTCAGTCGTGCGATCACCGTGGACCGTCCCGAGGGGCTGACCAAGCTGGTGCTCGAAGCCAAGACCGGACGCGTGCTCGGTGTCGGGATTGCGGGTTCCGGCGCCGGTGAGCTGATTGCCGAAGGCGCGCTGGCGATCGAGATGGGTGCGACGGCCGAAGACATGAAGCTCGTGATTCACCCGCATCCGACGCTCTCGGAGTCGCTGATGGAGAGCGCGGAGGTGTTTTTCGGGCAGAGCACGCACGTCTACAAACCAAAGCGAAAGTAGGGGCCGCGTTCAGGCGGCCTCCTGGAGGCGTCGTGAAAAGACTTATCGGAAGCGGTGTGCCGGCGCTCGTACTGGCTGTGCTCATCAGCGGTGTCCTCGCTGCGCAGACGATCTCACCCGAAGCCCAGCGCCACATCGACGCCGCGAAGGCCGCAGCGGGATCCGATCACATGGGCCTGTTCACGCCGCTGTGCGATGGCGCGCTGGCACTGGCCAGGCCTCCTGCGCCGCGTGGCGGAGGACCGGGGCGAGGAGCCGGACGGCGGGGCGGCGGTCCGCCGCAACCGCCGGCGCGCGAAACGTGGCATGCCGAGCCGGTGAGGGTCTTCGACAACCTCTATTTCGTCGGCATGACCGAGTTCTCGGCCTGGGCGATCACGACGTCGCAGGGGATCATCCTGCTCGATGCGATCTACGACTACTCGATCGAGGACGAAGTGGATGGCGGCCTGAAGACACTCGGGCTCAATCCCGCCGGCATCAAGTACGTGATCGTGAGCCACGGTCATCTCGATCACGCCGGCGGTGCGAAGTACCTGCAGGACAAATACGGCGCGCGTCTCGTCATGTCGGCAGCCGATTACGATCTGCTCGATCAACAGAATCCCGCCTGGAAACCGAAGCGCGATATGGTGGCGACCGATGGGATGAAGCTGACGCTCGGCGACACGACGCTCACGCTGTATCTCACGCCCGGGCACACTGAAGGGACGATTTCCACTCTCATCCCGCTGCGCGACGGCAAAGAGAAGCATCTGGCGGCGGCGTGGGGCGGGACGATGTTCAACTTCGGCCCGATTCGCGCGCGGCTCGCGGCGTACACGGAATCGGCGGCGCGCTTCCGCGACATCGTGACCAAGGCCAACGCCGACGTGATCCTGTCGAATCACACGCAGTACGACGGCAGCAAAACGAAACTGCCGGCAGCGGCCGCGCGCAAGCCGGGGGAGAAGAATCCATATGTGGTCGGCAACGACGTCGTGCGCCGGTATCTGACCGTGGCGAATGAGTGTGGACAAGCGGCACTTGCGATCGTCCCGCAGTCGTAGCGGCCGCCTTGAGGCGGCCCTCGCCGGGGCTGAAGCCGGCCCCTACGTACGTGTCGTGCTAACTTATGCAGGTTTGTCTGTTGTGAAGACTGGCCTCGGAGGGCATTGATGGAGGTTGCTCCAATACGGTTCGTGCCGCGCGGGTGGGGTGAGACCTACCGGCGCGATCAGTGGTGGATTGAGCCGATGGTGGTGTTCGTCGTGCTCAGCACGTTTCTCATCTACGGAACGTGGGCGGCGTTCCAGAACGCCTATTACACCTATGGGCCCTATCTGTCCCCGTTCTACTCGCCGGAGCTCTGGGGCGATTCGCCGCACGCATGGTTGGGCCCCAAGCCGGGGTGGTGGCCGGCACTGCTTCCGTTCTCGCCCGCGCTGATCATTCTGCCGTTCCCCGGTCTTTTCCGATTCACGTGCTACTACTACCGCGGGGCGTACTACAAAGCGTTCTGGGCCGACCCGACATCGTGTGCAGTTGGTGAACCACGAGGGCTCCACTATCGTGGCGAGCGCTGGTTCCCGCTGGTGCTGCAGAACGTGCACCGTTACTTCGCGTACATCGCCGTCATCTTCCTCGTGATCCTGTCCTACGACGTGTGGCTCGCGGTGTGGTTCCCCAATCCGCAGACCGGGCGGGAGACGTTTGGCATCGGGGTGGGAACCCTCGTGCTCGCCGTGAACGTCGTCATGCTCTCGTGCTACACGTTCGGCTGCCATTCGCTGCGTCATGTGCTCGGCGGGCGCGCCGACGAAGTCTCGACCAGCGGCGTGCGGGAGACCTGCTACAACTGCTCGAGCGCGCTCAACGGCCGCCATCAGCTGTTTGCATACGTCAGCATGTTCACCGTCGTGTTCGCCGACGTGTACGTCCGGTTGTGCGCGATGGGCATCTGGTCCGACGTGAGGATCTTCTGATGGCGGCGTACTCGACGTTCAACTACGACGTCCTCATCGTGGGTGCCGGAGGCGCGGGCTTGCGCGCCGCGATCGAAGCGGCGCAAAGCGGTGTCTCGGTCGGCCTCATCTGCAAATCGCTTCTCGGCAAAGCGCACACCGTGATGGCCGAGGGCGGCATGGCCGCCGCGATGGCGCACAACGACGATCGCGACAGCTGGCGCGTGCACTTTGCCGACACGATGCGCGGCGGCCAGTACGTCAACAACTGGCGCATGGCGGAACTGCACGCCAAGGAAGCGCCCGACCGTGTCCGCGAGCTCGAAGGCTGGGGCGCCGTGTTCGATCGCACGCCGGACGGCCGCATCAACCAGCGCAACTTCGGCGGACACCGCTATCCGCGTCTGGCGCACGTCGGCGATCGCACCGGGCTCGAGCTGATTCGCACGCTGCAGGATCACGCGATTCATTGCGGCATGACCGTGCACATGGAGCACACCGTCGTCGAGCTGATTCTCGACCATGGTCGCGCCGCCGGCGTGCTCGCCTACGACCGCGAGCGCGGGCGATTCCATCTCTTCGCCGCCAAGGCGATCGTGCTCGCGACCGGCGGCATCGGACGCGCGTATCGGATCACCAGCAACAGCTGGGAGGGTACCGGTGACGGCCACGCGCTCGCGTATCGCGCCGGCGCCGAGCTGATCGACATGGAGTTCGTCCAGTTCCATCCGACCGGCATGGTGTGGCCGCCCAGCGTGCGCGGCATCCTCGTCACCGAAGGCGTGCGCGGCGAAGGCGGCGTGCTCAAGAACAGTGAAGGCCGCCGCTTCATGTTCGATGACATCCCGGACAACTACAAACCGCAGACCGCCTCCGACCCTGAAGAGGGCTGGCGATATACCCAGGGCGACAAGAGCGCCCGGCGTCCGCCGGAGCTGCTGACGCGCGATCACGTCGCGCGCTGCATCAATCGGGAGGTGAAAGCGGGTCGCGGATCTCCACACGGCGGTGTCTTTCTCGACATCGCGTGGATCAAGGAGAAGATCAAGGACTCGGAGGGCCACATCAAGCGGAAGCTGCCGAGCATGTATCACCAGTTCAAGGAACTGGCCGACCTCGACATCACCAAGGAGCCGATGGAAGTCGGTCCGACGACGCACTACGTGATGGGCGGGATTCGGGTGGACGCGGACACGCAGATGACGACGATTCCCGGGTTGTTTGCCGCGGGAGAATGCGCGTCGGGCATCAACGGCGCGAATCGCCTGGGCGGCAACTCGCTTTCGGATCTGATCGTGTTCGGGAAACGCGCCGGCGAGTACGCCGCGACGTTCGCGCGCGAACACGACCAGGCAATGATCGACGAGGCCATGGTCACCAAGGCGTTGCAGGAGGCGCTCGCCCCGTTCGATCGTGGGGCCACCGGCGAGAACCCATACAAGGTGCAATCCGATCTGCAGGACACGATGCAGGCGCTCGTCGGCATCGTGCGCACCGACAGCGAGATGAAAGAAGCGCTGGTGCGGATTCAGGGGTTCAAGGACCGCGCGGCGCGGGTTGGCGCGACCGGGCATCGTGAATATCACGCGGGGTGGCACACGGCGCTCGACCTCCGCAATCTGCTCGCAGTGTCCGAGGCGATCACCCGGTCGGCGATCGAGCGGAAAGAGAGCCGCGGCGGTCATTTCCGCGAGGATCACCCCGACAAGGTGGCCGAGTACGCGACGTTCAACATCATGGTGAAGCAGGACAAGGGCGGAGCGATGGAGCTGGCGCGGGTGCCGCTGCCGCCGATCCCCGATCATTTGAAAGAAGTGATCGAAGAGCAGAAGTCGTAGCATCGCGCCGGCTGAAGCCTGCGCGCTACGAAAAGACGACGTAGAGCGGACGCTTCAGCGTCCGCGGAGACCGGTCCCGATGGCGAAGACGGCAACGTTCAAAGTGTGGCGCACGCATCCGGAAGGCGACGGCACATTCCAGACCTTCCATACCGAGGTCACCGACGGCATGGTCGTCCTCGACGTCGTCCACAAGATCCAGGCGGAGCAGGCGCCCGATCTTGCGGTGCGCTGGAACTGCAAGGCGGGGAAATGCGGGTCGTGCTCGGCCGAGATCAACGGCAAGCCGCGGTTGATGTGCATGACCCGTCTCAGCCAGGTCAACCTGCAGGAACCGGTGACCGTCGAGCCGATGCGCGCGTTTCCGCCGATCAAGGATCTGGTGACCGACGTCTCGTGGAACTTCCGGGTCAAGAAGGGCATCAGCAAATTCAGGCCGCGGAAGCCCGACGCGCCGGACGGCACCTGGCGCATGCAGCAGCGCGACATCGATCGCGTGCAGGAGTTCAGGAAGTGCATCGAGTGCTTCCTGTGCCAGGACGTCTGTCACGTGCTCCGCGATCACCACAAGCACGACGAGTTCATCGGCCCGCGGTTCTTCGTCTATGCGGCGAACCTCGAAATGAACCCGCTCGACACCAACGATCGGGTGGCGCAGCTCAAGGACGACTACGGCATCGGCTACTGCAACATCACCAAGTGCTGCACCAAGGTGTGCCCCGAGCACATTCACATCACCGACAACGCCATCATCCCGCTCAAGGAACGGGTGGTGGATCGGTACTTCGATCCGATCACTCGGCTCCTTCGGGTGTTCAAATAGCCTGACTGACGATGTCGGTGCGATTCACATGACGATTGTCGGTGCGATCCCCGCTAACGCATGTCGGTGCGATCCCGCTTCGCGGGTCGGTGCGATCTTGCTGACGCGAGTCGGTGCGATCTTGCTACAACCGTCGAGGAAGGATCGCACCCACGTGGATCGGGGATCGCACCGACATCGATCAGGATAGCTTCTTGTTTGCCTCAAACGCGTCGGATTGTTCATGCGCGTGGTACGACGAGCGCACCAGCGGGCCCGACTCCACGTGCACGAAGCCTTTCCGCTCGGCGATCGCTTTGAGCTCGGCGAACTCGTCGGGGTGGTAGTAGCGTGCCATCTTCGCGTGCGCGGGCGACGGACGAAGATACTGGCCGATGGTCAGGATCGACACGCCGACGCGGCGCAGATCGTCGAAGACGGTCACGATCTCGTCTGTCGTTTCTCCGAGACCCACCATGATTCCGGTCTTCGTGGCGATGTCGGGGCGATAGTGACGCGAGCGATCGAGCAGTTCGAGCGAACGTGGATAGCGACCGCCGGAGCGGGCCATGCGATACAGGCGCGGCACGGTCTCGATGTTGTGGTTCAGGACATCAGGCGCCGCGTCGAGGACGGTTCGGAGCGATGACTCGATCCCCTGAAAGTCGGGAATGAGCACTTCGATCCGGCACGAGGGCACCCGCGCGCGCGTGGCCCGGATGGTGTCGGCGAAAATCGACGCTCCGCCGTCGGCGAGATCGTCACGATCGACCGATGTAATCACGGCGAAACGCAGCCCCATCCGCGCCACTGCCTCGGCCACGCGTGCGGGTTCGGCGGTATCGAGCTCGGTCGGTCTGCCGTGCGCCACCGCGCAGTAGGCGCAGGCACGTGTGCACACGTCGCCGAGAATCATGAACGTCGCGGTGCCGTGATGCCAGCACTCACCGATGTTCGGGCAGCGCGCATCCTCGCAGACCGTGTTCAGCTTCAGGTCCTGCATGATCCCCTTCAGCCGAAGGTAGTTGTCAGAACCGGGCGCACGGACCTTGAGCCACGCCGGTTTCGGCTCGCGTGGACCGACGAATTGAAGCGGGGCCTCGACGGACATCCTATCTAGTGTATCGGACGGGGTCGGTAATGGGGTCCCGACCCCATCCGACTACAATCGGGCGCAATGCCCGCGTTGGCGATCACCTGGCTCGGACACGCGACGTTCCTGCTGCGCACGCCTGGCGGGAAACGGGTCCTGATCGACCCGTGGCTCACCGACAATCCGTCCTGCCCGCCGTCTCACAAGAAGCCGCCCGCAGTAGATCTGATCCTCGCGTCGCACGGGCATGCCGATCACATCGGCGATCTCGTTGCCTGCGCCCGCGCGAGCAGCGCGCCTGTGGTGGCAGCGCCAGAGCTGTGCGACTGGCTCTCGCGCAAGGGCATCCAGCACACCGCGCACATGAACAAGGGCGGGTCGCAGATGGTCGCCGGTATCAGGGTCAGCATGACCGACGCCCGCCACAGCAGCGGTTTCGTCGACAACGGTCAGATGGTCTACATGGGCGAACCGGCAGGATTCGTGATCCACCTCGAGGACGAACGCACGATCTACTTTGCGGGCGACACGAGCCTGTTCGGCGACATGCGGCTCATCGGCGAGATGTACTCCCCTCAGATCGCGATGCTCCCGATCGGCGATCGCTTCACGATGGGCCCGGCGGCCGCCGCGCGCGCCTGTGAGTTCCTCGGCGTGCGCCAGGTCGTGCCGATGCATTACGGGACCTTTCCGATCCTGACAGGTCGGCCAGAGGAATTGAGGGCACTGGTGGAGCCGAAGGGGATTCAAGTGCTCGAACTGGCACCGGGAGAGACGGCCGAATAGGCTGTGCGATCCTTCACTGACGATGGTCGGTGCGATCCTGGATCGTGTCGGTGCGATCGTTCTGGCGATGGTCGGTGCGATCCCGAATCGTGTCCGTGCGGCTCTGATGCTACGATCGATCGTGGCCCCACGGCGGATGCGCCATGTCACTGCAATTACTGAAGGAAACGCGGACTCCGGACCAGATCGTCTTCGACGAAACAGAAGATCATGACGAAGGGCTGAGCGGGATCAGATGTCCTCGCTGCAGCTGGCGCCCGTCGGAATCCAGCCGATGGACGTGCTATTGGGGTGACACCCCGGAGCCCCACTTCGACAGCTGCGGCACTGTGTGGAACACATTTGCGACTCGAGGGCGCTGCCCCGGTTGCAGCCACCAGTGGGTGTGGACGTCGTGTCTGCGCTGCAGCCAGTGGTCGCTGCACGCCAATTGGTACGAACGGACACCGCGCCCGAAACAATCCTCCTGACGCTGGTTGGTGCGATCCTCCGACGATAGTCGGTGCGATCCCGCTGACGCGGGTCGGTGCGATCCTGCTTACGCCCGTCGGTGCGATCTTGCTAATGTGCGGTTGGGCGATCTCGCATCAACCGTTGTCAGCAAGATCGCACCGACACGCGACAGAACGGATCGCACCGACGCGCGTTAGCTCGATCGCACCGACATGCGTCACCAGGATCGCACCGACTGACGTCAGCAGGATCGCACCGACACGCGCCAGCAGGCTCGCACCGACTATTGGATAGTGATCGTCCCCTGCAGTGCCACCACGTCCGGGTTGATGTGATCGTGATAGCCGCACGTCCTGACGCGCGTGAGATTCTGTGTCGTGCCGCTTGCGCCCGGCGCGATGAATCCGACGTTGATCTCCGGACAGTCGGTGTGCTCGGGATGCGGATTCGAGTTCATGTCATGCGGACGGCTGTCGTTATTGACGAACGACACGCGTGATCCGGCCGCCACGGTCACGGCCTTGGGCGACACGCCGGCCGCGGTGATCGTGATCGTGGCGGCAATCGTGCCGCCGCCGGACGGTCCGGACGGGCTGTCGTTGCCGCACGACGAGACGAAGAGCGCGAGCGCGCACGCGCCCGCGAGCGTGACGAGCCGAGAGGTGTTCATCGGAAGAATTTCCTGGAGATGTTGAAGCCAAGGTACCAGTCATCGCTGGCGGTGCCCCCACGCGCCAGCTGACCCATCGTCGTGCCGAAGCCGTTGGAGAAATTGAGCTGGAAGACGTGCCCGCCGGCTCGCTTCTCGATGGCGAACGATCCGTGGTTGACGCCCGGCTTGTATCCCGATCGAGGGAGGAACTCGCCAACGACGTAGACCGTCGGGAGGAGGCGCAGTCGGGCGCCCAATCCGTAGATGACCGTGTCGTTGTGATCCACGATCTCGCTCGGGTCGGGGTTGGAGTTGTTCACCCAGATCGGCTCGAAGTACAGCGCCCCGTGACTGCCCAACTCGCGCGACAGCACCACACCGATCGCCGGGGAGTAGCTGTCCCGAAAATTGTTGGTACCGTCGATCGAGGCGATGACGTCGAGCCCGCCGAACCCGTTGTCCTTCTGTTGCGACAGGCTGTACTGCGAGAAGAACTCGATCGTCTTGTCACTGGTCCGGTGGATGCCCGCCTGCAATCCGCGCATCAGGCCGAAGCGGTACTCGAGCCCGATCTGCGCGCCGTTGTCGAGGCCGAAGAAGTCGTCGAGCAGGTCGCCGAAGTCGCCCTCGCCGAGCGGGCGCAGAAAGCGGTGCGTGACTCGAAACGCGCTCGAGAACCGCGGCAACCGCAGGCTGGTCGGTAGTGCGATCAGCGTGAAATCCGGCTGCGACGCGTTCGGATCCTTGTCCGGATCGTCGGCAGGCGGTGGTGTCTTCGCGCCGGTGTTCTGGGCAAAAGAAAATTGCGGGCACGAGGCCAGCAAAAGGGCACACGTCAGCAGGGCTCTGCTCCAGCGCATTGAACGGCTCCTAGTTGTTAGGTGCACCGATCTCGATCCACCGTTTGATGACCGCAATCTGGCCGGTGGTCAAGTACGGTGGCCCGTTGAACGGCATTCTCACCCCGACGATGCCCGGCTGGCCTTCGAGCTTCTGAATCAGATAGCTGTTCACCGGATCGCCGGGAATCACCCGCGTAGCGCTCGGCTTCTCGCGGCTCGTCACGTTGACCAGATTCGCGTAGGCGACGGCTGACGAGAGGTCGAGACCATTGAAGAGTCTGCCTACCGCATTGTGACACTGCGTGCAGGCCGCGCGCCCGCTCGAATCGCTGGCTTCGAAGATGTTTTGCTGAATGCTGCTGAAGGTTGGCTGGAGGTTCGGGGTCGGCCCGGTCAGATCGGAGAGCTTCTCATCGCACCCGATCATCCCGAGGGCCATCAGGATCATCAGGCTTGCTCGCGTCAACCGCATCAATTTTTCTCCTGTGCCGGTTGTGCAGCTTGCGCCTGGACAACCAGCGTTCCCTTCATGTCGCTGTGGCCGTCCCCGCAATACTCGGAGCAGAGGATCGGGAATCGTCCGGCCTCGGTCGGTGTGAACTCGATCACGACCGGGGTCGTCCCCCGCGGGATTGGCTGTTTGACTTTGAACTTCTTGATTTCGAAGCCGTGCGGGCCGTCAGCGGAGACGACCATCAGGCGGAGGCGCTCGCCGACGGCCGCCTCAATCATGGCGGGCTCGAACGCATATCGCCTGGCCACGATCTCGATGACGCGCGGCTCGGTGGTCTGCTGGTCCGGCCCCTTGTCCTGGGACGCCTGCGCCGAGAGATCTCCGGACGCACCTGCGGCGAGCAGGGCAAGAACGCTATAGAGAAGAAAACGGGAAGACACAGATTGCACCTCTCCACTCAGCAAGGCTGATGCCCGACCAGCGTCGTGGGCAAACTGCCGGAAACACTGGCAAATCGGTCGGTGGCTCCGTGGCGCGGTTACCAGGGGGGTAATCCGGTACCGAAAAAAGAAACGGGCTCGTCTTTAGTCGATACGGTACTTCGCGAGGTAGTAACTGAGCGCGCGCTGACTGATGCCCATAAGCTCAGCCGCATCTTTCTTGACGCCGCCGGCCTGCTCGAGCGCCCGCCGGATCGTCTCACGTTCCACCCATTCGAGGTTTTGATGCAGTCGGGTGGACGGCAGCCCGGTTGACGGGGCGGATGTCGCCCCGAGCAGTGAGACCGATTGCGCGGTCAGCGTCGTCCCGGTGGCCAGCACCACGGCCCGCTCGATCGTGTTTTCGAGCTCGCGCACGTTGCCGGGCCAGTCGTATCGACTCAACGCCTCCACGACGCCGTTCTCCACCCGGTCGACACGCTTGCCCGACCGCTGCCGATGCTTTTCGACGAAGTGATCGATCAGCATCTGGATGTCCTCGCGACGATCGCGTAGCGGGGGAATCTCGATCGGAATGACGTTCAGCCGGTAGTAGAGGTCCTCCTGAAAGCGGCCGTCGCTCACCATCTGTTTCAGATCGCGGTTGGTGGCCGCGACGACGCGGACGTCGATGTGCTGCGTGCGCTCGGCGCCGAGCGGTTCGAACTCGCGCTCCTGCAGCACCCGCAGCAGCTTGGCCTGCACGGTGGTACTCAGCGTGCCGATCTCATCGAGGAAAATCGATCCGCCATCGGCCAGCGCGAACTTGCCGCGCTTGGTCATGGTCGCGCCGGTGAAGGCGCCGCGCACGTGCCCGAACAGCTCCGATTCGAGCAGCGTGTCGGGAATGGCGGCGCAGTTCACCTTGATGAGCGGCATGTCCCGCTGCGCGCTCCGGTGGTGAATGAGGCGGGCGACCATCTCCTTGCCGGTGCCGGTCTCCCCGGTGATGAGCACCGTGCTCTTGGTGCCCGCCACCAGTTCCGCGCGATGGATCACCTCCTGCATCGCCCGACTGCGGCCGACGATCCCGTACTGATTGAACTCGGCATCGCGCTCGCTGAGGAGGTACTGCTTCTCGGTGCGCAGCCGCTGGCTCCTGACCGCGCGCCGCGCCAGTGTCAGCAGCTCGTCTACTTCGAACGGCTTCTCGAGGAAGTCCTCGACGCCCAGCTTGAAGGCCTCGCGCACGATCTGCGTGGAGCCGTGCGCCGTCATCATCACGATCTGCGGGCGCTCCGACTCCGGCATCGACGAGGAGACCTCGCGTATCAACTCGAGACCGCTCATGCCCGGCATGAGATTGTCGATGACGAGCAGATCGAACGGGCGTTCGCCGAGCTGTCGCTGCACATCGCGTGCGTTCGACGCTTCGACGACTTCGTGTCCTTCGTCTCTGAGCGCGCGCCCCAACCGCTTCAGGATCTTCTCTTCGTCGTCGGCGAGGAGGATGGAGCCTCGGTGTGCGCTCATGCGGTGCCCTGGGGCGCGGTGAGCGGCAGATCGATGCGGATCTCGGTGCCGTGTCCCTGGCGGCTCGTCACGGTGATGGCGCCTCCGAGGCCTTCGATGATGTTCTTGGCAATGGGCAGACCGAGGCCGCTGCCCGCGCGTCTCGTCGTGAAGTAGGGATCGAAGATGTGCGCGAGATCCTCAGGGCCGATCCCGACGCCTCGATCGCGTACGACGAGCGTCACGCGATCGCCCCGGTGCCCGGACGTCACGGTGACTCCCTGGCTCGCCAGCGCGACGCCGACCGCGCTCCGACCGGAGCCGCCGGACGGGGACGCATGTCGCGTCTCGGCAGCGCCTGCCGTCGCATGTGCGGCCGATTGGACTGCATGCCTGGCGTTGGTGAGGATGTTCACGAGCGCCGTGCGCAGCCGCTCGGCATCGGTCACCACGACCGGAAGGTCGTCGTCGAGCTCGACCCGCACGTCGGGCTCGTCCTGGCCGGCCCACGCGGCGGCCACCGACGCGCGGCAAACGTCGTTCAGATTCACCGGCGCGAGCTCGAATCGAATCGGTTTCGCGAAATCGAGTACGTCGGACACGAGGCTGTTCAGCCGCCTGGTCTCGTCGTCGATGTCAGCGACGGCCTCGAGGCGATCGGCCGCGGACACGTGCTCGCGTCTGAGCGACGACAACGAAGCCCGGATGATCATCAGGGGGTTGCGAATCTCGTGTGCGATCACGGTCGACAGGCGCCCCAGCGAGGACAGCCGTTCCTTCTGTGCCGCCTCACGCTGAAAGCGTCCGATCGAGTCGGTCAGCGTGTTGAAGGCCGTCGCGAGCAGACGCGCGTCCGCATCATCCCACACGCGCGTGCGGACCGAAACTTTTCTCGTCAGGTCGCCGGTAGCCGCGACATCGCGCATCGCATCGGTTACCGCTGCAAGGGGTCGTGTCATCGTGCGGGCGACGGCGTAGCTCAGAATCGTCGCAAGGAGCACGGCCACGATCAGCGCGGCGACCAGGCCGGCGCGCAGCGCGTTGAGAAACCGCATCCGATCCGTACGCGAGCGCAGCGTCAGGGTGATTGGCCCGGCGTCGGCTTCGCCTTTCTGCATCGGCCGCGCGAGCGCAACGTACTCCTGATTGCCGAGTGTGATCGTGGCCGGAGCGCTCGCGCCCAGCATCTGCTCCAGCGCAGCATGTGCATCGCGCCCCAGAGAAGACGCCAGCACCTTGCCGCCGGCGGCGAATGCGACCTCGCTATCGGTCACCTCTTTGAACTGATGCGCGAGCGTGTCATCCATGAAGAAGCCGACGTTGACGCGCCCCAGCAGTTTCACCGGCTCGGGAAACTTCAGAATCGGCACGCTCACCACTTCGAGCACGCCTCGTGCGTGCGGCAGGAAGGTCGAGAACTCACTTGCGTCGTCAGGGCCCGCCCGTTGATACGAGAGCGCGGTCGCATCGCGGCCGACCGACGCGAGCACAGTGCCCTTCGGGTTCGTGACGATGAGCAGATCGGCACCGATCTGCTGACTGATGTCCACGGCGACCGGTTGGACCGTTGGCGGGTCGTCCTCGTCGACGGCGGCAAGCAGGGTTGGCAGCTCGGCGACGAGACGGGCCATCCGCGTGTAGTTTTCCGTGCGGTCCAGGCGATGCTGGTCGACCATCGCGGCCGCTTTTTGCAGACCGCTCTGGAGATCGGCTTCGACTTCCTGGGACGCTCGCACATTGGCGAAGGCAAACGCCAAGCCGAGCGACAGCGTCGACAGCAGCGTCGACGCGATGAAGATCCGATTCGTCAGCGATGAGGCAATACGCATGTCATTCATCCCACGGCGCATCGGCGCGCCGCGGGAACCACGCTCACGACGGCGGGATCTGCAGTACCAGGATCAACGTGCCGGGCTCGAGGCGCTTCAGTGCGGGATCAGGATACGGCGCGACGAGAATCCACGACTCCACGTGCCCACGGTCGACCCTCGGTCCCCGTGCCACCCGCGCACGCCGGTTTCCGTACAGACCAGCCAGTTTCCACCGATTGTAGCTGCCGGTTCGTCCGAATGCGTCGAGGGGTGACATCGGCTCGGGCGTCCACGCGCCCGGGGGGTGCTGGACGGCCGGATCGGCCAGCAGCGCGCGCAGCGTATCGTCCAGCCCGAGCGGCGAGACGTAGACGCGATACGCGTCCCGATGCGCGCGCGGCGTGAACAGGTTCAGGTATTCCGGAGCTTCGCGCCACGCTTCAGCCGAACGCAAATCCGCGCAGCCGAGAACACAGACGAGCACGAGCGCGCACACCCGAACTGTTCGAATCGGTCGGGTTATACTGCCCGACTGCAGAAGTTTCCAGGAGAAGTTCGTGGCGTACATCATCTGTGAACCATGCGTGGGTACCAAGGATACGGCGTGTGTCGATGTCTGCCCAGTCGACTGCATCCATCCCCGCAAGGACGAACCGCAGTTTCAGTCGGCGGAAATGCTGTATATTCACCCGGACGAATGCATCGACTGCGGCGCCTGTGTGCCAGCCTGCCCGGTTGAAGCCATTTTCGCTCTCGACGAAACGCCGGAGAAGTGGAACCACTTCATTCCGAAGAACGCGGAGTACTACCAGAAAGAGAAAGTCTAAAGCGGCTTCGATAGCGCACGGCGCGTCGACGGCCCAACACGGGTGGGTTGCGGGGCCCACGGAACCAGCAAGGGTGGGACCATGCGGACGTTGCTCCGGTTAGCGCGTAGAACGCGTCTAGTTGCCTGTGCGGCAACTCTCCTGATTGGCGGCTCGCTGGCGGTGCGGGCGCAGGTTGGCGTCGACGCCGAAGTCCAGTACCAGCTGGCGACGCTCCTCTACGACGAAACGCGGTACCCCGAAGCCCTTCGCTCGTTCGAGCAGGCGGCCGAGTCCACCGACAAGAGCATGGCGGTTCGCGCCCGCAAAGGCGTCATCCGCAGTGCGCTCAAGATCGCGGAATTCAAGCATGCGCGCGCCGAGGCCGAGCGCCTGCGCGCCGACGCGCCCGCCGACGCCGATGCGCTCGCGCTCTACGCCGACGCGCTCTGGTCGGCGGGTGTGTTCGACGAAGCGGATGCCGCCTATCGCGAGGCGCTGTCGCGATCGCCCGAGTCGTCCCGCGCCCGCTACGGCGTGGCGCGATCGCTCGCTGCGACCAGCCGGCTGGACGAGGCGCTCAACGCCGCGCTTGCGGCGTCCGCCGCCGCACCACGCGACGGCGAGATTCACGCCCTGGTCGGCGACATCTACGAGCGCCTGCATCGCTTCGCGCAGGCGGCCAACTCGTACCGCAACTACATCAACCTGCTGCCCAACAAAGACCGCAGCGAAAAAGCGGCGTGGGCGAAGGCGCAGGTGGAGTTCCTCGATTCGTTCGGCGACAGCGCGCCCGTCGACATCGACGAAACCGATCTCAACATGCTGCATACGATCCCCTTCACCCTGCAGAGGGACAAGATCGTCGTGCAGGCCAAAGTCAACGGCGGTCACCCGCAGGATTTCGTGCTCGATACCGGATCCGAGGAGACCGTGCTCTCGCGCGACACCGCGTCACGCGAGCGCATTCGCCCGGTCACCTATACGCTCAGCGCAGGTGTCGGCGAAGTCGGTCTGCGCGGCCTTCAGCTCGCGAAGATCAAGTCGCTCGAAATCGGCACGCTGCAGGTGCGTAATCTCCCGGTGCTCGTGAAGAACCCAGCGCTCCGCGGTATCCCGAAGCGCGAGGGCGAGTCGTTCTCCCCGCTGTCGATCGGGATGTCGATGATGATCGACTACCAGAAGCGGCTGCTCACCATCGGCCGCAAGCTGCCGCCTGTCGACGCCGATATCCGTCTTCCCATGCGCGTCCATCGTCTGGCGATGGTGCGCGGGCTGTTGAATTCGAAGATCCCCACGTACTTCGTCGTGGACACGGGCGGCGAAGTGATCTCGATCAGCGCCGAGACGGCCGAAGGACTGCCCGCGTCTCCGTTCAGGCGCATTCCGCTTCGCGTGTGGGGCACGTCGGGCTGGGATCGCGAGGCCTTCCTCATGCCTGGCATGAGCCTCGACTTCGACACCATCGAGTACCGCAACTTCTCACTCGTCGTGCTGAACCTGCGCGCACCGAGCCTGCTCCTCGGCTTCCAGCTTGGCGGCATCGTCGGCCACAAGTTCCTCGCACCGTATCGGGTCTCGATGGATCTGGTGCAGAGCGAACTGCGACTCGAGAAATCGTAAGGCATTACCGCCGTCCCCACTGACGCGTGATGCCGGCGCCGAAAGCGGCCGCGGCGCGAGGCGTCACCCGACCCCACGACTGAGCTCCGCTGATCAGGAGCGACGTCACCGGCCTCCGACAGCTACCAGCACCCGACTGGCTGACGCATTCCTCCGTGCCGCGATCCGCTCGCCGGCCAACGGTCTCTGCGGCGCGTGCCTGACGGAGTCTCGCGGCTTAGCCGCGAGGGACCGGAAGCGCACACGCCGGAGAGGCCATTCCACCCCACCGCGCAAGCGTGCGCGGCGGGGACCCCGGGTTGGCCGGCGAGCGGATCGCCGCGCGGAGGGATGCGTCAATCTGGTTCGCGCAAATGGAGTCGAGTGAAAGAGATCAGCGAGAAGTCTTCGCGCTCGAGCCCCACAGGTGGCCGGCGGATGATGTGTAGAAGCCCCAGACGGTGAGGCCGAGGACGATCGCCACCAGCAGCACTGTGTTGCCGAAATACCAAGCGGAGGTATCGCGTGTGACCCACACGTCGAAGAGCAGCGAGCTCACGAACGCTCCGACGACGAACGCCAGCAGACCGCCGAATCTGACGATTACCACCGCGGCCGTCCCGAAGTACAGCAGACCGAGCACGACCCCCACCCACATACGCTCGTTGCCGAGCGCCTGCAGCACGGTGAAGAAGGCGGTGAATGCGATGACCGCGGCCCATTGACGGCGCAGCATCATGCGCATCACGAACAGCACGAAGAAATACATCAGGACGTTCCTGATGGCGTAGAACCCTTCCTGCAGGACGACGCCGATCGTGCTGCGCAGACCGAGCAGCACATCCACCTCGCCAGGGAACTCGGTCGGTCCCGAGTCGTTCATGATGGCGAGCATTCTGAAGAGCATCGCGAACCATACGCCGAGGGCGACGCCGACGAGCACGTCGCGCCCCACCACGGGGTCTGAGGCGCGACCTGTGAGCACGCTGGTCCACGACACCAGGACGTGCGGCCAATGACGTCTGACAAACGGCTCGAGCGCGAGATACACCGTCCACAGCAGCACGCCGTAGAACACCGACGTGCAGACCGCGATTAGAAACGTCGCGAGAGTCTCGATCGGGCTCGACACGTGAACCTGGCAGAGCCAGATGACCATCAGCGCCCCGCTGACGTAGACCGCGAGGCGCGCGGCGCCGCGGCGGTCGCCTCGGCCTTCGCGGGTGTTCTTGCGTGCGAGAATGGCGGCGCCGATCAGAATCGCCACCGTGGCGAATAGCAACAGAACGGCGTACGCCGTGTCGCTGCCGCTGGACGCTTCCGGCATCCTCCATGGTTTCTGCCACGGACCCATGACCATGAAGGCGACCGGACGGCCACCGAGCGCCGCCGCTTCGATGCGCAAGGGCCGGGCGCTTTCCGGCCACTTGCCCATCCACGCCGCGCGTGTGTCCGAAGCGGCCAGGAATGTCCACTGCGGCTCTGCCGGCTGCAACGAGGACTCGTCGAGCGCGGCGAGCTCGAAGAGCGGCGACCAGTTCACCGCTGCCGGGCGCACCGGCGGCTCCTGCCGCTGCGCCGGAATCGCTTCGAAGTAGAGCAGACGTCCACGATGATCGACGTTCACCTGGATCATGCCCGAATCGATCGGCGGCGGATCGGCCCGATCGACGATGCCGGGCGTGAGCAGGTCGCTGCGAAACGACGACGCGAACAGCGTGTCGCTACTCTGACGGTACCAGAAGGCCAGAGGTGACGGCCGTTGCGTGAGCACCGTGTCCCAGCGTGGCGAGGGCGCGTCCGCTGTGCGGACGTACGTGAGCAGAAGGTCGTTCCATTCGAAGCCGACGGCCGAGTCTCGTGGTTTCGCGTCGTAGCCGAGACGGGCGATCGCATCGCGCGCCTTCTGGGTCAGGACGTCGCGCGAATACTCGGGGCGAAGACGTTCGAACGGACTATCGCGGAGTGCGAGTCCGAGCGCCACGACCAGACCGGTGACGACGGCAATCAGCATCGACCAGGCGATCGGCCGTCGCAGCGCGGTCCCTTCTCCGGCCGCGGCTACCATCTCGGGTGACGGCGTCTCTCCGGCGGCCAGCAGCGCGGCGAGCGGGTCGCCTCCTGGCAGCGCCGCAGCCACTGACAACGCTGAAGCCGGTCGTCGATCCGGCACGGGATCGAGACACCGCAGGATCGCGGCGTCGATCGCGGGGTCGATACTGCTCACGACTTCCGATAGCGCCGTCAACGCGCGCGTCTCGTGCTGGTTCACGAGATCGCCGACCGTCGCGGCGGTAAACGCGCGGCGGCCGGCGAACAGCTCGTACATCACGAGGCCGAGCGCGAAGATGTCGCTGCGCTGTGTGACCTCGCGTCCGAGCAGCTGCTCGGGTGCCATGTACGCCGGCGTGCCGGCCCGAACATCGTCGATGCGTCCCGCAGCGGCGAGTCCGAAATCCATGATGCGCACGCGGCCTGCTCCGTCGAGCATCACGTTCGCCGGCTTCAGATCGCGATGGATCACGCCGCATTGGTGCGCGGCAGCGAGCCCCGCACAGAGCTGTCGCGTGATCTCGATCGCCTTGTCTTCCGGAAAGCGCCCGATACGACGCAGGGACGAGGCGAGGTTCTCGCCGTCGACGTACTCCATCGAAATGTAGAGCAGGCCGTCCACCTCGCCGATGTCGTGGACTCGACAGACGTTGGGATGCGACACCTGTCGCGCGGTGCGCACCTCGTTGTGAAACTGCGCCAGACGAATGGGATCTTCGCGCAGTCCATCGGGAAGGAATTTCAGCGCAACCGGCTGACCCAGTCTGAGATCGTCGGCGCGATAGACCTCGCCCATCCCGCCCGTGCCGAGCAGCCCGACGATCCGATAGCGACCATCGAGCAACGTGCCCGGGGCGAATCGACCGTGGCTGATCGAATCGGACGACGTCAGCCACCCGCTGTCCGATCTCGGCGCCGAGGCGGGCTGCGGTGTTCGTCGGCTCACCACACCCATCGGCCCGCCGGGCGCGGGCCTGGTCGGCTGAACGCTCACCCCCATCGTCAACGCGTCGTCCGGTGCGAACGCGGCACCGCATGACGGGCAGAACCGGGCGTTATCGGGAGAATCGCCGCCGCAGCGAGAGCACGTCACTCGATTTCCGTTCTCATTTCGGACTGGGCGGTTCGTGCGCGTCTTCTACGCGCCGATGCGTCATTGTCTTGTCGTGCGCATCGCAGAACCCTTCGATCAGATCGGTGTCGGCCTGCAGCATGAGCGGCGCCGCGGCAGTCCACGGTTTCAGATACGCTTTGGGATCGTCGATGGTGACCAGTAGATCCAGGTGACCGAAATCGCGGCGGCGGAATCGCTCGGTCACGCGAAGTGCATCGCTATGGGGGTGCCCCTTGAGCGTATCGAGCCATCCGTTGTCTCTGAATCCGGCAGTCTCGATCACGAATGTCTCTCCCTCCCAATGTCCGACCGAGTATCCGAGCCACGTCGGCTCGGCGGACGTCGGGAGCGGACGACCGTCGGTGAACACCTGACGGAACGTCATTCCCGCCAGTGTTTCGTACAGGAGCGCGGTGACCGACGGTGTCTGCAGGATCTTGAATGGTCCTCCGCCGAAATTGATGCGGGGTGTTCCCGGCGGCAGACAGTAGCCGTATGGATCGTCGACGTGATTCCGGCTCTCGCGTTGCTTCTGTACCGCCGCAGCCCACGGCGTCATGCTCACGTCGTCGGGTTTCAGATCTTTGGCGAGATTGAAGAACAGGCTGCGCGTGAAGCACGCGTCGAGGCCGTAAATGGCGCATTCTGCGGCCCAGACGCCGGAGAGGTCCGGCTTGCCATCAGGTAATTTCGGTGCTGGCGCGGAGAGATTCGCCTTGCCGTCCGGTAACCGCGGAATGCCCGGCGTCGGATAGTTGATCCACTGCGCGTGGACGGGAACCAGGCCGACCACAATTGCGGCGACGCCGACGAGCGCTGCGTGCAGGCGTCTCATGACCCCTTCAGTTCTTCGGCAGACTCGGACTGTGTGGCTCGGGCGGAGGCGGCGTGATGCGCCGATGCTCCATCGTTTTCTCGTGGCCATCGCAGAAGGACTCGAGCAGTTCCGTATCGGCCATCAAGTTCAGTGTCGTCGACATCGTCCACGATGCGAGATAGGCCTTTGGATCGTCGATGGTGATCGCCACCCGCATGTGGCCGAAGTCGGTGCGTCGAAATCGCTCGGTCAACTGCAACGCATCGCTGTTCGGACGCGCTTTGAGCGTGTCGAGCCATCCGCCATCCTTGAAGCCTTTCGATTCCACGACGAAGTCATCGCCCTCCCAGCGGCCAATCGAGTAACCGAGCCATGTGGGCTCAGTCGCGGTTGGAAGCGGCCGCCCATCGGTAAAGATCTGCCTGAACTCCGGCCCCGTGGCCAACTCGTGGAGGAACGCGGTCACGCCCGGCGTCACCAGGATCTTGAAGGCGGTACTCACCGTCATGCGCGGCACGCCCATCGGCAAGCAGTAGCCGAAGGGATCGTCGATGTGATCGCGCGCTTCGCGTGCCTTCTGAATGGCCGCCGCCCACGGTGTCATTCGCACCGAATCCGGCGGCAGACCGGCGGCGAGATCGAAGAACAGTGCGCGATCGTTGCAGCCAGTACCAGGCAGACACGATACCGACCAGATGCCGGAGAGATCTGGTTTGCCGTTCGAGAGGCGCGGCGCGGGCGCCGCGAGATCGGGTGTGCCGTCGGCGAGACGCGGAATGCCTGGAGTCCGATAATGCAGCCACTGCGCGGACGCCGCAGCCGATCCGAACGTAAGGATCGCTGTACCAGCCAACACCAGGATTCGCACGCGCATGGCGGCGCACATGTTACGACGCCGCGCGTACAACAGAAAGGGCCGGCCCTCCCGGACCGGCCCTCCCTGATTCCTGTTTCCTGCTTCCTGATTCCTAGAAATCGTACCCAATCCACACCGAGAACCGCGGCCTGCGGAACCAGGAATGGCCGCCGTATGCCGCGAACAGCTGGTCCTCCCAGTCCTTGTTCAGCAGCGTCCTCCATGCGTAGTCGAAGTGAATCGGGAAGCCGAGCGCGAAGGTTTCGAGTCCCAGTCCGTACGACGCGCGCGAATCGACCAGCCGGAGGCCGCTCACGGTGACGGGCTGGCCATAGACAGGGACTTGCGTAGTGAAGTCTGGATAGGTGTAGCTCACGATCGGCGTATACACCTGTGAACCGGTCGCAAACCACTTGAAGTCCTGACCCGTGAAGTGCCCGCCGCCGAAGTTCGCAAAGAAGACGCCGCGGATCCCGCCCAGCACGCCCACCGGCGTGAGCATCGCTTCGATCAGCGGGAATCGCAGTTCAGCGTTGAAGAACGCCGTGGTGTCGCCGATGAAGCTCAGGTAGTCGTAGCCGCGCATCTCGGAGTTGCCGCCGAAATACATGAAGTCGGGCGCCTGTCCCCAGCTGTGGAATCCGCGGGCGCGCAGCGCCAGCAGGCCGGAGGCACCGATGCGCTGGTAGTACCGCGCGTCGGCATCGAACGTCTGTCGTGAGAGCGTGTTGCCGATATTCGGCGCGACTTCGTAGGAGAAGCGCATCGTGTTTCCGGCAAGCGGACCGAACTCACGGAAGATCGTCGTCTCCTGCACGAAGCTGACGCCGAGCGGGACATACGTGCCATTGCGGAACAACTGCCGACCGAACTGATCCTGCTGATATCCCGCGGAGTAGGCTTCGAGCGTCGGATCGTTGAACGACTCGCTGTATTGGAGCAGGCCGGCCGACAACTCGACCCGGCGATAGCGGTTGAACGGCCAGATGCCGAACGCCGTGCCGCCGCGGACGGTCCGGGTCGCGACGGACAGATCGCGATCCAGGTACCCGGCGTACACCGGGTCGTAGAACACGTTCGACACGTTCCCGTAATAGAACTGCGTCTGCGAATAGCCCTGGAGCGCGTAGTTGAAGCGGTGCGCCAGGTTCAGGTACGAGAACGAGAGCGTGCGGTACTGCGAGATCGACGCGGCGTAGAGACTGAACTGCTGATCGCCGAGCACGTCGCTGAAATTGACCGCCGAGCCGCCGAAGATGTCGCCGCCGCTGGTCACGCCGACGTTCACCGGCGGCCGCCCGTCCATGAACATCTTCTCGAAGGTCCCCTTCTTCTTCTTGTTCTGCGCGACGAGCGTGTGGGAGAGCGGCGCCTGGAAGTCGATGATCGCGCCGGGCGAGCCGAAGTCGGATGACGCGGCCGTGACGAGCGGATCGCGACGCTCCAGCGTATGCAGCTCGTATTCACCTTTGTAGTAGGTGATCACGGCGATGTGCGGTGGACCATCCTCGTGCAGGACCGCCGCATAGAGATTGCCGCCGACTGCGTCGCTGAACTGCTTCAGCTCGCCGGTCTTCAGGCTGAGTGTCCAGACGTTGTAGATCTTCCCGTTGCGAGCGACGTCGGGATCGATCGGCTGCGACGGATCGGTCGCAGTCGACGGGAACACCAGCGTATCGGCATCGAGGAAGTGCGCGGCTGCATCGTCATGCGTGCCGAAGGTGAGCTGCGTCTTCTTGCCGGTCGCCAGATCGAGCCGGAACAGCTTCTCGCTCTGGCTGATACGCGCCACGTAGATCACCGACTGGCCGTCAGGCGCAAACGTCGGCGCCGAGTCCGCGAACTCATCTTTCGTAATGTTGGTGATCTGCTTCGAGCCGAGGTCGACTTCGAAGAGATCGCCGGTGCCCCCCTGCAGCCCCGCGAACACGATTTTCTTGCCGTCAGGGGAGAAGTCGGGCGATTCGGGTTCGTCGACCGTACGCATCTCGATGCGCTCGACGATGTTGCCGGTCAGGACGTTCTGGATGATCAGCGTGCGCGACTTCTCGGTGCGTGCAAAATACGCGACCCGGTCACCGTCGGGTGCCCACGTGATCCACGGCACCGTAACCCAGCGTCCGCCGGGCGTGACGATGAACTCGAAACCCTTGTCCTTGTCGAACCCGCTCGTCAGCTTGCGGACGACGCTGCCGTCCTTGCGCGACACCAGGATGATGTCGCCTTCGCGGTCGCGGATGTTCGAGGTGAAGATCGCGAGCAGATCGCCGGACGGCGAGGGCTCCACGGTGTATGCGCCGCGGTACGGGGTCTTCTCCGGATTCGGTGCCAGGTTGCGCCCGTAGTCGGCGGGCCGCTCCTTGTCGCGGAACGGTTTGAAGCGCTCCTTCAGGTATTTGTCGAACTGCTGGTCGAATTCATCCGGGGTGATCTTGAACGCCTCCTGATAGGCATCCTCGCCGCCGCCGATGACCGACTTGCGTAGCGCGAAGAGGTACTGACGCAAGCCTTCCTTCCCCCACTTCGCTTCGATGAACTCGAAGATGGCGTGGCCCAGGTTGTAGATCATGCGGGCGCCGCCAACGTCGCTGTATCCCTCGAGCCTGCTCATTTTCGGGATGATGTCGGCGACGGCAGCGTCGCGCACCGCCATCAGATCGAGCGGCCGCCAATCCCCCGTCATGTAATCGGCGAGACCCTCGTGAATCCACAACGGAGAATTTCGCCGCACGAGCGAGGCGGGCACGATGTCGTAGTCGAACTGGTGCGTGAGCTCGTGGAGGATCAGCCGGTAGAGCAGATCCGGCGGCTCGTCCATCGGCATCACGATTCGCTGTCGTATGGGTTCGGCGAAGGCGCCCACGCCTTCCTGGGCGGCGCCCGGTACCACGTTCTGCTGCTGGAATTCGCTGCTGGTCTGGAAGAGGATCAGCGGCACCTTGTGCGCGAGGTCGTATTTCAGCTCGGAGCTGATTTTCTGATACGCGCTTTCGGCATACCCCGCCATCCGCTCGAGGTGCGGCTCGATCTCGGGGTAGTAGTAGATGATGAAATGATCCGTCTCGTAGTGGTACCACTCGAACTTGTCGTATCGAATCTGGTTCTTTCCGAAGTACGGAACGTAAGGTGTTTGAGCCGAGGCGGGTTCAACCGCGAGGGCGAGGGCAGCCGCGAGCACCGCGGCACATGGGAGCAGCCCCCGCTTTCGCTGGCGGGAGATTGTGCGCGCCAGCTTCAGCGAGGTCTCGCCGAGGCTGGCTGTCTTCTGCCAGCGGAGGCGGATCCCGCACGTCGTGCGGTTGCTCATGAGTGTCTCCTTGCAGGTCGGACCTGTCTAACAGCGGCTCCGAAGCCGGTTGTCTCCGGCGGGATGAGCCGCGATCTTACCGCTGTCCCCGCACGCCCGTAAACAGCGGAACAGGCCCGCGGGAGCAAAGGATGTACCGATGAGCCTTTGCGAATCCGCCGACGGTTTCTGCTGTGGCCTGTGAACGAGTGTGGCGCGATGTCCTCATGGGACGCCTCAGGTGTCCTCGCAGATATACTGTGAGAGCGAGTCTTGCTGATGCCGAGAGGCTGCGGAACTGCCCGTCCCCGGGGCCGATTCCCGCGAGCCGGACCCGCTCTGCAACAGCCCCCGCGGGAATAACCAGCCATGGACGCGGGTTACGTCCATGGGTCTGAGTGCCGCCGATGCTTCGACATCGTCCGTCAGCAGGACCCGACTCGTTCAGCGATGAGGTGCTTCAGCACCTGGAGCCTTTGTACGGCACGGCCATGAGGCTCACGCGCAACCAGGCCGACGCCGAAGATCTCGTGCAGGACACCATGGTCAAGGCGCTCCGCTTCGAGGACCGCTTCGAACGCGGGACCAATCTCAAGGCGTGGCTGTATACGATCCTTCACAACACATGGAGGAATCGCCTTCGCGATGCAGCCCGCCGGGCCGTGGACGTCGACAGCGAACGGATCGAAGAGCTGGCTGCGCAGCAGGACGGTCCGATCGAGGCTGAGACGCCCGAACGGCTGTTGCTTCGCGAGGCACTGGGGCAGGAGGTGCAGGCGGCGCTCGACAATCTTCCAGCGTCGTTTCGCCAGGCGGTCTGGCTGAGGGATGTCGAGGAGTTCAGCTATGCGGAGATCGCGAAGATGCTCGACATTCCGATTGGAACGGTGATGTCTCGAATCTCGCGAGGGCGGCGCCTCCTGTTCGATGAGTTGACGAAGCACGACAAGGACCAGGTGCCGGTGGCCAAATGAGCGTCTCGAGTTTCGTGTCGTTGGCGTCTGTGTCATGAGCGAGTGTCAACGCACGCTCGATCGGCTGACGCCATACGTCGATCATCTGCTGACGTCTGACGAGCGCGCCGACGTCGAGCGTCACCTCGACGCGTGCCCGCCGTGCAGGCACCTGGCCACGCGCGAAGAGGGCGGGCGCGCGGTCCTGAGACACGAATCCACACGGTTGCAACACGACGCGATGCCGCCCGGGCTTCGCACACGATGCGAGGCGCTCGCGCGCGAGCACGCCGCGGGGCGGCGTGCCAGACGGGATCGGTCCCTACATCCTGTCAGGAGTCTCTTCACGGATTGGCGCTCCAACCTCGTGCCGTCAGTGCTCGGCGTCATCTTCCTTGTCTTCACGGCGTTGGCGCTGCTTTCGATCGCAACCCGCCGTTCGGACGTACTGCTGGCAGCGCAGTTGACCGCTGATCACGCCAAATGTTTTCTGATGTCCGACCGGGACGCCTCGGCCGATGCGCATGACGTCGAGCGGATGCTGGCCGATAGCTACGGCTGGAACATTCATGTCCCGCCTTCGTCGGCGTCCGCCGGCGTGCAGCTCATTGGCGCGCGGCAATGTCTCTACGCAGACGGTCGCATCCCCCACGTGATGTACCGCGCCAGAGGGCAGGATCTGTCACTGTACGTCCTGAACGGTGTCTCGCGTCACACCTCGGAGCTCGTCACGCTCGGACATCGCTCCCAGATCTGGACACGCAATTCAAAAACCTATGTACTGGTTTCGGCGGCGACCACTGACGGCCTGCCCGACGCGACCCGATACATGATGAGTGAGGCGTATTGAGATGAGCATGGAGCACGAGAGGCCCGAAGACGAGTGGCCTGCGACCGATGCCGCTGCTGAGGGTGGCGAACCTGCGCCAGATGCAGAGACGGGGGGGACGGGGACAGAGTCTCTCCGTTCCCGCTCGCGGAAGGCCACCTGGCTGGCGATGGGCGCCGTGGCGCTCGCGCTCGCGTTGATCTGGCTCGCACCGGGTGTCGGTCACGTCGATGACACATCGACCACTGAAGTCTCGGGCGACCCCGATGATGCGAAGGCGACCGGGAAGGTCGCGCCGATGCACTTCACCCTGCAGGACATGGACGGAAAGAGCGTCGATCTCGCGTCGTTCAAAGGGCGAATCGTCCTGATCAATTTCTGGGCGACCTGGTGCGGGCCGTGCCGCGCCGAAATCCCCTCGCTCGTGGAACTGCAGGACAAGTATCACGACGACCTCACGATCCTCGGCGTCTCGATCGACGATCCCGCGGACAAGCTGAAGCCCTACGCGGCTGAGTTCAGGATGAACTATCCGGTGCTCGTCGGCAACGGACATCAGGACATGCAGGACGCCTTTGGCCCGCTCTTTGGCATTCCAGTTTCAGTGCTCGTCGGGCGCGACGGTCGCATCGCGTTGAAGCACTCGGGCATCGCCACCAAGGAGCAGTTCGAACGGGAGATCAAGGCGCTGCTGTAGTATGATCCGGGTATGCTGAAAGGGTTCACGCATGCCCGGCTCGCTTGCGGCTGTCGCATCACGTTCCGCGACGGCGTCGAGGGCAGCCCCGTCACGGTTGTCGTGGACGAGAAAGGGCCGGGCTGTGTGATGCCGCTGCACGTCCGCGATCTGCCCGTATACGATTTCCGCGAAGCCCTGCGCCCGCCGACTCGCTTTCTTCCGATGGAAGAGGAAGAGTTCGAAGAAGAAGGCTAGGCTCTCGTAGATTCCGGTTTTAGCCGGACCTCCTCTAGAACTGCACGCGAAGATCTGCAACGAGCGGCAGATGGTCTGACGCCATCAGCGATTGTCGCGTCCGCGGCAGATCGACCTTCACCACCTCCACCGAGCCTTCGTAATAAATGTGATCCAGATGCAGCACCGGAAACACTCCCGGATAGGTTCGTCGTCGCCGCAGGTGCGCGCGCAGATCGATGCTCTGGAGCCGTGTCGACAGGATCTGCGTCGCCAGCCCTCGCATCCATTCGTTGAAATCGCCGAGCACGATCTTCGGCACGCCGACACGCCTGTCGTGCACGATCCCGCCCAGGCGACCGGCCTGATAGCGCCGCTCGAGGAACGCGGTGCCGAGGTGCACGTTGTAGAGGTGCAGCGTATCGTCGCCGATCGCGATGTCCACGCGTTGACAGCCGCGCGGCTCGCACGTTTTCCACGTCAGGTCGTAGTGGACGTGATGACGAATCGGAAGCCGGCTGAGGACGACGTTGCCGAACAGGCTGCCGCGCCTGTGCCGGGTCGGCGCCATCACCCATCCCATGCCGAGCTGCGCGCCCAACTCCGCGGCGTGCCCCATCGAAACCGGACCCGCGCCGATGACTTCCTGCAGTGCGATGACGTCGGGATTGATGGCGCGAATGACATCGGCGACGCGAGTCGGATTGGTGCGGCCGTCGAGTCCGCGGCAACGGTGGACGTTGTAGGTCGCGACTCGCAGTGATCGCCAGGACGAGGTGCTCACAGAGATCGGCTTTTATCACGGACGCGGTCTCTGACGATGGTCGGTGCGATCCCTCTGAAGAGGTCGGTGCGATCCTGCTGAGAACAGTCGGTGCGATCCCTCTGACGAGAGTCGGTGCGATCCTGCTGACGATGGTCGGTGCGATCGGGGCCGGCGCGTGTCGGTGCGATCCTGAGCCATATCGGTGCGAACTGGGATCGCACCGACAGGCGATAGCAGGATCGCACCAACAGGCGACAGCCGGGATCGCACCGACAGGCGATAGCACGATCGCACCGACTACCGTCAGAGGGATCGCACCGACTCAGTTCAGTTCAGAATCGCACCGACTGAACTCAGGAGTTCAATCCAGATCGAAATCCCGAAGCGGCTTCGTCACCGGCTCCGTATGCGCCTGCTTCAATGCCTCCTCGAACCGTCGCGCCAGCGCATCGTCGCGCCCCTTTTCGGCCTCGACGGACTGTTGGAACAGCGCCTCGCGGCGCGCTTCCGCGGCCGCCAGAATGCTGCGCGCATCGTTGAGCTCGGGCTTGTCGGATCGCTCGGGTTCCTGATGTCTGACGACCCGCCCGAGATTCAGATCGACGATCAGCGTCGACTGGCAGCAGGGGCACTCGATCTCGAGTTCGCTCTTCAACTTCCCCATGAGGGAATTCTATCTCTCTGACGCAGGTCGGTGCGAGCCAGCTGACGTCTGTCGGTGCGATCTCTCTGACGATGGTCGGTGCGATCTCTCTGACGATGGTCGGTGCGATTCAGCTGACGTCTGTCGGTGCGAGCCCTCTGACGATGGTCGGTGCGATCCGGCTGACGCTCGTCGGTGCGATCCTGAGCTACATCGGTGCGATCTGGGCTCGCACCGACATCCGTCCAGCTGGATCGCACCGACACCCGTCTAGATGGATCGCACCGACACGCGTCAGCGGATCGCACCGACCATCGTCAGAGGGCTCGCACCGACCATCGTCAGGGATCATCCTCGATGCGCGAATTCCGGCGGAAGCGCGGTCCAGCGTTCGCGTCCCCGGTAATACTTCCACGGCTTGAAGCCTCGTGCGTCCACGAATCGCCGATAGCGTCGCCGCATTGCGTCCGTCTTGACATCAGACGTACGGATCTTCCGGTGCGGCCAATCGAGCAGCACCTGTTCCACTTTCCAGATGTTCGACGCCGAGAGTCGCCAGTCGTACGTGCCGAGCACGCGCAGATCGACGACCGCATAGGCTTTGATGCGGCCAGTGAGATCGATGTACGACTCGTGATAGCTCAGGGCCAGCGCGCGCGGCGTGGCGAAGACCGGTTTGCGTCCGTGCAGCCCCGGATCGCGCGAGCGCGCCACCGATCCCCATCCGGCCGATGTCCGGTACACGAAGATCACGTGGTCGAGCAGATCGATCGACTCGAAGCTCAGAACGAGCGGCGGATACCGGTGCTGCTCGAGGATCACCGCCGCCGCCACGGCGGCTTCGAGGCAGTGCACCGTCCCCGACGAGACGACGCCGCGAAGGCTGCGGAGCGTCTCGCCGCCGTTCTCAGTGTTGTAAGGAAGCGCGTTCAGCCAGCCTTGCACGGCGGCGGGCGTGCGCAGGCGTGCGACGACCCGACGCTCGGCGGGCGTGAACGAGAGTGCCGGCGGCTCGACCCAATCAGTGCCTGGGAGCCGGAGTCGCTTTGAGGTCGGCAACGAGTTCAGCCGGCGTCCAATCGTTGCCGGTGTGAATGGTCACGAGGCGGCCGTCGGGATCGATCACGGCCGTGCGAAGGTTGTGGGTGATGCTGCTCGACTCGGTCGGACTGTGCTCGACATAGATGCCGAGCTGCGATCCGAACCGATTGACCTCGGGCGGATCGCCGGTGAGAAACGTCCAGCGAGAGAAATCGGCACCCTGACGCCTGGCGTGCGTGTTGAGGACTTTCGGCGTATCGAACGCCGGATCGAGCGTCACCGTGACGAGCCGCACGTCGGCGAGCGCCGGTGTGGCCGCGAGCGTCTTCTGTACGTCGGCGAAATGCCTGTCCATCAACGGACAGAAGTCGGGCAGCGGGCACCGTGTGTAGATGAACGTCATCGCCACGCGATGTCCGCGGAACGAGGAGAAGGCGACCGGCCTTCCGTCCTGATCGATCAGATGCGCGTCGGCGATCGGCTCGCCCGGCTGACGGATGTCGGTCGGCGGCGCCGGCGGCGGCGCGTCCGGTGTGACATGCCCCGTCTTCGTCAGCGTGCTGAGATGTGCCTCGACCTCACCGACCACGAGCGTCGCCTTCACCAGGTCGCCCGGCTTCTTGTCTTTGAGCAGTGCGGCGTCGTTCACCTTGAACGGCATGGTCATGCCGGGCATGAACCCCTTGATATCGCTGTGCTTGATGATCACTTCGCTTCGCTCGGGACGCACCGCGAGGATCTGGCCTTCTAACGTATATTCACGAGCACTGGCGTCAGGCGAGCCCCGGCATGCGCCGAGGGCGATGGCGACGAGCAGAGGAACCCACCAGAGACGCATTCCGTCCACTGTAACAACTTTGAGCCTGTAAATGCAGAATGCAGAATGCAGAATGCAGACAGAGCGGCCCCCGGCGGGCGGTCAGCCCAGCAGAGGACGACTTCACCTGAATGCTGCGCGGCTATATCGTGTCTGCATCCTGCATTCTGAATTCTTCATTCCGAACTACATATGCCGACTCCAGCGCTAGAACTCAAAAAGCTCCGCAAGACGTTCGGATCGACGGTCGCGGTCGAGGGGATGGACCTGATCGTGCCGCAGGGTGCCCTCTACGGCGTGATCGGACCGAATGGTGCGGGCAAGACGACGTGCATCCGGATGATCATGTCGATCCTGTTCCAGGACTCCGGCGATCTCTCCGTGCTCGGGCGGCGCTCCGCGCTCGAGGCGAAGGATCGCATCGGGTACCTCCCCGAAGAGCGCGGCGTCTACCGCAAGATGAAGGTCGGCGCGTTCCTGATCTACATGGCACGGTTGAAGGGCGTGGCCGGCGATGACGCGGCGGCGCGTGTACCCCAGCTGCTGAACGAGGTCGGGCTGCCGGGCGTCGAAGACAAACGCTGCGAGGATATGTCGAAGGGCATGCTGCAGCGCGTGCAGTTCCTGGCGGCCGTCATTCACAAGCCGGATCTGATCATCCTCGACGAGCCGTTCAGCGGGCAGGATCCGGTGAGCGTCCGCATCCTGCGCGATCGGATCGTGAAGGAGCACCGGCGCGGCGCGACCGTGCTGCTCTCGACGCACGTGATGGCCAACGCCGAGGAAATGTGCCAGCACGTCGTGATGATTCATCAAGGACGCAAGGTGCTCGATGAGCCGATGGGCGGTCTGCGCCGGCAGTTCGATCCGCAGACGATTCACTTCGAGCCGCTCGACGTGGATGCAGATTCGCGCCGGCTGGCGGCCGTCGACGGCGTCTCGCGCGTCGAGCACGTGGACGGGAGCTGCCGCATCACGCTCGAGCCGGGCACCGATCCTGCCGGCGCGATGGCCAGGCTGGCGGCGGCTGTTCCGGCGGCGCGGATCGAGCTGGCGCGTCTCCGTCTGGAAGACGTGTTCATTCGAATCGTGGCTGGTGCAGAGGACGGGGCAGAGCCGGACGACGAGCTGCGCGCGAGCCTGCGTGCGCCCGGGTCGGAAGGAGTGCACGTATGAAAGTGAGCGCGACACGGATCGGTCTGATCGCCGGCCGCGAGTTTCAGGCGGCGGTCATGAACAAAGGCTTCGTGATCGGCTTGCTGCTGATGCCGGCGATGGTCGCGCTGCTCATCGTCGTCTTCCCGCGCGTGATCAACCAGCGTGCGCAGGGGGTGAAAGGTGAGATCGCGGTCATCGATCGGACTGGACAGATCGCGACCTCGCTGCGCGACGCGCTCTCGATCGAAGCGCTGACCCGCCGGCGTGTCGAGAGCGCGAAGCGGGCGCTCGAGAACGCGCCAGCCGCCGTGCGCACGGTCGCGGGAGGCTCCGAGGCCGCGATTCAGCGCACGGTCGGAACGCCGCCCGAGCTGACGATCCTCGATCGGCCAGCCGATGCCGATCTTCAACACGAGAAGAACTGGCTGACCACGCCGCCCGGACCCGCAGGGCTGCGCCACCTGGCGGTCATCGTCGTCCAGAACGACGCGGTCACGCCTGTCGACGGTCGGACTGAGTACGGCAGCTACGAGCTCTATGTGCCCGAGTACGTCGACGACCGCATCGAGAGTGAGTTGTACGACGCGCTGCGCGACTCGCTCGTCAACGCGCGCATTCGCGCGCACGACCTCGATCGCGCGCAGGTCGAAGCCGTCATGCGCGTGCCCCGGGCGACGTCGGTGACGGTCGGGGCGGGCACGGAGCGCCAGACGAACAGGGCGTTCAACCAGGCGCTGCCGTTTGTGTTTGCTGGACTGCTGGTATTCGGCATCATGATCGGCGGGCAGACGCTGCTGACGCAGACCGTCGAGGAGAAGTCGAACCGCGTCGTCGAAGTGCTGCTGTCGGCGGTGTCGCCGATCGAGCTGATGGCAGGGAAGATCCTCGGGCAGATGGCCGTCAGCACCCTGGTGCTGGGACTCTACATCGGTATGGGTCTGTTCATGCTCGCGTCGTTTGCGATGATCGGGTTGCTCGACCCGCTCCTGATCGTCTACCTCGTGCTCTTCTTCCTGATCTCATACCTGCTGTTCGCGGCGGTCTTCGCGGCGGTGGGCGCCGCGGTGAACGAGATGCGCGAAGCGCAGTCGCTGATGACACCGGTGATACTCGCGCTCATGGCGCCGTGGTTTTTCGCCACGCCCATCGGCCGCGAGCCGAATTCGACCTTCTCGATCGCCATGAGCTTCATTCCGCCGGTCAACACCTTCGCGATGATGATCCGTCTCGCATCGGCCACTCCGCCGCCGACCTGGCAAGTGCTGCTCACGCTCGTCGTTGGTGTCCTCGCGGCGTGCGCGGTCACCTGGTTCGCCGCCAAAGTCTTCAAAGTCGGTCTGCTGATGACCGGGAAGGCGCCGGACTTCAAGACGCTGGTGAGGTGGGCGAAGCAGGCGTAGACACGTGTAATGCAAAATGCAAAATGCAAAATGCGAAATGCAAAATGCAAAAACTAGGATGCTGGGTGCTCCGCGATCCGTTTTGCATTTCGCATTTTGAATTTTGAATTACAGATGTCTATTTGGATCGGCACTTCCGGCTACAACTATCCCGAGTGGAAGGGCAGCTTCTATCCCGACACGCTGCCCGCGGCGAAGATGCTGCCGTACTACGCCGAGCGCTTTGCGACGGTCGAGATCAACTACACGTTCTACCGCGCACCGAACGAGAAAATTCTCGCGGGATGGAGTCAGGCGACGCCCGATCGGTTCAAGCTGACGCTGAAGGCGCCGCGGCGCATCACGCACGATGCGCGGCTGCGCAACTGCGCCGATCCGCTGCGCCGTTTCCTCGAGACCGCTGCCACGCTCGGCGACAAGCTCGGCGCGCTGCTCTTTCAGCTGCCGCCGAATCTCAAAAAGGATCTTCCGCTCTTCGACGAGTTCCTCGACGCGTTTCCGCCGAAGGTGTGCGCGGCCTTCGAGTTCCGCCACACCTCGTGGCTGGATGAGGAGATCTACGCACGACTGCGCGCCCGCAACCTCGCGCTCTGCGTCGCCGACAGCGAACGGCTCTCGACACCGATCGAGATCACGGCCGACTATGCCTACTTCCGCTTGAGGGATGAGGGCTACCAACCCGACGACATCGCGCAGTGGGGACGATCGATCTCCGAACGGACCGCGAGCTGCAAAGAGGTCTTCGTGTATTTCAAGCATGAGGAAGAAGGAAAGGGACCAGAGTTCGCGAACTTGCTCATCCGACAATTACACCAAGATTGATCGCTGCGCAGCGCCGCGAGGCGACGCTCACGTGTGTTGGACGTGAGCGCCGCCTTGGAGAGTTGTTTGACAGGGCTCCGCCCATGTCAATGACGATAAGTTGGGAGGCGCACAGAGGACTCGCGGGCTAGCGTCAAGCTACACGACACTCACGTGTGTTGGCGGGCGGGAGCGTGCGCCAGGCCGATTCGGTGCGCAGCCGGAACGCGGGCGTAGCGATTCACGGCGTCGACTTCGGCGCATCGCGTTCGAGTTGACGGAATCAGCTCAGACGCTTTGAGCCGCGAAACAGATTGGTATCGAGTCAGCTCCTAGTCGACGCGGGAGCGAGAGGGTACGAGCGAAGGCCGCGTTCCCGGCCGCCGCGCAAGCAGACGCCCGCCAACACACGTGAGTGTCGTCTCAGAGGTGCTCCCCCCACGCACTCTCTGCCGATTAGATCAACGGTCCTCGATGCCGCTGTGCCTCGGTTTGTGGCAATGACTCCGCGTCGACCGCCTCGCTCACGAACCTCACGGCCTCACGCTCCGCCCAGTAGCCATCGTAAGTGCCGTTGGCGTGTTCCACGAACGCGCAATGACCGCCGTGCGGGGTGACGAAGGTGGTGATGTACGGGTTGCTGCTGACGATCGACGCGCGGAACGGATGCGCAGGCACGAAGGGGTCGTCTTCCGCGGTCAGAATGAGCGCAGGGATGCGGATGCGATCGATGACGCGCATCGCGCTCGCGCGGTGGTAGTAGTCGGCGGCATCGCGGAAGCCGTGATGCGGCGCGGTGTACGCCTCATCGAATTGACGCACGGTCCAGATGCGCGAGAGCGGGCCGGTGGAGAAGTCGTCGGGGAAGAGGGCGGCCTTGCGACGCATCCGCGCCTTCAAACGGCGGACGAAGTTGAATTCGTACGCGAGATTCGATCGCCGCTCCAGCGCCTCGACGCACACGGCGAGATCCATCGTTGGCGACACGGCGCACACTGCTTTCAGCTCGGGGAAGGAATCCCCGAGCTCACCGGCGAGCTTGAGTGTGAGGTTCCCGCCGAGAGAATAGCCCGCGACTGCGCACGCGCGTACGCCTTCGGTGGCCACGATCTCGCGCATCACGAAGAGCGGATCGTTGGTCAGACCCGAGTGATAGAGGCCTCGCGACAGATGCTCGGTCTCGCCGCAGTTGCGCTGATTGAGCCGCACCACGTTCCAGCCCGCCGCCCAGGCCTTGCTGGCCATGCCGCCCATGTAGTGGGCCATGCTGGAGCCCTCGAGCCCATGCAGCAACAGCAGTGTGGGGTGTTCCGACGGATGCGCGTGCCAGTGGCAGTGCGCGAGCACGCGCGCCTCCGGCGCGACGTCGAAATAGCGCGACACCGGAGGCGGAAGCTGCGGGAACGACCGCGACTTCGCCCAGGCATAGATCGTCTGGACGTGTCCGCCCGCGAAGCGTGGCTGAAAGGCGATCGGCTCGAAAGTCACGCCGGATCGAGCGGGGCGTTGAGGCGCTCGAGATAGCACTTGCGCATGTCGTGATCGCTGACGTTCTCGATCCCGCTCTGCAGGATCGCATTGACGCGGGCGCGAGCCGCTTCCTCTTGAGCGTCCAGCTGCACACCGTGTCTCGCGGCATCGATGACATCGCGGAGAAGGCCACCGACCTGCGCCAGCGGTTCGAGACTCAAGGTCCCTTCTGCGAACTTCAGCGCCGCTGCGAGCGTCTCCACGGTGGAGATTGCGTCGACCGCCTTTCCCACTTTATCGAAGAACGTCTGATTTCCGTAGTGGCGATAGCCCATGCTGAAGAAGGGGACGCGCGGAACGATGTCGCGATCGTTGACGAAGCGGAACGTGCGCGCGCCGAGCTTCTGGTGCAGCAGCGTCGCGAAGGCATCGTCGCCGACGCGCGGCTGACCGAAGGTGTACACCCCTTGAATGGGGATTGACGTCATCGCGGGATCGAATGCCGCGCGAGCCGCGCACAGCTCCGCGAGCGCTCCTCCCAGACTGTGACCGGTGATCCAGACCGTCCGGTTGCCACGGCCGGCCAGCCGTCGCGGCAGCACCTGGCCGTCGCCCCAGACGACTCTGAGCGCTTCGTAAAACCCCTTGTGCACCTTGCCCACAGTGTGTACCCACGGCACCTGCACGACGCGGCCGTCGCTGAGCCAGTCGACCGGGTGCTTGGGCTGAGTACCGCGAAATGCCACGACGATCGCCTGGTCGTTCTCCATCACGAATCCCTCGGTGTCGTGGGCATCGAAGAACTCGAGCGTGCCGGGTGTGAAGCCCTGCTTCACCGCCCATCGTTGGCACGCGAGCGGGTCCTCATAGGCCATCGCCGCGGCCTGCCCGAGAATCCTGGCGTTATCCGCGGAAAACGTCGACGCATGCGCATCAAAGGGCATCAGTTCGCACTCCCGTTACGAGGTGAAGAGCAGTATATTGCCCTCGTGACGTGCGGAGGCGACTCATGACTGAAAGACGTGTGCATTTGCGGTGGGTGGTCATCGCGCTCGCGGCGTTCGTGGCCATGACGCTCGTGAGCGTGCGCGCAGGACAGACGCCTGCGGTGAAAGCGGTGGCCGTGGACAGCGACGACATCGGTGGTGTGGTCACCGGGCCCAAGGGTCCCGAAGCCGGCGTGTGGGTGATCGCCGAGTCGACGACGCTGCCGACGCGGCTCATCAAAACCGTCGTGACAGATGATCAAGGGCGGTATCTCGTTCCCGATCTGCCAAGCGGCTCGTACGATCTGTGGGTGCGCGGTTATGGTCTGGTCGATTCGCCGAAGGTGAAATCGACGCCGGGCAAACAGGTCGCGCTCACTGCGGTTGCGGCGCCCAACGCAAGAGTGGCCGCCGACTACTATCCGGCGCAGTACTGGCTGTCGCTGCTTCAGGTGCCGCCGAAGAGCGACTTTCCGGGCACCGGCCCCTCGGGCAACGGCATCTCGCCCAACATGAAGAGCCAGGGCGAGTGGATCCGCAACGTGATCAACACCGACGGCTGCACCGGCTGCCATCAGATGGGCAACCGCGCCACGCGTGAGATCCCAGAAGCGCTCGGCCGCTTCGCCAACTCGAAGGATGCGTGGGATCGACGCATTCAGTCGGGCCAGGCCGGCGGCGGGATGAGCGCGAGGTTCACGCAGGTCGGCCGGCCGCGCGCGCTGTCGATGTGGGCCGACTGGACGGATCGGATCGCGGGAGGTGAACTCCCCGCGGCTGCCCCGACCCGCCCGCAGGGCAGGGAGCGCAACGTCGTCGTGACGCTGTGGGACTGGGCTGATCCGAAGGTCTATCTCCACGACGAGATCGCGTCCGATAAACGCAATCCAACTGTCAATGCGAACGGGCCTGTCTACGGCGCCCTCGAGGCGAGCGCCGATTACATGCCAGTGGTCGATCCGATGAAGCACACGGCGACCACGATCAAGCTCACGGTGCGCGATCCGAAGACGCCGAGCGAGGCCTCCACTCCGCCTGCGCAGCCGTCAGCCTACTGGGGCGAAGAGGCGATCTGGACGAGCCAGGCCAACGCGCACAGCTTTGCCATGGACAAGCAGGCGCGCGTCTGGATCGCCGCGCGCATCCGGCAGAACGCGACCTCGCCGTTCTGTCAGGCCGGATCGGACCATCCATCGGCCAAGGCATTCCCGATCAATCAGAGCGGACGCCAGATGCAGTTGTACGACCCGAAGACGAAGCAGGTGACGACGATCGACACGTGCTTCGGCACCCATCATCTGAACTTCGATGACAACGACGTGCTGTGGTTCACGGGCGGCGGTCCGGTCGAGGGCTGGTTCGACACGCGCATCTACGACAAGACGCACGACGAGCAGAAGGCGCAGGGCTGGACGGTGTTCGTGCTCGATACCAATGGCAACGGCAAGCGCGACGCATACGTCGAACCCGATCAGCCGCTCGATCCGATGAAGGACAAGCGGATCAACGCGCCGTTCTACGGCGTGGCGCCAACGCCCGGCGAGAGCACGGTCTGGGGATCGGTTCAGGGGATGCCGGGCGCGCTCGTCCGCCTGACACTGGGATCGAACCCGCCTGCCACGGCGCTCTCGGAGATTTACGAGGTGCCGTGGAACAACCCGAAGGCGCCGGCGCAGGGATTCGCGCCGCGCGGCATGGACGTCGACAGCAACGGCGTGGTGTGGGCCGTGCTCTCGAGCGGCCAGCTCGCGAGCTTCGATCGCCGCAAGTGCAAGGGTCCCCTCAACGGGCCGACGGCAACCGGACAGCACTGCCCCGAGGGGTGGTCGCTGTATCCGCTGCCCGGGCCCAACTACAAAGGCGCGACCGATTCGGCCAGCGCCGACACCGCGTACTACGACTTCGTCGATCGCTTCGACATGCTCGGCGTTGGCAAGAACGTGCCGCTCGCGACCGGAAACGGATCCGAGGCGCTTCTCGCGCTCGTCGACGGCAAGTTCATGACGTTCCGCGTGCCCTACCCGATGGGCTTCTACGCGAAGGGCATCGATGGCCGCATCGATGATTCGAAGGGCGGCTGGAAGGGCAAGGGCATCTGGACGACGATCGCCACGCGCGCGCCGTTCCACATGGAAGGCGGCAAGGGAACCACGAGCAAGCTGCTCAAGTTCCAGGTTCGCAACAGCCCGTTGGACAAGTAGCGCGCGGGCTTAAGCCCG
>DASWZV010000078.1:0-1687 GCA_036407095.1 Vicinamibacterales bacterium | reverse complement strand
GGAAAGGGCAGCCAGAGGTCAGCCGCGCCGGGGATCGAGGCGGACAGATCGACGACCCCTACGAGCCGACGGCGCGCGGCGTTGACGAGCACGGTTCGCCCGATGACCGCCGGATCGCCGTTGAACATGCGGCGCCAGAGCCCGCCGCTCACGATCACCACGGGCTCGGCGCCCGTCACGAAGTCGGCTCCCGCGAAAAGGCGCCCCCGCACCGGGCCGGCCTGGAGTGCCGTGAAGTAGTCCGCCGTGACGATGCCCGCGCTGGCCTGTACCGCGTGTACCTCGTCGCTGACGCTGGCTGGAACGATCCTCAACGCAGCCACCGACTGGAGCGTGCGCGTCCGGGCGTGGAGATCGACGAACGTCGCGCCCGTCACATGGCTCGGCCCTGTTTGGTGCATCTGCTCGATCTGAACGAGCCGATCCGGCTGGCGCACGGGCAACGGACGCAGCAGGATGCCGCGCACGAGCGCGAAGATCAGCGTGTTGGCCGCGATCGCGACAGCAATGGTGGCAAGCGCCGTGACCGTGAAGGATGTCTGTCGGGCGAGCAGGCGAACGGCGTAACGGACCTCGGAGACGACGAGTCCCATGAAGGCTTAGACGAAAACGCTGGTGACGGGTTGGTGTTCGATCAGCGGCGTCCGGCGGACGCGCGGTGTCCCTGGCTGGAACGTTTCTCCGTTGCACTGATCGACGACATCTTGACCGGGCGTCGAGGCGGGTTGAAGCGCTGTCCGGCTTTCGCGTGCTCGAGGACCCGCTCGAGCTCCGCGACCAGATGTGACGGCAGACACGGCTTCACCAGGATCGCCTGCATGGCGACGTCGACCGCACGCGCGCGAATATCCGGGCTCCAGTGGGCCGTCAGGCCAATTACCGGTACATGACGGGTCCGCATGTCGCAGTGCAGGGCGGCCGCCAGGTCGAAGCCGCTCATGCCCGGCAGGGTGATGTCGGTCACGACAGCCGCAGGCGGATGCCTCAGGGCAATGGGCAGCGCCTCGGCCCCGTTCGACACGCCCGTCGGGTCGAAGCCGGCGGCGCTCAGGAACTCCAGATAGCCGCTCAGGGCGTTGGAGTCGTCCTCGACGACGAGAACCTGATTGCTATCCGCCATGGCTGGCATGAGCATGCGCCGCTGACTGTCGCAAACGGGACGCCAGCCCGCCGTGGGCGGAAACGGGCCGGAACAGGCAGTTTTGACGACCGGTCGCGACGGTTTTCGACATCGGCTTTCAGGTTTGTCGGTCGAGCTCAGCTATTACTTTACCAGGGGGCTTCGACCCGCCCGCCTCCGCTAAGGCTTCGTCGGGGCGATGTATTATGCCAGCCACACCGCGCTTTGGTACCGGTTTTCTTTTGAACGCCCTAACAGAGGAGATCCCGCAGATGATCCGTCGACCGGTCGCGTTTCTGTCCGCTATCCTCGTCCTGAATCTTACCGGCGCGCCAGCGTTCGGTCAGCAGCGCGGCGCGAATCCCTCCCAGCAGCAGCAACAACAACCGCCCACTACCCGAGGGGAGCAGGCAGAACAGGCACAGCGGCGAGAGGAAACGGCCGGTCCGAACGAGGAGAAAATCTCACAGACGTCGCACACCGTGCGGCTCGACGGTCACGACATCAAGTACACGGCGACGGCCGGCACGCTGCCGATTCGATCCGAGGACGGCAAGGTCGCGGCCC
>DASWZV010000077.1:0-92986 GCA_036407095.1 Vicinamibacterales bacterium | reverse complement strand
GAAAACAAGCGCGAATACCGGCGTTCGAGCGCGCTTGTTTTCGTGAGCGACTCTCCTCCCATGCGCTGGCCGCAGGCCGGCGCCCCCACCCCGCGGACCCGTTCGATCGCAACAATGGGGCTCCGTCTGATCTCCGTTGCTCCGTGACTCCGTGCGAAACCGCTTCTCCGTCATTTCCGTTACTCGTTCGTGAACGAGCCATCCTGAGACGGCTGAAATGGCGTGACCTTCACAACCGCGGCGATGGGGATCGCCCCGTAGACATGTGGGAACAGTTGCTCGCCGCCTTCGAGGTTTTCGTAGACGATGCGGGCGTCGAGCCGCGTCGGATCGATGTGAAGCAGAACGAGATCGGTGCGCCCGCGAAATCGTATGTTCGCTACCCAGATAACTTGCGCAGGCGTCGAGCAGTGGATGAAGCCTTCGGTCGCGAGCGAGTCCGCGGTGTAGGCACCCTGTGACCTGGCCTCGAGCCAGGCACGGTCGGTGGTGATGTGCAGAATCACTCGCGGCCTTTCATGAGCTCCGCGCGCCAGCGGGCAGCTTCGTCGAAAATCTCTTCCACCGCCTTCCCGCTTCCGAGGTCCGATCGCAGCTTCGTCAGTGTGGCGATCAATGCATCGAGCGCGCCACCGAGCACATCTGCATTCGCGGCGCAGACTTCACGCCAGCTGCTCACCGGGCTCGATGCGAGCCGGGTTGTGTCGGTCAGGCCACGCCCGGCAACCCTCAGGCCTTCCGCCGTTGCCGCGTCGCCGACCACTTGCATCAACGCGCTCGCCGTCAGCTGCGGCAGATGACTCACGTACGCCATCAGGCGATCGTGCTCTGCCGCATCCATCGTGGTCGGCCTCGCGCCCAATCCTCGTACGAACTGACAGAGGCGATCGAGCACACCTGCTGCAGTCGCGTCGTTCGGCGTGAAGATCCACGGCTTGCCTCGAAAGAGATCGGGCCGTGCGAACCCGAATCCGCCGTGCTCGGAGCCGCCGATCGGATGTCCGCCGAGAAATGCCGGCGTGCCGTTGCGAAGCGCCGCAGCCGCCTCGACGATGTCGCGCTTGGTGCCGCCGACGTCGGTGATCACGGTCGCCGACCCGGCAAAGTGCGACGACGCTTGTGCGAGCAGCTGCACGTTCTGCTGAACCGGCGCGGCCAGGACGAGGAGGTCGGCGCCTCCGATCTCTGCAACGCTGGCCGCTTGCCGATCGATCGCGCCGCTTCCGGCGGCATGCGCCAGCACCGGCGGACGATCGACCGCGACGACGCGAACGGAAGGCCATCGCTCGCGGACGCCCAACGCGATCGATCCACCAATCAGGCCCAGGCCGGCGATGGCGATCGTGTCAAAGGGGGGAACGTCGTCAGAAGACATCAGAAACTGCCGCTCGAACCGGCGCTCCCGCCTCGCCGAAGCGCGCACCGCGAAGGCGGGCCGACGCGCGCGACGCGCGAAGACCGGGGGCGCGACGTCAGCGAGCCCAGCCGCGCCGCGCCACCGGCTCGAGGCAGATGCTGCGACCGATCGCCGGTGCGATGATCCGCAGCTCGGCCATCAGCCGATCGAACTGCGCAGGGAACATCGACTGGGCCCCGTCGCTCAGCGCGTGATCGGGATCGTTGTGCACTTCGATGATCAACCCGTCGGCGCCGGCCGCCACCGCCGCTCGCGCCAGCTGCGCCACCATGTCGCGACGGCCGGCACCATGGCTCGGGTCGGCCACGATCGGGAGGTGACTCAGTTTCTTGACGACCGGAATCGCCGAGATGTCGAAGGTGTTGCGCGTCGCTGTTTCGAACGTCCGGATGCCCCGCTCGCACAGGATCACTTCGCCGTTGCCGCCCGCGAGGATGTATTCCGCCGACAGCAGCCACTCTTCGATCGTCGCCGAGATGCCGCGCTTCAGGAGGACCGGCTTGCGCACGCGACCGAGCTCACGGAGCAGCGTGAAGTTCTGCATGTTCCGCGCCCCGACCTGGAAGATGTCGCAGTACTTGCCGATCAACTCGATCTGGCTGATGTCCATCACCTCGGAGATCAGCTTCAGGTTGTGCGCATCGGCAGCGCGCCGCAGCATCTGCAGTCCCGGCTCGCCCAGTCCCTGGAAGCTGTACGGTGAACTCCGTGGCTTGAACGCGCCCCCGCGGAGGATCTTCGCGCCCGCGCGCTTCGCCGCAGCGGCGCTCGCCATGACCTGCTCTTCGGTCTCAGCCGAACACGGACCGGCCATGACGATCACCTCGTCACCGCCGATCCGCACATCATCGAGTGTGACGACGGTGTCCTCCGGCTTGAAGGCGCGGCTCGCGCGCTTGTACGGCTCCGTGATGCGGAGCACTTCGTGCACACCGTCGAGAATCCCGATCAACTGGGAATCAATCTTGTGCGCGCCGACGACGCCGAGCACGGTGCGGGTCGCGCCCGACGACCGGTGCACGTCCATGCCCAGCTCGATGAGACGCGCGATCACCGCATCGATCTGCGCCTCGGTGGCCCGTTCCTTCATCACGACGACCATTGTCTTGTTCCTCGCTACCTAATCGATCGAGTCAACGACTCTTTTCCCAATCGTCCGTCTTCGACCGCGAGTTCGCGGGCCAACCAACGGGCGGCCCGCTCGCAGCGCTCACAACGATGTATCCGTAGATCCGTTGCGGCGGTCGCTTGCCGCCCGCTCCGCGCGCCTGGCCTCGTCGATCACGCGCTCGAAAATCCGCACCACCGCTTCGGCCGTCAGCGGGCCCGACAGTTCCGTCGCCGACTTCCGCACGCTGGTGAGTACCTGCGCCTCGCGTTCGGGCTGATAGATCGGCAGCCCCGCCTCATGCTTCAAGCGGCCGACTTCCACCGCGCACGCCACCCGCACGTTGAGCAGCCGCACCAGTTGCTCGTCGATCACGTCGATGCGGGTCCGCAGTTCTTCGATGGTCAGGACTTCAGCCAACGCACGTACTCCTCTACCCGTCTATTGAGATCCGCCGATGCTCCGGCTTCGGCAATGACGTTCACCAGCGCGCTCCCGACGACGGCAGCATCGGCCCACCGGCCAACTTCACGCACGTGCTCGGGTCGGGAGATGCCGAACCCGAGCGCCACCGGCAGGTCGCTGATGCGACGAACCCGTTCCACGATGTCCTGCGCGCCGTCGGCAATGCGGTCGCGGGCTCCGGTGACGCCCAGACGCGAGATCGCATAGAGGAAGCCGCTGCCGAGGGCGGCGGCCTTCCGCAGGCGTTCATCGGTCGTCGTCGGGCTGAGCAGGAGGATTGTATCAATCCCCCGCGCGCTCAGCATGTTCCGCGACTCGCCGGCCTCCTCGATCGGAAGATCGAGGATCAGTACGCCGTCGACGCCGACCTCGCGGGCACGATCCGCGAACCGCTCGGCACCCATGCGCAGGATCGGGTTCGCATAGCTGAAGATCACGATCGGCGCCCGCAGATCCGGTCGCACACAGCCGACGACGTCGAGAACCTGCGCGAGCGTCGTGCCCGAGGCGAGGGCCCGTTCGGTCGCACGCTGAATCACGGGGCCATCGGCCAGTGGATCCGAAAACGGCACGCCGACTTCGAGCACGTCCGCACCGGCCTGGTCGAGTGAGCGCAGGATGCCCGCGGTTCGAGGCACGTCGGGATCGCCGGCGGTGACATACGTCACCAGGCCCGTCGTACGCTGGGCTCGAATGCGCGCGAACGTCTCGGACAGCCGGCCTGCCCCGAGCGGAGTCGAGGGGCTCATCGAGCCGTCCCTGCTTTCAGGGCCTCGCTCACACTCTGAACGTCTTTGTCGCCACGGCCCGAGAGATTGATCAGAATGATCGTGCCCTCGTCCACGTCCTGAGCCAGGCGCATCGTGTAGGCAACGGCGTGCGCCGATTCGAGCGCGGGTAAAATGCCTTCGAGTTTCGCGAGCGTCTGAAATCCTTCGAGCGCTTCCGCGTCGGTGACGTATCCGTATTCGGTGCGTCCGAGGTCGCGAAGCCACGCGTGCTCGGGACCGACGGCCGCATAGTCGAGCCCCGCCGAGATCGAATGCGTCAGCTCGATGTTTCCGGCTTGGTCCTGGAGCACGAACGTCCGCGTGCCTTGCAGCACTCCGGTGCTGCCTCCTGCGAAGCGCGCGGCATGACGTCCGGGCGCGATGCGTTCGCCGCCCGCTTCGACGCCGATCAACCTCACGTCGCGATCGTCGACGAACGCGTCGAAGATGCCGATCGCGTTGCTGCCGCCGCCGACACACGCCACGACGATGTGCGGAAGGCGGCCAACCTGATCGAGCATCTGCTGGCGCACCTCTCTGCCGATCACCGATTGGAACTCGCGAACCATGAGCGGGTACGGATGCGGTCCGAGCGCCGACCCGAGCAGGTAATAGGTGTCGCCGACGTTCGTCACCCAGTCGCGCATCGCTTCGTTGATCGCGTCCTTGAGCGTCCTGCTCCCCGCATCGACCTGTCGCACTTCGGCACCGAGCAGCTGCATGCGAACGACATTGAGCGCCTGCCGACGCATGTCTTCGGCGCCCATGTACACGTGGCACTCGAGTCCGAGGAGCGCGCACGCCGTGGCGGTTGCGACGCCGTGCTGCCCGGCACCCGTTTCTGCCACGATGCGCGTCTTGCCCATCCGGCGCGCGAGCAGCGCCTGGCCGAGGGCGTTGTTGATCTTGTGTGCGCCCGTGTGGGTGAGGTCTTCCCGTTTGAGCAGGATGCGCAGTCCCTTCTTGCCGGCCTGCTCCGCCAGTCGACGCGTTTCGTAGAGCGGCGTCGGGCGACCGACGTAGTGTGTCAGCAGCCGATCGAGCTCGGCGCCGAACGAGACATCCGCTCGTGCAGCCAGATAGCCCGCCGTGAGTTCTTCGATCGGCGCGACCAGCGTTTCAGGAACGAAGCGTCCGCCGTAGGCACCGAAATAGCCGCGGGCGTCAGGATCACGGCGACCGTAGACCACGCGATCAAGAGTCACAGAGCTCACAACTTTCACCGTTCCACCCCGGCGCGCTGTCCGCGCTCGGGGCCCCGTTGTTGCGCGAATGCCGCACGCGCGTTCTTGAGAAAGAGCGACACCTTCCCCGGATCCTTCACACCGGGCGAGGCCTCGACACCGCTCGACACATCCACACCGTACGGGCGCACGGTGACGATCGCATCCTCGATGTTGGCCGGTGTGAGGCCGCCGGCGAGGATGAATCGCTGCGCGCGGGCGAGCCTGGCCGCCCGCAACCAATCCACGACTTCGCCGGTGCCGCCTCGTCGCGCCGGATCGGCCTTATCCAGGAGCAGCGTGACGTCCGCGGGCCACACCCGCGACACCTCGGCGACGTTGTCGAGCGTCACCGACCGGATGATTGGCTTGCCGAGCGCGTCGACGTACGCCGGCGTCTCGTCGCCGTGCAGTTGCACGATGCCAATACCCGTCTGACTGACCACCGATCGAATCTCCTCCGCCGGCGCATTCACGAACACTCCGACCGTCATCACCGCTTCTGGAAGCGCCGCAACGATCCCCGCCGCAATGCCCGCAGTCACCCGCCGCGGACTCGCCGGCCAGAACACAAACCCGATCGCCGTCGCCCCCTCATGCACCGCATGCAGCGCATCGCTCAGCCGCGTGATCCCGCAGATCTTGAAAATGGGGTCGGGAGTCATTGCGTACGTTCTCCAGCAATGACTCCCGACCCCATTTTGACTCCCGACCCCGTCAGCTGTCGGATCGCGCCCGCCGGATCAGGCGCGGTCATGAAACGCTCGCCGATCAGGAATGCCTTGTAGCCGGCGACAGCGAGGCGCTCGAGATCGCTCCGCGTCTGCAGGCCGCTCTCGCTGACGCCGGTCACGTGCGCCGGCATCTGCGCTGCGAGTCGATCCGACGCTTCGACGTCGACGGTCAGCGTTCTGAGATTCCTGTTGTTCACGCCGATGAGCCGCGCGCCGCAATCGACGGCTCTCGACAGTTCCTCCTCGTCGTGCACCTCGACCAGCGCCGCGAGCCCCAACGCGTCGGCGCGTTCTCGCAATCGAATCAGCTCACGCTGCTCCAAGGCAGCGGCGATCAACAGCACCGCATCGGCACCGGCCGCCCGTGCCTCGAGCAGCTGATACGCGTCGACGATGAAGTCCTTGCGCAGGAGCGGCAGCTCGACGTGATCGCGCACCGCCGTGAGATGCGCGAGCGCGCCGTCGAAAAACGTCGGCTCGGTGAGCACGGAGATCGCCACAGCGCCTCCTGCCTCGTACTGCTTTGCGATCGCCACCGGATCGTAGTCCGGCGCGAGCACGCCGCGCGATGGCGATCGACGCTTGCACTCCGCGATCACGTTGACCCGCCCGTCCATTCCCAACCCGGCTTCGAACAGCGCGCCGCGCGGGCTCCTCGGCTGCGCGCTTCGCTCGATCACGCTTTCGGGCACCTGCGTGCGACGGACCTCCGTGATCCGGCGCGTCGCCGCGACAATCGCCAGCAGCAGATCGGGCGCGCCGGTCATGCCACGACCTCCGCATTCGACCACTTCACCATCATTGCGAGCGTCGCGTCCGCCGCTCCTGCATCGATGGCGCTCGACGCCATGTGAATGCCGTCCGCAATCGACACGGCCGTTCCGGCGATGAACAACGCCGCACCCGCGTTGAGCGCGACGACATCGCGGTGCGCACCGGCCCGGCCATCGAGCACCTCGCGGATGATCGACGCGTTCTGGGCCGCGTCACCGCCACGCAGATCGGCGGGCATCGACTTGCTGACACCGAAGTCGGCCGGATGGATATAGAACGTGTGGACCGCGCCATCGCGGCACTCCGACACCTTGGTGTGTCCCGTCGTCGAGATCTCGTCGATGCCATCGGCGCCGTGGACGACCCAGGCTCGACTCGATCCGAGCAGCATCAACGCGCGCGCGATCGGTTCGGTCAGCTCCGACCGCGGCACGCCAACGATCTGCCGGGTGGCGCCGGCGGGGTTGGTCAGCGGACCCAGCAGATTGAAGACAGTCCGAATGCCGAGCTCGCGTCGTGTCGGCCCTGCATGCTTCATCGCCGGGTGAAACGTCGGCGCGAAGAAGAACGCCAGCTTCGCCTCCGACAGCGTCCGCTCGACCACCGCCGGAGATGCGCCGATGTTGACGCCCAGATGCTCGAAGACATCGGCGCTGCCGCACCGGCTGGAGACCGATCGATTGCCGTGCTTGGCGACTTTCACGCCGCACGCCGCGACGACGATCGCCGCCGCTGACGAAATGTTGAAGGTACCGGACCGGTCGCCCCCCGTACCGCAGGTATCGAACACCTCGCCCGCTGGTGTCGCCAGCTTCACGGCGTGTGCGCGCATCATTTGCGCGAAACCGACGATCTCTGCCGGGCGCTCACCCTTCATAGCGAGGCCCGACAGGATGGCGGCGAGCGCCGTCTGCGGGGCGCGTCCTTCCATCACCTCGTGCATGACGGCAGACGCTTCCTCGGTCGTCAGGTCTTCGTGTCGAACGAGCTTCTCGATCAGCGTGGTGAACATCACAGGTCAAGAAAATTCCGGAGGATGCGACGCCCTTCCTCCGTCAACACGGACTCCGGATGGAACTGCACGCCGTGCACCTGATAGGTGCGATGGCGCACCGCCATCACGGTGCCGTCTTCCTTGGTGCGCGCGGCGACTTCGAGATCGGCCGGCACGCTGTCGCCCGCAATCACGAGCGAGTGGTAGCGGCCGGCGAGAAACGGCTCGTTGATTCCCGAAAAGACGCCTTTGCGATCGTGCACGACCGTCGACGTCTTCCCGTGCATCGGCGTCGTCGCGCGGCACACAGTGCCGCCGTACACCATGCCGATGGCCTGATGGCCAAGGCAGACGCCAAGGATCGGCGTGCCTGGCCCAAATCGCCTGATGACGTCCGGGGTGATGCCGGCGTCCTCGGGACGGCCAGGTCCGGGCGAGATCAGGATGTGATCGGGCGCCATCGCCTGGATCTCCCCGATCGTGACCTGGTTGTTGCGACGCACGCGCACGTCGGCGCCAAGCTCGCCCAGGTATTGCACCAGGTTATAGGTGAACGAGTCGTAGTTGTCGATGACGAGCACCATGACGTTAGTACCGGCCGATCCGCAGGGACCGGCGCTACAGGCCCTCCTGGGCCAATTCGAGGGCGCGAATCACGGCACGAGCCTTATCGCGCGTTTCCTCGTACTCCGCCGCCGGGTTCGAGTCGGCGACGATGCCGGCGCCCGCCTGCACGTACGCCCGACCCCGTTCGATGAGCACGGTGCGAATCGTGATGCAGAAATCCAGGTTGCCTGCGAAATCCAGATAGCCGACGGCGCCCGCGTAGACCCCACGACGCTGGTTCTCGAGCGCGGAGATGATCTCCATCGCCCGTACCTTCGGCGCGCCCGACACGGTTCCCGCAGGGAAGCACGCAACGAGCGCATCGAGACGATCGTGCTGCGCATCGAGCTTCCCTTCCACGATCGAGACCAGATGCATGACGTGCGAGTAGCGTTCGAGCGCCATATAGGTAGGCACGCGCACCGAGCCGTACTCCGAGACCCGCCCGACGTCATTGCGCCCGAGATCGACGAGCATCACGTGCTCGGCCCGCTCCTTCTCGTTGCGCTTCAACTCCTCGGCCAGCCGCACGTCTTCCTCTTCGGTGCGTCCGCGCGGACGCGTGCCGGCAATCGGATGCGTCTCGACCCGGCGACCCTCGACGCGCACGAGCATCTCCGGTGAGGAGCCCACGATCGAACGGCTGCCGACGCGGAGGAAATACATGTACGGCGACGGGTTCACGTGGCGCAGCGCCCGATACACCGTGAACGGGTCGGCGGCAAACGGCGCCTCGAAACGCTGCGAGAGCACGACCTGGTAGATGTCGCCGGCGGCGATGTGCTCTTTCGCCGTGCGCACCATCTGCTCGAATTCCGCCTTGCTGACGTTGGACGTCACCTCGAACGCACCGGCGTCGGTCCGCGGCGCTTTGGAGAGCGTGCGTTCGAGCTCGCGCTCGACGAAGTCGATCTTCGCGCAGGCGAACTGATACAACGATTCGAGATCTTCGTCCCCGGTGATGCGGGCGTTGGCGATGATCAGAATCCGGTGCCGCACGTGATCGAACGCCAGCACCGTGTCGAAGAGCATGAAACCGGCTTCTTCATCGGACGCGGCCGTGGCTTGCAGTGTGACCGGCTCGAACCACGCAGCGGCATCGTACCCGAGGTAGCCGACGGCGCCGCCGGTGAATCGCGGCAGCCCGGGGACGAACGGTGCGTGAAAGCCTGCCATCAGCTCGCGCAATGCCGTGATGAAGGGTTGATCGGACTCGGCGGTCTGCCCGGCCCGATCGACGATCGTCCTGCCGCCTTTCGATCGCAGGATCAGGAACGGGTCCTTGCCAAGGAACGAGTACCGCCCGACGTGCTCGCCCCCTTCCACCGACTCCAGCAGGAACGCGTAGTCGGAGTGTTCGGCGATCTTGAGGAAGGCCGAGACGGGCGTGAGCATGTCGGCGACGATCTCTTTGCAGACCGGCACGAATGTACCCCTCTGCGCGAGCTCTTTGAATTCGTCGAACGTCGTGATTTTCATCCGTTCCGTTGTCGCCAGCATCGTCGTCTCCGCGCGCGTCAAAGCGCGCTACGGTCTCGATTCCGCGCGGGCTCGAGCCCGCGCTCTACGTTCATCGACTTTCTTCGTGCAGCTTCCGCCATCACGCCGGGAATGGGCCGCTGTCCTGTCCACCATTCGAACTGCCGTTCCGCTTGCGCGACCAGCATCGGCAGCCCGTCGAGTGTCTGACAGCCCGCTCCGCGCGCGTCGCGCAGCAGCGCCGATTCGCCCGGCCCGTATGTGAGGTCGTACACGAAGCGGCCTGTCATCAGATCGCGCGGCAGCGGCGACGAGTCGCGCGAGACCGCTCCACCGAGTGGTGTGCAGTTGACGAGCAGGTCCCATGAACCGGGAGCCGGCGGCCAGCCGCCGGCACTGACCCCCAGGTCGCGCGCGAGACTCTGCGCCTGCTCTGGTCTCCTCGCATGCACGCAGACCCTGACGCCATTCGACGACAACGCAACGACTACCGCTCGGGCGGCCCCACCCGCTCCCAGCACCGAGGCACGGGTCCCCGCCAAGGGCGCGCCAAATGCAGCCTCGAGCGGCCGGAGAAAACCGTTGACGTCCGTGTTCGTCGCCTCCCACTCGCCGCCGCGACGACGAATGGTGTTGGCCGCTCCCACGGCCCGGGTGAGTTCGTCGGCGCGTGCGGCCGCGCGAAGCGCGTCGATCTTGTAGGGTATCGTCACGCTCGCCCCTTCGATGTCCATCGCCTGCGCGAACGCGGTGAAGTCGTCGAAATCGGCGGCTCGCAACGGCACATACACCGCGTCGATGCCCGCGGCGCACAGCGCGGCGTTGTGCATGACCGGCGAAAACGAGTGCAGCGCATTCGTGCTCACGATGCCAAACAGCCGAGTCGATGAGCCGACGCGTCGAAACAGGAAATCCTCGATCATCCTCGACGCCGGCAATTGACCAGGGGCCACGCCGTGTCCCGCATACGTCCACGCCGAGCCATAGCGTGACGCGAGGAGGCGCGACGGAACCCCGGCCTCACCCATCCCGATCACGACCGCACGACCTCCCTCGGCGATCCGCCTGAGACGCAGGGTGTCGGTCAATCGTCCCGCCGTTATCGCGATCTTGATCACGCCGGTGCCGACCGCCCGCATACGACGTGCGCGCTCGTCCAGATCGGAAGGTATGCCGTCGAAGTCGTGCGACGACAGCACGATCCGCGTGCGGTCCTGCCCGATCACGTCGTCGAAGCCGGCGCGCCATTCGACGTCGACGAACTCTGCGCCCAGCGCGAGCGCGCGCGAGAGGATGCCGCGCCGCTCCTCTTCGCTGCCGGCGAACGATCCGCCTTCCCACGTCGGCCGACAGGTCACGACAGCCGGCCGCGATCGACCGTGCAGCGCCGCGGCGACGTCGAGATCGACGACCCCGTCGAGACGCAGTTCGACGAGATCGCCGATAGTCGCGCGGTCGCGCGCCGTCAGCAGCTCGGCCATCGAACGGCCGGTCACGGTCTCACAGAGAAGTGATTTCATCGTTCCCGGGCCGCCTAAAGGCGGCCCCTACGTCGCCATAAACAGAAACGCCTCTTCAACCGGTGGGCTGAAGAGGCGTTTGGGTCTTACCGAAGTTCTCTGCGCGTGTCTCAGACGCTGGCAGCTGCCTCCCCAGTCGCAGTCCCGTACCACCACCAATAGCTGGCGGAGGCCGGGCGGATGAAGAAGCTAAAGGAATGCCGCATCGAAGACGAACTCGTGAGCCGACGGTACATGCAATGACCGACAGATGTCAAGACAAGCGCCCGCGATTTCATGCCCTTTCGCAGACACCTCCCGTGAAGACTGGAGGCGCCACGTCATTCCGGTGATCGCTCCCGCCGTCACCCTTCGATCCACTCCGCGGCAGAGCCGGCTCCGCCTGCGCGAAGTCCTAGCAGTTTCAGGGTTTTATCCGTATCATCAGGTTTGAGCTTTCCCCATGAACATCCGAAACGGCGCTCTCGTCACGGCCGTATTGCTTGCCCTCAGCACAAGCCTTCCGGCCCAAACCAAAACCTTCCCCATCGACGAGATCCGACCTGGCATGGTCGGCATCGGTCGAACGGTCTTCGACGGCGATCGCCTCGAAGAATTCAAAGTCCAGGTCCTGGGCGTTCTCCGAAACAGCGTCGGCACTCGACGCAACTTGATCCTCGCGCGACTCGAAGGCGGTCCGCTCGCCAACACCGGCGTCATCGCCGGGATGAGTGGAAGTCCGGTCTACATCGACGGTCGTCTCGTTGGCGCCGTGTCGTACTCACTCGGGCAGTTCCCGAAAGAACCCATCGCCGGCATCACGCCGATCGATGAGATGCGTGAAGACGCCACACTGCCGGGCCCGCGGCGGCAGGTCGCGCGCATCGATCTCCCGCTGCCGTTGACGCAAGAGGGGCTTCGCGCCTCGTTGAGTCAGGCGTTCGCGTGGATGCGTCCGTTTGCCGACAACCCGTCCGACGTGCAGGTGCTCGGCGGCACGTCAGTCAATGCCGGCATGGCCACCATGCTGCGACCGATCGCCACGCCGCTCACGCTCGGAGGCTTCGACCCCACGGTGATCGATCCGATCGCTGCCGCATTCCGTGATCAGGGGTTCCTGCCGATCATGGCCGGCTCCATGCAATCGCTTCCGTCTGCGAGTCGAGCGGCGGCGCCGCCGCTGCGCCCCGGTGATCCGATCGGCGTAGCACTGCTCAATGGCGACCTCGAAGTCGGCGCCACCGGCACGGTCACCGATGTCGACGGCAGCCACGTGTACGCGTTCGGTCATCCGTTCTACGGGCTCGGCCCCACCGAGTTCCCGATGACGCGGGCACACGTGTTCGGCATCCTGCCCAGCCTCGCCGCGTCGCAGAAGATCGCCAGCACCGGTGACGTGATCGGCATCGTGCAGCAGGATCGCGCCACGACGATCGCCGGCACGCTGGGTCCGGGTCCGACGATGATCCCGATCAAGCTGACGCTGAACTCGGAGCGCGGGACGCGCAAGACGTTCAACATCAGCATGGTGCGCGATCAACTGCTGACGCCGCTGCTTGCGTACGTGTCGATCCTCAACACGCTCACGTCGTACGAGCGGCAGAACGGCGTCGGCACCTACGCGGTCAAGGGTTCGGCCACGCTCAAGAAGTACGGCGATCTCTCGTTTGAAGATCTCTTCACCGGCGATCAACCGTCGGTGGGCGCCGCGGCGTCGATCGTCGGTCCGATCAACCTGCTCCTGCGAAACGCCTTCGAGGACGTCGAGTTCTCGAGCCTGAACCTGGAAATCGATGCGAGCGAGCAGCCGCGAAGCGCGACGCTCGAGCGCGTCTGGGTGAGCGAGACGCGCGTGAGGCCGGGCTCCACCGCCACGGTCAACGTGCTCCTGCGAACGTATCGCGGCGATCAGGTCACCAAGTCGATTCCGATCCAGATTCCAGCCAACGCGCGCGGCAGCGTCAGCATCATGGTGGCCGACGGCGTCCGCCTCTCGCAGTTCGAAACCCGCGAGCTGCAGGTCCAGCCGATGCAGACCCGCGGTCTGCCGCAGATGATCCGCGTGCTCAACGGCGCACGCAAGAACAATCGCCTCTACGTGCGGTTGGTGACGCGTGACGATGGCGCCGTGGTCAAAGGCGAGTCGTTGGCGGCGCTGCCCGGTTCGGTGCTGGCGGTCATGGAGTCCGATCGCAGCGGCGGCAGCTTCCGCCCGCTTCAGACCGCGCTCGTCGGCGACTGGGAGATCACGCCCGGACTGGCGGTTACCGGAACGCGGACGCTGACGGTCCCGCTCGAGGAATGACGAACAACTCAAGAGGCAGGACTCGAAACTCGAAAACCCGTCTTGCCTTTTGTCGTTCTCGAGTTTTTGCGTTTTGAGTCTTGAGTGTTGAGTCTCCGCATGTACAAATTCCGCTTTCTCATAGCTGCGCTCGTTGTCTGCACCTCCGTTACCGCGATTCACGCCGCGCTACCCACGTTCTGGCAGGTCTCGACCGAGGCCGATTTCCTCAAGGGTGAAGTCGAGAACCTGGCGATCGATTCTTTCGGACGGCTGATGCTCGGTCCGACCGCGACCTCGGTCTACGACTCGAGCGCTCCGTTCTTCTGGACGGTTCTCACCGGACCCGATGGAGCGATCTACGCGGGGAGCGGAAACGAAGGGGTCGTCTACCGCATCGACGCATCGGGCAAGGGGACGACGTTCTTCGATGCCGAGGAGCTCGAGGTCCACGCGATGACCCCGGCTCCTGGCGGCGGCCTCTACGTCGGGACCTCGCCGGACGGAAAGGTCTACAAGGTCGACGCGAACGGCAAGGGCACGGTGTTCTTCGATCCGCCTGATCGATACATCTGGAGCCTTGCGGTCGATCGCGCAGGCAATGTCTTCGCCGCGACCGGCGACAAGGGCATGATCTACAAGATCACGCCGGACGGCAAGGGCACGCCCTTCTACGAAACCAAGGCCACGCATGCGATGGCGCTCGCCTTCGATCGCGATGGTCGCCTGATTGCGGGGACCGAATCGCCCGGTCGTGTCTTCCGGATCGACGCCACAGGCAAAGCGTTCGTACTGCTCGACTCGAGCTTCAACGAGATCCGCGCGCTCAGGGTCGACGGGGACGGCAACATCTACGTGGCCGCCGTGTCCGGTCGCTCTCCCGGAGCCGCGCCGGATCGGACACCGCAGCCCGCCCCCGCGCCGGAACCTGCGGCGGCGCCGTCGCTCACACCGAACGTGACAACCGAGATCACGGTCGTTGCCGTTGCCGACAGCGCGCCAGCGCCGGCGTCATCAGCCGGCGGCCCCCCTCCCTCGCGTGGCGGCCCGACCGCGGGCGCGATCTTCCGCATCCTTCCCGATGGCGCGTGGGATCAGATCTGGGAGTCGCGCGAGGACATGCCCTATGACATCGCGTTCGAGCCAGGAGGCTCGGTGCTGGTGGCCACGGGCAACAAGGGCAAAATCTATCGGCTGTCTGGCGATCCCTACCAGCCGACGCTCATCGCCCGCGCCAACGCACAGCAGATCACGAGCATCGTCCCTGAGAAAGAGGGTCGCATGCTGGTCGCCACGTCGAACCCGGCGAAGCTGATTCGGCTCGGCGCGGCGCGCGCGGATCGCGGGACCTACACGTCCGATGTGCGCGACGCGCAAACCGTCGCTTTGTGGGGCACGGTCAAGTGGCAGGAATCGCCGGTGCTCGGCGCACGCGTCGAAATCTCGACGCGATCCGGCAACACGCGAACACCTGACGACACGTGGAGCGAGTGGTCAGCGCCGTACGCCGATCACGACGGCAGTCAGATCACCAGCCCGCGCGCGCGATATCTGCAGTGGCGGGCAGTGCTCGTCGCCGCCAAGGGCGAGTCGCCCGCACTGACCTCGGTTACCGCGGCGTATCTGCCACGCAACCTGCGTCCACGCGTCACCTCGATCACCGTGCAGCCGCCGGGTACGGTCTTTCAACGGCCGTTTCCCGTCGACCCTGAGATCGCTGGTTTTGAAGGCGATCCTCCCGAACGACGCGCCGCAGCAGGACAGGGAATCAACTCAGGGTCCGGCCCGAACCTCGGCCGACGCACGTACCAGAAGGGGCTGCTCACCTTCATCTGGCGCGCCGAGGACGACAATCGCGACGAACTGAGCTACGACGTGTTCTATCGACGCGAAGGTGAGACGTCGTGGAAACCGCTCAAGACCGGACTGAGTGATGCGATTCTGGTCTGGGATACGACGTCGGTGCCGAACGGCCGCTACCTCATTCGCGTCGTCGCGTCCGATGCCCCATCGAACTCGGCCACGACGGCGCTGACCGGTGCGCTCGAGAGCACGTCGTTCGAGATCGACAACACGCCGCCGTCCATCATGGTGACGTCGACACGCCGCGACGGGAATCGCCTGACGATCGTCTTCGACGCGCGCGACGGCAACTCCGCGATCCAGAAAGCCGAGTACTCGCTCGACGGCGATCGGTGGCAGACGGTGTATCCGAAGGATGGGATCGCCGACTCGAAGTACGAGCAGTTCGAGCTCACGCTGGACGGCACGGCGCCGGGACGAGGAGTGATGCTGCGAGTGACCGACGCGCTGAACAACCTCGCTGGAACCGAGGTGCCGGTGCCAGCGGAGAACGGATCAGGCCGTCGTTGATTGCGACGCGACCTCGGACCGCTTGAGCGGCGGGTCCCCGACCGATTCGGGAGGGGCAATCGCTGCAGGTGGGCGCACGACGGGCGTCACGCGCACGGTCGATGAACGGACCGCCGGCGGCGTCTGTACGTTCGTGACGACCATCAACCACACCATGTTGACAGCCACGCTGCGACCGAGTGAGGTCTGCGCCGGCTCGAACCGCGACTGACGGACGACGTCACGCATCCGCGCAATCTCGGTCGCATGGACCGGCTTCTCCCGCTCGCCCATGCGCTCGGACGACAGCACCTCGTAGTTCGAGACCCGGCCATCGGCACTCACGACGGCGGCCACTGCGAACATCGCATCCTGATCCGCCATCTCCTCGAACACCGCTCCTTCGCGAAGCCGGGGCAGCGAGATCCCGCCTGAGCGGTTGCTGTCCATATACCTCCCGAAGTACGGGTTCACGCTCGCGGTGTTGCCAGGACGAAGCGGATTGCGCTCGGTACCAGGATTCGACAACGAATCGATCATCCGTGCCAACGATTCGGGCCGCTCGCGCGAGGCCAGCTGCAGTACGCCAAGCGCCCCGCTGACGCAGAAGAGCACCGCGGCGCTTGCACCCAACGCCGGCCAGAACAACCGCATGTCGGCGAACATATCGCGCAGCCGGGTGCCGATCGACAACTCACGCTCAGTGCGGATGCGCGTCAGCACGCTGGCGTGCGCCGCGCTGACGTCGCGCATCTCATCGTGCGCCGCGATCTGAACCGGAGATCGGGTGCGAATCGAATCGCCGATGAGCCGCAGATCCTCGACGCGCGCGGCACACGTGCGGCACCACCTCAGGTGAGACTCGACGGCCACCTGTTCGGCCAGCGACAGCTCATCATCGATGAACGCATCGAGATGCTCGCGCGCGAACTCGCAGCCGACATACGGAATCATGAACGCAACCCCAACAGCTCTTCGCGGAGCGCCTGCCGCGCACGGGTCAGCCGGGACTTCACGGTGCCAACGGCGACGCCGAGCGAGAACGCGATCTCGTCGTAGCGCAGCCCGTCCACTTCTCGAAGGATGAGGGCGGTGCGCTGATCGAACGGCAGGTCATCGAGCGCACGCCAGATCCGCGCAGCGGTCTCCTTGCTGGCGAGCAGCCGATCGGGCAGCAACTCGCCCTTCGACTCGACATCACCGAACTGCTGCAGGTGCTCGTCGAGCGAGACCTGACTCGAACGGTGGCGCCGGCGCCACCAGCGCTGCCGGTTTCTGGCCTGATTGATGACGATCCGGTAGATCCAGGTCCGGAGGGACGACTGTCCGCGGAAGCTCGAAAGCGTCCGGAACACGCGGAGGAATACTTCCTGGGAGAGGTCGAGGGCTTCGTCGCGGTCCTGCAGCAGGTGCAAGGCAAGCGTATAAACCATGCGTTGATGCGCTGCCACCAGGTCGGCACACGCACTTTCGTCACCTGTCGTGCAGCGCTCGATGAGCGCGGCCTCTTGGGTGTCGACTTCTGACCAGCCAATCGCGCCGGCGTTCTTCACCAGGCCTCCAGAAATGGGCGTCTGCATGAAGTTTAGCACCGTCCTTCGAAGCATTAGACCCCAGGACCGGCTGGAGGTTCCCACACACGACCGGGGCATCGCCAGAAATGGGGTCGGGAGTAGGTTACGAAGTGTGAAAAAATGACGCCCGACCCCATTCTCGTCCATGAAACGACCGCTGGTCATCGCCGTCGGCGTGGCCGTGCTCATCGCGTCCGTCGTCCTCGTGTGGGCCGACGTCCGGCAGGAGCGCGCATTCCGCCGCCTCCTGACGGTCGGCGACGACGCGGTCGCAAGCGGTCAGACGTTCCGCGCCATCGAGTCATTCAGCGGGGCCCTGGCGCTCAAGCCGCGATCGATGCTGGCGTATCTCAAGCGCGGCGATACGTACCGGCGGCGCGGTGACTTCAGCGCCGCGCTGCGCGATCTCAGTCAAGCCGAAATGCTCGACCCGACGGCACCGCGACCGATCGAGCTGCTCGGCGATGCCAACGCCGCGATTGGTCAACACACGACTGCGGTGACGTATTACGAGCGGTATCTGACGATCGACGATCGCGCACCCGCAGTCCTGTACAAACTCGCGCTCGCCTACTACCACGCCGGCATGAGCGCGCGTGCGCTCGAGCCGCTCCGGCGTGCGATCGCGCTCGACGATCGCTTCGCGGAGGCGCAGCTCCTGCTCGGATTGTGTCTGCGCGATCGCGGCGATCGGCAGGAGGCGCTGCGCGCGATGAGACAGGCGCTCGACATCAACCCGACGCTTGCCGCCGTGCGACAGGAGCTCGCCGCGACCTACATAGAGGCCGGCCGGCACCAGGACGCGATCGATCAGCTGAGCGCGCTGGCGGCGCTCGAGCCTCGCCGCCCCGAGCGGCTCGTCAGCCTCGGCCTCGCCTACGCCAGGTTCGGGCGCCGCGATGAAGCCGTGCTCACGCTGAGACGGGCGATCGAACGTTATCCCGACGTGCCGATTGCCTACGCCGCGCTCGGTCGGGTGTGGCTCCAGGCCGCCGAACGCACTGATAACCCTGTCGCACTCGGCAAGGCCCTGCGGGCGTTGAAGCCGGCCGCCGATCTCACGAGCGCGTCGAGCGAAGCGCTGACGCTGTACGGACGCGCGCTATACCTCGCCGACAACTTCACTCAGGCCGAACGCATCCTTCAGCGCGCCGTCACCATAATGCCGATCGACCCACTCGCCTTCCGTTACCTCGGCGACGCCGCGCGGCGGCTTGGCCATTCGGTCACTGCGCGGGAGGCTGCGAGACGTTACGCGGAGCTGGGGGGCTGATCGCAACCGGAACCGGGAGAGTTCCCGTTCCTGTTCGTGTTCCTCAGCGATCCAGCCGATCCCTCAACCCATCGCCAAGAAAATTGAATCCGAGCACGAGGACTGCGATCGCAAGTCCCGGGAAGATCGTCACGTGGGGCGCGTCGAGCAGATGCGAGCGGCCGTAACTGAGCATCGTCCCCCAGCTCGGTGTTGGCGGTTGCACGCCGAGCCCGAGAAAACTCAATGACGCCTCGGAGAGAATTGCGCCGCCCATGCCGAGCGTGGCCTGCACGGAGACTGCAGGCAGCACAGCGGGCACGAGATGCCGCAGCAGAATCCTTCTCGTCGTCGCTCCCGCTGCTCGCGCCGCGAGGACGTACTCGAGTTCGCGCACACGCAGTACCTGGCCGCGGACTAGGCGAGCGTACCCGACCCACCCGATGATCGACAGCGCCAGGACTACGTTCACCAGACTCGGACCCAGCACCGCGACGAAGGCGATCGCGAGCAGGAGGCCGGGAAACGCGAGCAGGATATCGATCACCCGGCTGACGATCTCGTCGACGCGGCCACCGAAGTAACCGGCGATCGCTCCCAGCATGGTGCCGATTGTCGCCGACACGCAGACGACAACGAGTCCGACGGCGAGCGAGATGCGTGCGCCGGTCAGCACGCGCGCCAACACGTCGCGTCCGAGCTCGTCGAGGCCGAGCCAATGTGTCAGCGTCGGCCCTTCGAGACGAAGCGCAAGCTGCTGCGTCGACGGATCGAACGGCGCGATGAACGGACCGACGACCGCCAGAAGGACGGCGACACCCACAATGATCGCGCCAGCCTTCGTCATTCGAAGCGGATCCGCGGATCGAGCACGCCGTAGAGGACGTCGGTGAGGAGATTCACCGCCACGTAGGTCACGGCGATCAGGAGAATGCAGCCCTGCACCATCGGGTAGTCGCGGAATCCGATCGATTGAATCAGCAGCCGTCCGATGCCCGGCCACGAGAAGATCGTTTCGGTGATCACCGCGCCGGTGAGCACCGCCCCGAACTGCAGCCCCGCGATCGTGACGATCGGAATCAGACTGTTCCTGAGTGCATGTGCCAGGACGGCGCGCACGCGCGACACACCGCGGGCGCGCGCGGCCCGCACGTACAGTTCGCGAAGCTCTTCGAGGAGCGTGGCGCGCGTCATCCGCGCAAGGATCGCCGCGAGTGCAGCACCAAGCGAGATTGCCGGCAGCACGAGATGATCGAGCCCGCCGCGTCCAGAGACCGGAAGCCATCCCAGCTCCACGCCGAAGATGAGGGCGAGCAGCGGTCCGAGCCAGAAGTTCGGAATGGAAATCCCGGCGAGCGCGAGCGCCATGGCGGAATGATCGACCGCGGTCCCTCGCCACACCGCTGCAATCACACCCAATGGGATGGACACGACCATCGCCACGATCATCGCGGCCACCGCGAGCTCGAACGTGGCGGGCATGCGTTCGGCGATCTGAGAGGTCACCGGAGCGCCGGTTCTGAGCGATGTTCCGAGATCGCCTTTCACCAGCCCCGCGAGAAACGATCCGTATTGCACGGCCAGCGGTCGATCGAGGCCCAGCTTCTGCCGCAGCGCGTCGACATCGGCCGGCGCGGCTGACTCGCCGAGCATCGATTGCGCCGGATCGCCAGGGATCATGTGAATCAGCGCGAACACCAGGGTCGCGACGCCCACGAGAACCGGAATCGTCAGCACGACCCGACGCGCGAGGTATCGAAGCACCGCGTCATTCTACAGACGGCGTCGGCGTAGCGTCCGGCTTTAGCCGGACCATTTCGTCACCGAATGCGCCAGCCAGGTTGACGCATCCTTCCGCGCGGCGATCCGCTCGCCCGGCCAAAGGCATCTCCGGCGCATGCCTCACGGTGAGTCGCCGCTCCTCCGTCGCAAGAGCCTGACGATGTTGCTCCTCCTCCGCGGCTCGCTTCGCCGGCGATGCCTTTGGCGGCATGCTGCGCGGGCTCGCTCCACGCCGCGCTCCAGGATGCATCAACCTGACTGGCGCATCTGACATTGACGTAGCCGTGAGCTTTCATGCGCATCACGTAGTGTCCGGCTTCAGCCGGACCGGCAAAACATATCTTCCGGCGCTACAATTCTCACGATGCGCACATGCACCGCGGATGGCGATCATCTCGGCCGACGTCTCGCTGTCGTGCCGATGCTGTCTCGCGCCGTCGGCATCACGTGCATCATGCTGGTCGCAGGGTCTCTCCTTCCGTCTGCGCAGTCGTCGAACAGCATCCGCGTCTGGAAGGTGGGATCTCCTCACACCGGTGACACCCCGACGACTGCGGTGCCTCCGACACTCCAGCGGGCGGCTGCCCGTCTTGGCTACGGTCTCCTCATCGAAGCCTTCCCCGCCAAAGGTTTTGCGCGGCGGCTTCGCAATGCGCTCGCGACGGCCTCGCCTCCTGACGTGATCGCATTCGACAACTTCGGGGTGTTACAAGGGAGCACGACTCCGCTCGGAACGTTCGAAGGCATTTTTGACATCCCGGGCGTCCGAACGAATCTCGTTCAGGTGACGGCGTCGTTCGATGATCTCCTGACGCCCACGCGTGGCTGGGCATTCCTGCTCGCGACGTCGGCGAACCACGCGGCCGCCAAGGCATTGGCGCTGCGCTCTCCATCGTGCCCGGCGCCGCTTCTTGCATCACACCTCCCGGCTGATCTGGCGTCGATTGCGCCCGAGGTCGCGCGGGCGTACGTGCAGAACGACCCGAACGGCCTTGCCACGTACTTCGATCCCGATCGCCTGTCGTCCGCCCCACGAAGTGCCGAGAGCACTGAGTTCCCCATGGCGGGCGCCGTGCCGGGCGTGACCAAAGACGTTCGACTATGCGGAGGATGGGGCAACGATCGGTTCGCGATCGTGCGCCTCGCCGCTTCGTACACAACCAGCAACAGCCTGGGAGAGCTTCCCGTTCTGCTGGTTCTTCGCAAGCCGTCCTCTCGATGGCAGCTCCTGTCGGCGGCGCGCGATCCGATTTCGACGACCGCCTTTGCGCTGAGCGCGCCCCTCCTGGCCGCGACGTTGTCGTCGGGACGCACGGCTGCCCTTCCTCTGTCCGCTCGACTGATCGCTCCAGCCGACGGTGAGTATCCGAACCCCCGCACCAACGAGCGGTTCGGCGATTTCATGTGGGAGCCGAGCTCCTCTGACGACGTCGTGGCGGAAGTGGCGGAGTTTTCGTACTTCGACGATGCGCGGCTGTTCGTCACGATGCCTTCGCCGCCGCGTCGCGGACCGAGATTGTCCGCTCGGGTGTCCGCTGGCAGCTTGTGGTCCACCAGAAGTCGATGGACGTGGCGAGTGTGGTCGATTACGCGCGCCGGCGATGTCGCCTTTTCCGACGCGAGGACGTTTCCCAATTGAATGGCCCCTGTTGATTGACGCATGCACATCGATATCTGGTCCGACGTGGTCTGCCCCTGGTGCTATCTCGGCAAGCGACGACTCGAGCGCGCGCTCGAAGACTTCGATCACCGCGCGGACGTGAGGATCGCGCATCGATCGTTTCAGCTCGATCCGTCGCGGCCCAGGCACCAGACGTCGAATCGGCGCCAGATGCTGATGAAGAAGTACGCGCTGACCGAGGATCAGGTGCGTGTGATGGACGAGAAGATGGAGCGCACGGCAGCCGCCGATGGGCTCGCGTATCGTCTATCCCCTGAGGGCCTCACCGGCAACACGCTCGACGCGCATCGGCTGCTGCATTTCGCGAAAGCGCGCGGCCGCGAGGATGAAGTCCTCGATCGACTCTATCGTGCGTACTTCGGCGAGCAGCGGTCGATCTTCGACCTGGACTCACTGGTGACGATCGCGAGCGAGGCCGGGCTCGATGCAGACGACACCCGACCCGTGCTGCAGAGCGATGCATACGTCAAGGACGTCGCCGCCGACCTGAGCGAAGCGCGCATGCTCGGGGTCAGCGGCGTGCCGTTCTTCGTGATCGACGATCGCTACGCCGTATCAGGTGCGCAGCCGATCGACATCTTTCGTCAGGCGCTGAGGCAGGCCTGGGCGAACCGCCTCATAGTGTCCTGATCTTCACGCTGCGGAACTTCACGGTGCCGGCGCCGTACTGAAGCGCGATCGGCCCGCGCGCGTGAAGGCTGTTCTCGACATCGACGGTCTTCATACCGTTGAGCGTCACGGTCATCTTCGCGCCCTTTGCCGTGACGGTCATCGTGTTCCACTTCCCGCCGGTGTTGATGACCGAAGACGGCTTGGCCACATCCACGATCGCGCCAGTGCGATAACTCTGGTCTGGCCGCTTGTCGTAGATGTTCACCTCGTAGGCATTCATCGCGGTGATCATCTTGGGATCCGAGCACCGGATGAAGATGCCGCTGTTGGCATCGTCGGTCACCCAGAACTCCGCGGTCACCTCGAAGTCGCCGTAGGCCATCGGCGACACGAGGAACCCGTTTCCCATCGACGCCTGCACGGCGCCCTCGGCGACCGACCAGTTCGCGTTGCCGACGACGTCCCAGCCCTTGAGACTCTTGCCATCGAGCAGCGTCGTCCACTGCCCTTGCCCGGCTACCCGATACCCCGGTTGTGCCCCGAACCCCACGAGCACCATCGCCAGTGTCAGAAGGAGTCTTCGCGTCATGACCATCTCCTTGGATGCGCGCGCATTATAGGTCGAACCTTCTTTTCCCGTAAGGACACGGGGATTGTGAACAGAACGGAGAATGTTCACACGGAGTCGCCCATGAGCGCGGCTCACCCCGTTCCATGAAAGTCGGCGAGCGACTTTGAGAGCAGACAACGGGGGAGACGGGGGGAACGGGATGGTCACACGGGGATAACGGTGGCAACGGGGGCAACGGGGGCAACGGGAGTTGTCGATCTTGATCACGTCGACATCATGTCCCGTTTCCCCTGTTTTCTCCGGTGTCCCCGTGTTGATGCCTTTCTCCGTTTCCTCCGCAGTCCCCGTTTCCGGCGTCAGCCTATTTCACCCTCGCCTTTGCCTTACGTCTCTCCGCCCGGTACTTCGTCATCCGTTCTGAAACTGCCTTCCTGGCAGCCGCGGACATCGTGCGCCCTTCTCTTTGCACGTTCCGGACTGTCTTGCGCACGGCTCGACGCTTCGCAGGCAGCGCCAGTTCGGGAAACGTCCGCTCGATTGCGATGATCTCTGCGCGAAGATTTTTCAACACGACCTCCGCCCCGGCCCGAGCCAGTTCCCGAAGGCGCTCCGCTCCCAGCCCTTTAGCCATGCCCTCCCCCAGTGTGTAAACAAGAATATGGTCGCACCCCGGGACGCCTGCGGTTCAATGCGACCCCCAAGCAGGCGGGCGAGGGACAGTGCTGGTAATCAAGCAAGACTGATCCGCTTCATGGCTCAGGACGAATATCGTAGATGACCCGGGGCGGGCCGAACTGGCCGCGCTCCCAATCGAACACCGGCTCCTCCGCGATCGTTCGCGGTCCTCGCGGCGTCTGCTCCACGCGGACACGGCGCAGCTTGTTCGCGAGATGACGGTCGAACGCCTCCTTCGACGGAAAGCTGAATGAGTACATGCCGTAGTCGGAAATGAGCGGCTCCATCTCCAGGTGAAGCGACGAGAAGACGACCTGCTGCAGCACGAATGCCGCGATGACTGCTACCTGCCATCGCGGCAGCCACGCGTGAGGACGTTGTTGCGGCTGCTGTCGAGGCCATGGCAGGAATGCCACGAGCAGCGTCCACCAGAGAGGCCAGATCACACCCTGAAACAGGAAGAAGCCGAGGAGGAGGCTCGCGGCGGCAAGACCGAAGGCCAGTCGCGCGCGCGACGTGCGCGCGAGGACGTGAACGATGAGCACGGTCTCGACGACCACGGCGCCGAGTGAGAAGAGTCGCGAGAGCACGTCGCTCGCGGCGATGCGCAGCCCCCAGTCCACCGGCGCGCGGCGCGAGTCTTCGACGAAGTGATAGCGGACTGCGCCTTCCGTGATCCAAGTGATGCCGGTGGCGTCGATCTTGGCAAATGCGGCGGCGAGGAAGGCAAGCCCTAACGCAATACCCGGCATCCAGATGGCCAGCCCGTATTGCGCAGAGTCGCGCGCCGCCGCCGGCGCACCCGATCGCCGACGCATCGCCGCGTCCAGGCTGTACGCATCACCCCACGGAACGATCGTCAGCAGCCAGAGCGCCACGACCGGCAGTCCCCAGTCGTGCGCCGATTGCCGCTGTAGCAACACGATCGCGTTCAGCGTTGCGGCCGCTGCGAGCATCACGGTGACTGTCCGAGTGCACAAGCCGATAGCGAGGAGCACGACCAGCGCAACGAGCGAGTAGTGGATCCAGATCGTCGCGCTCTCATGCACCGCGAGCGCCTTCGCCCACGACCAACTGGCCAGAGGGCCTGCTGCTCGCACCAGCTCGGGGTTCAAGCCCGGATGCACAGGGCCTTCGACGAGGAGCGCGCAGAGGAGCGCCATCGCAAACGCGATGCGAAACAGTCCGGCCGCGTCGGCCGTGAGCGGCGGAATACCAGCGAGCAACCGTCCGCACGCATCGCGGCGCAGAACACCCCATGCCGCGGCAGCGACCATGGAAAAAACGACGGCCGTCGCGATCTTGCGCGGCGTCAGCAAGGCGGCAGCGTCAAGCCCGATGCGCCCCGCTGACAGGCCCAACACAGAGGCCGCCAAGGTCACGACACCGCTCAGCTGCACGAACACGCCTGCGGCCACGAGCAGTACCAGCAGCACGCCCGCGCGCCGCAGCGTCAGCATGAGGGAAGACATTGATTGGTCGCCGAGCCGCGGTTCGTGATCCGACGCTGCGCCGATCGGATCACTTCTGAAGGATTCCGCTGCACGGAAGGCTGCTGCAATTGGTCGCCACCGCCTCGAAGTTCCAGGACGCGTCGTAGATGCCGATAGTCACATTTCTGTCGATGTCGCTGACATTCATGATCGGCAGTCCGTTGGTGTAGTCATGCGCGGCACCAGACCGTTCACATGTCGTGCCACGCTCCAAGGTGTCCGGCCGTCGGCATTCGACGTTGTCGATGTCAAATAGAGACGCAGACGATTGCCAATCGCGAGCGGGCGACTTTTTTTGGCAGTGGCAGCGAGCTGACTGCAGGCAATACGGTGTGACACCGCGCAGCGTCACTCGACCACTCGGCTGAACGCCGCCGCTGACGCGGTCCACGTGGTTCACGTGGTTCCGTCGGGGCCTGCGCCAACACGTCTGGAACAGTGCGGCTGACGGCAATTGCACCTGTCATGGTCAGCCCTCCTATCGCGCTTCGTATGCGCGCTACGCGTCGCAGTCCGTCACGACACGCTCACTTCCCCTCGAGGCTGAACGCAAAGAACTGGTTGTTGCCGCTGCCCTCGACGCCCGATCTCGAATAGCCCGATCCCCAGAACACGGTGCCTCTCACGACGGCTGGTCCGGCATTGACGGAAGACCCTGCTTTCCACTGCCACAAGATGCGGCCGGTTCCTGCGTCCAGCGCGAAGAACTGGTTCTGACTCGGCAGCTTGGCCATCGACCCGGCGTAGACCACCCCATTGGCGACCGTCAACGGCGCCAGATCCCACACGCCTACGTTCGTGAAGCCGGGCACTGATTCGGCTTGTGGATCCGCGGTCTGCCACAGGATCCGGCCGGTGATGGGATCCAGCGCCGCCCACGAGCCGCCGGTGATCGTCGGCCCTGTGACGTCGAGCACGCCGTTCTGCGTGAGCTTGTAGGGAATGTGGTGCTGGTTGGTGATCGGCACGTAGATGCGCGTGCCGTCGAAGGCCGTGCCCCATTCAACGCCGCCCTGATCTCCGCCGGGACCGATCAGCGTGCTCCAGATGGGCTCACCGCTCCTCGCGTCGAGCAGCGTGTAGACGCCGCTCTTCGCGCCAATCCCGACGGCGTCGCGCCAGTCACGATCGAGGCTGAACCCGTCGTCACGATCGTCCCGGTCGAACTCACGCTCGTTCCGATCGTCGTCTTTGCCATGCCTGGTCAGTTTGAGCCTCATCACGTTGGCGCCAGAGCCACCGAGGTCCCATTTCTCGGTGTCGCTGTCGGGAGCGCACCACGTGACCGCTGCTGGTTGATCGGCGCAGAGGCCGTGCGAACGATTCATCCGATACGACCACCGCGCCGTACCGGTCTGCAGATCGAACGCGACGATCGATTTCCAGAAGGCGCCGGGCATCTCGCACGATTCATCGAAGCCGCCGTGTGCCGCGTCCTGCTTCGTGTGGCAGTCGGTGACGCTGGCGGGAACGTGGTAGGCCTGACCAAACGTCCCGTAGACGAGGCCTGCGGCGAAATCCACTGCAGGCGGCGAGAACATCGTCGCCCCGGCATAACCGGGAACACCGTTGGTCTCTGGAAGCGCCGGGACCGAATCGGCGCGCCAGAGGATCCGTCCCGTGCGAGCGTCGAGCGCCACGATGGCAGCCCGGAACGTCGACGTGGCGCCGCCCGCGCCATTCGCGGAGATGCCGGTGATCACCATGTTGCCGGCCAGCATCGGCGATCCGGTCATCGCCGCGCGCGCATCCTCGTGGATGCGCGCCGACCATCGCAACGCGCCGGTCCTGGCGTCGATACCCAGCATGTTCGGGCACGCGTTCGGATCGGGATCGCAGGGAACGGCAGGCGTGCCTTTGATGACGCCGACGATGAGCGTCTCGCCAGCGAGCGATGGGCTCGTGCGTGCGTAATCGCCCGCGTGCCCGGTATAGTCCGCTACGGCCGCCGACCACACCACGTCACCCGTTTCGGCGTCGAGTTTCCACAGCCTGCCGCCGAAATCGCCGAAGTACACGGCGCCGTCGGCAACGGCCGGCGTTCCCGACACATCCCCCGTGGTCGTTGCCGTCCACTTCGGGAGAAGGCGATCGACGTTGCGCCGCCCTATCTTCCGTTCGAATGGCTGGTTGCGACTGTTCGCCGGATCGTTGCCGATCATCGTCCAGTCCGATTCGCCGCCGTCGTCACTGGCCACGATGATCGCTGCGCCTACGACGGTTGCAAGCACGATGAAGACGAACAGAGGTCGCAGCCTGTCCATGACAGTCCCTTCTGCAGTTGGGGGGCCGACTGCGTCGAGTCGTGAATCTTACGTCAGCATGAAATCGTCGCCGAGGGCCGTTGCACGCAATCGGCGGGGCGCAACACGACGATTTCAATCGACCGCGTGGGGACATGTCCGGCTGAGAATAGGACAATCCGTACATGGAAAGAGGCACGAAGGCTTCATGCCTTCATGCCTCTCATTCGCGGCCGTGTGCCGTCTAAAGGCGGCCAGACCGTTTGTCGCGGTGTTGCGATGCGCCGGTGCTAGTAGCGACGGTCGCCGTCCCCACGCCGGTCGCGATCGTGATCCCGTCGATCGTAGTCGCGATCCCGCCGGTCGTGATCGCGTTCCCAGTACCCGTCATAGAACTGGCCACGCTCATAATGCGGTGCGATCCAGCGAGCGTCCCGATATGGCGGCCGCGCCCAGTAGCCCTTGCGCCACGCATAATGATTCCGGACTGGATGCCAGTAGCCGGCGACCCACACATAGTCAGGGCCCGGACGATTCGGTATCACACGTACCACTCGCGGTGGCGGTGGCGGTCCGATATGAACGCCGATCGAGACCTGCGCCGCTGCGGCCACGCCGCCAGAGAGCAGTACGGTGGTAAGACAGAACGCGGATATGAGTCTCTTCACGATGTCCTCCTCTCTGCCCTGACTTGGAGCAAGGGACGGACCAATCTGCCTTGTCGAGTCCTTTGCGGTGGAACTCATTGCAATCACAGGGCATCGACGCCTGAGGTAGACAACACGGCTTAGGTGAGCGGAGTAATTAGGGGTCAGTGACTGTTGTCGCTTCCGGTCGGACTCACCCGGATACTACATACAAATAAACGCCGGGACAGGATGGTGTGGGCGCCCCCGTGATCACGCGGAAGAACAGGAGAAGAAGCGATGAACGAGAAGCAGCGAGCACCGCTTCGTTGCTCGTTCTGCAACAAAGATCAGAACGAGGTCCGCAGCGACGACGCGCGGACCTGACCGCACGGGCGCCGCGACTGCGAGTGCGGCCATCACGTTCTGCAGTTCTCGGACGTTTCCCGGCCAGTGATAGTGCGACAGCGCGTCATCAGGCCATGCGTCAGCGTGGCGCGGGGTTTCGACGCGCGACGATGCCCGACGAGAACTTGGCGATCCATCAGAGCAGCGCCAACCGCATCGGCCTAGCCATCATCCGGCAAACAGGCGACGGCAACCGGCACACATTGATCATTTGCGCGTACGGCAGGGCGGGTTGCCGGCACCTCTGCTTTCGTGCAGACTTCGATTCCGGTGGTGTCAATCGTGCCCAACGTGTCACCGTCTGACGTCGGTGTTTCATCTAGCCAGCCAACGCCGCCCAGCCGATACATTGAGGGCAGATATTCGCCCCCTCGTATGCGGCCGTGGCGTTGAAAGCGTAACCGGAAGATCACGGAGGAAAAGACGTGAGACGAACACTCATCACAGCACTCGCGACGTTCGCGCTGGCCACGGGCACGGCAGTCGCCGCCGACACGCCGGACAGCGTGTTGATCGGCGGGAAGGTCGAAGTGAAGCTCGGAGACAGCCAGGGGAACGTGCTGGCGGCGTTGTCCACGGTCTACAAGCTCGAGCCCTACGCGTGGGAGACGGGCACGGCGTTCGCGGTGAAGACACCGGAGGGGAAGGTGGTGGGTACGGTGGCGTTCGACACGAAGGCGCGCGTCTGGTGGGCTTCGAACCGGCTCACGGAGCCGCGGCCGGCGCTCGCACGCGTGGAGGGCCGGGACTGCCGCATCACCACATGGAATGCCGGCGCCACCATAGGGGTGGACTGTGGGCGGTACCGGATCGGCCACGATGCCGGGGGCGCGTTCGAGGAGGTCATCAAGTAGCTCGAGAAGATGCGTGGAGCGTCCGTCAGCGGGTCCGGCGTGGCCGTGCCCGCGATCAACCACTCGTAGATCATTGGCGTTCGTCAGATCGTTTCTCGATGGAGATACTTACCCGACCGTCGTGTCTTCGCACCTCTCTCCGATCCCGAGGCGCACAATCATCTTCAACAGCCCTTGTCGCGATAAACCCAGTTCGCGCGCGGCGCGTGTGCGGCGGCCGCCGGCTCGCGCCAACGCGGCTTCGATGAACCGCCGCTCGAACTGCTGTCGCGCATCCACCAGACGCATCGACGATGAAACCGCAACGCCGGTGATGGCGCGCGGGAGCAAGGAAGCGCGGACCTGACCGCGCGCGGGCGCAGCGACCGCGAGCGCGGCCATCACGTTCTGCAATTCACGGACATTCCCCGGCCAGTGATAGTGCGCCAGCGCGGTCATCAAACCATGCGTCAGCGTCGCCCGGGTCTCGACGCGCGGCGCGACCGCGGCCCAGAAATGATGCGCGAGCACGGCGATGTCTTCGGGACGCTCGCGCAGCGCCGGCACCCGAATGCGAATGACGTCGAGTCGATACAGGAGATCCGCGCGGAAGCGCGACGCGGCGGCTTCGGCCTGCACATCCCGGTTGGCGGCGCTGACCACGCGCACATCCACCTTGCGACTGAAGGTCTCGCCGACCCGGCGGACCTCCTGCTGCTGGAGCACGCGAAGCAACTTGGCCTGCGCACGCGGCGAGAGGTCGGCCACTTCGTCGAGGAACAGCGTGCCGCCGTCGGCCTCTTCGATCAGCCCGGCACGATCGGTCACCGCTCCCGTATACGCACCGCGGGCATGCCCGAAGAGTTCGGACTCGAGGAGATCGTCTGGCAGCGCGGCACAGTTGAGATCGCAGAATCGACGCTCGCGACGGGCGCTCAGCTGATGAATCGCCCGCGCCACGAGCTCTTTGCCAACCCCGCTTTCACCTTCGATCAGTACTGCGAACGGCGCCGATGCCGCTCGAGCCACGGCCCGGCGCACGTCGTCGATCTCCCTGCTGACACCGACAAGCTCCGGAATCGTGGCTGACGTACTGGCCGCCTGGCGTGCCGCCGCCCTCATCGCGTCGATGCGCGGCGCGGCGATCGCGGCGGCGAGCGCGAGGAGATCGTGCGCGTGACCGGGCCGGGCACGATCGGCCGGCCATCGCGCGACCAGCGCTGCGACCAGACGGGTGCCCAGCCGGACCGGCACACCGAATTCGCCGCCGGTCCGATCCTGCGAATCGATCGTGATGCCAGCCTCCAGCACGCGCTGGCCCAATCCGGTGCGCAGCCCCGAGCCCACACTGAGAACCGTCGTCACCGGGCCGGCATCGTTCGAACAGAGATCGAGGCGGCTCGTCTGCACAGAGTCACCAGCGAAGTCCAGGATGCCCTTCACGGCATCCCGATCGGACTCTCTGTCCTGGACGATCGTCACCATCGCAACGGCTGCGTGCGCGGGAAGTCCGATGGCGTGGCGGGTCTGTGATGCTGTCGTTGTGCCGAAGCCGTCATCGATCGCCTGCTTGAGGAGCGGCGGCGAGACGGCTCGCATTCGACGCACGTGTGCAAGTACAGCGTCCGCCGCGGTTGTGTCCCTCACTGCGCGAAGCATCCGTGCGGCAAGGAGCCGAACGCGGGCAAGGCGCAATGGGGCTCTCGCCTGCTGCGCCGCACGCGCGAGATCGTTCATCCGCTCCATCACGACAGTGGCATCACCAGCCGCCATCAGCACGCGAAGATGTGCGCTGAGCGCAAGTACCTGAGCGAGTGGTGCCTTCGATCGCCCGGCTATCGTCAGCAACGCGCGGGCACGGTGACCTGCTTGAAAGACCATCCCGCGGGCGAGGAGCACGCGAACGGCCGTCGCCTCGACGAACGGCGCGGCATCATCCTGCTCGTCGACCATCGAGACGTCCAGCGCCGCGGCTTCGTCTACTCTGCCCTGCCACAGGAGGATGCGCGCCAGCGTCGCGTCTGCACGGGCGCGTTCGGTGGTCGACAACCTACCGGTCACCACCGCCGCGCGGCACAGCGACTCGGCTGCCGTCAGCTGTCCTGCGTCGGTACGTGCGGCGGCCTGCCAGATCCGCGCGCTGAGCGACAGCGCTTCATCGTGCGCGGCGTGTGCGTGCCCCGCCGCCTCGTCGAACAGCCGTTCGGCATCCACTGCACGGCCCCGCTCGAGCACCAGACGCCCGAGTGAGATCGACGCGTGGACCGCGGGCACCAGCGCGCGTCTCCGGAGAAGCGCACCAATCACGTCCCGCAGAAGACGCTCCGCGGCCGCATGCCTGCCGCGGCGCACGAACTCGTCGGCTCTGGCGGCACGTGCGATCTGCCGGCGGACTTCCTCGGTCATCGACGCGGGAAGCATCCGCCGAACCACATCGACGCCGTAATGAGCCCGCGCTTCACGCACCCGGTCGATTCGTGCAGGACGTGGCTCGACGCCTGAGAATGACATCAGGACGTGCGGCCTCGACGATCTCGTGGCCGCGTCGACCAGCGCCGCTCGCCCAATCTCGAGCGGGAGATTCGGCCGCACGATCAACAGAAGGGCGCGATGCTCGAGTTCCTCGGTCAATACATCGCGGAGGCAGAAGTAGACGTCTGCGGCGACCGGCACAAAGCCGCGCGCACACGCGTTTGCCGCCGCGCGTGCCGCTGCGGTTGGTGGACTGGTCCGGGACGCATCGAGCGTCAGCCATCGCGGCTCGCCCTCTCGTCCGTGGTCGAGCACTTCATTGAGCGCAGACAAGTCCGCTTTCGCCAATCCTGCGGCCGACAAGTCGGCCTGAGCCAAAGCGCCGGCGGGCAACCCATCGTCATCGAGGTCGCCGACGTTCACCGTCTCGCCGGTCGCAAGGTCCCACGCATGTTCGGTCGCATACGCGTAATAGCGGTCGCGAATCAATCGAGTCATGCCGCTGTACATGCAACGGCGACGACGTCTCGATTCGCTCAATGATTCGCGGGCAGACGATCCGAAGATTGCAGTTTCTTCAAATGCAGCGGACGCAGGAAAGCGAAGTTTTCTCAACACGAGTGAACCATAGACCGCTGCGAAGCGCAGGTGAGAGTGGCGCGGCTGTAAGCATCCGAAGTCGTCGTATAAAATGGCCGGAGAATGCTTCGGTTTCTCACCGCCGGCGAGTCGCACGGACAGGCGCTCGTCGTCACCCTCGACGGCATGCCTGCCGGTCTGACCCTCGACATCGATGCGCTCAACGCGCAGCTGCGTCGGCGGCAAGGCGGCTACGGACGCGGCCGGCGCATGCAGATCGAAAGCGACCGCGCCGAGATCCTTGGCGGCGTGCGCCATGGCGTCACCACTGGCGCGCCGATCGCGCTCCTCATCAGGAATCGCGACTGGGTGAACTGGCAGCAGACGATGCACGTCGAGCCTGAGGTGCCGGAAGGCGCCACCGGCAGCAAGCGCGCGGACGTGACGCGTCCGCGTCCGGGGCATGCGGATCTTGCCGGCGCGATCAAGTACGGACACACCGATATCCGCGACGTACTCGAACGCGCGAGTGCGCGCGAAACCGCTTCTCGCGTCGCCGCCGGAACGCTGGCCCGCCAGCTGCTCTCGCGATTCGGTGTGCGTGTCGCCAGTCATGTATCGGCGATCGGCGACGTGACGCTGGCGCCGAAGCGCACGGTGTCGTTCGCCGAGGCGGATGCGTTGTCAGACGATGAGCCGCTGCGGTGCGTGGACCCGGAGGTCCAGCGCCGGATGATTGCCGCGATCGACGCCGCGCGCGATGCGGGCGATACCGTCGGCGGTGCCTTCGAGGTGATCGCGACCGGCGTGCCGCCCGGACTCGGATCGTACGTGCAGTGGGATCGCAAGCTCGATGGCCGTCTCGCGCAGGCGCTGATGTGCATCCACGCCATCAAGGCCGTGGGCATCGGCCTCGGACCGGAAGTGTCGTTCCGTCCTGGGTCGCGTGTACACGACGAGATCCTGCCGCCGCAGTCCGAGACATCAGCCCCAATCAGACCGTCGAACAACGCGGGCGGCCTCGAAGGCGGCGTGACCAACGGCCAGGACGTGCGCGTCACCGCTTTCATGAAGCCGATCGCCACCCTGATGAACCCGCTCCGATCGGTCGATTTGACCACGCTCCAGGATGCACCTGCGGCAATCGAGCGCAGCGACGTGTGCGCCGTACCGGCCGCGGCAGTCGTTGGCGAGGCGATGGTCTGCTTCGTGCTGGCCGACGCGCTGCTCGAAAAGTGCGGCGGCGATTCGATTCCCGAAATCGAGCGGCACCTGGCGGCAACGATGGACGAGGTCAAACGGCGATTCGAGGCGGCGCGTGCCTCGGCCTCGCAGCCGCACTGATCGCCAACCCCGATGCTCCTGCCGATTGTCCGTTACGGTGCCGATGTGCTGCACCGGCCCGCCGCTCCTGTCGCAGAGATCACGCAGAAGACGCAGATCCTGATCGACGACATGATCCAGACGATGTACGCGGCACCCGGCATCGGGCTCGCGGCAACCCAGGTCGGCGTGCCGCTGTGCATCTTCGTCTGCGACATCTCGGTCGGCCGCAACCCCGCCGACCTCATGACGTTCGTCAATCCTGAGTTCGTCGAGCGCGACGGCATGCAGCTCGAAGAGGAAGGCTGCCTCAGCGTGCCCGGGTTCAACGCCACGGTCGCGCGTCCATCGCGCGCGGTCCTCAAAGGGCTCAATCGTCACGGTGACGAACAGGTCGTCGAGGCCACGGGCCTGCTCGCGCGCTGCTTTCAACACGAAGTCGATCACCTCGAGGGCACCGTCTTCGTCGATCGCCTGCGCGGGCTGCAGAAGGATCTCATCGTTCGCCGGATCAAGAAGCTGTCGCGCACCGGCAAATGGTGACGGCCGACTCTCTGCGCATCGCGTTTTTCGGAACGCCGGACTTCGCGGTGCCGTCCTTGCGCGCGCTCGTCGCATCGCGGCACCGGGTCGTCGGGGTGGTGACGCAACCCGACCGGCCACGCGGGCGCGGACAGCGCGTGACCGACTCGCCCGTGAAGCAGGCAGCTGCAGAGAGTCAGCTTCCGGTGCTCCAGCCCGATCGTCTCAGAGACCCGACATTTACCGCGGCGTTTGCCGGGTGGGCGCCGGATCTCGGCGTCGTCGCCGCCTACGGCAAGTTGATTCCAGACGAGCTCCTGCATCTTCCCCGCTACGGCATGATCAACGTACATGCCTCGCTCCTGCCCAAGTACCGTGGCGCAGCGCCGGTTCATCGCGCCGTGATCGATGGCGAACCGGAAACCGGCGTCACGATCATGCGCGTGGTCAAGGCACTGGACAGCGGTGGGATGTTCGCAAAGGCGACCCGCGCAATCGGCCCGGACGATACGAGCGCTGAAGTGGAGCGCGATCTGGCCGCGCTCGGCGCTCCCCTGCTCATACGCGTGGTCGATGCGATCGCATCAGGGTCGGCCCACGAGGAGCCCCAGGACGATCGGCTGTCGACGTATGCGCCTCGCCTCACACGCGAAGAGGGGCTGGTCGACTGGAGCCTGCCGGCGGCGGCGCTCCACAATCGCGTCCGTGGACTGCATCCGTGGCCGCATGCGTACACGTACCTCGAGGGGGCGCGGCTCATCATCATCAGAAGCCGCGTCGACCCACGACCGACAACCGAATCGCCAGGCACCATCGAGGTGGTTTCACGCGACGGGATCGAAGTCGCCACTGGAGCCCACGGCCGGCTCGCGCTCGTGGAGGTGCAGCCCGAAGGGCGGCGAGCCATGCCGGTCCGTGACTTCGTCGCGGGGCATTCGGTCTCCCCGGGATCGCATCTGACTGCGCGATGACGTATGGCCATCTCGCCGGCGCGGACGGCTGCCTTTCACGCACTCGCGTCAGTCGCGGCCGGCCGTGCCGATCTGCCGTCGGCACTCGCGCATGCTCGAACGCGGCTGGACGATGAGCGCGATCGTGGACTGACGGCCGCGATCGTTACCGGCACACTCCGCTGGCAACGTCATCTCGATTACCTGATCGAGCATGTCTCGCGCCGGCCACTGTCCAGACTGGACGCATCGGTGCTGGTCATCGCGCGACTCAGCCTCTATCAGATCCTGCATCTCGATCGAGTACCGGCAGCCGCGGTCGTCGACGATGCCGTCAACCTGACGCGCGCGGCGAAAAAGCCGAGCGCCGCCGGTTTCGTGAACGCCGTGCTCCGATCGACACTGCGCCAGCGGCATCGGCTTCCGGTGCCTCCGCGGCCGGAGGATGTTGGCAACCGGGACGAGGCGTTGGCGTATCTCGGCATCACCTTGTCGCACCCCGATTGGCTGGTCGCACGGTGGCTCGATCGTTACGGGTTCGAGCATGCAGAGCGGTGGGCGCAATTCAACAACGAGCCGGCGCCGCTGACCCTTCGCGCCAATCGACTGCGCACCTCGCGTGACGCGGTGCAGCGAGCACTCGCCACCGAAGACATCGACAGCGAGCCGACGCGATACGCGCCGGATGGACTGATCGTCACGACCGGAAATCCACTGCGCCGCCCCCTCGACGGGACGTTCCTCGTGCAGGACGAGGCCAGCCAACTCGTCCCGCTCGCGCTGAACGCGCAGCCAGGCCAACGCGTGCTCGACCTGTGCGCATCGCCTGGCGGAAAGACGGTGGCGATCGCGTCCAACATGAACGACAGCGGCGTGCTGGTGGCAAGCGACGTGCGCGCGCGACGCGTGTCGCTCATGCGCGACACCATCCGCCCGTCGGGTGCGACGCACGTGCATCTCGTGCACATCGGATCAGCGGGACACCTGCCATTCGACGCCGTGTTCGATCGCGTGCTGGTCGACGCCCCCTGTTCGGGCCTTGGGACGATCCGGCGCGATCCCGATATCAAGTGGCGCCGGCCAGAGCGCGATCTCGAAGCGCTTGCGAGTGCGCAACTCGACCTGTTGACGCGCGCGGCAACCGTCGTGCGACCGGGCGGACGGCTCGTGTACGCCACCTGCTCGAGCGAACCCGAGGAAAACGACTACGTCGTGCGGGCGTTTCTGACGCGGTACCCCGACTGGCGTCAACTCGATCTGCGCACCGACGGAACCGCGAGCCTGATTCCCGTGATCGACGACACCGGCGTGCTGAGAACGCTGCCGTTCGTGCATGGCCTCGAAGCCTTCTTCGCCACAGCGCTTGTGTCGTCGGACTACTGAGGTCTCACGGAGAGCACGCAGAGGGGCAGAGATCGCTGAGAAAAACCACAGGAGAAACGGAGAAACGGAGGACGAACGGAGGCTGGTCGCTCCGTTGCGCTATGTAAGCGGGTGAGGGCACCGGCCTTCGGCCGGTGCATGGGAGGAGAGCCGCGCACGAAAACAAACGCCATCCGTAAGACCAGGGCGCTTGTTTTCGTGTGCGGCTCTCCTCCCATCCGCGCGCGTCGCGCGCGGCCCCACCCGCTTCGGAGATGATCGCAAGGGCGTTCCTCCGTCCGTCCTCCGTTTCTCCGTGCCTCCTGTTAATCCGTTCCTCCGAGATCTCCGTTGCGTTCGCTCTCGATCCCTGCGATCTCTGTTCATGGTACGATCATGGACTGATGCCGTTCGGTACTCGTGTCTGGGGCTTCGGCAAGACTCTGGTGCTCATCGGCGCCCTCGGAGCGACATTCCTCATCTCGTTCGGCGTGTCGATGCGCATCGCGTTGAGGTCACGCGAAGTCGAGGTGCCGAAGCTCGAAGGGCTGACGGTCAGCGAGGCTACCGAGACGCTCGGCGGGCTCGGGCTGGGGCTCCGCGTCGACGAAGTCCATCGTCCCGACAACAAGGTGGCTGCCGGCCACGTCATGCAGCAGGAGCCTGCTCCCAGAACGACCGCTCGACGTCAGCGTACCATTCGCGTCTGGGTCAGCGCGGGACCGCACGTCACCACCGTGCCGCAACTGATTGGACAGAGCGAGCGAACCGCGCGCATCCGTCTCGACCAGGACGGCGTGCAGATCGGCCCGGTCTCTGAATTTCGATCGGCGGACTATCCCGCCGACGCCGTCGTCGCGCAGAACCCCGCGCCGATGTCTCAGGCTCCTCAGGTGTCGCTGCTGCTCAATCGGGGTGAGCAGGCGCAATCGTTCGTCATGCCCGATGTGATCGGCATGGACGGGCCGAAGGCCGCGGAAATCCTGCGTGCGCGCGGATTCCGCGTCTCGATCGTCGGGACTCAGCAGACACCGGGTGTGCCAGCCGGCACGATCATCCGACAGCAGCCGGCCGGGGGCTTCCAGGTCGGGCCGAACGATACGGTGTCGCTCGAGGTCACCCCGTGAGGCGCCGCTGATGGCCGGTCCCGGCAAGGCCAACCAGGTACACATCGCGCCGTCCATCCTGTCCGCCGACTTCGCAGCGCTCGGACGCGATATCGCAGCCGCCGAGCGCGGAGGCGCCGATCTGATTCACGTCGACGTGATGGACGGACATTTCGTCCCGCAAATCACGATCGGGCCGCCGGTCGTGCGCGCGATCAAACGCATCGCGACGCGACCGCTCGATGTGCACCTGATGATCACGGAGCCCGACCGTCACATCGACGAATTCGTCGATGCCGGTGCGAGCATGGTGTCGGTGCACGTCGAGGCGGCGACCCACTTGCATCGGACGGTCACGTACATCAAGAAACGGGGCGCGAAGGCGGGCGTCGTGCTCAACCCCTCCACGCCTGCATCGGCGCTCGAAGACATCGCAGGCGACGTCGACTTCGTCCTCGTCATGTCGGTCGATCCGGGGTTCGCGGCGCAGGCATTCATTCCGAACTCGCTCGAAAAACTTCGACGCGTCCGCGCAGTGCTCACGGCTGCCGGCTCGGACGTCCCGATCGAAATCGATGGCGGAATTTCTGCCGCGAACGCGGCCGCGGTCGTTGCGGCGGGTGCGTCGATTCTCGTGGCCGGCAACGCCATCTTCGGCACCCCCGACGCCGAAGCGGCGACTCGCGCGCTTCGCGCCGCTGCAAACAGGACCACGGGTGGCTAATGGTCCGCTCGCCCGTCGCACGCGCGTTCGTGTGCGCTACGCCGACATCGATCGCATGGGGATCGCCTATCACGCGAACTATCTCGTCTGGTTCGAGGTGGGGCGCACCGAGTGGCTGCGCGAGTCGGGCTGGACGTATCGCGAGATGGAAGCGGGCGGCGTCTCGCTGCCGGTGATCGAGGCTCATTGCGAATACCGCCAGCCGGCGCGATACGACGATGAGATCGAGATCTGCACGGCGGCGACGGTACTGAGCCACGTCCGGATCCGGTTCGACTACGAAGCGCGCATCGCCACCGATTCGACACTTGCAGCGACCGGCCATACCGTGCATGCCTCACTCGGCGCCAACGGCCGGCCGCGCCGGCTGCCGCCCCGGGTCCTCGAGCTCCTGCAGTGAAAGCGCTCGTCACCGGCGTCGCTGGCTTCGTCGGATCGCATCTGGCCGAGCGTCTCGTCGCCGAAGGGGCTCGTGTCGTCGGCCTCGATGCCTTCACCGACTACTACCCCCGCCCCGAAAAAGAGCGGAATCTCTCGGGGCTCCAGGGGCACCCAGGTTTCACCTTGACCGATGCGGCGATTGCCGACGCCGATCTGCCCGGTTTACTCGACGGGGTGACCCACGTGTTCCACCTGGCCGCCCAGGCGGGGGTTCGCAAAAGCTGGGGACGGGACTTCGGCGTCTATACCATCAACAACGTCGACGCCACGCAGACGCTGCTCGAGGCGTGCGTCGGCCGGTCGATTGAGCGATTCGTCTTTGCCTCGAGTTCGTCGGTCTATGGCGACAGCGTCCCGCTCCCGATGCGGGAAGATGCCACGCCGCAGCCGATTTCACCGTACGGAGTCACCAAGCTGGCGGCCGAGCAGTTGTGTCACCTCTATCACGTCAACTACGAGATTCCGACCGTGGCGCTTCGCTATTTCACCGTCTACGGGCCCCGGCAGCGGCCCGATATGGGGTTCCGGCGGTTCCTCGGGGCGGCCATGCGGGATGAACCGGTGCCGCTCTACGGGGACGGCCGTCAGACCCGCGATTTCACCTTCGTCGCCGACGCCGTATCGGCCACGCTGAGCGCAGGTTCGCGCGGGACGCCCGGCGCTGTCTACAATATTGGAGGGGGCTCTCATGTGGGCCTCCTCGAGGTATTCGAGGTTCTGGGGCGCGTAGTGGGTCGGCCGTTGCGGGTCGAACGGCTCGATGCCCAGCGCGGCGATATGCGCGACACGTATGCGGACACCCGTCGCGCATGCGCGGACCTCGGCTTTGCGCCTAGCGTCACGCTCGAACAGGGCCTTCGCGCCCAGCGTGACTGGATGGCTGAAGTTGGTGCATGACTCATCAGACGATTCGACTTTCGACCCTTGCCCTGATCATCACGACCTGTCTGGCGCTCGGCTTCGCGGCCGCGTGCGGAGGCAAGAAGAATGCCCTGCCCACGAACACCGCGAATCCCGATCGCTATCTCTTCGACAAAGGGACTGACGCGCTCAAGAAGCAGAAGTGGACCGACGCCCGCGAGTACTTCAAGCAGGTGGTCGACAATTATCCCGGCAGCCCCCTGAGGCCCGACGCCAAGCTTGGGCTCGGCGACACCTACCTTGGTGAGAAATCGGCAGAATCGCTCGTGCTGGCGGCCAACGAGTACCGCGAGTTCATCACGTTCTTCCCGCTGAACCCACGCGCCGACTACGCACAGTACAAACTCGCGATGAGCCACTTCTTGCAGATGCGTGCACCACAGCGCGACCAGACGGAGACGGTGGCGGCGCTGAAAGAGTTTCAGGTGTTCTTCGATCGCTATCCAGGTACGACGAGCACGCTGACGCCACAGGTCCGCAAGGATTGGCGGATGGCCCGCGATCGTCTGAGCCAGGCAGAACTGCTCGTGGGCATAAGTTATTTCCGCTTGCACTGGTACCCCGGAGCGATCCCTCGATTCCGGGGAATCCTCAAAGACGACCCGGAATTCGGCGGCCGCGACGAGGTCTACTACTATCTGGCGGAGTCGCTCGCCCGAACCGACAAGAAACCGGAGGCGATCCCGTACTTCCAGCGCGTCGTCGAGGAGTTCAAGACCAGCGACCGCGCCGACGATGCGAGAAAGCGTCTCCTGGAGCTGAAAGCTCAGTAGCCCTAGCCGACTTTCCGTTCGCGCGCGATGTTGACGTCGGCCACGCGCGCGTTGAGCAGGCGCTGGAATCGCCGGTAGTAGTCGAGCGCCGACGCCACGGCAAGGAGCATCACCGCCCAGAGCGAGAGGTAGCCCACCCAGGCGAGCCACGGCAGCGGACCCCACGCGAGAATCAGCATGAGGATGGCCGTCACTTGCGAGGCCATCTTGATCTTTCCGAGCGGCGAGGCGGGAATCGTGATGCCCTTCGTGTAGGCGAGGCTTCTGAGGCCGGTGATCGCGAACTCGCGTCCGATGATCAACGCGACCATCCACGCGGGTGCGAGCCCCAATTGCACTAGTGAGATGAATGCGGCCGACGTGAGAAGTTTGTCCGCGATCGGATCGAGCACCTGCCCGAGCCAGGTCACCTGACGCCGGCGCCGTGCGAGATAACCGTCCAGCCAATCGGTGATCGACGCGAGTCCGAAGATCGCAGCCCCCACCAGTTCTTTCGGCATGCCCAGGATGCGCCGTCCCTCGAACTCGGTCAGCAGCACGACGACGAGCAGCGGCACGAGGAACATGCGAACGAGCGTGATCGAGTTTGGCAGGTTCATCGAGAGCCGCAGCAATTCTACCATCTGCTAAGATCGGAGATTGTCATGAAGGCGATCCTTCTGGCTGGGGGTAAGGGCACTCGCCTTCGGCCGCTCACCGTGCACACGCCAAAACCGATCGTGCCGATCTTCAGTCGGCCGTTCCTCCATTACCAGCTCGATCTTCTCAAGCAGGTACCGGATATCGACGAGGTGATCCTCAGCCTCAATTACCAGCCGAGACGAATCGAGGAAGTCTTCGGGGACGGATCGGACGCCGGCATCAAGATCCGCTACGTTGTCGAACCCTTTCCACTGGGCACCGCGGGCGCCGTGAAGTACGCCGGCGACAAGCTGACCGAATCGGTCGTGGTGTTCAACGGCGACGTGTTGACCCAGCTCGATCTCGGAGCGGTGATCCGCCTGCATCGCGAGCGCCGCGCGCGCGCGACGATCGTGTTGACGCCGGTCGAAAACCCCAGTGCGTACGGGCTGGTGGAAACCGACAGCGAGGGAAACATCCTGCGGTTTCTCGAGAAGCCGAAGCCCGAGGAGATCACGACGAATCACGTCAACGCGGGGATCTACGTGCTCGAACCAGAGACGTTCGATCGGATCCCGAGCGACGTCGCCTGGTCGATCGAGCGCAGTTATTTCCCGTCGCTGGTCGAGCGCGGTGAAACCTTCGTCGCGTATCTCTACGACGGCTATTGGATCGACATCGGCACGCCCGAGAAGTACACCCAGGTGCACCGCGACATCATGGACGGCCGCTTCTCGGCGGTGCCGTTTGCGCACCTCGAGGCGCCTCGCATCTCGATCGCGCCCGATGCACGCATCGAACAGGGCGCGCACGTCGAAGGGCCATGCTTCATCGATGAAGGCGCGTGCATCAAGGCGGGCGCGCGCGTCGGCCCCTACTCAGTCGTGGGCCGTCAGACCCAGGTCGACGAGGAGGCCTCGATCGAAGGGGCCATCGTCTGGCCCAACTGCCGCATTGGTGGTCATGCCTCGGTGCAGAACGCCATCCTCGGACGCAACTGCCATGTCGGTCGCAGCGTGTCGGTGAACGGCGGCGCCGTCCTCGGGGACAAGACCACGTTGACCGACTTCACTCGCGCATGAACACCATCAACCCTGGCATCTTCAAGGCCTACGACATTCGCGGTCTGTACCCCGGTGAGATCGACGAGGACGTCGCACGGCTGGTGGGCCGCGGCTTCGTCGCCTATCTCGAGGCGACGCGCATCGGCGTGTCGCGCGACATGCGGGTGTCGTCGCCGACGCTGGCCGAGGCGTTCATCGAGGGCGCGCTCTCGCAGGGCGCCGACGTGATCGACTACGGCATGCTGCCGACCGACGTCATGTATTTCGCCGTCGTCAGCGACGGACTCGACGGCGGCGCGCAGATCACCGCCTCGCACAACCCGAAGCAATACAACGGCATCAAGATGGTGCGCCGCGAAGCGCTGCCGCTCAGCGGCGATGCCGGCATCGGCGACATCCGCGACATGATCGCCAGGGGCACCGTGCCTGCCCCGCCGGGGCGCCGAGGACGGCTGACGACGCGCGACGTCGTTCCGGCCTACGTCGACAAGGTGATCTCGTTCATCGATCCCGGCATCATCAAGCCGTTCAACGCCGTGCTCGATGCGGGAAGCGGGATGAGCGGGCTGATCGCACCGCTGCTGTTCGATCGCCTTCCCTGCCGCACGACGCGCTTGTGCTTCGACATCGACGGCACGTTTCCCAATCACGAAGCGAACCCGCTGATCGAGGAGAACCGGCGGGACATCACCGCAGCAGTCGTGCGGCAGAAGGCCGACATCGGCATCGCATGGGACGGCGACGCCGACCGATGCTTCTTCATCGACGGAAGCGGCGAATTCATTTCGGGCGACTTCATCACCGCGCTCCTCGCCGAGGCGTTTCTCCTGAAGCACGGCCCGGCGACGATCATCTACGACCTGCGCGCGAGCCATGCGGTGAAGGACACGGTCGCCCGGTATGAGGGGCGCGCCCTGATGAATCGCGTCGGCCACGCCTTCATCAAACAGCGGATGCGCCAGGAAGACGGCATCTTCGCGGGTGAGGTGACCGGGCACTACTACTTCCGCGACTTCTACTACGCCGACAACGGGTTCATCCCGGCGCTGCTGATCCTGGAGTTGATGTCGAAGAAGAACCAGTCGCTGCGCGATCTGCTGCAGCCGTTCCGCGAGCGCTATTTCATCTCGGGCGAGATCAACACCCAGCTCGCGAGCATCGACGAGGTCCCGAAGCAGCTCGCACACATTCAGTCGCGCTATCAGGATGCGCAGATCGCGACCATGGACGGCGTTTCAGTCGACTATCCCGACTGGCATTTCAACGTGCGCGGTTCCAACACCGAGCCGCTGCTGCGATTGAACCTCGAGGCCGCGACTCCGCAGCTGATGGCGACAAAACGCGACGAAGTCCTTGGCGTGATCCGCGGTTTCTGACGCACGTCCTTTCGCACGTTTGCTTGCAGTCGTCTCGATGGTTCTCCGGCATGCTAGGATGCCGGCACCTCCATTTCATGCGACGCTACTTCGCAGCGCTGGTCATTGCGCTGACCGCCTGCGGCTTCGCCGGTGATTCGACTGCGCGCGGACAGGAACCCCCGCGACTGATCGAACGCGTGCCCGCGTTGTATCCGTCCGCCGCCCAAGCGGCTGGCGTTGAAGGGCCTGTCACATTCTTGGCGACGGTTCGCCCCGACGGCACCGTGGCCTCAGTCAGAATTCTCAGCGTACCGAAACCCGGTGTAGGGTTCGAGGAGTCCGTCGATGCCGCTGTCAGACGCTGGCGGTTTGCGCCGACGGTGCCCGGAGTCGACCGGCTCAACACGGCGTTCGAGGGGAGCATCGATTTTCAACTCACCTTGCCGCGCGAGTGGATGTACTCCGTCGACTCTCGCACGGCGTGGACGCAGGTCCTCGCGGTCGCGCAGCAGCGTCGGATGCATTTCAACCGGCGCGACGATCAGCACCAGGTGCTGATCACCGATTTTCTGACCTACAGAGGTGGCGGGTTTCCTGAGGCCGATCAACTCCTCCTCCCGCGCGGCCAGCTTCCCACACGGATCCAGTTTCATATCCACGTGACGCCTGGTCTGGAACCGGCGCGGGTAGCCATCGGGTCGATCATCGAGACGCTTCCGATCTCGTCAATCGAGCGATCGGGATGGACCGTCTACGCCAACGAAACGGCCAGCGACTGGTTCCTTTCACAACTGACGGCACGGATCGGCCGCGCTCCGGAACGGCTGGCTGCGTCGCCGGAACGCCGTGCACAACAGTCCAAGCGACTGATGCCAGCCGGCATCGCAGAATCATGCGCTGTCAACCCAGCGCCCTTCGTCTCGTCCGAAGAATCTAAACGTCTGAACCTCAAGGCGACGGCATTGACCGAGGTCAAACCGATTTACCCGAAAAGCGTTTGTGGCGATTCGATCCACCGGTCGTGAATGGCTGCCGCATCCGTATGGGCGCTACTTTCGAGATGTCCTTCGTGCTGAGGTGACCGTCGACCACGATACAATAGCGACTGAGTACCTGAACGCGGGAGTAGTTCAGCGGTAGAACGCGAGCTTCCCAAGCTCGATGTCGCCGGTTCGATCCCGGTCTCCCGCTTACCCAACCTTCGCTGACGCTTGCCAACACCGCGTGAGCCACGGTTGGCAAACCTGCGACGGTTGTCGCGCCGAAGCGCGCAGCGCGAAGGCGGACAGCACTACTTCAGCGACAACCCCACCGACGCAGCGACCTTGGTCGTCTTTGGAAACGTCCCGGTCGCCGCCAGTTGAAACACACGAATATCGAAGCCGACGGCGAAGTGATTGTTCAGGAACCATCGCGCTCCCCCGCCGGCGTTCACGGCCCGCGTGTTGAACGTGCGGTCCGCATCGAGACGCGCCGGGCCGATGCCTGCGCTCAGGTAGCTCCATCCGTTGGACGTGCCGAAGTTGAACGACAGCTGCGGCGCCACCACTTGCATGACGAGCTTTGCATCGGCCGACGTGCCACGCACCTCCATGAAGCTGGCGCCGAATCCGACACGCGTCGGCCCCAGGCTGAACGGATAGACATGCGCTCCAACGTCGAAGCCCCAGCCACGTGATGGCACGTTGAACGAGGTCGCCTCCGTCGATGTGGTGGTCGTGGTCGATGTCGGCGGCGTCGTCGTCCCGGTATGGTCCGGATAGAGCGCGATGTCGACCGGCAATCCGCTCGTCGCGCCGCGCAGGTCGATGACGAACGGACCCGGCGGGCCAGGGTTCAACGACTGCGCCTCCGCACGAGATCCCAGAAGCAGAACGAGATACGCGAGTCGCAGCGCGCGGGCAGTCACCGAATCAGTACCCGCCCGCCGCCTTGCCGGCCGTCTCGCCGCGCGACTCTTTGACGATTCGCACACCGGCGCTCGCGCCGATGCGTGTCGCGCCGGCAGCCACCATGGCCTTCAGCCCTTCCAAATCGCGTACGCCGCCAGCCGCCTTCACGCCCATGTCGTCGCCCACCACACGGCGCATGAGCGCGACGTCAGCGACGGTGGCGCCGCCCGGTCCAAAGCCGGTGGAGGTTTTCACGAAGTCGGCACCGGCCGCCTTGGCGAGCGTACACGCGGTCACCTTCTCATCATCTGTCAGCAGCGCCGCCTCGATGATCACCTTGCTGACTGCGCCTGCCTCTCGACACGGCGCGGTGACCGCTTCGATGTCGCGCTCGACGACGCGGAGGTCGCCCGACTTCAGGGCTCCCACGTTGATCACCATGTCGATCTCGCGTGCCCCGTCGAAGATCGCGCGTCGCGTCTCGAAGTGCTTCGTGTCTGCGGTCGTGGCACCGAGGGGAAAACCGACGACCGAGCAGACGACGACACCGCGGCCGGCGAGCAGGCGTGCGCACAGCGCCACCCAAGTCGGGTTCACGCACACGCTCGCAAAGTGGTATTCAGCGGCTTCGCGACACAACGCTTCGATCTCGCGGCTGGTCGCGTCCGGCTTCAGGAGCGTGTGATCGATCATGGCCGCAACGCCACCGGCCGTGCCTCCCGAGGCAAGCAGGCCGATGCGCGTCGCGCCCGCATCGATGACGCCGCGCAGCCGATCGGGACAGCACTCGTACAGAACCGAGTGGCACTGGCACCGGACCGGCGCGCTACGAGCGGCGCTCACCTCCTCGACGATGATCTGGATCAGGCGCTGCAGATCGACCGGTTGCATCAGCCGCGCGGGCGCTCCTCGAGATCACGGATCTTCGCGAGCCGGCGAATGTAGCGCGCTTCGCGCATCGGAGTATCGATGAACGTGTCGACGATGGCGCGCGCTTGGTCGCGGCCCACGAGCGTCGATCCGAGCGCGAGCACATTGGCGCCGTTGTGCTGACGCGCGTAGCGGGCGAGCGTTTCGTTGATGCACATCGCCGCGCGCGCGCCGCTCACCTTGTTCGCCGCGATCGCCGACCCCAGTCCTGCCCCATCGATCACGATCGCCGCATCGGCCTCGCCGCGCGCCACCTGCACCGCCGCAGCCGAGGCGGTGTCGGGATAATCCACCGGATCGCTGGTGCCGGTGCCGAGATCGTGGGCGGCGATACCGCGTCCGCGCAGGTGCTGCACCAGGAAGGTCTTGAGCGCCAGCGCGGTGTGATCACCGGCAATCGCCACCGTCCGAATGTCCGCGACCGGCGCGAGCGAGGCGCTGTCGGGATCCGACCCCTCGCGTACGACGGTCACGCGCCTGGCTTTCAGGGTGTCCGACGCGAGCGGCGTGATGTGTCCACCAGCGACCAGCACGATCGTGCTGCCGTACTCCAGCACGCGCGCGTCCGCTTCCGCGATCATCTGAAACCGTTTCACAACCGGGCGCTATGTTACTCTTGCCGCGGCGGACCGCTCAAGACAACGCCCTCACCGACATGGAGACGTTCATCTCGACCGAGCGCATCGCGGAGCGCGTACGGGCGATGGCACGCGACATCAGCCGCGATCACCCGAACGGCGTGCACTACGTCAGCGTGCTCAAGGGCGCGTTCATGTTCCTCGCCGATCTGGTGCGCGCCAGCGAGGGCACGGTGACGCTCGACTTCATGGCGCTTTCGAGCTATGGCGCTGGCATGAAGTCGTCGGGGCAGGTGCAGCTGCTCAAGGATCTTGGCAGCAGCATCGAAGGGCGCGACGTCGTCATCGTCGAGGACATCGTCGACACCGGCCTCACGCTCACCTACTTGCAGGACATCCTGCGCGCGCGCGCGCCCCGCTCGCTTCGAACAGCGTGCCTGCTGAGCAAACCGTCACGACGCGTGGTCGACGTCAAGGTCGACTACATCGGGTTCACGATCGAGGACAAGTTCGTCGTAGGTTATGGGCTCGACTACAACGAGCAGTATCGCCACCTGCCGTATATAGCGGTCGCAGAACTTTGAACTGCTCGTTACTTGATAGTCTCCTGTGTTGAGACCTGGAAGCGGCGGTAGCGGCCGTAGGTCGCGACGCCACGGACCTCGCCCGTCCCATCGGGATACCAATCGCGCATCTCCGCGGGGACATCGATACCGAGCGTCTCGTCGAACTTGAAGATCGTGACGATCGAGATCGGGGCGCTGGTTCTCCCGAGTCGCAGTTCGGTCTTCACGACCCGGCCGGTGGCTTCGTCGATCCACGCCAGGCCGCGCGACAACACATCTGCGTTCGAGTTGCCCTTGATGATGGTCGGGATCTGAAACTCCTGAAACTGGACGGTCCGGACTTTCGGTCCGAGGCTCTTCTCGATGCCGGCAAGATTGAAGTGAAAGTGGGGCTGATAGAAGGACTGCAGGAACGCCATCGCCAGCAGCGGATGGTTCAGCGTCCCGATGTCGAGCAGGTTGTAGCGTGCGCTCGCGCGGGCAATGTCCGCGACCCGCCGTTCGGCGTCGCCAGACGGATTGATCAAAAGCTTCGTGATGCGCTCCTCGCGGTCGCGCACGGGCTTGCCGTCGACGTCGAACACATCGCGGAACGACGTCCACGTTTGATCACCCGGAAACCGCACGAAGAGGTAGTCCGAGCGCAGAATCCGCTTGCGTCTCGGTACCGTCGTCTCCTGCTGATACGACTCTTCGGCCACCACGTTCGAGAACTTGTCGACGAAGGTGGCGACGTACGCCGCCGCCCGCATCAGGAGTTCGTCTTTGCCCACGGACTGCGCGCTCGCGGGCAGCGGCAGGCAGACGCAGATTGCCGCGACGACCACAGCAGAGCGAACGCACATGGCTCCTCCTCCGCTCCTCACGATCGGCCGCTATTTTACGGCGGCGCGCACCTTGTCCACCCACTTGCGCGCGTCGGCTAACACCGCCGCTTCGTCCATCGTGAGCAGCTTGCGGTCGCGCATGAGCACCTGGCCATTGACAATCGTGTTCTGCACGTCGTCGCCGCGCGACACGTACACGAGGTGGGACAGGGGGTCGTACATCGGCGTCTGCCTCGCCCCAGCCATCGACACGGTGATGAGGTCGGCATGCTTGCGGGGTTCGAGCGAGCCGATCGTGCGATCCATACCCAGCGCGCGGGCGCCGCGGATCGTGGCCATCTCGAGCGCCACCTTGGCCGTGAGCACGCGCGGATCCGCGGCGACATGCTTGGCCAGAAACGACGCGACGCGCATGGCCTCGAACATGTCGAGATCGTTGTTGCTGGCCGCGCCATCGGTGCCGAGGCCAATCGCGACATCGGCGCGCAAGTACGACGCCACCGGCGCGGCCCCGCTCGCCAGCTTCATGTTGCTCTCGGGGTTGTGCGAGACGCCGACGCCGCGCGCTTTCAACGTGGCGATGTCGGCGTCGTCGACCCACACACCATGCGCAGCAAGCACGCCGGGGCCGAGAAACCCGAGGCTCTCGAGATAGGCGACGGGCGAGGCGCGGAACCGCTCCTGGGCGGTCTGCAGTTCGTCCCGGGTCTCGGCGACGTGAATCAGCGTCGGCACGTCGTAGCGCCGCGACAGATCGCGCGCGGCTTTCAGTGTCGGACCGTCGAGCGTGTACATCGCATGCGGCGCAACCGCCGGCGTGATCAGCGGGTCGTCCTTGAACAGCATGATGAAGCTCTCGGCGCGGACCAGCGCGTCGGCGGGGGTCTTCGCATCCGCCACCGGGAACTGAATCACCGTCTGGCCGAGCACGCCGCGCATGCCGGCTTGCTTCGTCTCGCGAGCGACTTCCTCCTCGAAGTAGTACATGTCGGCGAACGTCGTCGTTCCCGACTGGATCATCTCGACGAGCGCGAGGCGTGTGCCGGCGCGAACGAATTCGGGCGACACCGTCTTCGCCTCGGCCGGAAAGATGTACTTGTTCAACCACTCGGTCAGCGCGAGGTCGTCCGCGAGCCCGCGATAGAGCACCATCGGCGCGTGCGTGTGGGTGTTGATCAGACCCGGCAGGATGACCTGATTGGTCGCATCGATCGTGACGCGACCGCGAAACTGCCTGCTGATGTTCGCCGCCGTGTCAACCGCTTGAATGTCCGCGCCGTCGATCGCGACCGCGCCGTTCGGCACCACGCGGCCCGCGGGATCCATCGTGACCACCGTGCCGCCGGTGACCACGAGGGACACTTGCCGCGGACCGTTCTGGGCTGATACCGCGGCGAACGCCCCGACGAAGGCGGCCGCAACGGCAAGAAGCCGGATGCGCATAACGGGATTTTAGTACTATTCAGCTGTGCCGTTGCACGTGATCGAGCATCCGATCGTGCATGACGCGTTGATGGAGCTGCGGGACGCCCGCACCGAGCCACCAGCCTTTCGACGAGCCGCCAACAGAATCAGCGTGCTGCTCGCCGCCGAAGCGCTGCGCGCGCTTCCCTCGACGGTCGCGACCGTGGTCACACCGCTCGGCCCGGCGCAGGGGCGCATCGTCTCAACCGACGTTGTCGTCGTGCCCGTACTGCGCGCAGGGCTGGGCATGCTCGACGCCGTGCTCGAACTGCTGCCATCGGCACGGGTCGGCCATATCGGACTGCAACGCGATGAAGCGACCGCGATTGCGTCGCGCTACTACTCGAAACTTCCGCCACAATTGTCCGACAGCCATGTCCTGATGATCGATCCGATGCTGGCGACGGGCGGCAGTGCGGTGGCGGCCATCGATCTGATCAAGGCGGCCGGTGCCCGGGACATCAGCATGATCTGCATCGTCTCGGCGCCGGAAGGCGTGGCCCTGCTCGAGCAACGCCACTCGGATGTTGCCGTCTACACTCCTGTGATCGACCGCGAGCTCAACGCGCACAAGTTCATCGTTCCCGGTCTGGGAGACTTCGGCGATCGGTTGTACGGAACGACCTGACTCGGGAGCGGGCGTGTCAGGTGGATCGCAAGAGCAGCACTCCGCCGCACGCGATCAACCCGAGCGCAATCAACTGCGCCAGCGTGAATGGGCCGACGATTCGCAGGTTGATTCTGATGAACTCGATTCCAAACCGAATCGTTCCCGCCAGAATGAAGTAGCGTCCCAGCACGATTCGGTCCGCCACGCCCTGACGACGCCACCGAATCAAGAGCCACGCGAGCGGGATCAGGAGAAACGTCTCATAGAGCTGCGTCGGATGCACCGGCACGTCAGTCGGCGGACGTCCCTCGGGGAACGCCACGCCCCAGGGCAGCTGTGTCGGTCTGCCGTAGTCGTCCCCGACGAGAAAACAACCGATGCGCCCGATGGCGTGACCGATGGCGAGGGCCGGCGTCGCGGCCGCGAGTGCGGGCACGATCGGAACGCGGTAGCGCCGAAGCATCCAGAGCCCGGTCCCCACGCCTCCGAGGAGCCCGCCGAACCAGCTCAGTCCGCCGCGGCTGAAGAGCAGCGACGCGATCGGTGCAGTGTGCGAGAACTCGATCGTCCACAGGACCTTCGCGCCGATCAGGCCGCCGATGACTCCGGCGATGGCCGCAGACGCTGTGTCCTCAGGCAGCCGGCTGCGTTTGGCCTCGCGCTCGAAGACGAGGACGCCGACAATGGCTGCCAGACCGACGAGGACGCCGAAGCTGGTGATTTCGAAATCACCAATCCTGAACAGAACCGGATACATGGCGGGTAGGACGCTGGGCCGGCCGCTCAGGTCCCGCGAGTCACTTCGCATCGACGTAGAGCTGAGGCTTCGCATGGGCGTAGAGCGGAGGCTTCAGCCTCCGCGATCAGCCCCACCTGAGCGGACGTCCTTCGACGATCAGCTGCCGGCACGGCCGCACATCGATTGTCCCCAGACCCGCGCTCGGAATGCGCGACGCGATGTCGATCGCCCCTTTCATGTCGTTCGCCTCGATGAGATAGAAGCCGGCCACCACTTCCTTGGCCTCGGTGAAGGGCCCGTCGGTGATGTGCAGCTTCCCACCGCGCGTGGAGATCCGCGCCGTCTCCTGCGACGGGGCGAGCGCTTCGGCCACGATGAAGCTCCCGCTCGCCCGGAGGCTGTCGTTGAAGTCGAGATGACGCGCGTTGAGATCGCTCAGTTCGCGCGCCGGCATCGCCGCGAGTTCGTCCTCGTTGAGATAGATGAGCGCCAGATATTTCATGATCAGCGTCGCGGAGGCTGAAGCCTCCGCTCTACGGGAACATCTTGTTCTTGACTGGCTGGCCGCTTCGGAATTCGTGAGCCATGTTGTAGAAGCCGGCCGAGGTGAGCGTGACGGTGACTTCCTTGTCGCTCTTGTTCTCCCAGTACCAGCCGTGGATGCCGGGGAACGGCGCCGTGAGCGTGCCTGAGGCCGCGCTCTTCCCGTCGCCCTTCTCATAACTCTGCGCGTACCCCCGGGGCGCGCCGTCGGGTTCGGCGTGGAATTCATAGGACACCGGGCTCGTCGCCTTCCACGAGAACAGCAGCGCCTCGCCTTTGTCGAGGCGGTACTTGTATTCCATGCCCTCGTGAGGCGCGACTTTGAAGTCGACCGTCTCGCCTTTGAACGCTCGTTCCTGCGGCACGATGAGCGTGGTCTGCCCTGTGCCGCTCGCGGCGGCTGCGTTGAGACTCTCGACCTGCTGACCGACCGCGCCCAGCTCCACGAGACCGACACGCCTGCCGGTGCCCAACGGATCGATCCCGTACTCGGCGGGCAGCACGAACATCACGAGGATCAAACCGGCACCGAGCAGAGCGGCGCCAGCCGCGACCGCAATCTTCTGTCTCGCTTCGATCGTCAGCTCACGTTCTGATGTCATCGTCATACTGAAAGGAAGTAGCCGGAGAGCTGATAACCCACCAGCAGAAAGCCGCAGCCCATGACCATCGCGTTGGTCGCGAACGCGTGCTCCAGGAACCCGGGCCGCGTGCGCCAGAAGCTCAACGCGATCAGAATCGCCGTGAGCGCCAGCCCCTGCCCGATCTCCACGCCGACATTGAAGCTCACGATGTTGGCGACGAGCCCGCTCTGCGACAACGCAAACTCCTGCAGCTTGGTCGCCAGGCCGAAGCCGTGAAACAGCCCGAACACGAGAACGGCGACGCGCGTGTCCGGCTGGAATCCGAAGAACCTGCGGAAGCCGTCCATGTTCTCGAACGCCTTGTAGACCACCGAGAAGCCGATGATCGCATCGATGAGAAACGGGTTGGCGCGGACGCCGCCGAGCACGCCGGCCAGCAGCGTCACGCTGTGCCCGAGCGTGAAGAGGCTGACGTACTGCACGACGTCCTTCAACCGGTAGAGAAAGAAGATCACGCCGACCAGAAACAGCAGGTGGTCGTAGCCGGTGACCATGTGCTTGGCACCGAGATACAGGAGAGGACCGATGGCGCGTCCGTCGAGCCCTTGCAGAAAGACTGCGTCCTTGCCCGACACGCCATGCGCTCCAACCGCCTGCGTCGCCGCCGCTGCGAGCAGCAGCGTGAGGCCGATCCGAATCAGCACGTTCGTCGACATCTTCATCGGCCGCTCACCCGCGCTGGTACTTGCGATGACAGTTGTCGCACGACGCGTTGATCGCCTCCCCGGCGGCGAGCACACCCGCGGCGTCTCTCTTCTCGGTCGCCTTGAGCGCCGTCATGCCGGCCTCGGCCATCGCCTTCGACATCGTCACCCACTCCGCCCGATCGATGGCGCGTCCGCCGGCGGTCAGCAGATTCGCCGATTCAACGAGCGCGGCTGCACTGCTTCCGACTGCCAACCATTCGGAATCGGTCTTCGGCGCTTTCTCCTCGATTCCCGCCGCCGACACCGTGGTGCTGACCGACTCGAACACGACGTTGGCGGAAGGGCCGACGATGCCGCGCATGATGTGCTGAATGGTGGCGACAGGAGGTGCCGCAGGCGGAACACTGGCCTCGACCGGGGCGGCACGTTTCGCTTCACGCGCCCCCGCGATGATGAACCCGATACCGGCGACGAACAGCGCCGCGCCGACGATGAACAACCAGTGAACGATCCGCATGCTGAACGCGTCCTCGACCCTTACTTTACTCTGGGTGAAGACGACGCCCGTGATGCGGGTGTTTACTCGTGCGATTTTCGTTTCGCGGTAGCGCGCAGGCTCGCCGTAGCCTCGGCGGAGGCGGAAACCTGCGCGTCGATTCTCCCCGCGGAGGCCGAAGCCCCCGCTCTACGCCGAAATCGCAGACCGCGTTAGGGCTGGCGGGCAGGAGGCGTGGCGCCCCCGGGATTGCGCCCGCGCAGTCCTGGCAGCTGGCCAGGGACAGGCGCTTGAATCACCGTGTAATCCGAGGGCACGGTGAACAAATCCGCGCGAGGCTCGGTGCGCGTGATGTTCGTGAGCTTGTATTCGACGACACCGGTGCGGGGATCGGAGTAGCGCGTCGAGACGAGGAGCTTGAGCTCGGGCGATTCCCACCGCTCGTCGACGATCTGAATCGGGCGATCGTTGCCGATCCGGCCCTGTGGAATCGTCGTCGTCATCCTGCGGCCGGTCGCTTTGATCCCCTCAATCTGACGGCTGCCGAGCTGCTCTTCCACCGGACGCAAATCGTTTGGCACGCCGCGTCGAGGAATCGTCAGCCCCTGGAAGTTGACGAGCGTGTCGACGAGATCGACCGCCGCCCCGTTTGCGCTTCGGCGCGTGATATTAAAGCCTGAGAGAGCGCCACCGAAAACACTCGTCGAGGCAAGTGCGCGAGGCATCTGACGCGCCGTCCGCGCGACCGGATCCAACACGTACGCCGTCGTGTCGCCCGGCGTCGAATCGAATGTGATGACAGTTCGCGGCTCTGCTGACGGATTCAGCGAATCGAGACCGATGATCGTCTGCTCGCGGCGTACGCGCCCCATGCCATCGCGATAGAACTTCGCGGTCGATCGCTGCTCGATACGAGTGCCGTCACCGAGCGTCTGCACGACCGTCGTCGTCGCATCAGCGGAGAACGGCGCACCGGTCACGACCGGGCCCGCCAGCGGGTCGGCGTTCCGCGGATCGAATGGCACCCATTGGCCCAATCCCGGAAGAGGACCACTTGACCGACGACCCTGGGCAGCGCTCGATTGCGCGCTCAGTACGACGAGACCGCCGACGACGCATACGGACGCGACCGCACGAAGGAATGTCATGGCTGCTCCTGTCGCTCCTGATTTCGAATCACGCGCACGAACCGGACCGCACGCGCCAGACCATCACCGCCCACGAGCACATCGGCGGTCACGGTTGCAGATGTCGCATCGGGGTTCCCGAAGCCCTGCACGCCGAACGACCTGAGCGCGGTGCGCGGGACCTGCATCCGAACCATGTAGCCGCCTTGTGCCGGCACCTCGCTGTACGGCAGCGGGAAGAACTCCGTCGCTTCCTCGCGCACCGACGCCGCGTCCGCGTCACTGATCGGATGATGTTCCGCAACGTTCGTCTGGTGTCGCGACGCGTACCACGCCGGCAGCGCAATGGCGAGGAGCACCGCCGCCGCGGCTGCGAAAGGAAGCATCCGCATGCGCGTTCGTCGCATGCGTGCGATCGCCTGCACTTCGCCGAGCAAGTGCTTCTCGATCGACGGCGATGCGCCGAGGGTCGCATCGTCTTCGGCCACTGCTCGCAGCAGCGATTGGAGATCGCGCTCGTCTGTTCCTGGCCTGTCTGGTTCCGGCCCATTCATGGTCATGGCCTCTGGCTCACCTGGGGACGCACGGCCGACAGCTTCGCCGTCAGCAATGCTTTGGCACGATGCAGTCGGGACCGGATCGTGCCGACCGGACATGCGGCGATGCCCGCCGCGGCCTCATAACTCATCTCCTGCAGTTCGCAGAGCACTACTGCCTCTCGATACAACGGCGGCAGCGATTTGATCGCGAGCCGCACGGTCGCGATCGTCTCTTCACGTGTCATGCTGTCGAGCACGGTCGCCTGATCGCGTTCGGCGTCGCTCACCATCTCGTCCCAGTCGCCATCGAAGCCGACCATCTCGCGCACCGTCATCCGTTTCAACACGAGGTGCCGGGCGATGCCGAACAGGTAGCTGACCACGGGTCCGCGCGCCGGGTCGTACTGGCCCTGGCCGCGCAGGATCGCGAGGAACGTCTCCTGGACGATGTCGTCGGCCGCGTCGCGCCCGCACATGTGCGCGGCGTAGCGGAAGATGGGCCCCTGGTATCGGGAGAACAGACCCGAAAACGCGCTCGTGTCACCACGGCGCGCCCCCTCGAGCAGCCCGGCATCCTCCACCTCACCCGGGAGTTGCGCGGATGTGACGCGAAAGTTCCCGTTTCTCGACTGGCGGTCGTCGAGCCGGGAACCCGGCGCCCACGACTGCCATAGCAGCGTGCCCACACCGAGCATTCCCTTTCGACGCGACGAGAGTTCCATCTTCCTGAGAGCCGTGCAGATCGATTGACGCGGCGACGAGCCGGTGATACAAGTCGGCTCATATTTCACCACGTCAGCCTTCGCTGGCATTTGCGAGCGGAGGCTGCACTCCTGAGAAGCCCTCGTAGCTGGCGCTCAGCGCTGTCGTGCGAGGCAACAAAAGGGGCAGTCCTTCAGGACTGCCCTTTTTGCCGTCCGTCGAGGTACGGGTTACACTGAAAGTTCGGTCGGGCGCGTGGCTCAGCGGTAGAGCATTCGCTTCACACGCGAGGGGTCGGTGGTTCGATTCCACCCGCGCCCACCAGCCTTCGCTTACGAATGCTGGCGAAGGCTGTCCCGCCGTAGCGGCGCCTGCCGCGAAGGCGGACCTCCCTGCTGCTTCGAAGCATCTGAGAGCTTCGGCTAGGCTGGCTTCGCCGGCCCCGTTCGCAGCGACTTCCCATCAGGCGAATAGCCGATTAGAGCTGGCACGCGTGAACGGAAGCCCGCGTTTCCTGGCATGGAGCCATTCGCGCACGGCCGCAAACATGCCGACCCAAACAGACGACGATGACGCACTGCGTCTCGGAGTGGCGGCACCAGGGCTCAGTCGTGCCGCAGGGCCTCCATCGCGTCAGTGCGCGAGGCGCGTCGAGCCGGTACCCAGGTCGCGGCGAGGGCCACGGCAATCATCGCGAACGCAACGGCCGCGAATGTCATCGGGTCGGTCGCACCCACGCCATAGAGCCAGCTCGCGACGAGGCGCGTCGAGCCGTTTGCAACGATGAGTCCGATCGCGACCCCGCCCACCGCAAACATGGCCCCCTCGCGTACGAGCAAACGCACCACGTCCGGTGCGCGCGCACCGAGCGCAACGCGCACGCCGATCTCACGCGTCCGCCGCACCGCCCTGTAGCCCACGATCCCATACACGCCCGTCGCCGCAAGAACGAGCGCCAAGACGCCGAACACAGCGAGCAGAACCAGGACAAATTGCCGCTGGGCCATCCATGCGGAGACGACTTCCCGAAGTGTCCTGAAGCCAACCGGTACCTGCGGATCGAGGTTTCGGGCGACATTCCGCGCCGCTGCCGTCAGCGCCGCGACGTCACCTCCGCCCTGGATGACGACATGGAACTCGTTTGCGCGGCGGGGCCGCTGACGCTGGTCCGCGTAGAAGATCGGCTGCGGCCTCGCGCCGATCCCGAGCTCCTCGATGTCGGCGACGATGCCGACAATCGTGAAGGTCCGCACATCGCCGTCCATGCCGGTGAAGTCAATGAGCCTGCCGAGCGGGTCTTCGCCGGGCCACCGCTCCTCGGCGAGCGAGGCGCTGACCACCGCAACGTGCGGCGCATTACGCGTATCGCGCGCGTCGAACACGCGACCGCGGATCAACGGAATCCCCATGGCGCCGAAGTAGTCCGCACTGGCTACCCGAAACTGCGCATTGCCACGGCGTGACGGCTCGGCGAACAAGCGCGCCCGGTCCTCGGGACGTACAGCCTCGTCGGGGCGATTGAGGAGGAGGTAGTTCCCATTCGAGCCCGGGCTTGGTGTCAACGGGTCTGTCAACGGGAGATGGTTGACGCCGCCCACGCGCTCCACGCCCGGGATCCTCTGGAGCTCGCTCATGAGCCGCTCCAGGAAGTTTGCGATAGAGATGTCGCCCGCAGACAGCTCCGTTCGCGCCCCGCCATAAGATTCCGTCGGGAGCCACACGTCCATGACGAGCGCGCCGTCCGTGCGGTAGCCCGGATCTTCGTCGAGCAGGTTGAGGACGCTGCGTCCAACGAGGCCGGCGCCCACCAGCAGCACGACAGTCAACGCGATCTGGGCCATCACGAGGCCCGAGCTGAGTCGGCGGGTGGCAGCGCTGCCGCCTTGAATGCGCGGACTATCGGCCAAGGCGTCCCGCGGGTCGCGCCGCGCGGCCCGGAGCGCCGGAAACACGCTGACGACCGAGGCCGCGAGCAGCGACACGGCCAGCGAAAAGACGAGCACGCGCATGTCGACGCCGATCTCTCCCGTCCGCGGCAACTGCGTGGTGTTCTGTGCGAGCAGCGCTGCAACGCCCCCGATCGCGAGCGGAAGACCCAATCCCGCACCCGCGATCGTGAGGACCAGAGACTCGACCATGAATCTGCCAGCCACGCGCCAGGGTCCGGCGCCCAGGGCGAGGCACAACGCGGACTCGCGATCGCGAGCGAGCGCCCGAGCGAGCATGAGGTTCGCCACGTTCACGCACGCGACGAGCAGCAGCACGCCCGACGCCACGAGCAGGACGGTCAACGCCGCACGCACGCTGCCCGCGACCTGCTCCATCACCGGACGCACGGTGGCGTCGACCATGTTGGCGCCGTTGCCATGCAGTTGCTTGAGTCGTTTCGCGATTGCGCTGAGATCTTGCTTGGCGGCTGCGACGGATACGTCGTCCCGCAGGCGCCCGACTACCCCATAGCCGCGCGCGGTGCGATTCTCCCCCGCCGCCGGCTGCTGGGGCGACCAAAGGTCGGTGCCCGCGGGGAAGTCGTACCCGGGCGGCATCACGCCGATGATCGCGTAGGTGCGCTCGTTCACGCGCACGCTCTGACTCGCGAAGTCGCTGCGGCCTGCGAGGCGGTTCTGCCAGTAGCCGTAACTGGCGAGCGCGACGGGCGCGCCGGCCTGTTCCTCGTCGGCAGTGAACCCTCGCCCGAGGGCCGGCGGCACTCCCATGATCGAGAGGAAACCCGGCGAGACCCGCGTCCATCCCACGCGAAACCCCTGCCCGCCCATCGCGGCCGACGCGTTCCGAATGGTTAGGGCCGCGAGCCCCGCAAAGCTACGATTTTGGTCCCGAAGGTCCTCGAAGTCCGGATACGAGAAGCTGCCCTGAGAGCCGCCCGCAAAAATTGTCAGCGGCTGCATCAGACGATCGGCATTCGGGTACGGCAACGGTCGCAGGAAGACCCCGTTCACGACACTGAAGATCGCCGTGGTCGCGCCGATGCCGAGGGCCAGCGTCACGACCGTGACCATAGTGAAACCAGGACTGCGCCGAAGCGTGCGGACGGTGTGGCGCAGCTCACGCGCCAGATCATCCAGCGACATGAATGATCGGACGTGCCGATAGACCTCCTTCGTTTGCGTGACGCCACCGAAATTACGCAGCGCAGCCCGGCGCGCCTCCTCGGGGGAAAGGCCCTGCTCGATGTACTCCTCTGTCGCTTCGGCAAGGTGGCTTGCGATCTCGTCGTCGATCTCGCGATCCATCTGGCGAGAACGAACGAGCGACCACAGCCGAGACAGCAGGATCCGCAGGCGTGTCATGAGGGTTTCTCCGAGATCTTCAGAAAACGTTCAACGATGCTCGCCGCACGCTGCCACTGGGCTTCCTCCTTCTGAAGTTGCTTGCGCCCGGCGCTGGTCAGTGCGTAAATCCGCACGCGACGGCCACTCTCGGATGTACCCCACTTGGACGAAATCCCTCCCATCTGCTCGAGCTTGAGCAGCGCCGGATACAAAGTGCCCTGGTTGAGTGCGAGCTGATTCCCGCTGATCTGTTCGATTCGCCGGGCGATCCGATACCCGTGCAGCGGACCCATGGCCTCCAAGGTCTTGATGATCATCAAGCCAAGGGTGCCGTATAGGACATCACTTTTGTCCGGCGTCATCTGTTGGGAGCCTACAGCTTGCAGCTGTTGGCAGTCAACTGGTGTCGCGGTCGAGGCTTCGGCGGGCCAACAACAACCAACGCAAGCCTCTCAGTAGTTCCCGCTGCGGTCGCTATGAACACGACCGGTGCTACGCCGACAATGCGCCCAACACGACACTCTACCGTCTATCGATGAGCGCTCGCACCGATCCGCGACGAGCAGCAACGCCAAAGGGCCGTGCTCGATCGGTTCGTGCAAGAAGCCATGTCATGGCCGTCAAGGAGTCGCCTAAGTCTGAAACCGGAATCTGATGCCGGTCCGCGATCGTTAGTGATCCGAGCCAGTCACAGGTCGTGCACTCTTCTCAGACTTTTTCAGCGAGGGCATCAGGACTCTCAATACACCGGGACGTAGGCTCGTGTCATGGCACAAACACGAGCGTTGTCGATGACCCGTGCGTGTGGGGTGCTCACACTGGGCAGCGTGCTCCTGACTGGTTGCGCGACTGCCCATGGCCCGCGCCGCCTCGACGATCACGTGACGCCCGCGCCCTGGTCACGCGTCGCCCAGCTGTCGCCGGGCGCCCGGATTGCCGTCGCGACCACGAACGCGTCTTTGCGTGATCGGATCTTCGTGTCCGCCGATGCGTCGCAAGTCACCGTCCTCAGCCTCGACGTTCCATCGCTGCCGGCATCCGCGATGCACGAGTTGCGGGACATGGCGGCTCGTCACCCGAACTACTTCGCCGCGCTGCTAACAAGCGGCGCGCTTCAGCAGGGACGCGTGCGGCTCGGGCGCGACGGGCTGTTCGTCTCTGACCGCAGGATCGCTGCCTTGGCTGAGGTGGTCGAGACCCTTCCCCGCGAAGCCGTTCGCGAGATTCGCGGACCCGTTGTCGCCCGCGGATCGCTCGCCGGCGCGATCGTCGGTGTGTGGCTGGGATTCTCAGCGGGCGTAGTGCCTGGCCTGGGTGGAGCGGACGAAGGAGTCGCCTACGCGGCGCTCCTGGGCGCGACGACCTTCGGCGGCTGGCTGGGATACCACTGGTCGAACCATGCAGAAGAGGGTGTGGTATATCGCGCGCCCTGATCTCCTCGTGCGGCGCTCGTTCATTGGATCAGCGTGGACTAGACGGTGGTCCCGAACATACGACCCACAACGGCGGTGAGCGCCATCGCCAGGGCGCCCCAGAATCCAACGCGTGTGGCGCCGACAATCGCCGAAGCGCCGCCGGTTCGGGCGGCGAGAGCGCCGAGTGTGATCAGGCACACCAACGAGATCGCCGACACGACGACCACGCTTGGCGGCACGATGATGATGGCGAGGATCGGTACCGCCGCACCAGCCGAGAACGTGGCCGCGGATGCGAACGCCGCCTGAAGCGGCCGGGCCGCCTGTTCTTCCGTCAGCCCCAATTCGTCTCGTGCGTGCGCGAGCAGCGCGTCCTTCGCCATCAGCTGACGTGCCACCTGTCGCGCCAGATCGCGTTCGAGGCCGCGACGGACGTAGATCGCCGTGAGCTCGTCTTCCTCGAACTTCGGTTGCGTCGCAAGCTCACGCCGCTCCTGCTCGAGATCGGCTCGTTCCGTATCGGCTTGCGAGCTGACTGATACGTATTCACCGGCCGCCATCGACAGCGCACCCGCGACCAGACCTGCAATACCGGCAACGAATACTTCCTGCCGACTCGAAGCGGCCGACGCCACGCCGACAATGAGGCTCGCTGTCGAGACGATGCCGTCGTTGGCACCAAGGACAGCGGCGCGAAGCCAGCCGATTCGACCGCTTCGGTGTTGCTCGCGATGTTTCATTGAATCCTCACAGCAGCAAGTATGACCGCGGCTACGCTGATGAGGCAGACGACCGCTCCTCTATAATTCCGTCATGTCCACGGCCTTTACTCGGCTTCGTGCATTCCTCGACCGGAAGATCCGCAGGTCGCCGGCGGAAGGACGATCAACTACGCGATCGCTGTGCGTCGAGAGCCGATCGATTCCCGCAGGGAGGGAGTCCGAGGGAGCATCGGACCCCTTCGCTCTCGGCGTTATGAGCCCGCCTTGAGATACACGGCGAACCAACTGCTGTCGCCGGTCGCCTTTTCCAGTTTGAAAATGCCCGCAAGAAGGTACCCAGTCGGTGCGGCCGGGGCCGCGTCGTTTGGTCCCGACAACGCGCGCAGAACCGCGGATCCGTTGACGACGTCCGCGTTCGTCCCTGCTGGCCCTGCTGGTCCTTGTGGTCCGATCGGCCCTGGCGGTCCGGTCGGCCCTGGTGTACCGGCGACTCCAGCGGCCCCGTATTCAATGTTGTCGATCACCCAGCCGAAAAGCGAATTCGGATTCAGCGGATCGCCGTGATTGGTTATTGTTACCGCGCCGATGGTACCGATGTCCGAAACGAAAAACACCCCCTCAGAGTTGGTGTTGCCGTTCGTGTTCGACGAGCGGCGCAGAGGGACCGTGTACGTTCCCAGCGATTCACCGGCGGCGCCGAAGGCGTCAACCGTCATGTGTCCTGCGCCGGATGTGGAATCGAGAGCGGCCGCAAACCCAAAGCGATCCGTTCCGTTCGGAAATTCGATATAGAGACCCGTCGCATCGATCTGTGCGACGTTGCCGGCGATGAACCGATATGGGTACGGATTGGGCGACCGATCGTCGAAGGTTGATCGAATAATGAACGTCCCGACGCCGCCACCCTGTGATGCACCGAGAGCGCTCAGCGACAAGTCTCCGAACGAGAATTCTGGCGCCGTTGCGCTGAAGTACAACGTGTGCGAGCCATTGAAGACATTCGTCATCGTGTGGTTGGCCTGCGGCGTCTCGAACGTCAGTACCTGCGCTCGTGCAGGACAAATGCCCGTAAAGACGAAGAGCGCCGCCAAGGCGAGAACGCGTTTCATTCCTGATCTCCTTTACGTCGCAAAACCAAGGGGATAGCTTGGCCTGGCTGTGGGTACCTGCGTGCGAATGCCTTTGCACGCATCCGAGGGTCGGTCGTTGTTTCTGGGTGGGATGCTATGCACGCATCCAGGGGGGCCGGTCGTTCTAGTTGACCGACCTTAGCACAATGCAGTGACTGTGGGACTGCGAGAGCCGCCACCTCGGGGATTCCGTATGCAGATGCGAAGCGGACTCTGCTCAGTGATCATGCAGGGCTGGCGGCGTTCAATGGAATCGAGCGAACTCCGGGGTGGCGACCCGGCTACTCCACCTTCCAAAACCGAATCACAACCTGCAGCGGCGCACGCTCACCCGTGCCGATGAACATCGATCGTGTCAGCCACTGGAGATCGGGAGCGGCCGTCTCGAAGATCGGCGCCGTACGGAAGTAGACCAACGACGGATCCACGCGCTCTCCGCGCAGCAGCTTCTCCATGACCGCCGGCTCCGCATGACGGATGCCCGCGTTCTGTACTGAGATGAGCTGACCGGTGTCGGTCTCGAGTGCGTAACGGGTATCGAGCTGGCTGAATCCGTCGGCGCCGATCACCTGCCAGTCGGCGCCGGGCAGCACGCGCCCTTTGATGGTGGGTCCTTCGAATGTGCCGCCGAGGATGGGAACGATGCGACGGAGGCCGCGAGGGACGCGGCCGATCTCGAGCGGCGGCCCGACGTCGGCGCGGACCTCGAACGCGAAGGCGAGCGTCGGCGCCGGCGCGAGCGACACCACCGACTGCATCATCGGTCGGCCGATCAGCCGATGAACGAGGCATCGTCCTCACCCACGTTCGCGGGTGAGGGCCGTCGCCGGTTCCGAGCGTCGCCGCCGCCGAAGAGCGCGCTGAATGCCGCCTTCAATCCGTGCAACAACGCCATTCCGTCTCTCGCCGGAGCCAGAATGGTGTTCTGCACCATCGACATCGTGTCCTCGAGCTTCCGCGACACGTCGTCCACCATGCGTTCGGCGCGTGCCACCTGCGCGGTGGCGAGCGCGGTCGCGCGCGCGGCATCCTCGGACATCTGCTGCACGTTGCTGACGATGGGACGCACGCTCTCTTCGAGACGATTGACCGTCTCGCCGACACGCCGCGTCGCGCGGATCGCCATGATCACCGCAGTAACCTGGCCCGCCGCCATCAACAGCACACCTGCGGCGATGAGACCGAGGAAGAGGTCGGTCACGCGTCAGACCCCGACTCCCGCGTGGCCGCGTTGAACTGCTCGCGCGCCCGATCAAATGCGGTCGTCAGGCTCTCTCGCTGCCGGTTGATGATCTCGCGCCCCTGTCGCGCCGCTTCCTGCGCACGATCGCGACCCTCCTTCGCACGCTTACCCAGATATTCGCGGGTCACGTCGCCGGTGGCCGGCGCAAACAGCAGCGCCAAAGCGGCGCCAACCGAGGCCCCGACCAGAAACGCAAGCATCACGCCTGCCGCTCCATTGCCCTGATTCTGTGCCATGGTCCCCTCCACTGAATCCGATTCAGAACAGGCTGACCTTCATGGTCAGGTATTTTTTCGGATCCTTGTTGATATTGGCCACCAGATTCCTGATCTCCATCATTGTCCCGTTCATGTTCTCATACAACTGCTTGTCCTGGAGCAGACGGCCGGCGGTCCCTTCGCCTTGCTGCAGCGACACCATCACGCGATCGAGGCGATCAGCCATCGAATTCAATCGGGTATACAACTGATCGTCATTCACGAGTTTTCCGGCAGTCCCCTCCCCGCGATTGATCCGGGCGGTGACGGCGTCCAGATTCCCAGACGTCGACGTGAGCGATCGAGCCAGCGCATCGTCCTGAAGCAGCCTGCCGAGCGTGCCCTCCCCGCCACGAATCCGCGCGGTCATCATCTGCAGATTCTCCATCGAGGCCTCGAGCGACTTCGCCGCCGCTGGATTGCTGGCAAGACGCCCCAAGGTTCCGCGCCCGTTGTTGATGTTGGACGCTACCTCTTCCGCGGCCGACACGAGACGCGTCATCTCGTCGTACAACGCATCGTCGGCGACGAGACGGCCGAGGGTCCCCCGTCCCTCGCGCATGTCTTTGACCAGTCCGTTGACTTGTTCGAGGCTGGCGCTGGCCTGCTCCGTCACGTCACCGATCCTCCCGCGCGAGGGGGCCGCCCGCACGTACCCCCATGCGGGAATCGGCGTGCCCGCGCTGGACGCGGTGATGTCGATCGCGGAGTCGCCGAGCAGCGAGACCGAACCGATCGACGCCACTGACGTGTCGGTGATGCGCGACTGACTGTCCTTGCTGACGACCATCAGCACTTCAACGTGGTCGCCGATGAAATCCATCTTCGACACGGTGCCGACCTCGACGCCGGCGAGACGCACAGGCGAGCCTTCGCGGACACCGGCGCCGTTGGCGATGACCGTCTTGATCGAGTAGCGCTGCCAAAAGAATCCGGTGGGCGCAGCGAGGAAGAAGATGAGCAGGCTCGCCATGACGACGGCGAAGACCGACATCAAGCCGATCTTCAGTTCCGCCCAGGCCAGCGAACGTGTGCGGGGCATGATTCACACCTTTCAATGACAGTGGTGAAGACGCGCACTATGACAGAAAGCTCCTGATGTACGAGTCCTTCGACGCCCGCAGCTCGCCTGCGCTGCCCTCGAAGGCGACCAGTCCCTCCTTGAGCATGACGAACTCGGCCTCCTCGCTCTTGATCTCGTCCGCCGGCACGATGCGGTGCCGCGCACCGTCCCGCACGGCCTCGTGGGTCGCCACGAAGAAGGCGTCGCGCAGTTGATGCGTGACGATGATCGATGAGACACCTTCGAGGTCGCGCAGCTTGATCATCTCCTCGTTGACGGTCATCGCGGTGATCGGATCGAGCCCGGTGGTCGCTTCGTCGTAGAGAATCAGTCCGGGCTTGGCCGCCATCGCCCGCGCAATCGCGACCCGGCGGCGCTGGCCGCCCGAGAGCTCCGACGGCATGTGCTCGATGTAGTCGTGCAGGCCGACGAAGCCCAGGACCTCTTCGACGCGCGCGCGCGCCTGGTCGTACGGCATGCGGCTCTCTTCGAACAGCTTGTAGCCGACGTTTTCGCCGACGGTGAGCGAGTCGAACAGCGCCCCTTCCTGAAACACCATGCCGATGCCGGCGCGAATCGCCATCAGCTCCGACTCACGCATCGTGTCGATGCGCTGCCCGTCGACCCAGATCTCGCCGCGATCCGGTTTCCAGAAGCCCAGAATCAGTTTCAGGATCGTCGATTTACCGGAGCCGCTCGCGCCGAGAATGATTTTCGTGTGGCCGGGCATCAGATCGAAGCTGACGTCCTCGAGCACGACCTTGTCGTCGAAGGCGAGCGAGACACGATCGAGGGCGACAACCGGTTGGTCCGTCGGCCGCTCCACGTCGGAGCTCATCGGGCGAGGGGTCGCGGTTGCCATCAATACAGCAGCGTAACCAACAAACGGGTGAGAAAGAAGTCGACCGCAATGACGGCGACCGATGCGGCGACGACGGCATTGGTGGTCGCCCGGCCCACTCCCTGCGTCCCACCCCGGGCGCGCAAGCCCACGTGGCAGCCGATCGAGACGATCACGAAGCCCAGGCAGAACGGCTTGATGATGCCCATCCACGCGTCATTGTGGTAGAGGCCGTCGACGATCGAGTGCCAGTACGTGCCCGAGCTCACGCCCAGCTGGAACACCGCAATCAGCCACCCGCCAACCATGCCCACGGTGTTGGCGATGATCGTGAGCACGGGACACATGAAGAAGCCCGCGAGCACGCGTGGCACCACGAGCTTGCGTACCGGATCGGTGCCGAGCGCACGCAGCGCGTTGATCTGATCGGTCACCACCATCGAGCCGAGCTCGGCGGCGATGCCCGACCCGACGCGGCCGGCGAGCATGAGTCCGGTCAGTACCGGTCCGAGCTCCTTGATCATCGACGCGCTCACCAGCCGTCCGACGAACGGACGCGCGCCGAACTGGTCGAGGGTGAGACCTGACTGCAGCGCGAGGACGGCACCGGTGAAGAAACCGGTCAGGAGCACCACCGTGAGCGAGCCCCACCCGATCTCCACGAACTGGCCAACGACGTCGCGATAGTAGTAGGGACGGCTCGTCGCGCCGCGGACTGTGGCGCCCTGCAGGAAGACGTACTCCTGCACTTCGTGCACGGCGCCCTTCGACCATTCCTGCAGCAGTGTGAACACGATCAGCGAAGGCCGCCGACGGTGCTTGCAAGGCCCAGGCCGCGCGTACGAAGCGCCTTGAGCGTGTCGCGAACCGTCGCGGCGCGTTCGAAGTCGAGGTTCGCGGCTGCCGACTTCATCTCTTTCTCGAGACGCGAGATCTCGGCGTCGAGTTCGGCCTGCGTGCGGAACGGTTCGCGCGTCTCCTTCGCGGCCGGCGTGACGTAATCGCGCTCATACACACTCGACAGCACGTCGTCGATCGAGCGGACGACCGATTCGGGCGTGATGCCGTGCTCCTGGTTGTACGCCGATTGGAGCGACCGGCGCCGCTCCGTTTCGGCGAGCGCCGACTTCATCGAGGCGGTCATCGTGTCGGCGTACATGATGACGGTGCCGTGGACGTTTCTCGCGGCGCGGCCGGACGTCTGAATCAGCGAACCGGACGAACGGAGAAAGCCTTCCTTGTCGGCATCGAGGATGGCGACGAGCGACACCTCGGGCAGATCGAGTCCCTCGCGCAGGAGGTTGATCCCGACCAGCACGTCGAACGCTCCCCGGCGCAGATCGCGGAGGATCTCCACGCGCTCGAGGGTGTCGATGTCCGAGTGCAGGTAGCGCACCTTGACCCCGAGCTCCTGATAGTAGGTCGTGAGATCTTCCGCCATGCGCTTGGTCAGCGTGGTCACCAGCACGCGCTCCTTGCGCTCGGCCCGTTCGCGGATTTCTTTCAACAGGTCGTCGACCTGCCCCCTGACGGGACGCACGTCGATCGGCGGATCCATGAGACCGGTCGGACGGATCACCTGCTCGACGACGACGCCGCCCGATTTGACCAGCTCGTACGGCCCCGGCGTGGCCGAGACGAACACCACCTGCCTGACGCGCTGCTCCCATTCCTCGAAATTCAGCGGACGGTTGTCCAGCGCCGAGGGCAGCCGGAAGCCATAGGCCACCAGCACTTCCTTCCGAGAACGATCGCCGTGATACATACCGCGAACCTGCGGCACCGTCTGGTGGCTCTCGTCGACGATGACGAGCGCATCGTCGGGAAGGTAGTCGAGGAGCGTCGGCGGCGGCGCCCCCGGCGGCCGCCCGGTGAGGTGGCGCGCGTAGTTCTCGATGCCGTGGCAGTAGCCGATCTCGCGGATCATCTCGAGGTCGAACATCGTCCGCTGATGCAGCCGCTGGGCCTCGAGCAGCTTGCCCTCTGATTCCAGCAGGCCGCGGTGTTGCTCCAATTCGCGCTTGATCGACTCCACCGCCAGCTTCGTGCGGTCCCGCGAGGTGACGAAGTGCGACTTCGGATACACCGCGACCTTGTCGAGACGCCGGATGACCTTGCCGGTGAGCGGATCGAACCACGCCAGCTCGTCGACCTCGTCGCCGAACAGCCCGATGCGCAGCGCATGCTCCTCGTACGAGGGGACGACTTCGACGATGTCGCCGCGCACGCGGAAGGCGCCGCGCCCGAACTCGGTGTCGTTGCGTTCGTACTGAATCTCGACCAGCTTGCGGAGAATCTGATCGCGGTCGATGCGCTGCCCGACTTCGAGCGGCAGCAGCAGTCCGTAGTAGGCCTCGGGCGAACCCAGGCCGTAGATGCACGAGACGCTCGCCACGATGATGACATCACGCCGTTCGAAGAGCGATCGGGTTGCCGACAGCCGCATGCGATCGATCTCGTCGTTGACCGTCGCTTCCTTCTCGATGTACGAGTCGGTGGCCGGCACGTAGGCTTCCGGCTGGTAGTAGTCGTAGTAGCTGACGAAGTACTCGACGGCGTTCTCGGGGAAGAAGCGCTTGAATTCCTGATAGAGCTGCGCGGCGAGCGTCTTGTTGTGCGCCATCACCAGCGCCGGCCGGTTCACCTGCGCCAGCACCTGCGCCATCGTGAACGTCTTGCCCGATCCGGTGACGCCGAGCAGCACCTGATGCGAGTCGCCGCGCGTGAGCCCTTCGACCAGCTCTGGAACCGCGCGCACCTGGTCGCCGCGAACTTCGAAATCGCTGACGAGCTTGAAGCGGTCGTGGATTGAAGGCATGGCGATACAGTCGCGAATTTTGTCGCGTGCCGAACATGCCATCGTACCACACGGTAGACCTGTCAGATCACGCAGAGATCGCGAGAGGCGCAGGGGCGACAGGTGGTCGCCGGCCTTCGGCCGGCGGATGGATCGAGAGGACGATTCGAAAACGAACGCCACGTGCGGCAGGAGGCGCTCGTTTTCGAATCGTCCTCTCGATCCACTCGATCCACTCGCGCGCGCAGCGCGGGCCACCCGTCGCCTCCGCGATCTCTGCCCCTCAGCGATCTCTGCGTGAAATCCAGACGTCTGCCGGCTATTTGCGATAGGGCGCGAAGTAGCCCTTGCGGGACTGAACGCGCAGATCTTTCGCGTTCGGCCGACGGACTTTGACTTCGACCTTCCGCCAGCTGCCGTCGGTGGTCGTGTTGGTGGAGACGTACCCGACGCTGTACTGGGCGCGGATCTGCGACAGGATTCTGTCGTAGGCCTGCTCGATCTGCTTCATCTCGATCGGGAAGAACGATTCGCCACCGCTTTCCGCGGCGATCTGCGTCAGTCGGACGCGCTGTTCGCCACGGACGCCGCTGGGCTGATTCTCGAGAAACCCGACCGAGTAGACGGTGACGTCCGACGCGCGAATGAGCGTCACGACATCGCCGAAGCGGATGGCGCTGTTGGTGTCGCCGCCGTCGGTGAAGATGACGAGAATCTTGCGGCCCTGCGCGCTCGAGGCCCCATCGAGGTAGACGCCGAGCGCGTCGTACATCGCCGTGTTGCCGCCCGGCTTCCGCCCGCGGATCCGCTCGACGAGACGCGGGAAATCCTGCTGCCCGTACTTCGCGACGCGCACCTCGGTGTCGAAGTCGACCAGCGTGATGTCCTTCGCATCGGGAAGGGTGTTGAGGAAGCGGACGGCCGCCGATCGCGAGAGCGCGATGTCGGCGCCCATGCTGCCGCTGGTGTCGAACAGCAGACCGACATGAAGTTCGGGGGCCTGCTCCGTCGCATCGCCCCGGGCGAAGTACTCGATCGTCTGCTTCTTGCCGTCCTCGAGGATCTCGATCTCGTCACGGGTGAGGTCGGTCAGGAAATTGGCGCGCCGGTCGCTGACTGTTACGCCCACGCTCACCAGGTCGGTTCCGGCTCGAAATACCGGCTGCTGCTGCGCTCGCACGGCCACGATACACGTGACGCCGGCGGCCAGAAGCGCGATCGCAGCAGAGCTGAGCGCGCGTAGCGGAATCTTCCCCACCCTGGTGTTTCCCCCTTGAAGTTCCCCGATCATAAGCTGCCGTGTCGTCGAGGCGTATAATAGGCGTTTGGCGTCTATGTGTAGGGTTTTCTCCGAGGCTGCGGCAGGCCGGGCATGAGGTGCCTAGCCGCATGCCAGACGGAGCTGGCCATCAGGATGCTCGACGAGATCCTGTTGCCCAGTTTCGAAGTCGAGTTCCTGGTCGAGAGCAAGCCGCTGGCTCGTCGCCTTCATGACAGCGGTATGAATGTCACATGCGGCGATCTCCGCCGCATGGATACCTACGTCAAGGCCGACATCTCTCCCGGCACCTGCGTCGTCGTCGAAGACAACGGGCGGCGAAGCCTCAAGAAAGTACTCGAAGCCATCTGGGATGCCGGAGGAACGCTCGTCTACGTGCTGGGGGTCGGCACCTCCCACACGCGACAACGGGAAGACGAGCTCAAGGCGCAGTTTCCCGAGCTCAACTACCTGGCGCTCTCCGAACTCTTCGGCGGCCCACTGCTCACCGAGTTCAGTCGATCGCTCACCCGGCTCCGGGTCCAGCAGTACCAGCGGTTCTTCAGCGACGCCGACCGCGTCCTCATCCTCCTCCACAACGATCCCGATCCCGACGCGATGGCCAGCGGCCTCGCGCTGCGCACGCTCCTCCACCGCAACCGGCAGACCGCCGTGATTGCGGCGCTGCAGGGCGTGACCCGTCCGGAGAATCAGCGGATGATGAACCTGCTCGACATCCACGTCGAGATTCTCTCGCTCGAGCAGGTAGAGGCGTTCGATCGCATCGCGATGGTCGATGTGCAGCCGCACTATTTCGGCGGCACCATCGATCGCGTCGGCCTGGTCATCGATCATCATCCCGAGCAGCCGGGGTACACCGCGGTCTACAAGGACATCCGCGTCGACTACGGCTCGACGTCGACCATCCTCACCGAGCACCTCCGGGCCACCGACATGAACATCTCGGAACGTGTCGCCACCGCGATGCTCTACGCGATCAAGTCGGACACGCTCTTCTTCAACCGTCAGGCGAACCGCGTCGACATCGAAGCGTTCTCGTATCTGTATCCGCTGGCCGACGCGACCCTGATCCGCAAGATGGAAGGCGCGGAAATCACCATGGAGCGGCTCGATTACGTGCTGAAGGCCAGACAGCACGGGCGGCTGTCGGAGCAGGTGTTCTGCGCATTCCTCGGCACCACGCCGCGCGAGGACTTCATTCCCTACGTTGCCGACTTCTATCTGCAGCTCGAGAACGTGCAGTGGACGATCGTCTTCGGGATCGTCAACGACGTCCTGATCATGTCGGTCAGGAATCTCGGCTACTCCCGCAACGCGGGCGAGTTCGTGCGCAAGTACTTCAACGACATCGGCAACGCCGGCGGCCATCGCGCGATGGCGAAGGCTGTTGTTCCAATCCTGGCGTTCAAGGAGAAGTACGGGAATCTCGATGCCGAACAGTTCACCGAGAAGGTGCTGGCGCTCGCGCTCGAGTTCCTGCACGAGCACCAGCTGTCGGATAAGAAGCTGGTGAAAGCCTGATTGGTCCTTGGTACTAAGGACCTACTTCACTGTAAACAACGCCAGGTCCACCGCATCACCCATCGCCTTGTAACCGGCGTCGCCGGGATGCAGATGGTCGCCTGAATCGTACGCCGGCAGGAACTTCGCCGGCGCCGCGGGATCGCGCGTCGCCATGTCGAAGTCGACCACGCCGTCGTACGCGCCGCTCGTCCGGATCCACTGATTGAGCGCCTGGCGCTTGGCTTCACCCTCGGGGGTGAAATAGGCCGCGCCCTCATACGGCGTGAGCGTCGCGCCGTAGATCTTCAGACCGCGCGCGTGCGCGCGCGCGATCAGCTGCTTGTGCCCGGCGATCAGATCGTTGGCGCTCGGCGACGGGTTGCTGCGTGCGATCCCGATATCGTTGATCCCTTCCATCACGACGACATGAGTGACCCCGGTCTGCATCAGCACGTCACGGTCGAAGCGTGCGAGCGCGCTGACACCGGCGCCGTCACCGAGCACGCGATTGCCGCTGATCCCGGCGTTGAGCACCGCGAAGCCGGCCCCCTTGCGCGCCGCCAGCCGGCGAGCGAGCTGATCGGGCCAGCGGGCGTTCAGGTCGGAGGTCGATCGGGCGCCGTCGGTGATCGAATCGCCAAAGGTCACGACCGCTCCGGTGTTCGTCGGCGCAACCACCTCGACACGGGCGAGCATGAACCAGGCGCCGGCCCGCGTGCCGGGCGCCGGCGCGACCTCTCCCGAATGGTTGCCGGTCTGTGATACGAAGTTCGTCTGCGACGCGCCATTGTGGGTCGTCACCGGCGATGGGCCGATGCCGATCTCGCCTGGCAGGTACAGGTCGATCACGAGGTCGGACACCGGCGGCACGGTGAGGTCCACGGGATCGCTGACCACAGTCGCCCCTGCGAGGACACTGAACGTCTCGGCGCCTCCAACGGTCATCGGCTTGACCGACTGCGCCACCACAGTGTTGTCCTTGTCGCGGAGCGCGATGTGCGCTCCTCCGACATCGACGTTCGCCGTACCGAACGCGTTGCTCAACACGACGCGAACGCGGCTGCCCCCGATGCTGGTGTGCACGACCTGACGGATCGTCTGATTCGTCATCGTGACCGGCGGAGCGAATCCGCCGCGGCCACCAGCGGGAGGTCCCGCCTGCGGCGCGGGCCCCGGCGCGGCCGGTGCAGGACCGCTCGCGGCCGGCGTTGCCGACGGCGCGGGCGGTGCTGGTGCAGGCGGTCCACCAGGTCCGACACCTCGGGCGCCTGCAGCCGGTAGTGGCCGCGCCACGAGCGCGGTCGCCCACGTGGCCACCCAGTGTTCGGTCTTCTTGTTCTGGGCGAACGCCGGGCCTGCGGTCAACAGGACGAGCGCAATCGTCATCACGCGTCTGGTCACTTGCATCGTCATCTCCGTTGGCCGGGATTTTACTCGTACACGCAAATGTGAAATGCAAAATTCAAAATGCAAAATGCAAAAGCCGCAAATCTCGGTGACCCGCGGCTGAAACGTTTTTGCATTTTGCATTTTGAATTCACGCACTCAATGCACATCCGCCATCGACGCCCTTCCCTTCGGCCGCTTCATGATCAGCACGAGCGGGATCATGACGAGGAAGATGACGCCCAGCAGGCGGAACAGCATCACGAACGCGACCATCGACGCTTCCCGGATGAGCATGCCGTGCAGGACGGCGTAGGCGCGATTGGCCGCTGTCACCGCATCGGATCCAGCGGCCATGAGGCCGTTCATGATCTGCGCGAGCATCGCCTGCGTCGCATCGTTGTAGCTGCTGATGTGCTCGCCCAGTTGCGTCGCTGTGGTCTGCCGCTGGCGCTGCAGGATCGTGTTGGTCACGGCGATGCCGACGCTGCCGCCTATGTTCCGCATCAGGTTGAAGAGGCTCGTCGCATATCCCATCCGCTCAGGCGCGATCGTCGACATCGACACGGTTGTGAGCGGCACGAACAGCAGCGCCATGCCAGCGCCCTGAATGAACTGCGGCCAGGCCAGGTCCCAGTAACCCGCCTCCAGATTGAGCTGCCCCATCCAGATCAGCGTCAGGCCGCCGACCGTCAGACCGACCGCCAGCAGCTTGCGCGCGTCGAGTATGCCGGTGAGCACCCCGACGACCGGCATCATGATGAGCGAGCCGATCCCGCGAGGCACCATCGCCTGACCGGCCTGCAGCGACGGATAGCCGAAGAGCGTCTGCAGCATAATCGGCAGGAGCACCAGGCTGCCGTAGAGCACGAAGCCGAGCACTGTCATCAGGAACACGCCGACGGCATACGTACGGTCCTTGAAGAGCCGCAGATCGACGAGCGGATTCTTCGATCGCAGCTGCTGCACGATGAGCGCCGTGAGCGCCACGCCCGACAGGATCGAAAGCGTCAGGATCATGTGCGACGAGAACCAGTCATCCTGCTGGCCTTTGTCGAGCACGAACTGCAGCGCACCGATGCCGACCACCAGCAGGCCCATGCCCCAGAAGTCGATCCCTCGCGATTCCCGTCGCAGATACGGTGGATCGAAGACGAAGAGCCGCGTCATGATGAGCGACGCAATGCCGAAGGGGATGTTGATGTAGAAGACCCACCGCCACGTATAGTTTTCGGTGAGCCATCCGCCGACGACCGGTCCGAGAATCGGGGCGACGACGACGCCGAGTCCCCAGAAACCCATGGCGCGGCCGCGTTCCTCGGGCTTGAACGACTCGAGGAGCACGGCCTGCGAGAGTGGCTGCAGTGCGCCGCCGGTCGCACCTTGCACGATACGGAACAGCACGAGCGTCGGCAGATTCGGCGCGAGCCCGCAGAGCACTGAAGCCAAGGTGAATCCTGCCGTCGACGCCATGAGCAGGCGCTTGCGTCCGAGCATCGACGCCAACCACCCGGTGAGCGGAAGGACGATCGCGTTTGCGACGAGATACGAGGTCAGGGCCCACGTCGCCTCATCGGTCGTCGCCGCCATGCTGCTCGCGATGTGCGGCAGCGACACGTTCACCACGGTGGTGTCGAGCACCTCCATGAAGGTGGCGAACATCACCGCCATCGCAACGATCCAAGGATTGACGTTTGGAGCCACGTTGATTGCCGTCGCCATCTGCGGCCGGAGTCCTATCTCGTATACACCGTCGGCGTCACCGACATTCCCGGCCGCAACAGCCGCTCGGAATCCTGGCCGGCATTCAAGACGATCTTCACCGGCACACGCTGCACCACCTTGACGAAGTTGCCGCTGGCGTTTTCCGGCGGCAGCAGGCTGAACCGCGCACCGGTCGCCGGCGCGATGCTCTCGACCTTGCCCTCGAACCGGTGGCCGCCGTAGGCATCGACGTTGACCACCACGCGCTGGCCCGGCCGCATGTGTTCGAGCTGGGTCTCCTTGAAATTCGCCGTGACCCAGATCTGTTCGAGCGGGATGATCGCCATCATCGGTTGACCAGGCTGGATGACCTGTCCCGGCTGGACCGACTTGCGGCTCACCATGCCCTTGAACGGCGCCTTGACCGTGGTGTATTCGAGATTGAGCTCGGCCTGTTTCAAGTTCGCTTCAGCCTGCTTGACCTTCGCCAGTGCCGATGCTGCGCGCGCGCGGGCGATCGCCATCTGCTCGGGCGCGGTCTGCGCCGTGCTCAGCTCCGCATTGGCCACCGCTTCTCCACCGTGTGTCGACGCGAGCCGGCTTTCGGCAACACGGATGGCGGCTTCGGCCTCATGCACCTGCGACGAGGCCGAGTCGGCCGCGGCGCGCGATGATTCCGACTGCGCGAGCGCGGCGTCGAACTGCTGCCGCGGGATTTCATCCTTGGCCAGCAGCCCTTTCAGCCGCTCGACGTCCTTGGCGTCCTTCGCGGCCGTGGCATCGAGCTCTCGTTTCCGCGCCTGCGCGGTCTGCAGCCGCGCTTTCGCCGCTTCCAGACCGTGTTCGGCTTCGATGACGGACGATCGCGCTCGATCGACACCACCGCGCGCGGCAGCGACGGTGTTGGTGGTTGACGTTTTCGAGATCGGCAAGTTGGCCTCTGCCGCGGCGGAATCCGCCTCGGCGTTCGCCAGTTCCGCACGCGCGCGCTCGACCGCGACTTGATAGTCGCGTGGATCGATTTCGACGAGCACGGCCCCGGCCTCGACCTGCTGGTTGTCGCCGGCCGCGACCCGCAGCACCGTTCCGCCGACGCGTGACGCGATCGGCGTCACGTAGGCATCGACCTGCGCATCGTCGGTCGACTCGCGGCCGCGCGTGAGCCAGAACCAGACACCCACTCCGAGCAGAACGACAACGGCTACAGCGGCAATGATCCGCACACGCGACGACATCACTTTCCTCCGAGAAACTTCGCGACTGCCTCTTCCACCGTTCCGAGCGCGCGACCCAGGACCGCCTTCGAGACGTTGTATCCGAACACGGCGGAGATGTACTGCTCGTTGGCGAGCGCCACCGCCTCCTGTGCCTGAATCACCTCGATGTTGTTGGCGACGCCAGCGGCGAATCGATCGCGTGCCTGCGCGAGCTGCTGCGCCGAGAGGTCGCGCCCCTGTGTCGCGGCCTCCAACTCTTCTCGAGTCGCCTGTAAATCGAGGAATGCCGAGCGCACGTCGTAGTTGATCTGCGCGCGCAGATCGTCGAACTCCGCCTTCCGGTTGTTGAGATCGACGGTGGCCTGCTGAATATGCGCCTTCGCCTTGTTGCCATCGAAGATGGGCACTTTGACCGTGCCGGTCAGCGTGAACGTCGCGAGCGACGAGGGCAGCGTGAGCCCGATGACGCCGTAGTCGGCATCGAGGACGATCGACGGCAGCCGCTCGGCGCCGGCGGCGCTGCGCGCGGCTTCCGCCGCTCGCAGGCGTTCCTGCGCGGCCAGATAGTCGGGGCGATCGCGATAGGCGCGTTCGAGCGCCTGCTCGATGGTCATCTCCGGAACCGGCACGGTCGGAATCTGATCGGAGAGCGTGATCGCCTGACCGATCGGCAGCCCGATCACGCGCGCGAGCTGCAGCTTGACCTTCTCGAAATCGGCCTGCGCGGCCGTGGTCCGCTGGCGTTCCGTGCTCACCCGAACCTCGGCGCGCACCACGTCGATGCCCGCGACGATGCCATTCTGACGGAGGTCCTGCGCCTGGACCTGCAGCGCCTGTGCGGTCTCGAGCTGCGCCCGCGCCGTCGCCGCGCGCGCCTGAGCGGCGAGGCCCTCGAGATAGAGATCGGCGGCCACGAGCACGACGAATTCGCGAGCGCTCTTGTACGAATGGCGCGCCGCGGCCAGTTCGTGCGTCTCCGCGCGGAGCTTGTTCATCGCGCTCGCATCGAACACCGTCTGCGTGAAAAACACGCGTGCGTCGAACAGGTTGTAGGGGCCGACCACTCGTGGAAAGGCGGGACCCAGTGGGAAGCCGAAGGCCTCGAGGCTGTTCTTGCGTCGAGACTCGAGCGCCGAGCCGCTGACGTCCGGAAGCAACTCGCTGAGCGCGAGCCATCGTGCGCCCGTGGATCGATTCACCGCCTCTTCCGCCTGCAGGACGGCGAGGTTGTGCTCGAGCGCGCGACGAATCGCCTCGGCAATCGAGAGGGGGATCGGTTCGGACGTCGCCGTCCCCATCGGCACACCGCCCAGGAATGGGCTGTTTGGAGGCAGCGTTGGACCCGGCATTCGAATCTGCGCGCCGGCCGCGCGCGGGATGGCGAGAAGCAGAGCGACACTGAGCACACCAATCAGTCTTCGAAGCATGCAGTAGGCTGTCACGTCAGGTTGTGCCTCATTGAGCGTGTGAGCTAGCGAGCGCGACGGCCTACGTCGTCTTCCCGACGCCGAAGCCGCCGCTGCGGGACGCAGGCCGTGCGTGCACGGGCGCACCCGCTTTCAAGCCGATCAGGGTCGTCTCGATGGAGTCCCGCACGAGCGCGTCGGGGTCTTCGCCGGGAGCGAGACGTTGTGAGAGCATCCACGAGACAATCCCGACCACCGGCGCAAAGAGGAGCCGCATCGCCACGTCAGTCTGCGTCGAGGGCGGGAATGTCCCCTGTGCGACCGCGCGCCCGATCTGCGCGCGAATGCGATCCTTCATCTCCGACATGAACGCGAACTGCTCGTACTCACGACCGATGCGCGGCACATGTCTGTCGAGGAAGACCAGCGCGAAGTACTCGGGCTGCTCCTTGCTGAACTCGTAGAACCGCCAGGCGGCGGTACGGAGCGCCTCGACCGGGTCGTCGGTGGCGGACGGCGTCAGTCCCCGTGCACCGAGGAGACGGAATCCCTCCTCGGCCAACGCAAAAAAGATCTCGTCCTTCGACGAGAAGTAGCTGTAGATCGCGCCCGGGCTGTATTCGACTTTGACCGCGATGTTGCGAATGGAGACCTGCGCGTAGCCGTCCGCGATGAAGAGTTCGAGCGCGGCATCGAGTACGGCGCGGCGAGTCGTCTCGCGCGCCAGCCGCTGTCGTTCTTCCCTGCTTGCGACGGCCTTCATCGAGCGCCCTGCGACGTGAACAGCAGGAAATTGAACAGCCGTAAATTGAACACTGTTCAATAGTGTAAACATTGTTCAACCGAGGTTCAAGACGCCCTCCAGTCCTCAACTATGATGGGAAGTCTCATGGCCACGATCCTCCAGAAGATTCCTGTGGGTGAAAAAGTCGGGATCGCGTTTTCAGGCGGCCTCGATACGAGCGCTGCGCTGCATTGGATGCGCGCGAAAGGCGCCATTCCCTACGCCTACACGGCAAACCTTGGACAGCCCGACGAGCCCGACTACGACGCGATTCCCAAGAAAGCGCTGGCCTACGGTGCCGAGCAGGCACGCCTGATCGACTGCCGCGCCCAACTCGTCGCCGAAGGCCTCGCCGCGCTGCAGTGCGGCGCCTTCCACATCTCGACCGCCGGCGTTCCGTACTTCAATACGACTCCGATCGGCCGCGCAGTCACAGGCACGATGCTCGTCCTCGCCATGAAGGAGGACCAGGTCAATATCTGGGGCGACGGCAGCACCTTCAAGGGCAACGACATCGAACGCTTCTACCGCTACGGGCTGCTGGCCAACCCCTCGCTTCGCATCTACAAGCCGTGGCTCGATCAGAGCTTCATCGACGAGCTCGGCGGACGGAAAGAGATGTCGGAGTACATGCAGCGCGCAGGGCTGGCCTATCGTATGAGCGTCGAGAAGGCGTACTCGACCGACTCGAACATCCTCGGCGCCACCCACGAAGCCAAGGATCTCGAACACTTGAACAGCGGCATCAAGATCGTCGAGCCGATTATGGGCGTCGCGTCCTGGCGGCCCGACGTGGCGATCAAACCGGAAGAAGCAACGGTCACCTTCGAAGAAGGCAGGCCCGTCGCGCTCAATGGCCAGCGCTTCACCGATGAGGTCGCACTCATGACGGAGGCCAACCGGATCGGCGGCAGGCACGGTCTCGGCATGAGCGATCAGATCGAGAACCGCATCATCGAAGCCAAGAGCCGCGGCATCTACGAAGCACCCGGGATGGCGCTGCTCTTCATCGCCTACGAGCGCCTCGTTACCGGCATTCACAACGAGGACACGATCGAAGACTACCGCGACAGCGGCCGGCGCCTGGGCCGTCTGCTCTATCAGGGCCGCTGGTTCGACACCCAGGCGATCAAGCTGCGGGACTCGTCGCAGCGGTGGATCGCCCATCTCATCACCGGGGAGGTCGCGATCGAACTGCGTCGCGGCAACGACTATTCGATTCTCGACACGCAAGGCCCGAACCTCACCTACAAGCCGGAACGGCTGACGATGGAAAAGGGCGAGTCGGCCTTCACGCCGCAGGATCGCATCGGACAGCTGACGATGCGCAATCTCGATATCGAGGACACGCGCGACAAGCTCGTCACCTATTCGCGCCAGGGCATGCTCAAGTCCGGTGAAGGATCGGCGCTGCCCGGCCTGCTGGACAAATAGACAAATAGACGTAGTGTCCGGCTTCAGCCGGACCGCCGGACGTCGTGCCCTTCAGGCGGACCTTGGTGGCACATCAGGTCGCTGAATGCGCCAACCAGCTTGACGCATCCCTCCGCGCGGCGATCCGCTCGCCCGGCCAAAGTCATCTCCGGCGCGTGCCTCACGCGGAGTCGCCGCTCCTCCGTCGCAAGGGCCTGACGATGTTGCTTCTCCTCCGCGGCTCCCGTCGCCTGCGATGACTTTGGCGGCATCCTGCACGGGCTCGCTCCACGCCGCGACTCCGGGATGCATCAACCTGACTGGCGCATCCGTCGCTAACCACACTCGTGAGTCGTCACAACGTAGTGTCCGGCTTCAGCCGGACCGCGCCGGACGCCGTGCCCTTCAGGCGGACCTTGCAGGTCGCTGAAATGCGCCAGCCAGCTTGACGCATCCGTCCGCGCGGCGATCGCTCGCCCGGCCCAAGTCATCTCCGGCGCGTGCCTCACGCGGAGTCGCCGCTCCTCCGTCGCAAGGGCCTGACGATGTTGCTTCTCCTCCGCGGCTCCCGTCGCCTGCGATGCCTTTGGCGGCATCCTGCGCGGGCTCGCTCCACGTCGCGACTCCGGGATGCATCAACCTGACTGGCGCATCCGTCGCTAACCACACTGCGAAGAGCGCCCGAGACGACGATCATCGCAAAGAACGCTGAGATGCAGAGACCTGCGTGTTTGCAGTTCTTGCCACTTTCTCGGGTGACTCCCATCGCGAGAATTGAGAATCGAGACGGCGTCGTCCGAGGAATCTACAGGTAGTTCGTTCGAAACAGTGTGGGCACAGGTGTCGCTTCTGACACAAACATGCCTGCTCCAACTGCGAACGAACTTAATCGAATCACGTCGAGAATCATCGACCGATATCGAGCCGATGCGGTCGTGGAGGGCTGCGTACTCGTCGAAGTGAAGGCGCTCGAAACACTGCTGCCCATCCATCGTCGTCAGCTTTGGACCTACTTGCGACTCGGTGACTATCGAGTGGGTTTGCTGCTCAATTTCGGTGCGATGACGATGAAGGAAGGAATCGTGCGAATGGTGAACAAGTTTCCGACCACCTGACTGTGCATGAGAGAAATCAGAGTTTGATTCTCTGCTCCCCTGCGCTCTCTGCGATGATCGTCGTCTCTCGCGCTCTCCGCGTCCCCCGCGCGCCGCTGAACCTCAGATCGATCTAAGCGGATCAACCCGACGCGCGATCCGTTCGCCGCTGGCACCGACGACCGGCTCGATGAACTGGCGATAGGTGTCTTCGTAGGCACGCTCAATCAGCTCTGAGATTCGCTGCCGTCGATCGGACGCCTCATCGTAGGCGCCGTCGAGATCGTAGGGACCGATCGCATTGTGCGCCGGCTGCACCAGATACACCGACTCGAAATACATCCGGGTCGCCTCAATCGCGTCGCGCAGCGCCACGGCTTCGGCGGCCATCTGGAATTCACCGAACTGACCACGCACATCGAGGCACGCGGCGCGCAGACGATGCGGCGCCGCAGACGGCGCGATACCGCTCACGATCACAACCTGCCGGACACCGGCTGACGCCACTTCCTCGAGCAGACGCTGCAGCGCACCAGGACGATCGCACACGCGATGGGTCTCACCGCGCCAGAAGCTCTCGGAGGCGAATGTCAGCAGATGCGGGTCGCTGACAAGCGGCGGCGTCACCCCGGCCGCGACCATGTCGAGCGCGTGATCGCGGCCGACGCCGGTCAGATCGAACACCTCGGATCGGCGATCGACGCCGACGCGCGGCGCGAGAAAGTCATGTCGATGCGGCTCAGCCAGCAGTGCCGCCACCATATCGCGGCGCGCGTCGAGATCGGTGGCAACGAGGATGAGCTCGCGAAAACCGGGCTGTCCGAGATTCTCGACGAGCACCTCCGAGAACCGTCGTCCGAGCGCCACCCCTGCCGGACGCGCCAGCGGCGCCGCGCCTCGAATCAGTTCCCACAGCGCGTCGGCGAATCGCTCCGCAGCGGCGCGCGCGTCGAGCGGAGCGCCCGCGATCCGCCACCACCAGCGGCTCCGCACTCGACGTCCCCCGCCGCCTCGAAGGTATCGCCGCTGCGCGTACATCGACCTCGCGCCGCCCCCACGCCAGACGCCTTCAGGATCCCAGAGACGCGACGCACCATCGATGGCGGCCAGCGCTGCTCCGCCCGCGCCGATGCCGTGGCCGGCGACGACATCGATCTTGACGCCGGTCTCCTGCAGCGCGCGGAGCGCGCCGGCATGATACGCGCCGTGTGCCCCCGTCCCGGTCAGTACCAACGCCGTTCGACGTTCGGGGGAATATGGCGGCACTGAAAGGTCAGGCTTCGTCGTGGATGGTGGTGAGCTTCACGAGATCGAAGGTCCGCGTGCCGCTCGGCGTCTTCACGGTAATCTCGTCGCCTTCCTCTTTGTTCAAGATCGCCTTCCCGATCGGCGACGACGTGGAAATCAGTCCTCGCTCGGCGTCGGCTTCTTCGGGCATGACCAGCTGGAAGGTCAGCGTTTCACCGCTGGACTCCTTCAATTCGACCGTGGATCCAAAGCCGGCACGGCCATGCGGTATCCGATCCATGTTCATCAGCGAGATCTCGCCAACCCGGCGCTTCAGCATCGCGATCCGCGCGTTGACGATGTCCTGCCGGTCCTTGGCAGCCTTGTATTCTGCGTTCTCCCTCAGGTCGCCCAGCTCTCGCGCGCGCTGAATCTCCTTCGGCAGATCGACCTTCAACTCGCGCTCGAGCGCAGAGATCTCCTCGTTGAAGCGCTTCAAAATCCGGTCTTTCATGGGTGAATTCAGACTGTAGCACAATGGTTATCGGTTGAAGACCATCACCAGCCGTCACAACCCGATCGTCGGCCGGTTCCGCTCCATCGCCGACACACCGGATCCGAGCGGCGCTCACCTGCTGCTCGATGGCGCCCACCTCGTCCGCGACGCGCGCACGTCAGGGCTCACGTTCGAGGTGGTGGCAGTCGCCTCGTCGAGTCTTCGCACCAACGGCGAAGAGGGCCAGCTTGCCCGCACGCTCGCGCATGAAGGCATCGACGTGATCGAGACGTCCGATGATGTGTTCGACGCGCTGAGCCCGGTGCGAACGCCCTCGGGGATCGCCGCGATCGTGGCACGGCATCCGCTCGATGCGGCCACGTTGTGCACGCGAGACGACGCCTTCCTGCTCGTCGCCGTCGATGTGCAGGAACCGGGCAACGTCGGCGCGCTGCTGCGCGCGGCCGAAGCGGGCGGCGCCACCGGCGCATTCGTGTGCGGATCGTCGGCGCATCCGTTCTCGTGGAAGGCGGTTCGCGGCAGCATGGGGAGCGCGTTGCGACTGCCGGTCGTCTCGGGCATCAGCACCGCTGCCGCGCTCGAGAGCATGAGGAATGCTGGCCTGCGGACGATCGCCGCTATCCCGCGCGGCGGCGAGGACCCTGACACGATCTATTGGGGTGGCAAGGTCGCGCTCATCCTCGGCGGTGAAGGTCCGGGCCTTCGCATGGACGTCCTCGCCGAGTGCGACACGACGGTATCGATCCCGATGGCACGCCCGGTCGAATCGCTGAACGTCGCGGCGGCGGCAGCGGTGCTGGTCTACGCGGCGAGACGGGCCAGGAAATGAGCCTCTTCGACGACGAGCCGGAACCCCCATCCACACGCGCGCCGGCCGCGGGCACGCCGCTCGCCGAACGGGTACGCCCTCGCACGCTCGACGAGATCGTGGGACAGGACGAAATTCTTGCTCCCGGCAGACCGCTGCGCGATGCGATCGAGCGCGATCTGATTCAGTCGATCATCTTGTGGGGACCGCCCGGCACCGGCAAGACGACGCTCGCGCGCGTGATCGCCGAGACGACGAAGGCGTACTTCGTGCCGTTCAGCGCGGTGCTGTCAGGAATCAAAGAAATCAAGGACGTGATGGCGATGGCGCAGGATCGTCGTCGGCGATCCGGGCGGCGCACGATCGTGTTCGTCGACGAGATTCACCGTTTCAACAAAGCACAGCAGGACGCGTTCCTGCCGCGTGTCGAGGCTGGCGACATCGTGCTCATCGGCGCGACGACAGAGAATCCTTCGTTCGAGGTGAATGCCGCGCTGCTCTCGCGATCGAAGGTCTTCGTCCTTCAGCCGCTCGCCGCGGACGCGATCGAGCTCATCCTGAAGCGAGCGCTCGCCGATCGCGAGCGCGGTCTTGGCGGTCCGGACATCACGGTCTCTGACGAGGCGCTCGCCGCGATTGCGCGCTTCGCAAACGGCGATGCGCGGGCTGCACTGAACCTCCTGGAATTTGCCGGTGCGTCAGCTCCGATGGATCCCGACACGTGTGTGCGACAGCTTGGGATGGCCCAACTCGAGCAGTCGATTCAGAAGCGAGCGCTCCTCTACGACAAGGGGGGCGAGGAGCACTACAACCTCATCTCTGCACTGCACAAATCGATGCGGAACAGCGACCCCGACGCGGCGGTGTATTGGGTGGCCCGAATGCTCGAGGCGGGCGAAGACCCTCTATACATCGCCCGCCGATTGGTCCGGTTTGCATCGGAAGACGTGGGCAATGCCGATCCGCAGGCACTGACCGTTGCGGTCGCGGCCAAGGATGCAGCTCATTTCATCGGGATGCCCGAAGGGAACACTGCCCTCGCCCAAGCCGCAATCTATTTGGCCACTGCCCCGAAGAGCAACGCTGTCTACTCTGCCTATAACGCGGCCGCGACCGACGCCCACACCCAGGCCGCCGACCCGGTCCCCTTACATCTTCGTAATGCCCCCACGAAGCTTATGAAACAGCTAGACTACGGTAGGGGCTATCAGTACGCCCACGACGACCCGGATGCGGTGACCGGCATGGACTGTCTGCCGCCCTCGCTCGCGGGCCGGACCTACTATCGTCCTACTGATCGCGGGTTCGAGAAAGAAATCAAACGGCGGCTGGAACTCTGGGAACAAATCAAAAAACGACGCGCGGCCGCCGCCGGGCGCGATGACGAGTAGTTCGGAAGAGGATATCTTCATGCGCAGACTTCGCTCCGTCTCAATCGCCGCCATCATGGTGGTGGCATGCGGGTTCACGGCTGGCTACTTCGGACATGCCACGCTCGCTGCGCAGGATCCGGTTTCCGAACAGTACAAGGTGTTCACTGCCGCGCTGAACGCGGTGGAAAACAATTACCTCGGTGAGGTGCCGTCGGATCGGCTGGTCTACAGCGCGATCAGCGGCCTGTTGCAGACGCTCGATCCCCATTCGAGTTTCATGGATCCCAAGACCTTCGCGCAGAGCCGCGAGCGCCAGGAGGGCCGGTACTACGGCATCGGCGTCCTCATTCGATCGGTGAACGGCGACATCACCGTCGCCGGCGTCTACGAAGGGACGCCCGCGTACGAAAGCGGCCTGCGTCGCGGCGACATCATCTCGTCGATCGAAGGCGAATCGACCAAGGGCTGGCAGAGCGATCGGGTCGTCGGCAAGATCAAGGGGCCGAAGGGCACGAGCGTGAACATCACCGTGAAGCGCGCCAGCTTCAACGACCCGATCCCGATGCGCGTGCGGCGCGACGAGGTGCGGATCAACACGGTTCCCGCGGCGGTCATGCTGGATGCCCAGACCGGCTACATCAAGCTGCAGGATTTCGGTGAGCACACCGACAACGACCTCGGCAACGCGCTGGCGGATTTGACCAAGCAAGGGATGAAGCGGCTGATCTTCGACCTGCGCGGGAATCCCGGGGGCGCGCTCGACCAGGCGATCCTCGTCGCCAACCGTTTCCTCAAACAGGGCGCGCTGATCGTCTACACCCGCGGCCGCACCGACAATTCCGATCAGGACTACCGTGCGACCGAGCCGACCAACTATCTCGACGTCCCGATGATCACGCTGGTGAACCGGTCGAGCGCGAGCGCATCGGAGATCGTGTCCGGCGCTCTTCAGGATCACGATCGATCGCTCATCGTCGGTGAGACGACGTTCGGCAAGGCGCTCGTGCAGTCGGTGTACCGTCTGAGCGGCGGCGCAGGCGCCGCAATCACGACCGCGCGCTACTACACGCCGAGCGGACGCCTCATCCAGCGCCCGTGGGATGCCAGCTTCGACGATTACCTCACTTACACGCTGCGTGATCAGAGCGCGAGCCCGAAGACTTCGAGCGACCTGAAGTACACCGACGGCGGACGCCGCGTGTATGGCGGCGGAGGGATCGAGCCCGATCGTCGATTCGACGGCTACGAAGACGGCTTCAGCCCATCGCGACTGGCGCGAACGATCGCGGCGCGCGGCCTGTTCGAGCAGTTCGCCGAGCGCTTCATGCGGGACGGCGACGCGCGCATCGCAGCCAAGCCGAGCACACCGCGTGCGCTCACTGCCGGCTTCGAGGTGACGCCGGCCATGCTGGGCGAATTCAAGAAGATGGTGCAGACGACGCCCATCCGGCTCGACGAGGCGCAATGGCAGATGGACCTGCCCTACATCAGCGCGTCGATCCAGAAGGAGATCAACAGCGATCTGTTCGGCCTCGGTCGCGCCTACGCCGATCTCGCGAAGCGCGATCCACAGCTGCAATTCGCGCTCGGTCTGTTCTCAGAAGCGCAGTCGCTGCTCCAGATGAATCAGCCTGGCCGCCGCGTCGCCGAGCGCGCGCCCAGCGTGCCGGCCAAGAAGCAACGAGCTTCACGGCCTCACGCGTAGACTGAGATCCGTCGGTGCGATCCGGCTGACGGGGGTCGGTGCGATCCCCTCTGACGCGTGTCGGTGCGATCCTCACTGACGCAGTCGGTGCGATCCCCTCTGACGCGTGTCGGTGCGATCCTCACTGACGCAGTTGGTGCGATCCCGCTGAACGCGGGTCGGCGCGATCCCTCTCACGATTATTGGTGCGATCCCTCTGACTCGTGTCGGTGCGATCTCTCTGACGGTTGTCGGTCCCGCATGCGCTGGTCCGTGCGCCCACTGTCTTCGTGCGCCGCGGTTCGGACTCCGGGAGTTCATGTGTGTTGGACGGAAGCCGCGTGAGCAAGGCCGGCGCAGAGCGACGCGGCGACAGGTGGGAGCCGGAACGCGTTCGTCGCGATTCATCGCGGCGACTTCCGTCACGCGTTCGAGTTGCAACGAAACAGCTTCGACGTTTTGTGCCGTGTAACAGATCGGCTGCGCGTCACGCCGTAGTCGCCGCGGGAGCGGAAGAGTACGAGGGACGGACGCGTTCCCGGCCGCAGCGTCCGCGGCTGCCGGCCAATACACATGAAGTCCCGGAGCCTGGTCGCGCACGCTGAAGCGTGCGCTCTACGGATCTGTGTTGCCGGCGGTCACACAGACCCGCGTCAGCGAGACCGCACCGACACGAGTCAGCGGGATCGCACCGACCGCGTCAGGAACCTCCCACCGACAAACGTCAGCGAGTCTACCGCTTCACCGCTTTCGCGTAGACTTCCACGCGCGCGACGTTCACGAACCCTCCCCACCCGTGACCGCTGCCCGGGAGCAGATCGGCGAAACCGATTTCGTCCACTTTGCCGAGATCGGGCTTCTCGACATAGCTCTGTCCCCTGGTCACCACGCGAGCGATGTCGAGCGTCAGCCAGCGGATGTTGGCAACTGCGAACTCGGATTCGAGGAAGAGCGTCGAGTTCGCTGAATGCGCGCCCTCTCCGTAATCACCCACGAGCCATGTGCCGTCCGCGAGCTTCACGACGGGACGAACCACGTGAAATCCTGACGTGCGCGTGACCCAGCGAATGCGCGCAAGGCCGGTGAGATCGGCGAAGTTGTTCTTGTCGCGGAGCGTCGCGGCGACCGGCGTCTGGCAGACGCCGGTCCAGAGATTGGGTGGATCGGTTCGCGTCCCTGCCGCGACATCCTTCGGCGGCGGGTTCTGGTTGTAACCAGCGAGCTGAATGCACGCGGGCCCGCTCCAGTCGCGCACGATCGATCCGGCCGGCGGCTGCTTCGCGTACGCCGCCACGCTCTTCGCATTCGGATCGTAGAGACGCAGCTCCAGATTCGGGTTGGTCACGGCTGCCGTCGTGACGCCTCGTTCGGGTACGAAGTCGGCCGGCGCGTCTGCGGGTCGATCGATCTGGCGCCAGTCTTCGCGGAAGAGCAGCGGCGGGAGCGTGGGAGCGGGTGCTGCGCCGCGCCCGGCTCCTGGCTGCGCAGGCTGTTGCGCGTAGAGCGTGCAAGAGAATGCGAGCAGTATCGACCAACGAGCTATTTTGCCGATCATCGTCAGCTCCACGGCGGGCCTGCAAAATCAGGCCCGCCCTACACTGATCCCTGATTCCTGCTTCCTGAATCCTGATTCCTGCGGAATTCTATATGCGCTGGAAGTTCTTTTCGACTTCCCGACGCGTGAGGCGCAGCATCACGGGACGACCGTGCGGGCAGATCGTCGAGTAGGCGGTGCGACGCAGTTCGTCGAGGATATGAGCCATCTTCTCGTGGGTCAGCGGATCGTTCGCCTTGACCGCGGCATGACACGCCATCGTCGCCGCGATTCGTTTGATGGCGTCATGGACCGAGGCCGTCGACCCGGTGTTCTCGAGATCCTCGGCGAGCGCGCGCAGAGTGGTCGTGCAGTCCTCGCGTCGCAACAGTGCTGGGAATGCCGCCACTCGTATCGATTCGCCGCCGAACTCGTCGATCTCGAATCCGAGCCGCTCGAGCTCGGCGGCATGAGCGGTCAGCGATTGCCGGGCGCCCGGCGGCAACTCCAGCAGCATCGGCTCGAGCAGCCGCTGACTCTCGAGCCGTCCACTGGTGAGGCGCTCGGTGATGCGCTCGAAGAGGACGCGCTCGTGTGCGACGTGTTGATCGATGATCGCGATGCCCTCCTCGTCGACAGCGATGATGAACGTGTCGCGGAACTGGCCCAGGGGCATCATCGGACGCAGAAGGGACGGTGCGGGCCCACTGGCGTCTGTCGGTGCGATCCGGCTGTCGCTGGTCGGTGCGATCGGGTCTTCGGTTGTCGGTGCGAGCCCACTTTCGCTGGTCGGTGCAAGGGAATCGGACCCGGACCAGCGGCTTGGGAACACGGACGTATAGCTGTTCGGCAGCGGCAACGTGACCGCATGCTCGACAGCGGCGCGCGGCGGCTGCAGTTGAAGCTCCGGCACCAGGCCGCGGCCGAGCGCATCACCCAGCGTTCTGCGGACGATCTCGTGGATGTGCGATTGATCGCGGAAGCGTACTTCCGCTTTCGTCGGATGCACGTTCACGTCGACGGCTTCGTGCGGCATCTCGATGAAGAGATGAATCTCCGGACTGCGCTCTTTGATCGAGGCGGCGCTGTAGGCATCGATCACAGCGTGCGCGATCGTGCGGTCCTTCACGACACGACGGTTCACGAACACATTCTGCGGACCGCGCGTCGGCCCCTGCTCGGCCAGGGCGGCAACGTAGCCGAGCAGCTTCACGTCGCCATCCCGACGCACTTCGACGAGATCGCTCCGATCGCCGTACAACTGGTATAGCCGTTCACGCAGCGACGGCACTGGCGGCGTCTGCAGGATCTTCCTGCCGGCGCTGGTCAAGGTGAACCCCACTTCGGGATAGCAGAGCGCGAGCTGGGTGACGATGCGCGAGACCTGTGCAGATTCGGCGCCATCGGATTTCAGAAACTTGCGGCGGGCCGGCAGGTTGTAGAAGAGATCGCCGACATCGATCGACGTGCCTTCCGGCACTCCCGCCTCGATCACCGACGCGATCGCGCCGCCGTTGACCCGAATCTCCGTGCCCGCATCCATGTGACGCGTCCGTGTGCGCAGCACGAAGTGTGAGACCGACGCGATCGCCGGCAGCGCCTCTCCTCTGAACCCAAGCGTCGCGATCCCCGCGAGGTCGTCCGCCCTGCGGATCTTGCTGGTCGCATGACGCTCGATCGCCAGCCGCGCGTCGTCGGGATCCATGCCTTCACCGTCGTCAGTGACGCGAATCGATCGTTTGCCTCCGAGTTCGACGCCGATCGAGATGCGCCTGGCGCCGGCATCGATCGCGTTCTCCACGAGCTCTTTGACCACGGAGGCCGGACGCTCGACGACCTCACCAGCCGCAATCTGGTTCGCGAGGTCGACCGGCAGACGATGAATTCTTCCCATTAGCGGCTGCTCGTCGCGAGCACGATTACTGGGAGGTATCGGCGAGTTCTAACACCGGCCGCCATCCACTAGATCCATTTGTTCCGGCGGAAGAGCGCCAACATCGCGAGGCTGATGACCGCCATGATGCCGCCGATCCACAGGAACTGCACGTTCTCGCCGCCCGGGAAATGCGGCAGCGTGATGTTCATCCCCCACATCCCCGTCAACACGGTGAGCGGCAGGAAGATCGTCGACATCAGCGTCAACACTTTCATGACCTGGTCCAGACGATATGACACGGTCGAGAGGTTCACCTCGAAGATGCCGGTCACCCGGTCCTGGAACAGAATCGCCTCCTCGGTCAGGCGAACGACGTGGTCGTAGACGTCGCGAAAGCGATAGGTCATCTCATCCGAGATGACCGGAAACTCGCGCCGCGCCAGCCGGCCGATCGCGTCGCGCTGCGGAATCAACACCCGCCGCATCGACGTGACCTCGCGTTTGAGCTTCATGACGTAGCGCGCCATGCGCTCGTGGCCGGAGAACGCCTGGTCCTCGAGCCTGGCGATGCGGTCTTCGATCTGCTCGATGACCGGCCGATAGTTGTCGACCATGGTGTCGACGATGCGATGCAGCAGCGCGACGGGTCCTTCCGCCAAAACGTGCTCGTGACGCCCGCAGACCTCGCGCATCTGGCCCACCGAGCGGGACTGACCGTCGTGCACGGTCACGAGGTAGTTGCGGCCGAGAAAGAAATCGATGTCGCGGGTAGCGAAATCGGTATGCCTGGGCGTGGAATCGATCTCGTGGAGCACCAGATAGAGATAGCCAGGATAGGGCTCGATCTTCGGATACTGCAGCGCGCTCGCGGCATCTTCGACCGAGAGCGGGTGAAAGTGAAAGACGTCGCTGAGGATCCGCCGCTCTTCCTCTGTCGGCCCGCCCAGGTCCACCCACAGCGTCACGGTGGACGACGGGTCGAGCCATTGCGGCTCGACCCGATCGCCGTGTGTCGTCTGCTCGTCGCGGTGGACGTAGACGTTGATCATCGATTCAAAATGCAAAAGTCAAAATGCAAAATGTCGGACGCAGCCACACTCTTGGAGGCGGGCGCTTTGCATTTTGCATTTCGCATTTCGCATTTTGCATTTCGCATCTTGCATTGCAGTTTCATCCCTTCGACAATGCCGCCTGTGCGGCGGCGAGCCGCGCCACCGGGACGCGGAACGGCGAGCAGCTCACGTAGTTCAAGCCCACCTTGCCGAAGAACTGAATCGACGAGGGATCGCCGCCGTGTTCGCCGCAGATCCCCAGCTTGATGTCGGGCCGCGTCTTGCGTCCCTTCACGACAGCGATTTCGACGAGTTGTCCGACCCCGGTCTGGTCGATCGTGGCGAACGGGTTCTTCTTCACGATCTCCAGCTCGGCGTACACCGGCAGGAACGATCCCGAATCGTCCCGTGACATCCCGAGCCCCGTCTGCGTCAGGTCGTTGGTACCGAAGCTGAAGAAGTCGGCCGACTGCGCGATTTCGTCGGCAGTCAGAGCGCCACGGGGGATCTCGATCATCGTGCCGACGAGGTATTTGAGCTTCACGTTCTGCTCCGCCTCCACCTCGCGGGCAGCCTGATGCACGACCTCGATCTGCAGGTCGAGCTCCTTCTTGAAGCCGACGAGCGGGATCATGATCTCGGGCAGCACTTTGATCCCCTCCTTCTGCACCATCGCCGCCGCCTCGAACACGGCGCGCGCCTGCATCTCCGAGATTTCCGGATACCCGATCCCGAGACGGCAGCCGCGGAACCCGAGCATCGGGTTGAACTCGTGGAGCTGCTCGACGCGCGAGTGAATCGTCTCGGGCTTGATCCCGAGCTTCGTCGCCAGATCCTGCTGCTGCTCGGGCGTATTCGGCAGGAACTCATGCAGCGGTGGATCGAGGAATCGAATCGTCGCGGGATAACCGTTCAGGGCCCGGAAGATGCCGGCGAAGTCCTCGCGCTGGTAGGGCAACAGTTTTGCGAGCGCCTTCTTCCGGTCCTCGAGCGTCTCCGCGAGGATCATCTCGCGCATCGCATCGATGCGGTCGCCCTCGAAGAACATGTGCTCGGTCCGGCACAGGCCGATGCCGACGGCACCGAAGGCGATCGCGTTCCGCGCCTGTTCGGGGGTGTCCGCATTGGTGCGCACATCCATCTTCGTGGCCTCGTCGCACCACTTCATCAGCTGCTGGAAGCTCCTGAACTTCTCGGTCTTCTTCGCAGCCTCATCACCGTGAATCAGGCCGGCCACGATCTCGGATGGAGCGGTCTTCACCTGACCTGCGTAGACCTTGCCGATCGTGCCGTCGATCGACATCCAGTCGCCTTCCTTGTAGATCTGGCCATCGACCGCCACCGTTCTCGCCTGATAGTCCACTTCGACGGCGGCCGCACCGCACACACAGACCTTTCCCATCTGCCGCGCAACGAGCGCCGCATGAGAGGACACCCCCCCACGCGCCGTCAAGATGCCTTCGGCCGCGATCATGCCGCGGAGATCCTCCGGCGAGGTCTCGACCCGGACGAGCAACACCTTCTCGCCCTTCTCTGCGGCGGTGACGGCACGCTCCGCGTTCAGATAGATCCGCCCTGACGCCGCACCCGGGCCCGCCGGCAGACCGCTCGCAATCGCGCTGGCCTTGCCGACTTCGGTGCTGTCGAACACCGGCGCGAGCAGCTGCTCGAGCTGATCGGCGGGATTGCGCAGAATCGCGGTCTTCCAGTCGATCAGCCGTTCCTTCTGCATGTCCATCGAGAACTTGAGCGCCGCCATCGCGGTGCGCTTGCCGTTCCGCGTCTGCAGCATGTACACGACCCCGTCCTCGATCGTGAACTCGAAGTCCTGCACGTCCTTGAAATGACGCTCGAGCGTCTGGCGAATCCGTTCGAGCTCCTGGTGCGCCTTCGGCAGATGCTTCTTCAGCTCGCTGACCGGTTCCGGAGTGCGCACGCCGGCGACCACGTCCTCGCCCTGCGCGTTGATGAGGAACTCGCCGTAGAACTCTTTCGCCCCATTGGCCGGGTTGCGAGTGAACGCAACGCCGGAGCCGGACTGATCGCCGGTGTTCCCATACACCATCGCCTGCACGTTGACCGCCGTGCCCCATTCGCTCGGGATGTTGTACTTGCGGCGATAGACGATCGCGCGATCGTTCATCCACGATCCGAAGACGGCGCCGACCGCACCCATCAACTGATCCCAGGGGGAATCCGGGAACTGCTTGCCGGCCCGCTCCTTGACCAGCGCCTTGAACCGCACGACGAGCTCCTTGAGATCGTCGACGGTCAGCTTCGTATCCTCGACCGCCTGGTGATACCGATCGTGCTTCAGCTTCTCGATCACCGTCTCGAAGGGCTCGTGATCCTCGTCCGGCCGCTTCTGCACGCCGAGGACAACGTCGCCGTAC
>DASWZV010000076.1:0-12494 GCA_036407095.1 Vicinamibacterales bacterium | reverse complement strand
CCGGTCGAGCCATCCTCCCAGCAGCTGCCAGAACGAATAGACGAAGATCGAGTTCGTCCCGAGCACGACGAACGGGAACGTCCATCGTTTCCAGCCGCGGACGTCGATCACCAGGAGCAGCGCCGTCATCAGGGCCATCACCAAGCCCGTGCTCAGGAACAGGAACGACGCGGTCCATAACCGCTTGATCACCGGGTTGAACGGCGCGAGAGCGAGACCGGTGAGGCACGCGCCCACCGCGCCGGCGGCCAGCACACGAAGCGTGAACGCCTGCGGCCGGCGCGCGCGCAGCAGCAGCCCCGTCCAGCAGCCGAACAGGATCGTCACCGCGTTGCCCAGGAAGTTGATCGTGACGTAGTCGCCGGAGTAGGTGTAGCCGAGCACCGCGCGATCGATCATCTGGCCGACATTGTTCGCCTGCGAGAACGGGCCCTCCGGCCCCGGAAACAGGACGAAGAGCGCCCACTGGAGCGCCAGCAGCGCGGCACCCATGGCGATCTGCCAGCGCAGTGGCACCTGCACGATCAGGAAACAGATCACGTAGCCGAAGGCAATCTGCGACAGCACGTTGATCAGCTGGAACTGGAGGTGATCCTCGCCGAAGTTCGAGAACAGGTTGCTGAGCGCGATCAGGATCAACGCGCGCCAGCAGACGTGCCGGAACAAGTCGCCGAACGACGCGCCCTCAGCCTGGCGGCGCGCAAGCGCGAAGGGCATTGCGACGCCGACCATGAACGTGAAGCCGGGCTGGACCAGATCCCAGAACGTGATGCCCGTCCATGCGGAGTGCTCGAACTGATCGGCCAGCCACCGCCAGTGCGGGTACGCGGCGAGCGCCGGGATGCCGAGCCCGTTCGAGACCAGCACGAAGAGGATGAGCCCGCGATAGGCGTCGAGGGACCGCAGGCGCTCGGCGGCCAGTGGCTGCGCCGCCGGAACAGCACGAACGCCCTGCTCCACTGGTGCAGCCGGAATGAGGGGCGTCGTCACTTGCGGAACAGTTGACACGTGTCAGGCCTTGGGAGGCTGGCCATTATAGCGAGTGGCCTGGCGTTCACCTCGAGGAATGCATCGTTTTCTCCGACAGCGCGGCCTTTCAAGTGTGAACCGTAGTAGAAGGCGATGTTTCAAACGCGGAAGACAACCGGAGGAGATCCGGTGCTCGACCGTAACCCGAAGCTGAAGGTGAGCGCGAAGGTCGCGAGCAACCGCACCGCGGTCCTGCGCAAGGACTCCCCGGCGGTCGCCCAGACCATTCGCGAGCTCGCCGCCCGCGTCCACGCGATCGACTAACACCTTTGCTATCCTCAGTGGTCGATTCTCATCATGGCCTCAGTCGTTGCAGCGTCAGAGAAGACTTTTCGCACTGGAGCGGCGTTCGAATCCTGGATACGCAAGAACCACGCGCGTGAGCGTGAAGTGTGGCTGCGCATCTACAAGAAAGGCTCCGGCGTGCCGTCGATCACAAGAGCGGAAGCGCTCGACGTCGTACTGTGTTGGGGATGGATCGATGGCATCCGCAGGTCATTCGACGAGCGCTCCTACCTGCAGCGCTACACTCCGCGCCGGTCGAAGAGCATCTGGAGTCAGATCAACCGCGAACACGTCGCTCGGTTGACGAAGGCCGGGCGCATGACGCGTTACGGACAACGGCACGTGGACGCGCCCAAGGCTGATGGCCGTTGGAACTCGGCGTACGCGCCGATGCGCACGGCGCTGGACGACAATTTTCCCGACGATCTCCGAGAGGCCATCGAAGCCAGCCCGCGCGCACGGAAGGCGTTCCAATCGCTGGGTCGACAGAACCGGTATGCCCTCGCGTTTCGCACCACCAACATGAAGACACCGGCTGGACGGGCGAGGAAAATCGCCGCCTTGGTTGACATGTTGGAACGCGGTGAAACGCCTCACCCGGAGCGTCGCTGAGGTTGTTTCGACGCGTGCGATCGAGCCGCGACGCCGCGTCGCGATTGCGGCGGTGACGCGCTGTCGCACGCGTGAAAGGATTTCGATGTCGAACCTCCTGTCGCAGCTCACCAAGAGCGAGCAGGCACGGCTCCTTGAAGAGTTGAACTACATGAACCTCGAGGAGATTCGCGGCTTCTGCTCGGCGCGCGGGATCCCGTACAGGATCGTGGCCGAGTATCCGAACGGGAAGCTGAAGGCCACGAAGGACACCGATCGAAAACCAATTGTGCTGGCCCGTGTCCGCCGCTACCTCACGACGGGCCAAGTCGGTCAGCCAACACACATCTCGGCGCAGATCGTCCGCCAGGAGAATCCACCAGCGCGGCTCGGGCCTCGCGACCGTCTCTACTATCGTTGGTACGCGAAGGAGTTCGAGGGGGTTATGCGATTGCTCCGCGACCTGACCGCCGGCCGATTCCAGGACGGCGCCGTTGCACGCGTGGTCGCGATGGAGTTCTGGACGCGCGGAGAAGCGCCCACGTTCGAGGAGTTCGCCCGATCGTGGACGAAAACCAAGGCCGAGGAGCACCGGCTGCTCACGCCGGAGTACGCCTACCTGACCGACCTCCGGCACCAGCGCGCCGACGGCGACTGGAAGGCCTTACGCAAGGCCAAGGCGGAGTCCGCTCTGGAGACGCTGGCGAAAATTGCTCCCGTTCGAGCGGCCGACGGCCGGTTGTTCCGGTGATCGTCATCCGCTAGGCTCCTTTTGGTCATCGGAAGTGCCGTACCGCGAATGCCGAGCCAGATCCTGACTTCAGATAGCGCTCGAACGCGACGGCCCGCTCCTCTCGGGCAAACTCTATCGTGACGACGAGACGCCAGGGTCGGCCGTTCACAGTGTGGGAACACGCGCCCCGATTGTGAGCGTCAAGCCTTCGTTGAGGGTCCGACGTGAGCCCGGTGTAAGACCGATTGGGCTCTGATTCGCTGGTCAGAATGTAGACGAAGCGTTTCGGCACGAACATGGCGCGGAGGCGGAGCAAGGCCGCTGCCGGATCGCGGCGGTCCACCTTCGCGGTCTGCATTCGTCAAACGCTACGGTGGACAACCCCGCCAGTTGGCGAGGGGAGCTCGCTGGTTTGCCAACCGTAGCTCGCTCACGAGTGCAGGCGAGCGAAGGTTGGTGGACCAGAACAGCGGCAGTTGGAACCAGATCACTGGTTGGCTGCGGCAACTCAACCTCATCCGTTCGGCTGCGTGAATCGGAGTTCCGTGTCAGACGCTCTTTCGGAATTCGAGCAGTGCTCCCCAGATCTCGCGCGCTGGTGCTTCGTATATCCCTCGCGGACCGGCGGTGTTGTCGCCGAACCAACGTAGGAATTCCTCGTGAAGCACCGTGGTGATCTCGTCGACGCTCTGAGCGTTCACGACCCTCGGAACGATCGTTTCGATCTCGGGACTGTATTCGTCGGCGGGGGCCCCGCTTTCAAGCAGCCCCATCAGATCTGCGTGGTTGATCGCTCGCTCGATGGCTGCGGCAACGCCGATGGCCATACTGAGGTACTACGAGGCTGTTGGCAATTCGCGTCGTACCAGACCGAATCCCATCGCGGCACCGACCACACAGCACAGTGGCCACACTCGCATTGGAAGACGATAGGTCGCGGCCGCGATGGTGAGGCAGAGAATGGCCAGGCCGGCCCCTCCCACAGCTCCGAACGATAACAAGAGAGGAATCGTCCGAAAACGAACGAGGCGAACGCCCCCGATCAACAAGACGCCTGCGAGGCCAAAAACAGGGAGATACAGCAACCACGTTGCGGCCAAGTACGCCAACGGCGTATCAAGAGCTTCAGGATCCCGTCTTGCGATGTCGATACCGGTGGCAAGCATCCAGAACAGGACCGGCGCAAGTCCCATCATCGCCAGCCTTCCCTTTAGATGCGAACGCATTAGAACGGGCAGAGCAGCTTTCACAATGGCTGTCGGAGCTCGGTAGCGCAACAGTCTTCTGCGCTACCGGACCATCAGTGCGCGGGCGATGGAGCCAGTCCCGATGGTTCGACGCCCCGCGGTTTTGGCACTCGGGTTGTGCTTACGGCATTCGTGTTGATCGGCGGACGCGGCACAGGCATCCCCATCGCGGCAGCCTCTGGATCGTCATCGTCATCGGGCGCGGCTTGGTAGTAAACCTCCGCGATCGCTGTGAACCTGTCGGCCTTGGCGGTCCGACCTCTGAGGCTGTGGTACTCAGCGAGATCGGAGTAGCGATCGTAGAAGAAGAGATGAGAGTCGAGGATACCGCCGTTCGGGTCAACCGCCCAGGTGAACAGCTGCCCGAGCACCCACACGAACACCTTCATCGACGCAATGTCGAGAAGAATAAGCGCGTGTGAGAACATGGCAGACATCTTCCTTCAAACAGTATCTCACCTTCAGATCACAGAGGCGAATCCTCTCGCGATTACAAAACTGGCAGACGGCGCTGCTGCGCGTAGCTACCCATGTTTGAGAGTCCGAGTGTACTGGGTCGAGCTGCGATGAGCTGTCTAACAAGCCAAAGGCCGCATTACGCGCATCACGCTCAAGGTTCCGTGCGTGTGAGCCAATAGAGGGGCCGGCGCTTGGCGTGGGCGATCGCCAGGACGAGTACGTGATGCTCGTGCTTTTCGAACGCGATCACGTAGGGGAACCGTTGAGTGGTCGCCTTGCGGATCAGCGGGCCTTCTGCCCGGGTGCCCGGCCATGCCGGGTAGGATTCTGGGGCGTCGCCGACTCGATCGAGGGAAGCCGAAATCGCAGAGATGAACTCGTCGCCCAATCCTGGACGTCGCTCTTCATACCAGAGTGCGGCGCTGCGGAGCTCGGCCCGCGCCTCAGGATGTAGTTCGAGACGCACGTCGCTGTTCGAGTTCCTTCAGGATCTCGGCGCGCGCAGCGTCCCAGCTGGTCGTCTGAACGCGACCTTCAGCGGCGTCTCGTGAACGCCGTTCCAGTTCGGCCGCCCACGCCGTGGCGACTTCCTCGTCCGACTCTTCCAGACTGGAAAGCAGTTCCTCCGCGACACGAGCGCGGTCGACGCGCGTCAGGCGCAGGGCCTCGGCAAGCAGCTCGTCCGTCGACATGATGTGATTTTACCACCTGCTCTCGAAAATGGATGATCCCTCAGGATCGGTTGACTTCGGGTCCAGTCCATTCGAGGGAAGCGTTTCCAGCGGAGAAGAGCAGAAATCTGTTCAATTCTTCGAGGTAGATCCGCGTCGTCCGGGCGCCCGCGGGTGCGACAGGAAGGGTGGTTGAACTCTGGGGAGGCTGACCTTCTCCTGTGTCGATTCTGATGGGGCCTGCTTTCAACCACGAATAGTTAACGTCAGGCGGCTCGATCACCAAGAAAGCCACATCACTGACAGTCAAGCGAGCCGGGCGATAAAGCTCCCGACGTCGGGAATCATCCAGGTTCCCGATCCAAAGAGCGATTTCGAACTGCAGCGTTCGACGAACGTAGTCCATCTCAAAATGCTGAAGTTCGGCATCGTGAAACCCGTTTGGGAGTGAGGCAGCGGCCTCTTGAAAAGTCATGCCCAACATCACTTCGACGTGCGGTGAACCCGCGCCCTCTTCTCCGGTCGCCAACGGTACTCGGGCCGCATCCTAACTTTTCTGAGCTTCGAGTAGACCTCCGTCCCGCGCGGATCGATGGCCTGATCGAATAGCTGGTATACGTCGCGAATCGAGATCAACTGCCACCGCACGAGGTATCCGTCCGGGTTCATATACGGCTCGGCGTGTCTGGTCCACAGTCTGTGTAGCCGGCGCTGCGCGTCGTCGGTATCGTTCGCCTTCACGAGTACGAGCCGGTCCTCGAGATCAAGAGAGCCTTTGGTTTGTCCTTCAATCTGAATGGCGATAACGCCCCAGACGCAAAACCAGGCCAGACCTGATCGACGAAATCTCTGTCGTCTTCCCTCGATCGTGTCGATCATCACGTCTTTGACGTACGGCCTGCTCGCCAAGGCGGCAAGCTGATTTGCGGGTACGACCGCGTCAATCGTCCAAGAAGGCTTGTGCTTCCCGCGTGACACAAACTTGACGGCTGGGAAATCGCGTCGCAGATGATTCAGCTGCTTCGCGAGCGTTTCCCTCAGCGTGGCGTCTCGCTGCTTCGGCTGCAGATGCCACAGCTTGGCCACTGTCTCACCTGTGAGCTGAATCGAAAGGTGCACTGGACGTGGTCCGAGCCGCAAAAGCGCCGCACGTGTCAGTCCGAAGGAGTCGAGTCCGATGATGCGCGGGTGCTTTCGCATATGCACCTTCTATCCTACGCACGCGGTCGTCGGATTGGCACCATCTGGCCGGCCGTACGTACGTGGCCGCGGCAGCCAGGTGACCGTGACTGACGGATCCTGACGCACGGCCGCGAATGGTGACGACCGTCGAGCGGCTTGCGATGTAGTCCTCGGAGGCGTATAAGGGTCGAAGCAGTCTGGTCGGCTGCGGCCCCGTTGCATCGTGTCAGCACGCGGGCTGAATTACGGCTCGGCGCTCATTAGAGCCCGCGCTTGGATTCCATTCTGACCACGCCACGAAGGCCGGCAACACGCCCGGCACTTCGGGCGCTTGCCTGAACCACCCTCGCAGCAACTGCAAGGGCGTTTTCACGAACAACGCAACCGCAGCACTATCGCAAGGAGAAGCGATGTCCGACTCTCGATGGAGTGATCCACGGGAACACGATACCCGCGATCGCGGCGACGAATGGCCGCGCGTGTACGATCCGCGCGACCGGGACGATCGCGATCCGCGGGACGCGCTAATGCGGGATCTTGACTTGCCGCGAAGTGACGCGCGCGAGCTAGTCGTTGACCGCGACCGAGTCTACGAGTTGGACGGCGAAGACAGCCGGACGCTCGCCGTCGTCGGCGCCTTTCGGGTCGTGCCGGAACACGATCTCGATCTTCGGCATGACACCCTCGACAGCCTCCACGATCAACGGCTCGTTGAGACGGTGGAGCTGGGCGATGGCGAGCGTGGATTGACCCTTACGACGGAAGGGCGTGACCTGCTCGAATCGCACTCCCTGGAGCGAGACGGTGGACCGGCGCAAGGGCTCTACGCCGGCGTTAGCCGCTCACGGGAAGTCGAGCACGACTCGAATCTCTACGCGACGTTTCGACAGGAAGAAGATCGCCTTCGAGACGAGCACCCTGACCTTGAGATCCGGCGCGTCGTTCTCGAACAGGACCTCAAGCGGGATTATCAAGCATTCCTGCAGGAGCATAACCGCAGCCGCTCCAACAGTGACGGCCGAGCCGGCCGTGATGAGAACGAGATCCGCGACTGGGCGCGAGATCACGATCTGCCGTACTTCGATGATCAGGTGCATTTTCCCGACTACCGAATCGAGTACGAGGTCGAGGGCCGGGATCTTCACCAGGACGTCGAGCTCTTTACGTCCCACTACCGCGGCGCTCACGCCGCCAGCCGCGGGAAGACCGGCTTCCGGATCTACGTCGCCGCCTCGCGCGGTCGCGGCGGTCGCTCGGGACCGCATCCGCGCGTGATGGAGGAGTTGTTGTGACGCACGAGTACCCTCCGAACAGAGCGCTGGACAGCGTCAGCATCAGCCGGGTGTCCGCTCTGCGCGACCGCGGCTTGACGCAGCGCCAACGCGAGTTCCTCGTCGCCGTCATGGTCCACTCCGGATGTTTTCTGGAGCGGCAGTACTGCGAGTTCACCGGTACGGTGCGCGGTCAGAACAGCCGTGAATTCATGACCAGGCTGGTCGCCAGGGGATTCGTTCGAACCATCGAGCCCGGACCCGTCCGACGCGGTCGTCTGTACCACGTCTACCATAAGCCGCTCTACGAGGCGATCGGGCAGGCTGACAATCGCAACCGTCGCCTTTGCACCATCGGCCGCATGGTCGAACGCGTGATGATTCTCGATGCAGTCTTGGGCGATCGACGCTGTTGGTGGTTGAGTCCCGAATGCGACAAGCGGGCCTTCTTCGACGTCACGCAGGGGACCGGGTTGAGTCCGGAAGAATATCCGCACCTCGCGTTCGGAGCCGGACGGACGAAGACGATCCGCTGCTTCCCCGACAAGCTCCCCATCGGCGTCGAGAAGCAGGAGACGAGTCGTTTCGTGTTCGTCTATCTCGTGAACCGGCGCGTCCCAGTGGACTTCCGCCAATTCCTCATGCGCCATACCGAGCTGTTCCGCCGTCTGCGCCATTGGACCATCAGACTGCTTTTGCCGCGACGGTTCAGAAAAGCTGCGGCGCTCTACAGAGCGGGGGTCAGAGAACAGCTCTGGACCCCGCTGAATCCCAACGTGAGCAAGTCCTTGGAGGCGTACTTTCGTGAGCGGCAGGAACAGGGCAGCCACCTCGGAGATCCCTCCGATCGCTACATCGCGCAGGAGTTTCGAAAGCAGGGGATGCCGAAGATCCAAGCCCTCTATCGCGCTTGGCGACGATCGGGAGACAGGGTTCTCTGGCAGTCGTGCTCGGTGTCGTTGCGCGACGATTGGACGTACGGACGTTCGGCGGTCGAGGTGCAACCATTGAACCGGCAATACCTGCAGCTCACCGGCTCGATCGATCGCGATCTCTGGGCCAAGAGGGGGGCGAAGCGAAAATCGCGTCAGGTTGGCTCCCCCGATCCATCGCTCTCTTCGGACGTCCCTTCATCCCTGGTTGCTCCATGAGCGCGCGCTTCGATCCAAGCGTCTCTGTCGCAGCATCTTGCTGCGAGCACCCAAGCGAGGCGGTGCTTTGTGCCGCCGATTCAATCGGTGGCGGTGTCACAGTCTCTGAACCAACGATGGCGTGAACGACCCCTATGTCCTGCCCTTCGAGTGACCCCAGGCGGTCGAGGCGGGGTCGTTCACGCCATCGTTGGTCGTGTCCGTCGTCGTCGTCTTTGTGTGTCAGTTGTGCAGGAGGAACGCGCCGCTCACGTGCACGTTCGTGCGTCCGGATTCACCGGAGCAACCGGTCGACGAATCGCACGGCAATCGGCTTATGCGCGTAATGGATTTTCCGTGGACGAAATGTCGCATTGTCGAGCGCGGTTTCACACGATCCACCATCGCGCATTCGATGCTGGCGCCGTGCTCGGCATCGTCAATGCTCTTCGCTTCGCTTCGACCCGGCCGACGGCCGGGCCTTCGGGCATCGACGACCCCTCCGCGCGGGCACGTTTCAGCAACTACGCGATGGTCGGCAACCTGTCGATCACTCGAAGATGGTTGACGCGGGAATCGCGCAGGCGTATGTTGACACCATCACGTCGGTGCCGCATGGCACTCCCTCCGTTCGCCTACACGGCCTACGGAGCGCGCATTCGGCCGGCGCCCACAGGGCACGGGATCGAGCGCAACTCCCAAAAATCGCAGAGTGATGCACGACGACCAAGAGTGGTTCGTCGGCGTCGATTGAGCTGCGAATCTCGATGCCTCTCGCCGCGTGTCATCCTCAGATCACGCGCTGCGCAGAAGATGCGTTCACCAGCGGCAACATCAGCGCCGGACTGACTGAACGCAAGAGACGGTCGAACCATCCACGATCGTCGCCGCGCGGAGCATAGCTCCGTCGGGACGATGCCGGCTCCAGGCCCGCATCCGCGCTCACACGGACGTCGGCGCGTCGATCGCAACATCGACGCGCCGGAGCGCGCTACCCAGTCAACGAATCCTCGCGACTCGCGTTCAAGGGGAGCGCTATGGACGTACTCCATCGTGCGGAACAGGAATCGGATCCGATTTCGATCGCGCGCTGTCGGGAACTGCTCGGCGAAGACGCGGAGGCGATGACCGATCAGGACATCGAGGACATCCGCCGGCACGCAGAGACGATGGCTTGCATCGTGGTCGAGATGTATCGGGAGCAGTGCCGAGTTTCCGAGGAGCAAAGTGCCTCGCAAACGCAGCTTGCCCGAGTCGGCGAATGGATCTACGCTGCCGATCATGGTCGGCGCGGTGATCTACGTTCGCGTGAGCACGAAGGAGCAGACCGAGAACCTCAGTCTGCCGACCCAGCTCCGTGCCTGCGAAGAATACTGTCGCCGCCAGGGATACGAAGTCCTCGAACGGTTCCACGAGGAAGGCGAGAGCGCCAAGTCAACCGATCGCAGCCAGCTCCAGAACCTGCTCACGTTCTGCCGGCTGAACAAGGGTCGCGTTCACTTCGTGGTCGTGTTCAACCTGACGCGCTTTGCGCGAGACAAGTACGATCACTTCGCGCTGCGCTCCCATCTGCAGTCGCTCGGCATCTCGTTGCGGTCGGCGACGGAGCCGATCGATGACACTTCCACTGGCAAGCTGATGGAAGGTGTCCTCGCTGCGTTCGCGCAATTCGACAACGACGTCCGCTCCGATCGCACACGCGCTGGCATGAAGGCGGCGCTCGAACTGGGACGATGGGTGTTCCTGGCACCGATCGGCTATCTGAATGCGCCGCGATCGATCGGCAAGAGCTTGATCCACGATCCGGAACGGGCGCCGCTCGTTCGGCGCGCGTTCGAGGACTACGCGAGTGGTCGATTCACGAAGGAACAGCTGCTGAAACAGGCCAGGGCGTGGGGTCTCACGAACCGGCGCGGAAAGCCGCTCACGTCACAAGCGATTGGCGTGCTGCTTCGCAACCAACTGTATGCCGGAGTCGTGGACGTCCGTGAGTACGGTGTTTGCGGTAAGCGTGGCGATTTCGAGCCGCTGATCTCCGAGGAGTTGTTCTATCGCGTTCAGGCGATCCTGTCCGGGCGAGTGCAAAGTACAGCGCCGAGGCAACGAGCGCATCCTGATTTCCCGCTGCGCGGCTTCGTTCGTTGCGAGTCCTGCGGACGTGGCCTGACCGGTAGTTGGTCGAAAGGACGCAGCGAGTACTACGCGTACTATCACTGCCGCCCTGGTTGTCGTGCGGTGAACGTCTCGAAAGCCATGCTCGAAGGACTATTCGCCGACGAACTCGCGCTGCTGCAGCCGACACCAGGCTACATGCGACTGCTGAAGGAATCCGTGCTGCAGATCTGGAAGGCGAAGAGAACGGCCGTTCGCGAGGAGCTTGCGAATGCCGAGCGGGCCGCGAAGGCGATCCAGGACAAGCTGGACCGCCTCGACGAAGCGTTCCTCTTCGAACGGTCGATCGACATCGAGACGTACGACCGCCACGCCGAGAAACTGCGCGAGGAGCTCACGCTCGCGCGAATCGACCGCCACTCAGGGCAGCTCGAAGAACTCGACGTGGAGGGCATCCTCGCGTTCGCAGAACGCGTTCTCCCGCGCGCCGCCGACCTGTGGGTGCAGGCGTCACTCGAGCAGCGGCAGCGGTTCCAACAACTGTTCTTTCCGGACGGAATCGCGTTCGACGGAAATCGGTTTATTGGAACCGGCGCAACTGCACCGGCTTTCAACTACTTGCGGGAAATCAGATCCGGAAATGAAGGTATGGTGGACCTGACCGGAGTCGAACCGGTGACCTCCTGAATGCCATTCAGGCGCGCTCCCAACTGCGCTACAGGCCCACTGCAGGAGTGACCGAATCCCGATTGTACCACGACCGCCCGGGCCGAGCCCGTCCGAAGATCACCTGTAACACAACGCCCCCTCGCGGCACTTCCTTCAGACGCACGACACGGCGTCCAACAAGGAGTCGCGCACGGCAGGCGAACGCTCATCTGGACCCTCAACGTGTTCGTCGCATTGCCTGCCTCCGCAATCATCCCCGCATCAGCATCGGCTGCGGGCCAGGAGGCGCCGTACGCGAATCGGCAGTGGCAGACGATGGTGCCGGAGACCGGCCCGTCTCTCAGCAGGACCTTAACAGCTCGGCATCACTGTTCTCCGCGTCCTGCAAACGCCAGCCGGTCTCATTTCGTCTAAGCTGAGGATGCGTCGTCATTCGCTGCTTCTGCTCGGGCTTTTCGCCATGGCCGCGCCGGCTCTGGCGCAGACGCCGGCGCCGGCGCCGGCGCCCGCCTCCACCGCTCGTCCGCAAGTCGTGGCGTTCCGTGTCACGACACCACCGATCATCGACGGCAGCCTCGACGACGATGCCTGGACGCAGGCGCCGATACCGACGACCGAGTGGGAGTCGTACAACCCGCTGCACGGCGATCGCATCCCGCAGCACACGACCGTCTGGGTGGGCTATGACGACGCATACTTCTATTTCGCATTCAAGTGCGACGACCCGGAGCCGGGCGGGATCAAGACGTCGATCTCGCGGCGCGACAATGTATGGAACGACGACTGGGTCGGGTTGAGTCTCGATTCGCTCGGCACCGGCCAGCTCTCGTACCACATGATGGTAAATCCGAGCGGCATCCAGATGGATCTCCTCAACAGCATTGCAGCGGGGGAAGATCAGTCGCCCGACTGGATTTGGGACAGCGCAGGCCGCCGCACCGATACGGGCTACAGCGTCGAGATCCGGCTGCCGCTGCAAAGCATCCGCTTCAAGGGCGGTCAGAACATTCACATGGGGATCCTGTTCTGGCGCCGCGTGAGCCGTACTGGCGTGTCGGTCTCCTGGCCCGCCCTCGAGCCGGGCAAGTGGGTGTTCGAGAAGAACGCCGTGCTGG
>DASWZV010000075.1:0-3184 GCA_036407095.1 Vicinamibacterales bacterium | reverse complement strand
CTCGTTCGCCGGCGTGCTCGTGCAGATCATGCTGCTCGACATCGTCTTCTCGCTCGATTCCGTGATCACCGCCGTCGGCATGGTCGACGACCTGTCGGTGATGATTGCGGCCGTCATCGTCGCGGTGTTGATCATGATGGTCTCCGCGGGCCCGATCAGCGACTTCGTCCATCGGCATCCGACGGTGAAAATGCTGGCGCTCAGCTTTCTGCTGCTGATCGGGCTGTCGCTGCTGCTCGAAGGGTTCGACCAGCACATCCCCAAGGGCTACATCTATTTCGCGATGGGCTTCTCGGTGCTCGTCGAGATGCTGAACCTGAGGGCCAGGAAGAAGTCGGCGCCGGTGAAGCTGCGCGAGCCGTTCATCGACTAGAATCCGTCTCGGAAATCGGCACCGTGTAGGGGAGTCCGACGGGCGACGCCCCTCGGATAAGGCTAGAATCTGCGGGTGATCTCGCTGCTCGCGGTGCTGCTCTCGGCCTTTCAACCGGCCGCCCCTCAGCCGGCGGGGATCCCCTCGTCATACGTCCCGCAGCGTGTCTTCGATACCCATCGACAGGCGTTCACCGACTTCGAGGCAATGCTCGCGGACGCGGTCAAGGCCGACGTGCTGTTCGTCGGAGAGGAGCACGACGATGCCAACACGCACCGGCTCGAGCTGGCGGTGCTGGAAGGTCTGACCCGTCGTCACCGATCGCTGGTGCTGGGGATGGAGATGTTCGAGCGTGACGTCCAGCCGGCGGTTGACGCGTATCTGTCCGGCGGATCGACGGAGGCCGCGTTTCTGGCAGCCGCGCGACCGTGGCCGCGGTACGCGACCGACTACCGGGCGTCGCTCGAGTTCGCGCGCGAGCACCAGATTCCGGTCGTCGCGTCGAACGTGCCGCGACGGATTGCGTCGGAGGTGTCGAAGAGAGGCCTCGAGGCGCTCGAGTCGCTTGGGGCGGAGCGGCGGCTGGCGGCAACGGACCTCCAGTGTCCGACGGCCGGCGACTACTACGATCGGTTTCTCGACGCGATGACCGATCACGGCGCAGCGAAGGATGCGGCTCCATCTGCGGACACGCGCGCGAAGACCGATCGGTACTATCTCGCCCAGTGTGTGAAGGACGAGACGATGGGGGAGGCGATCGCGGGCGCTGTTGGACAGGCGACCGATCGTCAGCGGACGGTCGTCCACTACAACGGGTCGTTTCATAGCGATTTCGGGGAGGGGACGGCGCAGAAGGCCGCCCGGCGGCTCAGTGGGCGCCGGATCGTCGTCGTGACGATCATCCCGGTCGACGACCTCGACGTCGTGCGGCCGGACGGCGACGACCTCAAACGCGCCGACTACCTCGTCTATTCGGTCAAGTAAAAGGGGACAACCGCCTTTTCCTGAAAAAAGGCGGTTGTCCCCTTTTTCCGACGGCGCCGCGGAAATATGGTCAGCCCATCCCTCGCTCAACGAACAAAATGGGCGTTTTTTCCCCATCTTTCGAGCATCAGACGCAGAAGAAAGGGTTCCCCTTTCGCCTACGCGCGCGGAAAAAGGCGGTTGTCCCCTTTTCTACAGAAAAGGCGGTTGTCCCCTTTTCCTACCTCAGCCGTTCGTCCATCTCCGCGATGACGTAGGTCATCACCGCCACTGCGGCGGTTGCGCGGGACATGTCGACAGGGTCGATCTTGTCGATCGTGTCCGCCGGGGTGTGATGGATCAGGAAGTAGTTGCCTTCGGATTCGAGCGACAGGGCCGGCACGTTGCCCTGCTGGACGGCGGGTCCGATGTCGGCCCCGCCGCCGGCCGCGCCGACCGCATCGGCGTCGATGCCGGCAAGCAATGTTGCAATCTCTCGCACGCGTGCCCGCGCCGCGTCGCTCCCGCTGAACCCGAACCCGCGCGGACGGAAGACGCCCGAGTCGGACTCCATCATCATGACGTGGCTCCCGAGCTCCGCCAGGTGACGATCGCGATAGCCGAGCCCGCCCCGGCCGCCATTCTCTTCGTTGGTCCAGAGCACGACCCGCACCGTACGCCGCGGACGGAGATTCAGCTGCTTCATCAGCCGCAGCGCCTCCCACATCACCACGCAGCCGCCGCCGTCATCCGTCGACCCGGTGCCCACGTCCCACGAGTCGAGATGTCCGCCGATGACGACGAACTCGTCGGGACGTTCACGTCCGCGAAGCTCTCCCACGACGTTGGCAGACGACGCGTCAGGGAGGAAGTGCGCGCCCATCACGAGCTTCAAGCGGACGTGCGTGCCCCGATCGATCATCCGCTGCAGGCGCGCGCTGTCCTCGGTCGTGATCGCCGCCGCGGGAAGGCGAGGCTGACCGTCGGAGTACTGCAGCGCGCCGGTATGCGGCGTGCGAAGCCCTCCGGGCCCGACCGCACGCACGAGCACGGCAACGGCTCCCAGCGCCGCCGCGCGTGACGGCCCGGTCATCCGGAAGCGGACGGTGTCGCCGTACGTCGTGAACGGAACGTTGAACAGAACGATGCGTCCCTTGACGCGATCGCGCGCCGAGTCCAGCTCTTCGAAGCTGTGGACGATCGCGAGGTCCGCCTCGATCCCGGTCGGCGGCGTGCCGACGCTGTTGCCGAGGCCGAGGATGACGAGCGGCTGCGGCACCTCGCCGAGGATCTCCAGGCTCTCGTGTCCTCGGACCCAGTGCGGCACCATCACCGGTTCGGCGCGCACGTTCTCCAGGCCGTCTTTCTTCATCTCTTCGACCGCCCACCGGATCGTCGCGTCGAGGTTGGGCGATCCGCTCAAGCGGTTGCCAAATGTGTCCCCGATGTAGGCGAGCCGCTGCCAGGCGGCATCCGATTCGAGCGCGGCGCCAATGAGCCTCGACGCGGCCTCTCTGTAGGGGGCGAGCCACTCCGGCATGACGGTGGCGCGCGTGTCGACGGAGGGCGGGGGAAACTGCGCAGACAGGACGGTTGACGCCGCGACGACGAGAATGAAGACGACCGGCACTCGACGGATCGACATGAGGATGAATTGTATCCGAGTGGTAAGCTCGGGTCGTGCCGTCGCTGCTCGACCGATTTCGCCGCCCGCGCCGTCCGGCCGGCGTCGCGTGCTATCTGCGCGAGAACGGTCCGATCGCGTACGAGCTTGCGCTGTTCGGCGAGGACGCCCGCGAGCGGATCGAAGCGATGTTCGAGACCGGTCTCGCCTGGTACTGGTCGAAC
>DASWZV010000074.1:0-8706 GCA_036407095.1 Vicinamibacterales bacterium | reverse complement strand
GGACGTCGACAGCCAGACGCAGCGAACAGCGACGCCACGAGCTGCCGCCGACTGAATCACGGCGGCCCGCGAGGCACGCGACACGTAGGTGTTGTCGAGGACGACCCGCGACGCGCCGGAGGCCAGCGCGTCCTCGAGTGCCGGGACGAGGCCGCGTAGGGTGCCTCCCGTTTCATCGCGATTCAGACGCAGGTAACCCTGACTCACCAATTCCCGCGCCATCGTCGATTTGCCGGACCCGGGAAGACCCATGATCATCACGACCTCGGCGTCCGGCCTGGTGATCAGGGTGGCGGAGGTTTCGCTCCTGATCAGGCGCGCGGGCGGGCACAACTCGTCGAGGCGGGCCAGCTGATCGCCGCTCAGCCGCAGCGTTCGGTACCGCCCGATCGATCGGACGGTGTCGATACGCGTCGCTCCAGGAAGAGGCACGATGTGCTCGGATAGTCCGGCGAGCCATGCCAATGCGACGTCGAACGGCGTCGCGTCGCACTGCGCGGCGATCTCGCCCAGCAGGGGATTCGCCGCGATACGCGAGCGCGACCTCGCGCCGCCGAGCGGCCGATACCCGAGCATCCGCAGGCGATGGTCCATGCAGTAGCGAACGACGCCGCTCAACAACTGCCGATCGTGCCAGAGGCTCGCCTCCACCTGGATGGAGTCGATCTCGACGATCCGCCTGGCCTGTTCGATCTGGCTCACGGTGACGTTGCAGAGTCCGATGCGGTCGACAAGACGCCGGCGTTTCAGCTCGGCCAGCGCGCGAACGCTCGTTGCCAGCGGGACGCGTGGATCCGGGGTATGCAGCTGATAGAGGTCGATCCGCTCCACACCAAGTGCGCGGCAGCTGTCTTCAGCCGCCGCAGCCAGGTGTTTCGCCCGGCCGTCCGGCACCCAGCGCCCGCCGGGTCGCGTCATGCCTCCCTTCGTGGCAACGACGATGGAGGATCGATCGCCAGGCCATGTGGACAGGGCGCGAGCGATGAGCCGTTCGTTGTGACCGCGATCGTCGTCGGTCCAGCAATAGGCGTCCGCGGTGTCGAGGAAGCTCACGCCGGCGTCCAGCGCGGCATGGATCAGGGCGATCGCGTTGGCCTCGTCGCGGTCCGGCTCGGTCGACAGCCGCATGCATCCGAGCGCGAGTGGCCGGTCGTCGGTCAACGTCGGGACGCGTACTGACCGAACAGTTGAATCAGGTTCCCCGCGTTGTCGCGGATGATGACGTTGGCCCGCTGATCCGACCTGGCCGGGTACGGGCCGTAGGCGACCTCCACGCCACGCTGTCGCAGCGCCTCGATGGTCCGATCGAAATCAGCAACGACAGCGCCCGCCTTGAAGATGCCATGCACGAGTGTGTTGTCTTCGACCCGAGGGGCGGCCTGTCGCAACGGCACCGCATCGTCTTTCTGAACCAACTCGACGATGAAGCCAGCGCCCTCGAGCACGACGACGGCGACCTTGTCGCGTTTCGGCAACTGCATGACGACATGCAGGCCGAGCTTTTCCGAGTACCACCGGCTGCTCGCCTGGAGGTCGGGCACCGACATGGCGAAGAATGCTCCGCTCGCCGTCACGATCGGCGGGCCGGCCGACGGCGGTTGTGTCGAAGGAAGGGCCGCAAGAGCGAGCCGGATCAGCGCGCAGATCGCAAACATCTCTCACAGCTCCTTCGACATTCGCAGAAGAGGCACCGGAACGCCACCGCGATCGTCGGTCACGCGTTCGACCGCCTCGTAGCCGCACCGCCGATACAGCGGTTCGCCGGCAAGCGTGGACATCAATTCCATTCGCCTGAACCCCTCGGCGCGTGCGGCGTCCTCGCAGAGGCCGATGATCAGGCGGCCGACACCTCGACGGACGTGGCGCGGATGCGTGTACATCGCCCGGATGCGCGCCGAATCGCGCGCGGGGTCGAGCAGAGTGGCGCTCCGGCCCGACGTGTGATTCCCGCCGTAGAGCGTCGCACGGCGGCTCCATCCACCGCAGCCCACCAACTCAGTGTCCGATTCGACGACGAAATAGGTGCCGTCTTCGATGAGCTGAGTATCGAGTCCCATGATCCCACGGCTGGCTGCGATCTGCCGTTCGTCGAGAAACGGCTTCTGGAGCTCCGCGATCGCCGCATCCATCAGCGCGGCCAGCGCTGCGAGATCCTCCGGGCGCGCCAGACGAGAGGTCATGTCGAGTTGCGATCTTCAGGACGTCCGCAGCGGCCGTGCGAGGAGCCCGAACATCGCACTCGTTCCGGTGCAGAGCCCGAAGGAGATGGCCACGATGGCGACTCCCGGACCCACTGATGCGCCCAGCACCACCGCCGTCACGGCCGCGCAGAGGGCGCCAAGGATGACCGCCATCACCGTCCGCAGGAGTAGGTACGGACGGTCGGCCGAGCCGCGCCCGAGCAGCCGCACGGCTATCCAGGACCCGAGGAGCGATGCGCCGGCCAGCCAGAGGTATCGCACATCCCAGCCCGTCTTGAGCGCCCGGATGAGACCGAACAGCACCGGGATCAGCGCGAGGAGCACCGCGCCGACGAGTAGGAACCGCCGTCGCTGGGCGTCAGGCATTGGCTGCTCAGGAGCTCTTGCTGTGCGACCCGGAGCGACGGACATCGTCCAGTGACGGCACGGGCATCGCGTGGAAGGCATCCAGCCGCAGATCCGGAGTCGGCGGATCGGGGTCGAGGAAAAACCGTCTTGGCCGGACGAGCCCCTCGAGCACTCGCTGAGCCTCGACCGGCGACAGACGCGTCTGGATAGCGAACCGCGAGTACATCGCGCGGAGACTCCGGGCGCTGCTGGAAACAGGCTGGCAGCGCCACCGCCAATTCTGCCCGAATCCCGGACCGTTCGCACCTTCAGCATCTCAATCAGACGATTCAGCGTGAGCGGCACGCGACCAGTCTGATCTACCATCGTCCGGAATCGACAGAATCAATCCCGATGACCCGACAGCGTGGAGACCTGGCATGAACAGATGGCTTCGGTATGCGGCAGTTCCGGTATGCGTGCTTCTGATCAGCGCGGCGGTGCACGCTCAGATGCGAGGGGTGACCGCGGAGGACTACTTCGCGTTCGAGACCGCCGGCGATCCGCACATGTCGCCCGACGGCTCCCGCGTGGCCTTCGTCGTGACGACCATCGACGAGAAACAGAATCGACGGTACAGCGCCATCTGGATCGTTCCCGCCGACGGCTCGCGTGAACCCGTATCCCTGACGACCGCCGCGCAGTCGTCGTCAAGCCCGCGATGGAGCCCGGACGGGAAGGCGATCGCGTTTCTCTCGGCGCGCGTCGCCGCGGGCGACCCCGCGGGCGAGCCTGCGCGGACCCAGGTCTGGCTTCTGCCGCTCGACGGCGGCGGGGAGTCCCGCCGGCTGACGAGCCTGCTGAATGGAGTGTCGAGCTTTCAGTGGTCGCCGGATGGCACACGGCTCGTGTGCGTGAGCCGCAGCGGTCCGAGCGACACCGCGAAGTCGCCGAGTGACGTCCGGCACTACCGGCACCCGATCTACAAGTTCAACGACAGCGGATGGTACGACGACAAGCGAGCGCATCTCTGGGTCGTCGACGTCGCTTCGGGCAGGGCGACGCAGATCACGGACGGCGAGAGCTGGGACGACGCCGATCCGCAGTGGTCGCCGGACAGCCACCGGATCGCCTTCGTTTCCAACCGCACAGGCAAGGCGTTCGATGGAAGCCGGAATACCGATGTCTGGGTCATGGACGCGAATGGCGGACCGCTGACCAGGATCTCGACGCACGAGGAGCCGGACAATTCGCCGCGCTGGTCTCCCGACGGTCAGACGATCGCTTTTGTCGGCTCGACCGAAGAGCGCGCGCACCCCAAGGTATGGCTCGCGCCGGCCACCGGCGGCCCGTCGCGGCTGGCGGCGGACGGCCTCGATCTGATCCCGACGGGGCTGCGCTGGGTCGACAACGGTCACGCACTCTTTTTCGAGAGCGGCATCAAGGGGACGACACACGTGTTCCGGATCGACCTCGCGACGAAACGGGCCACACAGCTGACGGCTGGCGAGCGGACGGTGCGCTCGATGGACGTCAGCGAGAAGAGCTCGCGGCTCGTGTATCTCGTCAACGATCCTACGCATCTCGATGATGTCTACGTCTCGGACCTGACGGGTCGCAGCGAAAAGCCGCTGACGCATCTCAACGCCGCGCTGTGGAAGCAGCTCACGCTCGTGCCGGTCGAGCGCGTCCCGTTCAAGGGCGCCGATGGCTGGGACGTCGACGGATTCCTGATGAAACCGGTGGGATGGCAGAGCGGAAAGACGTATCCGATGATCCTGAGCATTCACGGCGGCCCGGCTGGCATGTACGGGTTCGACTGGTTCCACGAGTTCCAGGTCTATGCCGCCAGGGGATGGGCCGTGTTCTTCACCAACCCGCGAGGATCGACCGGCTACGGCGAGAAGTTCGACCGCGGCGTCCAGCTGGAATGGGGCGGCAAGGCGTACACCGACATCATGAACGGCGTCGACGCGGTACTCGCGAAGAACCCATGGATCGATGCGAATCGCCTTGGCGTGACCGGGGGCAGCTACGGCGGCTACATGACGAACTGGATCATCGGGCACACGACCCGCTTCAAGGCCGCGGTCACGCTGCGCAGCATCTCGAACTTCATCAGCGACGATGGTACGCGCGACGGGCCCTACGGCCATGCCGACGACTTCGGCGGCGACATCTTCCAGAACCCCGATCTCTACTGGGACTACTCACCGCTGAAGTACGCGAAGAACGTCAAGACGCCCACGCTCATCCTGCACTCGGATGCCGACTACCGCGTCCCGATCGAGCAGGGAGAACAGTGGTTTCGAGCGCTGCAGCACTTCGGCGTCCCGAGCGAGATCGTGTTTTTCCCGCGCGAGAACCACAACCTCACCCGCACCGGTGAGCCGAAGCACCTCGTCGAGAGTCTCAACTGGCAGGTCTACTGGTTCGATCGGTACCTGAACGGCAATGCAGCGGCCTTTCCGCCGGACGCGCCGGCACGGCGAAGCACGAGCAGCACACAGGACCGGTGACCGCGGCCGCATAGGCGCGAAATTCCGCTCACGCCAACACGCCTTCCCGCGACGACGCCGGCGCATCCAGGTCGGCGTGCATCGAACAGCACGTGGCCTTGCCGACGAGAGTCTGAGGATGCGCCTTCAGCAGCCGCGCGAAGTAGACGAGATTCTCCGCTAGCCCCTTGGCCATGTGCATGGTGCCCATGTTCGTCAGCCGCTTGTCGCGATCTCCGGTCGGCGCCTGCCCGACTTCGCCGACCCAGTAGGCCGCGCATTCGGGGGGCAGCGTGAAACCCATCCAGCTCAGGACCATCATGATGCTGCCCATTACGCTCAGGGCGCCGTCTTCGCTGCCGGTAATGACGATGCCAGCGACCTTGCCTTTGATGGCGCTGCGGCCCGTGGCGCTGTATTCCTCGTCGAGTGCGTCGAACCGCTCGATCGCGCGCTGCATCAGGCTCGAGCGGCCACCCCACCAAATCGGCGTGCAGAACAGCACGATGTCAGCGGCCTTGATCTTCGTCACCAGCCGAGGCCAGTCGTCCTCCTCTGCTTCGCGAAAGCCGAGTCCGACTGGCAGCGCCGCGTCGGAGAGGCGGATGATCTCGGCGTCGATGGGTGCGAGTGCGCGCAGCTCGTCGAGCACGAGCGTTGCAAGCTCGCCGGTGTTGGACAGCAACGGCTCGTGCTTGAGCGAGGCATTGAGCGCAAGCACCTTCAACGGCGCCTCGGACGGCATGACGCACGTGAAGCGAGGCTTTGTCTTGTACATGTCGGCTCCCTCTGCGATCCGACGCCATGCGCCCGCGCTCCACCGCGGCCGCGGCGCTGCCGCGGGGTCAGTTGGGCGTAGTATAGCGGCGCTTGGGCACTGCGATCAGGAGGACGCCGAAGACAGGGAACACCGCGGCGACACGCGCGTCTGAATGATGAACCGAGAATGAGAGGTCTTCGCGCATGAAAAAGGGGCGGCGGCGCCGCAGCGCCACCGCCCTCCAGATTCGGGATTCGGGATTCGGGATTCGGGATAAGGGATGAGGGATGAGGGATTACTCGATTTCCTCCCTCGTGAACGCCTCCTCCGGCTCCACGAAGTACTCCATCTCCCGTTCGAGCTCGAGCTCGGCTTCGTTTGATCGTCGGGGACCCCTGCACCCCGACTAGCGCGCTTCGCTCGCTGGGGCCATCGCCCCGCTCCGCTTCGTGCGCGGTCACCGGAGACGGTGGCAGCGGCTCGTCTGCCTGATCCGCATGTGCCGGTAGTACTCGAAGGCCGTGCCGGCCAAAATCAGATCATCAAGCACCTTACTGATGACCGGTGTTCCTTTCCAGATACTGATCGCCACACTTCTGCGTCCGGCCACTTTGCCGCTATCTGGCGCAAAACGACAGTCGGAAGCAGTCCATCAGGCGGTTGGACCATATCATACGAGCTCTCGAGACCGTCGCGCCTCCTAATGACGACGCCAGACTGGTTGGCTTCCGTGCCCTCTGTCACCGCGTACCACCTCAACGCTTCGGCGATCGACTGCATCACGCTAGGCAGTTGCGCAATTTGAACCAGGACCTCTGGTACAGCCCCATCCACCTTTGATAGTCGCGAGCACAAGTACAGAACTGACCACCCCAGGGGCTCAAAGACTTCAAAAAAGGGCCGCTCGATGAGCACTCGTGTCAAGAATCCTCTCGCCGACTGTTGGCGCCAAAGCTGAAACTCTTGATTCAGGATCAGACGAGCAAGCCAGTGGGAAGGCTGCGATGAGAGAGCCACAGCGATAGCAACTGGCGCAGGCTGGCCGGCGAGCGCACGTCGAACTAGGACCAGTGACCCGTCCCGCACAATAAAGCTCGCCGCCAAGTACTCTTGAATCGACAAGTGAGAGAATTCGTATGTTCTGCTCCCGACTTCACATATGATGCCAGTATGTGTCTCTAGTTCTCTCGCTACCTGGCGAGCCTCTGCCAGCGGAAGATTGAATACTTGATGAACGCGTCTGTACGCTGATACCAGTTCGTCTTCATCAAATTGGCTGCGACCGTAGGTATAGGTGATGTGAAACGCAATTGCGGCCAAGAACTCGGCCTTTCGATCAGTATCGAAACCGGCGTATTTGCTCTTCCGTTGTATGTTTCGTTGTTCGTCCCACTCTTCAAGCAGAATCCGGATCACCCGCTTATACACATGCGCCGGCTGCTCAGGAAGGAACCCAAATCTTGAATACAGAATCAGCAACTGAGTGAGCAACAATGGTCGATCGGCAATATCTCGGTACGGCAGTGTTTCGAGAGCAGTAATAAAACTTGTCGGATCTTTCAACCATCGCCGGGCAATCTCTTTTACCTGCTCCGGTCGAAGCGGGCAGAGTTGGAGCGCTACAAAATTTTCGAGCCCCAAAGTGTAGTCCCCGGTCCGTGAGGAGACGATAAACTTAGACCCAGAAGTAGTTCTCGCGAGCTGAGATATCTCGCGCGCTATATCCGATCGCGCCTCAGACCATACCTCATCCAAGCCGTCCAATAGAACGACGGCTCCTAGGTCCGACAGTAGACGGCCGATTACAGATTCGATTGGATCATCGCCAACCCGAGTTTCATACCTGGTTGTCGTTAGACCTCCCACGCGATTCCTGATTTCGACAGTCTCGTACTTCAAACCAAAAACCTTGGCTACCACCATGTTTACAGTCAGGCCGTCTACCAATTCCCGCAGCCGGACAATGATAGGAAACTGATAGCTATCACCGCGTTGGGGTGCCTCGAGCAGGAGCCTTCGCGCGACACGTTTGATGGTGGTCGTTTTTCCTGATCCAGGATTGCCTAGGATCAGATAGTTGCTGTCATCCGTGAGGAGATCGTCCTCTTTGCGAAGCGTCTGCGGAGTCGTCGTTCGGACGCGTCGCGGTTCACTGTCGAGCGCCAGCGGAATAGTCGACGTCTTAAGGTCCCGCGGACACGCAGCGTCGAGAGTGTGAACCTTGGATGTCCAGTTTGCGACTTCCCGTAGGTGCTCTTTGATCGCCGACTCCGTTCGCACTTTCGCCTTCGAACTTGCGCCCGAAGCACCGAGTCTAAGAACTCGTTCTACAACAGCCTTTGTAACGGCAGCGGCGATCGTTTCAGTTATACTCATGGCTGACTGTCTGGAGGATGGCGACGGTGATGCTAAAGACACTGTCCCGCCTTCAACATCGGATGTGCCTTCCAAACGCGTACATGCCGATCCGTCCCCCACTTCAGCTGGTGGAACGGAGTTTAACAAATAGCATAACGAGACGTTTGCCTCCAGACATCAGGGCGCTGGTCGGGTATGCCTCGATTGCTACTCGTGCGCGTCGCGTTTGCGACCGCCTCAGAGGAAGAGGGAAACACAAGCTTTTCGCGCCCAACAAAAAGGGCGGTCGCCCAGAAGAGCCACCGCCCGAGTCCTCACTTCAATCGCTAATCGCCATTCCGGCGATCGCCACTCAAACAATCATCATTGAACGAATCGGCAATCTGCAATCGTCAATCTGCAATTTGCAGGCTACTCGATTTCCTCCCTCGTGAACGCCTCCTCCGGCTCCACGAAGTACTCCATCTCCCGTTCGAGCTCGAGCTCCTCCGGTGACGGCGGCGGCGGTGGCGGCGGCTCGTCCGCCGGGATGCGCACGTGCCGGTAGTACTCGAAGCCCGTG
>DASWZV010000073.1:0-4159 GCA_036407095.1 Vicinamibacterales bacterium | reverse complement strand
TGACCGACTCAGTCGGCCAGCCTCGTTTCCTCTCCTGATCATTCTGCCTATGGTAAGGAAATAGGCGCGAGCTTGGTGCCGTACTTCGCGTTGATCACCGTAACGAGCTCGTTGGTGATCCTTCGGTGGGCGAGGGTAGATGGGTGGATGCCGTCGAGCGAGATGTACTGCCCAAATGTCTGGGTCGTACTGGTGAAGATCGGGAATGGAGGAATGGCGCCCGACGCCTGCAACTGGCCGAAAAGCGGGTTCGGATCCCAGTAGGCAAAGCCGGTACTGTCGGCTTTCGCCTGGATGTACGCGTTATATCCGTCGATCAGGTCCTTCACTGTCGCCTGCTCTCCGACGTCGAGAATTCCAATGTCGCCAAGGTCAGGGCTGCCGCCCTGCTTCGTACAGAAGACTACGCCGGGAACCCCCGCCGGGCGCTGAGCAATCGCAATGAGGTTAACGAGGGCCTGCAGCGCCGGTCCTGTGCACGAGACGGGATCGAGAAACACTGCTCGACCCGCAATCGTCGAAGCTACCGCCAGATTTGTCGCATTGGTCAGCTGTTCCGCGCGGATAAGCAGCGGTACTCCGCTCACCTGAACGACACCGATGAGCACCCCCTTCACCCCCGGCGCGCCGAGCGTGAATTCGTTCATCATCTTCGCGTAGTTCGCCCTGAACGCGTCCAAGGGCGTCGCGCCACCCGGCAGCCCGGTAAGAGCAGGCTGGAGGACGTCATTATTGCCCATCCAGATCGTTGCGAAGGTCGGCTGAACCTCCAGCGCCTTCTGCACCATAGTCTTTCCGCCGAGGATCAGCTGAGCCAGCGGGTTGTTGCGCGGTGCGGCTGTACCCAACGCCGTCACATCCGCCGTGCCGAACCCGGGCACGGCCACGTTGTTTAGCGACGACGGAGCGACCGCGACGCCGTTGACTAGGGGGACCTTTCGGAGGGCGCAGGCCACGGTCTCCGAGACGAGCTCGCCCGTCAATCCATTCGCAATCGGTGGCGGACAGCCAGGCTTCGCGAGGGCAGGAAACGCGTACCGCGTTCTCATCTGGCCCGCGAGGAGTAGCGCGAAGCTGGCCTGCTGGGTCGAGTCGTTGATACCGGCTGACTGAAAACCGGCTGTGATGCTGTTTCCGATCGCGACAAAGTTGCTAAACAGCGGATCGACGGGGCTCGGCCCGAGCACATCGGCATCGCTAGTACAAGCGTACAAGGCACCGACTACCCCCACGAGGAGGGCGCCGCGAACCACTACATGCGTGCGTGACATCCGTTGGTCTCCTGGTGGGTGGTTAGAAGGAAGCCTTGGCTGTGATCGATACGATGTTTGCCGTCACCGTGTACACCCCCGTGTTCAACTGCACGGCCGTTTGATTACGGTTCGTCCGCTCGACAATGCGGCCGCGTGCTCCCGGAGTCGCAACGTGTGCGTAGGCACCCTCGACCTTCCACATCTTTCCGAACGGCACTTCGACGCCAAACGTCGAATACCAGCGGTCCTGTTCGGGAAGCAGCGGCGTCACCGTCACGTCAGGAGCCGCGCTCGCGGCTCCCGCAAACCCCGCCCGGATCTTCCAGCCATCCGTGGGAATGGTGTACTCGGCGCCGAGGCGCACCGACGTCGTGTTGTTATAGTCCTCGAAGAGGACGCGGTCCGGCGCAGGTCCCTGGAAGTCGACCGGCAGTTCGTTGAATCGCTTCCAACCAACCCATGCGACGTCGCCCGAGAGCAACCAGTTCTTCAAGCCGCTGTACGCCGCGCCTCCCTGGATCTGCGCAGGGTGCGTGATCCTCGTCCTCACTTTCTGAGGAACGAGCGCGCCGCTCGTAAACTGCGCTTTGAGCGCGCTGATCGTATCGACCAGCGCTCCCACAAGGATCGGCGGCGTGAGGGTGCCCCCAATGACCAATCCCGTGTTCACCTGGGTGAACACGGCGTCGGCATCATCGTACTTGAACTCGAGTGGTGTGAGGAAGCGAAGTCCCACGCTCCATTGCGGGGTTGGTTGGCCAGCCACGCCGATCTGCGCGCCGAACGCGTTTGCGCTGCCCTTCAGGCGCACCCGCGCAAACTCCGTCCCTTTGGCAATGCCGAGGTTCGCAAAAAAGATCGGCTGTGGGGGAGTGGTGGGGGTGGCGCCGGCTACCTGCTCGGACAAATCGACTGCCTGAATCAACTCGACGGTGGAGTGACCCCAGATGGGACCACCACCAACCGACCACTTCGAGTTGATCTGATAGGCGATGTTGGGTTGCACATAGATGGTTGCCAGCGACGCTTTTTTCGCCGAGAACTTGCCGGGGAAATTGTCTGGCCACTGCGACGTGAGGCCGTAGGGCACATAAACGCCGACGCCGTACGCGAGCTTGCTGTTCGCGGCGTGATAGTTGACGAAAGCGTGCGGCACGTACTCCGTCGGAACGTCCGATTCGAACACTCGACGCGTGGTGTCCTGCTTGAAGGTTGCATTCAGCGCGATCGCTGTGACGCCGGCGACGGCGTTCCACCCAGTGAGCCGGGTTGCCGCGGCAGGGTTCCAGAAAATTGTGGACGCGTCTTGGCAAGGTGCTCCCGTGACCGCGAAGCCACGGCCAATTGCGCAGGATCCGATCTCGTTCAGACCAAAGGCCTGGGCCGAGAGCGCGCTGGGGACTGCAACGGCTGAGGCGAATACGAACCGTTTGACACGGTGAAGCGTCATCATCCATCCTCCTCAGGTAGGCGGAGTGTGCCGAGAGAGGCCGGAAATATAGGGCCGACCCGACGAGCCTGCCGCTAGGAATTTGCACGCCATCCGCGGGCCGACATCGGCTCGCGCGTCGCTTATCACATGGAAATACGAAGAATCCAATGACGATCCCTACCGACGCGGGAGTCAGCATCACTGGAGCCACGACACCCAGCAGCGGCCGGGTTCTCACGCCCGACGCTCTCGACTTCCTTGCACGATTGCATCGGGAGTTCAACGAAACGCGACTGGCGCTCCTGGCGCATCGAGCGGACCGCCGCGCACGTCTACAGCGAGGTGAGCCCCTGGATTTCCTCTCCGAGACGGCCGAAATCCGGGATGGAGACTGGCGTGTCGCGCCGGCGCCGCGTGACCTCGAGGATCGCCGCGTCGAAATCACCGGTCCGGCCGATCGCAAGATGATGATCAACGCACTGAACTCCGGTGCGCGCGTTTTCATGGCCGACCTCGAGGACGCCCTGTCGCCGACCTGGGCGAACGTCGTCGAAGGGCAGGCGAACCTGCAGGATGCGGTGCGTCGCTCACTGTCGTTCACGTCCCCCGAGGGCAAGGAGTACCAACTCGACGAGCGCATCGCGACGCTGGTCGTTCGGCCGCGCGGCTGGCATCTCGACGAGCCGCATCTCGTGGTGGACGGACAACCGCTGGCCGGCGCGTTGTTCGACTTCGGTCTCTTCTTCTTTCACAACGCGCGTGAATCGGTCGCACGCAACACGGGTCCATACTTCTATCTGCCGAAGTTGGAAAGCCATCTCGAGGCACGTCTGTGGAATGACGTCTTCGACTTCTCACAAGACGCACTCGCCATTCCGCGTGGGACAATTCGCGCCACTGTACTGATCGAAACGATCTACGCGGCGTTCGAGATGGAGGAGATCCTCTTCGAGCTGCGGGAGCACGCTGCTGGCCTGAACGCCGGGCGATGGGACTACCTGTTCAGTCTGATCAAGGCGTTCAGGCATCGAGCCGATTGCCTCCTGCCGGATCGCGCGCAGCTCACGATGACCGTGCCGTTCATGCGCGCCTACACGCAGCTGCTCGTGCAGACGTGTCACCATCGCGGCGCGCACGCCATCGGCGGCATGGCGGCATTCATTCCCAATCGCCGCGATCCCGACGTCACGGCGCGAGCGCTGGAGAAAGTGCGCGAGGACAAAGAGCGCGAATCCGCCGACGGCTTCGACGGCACCTGGGTCGCGCATCCCGACCTCGTTCCCGTTGCCGCCGAGGCGTTCGACCGCGTGCTCGGCGATCGTCCGAACCAGAAGGACCGGCGCGTGGATGTTCAGATTCATGCCGACCAGCTCACCGATCTCACGGTCGCCGATGGCGCCATCACGCTGGGGGGCGTCGAGACGAACGTCGACGTCGCGCTGCAGTACATCGAAGCGTGGATTCGCGGCCAGGG
>DASWZV010000072.1:0-6834 GCA_036407095.1 Vicinamibacterales bacterium | reverse complement strand
ATCGTATGAGATAATTTACCGTGAGTCGCCGACTGTGGACGTCCGAGAGTACCTCACCGCTGACGGCAGGAATCCGTACCGCGAGTGGCTGGACACGCTGGACGTTGCGCCACGGGCGCATTCAGGCGAGGGTGCTCCGCTTCTCGACCGGGAATCTCGGCGACCACAAGAGCGTTGGTCGCGGTGTTTGGGAGGCCCGGGTCATGTTCGGTCCGGGTTATCGGATCTACTTCGGCAAGGACGGCGCGCAACTCGTGCTCCTGTTGCTCGGTGGCGACAAGTCCACACAGACGGCAGACGTAAGGCGGGCGCACGAGTCCTGAAGCGCGTATCAGGAGGGCAAACGTCGTGGCACGACGAAGTGAAGATTGGAACGTCGGGTTGGCCAAGGACCTTCGCGACGCGGCATTCGCTCGCGAGTTCCTGCTGGCGTCGATTGATGAAGGCGTGGACCTGCAACTTGCGCTCGGGAAAGTGATCCGGGCGATGGGCGTCAAGGAGTTCGCGGCCAAGGTGCACATGGCCGGCCCGAACGTGCTGCGCGCGATCAACCCGCGCCACAACCCAACGCAGGACACGCTCAACCGTCTCCTGAAGCCGTTCCGGCTTCGCTTGAGCCTGGCGGCGCTTACCAGCAAGCGTCGGACTGCCGCGTGATCGCGTGCGCTGATCGCGCGGCTCCGAACACCCGGAGAACGCTGTGGCCAACCGACCGACTCCTGTGAGGCAGGGGACACGCACGCCTCGGCCAAAGCTCGTGCACCAGTTCCTGGTGGTGCTGTCAGGGACGGATCCACTGATCTGGCGTCGCATCCAAGTGCCTGAGAAGTACTCGTTCTGGGACTTGCATGTCGCCATCCAGGACGCCATGGGCTGGCTGGACTACCATCTCCACGAATTCCGGTTACTCGACGCAGCTGAGCGGAACGTGGTCTCCATCGGCATTCCCACCGACGAAGACCCCGAGGACCGGCCTGTCGTACCTGGGTGGGACGTCCCACTCTCAAAGTTCTTCGACCATCGGAACTCGCACGCCCCGCCCGTCATGTACGCGTACGACTTCGGCGACGACCGGCAGCACGTCCTCGCGCACGAGGGCCTCCAGCCGGCCGAGGACAACCGCAAGTACTCGCGCTGTGTTGCCGGTGAAGGCCGGTGTCCTCCGGAGGATTGCGGTGGTGTCCACGGCTACGCCGAGTTTCTTCAGGTCATCGCCGATCCCGACCACGAGGAGCACGAGTCGACGCCTCCGGCGGGCCGGAGGACAGTTCGACCCGGGAGCATTCGATCCCACCGCCGTGAAGTTCGATGATCCGAAGAAGCGCTGGAAGAAGGCGTTCGGCAGGTAGCTGGGCCACCAGTCATTGGGCAACAGGCTGCGCCGTTCGCGCTTGGCACTTCGGTGTGACGGCATGCCGAGGCCACCGGCACCCTCATGCCGCATGAACGAGCCAGTTGCGGAAATCGTCCCTGCCTCCCAGCCACGAAATTTGCCCTGTGTTTTCAACGATTTGCAGCACAGGGTGATTTCACTTTAGAACTTTCTGTCGGTTGTACGTGCTGGGACGGCAGCGCGACCAGCGCACGATCGGCTGTTGATCGTGCAGCGCTTGTAGTCCAGAAGTAGCGTAAAAAGGCTTCGCACATCGGCAAGGCGTTTCGACTGCGGTCACGCGGAGACCGCATATCCGCGGAAGACTTCGAACCGAATGTCGGCTTCGGCAATGCCGGACTCGATTAGGCTCTTGAAACACGCCTGGATGAAGCCGGGTGCCCCGCACAAGTAGTAGACAGGTTGATCGAGAGCGTCAGCTGCCTCGGCGAGCAAGTCGGTTCCGGTCTGTCCGGCGATCCGCCCGCTCCTCCCAGCCCACGAGGACGGCTCCCCACGAGTCAACGTCCACAGCACGCGAAAGTTTGGATTGGCGCGCTCCAAAGCCTCCAACTCCTCGCGGTAGACAATCTCGTCCACCGTGCGATTGCTGTACACGAGACGCATGGGAATAAGCAGCCCGCGATCAGCTGCGTACTCCGCCATCCCTTTCAACGGCGTGATCCCGATTCCGCCGGCAACGAGAATGGCGGGTCGCGAAGTATCGAGAATGTAGTGACCGAGCGGCCCTTGCAGGACGACAGGATCACCCGGCTGCAATGCGGCGAACGCTCGCTTGAAGGCAGATTGCGACACGCGCACCCCATATTCGAGGTGCGGTCGCGTAGAACTGGTCGCGAGCGACATCGGGCGCACGTCGACGCCGTCGGGAGTCTGGAGCTGGAGAAAGGTGAACTGCGTCGGCTCGAATGTGAAGCCATTGGGCTTTTCCACCTGGATCCCGTGAGTCGTCGGCGTCAGCGGACGCGATGACACCACGCGAGTCTCGAATCGCTGGCCAGGTCGTTTGGCCAGAATCGGATGGATGTTCATGACAGGCGCACGCCGCCGCGTGTGACCAGCGCCGTTGATGCCGCCAGAAAGGCCTGACGATACGACGCATTGGTCAGCTTCGGCGTCGGCACGATCGCGTTGCCGTGCTGATCGAACATCGCGCCGCTGTGCGCCTCCAGGTCGGGAGATACGACAAGCGGGACGGTCCGTGCCGCGTACGTTTCGGGCGAAGACGTGAACAGCCCAATCATCCACTCCATGAATCGAGACTTCAACGTGTCCCCGAAGAGGTTGTTGCGGATGTCGGTCTTGTGAAGTCCTGGATTCAAACCAAACACCGCGACACGCGGGTATCGCTGCGCCGCGTCCAGGACCAGGACCTCGTTGCCGGCCACGGTGTTCATATGCACCGACATGGCCTTGTAGGACTGCTCCGCGTTGAGGTCATCCACCGTGCCGGTCTGGCCGGTACCAGGAAATCCCATCACGAACACGCGCGGTTTCAGACGTGCGCCCGTCCGTCGTCTGCCGAGTCGCGGCGCGATCTCATTCAGGATCACCAGCCGATTCAAGTAGCTCACGGCCAGGTCGCGCTCGATGCCGTCGGCGGTCGTCTCGCGCTTAGGACCGGCGAAGATCCCGGTGGTAAAGATGACGATGTCGAGCGTTTCGGCCGGCAGGGCTGCGCCGACGCGCTTCGCCTCACGCATCATGCTCAGATCCGCCTTCAGAAACTCGATCCCCGACAGACCCGCGTCGCGGAAGGTCTGGCCGACCACAATGACGTGAGCGCCGCGTGACGCCATCTGCCGGCTGAGCGCTCTTCCCAATCCACCAGTGCCACCCACGACCGCGACGTTCAGGCCTTTGAGGTCGAGGCTCGACGCGTTGACGCGGCGCCACGCAATTGGTGTGGCCTTCTTGACACCGAACGCCATTAGAGTCCCTCCCGCGAGACGTATTCGCGCACGTTGGTCGGCTGAATCGTCGGGTACAGGTCGTTCATCAGCTCGCTGGCATTCATGATCGTTGCGCTTCCTCGCCGAGCCCTGTCATGATTGACTCATCAGCCCGGCAGCTTTAAGTTTCTTTCTGGAAAGAAATATACCCCAGACCACATGGGCCGGCCAAAAGAAGTCACGGATGAGCAGATCGTCGTCGCGGCGCGGCGCTGTTTCCTCGAGCGCGGCGCGGGGGTGTCTGCCGGCGAGATCGCGCGAGAGCTCGGTGTCAGCCACACCACGCTGTTCAATCGGTTTGGATCCAAAGATGCGCTGATGGTGGCGGCGTTAGGGCCGTCGGACAACGTGCCGTGGATTGCCGCGCTGGAGGCGGGCCCGGACGACCGTCCGATCCGCGACCAACTCGTCGAACACGGAAAAGTGATCTCCGCGTATTTTCAGGAAGTGCACGCAGGTCTTGCCGTGTTGCAAGCAGCGGGGGTGAAACCCGGGCGACGAGGACGGAAGGGCGAGTCGCCGGCTTCGCAAGCGCGCCGCGGACTCACAGGATGGCTTCGTCGTGCGCAGGCACAGGGCCGCTTGGCCAAGTGTGACGTCGACGCGTTAGCGGGAACTATCCTCGGCGCGCTGCACGGCTGGGTATTAACGGCACGGCTGTGCGGCGAGTCGACTACCGCTGCCGCCGGCGAGCGTCATGTCGAGCGCTTCATTGCTTTGCTATGGACGGGAATTGGAAGCAACCGCGTTTAAACAAAGGCGGCAGCCGATCAGCCTTCCCACGAGCAGAGCAAAGCGCCTTCTGGGGTTTACGCCGCACGGATGAGCCAGTTGCGGAAATCGTCCCGAACACCCAGCCACGCTCTAAAGTCAGTCTTTTCAGTTATTTGCGGAACAGGCCATTTCGCACTATCGAACTTCCACAGCCTAAGTTGTTGATGGACGCCGCACTATCGCGCGGCATACTCGTCTCGATAGGTCATCGCGGAAACAGGAAGGACACGAGAAAACGCAGTTGTTGGCCGGGCGCGCCATCGGGCCGCTCGATGTTGTAGTAGTACTGCGCGCCCAGACTCACTGGACGACTGTTGAAGATAGCCGTCTTGCTGATGCCGAAGCCAAGCGGCACCGTCCACTGGTTGTCGTCGGCGGCGTTCCAGTTCGCGGTGATGATCGGGGCAAAGGCCAGCGCCCATCCCTGTCCGAAGTTGTAGTTGATGAACGGCTGCAGCGTGAACAGGTCGGTCTCCGGATCTCCAGCGGCATCGTGGAGCGGCCACAACTGCGAGATCAGACTGCCCACCACCCACGGGCCAGCCATCTTCACGACAACGGCGCTCGGTCCCATCGCCCACGTGCCGGTCTCGGCGGTCGCCGTCGTCGCGGTCGGAAACGAAAACGTCGGTCCGACGCCCCAGACAAAACTTCCCGACTTCGCCGGCGTGATGAACAGCTGTGTCTGCATGTCGCCAATGCCCGAGTAGCGCGTACCCTCTGGACCCGGGACACTTTCAATCGGCACGATGAACCGCGCGATGACGTTCACGTTCGTTCGAGGTCGCCTTGAACGGAATCACCGGCTGGAAGTTGAGAAGGAAGAGCGAGCGGTCCTCGAGATCGCCGCCGCTGTTGAAGTTGAACTGCAACGGCACCGCCGTCAGGTCGGACACAGGGTTTTGCGTCTGTTTGGCGAGCGCGTTGACGTCATGCGCAGGCTCGCCCTGCGGAGGCTGAGTCGCCGTCGATTGCGCCATCGCGGGCACTGCGCAGGTGCAAAACAGCAAGAGCCCGACGATCGATTTCGTCACCATCAGTTCACCTTCACGACGTCGTCTGGCTTCCACGACTGGTCGAAGAAGGCCTGCCCCGGCGCGTAGAGACGGACCATCACGAAGAAGCCCTGATTCGGGATCGTGGCCATCCAGTTCTTGCCGTCGCCCGGCGACTTCGGTCCCAAGTAGATGTCGATTGATCCGTCCGCATTGACCACTGGCCTGTCCATCTGATTGAGCGATGGGAACGGCTGGCCATTGTCGAGGCCGACGCCGGTCGCCGGGTCATAGAGGGTGACCGACCAGAACAACTTCGCCGGGATGCCGGCCGGGAGGTGAAGCTTGTAGTTCCTATTGCCGTCGAAGGCCTCGCCATCAGCGTCGGTCACCGTGAACGGGTATTTCGCGCCGGTATCGGGCAGATTCAGAAACATCGCCGGGCTATTCGAGTAGCCAAGCGTGAACATGGCCGTGCGCCAGGCAACGTCGTTATAGGTGTCAAAAGTGAATTCGTGCACGCTGTCGGTCGGCAGCGGCCGTAGCCATTGCCGATCGGCATAGTACTTCGGCAAATTCGTCGCTTCGACCACGCCCATTCGGTATGCCGCCTGCGCGGCCTTGTCGAGCAATGCCTTCATCCGCGCATCGGGCGTGAACGGCTTGCCTTTCTCGATCCCGAGTGCCTTCGCCATGCCGCGGAACTCGAAGTCGGCGGGGTCTACGTATTCGTGCTGGATGTAGCGATCGATCATCTCGAACGCGGTGAAGTCGTGCGGGTAGAGCATGTTGATCGGCACGTTGGACGCGTTGGGAAACTGCATCGGCTTCGCCGAGGCTTTCTTGCCGACCGGATAGATCTTGGTCTGCTCCATCACCTTGACGGGTTCTTCAAGCTGCTTGGGATCCTCGAAGAAGCCGCGCCAGAAGACGAACACGCCGTAGGTCTGCGACTTGAAGACCAGATAGTTGTCGTCTTTGGGAACTTGGCCGGTAAAGTCGGGCGGGAGCATCAGATACTTGCCGCCCTTGCCTCGGTCGGGCCCCGGCAGTCCGACGTCACCCGACCACCGTTTGCCGTCGATCTCGCCAACGGACGGAATCGGCCGCTGCCGAAAGTCGTCGATGATGCCCTGCAGGCCCGGCGGCGCTTCGATCACCAGAGGCCCGTCTTCTTTCAGATCGAGATAGCCGAGCGCATAGATCACGTCGGAGTTCGGCGTGGTAATCAGCGTCTTGGCGTTCAGCCGATCCCTGAAGATCGGCAGGACGTTGTAGCCCTTCCCGAACTTCGCCTCGGACGCTTCCTTCATGCCGTACATGTTGAGCGACGGCAGCGCCCACAAATAGAGCTGCACGGCACGCTGGAAGGCCAGCTCGTCCTTCAGGGCGGCGACAGAGTCCTTCGACAATTGCGACTTCACGAATGGCAGGCTCGCAAGCTGCCCATAGCGCGCGTCCGAGGAAGTCGTAGCCGGCGACGCACTCTGATTCTGTCCGGCAGGCGGCGCGGGCGTCTGACATGCCGCAGCCGTTGCACAGACGAGAACGAGTGCGAGGTACTTGAACTTCATCGACTGCCCTCCAGAGACGTGCGGATCGAACGACAGGATGTACCGAAGGCTGGTCGGTTTACTATTCAGATTGAGCAAAAAGTCCCAGTACGCGTATGGCGACTCATGTACGGTTCCGCTCGTTTGACGAATACGCCGCGGCACTC
>DASWZV010000071.1:0-4422 GCA_036407095.1 Vicinamibacterales bacterium | reverse complement strand
TTCTCCGCTGGTTGCCGTTGACATCGGGATCGGGGCCGCGCTCGGCGCGGTGGTCGTGCTGATCGAGACGCGCCTGCGGGAGTCGGAGGTGACCGACCTGCTCGGGGCGTTGATCGGCGGCGCCATCGGCCTCGGCCTGGCCAAGACGATCGGTGCGGCGCTCTTCTGGGCGGACGCGACCAACAATCGCGTCGGCTTCCTGCACAGCTTCATCCTGCTGGTCTTCCCGTATCTCGGGATCGTGATGGGTGCGAGGAAGGGGGAATGGCTCCAGCCGCAGCGCCTCGCGAGTCTCTTCCGGGACACCGGCCCGCAGAAGCGCTACCGCATCCTCGACACGAGCGTCATCATCGACGGCCGCATCGCCGATGTGTGCGAGACGGGCTTTCTCGACGGCACGCTGGTGATCCCGCAGTTCGTGCTCAAGGAGCTGCAGCTCGTGGCCGACTCTGCCGATTCCATGAAGCGCAACCGCGGACGCCGCGGCCTCGACATCCTTCAGAAGATCCAGAAGATGGCCGGTGTGGACGTCATGATCTCCGACATCGACTTCCCCGATACGCGCGAGGTCGACCTCAAGCTGATCGAGCTTGCGCGCACGCTGCAGGGCAAGATCGTCACGAACGACTTCAACCTGAACAAGGTCGCGCAGCTCCGCGGTGTCGAGGTCCTCAACATCAACGAGCTGGCCAACGCGCTCAAGCCGGTCGTGCTGCCGGGCGAGTTCATGAAGGTGTTCATCCTCAAGGAAGGCAAGGAATACAACCAGGGGGTGGCCTACCTCGACGACGGGACAATGGTGGTCGTGGACAACGCGCGGCGCATGATCAGCCGCAACATCGACATCGTCGTCACGAGCGTGCTGCAGACCACGGCCGGAAAGATGATCTTCGGGAGGTACATCGAGGCTTCGGCTGCCGCCTCCGCGCCCGCTGCAGCCGTGGCCGCGAGCCCGCAGAAGATGTCGATGCCCAACGCGAAATGATCGGGGCGTCATTCGACATTCAACATTCAGCATTGACGGGTTCTTCGCGCTTCCACTGGCTCCGTACCGTTGTCTATCTCATCCCCGCCGTCACGCTCTATACGATTGTCCTCGGCACCATCTCGGTCGCCTCGTCCCTGTTCGATCGCAGCGGTGATTTCGGCCATCGCTGCGCCCGACTCTGGTCCTCGCTGATTCTGAAGACCACCGGCGTGCGCGTGGACGTGCACGGTCTCGACCACCTCGATCCCACGCGCACCTACGTCTTCGCCTCGAACCATCAGAGCATCTACGACATTCCGATCCTCTTCGCCTCGCTGCCGTTCCAACTCCGGATCGTCGCCAAGGCGTCGCTCGGGCGGATTCCGTTCCTGGGATGGCACCTCGGGCGCACGGGACACCTGCTCGTCGATCGATCGAAGCCTGGCGCGGGCGTCGTGAAGAAGATGGCGAAGCTGGTGGGCGCGCGTCACTCGTTGATCGTGTTTCCCGAAGGGACGCGCAGCCTCGACGGTACCGTCGCCCGGTTCAAGGGAGGCTCGTTCGTGCTCGCCGTCGACACGCACTTGCCAATCGTGCCGGTGAGCGTCGCCGGCAGCCGCCACGTGATGACCAAGGGTCAGCTGACCGTGCGTCCGGGGCACGTCAGCGTGACGGTGCACGCGCCAGTGGCCACGGACACGGCTGCCCGCAACGGCGTCCGCGTTCTGGCCGATCAGGTGCGGGAGGTCGTCCGCCGCGAGGTGGACGAGCCGGCCACGGATGTGACCGCGCCGTAGCCCAACTTGCGGATCTGCCGCGCGGTCGTAGTGCAGACCTTCAGGTCTGCAGACCGGCAGTAATTCAACCCGAGACCCTCTCCACTAGTAATGTCCGTATAGACTGTCGCCCATGAAGCGCCGCCATCTGGTGGCCGCGGTTGTAGTCGTTGGCGCTGTGATTTGGCTGGACATGCATTCGCTTGATGGCATTCCGGGAATCCTGTTGTTGCGGCTGCTTGGGGACGACACGAGGTACGCCGCCGGCTACACCGATCGCGGCTTTCGGGCCGTTCACACCGGCTTGACGGAATCGGAGGTCCGCGCGTTGCTCGGACCACCTCTGGGAGAAATGTGGCGATACGACAATGGAAGTACCTGCGACTTCGTTTATGTGCGCGGAGGCGAAGTCGACACGATCGTGCTCGATGACTGTCGTGCAAAGGGCATCAGAGCTCACATGCCGGTGAAGGATGTCGTCAGGCTTCTCGGATCCTCACATCATGTGGCGTGGAGGTACACTGAGAGTCCAAGGAGTACCCATTATCGGGAACGCGTGATCTGTTTTAGAGACGGCCTGGTCTCCGACCTGCGATCGGGAGTGTATCTGGATTGAGAATCACCAGCGCACGGACGGTCTGACCGTTTCACGCATCGGACTTGACCTGGCGACACGCTCTCTCCTCTGTCCTTCGTGTGCGTTTCGCATCCCATGGTTGGAATTCGCGCATATTTCGAATCTGCCAATGACGAGGCAGGCGATTCACTTGTAGACGGGGCTCCGTGATGGCCTGTGCCCCAGACACGGACTCCGCAAGTGGGTGGCGCGTTTCACAAAGTCGTAGCGCAGAGCCGCAGGTCTGCATCAGTGCGCCGGGCAGGCCTGAAGGCCTGCGCTACGCGACACTCTGTCTTGTGTCGGCCGTGTAGTCGGTGGCCACCTAAATGCCTGTGTGGTCTGCGGCAGGGCGCGCCGCGCACTTATAATGAAGCGCTGACCCTATGCGCGTAACCGCGATCATTGCTGCCGGCGGCTCGGGACGACGGATGGGTTCTCGTCATCCAAAGCAGCTGCTGGACCTCGGAGGCCGGACGATTCTGTCGCGAAGCGTCAGGGCATTCGACTCCCACCCGTCCGTCTCGGATCTCGTCGTCGTCGTTCCGTCCGACCTCGAGCCGGCGCGGGCGCACGAACACATCGGTCCGACGACGCGACCGTTGACGATCGTGCCGGGAGGGCCCCGGCGTCAGGATTCCGTGGCGAACGCGTTCGCGAGCGTCGATCCGTCAGCCGAAATCGTTCTCATCCACGACGCCGCCCGGCCGTTCGTCTCGGCCGAGGTCATCGATCGCACGATAGAGGCGGCTGCCGCGCACGGCGCGGCCATCGCCGCCGTCGAGGCGAGCGACACGGTCAAACGCGTCGAGCGTCATCCCCATGGGGCCCTGATCGTCGAAACGATCCCACGCGGCACGATTTTCATGGCACAGACCCCGCAGGGATTCCGCCGCGAGGTCCTGGCCGACGCCGTGGCGCTGGGACGATCTGGCGAAGAGGCGACCGACGAGGCGTCGCTCGCCGAACGCGCCGGGCATCCCGTCCACGTCGTTGCAGGAGAATCGGGAAACGTGAAGATCACCACGGAAGAGGATCTCATTGCCGCCCGCCGGCGGGCCGAGGCCGTCGGACGCGTTGGCACGGGGTACGATTTGCATCGCCTCGTCGAGGGGCGTCCGTTGAGCATCGCCGGCGTCGCGCTCGAATCGGGGCGGGGACCCGTGGCGCATTCGGACGGCGACGTCGCGTGCCACGCCGCGATCGATGCCATGCTCGGCGCGGCGGGGCTTGGCGACATCGGTCGGCACTTTCCCGATTCGGACCCCGAGTGGAAGGGCGCACCGGGTCTCGATCTGTTGAACCGCGCCGCACAGCTCATCGCGAAAGAGCACTACGAGGTCGCCAACCTCGACGTCACCGTGGTCCTTGAATCTCCCAAGCTGAAGGATCACATCGAGGCCATGCGCGCGGCCATGGCCGGCGCGCTCGGCATCGATCCGGCGAGGATCAGCGTGAAGGCCAAGACCAACGAGGGGATCGACGCCATCGGACGCGGTGAGGCGATCGCCGCGCACGCGGTCGCGCTGTTGAGATTTCTGTGAGGCAAAGGGTATCAATGCAGCGGCGCGAGCGGAGAGCGAGCGCTGGCAGGCGCTGGGGGTGGGGCCCCAGCGCAAACTGAATGATGCGCGTCCGCTTCGCGCCGAGTCCTACCGGTCAGCTCCACGTCGGCAACGCCCGGACGGCGCTCTTCAACTGGCTGCTCGCCCGCGGCCACGACGGAACCTTCGTCCTCAGGATCGAAGACACCGATGCCGAGCGATCGACGAAGACCTCGGAAAACGGCATCCTGGAGGATCTCCGCTGGCTCGGCCTGGAGTGGGACGAAGGGCCCGATGTCGGCGGACCCGTCGGACCGTACCGGCAGTCCGAGCGGCTCCATCTCTACACGTCGTACGCGAACGAGCTGCTCGCCGCAAGCCAGGCCTACTACTGCTTCTGCTCGCCGCAAAAACTGGAAGACGACAGGAAGCGGATGCTCGAGGAAGGCAAGCCGCCGCGTTACGCGGGCACCTGCCGGGCAATCGGTCCTGAGGAGGCCAGGCGCCGCATCGAGTCCG
>DASWZV010000070.1:0-6887 GCA_036407095.1 Vicinamibacterales bacterium | reverse complement strand
CGGCGTTCATACACGTAGTAGATCGGCACGAGCCCCTCGTACCAGCGAAAGCGTCCCCAGTCGTAGAGGGGCGTGCGGCCGAGGCCCTGCGCCATGGCTTGCAGGCTGCGCGTCACCGCGGACAGCGCGCGAGGATCGCCGGTGGCGTCGTGATATTGCGCCAGGACTTTGTTGGCGAGCAGGATGGCCCACAGGTCGTAGCGCTTGCTGACGGCGTCCAGCGGATACGGTCCGTACCACCCGTCATCTCGCTGGTGATCGAGCACGTAGGTGACGTGTCTGGTGATCCGATCCTTCAGGCCCTGGTCGTCGAGCAGCCAGGCAAGCGGAATCGCGCCATCGAGCCAGTACGGCGCGCGCTCCCACCCTTCGGCGCGGCCGCCGAACCACTGACTGTCGGCAATGTCGGGCCAGAACTCGTCGAGATGCCCGGTCAGACCGGACGCCTGGATTTTCAGCTGGCGCAGCAGCCATCCGTCGGGACGAATCGCGCCGAGTGCCAGCGGCCGAAGCGCAGGAGCGGCCAGCGCTGGTGACTGTGCCCGCGCGTGTGATGAAGCAGACGCCTGACGGGCTGCCGCGAGGCCAGCCGTGAGTCCTGCGACAAACGCCCTGCGATCGATCGTGACCATTGCGTGCCCTTCTATTCGCTATTCGCTATTCGCATTCGCTCCTCGCTCCTCGCTCCTCGCCCTTCGCCCTTCGCCCTTCGCCGAATCTACTTCAACCCAAGCGTTTTTCCAGCAGCCAACAAGGCGATCGACTCGCGGATCCGCCTCGCACGCGTTTCCGGTCGTTTCGCGATGTGAATCCAGACGACGAAGTCACGTCGGTGGCTGGGCGACAGCGCCCGGAAACACTTCCACGCCCTGGGATCCGCCTTCAGGGCCTTGGCAAGGTAGACCGGCAGGATCGGGACGACCGGTCGTGGGGCGTAGGTGTTGCTCGTTGGTGCGGCCGTGATGCCGGCCGCGGTCAGTTGGCCTGCGGCGTCGAGCTCCGCCCACCGTTTCCGATTGAGGTCCGACCACTTGCTCGTCGGCTTCCGCGGCGTCACCTTGAGAGCGTATCGATCGTCATCGAGCCGCTTGACGAGACTGTCGATCCATCCGAAACACAGCGCCTCGCGAATCATGTCTTCGTACGGGATCGACTTTATGCCAGTGTGGGCCTTGTAGAACACGAGCCAGATTCCTGGACTCGAAGAGTGATGCTTGCTCAGCCACGCCCGCCACTGTTGGCGATTCTTGACCCGGAGGGTGATCAGTGTGGGCGTGACGTTCACGCTGTCTACTTGTTGAGAAGCGCCGGCCAGTTGAGCACCAGCGTCGTTCGTAGCGGTCCTCCGACGGGCACGCGAAGGAGGAACCGCTGCCCATCCGCGGCCGCGCGATACTCGTCTGCTTGTGATTCCCCCAGAAGCGACGTGTGAAACAGGAGACGGGGTGGTCCTGCCGAGAAACGGGGCTGACTCCGCACCTCCACGGCCGTCAGTGCCCCCGTAGAGTCGAGATAGAAAAGCTCATGTCCATCGGCTCTCCATTCGGGCTGGACTCCCCCTGAGGGAGAGAGCTGCCAGCGCTCGCCGGTCGGCGGAAATGGCACGACGAAGATCTCAAAGCGTCCGTTTTCACGATCGTTGTAAACGACCCATTTCCCATCGGGAGAGAATCGTGCTTGATCGGGGGAACCAGAACTTCGGAGCACCACCCGAGTCTGGCCGTTCGATAACGTCACGGCCGAGATCTCACGATGCCGGCCGGTCAGGTCGACAAGCGCCGTCAGTCCGTCGCGAGACCAGTCGTGCAGAATGAGGCGGTCGCGTGGATCCTTCTCGGCGCCGCGCGGTGGTTCGTACACGCGCCTTCGCGTGTTCCCGTGGACTTCGACAAGGTCCACTCCCCTTCGCTCGTCATAGGTTCCACCAAACAGGACCGACGTGGCGTCCGCGTTGAACCGCGGATCGGCATCGTCGGCACCATCGGTGAGCCTGGTCATATCACCGTGGCGCGCATCGATCTGCCACAGGTAGCCGGGAAGTCCGAGCATTGTCACGACGTTCGCTCCGTCTGCCGAGACGTCGAACGAATACGACGGGAGCGGATCACCCACACGCGCTAGCTCGCGCCCTCCTCTGTCGAACCATGTGTATTGGCCCTGGTCGGGAACAGTCCTGAAATAGAGCGCTGTCGGCGACGCTACCACCGCCGTTTCGCCGAAGACTCTGCGACTCGTTGCAAGCCCATCAACGAGTCGCTCTGGTTGGTCTGACAACTCGAGACGACTCGGATCGAGGCGTTGCGCGAAGAGCGTCCCTTCGCGAGTGAAGAGAACATAGCCGGGGGCCGTATAGGAAGCTGGCGAATCTGTGTGCCCGATCAGCTTTCGTTCATCGGAACCGAGCTTACCAACGTAAATCGCGCCCGGCTCGTCACCACGACGGGCAACGGAAAACAGGTAGTGCTCTTCGTCCGGCAGGAAATGGGGATTCGCGAGGTTGTACTCATGATGTTGCACGTCTGGCATCACAAGCGGTTTCAGTGGCCCTCCTGACGAACGGCACTGGAACAGTCCGCGAGAGGTCAGAATGAGGTCACCCTTTCCATTCCACGCCCCGGAGATCCCACCGATAGTAGGTACCGGGACCAGTGATACGTTTGCGACCGAGCCGGTGATGAGGTCCACGGTCTTTAATTGTGCGTCTACAACGAAGCCAAGATGCTGGCCGTCGGGCGACCAGAATGGCCAACCGCTAATTCCGTCGGTGCCGGCGATCGGTGTGAAGCTCGGCTGGTCGAGCGACCCGATCCACAGCCGTTGCGTGCCCCTTTCGAAAACTCGGTATGCTACGCGATGTCCGTCGTCGGACAGGACCGCGCAACACCAGTTGAAAACATCCGGTCCTGAAGGCCCTAGAAGGTCGACATAGGTCGCGTGCGTGGTTTCAAGCGGTGGGGACGAGAAACGCCTCTCCACGAGGGCACCCGCAGCAGCTGCGACGACGATCATTGCCGCGCCGAGCAGCCAGCGAACAAGGGGCGTGCGTGGAGTAGACGATCGCTCGGGCACCAGGCCGTTCGACGACGTGCGGCTCAGCATCTCGAGAGCGAACGAGAGATCGCTGGCCGACTGAAACCGCGAATCGGGGCGCTTCTCGAGGCACCGCCTCACGATGCCTTCGAGCTCGGGCGTCACCGGGCGGGACGCGATGGAGATCTCTGGCGGCTCGCTCGTGAGGATCGCCGTGATCGCGTCCGCCGACGTCGCACCGATGAAGGCCCGGCGTCCCGCCAGCATCTCGTAGAGGATCGCGCCGAAGGCGAAGATGTCGGCCCGATGATCCGCCGGCTGGCCGAGCACCTGCTCCGGCGCCATATAGCCCGCGGTGCCGAGGATCCTGCCGGGCTCCGTCCCCGGTGTCGTGAGTTCCTCCGATGTCGAGTCCTTCAATCGCGAGAGACCGAAATCGAGGATCTTCACCACGCCGTCGTCGCCCACGAAGATGTTCTCGGGCTTCAGATCGCGATGCACGATGCCGCGTGCGTGCGCGGCGGCGAGACCATGCGCAATTTGACGCGCGATCTCAATGGACCTCCGGAAAAGCAGCGGCGCTCCGGGGGTCAGCACGTCACGGAGCGTGCCGCCAGCGAGCAGCTCGCACACGATGAACCGCATGCCGTTCGCGTTGCCCGTGTCGTAGATGGCAACGATGTTGGGATGATTCAGCGCGGCAACCGCGCGGGCCTCACGCTGGAAGCGTTCGAGGCGCTCGGGATCGGTCAGAAATTGCGGCGGAAGAATCTTGATCGCGACATCACGTCCGAGACGCGGATCGCGGCCGCGATAGACCTCCCCCATGCCGCCAGCGCCAAGCAAGGCGCCGACCTCGTACGGGCCCAGGTGGGTTCCCAGCGTCAAAGCCATGTGGGGGACGCCTGGAATGTGCCGCGATTATAGAACGCCGCGACGTTTCCGTCCTCAGCAAACCCTCATCACATCCTGAGCCTTTCCCCGGGATTTCCACAACGTCGGTGCCGAATCCTGAACGCAGTTTCAGACGCGTCCAGGAGGCGCCATGCGGACTCGAAGCGCGCCAGCGATTCTTGCGTGGATGCTGTGCGTCATCGGGGCCTTCTCGACCAGCGCCGGCCAATCCGATCCGCTGACGTTCCAATTGAGAGATGCATATCTGGTGATAGCGCAGGGCGCCATAGGTCCGCTCGACCGGCTCAATCTGCTCATCGACACGGGCGCCATCCCTGGCATGGTCGACGGCCGGATTGCCAGGAAGCTGCGCCTGGCAATCAAAGAGGCAGAAGTCGTCGCCTTCGGCCGGCAGAGTCGCGCGCAGCTCACGACTCTGCCGAACGTCAGGGTGGGCCCGATACGCGCCGATTCGGTGTTGGCGGATGTAGGAGACCTGTCGTTCCTCGGTCCACACGTGGATGGCATTGTCGGTCTCGATCTGTTGACGCGCAGCAGCTTCAGCATCGACTACCAGCAGCGACAGCTCACATTCGGCCCGGTCGAGGCGACCGATCCGGGTCTTCATCTGGATGTCACCCCTCCGTTCCTCACAGTAAAAGTGGAGCTCGGTGGCCATCCGTTTCGTTTGCTCGTCGACACGGGAAGCAGCCATCTCGTGCTTTTCGAGCGACGCGTGCAAGGCAGACTCCCGGCGCTGGCCCTTCGCGGCGACACGCTGCTGTATCACACTGGCGGAATCTCACACATGCGGCGGGTGGCGCTCCCACTGCTCAAGGCCGGATCCTGCACGATCGCCAACATCGAGGGACTGCTCTCGAACGCGGACGTCACTGGCTACCCGGACGACATCGATGGCATCCTGGCGATCAGAGTCCTCGCTTCGATGCGTGCGGACTTTGATTTCGAGCGCAACAGACTGGGATGGAAGTAGACAGGCGTGTTATCATCCGCGCCTCCCAAAGGAGGGCGACCGTTGCCCACGCCCTTCGGTGTCGGCCATTGGCGCGTCGACCCTGCGCTCAACAGCGTTGCGGGGCCGATGGACACTGTTCATCTGGAACCGAAGATCATGGAAGTGCTCGTGTACCTTGCCGAGCACGCCGCCGACGTCATTCCAAAGGAACAACTGCTTCGCTCGGTCTGGGCCGACACGGCTGTGACCGATGACGTCCTCACGCGGGCGATCTTCGAGTTGCGGCGGGTCTTCGACGACGATGTCAGAACGCCTCGTGTGATTCAGACCATCCCGAAGCGCGGTTATCGGCTGATCGCGCCCGTGGTGTTCGACAGCGAGCGGACCCGGGCCGCCACGGACACCAGCAACGGATTCACCTGCACGTTCACCTGGCACGGCGGACGCGCGAGCCTTCAGGACGGCATTTATCTGGTCGGGCGGGAGGAATCCTTGCCGGTCCACCTGCCGTTCAAGTCGGTGTCGCGCAGGCACGCGCGCGTCGCGATCGCTGGTGGCGCAGTGACGGTCGAAGATCTGGCAAGTAAGAACGGCGTGTTCCTGAGAGACAAACGCGTGACGGCGCCGACACAGCTGCGCGACGGTGACCTGTTGTTGATCGGATCCGTTCGGATCAAAGTGCGGCTGTCCGAGCTGTCCACCGAGACAGCGGTCCAGACTGGCCGGGGCAGATCGTCTCGCCGAAGGTGAGGCCGGCCAGTAGCGACGGGTGATCTCAGGGGGCCATTGGCATGGCAGGACGCTCCGCCGACACCCATCTCGCGAGGAGCGTATACGCCAGCGCGAGCACTACCGGGCCGATGAACAGGCCGATGATCCCGAACGCCAGCAGACCGCCGAGGACACCGGCAAAGATCAGCAGCAGTGGCAGGTTGGCCCCCCGTCGGATCAACAAGGGGCGGACGACGTTGTCCAGCGCTCCAGCGAGCACCGCGATCACCAGCAACGTCGAGCCCCAGATGGTCTGACCCGACCAGAACAGCCAGACGACCGCCGGGATTAACACCGGCAGCGGTCCGAGCTGGGCCAGACACAAGAACAGCATTACCGCCGTGAGCAGCCCGGCAGCCGGAACTCCGGTCACGAAAAGACCGGCGCCACCAATCGCGGCCTGCACCAGCGCAGTTCCGACGATCCCGAGCACCACTCCGCGGATCGTGCGCCCGGCAAGCAGGGCCGCATCGTATCCCTGCTGTCCGCCCAGCCGCATCGCAAACCGCAGGATGGCGTCCCTGACGGCCTCTCCCTTGGCGAGCCCAATAGCCGCGATGATCGCCGTCAGCAGAAACTGGAGCAGCATCGTCCCGATGCTCCCTGCCTGGGCCGCGAACCACTGAAGCGCCGTCTGCGCGTAGGGCGTCAGCGCCGCCGATCGTTGCCCGGAGTCGAGCGCCGCGAAGCGGGTCCATTCTGCGACCATCCGCTCGCCCCAGAAAGGCACGCGCCTCAGCCATGCCGGCGGTGACGGCAACGCCATCGATTCGAGGAATCTGATCTGCGCCGTGATGTTGTGCGCGTTGTTGACAATCGTAATCAAGGCGACGGTCACCGGTATGAAGACGACGAGCAGGATCATCGCCGTCATGATCGCGACGGCGACACGACGCCTCCCACCGACGAATGGCTCGAGGCGCAGCAGGATGGGCCACGTGGCAATACAGACAATCGTGGCCCACAGCAACGATGTGAGAAATGGCCTCAGAACCCAGAATGTCGATGTGACGAGCAACGCAAGAAAGAGGACCGATAGCGCCGCGTGCGTGATGTCTTCGGGAGCGCGAGGCAGTGCTGTCATCCCGACCTCCGGCATTCCGGAGGAACTCCGGTATTCAGCGGGCGCGGCTTCGGGGCAACCAGTGTCGACACGTTGGCCTCCGCGAGCGATCAGAGCCGGCCGCTCCGTCGTCTCCCGGCCGAGCGGCGCGGC
>DASWZV010000069.1:0-19917 GCA_036407095.1 Vicinamibacterales bacterium | reverse complement strand
GAAAGGCCGTCCATGTCCCTCATCCTGACGGAGATGGATAGCGGCTCGTGGGTGATCTTCGAGCTGCCGGGGTTCACCACCGCAGCCTCGGGTACGGAGCAAAGCAGCCTGGATGCGCTGCGCACGGCCAGCGAAACCTCGTACTTCAAAGGCAAGGATGCACTGTGGGTCAAAATGGTCTCCAACGGCAACGGAGCTCGCGGCCCCATTGGCGGCGGCCCTGGTGGTGGAACCAGCCTCCAGGTCAGTCGGTAAGCGGCACCTGATCTGGATCTCGGAAATCCGCTATTCTTTTCGGGTTCGAGGTTCTCGGTCATCTTCGAGAACGGAGGGTTGATTCGTGAGTAAGCGACATCGCTCGTTCCTTCTTGCTGTGCTCCTTCCAGTATTCCTGCTCGTCAGCGTCTTCGCTGTCGTTCATGCCCAGGAAGGAAGATCGCCGTCAGCCAAGCAGACGCGCTGGTCTGATCCTGCCACCTGGCCTGACAAGAAGGTGCCCCGCGCAGGCGACAAGGTCACCATTGCCGCGGGCAAGGACGTCGTCCTCGACGTCAATCCGCCGGCGCTGGGCGGTCTGACGATCGACGGCAAACTCGGCTTCGCCGACAACAAAGACCTTGAACTGACCACCGAGTGGATCATGTTGCATGGGGAACTGGAAATCGGCACCGAAGCCAGACCCCACACACGCAAGGCGACCATTACCTTCACCAACAACGTCAAAGACGAAGACATCACTGGAACGGGTGGAACGACTGACCGCAGCGACCGCGGGATCATGGTCATGGGCGGCACCCTGAGCCTGCACGGCGATCGGAAAAACAGCTGGACCAAGCTGTCCAAGACCGCCGACGCCGGCAGCATCTCGATTGAAGTCCTGGACGCGGCTGGCTGGCGAGCCGGCGACGAGATCGTCCTCGCGTCCACGGATTTCGATCCCAGACAGGCAGAGCGGCGAACCATTTCCGCCATCAAGGGAAATGTGATCACACTCGACAAGAAGCTGGACTTCATGCACTTCGGCAAGATCACCTTCGACGTGGACGAACGCGGCGAAGTGGGTCTGCTGACGCGCAATATCCTTCTCCAGGCATCCGCCGACGCAGCGGAAGCGCCGTTCTACGGCGGGCACGTGATGGCGATGGGCACGAGCAAGATGTTCGTCGAGAGCGTCGAGTTCCGGCGCATGGGCCAGAACCTGACGCTCGCCCGCTATCCGATCCACTGGCATCTGGTCGGCGATGCCAAAGGGCAGTACATCAGGAACGCCTCGATCCACGACACCTACAACCGCTGCGTGACCGTGCACGGCACGAACAATCTGCAGGTTGAGAACAATGTGACCTACAACACCGTCGGTCACTGCTTCTTCCTCGAAGACGGCATCGAGACCGGCAATCAGTACATCCGCAACCTGGCGATCCAGACCAAGTGTCATACGTCCAAGCCCTGCGACCCGACCAACCTCGCCCCATTCGGATCGAGCTCGGACGGCTTGAACTTCAAGACCACCGGCCAGGACTCCAAGGACGTCCTGATCCCTTCGGATAACACGGTGTCGAGTTTCTGGATCACCAATCCGGACAACACCTACCGCGACAACGTGGCTGCGGGTTCCGACGCGACAGGTTTCTGGTTCGCCTTCCCGGAGCATCCGACGGGTAAGTTCGAAGGCACCGAGATCAGCAAGGTCACCTGGCCGCGTCGCACGAAATTCCGCGAGTTCAAGGGCAACGTCTCCCATTCGAACTTTGACAGCTTCATGGGTGACCGCGCTCCCAGAGCCGATGGCCATTTCGCCGTCGGCGGGTATGTTGCCAATGTCAATCCCGCTGACGCGAACAGCGCTCTCGCGGAGTCGGTCGTCGAGGATTTCACCAGCTACAAGAACCGCAACAACGGCATCTGGGCCCGCGGTGAGTTGCGCCTCTACAAGAACCTGAAGATGGCCGATAACGGAGTCGGCTTCACGCAAGCGTCCGGCAATTTCGGTCAATCCGCGTATACGTCACGCGTGGTGGACTCGCTGTTCGTGGGCGAAAGCGAGAACATCGGCAACCCCAGGACGCCGACGGAAATGGCTTACGGCCGCAGCTTGCCGCAGCCCGCTGTCGCGGATTTCCCGATCCGCGCCTACGAGTTCTATGACTACCGTCATGAACTGGACAATGACACCTTCGTGAATTACCAGGACAACGCCACCCGCAAGACGGGCGCGATTTCCTACCTGATGTTTACCAGCTTCGGCATGAGCTCCAACAACACCGTGCAGCGCTCGAAATTCATCAACGCCAAGCCGGTGTACTTCCCGCCGATCGACAACCGGTGGAGCAACGACGATTACGGCAATACGGTCTACAAGACCTCGGTCTTCAACGACAAGGACGGCACCATCACCGGTGTCCCTAATTCCTACATCGTCAACATCACCGGAATCGACATCGACGACGCCTGCGAGGTCAAGCCCACCTGGAACGCCGCGGTGTGCAAGGGCGATATCGGGCGCATGAATGTTGGCGGCGGCGGCGGCGCTGTTGGATTCGGTGGATTCGGCGGCGGCGCTCGTGGCGGTGGTGCTCCAAGAGCCGGCGGTCCAGGCGCCGCGGGTCCTGGTGCTGGTCGTGCCGGCGGAGCTGCTGCTCGGGCCGGAGGTGCTGGTGCCCCCGCTGCCGCACCTGTGACGTTTGCGATTGCCCCGGGTGGTGGTCGAATCAGAGGTACCCCTGCACCTTCAGGGCCGCCAGTCGTGCTCAGCCGCAATGGCAAGGAGTTCACCGCCAACGGTGAAACCAACGTACGAGCGGGCACCGAGTACAAGGTGACCACCGAAAGGCCCTCCGTGAACATCAACGTGAAGGAGCTGGATGCCGGTTCGTGGGTGATGTTCGAGCTGCCGGGATTCACCACGGCAAACTCGGGTACGGAGCAGAGCAGCCTGGATGCGCTGCGCAAGGCGAACACCACCTCGTACTACAAGGGCAACGGTTCGCTGTGGGTCAAGCTTGTCTCCACCGGTGACATCCTTGGCAGCGGCCCTGGCAGCGGCCCTGGTGGCGGAGTCACCCTCCAGGCCAGCCGGTAAGCAGCAACCCTGTTGCACGAGCAACGAGCCCCCGGCTGTGCCCGGGGGCTCTTGTACTTCGTACATCAATCAGCCAAGTCCGGCGCGCGTGTTCATTTCAACGCGGTAGCCTTGTCGCCGACGACCTTTTGCAGGCGGTCGTTCCCTACGGCTCGAGAAATGCCGCCGGGCCGGGCGGAGGTTGAAGCCACTTGTGATCCTTGAATGCGGCCGCCAACTGCTCACGCAGCCAGACGCTGCGCGGCTCGTTGTCGAACCGGCGGTGCCAGTGCAGTTTCAGATCGTACGTGAGATCGAACGGCGGCAGCGCCGCAACCGCGCTCGATGTAATCGACGCAAACCGCGTCACGACCGCGAACGGCAGCGTCGCCACAAGCTGTGTGTCCATCACGATGAACGGTACGCTCAGTACGTTCGGCGTGTACATCGCGATCTTCCGCCGGATCTTCCGCCGTTCGATGAAGCGCTCGAGAATATCCTGACTGCGTCCCTCCCGCCTGACCACGATGTGCTCGGCCGCGAGGAAGGCGGCCAGCGTCAGTCGGTTCTTCCAGAGTGGATGTCCTGCGCGCATCAGGCATGCGAATCCGTGCTTCGACAACCGGCGCTGACGGAAGTTCCTCTTCGAGAGCGCTGGAAAGTAGCCGGCGGCGACGTCGACGTCGCCTCTTTCCAAGGCAGCGGCAAGGGAGGAGTCCCGCGCTGTGACCGTGACCACTGGGCACTTCGGGGCTTGGATGCGGAGATAGTCGAGGATCGATGGCAGGAACGCCATCTCAGCGATGTCAGAGAGCCCCAGGACGATCGGCCGTGTGCTCGTTGCTGGATCGAATTGCTCGCCTTTGAGCAAGTCCTCGCGAAGATGCTGCAAGTGCGGCCGCGCGGTGCGCACGATCGTATGAGCGCGCGGCGTCGGGACAATGCCATTCGGCCCGCGTACGAACAGCGCATCATCGAAAGTCTCGCGCAGCCGCCGCAGCGCCTTGCTGACGGCAGGCTGACTCATGCCGAGCTGACGCGCCGCACGGCTGACGCTCAGCTCGTCGTAGAGCGCAACGACGATGGGCAGCAGGTTGAGGTCTGGATGCTTTGGCGCCACCCGTGCGTTACACCATAGGTGTCAGTGTGATGCCTTCGAGTGCTTGGCGAAGAATGCGTAAATCGACTCCATCGAGGCGGCCATGATCGGACCGTGCGTCAGGCCCGGATACTCCTTGTATTCGTAATTCATCTGGAGCTCCTTCATGGTGTCCACCCACATCCGCACATTCGCCACCGGAACGGCTTCGTCTGCGTCACCCATGCTCACCAGCATCGGAACGCCGGCGTCCTTGATCGCCTGAAGCACCTTGGTCCGATCGTTCGTCATCCCCATCGCCGCGGGTGCGATGGGTGCCAGGGCGGCCCACTGGTTGCCGTGCTTCGAGCCGAGATAATACGTTCCGGCGCCGCCCATGGAGTGGCCCATCAAATAGATCCGGCGCTCATCGACGTTGAATTCCTTGCGAATCATGCCGAGCACCGTCATCACGTCTTTTTCGCTCGCCTCGCGTACCTTTGCGGGCTCAGTGATCGCCGTTCCACCGATCACCGGGCGCGGTGCGCCGGCACCACGACCGCGCTGCGGCGTCGCATTCGGATTCGGCGGACGCGGTGGACCAGGCGGGATGCCGTACCAGCCTCCGGAGTTGTAGCCCATCGGAGCCACGAGGATATAGCCGCCCTGTTCGGCCAGCTCGACGGAGCGAAGGCTCTCCCGCATCATGGTGTTCTGATCGCCGCCGAGGCCGTGCAGGGAAACGATGAGAGGACTCTTCTTGTCCTTGGTGACTTTGGACGACACGAACAGCGCGTACGCCATCTGCTCGTTGGTGTCGGCAAACGTATACGTGCGCTGCTGGACGCGCGGATCGACGGCGCCGCGACCAGGCGGCTGTTGCGCAGCGGTGGACGGCGCGCCTTGTGGCACCGCCTGTTGCGCAAACGAAGACGGCGCCACTGCGAGCTGAACGCTGACGATCATTCCAGCGGCGAGAAGGCCCCGCATGACGTTTCTCGGTCTCATGGTTTCTCCGTTCCAGGAGTTGCGGCCTCGGTTACGACACGACGCGATGATTGCGCGAACAACCGCGCCGATCATGGACGCGGCGTCCATGGGTGTCAACGAGCAGCGGCGTATTCAAGAACAGCATAACGGATATTCGCGCGACGCTATTTGTCGCGGCGCCCGGCACGAGACGCGTTCAGTTCAAGAGCGGGGCGAGTATTCCGCGGCGGAATAACGCTCATCACCATTGACCGTCCGGCAACCACTTCGGCAGTATCGCGCCGCTGAAGGGAGGCTCGAATGTCGCACAAGGTCTCGTGTGTACTGGCCATCGTGATCACTGTCATGGTGCCCGCACTGACCGCCGCACAAGGCGCTTTGGAGCGCGGCACGCTGACCGGCACGGTCCGCGACGCATCTGGCGGCGTGCTGCCCGGTGTAACTGTCGAAGCCGCAAGCCCCGTACTCATCGAAAAGGTCCGCACGGCCGTCACCGACAGCGCTGGCGTATATCGGATCGTGAATCTCGATCCGGGTACCTACACGCTCACGTTCACGCTCACCGGCTTCAGCCAGGTCAAGCGCGAGGACATCGACTTGAGAGGTTCGGCCACGCTCACGATTCCGATCGACATGCGCGTCGGTAATATCGCGGAGACCGTCATCGTCAGCGGCGAGAGTCCGGTGGTAGATGTCCAATCCACGCGCCGCGAGGCGGTGATCGACGGCGACGTCGTCTCGGTACTGCCAGGCACGCGCTCGACGGGCTCGCTTATCACCATGGTGCCAGGCCTCGAAACCTTCGGTGCGGCACTGAATCCGTCGCCGCAGCTGGTCTTCTTCTTCTCGCGAGGAGGGCCGAACAGCGAGGGCCGCTTCAACGTGAACGGGATGCCGGTTGCGAATGCGTTCGCAGGCGGCGGCGGATCGTCGCTGGTCTACGACACCGTGAACGTTGACGAGATCGCGTTCACACTGGCCGGCGGCATGGGTGAAACCGACGTGGGCGGCCCGGTGCTCAACATCGTGCCGCGGTCGGGCGGAAACACGTTTCAGGGACAGGCCTTCACGAACTTTTCGAACGATGCGCTGCGCGGTGACAACCTCACGCCCGAACTGAGCGCGCCGGCGCCGGGGCCCAACCTTCGCGAGACGCCTGGCATCATCAAGGCGTACGACTCGAATATCTCCTTCGGCGGACCCATCGTTCACGATCGCCTGTGGTTCTTCGGCAGCTATCGAAAGCTGAACACCGAGACCGCCGTCGAGGGCGTCGTCGGCAACGCAAACGCGTTCGATCTCTCGAGATGGGACTGGGTCGAGGATCGCAGCCTGACTGCCCGCAGTTCGGCAGGGCGATCGATCTACATCGGACGGGTGACGGCGCAGGCCGCTGCCAAACACCGCGTCACGGTCAACTGGGAGTACCAGCGGCGATGTGACGGGACACCGCTGAAGGTCGATACCGAAGGTTGTCACACCCGCGGCGCGAACTGGGTTGCTGCGACAGCGACGTCGTCACCAGAAGCATCCCTCAATTACCTCAACGTCCCGTATACCGTCGTGCAGGGACGCTGGACGAACCCGATGACGACCAAGCTGCTGCTGGAGGCCGGTGCCACCTACTACTCGTATCGCCACGCCGGTGGCTTCCTCTCTCTTCCTCCCGACGGCATCTTCGACATCGGCGTCACGGAACAGTCAACTGCGATCAATCCCGCGACGGGCAGGCAGTACGCACCGCGCTCGAACTACGTCTATCGCGCACTCTCCGAGTACCGGGACGACACGGCGAGCCCGAACAACTGGAATGCGTCGCTCGCGTACGTGACCGGCTCGCACAATATGAAGGTCGGATATCAGGGCGCGTTCCAGGCCGCAAGCACGGTGCGCCACGCCAACCCGTCGCTGCTGTCCTACAACTTCAATCAGGGCGTACCGACCGCTTTCACCGTGCGTATTCCTGAGTGGGGAACGGCCGATCGAACCTGGACGCAGTCGTTCTTCGCCCAGGACACCTGGACCCGTGGCCGCCTGACGCTTCAAGGCGCCCTGCGGTACGACCGCGCGTGGAGCTACAGCCCCGCCGGCCTCAGCGGCACGACCACGCCTGCACCGCAGCTCGGACTCGCTGCGATCGTGTATCCGCGGACCCCAAGCGTCGACTCGTTCAACGACCTCACGCCGCGATTCGGCGTGGCCTACGATCTGTTCGGCACCGGGAAGACGGCGATCAAGTTCAGCGGCGGCCGCTATCTTGGTGCGGCGACCAACGGTCTCGCCTACACGCGCAACAACCCCGCCGTGCGAACGGTGAGCTCCGTGCCCAGAGGATGGACCGATGACGGCGATCGGGTCGTCGAATGCAACCTCGCCATCCTCACAGCCAACGGAGAGTGCGCAGCGCTGACCGGCAACAACCTGAACTTCGGCGGAGTGTCCGGCCTCATTACTCAGGTGAACCAGGACACGCTCAGGGGATGGGGCGTACGTGATTACGACTGGCAGTGGAGCATCGGCGTGCAGCACGAAATACTCCCCCGCGTGTCGGCGGATATCTCATATGCGCGCCGCTCGTTCCACAGCTTCACCATCACCGACAACCAGGTACGCGATCCCTCGCAGTACGATGCGTGGACGATCAGCGCGCCGCCCGATCCGCGGCTCCCGGACGGCGGGGGCTATCCGATCACGATCTACACACCGACGGCCGCAGCCTCGGCTATCCCGGCGCAGAACTACATTACGTGGGAGACGGACTTCGGACCGGCCCGCTCCAGCTACTGGCAGGGCGTGGACTTCTCCGTCAATGCGCGGACACGCCACGCACTCACCCTCCAGTTCGGCACGAATACCGGTCGCAAGATCGACGACACCTGCGCAACCGTCGTGAAGATCGACAGTCCCGATCCACGCGACTGCCGTCTTACGCCGCCGTACCAGACGACGGTGCGCGGTCTGGCCAGTTACACCGTTCCGCGCGTCGACGTGCTGGTGAGTACGACGATCCGCTCTCAGCCTCCGCTGCCACTTGTCGCGAATTGGCCGGTCCCCAACAGCGTCGTCGTCCAACTGCTTGGGCGCATACCACCTGGCGGAACGGCGACTGGCAACACGATCGTGACCCTTCTCGACAACGAGCATCGGTTGTACGCGGATAATCGACGCACGCAGGTCGATATGCGCGTGGCCAAGATCTTCCGCCTCGGCAAGAAACGTCTGGACGTCGGCGTGGACGGCGAGAACCTGTTCAACACGAACTGTCCGACGACCTACGACAGTACGTACCAGTACAGCGCGGGCAACACGGGGAGTGGTGGTACGTGGAACAACCCGACCGCGATCTACACCCCGCGGTTCGCGCGACTGAACTTCACATTGAGTTTCTAAGGAGAACCAGGATGCTCCTCACAACGGCCTCTGGTCTCAGCGCCTCGTCTCCATCGTGAACACGACGATGGCGCGTGCGGGCACGGTGTAGGTGAAACCGGACTTGACGCCTGACACCGTCGAACTGACAGGCGCGACCGTCTGAGGCGAGTCGATCGAGTTCGTCGCCGGCGAATCGGCCGCGAGCGTCAGAGCGCTGGCGGTCGGCACGAGGCTGGTCGTTCTTGGTAGATCGATCTGCGCCGGTGCGTCCACGTCGGTTGGGTTCACCAGCTTTACGTAGATCCTCCCGGAGCGGCTGTCACGCGTCACGGCAACCAGGATCTCGGTGTCGGTGGTCGTCGCCTTCAGGATCTCGTCACCGATATTGGTACTGAACATCTTGATCGCGTAGTAGCTTGGCGACCCGTATGCGCGCAGGGCGTCGTAGCCAATCAGGTTCGGCCGCCACTGACGCGCGCCGGGACTGACGTTGACCAGCAACGGCGCATAGCAATTCATGACGACGATGTCGGAGTTCTTCTCCATCTGGGTCATGAACGCGGCGTCGCCGAGAGCGGCGCGCATGTTGGGCGTGGGCGCCTCTCCTCGCGAGCGCTGGTTCCATGGCTCGAACGGAGTCTCGTACGCTCCCCATTCACCGACGAAGATCTCCGGCCCCTTCCGGTCGTAGGACTCGTACTGCCGCCGCGCCATCTTGAGGAACGTGTCCACCGGCCTGTAATAGTGCTCGTCGACAACGTCGGGCGTGACGCTGCGCACGCGACGCGCCTCGGGCTGCTCGAAGCCGACGCTCGATATCACCTTCAATCGCGGATAACGCGCCTTGATCGCCGCGTTGAATTGCGCGAAGCGCTGATCGTACGACCCGGAGCGATCGAAGAAATCCTCGTTACCCACTTCGACGTACGTCAACGGAAACGGCGTGGGATGACCGGCCTTCGCGCGCTGGGCGCCCCACGTCGAACTGGTCGGGCCTATGACGTACTCGATCTCGTCGAGCGCGTCCTGAATGTAGGGCTCGAGGTCCGGTCCCGGATTCACATGCACGCCCTTGAGCGAGTAGCCGGCGTACACGGCGAGGACGGGTTCGGCGCTCATGTTCTCGCACCAGAGCAGGAACTCGTGGAGACCCAGCCCATCAGAAGATCGATATCCCCACGGCGCCTTGTGCCCGGGGCGCTCCGCCAGCGGACCGAGCGTCTTCTTCCACTCGAACCGATCGGTGATGTCATCGCCTTCGAGATAGTTGCCACCGGGAAAACGCAGGAACTTCGGCTTCATATCGACCAGCATCTGCAGCAGGTCGCTGCGGAATCCGTTCGGCTGGTCCTTGAATGTCGGCGGAAACAGTGAGACGAGGGAGAGCCAGATCGTGCCCGGCCGATTCATCGACACGACGTAGCGCGCCTTTGCCGTCGTCGGGACCTCGCGGGTTTCGAGCGTCACCTCGTACCGCTTCCATTCCCGCGTCAGGTTCGAGATCGTGCCGCTCGCGTACGTGGTGACGCCGTCGTCGCTTTTGATCGCGAGCGCGATCGGGCCGCCGCCGCCGGGCGCCGCCTTCGCGTACAGAGAAGCGCGATAGCGAGTACGCGGACGCACCGGAATCCCCCAGAAGCCGTCGTTGGCAACGCCGGCGGGGTGGCCATCGGAGGCCTGCTTCACATCGAGGCGCAAACTGGTGCCGATCACCGCGTTGAGCGGTTGGCCCGGATCGAGGGCGATTGCCGCCGCGGCTCCGGTGCCCTCGACGACCGACCAGTGGGTCGGAGACGCGGCGTCATCGAGAAACGCGCGGTTCTGTATCAGCTCAGCGTACAGACCGCCGTCGTACGCATGATTGATCTCCTCGGTCATCAGTCCGTAGAACAGCGGGCTGACCTTGCCTGCCGGAGTCGCCGTATCGATCGTAATCGTCGGGCTCGCGGCACGGCTCGACGTCATGCCGAGCAGCAGCAGGAGCAGCACCCACGATCTTCTCCTCATGATTGCCGCCCCTCGCTCTTCCGCCCCACGTCTACTTCGAATGCGCCTTGAGGAACGCGAAGATGTCGGGCATGGCCGCCTCGATGATCGGACCATGCGTGACGCCCGGATACTCCTTGTACTGATGGTCCATCTTCAGTTCCTTCATCGTCTCGGCCCACATTCGCGTGTTGCTGACGGGAACGGCCTCGTCGGCGTCTCCGGTCGTCATGAAGATCGGCAGCTTGGCGTCCTTGATCTTCTGGAGAATCGCGACGCGATCGTTGTTCATCCGGAATGACGCTGGCGCGATGGGAGCGATGGCCGCCCACTCCTTCGCATGCTTCGAACCGAGGAACAACGTGCCTGCTCCGCCCATCGAGTGGCCGATCAAGTACGTGCGGTCGTTGTCGATCTTGAACTCCTTGCGCATCATCGCGAGCACGTTGAGCACGTCCTTCTCGCTCAGTTCGGCGAGATTCGCCGGCGGTGGCGGTGGTGGAGGCGTTCCGGGCGCGGCGCCGCGACGGCCGGAGGTGTCGATCACCGGCGAGCCGTACCACCCGCCGACGCTGTATCCCATCGGCGCGGTGAGGATGTAGCCGCCCTCTTCGGCGAGATCGAGCGCCTTGCCCTGACACATGAACCCCGGCCCGATGCCGAGACCGTGCAGCGAGATGATAAGGGGCGCCTTCTTGTCTTTTGACACTTTCGAGGACACGAAGACGCAGTACGGCAGGTCCTCGTTGGTGTCTGCGAAGTGATACGTCCGGTTCTGGACGCGGGGATCGTTCGACTTGATGAAGCCGCCGAAACCTCTGCCGCCTCCCCGTCGTCCGGGCTGCTGCGCCGGCGCTTGCGCCGCCGGCTGCTGCACTGCCGGCGTCTGCGCTCGCGCGGGTGCGACCGCGAAGGCAGTGGACGCCACCGCGGCGAATACGCTCACGGCCACCATCGTTCGAACGCGAATCGTCATCGTGTCGCTCCTACTTCAGGATGTCGTGCGGCAAAGGGTCTCACGAACCGTGGTTCGATCCAAGATGTCATACGAGTGATCAGGCGATCGGTTGCGCCATGTCGGCAACGTAGTGTCGTTCGCGGTACTCGAACCAGTCGAAGTCCGCGGGCATCGCCGTGCCGGCAAGATCCTGACACGCCATGCCGACAAAAGCGCCCGTGAAGTTCGGCGCTCCCGGCGCGCTCGCCTCGTCGGACAGGATGCTCGCGTCGAATTGCTGTGGCAGCCACTGCCATGACCCGCTTTCAATTCGATACGCAAAGCGGAGCCGCTCGTAGTCGACTTCAACGCGCAGCTCGATCGGCAGGTCGCTCGGAACCCGGATCGGCGGCGTGAATGCATCCGCGCTCACCTGATCGGGCAGCGCGGACATCACGCGGAGGTGCTTGCCGATCTCATCGCGCGAGACATAGACATAGTGGAACTTGACGCTGTTGTAATAACAGACCAGACCGGCCATCTGCTGGAAGTGAGTCGGCTCGAACTCGAGGCGCGTGGACGCGCTGAAGCAATGTGCCTGCTGTCGACGAGCGACGAGCGCTTGCGTGAAGAGGCTGCCGATCGTCTCGCGACCGTACAAACGTAAGAATCCCTTTCGCTCCTCCAGAGTGAACAACTCTTCGGATCGTGGCGTTCGCAGCCATTGAAACGACATCGGGAGCGTGTCGTCCTCGAAATCCTCACGGACAGGTTCGGGTGCGCACGGGTGCAGATCGATCCCCGCCGGACCAGGCACGTCCACCGTCGGGATACCGTGACCATCGGTTGTGCGAAGCCATCCGTCCGGTCCCCACGTCATCGGCTGAATCGCCGTCTCGCGTCCGAGCGTGCAGCGGCCGCGATTGCCCAGCGGCCGTCCGCACAGATAGACCATGTAGGTCTCGCCGGACTGTGTGTCGACCAGGTCGGCGTGGCCTGCCCGCTGCAGCGGAACGTCGGGTCGTTGGCGCGCGCTCAGGATGTGGGTGTCGGGATGGAGTTCGTATGGGCCGTGCAGCGTCCGCGAGCGCGCCATCGTCACGGCGTGCCCCCATCCCGTGCCGCCTTCGGCGGTGATCAGGAAGTACCAGCCGTTTCGCTTGTAGAGATGCGGTCCTTCGGTGAATCCGAGCGACGTCCCGGCGAAGACCGTGTGCCGATCTCCGACGAGTCTCCGCCCCGTTGGCGAGTACTGCTGCAGCACGATGCCCGCGAACCGATTCTGCCCTGGCCGATGGTCCCAGAGCATGTTCACGAGGTACTTGCGACCGTCGTCGTCATGAAACAGCGACGGATCGAAGCCGCTGCTATTCAAGTAGGTCGGATCGGACCACTCGCCATCGATGCGCGGGCTCGTCACGAGATAGTTGTGGAAGTCGCGCAGCGATGCGCCGGATGCACCGGCCGTCGTCGTCCGTCCGTAGCGCTTCACGTCGGTGTACACGAGGTGGAACAGCCCATCGGCATGCGTCAGGCACGGCGCCCACACGCCGCACGAATCTGGATCGCCGCGCATGTCGAGTTGAGAGGCGCGCGTCAACGGCCGCGCGACGAGGCGCCAGTGCACGAGATCGCGCGAGTGGTGGATCTGCACGCCAGGGAACCACTCGAACGTCGACGTCGCGATGAAGTAGTCGTCACCGACGCGAACGATCGACGGGTCCGGGTTGAAGCCGCGAAGAATCGGATTGCGGATCGTGGACACTAGGCGACCGCCGCGACGGTCGTGTGCGGCCGTCGCTCACGCACGACGGTCCAAAGAATCGTGGCGCCGAGCAGATCGAGCGCAGCGAGACCGATGAAGAACGGCGTATAGCCGATGCGCGTGACCAGCGCACCCATCAGCAGCGAGAAGACCAGCACGCCCGCGTTGCCACAGGTGCCGGCCATACCGGCGACCGTGGCGACTTCGTTTCGCTTGAAGAGATCCGACGCCATCGTGATGACCGTGACTGAGAGCGTCTGATGCGCAAAGCCGGCGAGGCTCAGAAGCGCAACGGCCACGTAGGGGTTGGCGACGGTGCCGGCGAAGGCGACGCCGGTCATCATCAGCGCGCCGACGGTGAAGGCGCTGCGCCGCGCGTTGATCAGCCCCATGCCGGCGTACTTCTGCAATGTGATGCTGATCGTGCCGCCGAACAAGCAGCCGAGATCGGCGGCGAGGAACGGCAGCCACGCAAACAGCGCGATCTGTTTCAGGTCGAACCCGCGCACGGTTGTCAGATAGAGCGGCAGCCAGAACGTCAGCGTGCCCCACGTCGGATCGGCGAGAAACCGCGGAATCGCGATGCCCCAGAAGTTTCGTTCACGGACGAGCGTGACGATCGAGGGCCGGCCTGCTCCGGCGAGGTGCGTTTCCTGCCCGGCGAGAATGTATTCGCGCTCGCGCGCCGACAGGCCTGTGTGCTTCGAGGGCGAGTGGTAGAACGTCACCCAGAGCGCGACCCACACCAAGCCGATCGCGCCGGTGAGGACGAAGGCAAACTGCCAGCTGTGGGAAAGAATGGCCCATGCCACCAGCGGCGCGGCGAGCATCGAACCCAGTGACGCGCCCATGTTGAAGAAGCCGCCAGCCAGTCCGCGCTCGGCGGCAGGAAACCACTCCGAGGTCGCCTTCATTCCGGCCGGATTCGCGGATCCTTCGGCGAACCCCAGGAGTGCGCGCAGGCCGAAGAGCGTTTGCCAACTGCCGGCGAGCCCGTGCGCCATGCAGATGAACGACCACGCGGTCGCGAAGATCGCGAACCCGAGCTTCAGCCCGATGGTATCCATGACGTAGCCGCAGATCGGCTGCAGCATGATCGCCGACTGGAAGCCGCTCACGATCCAGGAGTACTGCTGCTCGCCGATGTGGAGATCTTTCAGGATGTTCGCTGACGCCACCGACAGCGTGCTCCGCGTGAGGTAGTTGACGGTCGACCCGACCATCAACAGCCCCATCATCCACCAGCGCAGTCCCCACAGCTTTTTCATCGACACGCCTTTCTTCTCAACGCGGAGGTGGTCGGCGCAACGCGTCGACTACGAACGGAGCAACTCTGGTCGTCCGGGTTGGACTGCGGGCCGCCTCACGGGGATGTCATCAGCCGCCGCGTTTTGTGCAACTGTCGCAGCGCGTAAATGGACACGAGCAGCAACAGCGGCGACGAATAGAAACCTGGCGCCGGACGCGGGAACTGGACCGTGCTGACCGTGTGGCCAAGAACGGTCGCTATCGTGTGGCCGAGCGCGTTCACGATGCCGATGACGACTGCGCAGAAATAGAAGAGTGGGCGCAGCCACCGCGTATTCCGGAATGCGAATGGCGAGAGCGCGGCGAGCAGCAGAATCCCGAGAGTCAGTCCGGTGAGCCATTCTCGGAATTCGAATGTGGGCATCGGCCAGAACCCGAATCGCGCCCGAAGCGCAAGTACCGTCGGGTTGTACACCGAGAGAAAGCCAGTCAAGGCTTCGTCGGTGACGTGCAATGCGAGCGCTATCCACAGGATCACCCACGCGACTCCGAGTCTGCACACAGCCGCGCAATGGCTCGCGGACCTGGTGGTAATCATCGATGACTGAGAAGCTATCGCAAATCACCGGTTTCTAGACGGTCGTTCGGGCGCGGAGGGTGTGCTACGATTCGCGCCGCAGTGGTGCACTATACGCAACGCGCGTTTCATTTGCGAGGGTGTTCAGCGGTCAAGTTCGCTACCTTTACGGCGTTGGCCCTTCTCTTCGTGACTCCGCTGCTGGCGCTCGACGGCGACCCAGCGATGCACGATCCCTCCACGGTGATCGTCGAGCACGGCACGTTCTACGCGTACGGTACCGGTGCCGGCCTGTCGATTTCGATCTCCGACGATGGCTGGACGTGGCGGCGCGCAGGGAATGTGATGGAGGCAGTGCCAGGCGGTCGGCCCGGCGCTGACGTGCTCGCACGCGGCGGCAACAATACCTGGGCGCCCGACGTGATTCGATCGGGTGACAAGTACTTCATCTACTACTCCGCGCCTGGCACACAGCCAAGGTCCGCGATCGGACTCCTCGTCGGCAAGACGCTCGACCCGAGTTCTCCCGATTACAAATGGGAGGACGGCGGTCCCGTCGTCTGGTCCGATGGAGTCGAAGACAGCAACGCGATCGACCCTGGCGTGTTCCGCGACCCGATGAACGGATCCATGTGGCTCACCTACGGCTCGTACCTCGGCTACATCCGGCTCGTCGAGCTCGACCCGAAGACGGGCACACGCCTGCATCCGGAGCGCAAGCCGGTGAACATCGCGATCAACGGTGAAGCATCGACCATGATGTTCCGCGACGGCTGGTACTACCTGCTGCTCACGCACGGCTCGTGCTGCGCCGGCGCGAACTCCACCTACAACATCCGAATGGGCCGCTCGCGGAACGTCGCCGGACCTTTCCTCGACAACATCGGCATCGACATGCTGCAGGGCGGCGGGAAATTGTTCCTGGGTTCAGGCGGACGCTATATCGGTCCAGGACATTTCGGCCTCCTCGATCTCGGAGGCGGCGTGCAGAAGTTCTCACTGCACTACGAGGCCGACCTCGATCGCGGCGGCATCAGCGTGCTCGACATCCGGCCGCTGCTCTGGCGCGACGGCTGGCCGGTGGCGGGAGACAACGTCAAGGCAGGGATCTATCAGCTCGAATCGGCGCGCACCGGAACAGCGCTCGAACTCGCCGTGCAAGGAGTGCCGGTGGGCGGACCGCGCGGACGTGGCGCGCGAGGCGGCGGCCCGCCCATCCCTGAACAGGATGCATCGCAGGTGTCGGCGAGCTGGCCAGGTGGACCGATCGACGTGCGAATGTCGCCGTTCATGGCACAGGCACAACAGAAATGGGCGGTCACTCCCGTTGCCAACGCCGGCGGATACCCCGGATCGCCCTACGTCAAGATCACTGTCGCCGGAACGGAGCGCACCCTTGCCGCGACCGATGATCGCGAGCTCGTCGTGCTGCCCGCTTTCACCGGCGCCCCTGAGCAGCTGTGGCGCATCGACCAGATCACCGACGGCACCTACCGCCTGATGCCCAAGATCTATGCGAATCAGTCACTGGCGCTCGCTGCGATTGGAAGCAGCGCACCGACTCTGAGCCGGTTCAATCCTGAGGGCGATCGGCATCGCTGGGTGTTGAAGACACCATGATCGGCGCGCGCGTCCGACTGTCGTTCTTCGTCCTCATCGGCGCTATGAGCGTCGCTGCCGTCGGCGCACAGAGCGTTGCCGGTCGTGGCGCTGCCCCGTCACTGGCGCGTCCGGCATCACCATTCAAAGCACCGAACAGCGACGGATTCCTGCAGCGATGGCTCATCCTCGAGCCGATTCGCGTCCCGGGGCAACTCACCGACAGCGCCGTGCAGACTCTCGTGAAGACGGAGTACTTTCCGAATCAATTCACAACGACCGTTCCTCGTGATGGCCAGACCGTGATCGTCGCGGACGCGCAGCTCGCGTGGCACGCCGTCGACACCGCCGCCTACAACGTCAACCTCTATCACTTCGCCTATTCACTGAACAGGCCGACGACGAACGTCGTGTTCTGGGTCACCACCGTCGTCAATGCAGCGCGTGAGATCAGCGGTGTGCGGCTGGCGATTGGATCGAACGCCGCGTCGGTGTGGTGGATCAACGGCCGTGAAGTGATCGGCATCTACAACGATCGCCAGACGGTCATCGACGATGGTGTGTCGAAGCGCCTCACACTGAAGCAGGGTCCGAACGTGATCCGCGCGGCGATCGTCAACGCGGGCGGCGCGACCGATTTCTGTGCTCGCTTTCTCGACGAGGAAGGTCAGCCCGTCAAGGCCATCACGATCAGCGTGATGGATCGGTAGGCGTGCCGCGGCGCACGGCGGCTGCGCCATCGAGCGCCGCCACGATTCGATCGACGTCGTACACGCACCCCGCCCATGTGCCTCCGCTCGCACGCTGCAACGCTGCCCAGAGCCGGCTGTCCTCGGGCAGTTGTTGGTGTGGCGCGAGTCCGGGATGTCGCGGCCGACTGCGGAGCAGCGCCTCGCACTCCGCAGGATCGACCGGAACGCCCGCCACACCCACCACGCTCACGCTGCCGGTCAACGTGTTGCGATCGATAGCGATCTCGATCACGTCGTCATCCTGCACGCGTCCAATCGGACCGTCGTCGAGCGCTTCGGGCCCGACGTGACCGATGCACGCGCCACTCGACAGTCCCGAGAATCGTCCGTCGGTGACCAGCGCGACATGCTTGCCCCAGGGTAGATAGCGGAGCGCGGTGGTGATCTGAGCCGTCTCCTGCATGCCAGTTCCCGAAGGACCCATGCCGATGAGCACGATGACGTCACCTTCGCGAATCGGTCTCGCGGACGCACCTTTGACGGCGTCGATCGCGTCGCGTTCGTCGGTGAACACGCGCGCCGGACCGCGGTGACGATACAGGCCGTCGGCATCGACCAGCGACGAATCGATCGCCGTCGCTTTGATCACGGAGCCCTGCGGCGCGAGATTGCCGCGAGGAAACACGACCGTGCTGGTGAGGCCCGCACGACGTGCCGAATCGGGCGCCATGATCACGTGATCGGGATCGACCGCTGCCGCCGACGCGAGCCGCGCGCGTGCCGCACGCCGCCGATCGCTCGCTTCCCACCAGTCGAGCGTCGTGTCGAGCGTGTCGCCGGTGGCCGTGAGCACACCCGCGTTCAGCAGGCCCATCCTTCGCAGATGCAGCATCACTTCCGGTACGCCGCCCGCCATGAACACCTGCGCAGTCGGGAAACCGCGCGGCCCGTTCGGCAGCGCATCGACCAGACGCGGTGTGGCGCGATTGACTCGAATCCAGTCATCGACCGATGGCGGCTCGAGGCCCGCCGCTGCCGCGATCGCGGGGATGTGCAGAATCAGGTTCGTCGAACCGCCGAAGGCCGCATGCACGAGCATGGCGTTTTCGACGGCACCGGCAGTGAGGATTCGTCCGATAGAGATGCCGAGCCGATCGAGTCGCCGCAGTGCAATCGCGGATCGGTCCGCGAGCTCGAGCCACACCGGTTCGCCCGATGGCGCGAGCGCACTATGAGGCAACGCCAGCCCCAGCGCTTCGGCCACGACTTGCGATGTGGCTGCCGTGCCGAGGAACTGACAGCCGCCGCCCGACGATCCGCACGCGCGGCATCCCATCGTCGCCGCGTAATCGAGGCTGATCAGATCGTGAGAGAAGCGGGCGCCAAGACTCTGGACCTGGCCGGCGTCTTCTGCGCCGCGCGCAGGAAGCGTGACGCCGCCTGGCACAATCACGCCCGGCAAGTTCTTCGTACCCGCCAACGCCAGCATCGTTGCCGGCAATCCCTTGTCGCACGTCGCGATACCGAGTACTCCTGACGCCGTCGGCAACGAGCGGATCAGCCGCCGCATCACGATCGCCGCGTCGTTACGGTAGGCCAGGCTGTCGAACATGCCGGTCGTTCCTTGCGTCCGGCCGTCACACGGATCGCTGCAGTAGACGGCGAACGGGATCGCTCCAGCGGCGCGCAACGCTTTCGCGGCGCCGCGCACGAGGAGTCCGATCTCCCAGTGCCCGGTGTGATAGCCGAGCGCGATCGGCTCGCCGGTCTCCGATCGCACTCCGCCCATCGTGCTGACGATTACGTACTGACGGCCGCCGAGGGCATCCGTGCGCCATCCCATTCCGGCGTTCTGGGTGAGCCCAAAGATGTTGCCGCTTGGCTCGTTGCGGAGCATCTCCGCCGTGAGCGGAAGATGTCCATCAGGACCATCGCCCTCGAGGCGCGACGTCTCGATCGGGGCGGCGGCACCGAGCACCTGGTCGATCGGAGGTAGGGTCACTCGCGTGAGCGCCGAATCATCGCGCTGCGCATCGGCCATTTCGCATTGTGCGACGCCGTTTGCCGAAATGTCGAGGCAACGGCGGCTCGATTCGTGTCACCTCGGCGCATCTCGCAGGTCGTCGCCGACAAACGTCAGCAGGACGCCACGGGATGTGCGGGCGATGGCGCGCTGCGCGTCCCCCCGGCGGAGGCGCAGCGGGTTGCCGAGCTGCGAGCGCACATCCGCGCGCTCGAGCGAGCCGTTCTTCCACGACAAGTCGATCTCGAAACCGCCGCGCGCTCTCAGGCCGGTCACCCGGCCGCTCGGCCACGCGGAGGGAAGGGCCGGCAGAAGCCGGATCTCGTCGGCGTCGCACTGAACCAGCATCTCCGCGATGGCCGCGGTCCCCCCGAAGTTGCCGTCGATTTGGAACGGCGGGTGCGCGTCGAACAAGTTCGGGTACGTCCGCTCCGGACCGAGCAGGAATTTCAGGACCTCGAAGGCGTGCTCGCCGTCACCCAGCCGCGCCCACAGATTGATACGCCATGCAGTCGCCCACCCGGTCGCCTCATCGCCTCGAAGCTCCAGCGATCGCCGCGCTGCCGCGGCCAGATCTGGTGTTCGGCGG
>DASWZV010000068.1:0-7580 GCA_036407095.1 Vicinamibacterales bacterium | reverse complement strand
GCGAAGGTCGGCACACACGACGGTGAAGTCGCGAGCGAGGATGGGCGCGACGTCACGCCACATCAGATGTGTTTGCGGAAAGCCATGAAGAAGCACGACCGGTGGTCCGGAGCCGGCCCGTCGCACGAAAATCCGCGTGTCAGCAGTGTCGATCATTTCGCTCGAAAAGCCATCGAACATGATTGGACTCGATCGCGGTGTCTCAGCTTTTCCTCGGCGAAACCGCGGGCGTCCGTCGAAACGTTCACCCAACGGGTTACGACGTCACGGCTCTGCGCGCCCATGGACGCCCTACGAGTTGTGCAAGCGAGACGATGTGCAGCGTGAACGCCAGCGGCACCAGGAAGGTCGGAACCAGTACGAGTGGAAAGTGCGTCACGAGCTCGGACGATGGCACGGTGTGAAACATCTGCACCGGTCCCGCGCTTGTGGTCACTCCCAGGCCGACCGCCACAATCAAATCCGCAAGACCGAAGAGATTGAAGGCGATTGCCGTCTGCTTCCCTCCAGGGCTCGACAATCGATCGGCTACCCAGAACGACGTCGCGCCAACCGCTACGTCCCCGATCCCGGCCGGTAATGCCCACAAAGCCGGCATTTGACGATTGACCATCAACAACAGAAACACGATGCCTTCAAGCCTCCACAGGTTGAGCCGGATCACATGCCGCTGATTGGTAAAGAGACTCCGAAGGGAAGGCGACGCGCCGAGTGAAAGGGCCAGGACAAGCAGGGCGACGCCCAGAGCAATCCCGACCGGTGGCAGGGCGTTGTCATCGGGTTGAACGAATGCACCCTGACGACCGAGTACGCCGACCGCCAGCGCCCACGCCGTAAGCGCCATTCCGCCAACGATCGCCGTGCGCGATGTCACCCACGAAGTGCGCGCGCTCCACATGACGATGAACAGTGCCACGATGACCGCGACCGTGGGCACGACGACGAGAACCGTCAGCAGACTCGACGACATCAGGCTATGCCGCTGACGGCCGGTCCCGCGCTCTTCAGCCGTCTGCCGATAAGGTAGGTGGTCATAGATCCTTCCATCGGTGGTTGGACGCGGCGCCCGAGTGCCTGGTTTGGGCCGTCAACATGGATCAGGTACGCGGAGGCTCGACCGTGGTGGCGCCTTCGCTTGGGTCCGGCAACGACATCGAGCCGGTCGATCGCGAACACGCCGCCATTCTTGAAGTGATCAAAAAACGGGGTCCAGCTGTCCCGGTAGGCACCAGTGCCTCTGAGTTCAGTTGGAGGTGGAACGTCGAACATCAGGAGATCGGAGGTGTGATGCGAGACGATGGTCTCGAGGTCCTGGTTCTGAACGGCGTTCGCCCAACGCTCGATGAGCGTCCGGATTTCTCCCTCGGCATCAGGCTCGGTCGAGATGGAGCTGTCGGGTGCGCCACGTCGTCCTGGGACCGACGCCATGTGCCTCTCGAGTTTCCGGAAGCATTCGTTCCAGCCTTCTATGTGGCTGTCGCGTTGCGCCGCAGTGTTGAAGCCTGTCTGCGTGAACGTCATCTCGGTCCTGCCGTCCACGTCGGCGAATCTCACCGTGACGTGCGTCACCGGTCCGACGTTGCCATGGTGATCTTCCTGGGTGAGAGTAAAAGCCAACCCCTCTGGCGCGACGACCTCGTCAAACTCTCCGTACTCGGCGTACGCGCTGCCACCTTCGCAACGATATTCGACTCGCCATCGGCCTCCTGGACGGACCTCCAGCTCACAGAAGGTGACCGTGCAGATATCAGAAGCGAACCACGTGCTGAGCTCGGCGGGATCGATCCACTGCCGAAAGACAAGTTCTCGCGGAGCGTCAAAAAGATGGACGAGGGTGAGGTCGTAGGTCATCTCATGCCCGCGGTCATCGTTGGTGCCCACCTGTGCGTCCTTTCCGCTGCAATGTGGCGAGCCGCTCGTCCAACCGTCGGAAGCGGCGGAGCCAGAGACGTCGATAGTTCTTGAGCCACGTGTCGACTTCCGCAAGCGGCGCTGCCCGGATTCGACTCGGCCGCCGTTGGGCCTCACGGCTCCGCGTCACGAGCCCAGCCGCCTCGAGCACCCCAATGTGCTTCGACACCGCGCGCGTCGTCATCGGGAACGGTTCAGCGAGTTGTGCCACGGACGCCTCACCTTTCAACAGTCGATCGAGGATGGCGCGCCTCGTGGGATCGGCGAGCGCGGCGAACGTGGTGCTGAGCTGATCGCGTGTCACTGCGGAACCATCCGGTTGCGGAACCAATCAGTTCCATAATCGGCTTGTCGCGGGCGGCAGTCAAGCGAAGGGAAGCTCTGCGCGAGGGCGGCCGATAGGAGCTTTCCACATCCGAGGATCAAAACCGGCAGGCCGGTAGGTGTTGAGGAGGACACCCCGTGGCGTGCTCCGTGTTGCCACCAGAGAGAGACCACGTGGCGGGATGCCGTTCTCGAACAGGCGCTTGCCCTGGCCGAGCACCACCGGGGAGACCCACATGCGATATTCGTCGACCAGGTCGGCGGCGATCAGGGCCTGCAGCAATTCGCTGCTGCCCCAAATATGGAACGCCGGCCCATTCGGTGCCTTCAGTCCGCGGACCTCGTCCACGACGTCACCGCCGATGCGCTGCGAGTTCTTCCAGTCGAGTCGGTCGAGGCTGCGCGTGACCACGTATTTCGTCGCCTTGTTGAACGCCTTCGCGATTGGGTTGTTGCCCTGGTTCGGCCAGTAGGCGGCGAAGATCTCGTAGGTCCGGCGGCCCAACAGCATGTCGAACTCACTGGCGATGACCTCGTTCACGGCCTGGTCCACGCCGTCGTCCACGAAGGGCATGGCCCAGCCTCCTTGGGTGAACCCGTTCGTCGGATCCTCCTCGGGGCCACCGGGCCCCTGCATGACGCCGTCGACCGTGACCTGGGTGATTGCAATGATCTTTCTCATCATCTCCCTCGTTTCGCATTGTCTGAATGGCGCACCGAATCGAAGATCCCGCTCGCGATTCCGCCGCCGCCGCGTTCTGATGTCCCGTTCCGTTGTGATAAATTGCGCCTGATCACACCGATGGTTCTGCCGCCCATAACGGCGCCTCGATACGCGCGATGAGGTGGCTTGTCAGGCCATACAGCCCCAGTACCATGAGAACCAGACCGTTGATTGCCAACATCACCGGCGCGGACCCGACGCGTGTGATGATCCATCCGCTCGTCAGAGCGGCCAGAGGTGAGCCGCCCAGGAACGCGACCAAGTACAGAGAGACCACTCGTCCGTGAAACTCCTGCGGGGTAAGAAGCTGCGCGAGGAAAGTGGCGATCGATGAGCACATCACGAAGAGCGAACCGCCGATGAACAGGATCAATCCTGGCAGGTAGATTCCACCGACCAAGCCGAAGCCAACCATGATTGCGCCGAACAGCGTGAGCGAGATGAACAGCAGGCGTCCCATGTGCTTGTTCTTGCCCAGCCATGCCACGAACAGCGCGCCGATCAAAGCGCCGGCGCCCGAACACGTCATCAGTTCCGTATAGAAACCGACATCACGATGAAACACGTCTCTGGTGATGAGGGGAAGAAACGTGAACAGAGGCGTTCCGAAGAACGCGCAAGCGAAGCCCACTGCCAGCACCGACGCCATGTTCGGTGACCGCTGAACGTATTGAAGGCCGCCCTTGAACTGTGCGACCACACTGTCGGTAGCCGTCGGCGGCACGTCCACATTCCGCAGCGCCAGAATGGCTGAAATCACAAATAAGAACGACATCGCGTTCAAACCAAAGCACACGACCATGCCGAAGGCGGCGAGGGTTGCCCCGGCGATGAAGGGGCCGACCAGTTGCGCGAGGCTGAACTGAATGGCATTGAGCGCAATCGCGTTGGCAAGATGTTCCTTACCGACAAGCGTGGGGACCAGTGACTGATACGCGGGTCCGCCAAACGCTCGCACGCAGCCGGTGATGAGCGAGAGCCCAAGCACGTGCGCGATGTGGAGACGCCTCGTGTAAATCAGTCCTGCCAGCACGAGCGCCGCCAGCATCTGGATGATCTGCGACATCAGGATCATGTGACGCCGATCCCGTCTGTCCGCCAGGACACCGCCAAGCGTGGCCAACAGAAGAAGTGGCACCTCCCCAAGGAAGTTGTCCCACGCCAGAAACACTGCCGATTGGGATCCCGTCATTGTGACGATCAACCACGCTTGCGCCACCTTTTGCATCCACGTGCCTATGCTGGAGGTGAGGGCTCCGATCCAGAGCTGGCGGAAATTGCGGTGGGTGAGGGCCACGGCAACGCGACGGGAGCCGATCCAACAGTGTTGAGCGGCGGCGTGTCTGTCCACGATTCCGATTCTCATCACGATCGTGAATGTCGTCCAATGAATTAAAGTCAATTCTGTGATAATGATCGGTTATGGATCTGGACCTTGCAGAACTTCAGGCATTTGTGGCCCTTGCCGACGAACTTCACTTTCGCAAGGCATCCGAGCAGTTGTTTCTCTCTCAGCCGGCGCTCAGCAAGAGGATTCAACGATTAGAGGAGAAAGTCGGGGGCGGACTGTTCGTGCGGTCGCGCCGGACAGTGGCGCTGACGGACGCGGGGAAGACGTTCCTTCCGAAGGCCGCAAAACTGTTGCGTGACGCCGAAGATGCTGTGCGCGAAACGCAGGCGGTCATGGAAGGTCGAGCAGGCACCTTGCGGATCGGCTTCGGGATTGCCTCGTTGCCGGAACTCATTCCCGGAACCATTCTGGGTTTCCGCAAGCTCTACCCCGATATTGAGCTTCACATGCGGGAACTGTCCTCGCGTACACAGGTCTCAGCTCTCCTCGAAGGTGAGCTGGATGCGGGAATTCTGCGGATGCCCGTCACCAACCCGAACGTGATGAGCCTCCCACTGTTTTCCGAGCATTTGATGTTGGCGACCCCGTTGGATGTGCCGCATCGGCTCAAAGCGGGCATCAAACCATTCCGCGACAGCAACTTTATCTTCGTGTCGCGATCGGTCTCGAGAACCTTTCACGATCGGGTGTTGAGCCTGTGTCTCCGTGCGGGTTTCACGCCACGCGTCGTTCAGGAAGCAAACGAGATCCTGACCATCCTCCACTTTGTGAGGGCTGGCATGGGGGTCTCTTTGGTCCCGAGGTCAGCAATCCGACTGAAAGTACCGGGCGTGCGATTTCATGAACTGGGTTGGAACGAGCCGTTGTGGCGTATTGGCATCGCTTGGAGTAGGGGTTCGCTGAAACGTGAGCTGATTTCTCGTTTCGTCACGGTCGTGCAGGCGGTCGTCGCCAGGAACCACAAGAGCAGCCGGCCGCGAGAAAGCCGGTAGGCTCAAGCGGCGGCAACGAAGAGTCGATGAGTCGAGTGCCTCCCCCTTTCATCGCGAAGGGCCTTCGGGAGACCCCAGGAGTGCAGCGAACTCATCGTCGCACGTTGACTTCGATCCCGATGGAGAGCGTCCGAGGGAGGAGGGGCCGCAAAAAGCCGACTGCCTGACCCGTGCCGGGCAGGACGACGCCGTCGGCGACCCCTTCATTCGGTCGATTCGCCGCATTCAGAACTTCCCCGAAAAGGGTTACTGTGTGCCTCGAAGTAACCTGGAATCGGAGCGCCCGACTCGCCCGACGTCGGTCTGCCGCGCCGTCGCGTAAGCGTAGGAGACGGATCCGGACAACGGCGTCGTGGCAGCCCGGTTGAATGCGGATGAAGCGTTCGGGCGGCCGTCGTCTCGATCGCCGTCGGCGCAGGGCTCAACGTCGGCGTCGACACCATCATGCGCCACGTCCTCTTCGACAACCCGATGACGACGGCGGCGGCGGCATGTCGCCGGTCAGTGCCAAGTTGCGCGCCGAGGTTCGTCATGGGAACTGACCCCCGAGCATGGTTGAGTGTCTACATTGTAGATATCATCGACGAACCGGGCAACGGCTGTGCCACTTGGACGGCCTGCACGACCACTTAGAAATGGAACTCCGCAGAGAGCTGGATTCGACGTGGCGGGAACGCGGCGATGGGCTGTCCGACGAACGGTGAGGTCAGTGTTCCGACGTAGGTCACGTAGTTCACGCGGTTGAAGAGATTGAACGCCGACACGCCGACCGACCATGCCGGTGCGGCGTCTCCTTGCTTGGACGTGAGGGCGAACTCGCGCGTCCACTTCAGGTCGACCGAGGCATACCCGGGGCCCTGCAGCGCATTTCGTGGCACGCCGTCAGGCCGTGCATTCGTTTGGCCCGTGTTGAAGGGATCGGTACCGGTGACGAGGGAATACGGGCGGCCTGACCGGAGCGAGATCGCCAGCCCGAGGTGCATCCAGTCGCCGCCTTGGAACTGGAGCAGGGCCTGGACGTGGTGTCGTTGGTCGAAATCCGCACGGCCGTATTCGCTGGCGAGATCGTAGTTGTTCGCCGGCAGGGCGTCGATGCCGCTCGTATCGTTGTGCGCGGAGGAGAACGTGTATTGGATATTGCCTTGCAGTCGGGGCAAGAGCCGGCCGCTGGCCAAGACCTGAAGCGAGTGGACGACCTGTCGGCCCGACGATTCGATCTGACGGACCTGGCCGAACGCCGGGTCGGGACGGTCGAGGTATAGCGGCGGAGGCGGTGCGTTGATGTCGCGGGATCGAAAGAGCTGGACGCCTCGCGAACCGAGGTAGTTGACGGCAAGGCTGCTGCCCTTGCGCAGCTGCCGCTCGATCCCCGCGCCGAACTGCACCGTAGACGGCGTCCTGATGCCGGGCTCGAGGACCACGATGCTGCGCGGTGTCACGGTGGCACTGCCGTCCGCAAACGGATCCGGATACGACAAATCGACGAGGATGAACCGCTGCAACCGGTTTTCCCGCGAGCGCAGCACCTCGTGTATCGCGCGCCCTTCAGGAGATGGCGGCCGTGGACGTAGGTCAGATTCTCCGTGAGGTTGAAATGATACTCCGAGGTGCTTTGATCGGCCTGCGCCCCGCCGTCTGCGAACGCATCGAGTACGACGAGATGTCTTCCAGGATTCACGCTGGCTGTCGAGCTGATCTCCCGGCCGCCAAGCCAACGAAACTCGCTCAGGACGCGTGGCGTCAGAATCGTGCGCGCTCCGACGATGACCTGTTCTTCATCTCCATGATCGTTTGTGCCCGCCTCCGCGAGCGTTGTTCCGCCCACACCGCTGTTGCGGTTGTTGTTCACCTCGGACGTCACGCGTACGAAGAGTGTGTTGCTGCGGCCCTGTTGATGATTCAGCGAGGCCGATATCTCTGTGCTCCGGTCGGGCCGCGGAACAATCTCGTTGATGAGGCCCGTCGGGGAAGCGGCATACACGATCGCCTGCAAGTCCTCTTCACGACGCTCCACTGTGAACAGGAACGAGTTACGGGTGCGGTCCAGCACAGGCCCACCCAGCACGCCCTCATAGATACGGCGCTGCTCCGGCGGAGTCGTCGGTGCGAACGGATCGCGCGCGTTCAAGGCGGCGTCGCGAAAGGTAAAGTCGAACGATCCGTGGTACGCGTCGGTCCCGGCCTTCGTGACGACCTCGATACGGCCTCGCCCGGGTCGCGGAAACTCCGCTGAGTACGGGTCCTGGTTCACCTTGATCGACTGGATAGCCGCCGGCGA
>DASWZV010000067.1:0-2507 GCA_036407095.1 Vicinamibacterales bacterium | reverse complement strand
CCGACGCCATCCGGTATGTCGAACGCGGTCACGCCAGAGGCAAAGTCGTCGTTCACGTCGCGTGAACGAAGCAACGGCGTTCGAGCACGCGCTGAAATGTGGACCGCGCAGCTGGCGCTGTCCACCGAGGAAGGAGGTCGTGTGCAAAGGGTAGGTCCGTTGCCGATCACGCTCGCGGCTTGTGTGTTCGCAGCTGGCGTCTTCGCGAGAGTGGATGCCTACACCCAGCCGCCGAAGATCGTCAAGAAACCGGCGGGCTCGGTTTCCTCACTTGCAGGCGCCGATACCTACCGTGAGTACTGCGCCGTATGTCACGGCATAGGCGGCAAGGGAAACGGCCCGGCCGCGCCTGCGCTGAAGACTCCGCCGCCCGACCTGACGATGCTGCAGAAGCGGAACGACAACAAGTTTCCCGAAGATCAGATTCGGGCGACGATAGAAGGGCAGCGTCCCCTTCCGTCTCACGGCGCGGCAGACATGCCGATTTGGGGTCCGATCTTCAAGTCCCTGGAAGACAAGGAGGTCACAGCGCTGCGCATCGGCAACCTGCTCGGATACATTCAACGGTTCCAGGTTACGGATTGACCCTCCCCAGCCCTCGGTGCTCGTGACCGGAAATCGCCGGCCGGCGGCGCCGCTGGCCGCTCTCGCGTTGCCGAAGGTGCTGCAGTGGACCCATGGTGTCGTGTACAATCGCTCTCACAACTCGCTGACGAGGACAGACCCCTCCGAGAGGTCTTCCCGAACCGGAAGTCGTGCCAGAAGCGGCAGGCCTTACTAGGGAAGAACGTCCCGTGCGACGACACCGCACGACATGAGCGCCGTCTCGGTTCTCGAGGCGGAAGCTGGATGGTACCGCCGCCACAGCTCTGCAGATGGCGGTTCCAGCAGTCTACGAAAGGTACGCTGCTGTGTCCGCCATCCGACGAACCCTCGCTGCCGATCTGCCGCCGCTCGCCGGCTCGCAGGTCATGATCCGGGGCTGGATTCATCGCCTCCGGGTGCTCGCCAGAACGACGTTCATCATCGTTCGCGACTGTAGCGGCTCCGTGCAATGTGTCGGGCCAACCTCCACGCTGCAGAATGCCCGCCTGAAGGTCGACGATGCCATTGAGGTGTGGGGCGTCGTTCGACGGGACGAGCGCGCCCGGGGCGGCATCGAGGTCGACGTCCAGAGCGTCGCGGTGCTGAATCAGGCTGCCGCTCTCCTGCCCTTCACCTCTTCGTCCGATGTCTCCGACGTAGGCCTCGACATCCTGACCGAGTACCGCCCGCTCGCGTTGCGCAACGATCGAGTGGGCGACATCTTCCGCGTCCAGGCCGCGATTCTGAAGCACTTTCGGGACTACCTGACCTCACGTCGGTTCACGGAAATCGTCTCGTCCAAGATCGTCGCCAGCGGCACCGAGGGGGGAACGAATCTCTTCGAGATCAAATACTTCGATCGCGTGGCCTACCTGGCGCAAAGCCCGCAGTTCTACAAGGAACACGGTGTCGTGGGCTTCGAGCGCGTGTTCGAAACAGGTCATGTCTACCGCGCGGAGCCTCATGCGACAAGCCGGCACCTGACCGAATACTACTCGCTCGATTTCGAGATGGGCTTCATCGACGGTCCAGAGGATGTCATTCAGATGGAGCGAGAGCTCCTGACCTACATCTTCGAGAGACTCAACGTCGAGCACGCCGCTCTGCTCGGCTCGGACCGGTCCGCGCCTCTGCCATCGATGCTCGACGTGCCGGCCTGGACCTTCGGCGAATGCCTCGAGCGCCTGGGACGTTCCGACCTCGTCGACGACTTCGACCCGGATGCCGAGCGGCAGCTCTGTCGGCTCGCTGAACAGGCGCATGGCGTCGCCGCCGTGTTCGTGCTGGGTTTTCCGCTCGCCGCGCGGCCGTTCTACACGCACCCTCTCACCGACACCACCGCCGCCGGATTCGACCTGCTCTTCAACGGCCTGGAGATCACGACGGGTGGGCAGCGCCTGCACCGCCGGGACGATCTCGAACGTGCGCTCAGGACGCGGGGTATCTCCGTGACGCCGTTCGAGAGTCATCTCAAGATGTTCGAGCTGGGCATGCCGCCGCATGGCGGCCTCGCGATCGGCCTCGAACGGCTGACCGCTCAGGTTCTCGGGTTACAGAACGTCCGCGAGGCGACGCTCTATCCGCGCGACAGGTATCGGCTGACCCCGTAGTGGCATGTCCGTCCGATCACGCTGCAGTCCTCCGCAGGACAGCGCTGGTGGTTTACCATCGCTCTCAGCATGGCGTTCACGAAGGAATCGAACAGCGGCGTCAAGAACTACATCACGCCGAGCGGCCTCCAGCGGCTGAGGGACGAGCTGCGGTTCCTGCTCGCCAGGGAACGGCCGGCGGTGACACAGGTGGTGGCCTGGGCGGCGAGCAATGGGGATCGCAGCGAGAACGCCGACTATCAGTACAACAAGCGGCGGCTCCGCCAGATTGACCGGCGCATCCGCTTTCTCACGCAACGCATCGATGCCGCC
>DASWZV010000066.1:0-225050 GCA_036407095.1 Vicinamibacterales bacterium | reverse complement strand
GTGGTCAACGTCGACGTGACCGTCCAGGAGCTGCAGAGCCGCCTGCGTCAAGGCAAGGTCTACAAGCCGGAGAAAGTGGAACAGGCGCTCACGAACTTCTTCAAGGAAACCAATCTCTCCACGCTGCGCGAGCTCGCACTCCGCGCCGTCGCCGACGAAATCGGCGAGAAGGCCGCCTCACATCGTCAGCGTGAAGGTCTCGAGCCGGCGCTCATTCCCGAACGCGTGATGGTGTGTATGAGCTCGAACGTGGATGCGCCGCGCGTCATTCGCACCGGCGCGCGCATTGCCGGCCGGCTCGGCGCGCGGTGGTACGCGGTCTACGTGGAGACGCCGCGCGAAGCGCCGGGCCGCATCGTGGCCCCCGATCGCGACGCGCTGCAGCGCAACATCGCGCTCTCCGAGAGCCTCGGCGCCACGGTCGTTCGCGTGAAAGCGGATCGGCCGGCGGACGGCCTGATCGCGTTCGCCAAACGCGAAGGCATCACGCACGTGATCTTCGGCCAGACCGCGCGCACCCGGTGGGAGATCCTGTTCAAGGGCTCGACGCTGAACCGGTTTCTCGAGGAAGTGCGTGATGCCGCGATTCAGGTCGTGCCGCTCGAATCCCAATAAGAACATTGGTGATTAACGATTCGCCATCTGTGAATCGTTGTCGATTGGTGATTAATCAACAATGCTCTTTAGCGACTCGCCGTCGGCCCTCGCTTCATCAGCGCCTCCTGCAGCGCGCGCAGCGCCGTCTCGCAGGCGGTCGTGAGCTTGCCCTTTTGATTCAGCGACAGCATCAGCGAGCGAACGTTGGTGTTGCGCCGGGACAACTCGATGATCTGGGCGTTCACCGACATGAACCGATCGAAGGCTGCCGACGCTGTGATCACATGTTGCTGCGACGCCGTCGTCACGAGCGGTCGCAGCGACTTCAGCGCACTCCGCACCGCTGCTTCCGAGGCTTTCATCCGCGTCTCGATGCGGGTCATCACCGCATCGTCGGCTTCGGCGATATGCGGCGCTTGCGCCACCTGAATATCGCGCAGCGCAGCTACGGCACCGGCGGTCAGGGCCCGCACGTGCCATATTTCGTTCGGCGCAGAAGGAGCGAGCGCCTCCAGCGACGTGGCGAACGCATCGGCCGCCTCCTGGGCGGTACTGAATGACAGGCGCTGAGCCTTGAGGTTGCTGTTCTCGACCGCGAGCGTGAGGATCTGGCGATCGAGCTCCCGATATTCGGCGAACCGGCTGGCAAACTCCTCCAGGAAGCGCTGTTCTTCGACGTAATTGAGCTGCTGCAGTAACGGCTTCAGCTTCTCGATATTCGCCTGCAGCGCAGTCTTCGCGTCTTCAGCCTCTTTGGCAAAGGCGACCGAGGCTTCATCGGTGTCGGCCATCACCGCCCGATTCCCGGCGTCAACGGCCTTCGTAAACTGAATCAACAGTTCGGCCGACAGTCGGCTCACCTCGGAAAACCGGTTGAACGGGGTCCCCGTTCCGCAAGCCACCGAGACTGCCATCATCGTCGCGCCGAGCGCGATCAGCGCGGTCGTCCTGCGCCACCGAGCCGACCTCGAGCCGTTGTCCGGAACGTCGAGCATGCGCCGCTTCAAGACGAGTATCACACTAACGGGCGTCCATGTTTGCTGGTCGCACGCGTGGTAGATTCCGCTCGAGGCGCACATCCGAATTGGAAGACCCGCACCAGGAGCACGAATCGAATGACTACGCCAAGACTTCCCGGTTTCAAGGGTGAGTTTCTCTGGGAGCTCGAATTCCCAGAAAAGCAGATCACGGCGCTTGCTGAAGCATTTCCTGCGGACCAGTATTCCTGGCGCCCGGCGCCAAAGTCGCGGTCGGTGAGCGAGGTCCTCGTCCACATCGCCGTCGGCAATTTCTTTCTCCTGGACGTCGTCGGCACGCCGCTGCCCGCCGACCTCTACGGGCAGATCGAGGGCGACGGCTATCAACGGATGCTCGCGGTCATCCGCAAGAACGACGGCTTCGAGAAGGCCATCACATCGAAACCGGAAATCGTGCAGCTGCTCGCGCGGTCGTTGGGTGCCGTCAAAGAATCGTTCACGAACACGAGCGACGAGGAGCTCGAGAAGCCGGGCCCCATCTTCGGTGAGGTGTCGACGGCACGGCGAGTCTACCTGCGGATGCTGGTACACATGAACGAGCACATGGGACAGTTGGTCGCGTACACGCGATCGATGGGAAATCCAGCACCCTGGCCCGACTGGCGCGCCGCAGCCGGTCTTGAAACGGTGCTCTAGCGAGCCCAGGCCCGCATCCTGATTCCTGATTCCTGATTCCTACAGGAGCGTGCCTCGCAACACCACGAGCCCGACCGAGAAGTAGATCACGAGCCCGGTGACGTCGACGAGCGTCGCCACGAACGGCGCCGATGACACCGCTGGATCGAAACCGAGCCGCTTCAACACCAGCGGCAGCAGCGATCCGCTGAGCGTGCCCCACAGCACCACGCCGATCAGCGACAGGGCGACGGTGAATGCGACGAGCAGCCAATGCTCGCCGTAGACATCCGAGAACGCAGACCACAGCGTGATGCGCATGAACCCGATGGTGGCGAGGATGGTGCCGAGCGCGAGGCCGGCGAAGATCTCGCGGCGCATCACCTTCCACCAGTCGCGCAGGCTGACTTCTCCGAGCGCCAGCGCGCGAATGACCAGCGTCGACGCCTGCGATCCCGAGTTGCCGCCGCTCGAGATGATGAGCGGCACGAACAACGCCAGCACCACGGCCTTGGAGATCTCGGCTTCGAACGCACCCATCGCCGTGGCGGTGAGCATTTCGCCGAGGAACAGCGCCGTCAGCCAGCCGGCGCGCTTCTGAATCATGCTCCAGAAGTTGATCTGCATGTACGGCTCGTCGAGCGCTTCCGATCCGCCGATCTTCTGAATCTCGCGCGTGGCCGCCGCTTCGGCGACGTCGAGCATGTCGTCGATCGTGACGATGCCGATCAGCACGCCGGCGGTGTCGGTAACCGGCAGCGCGGTGCGGTCGTACTGGCGGAACACCGCAACGGCAGCAGCCTGTTCGTCGGTCGCCTTCAGCGCAACGAAACGACGGTCCATCAGATCCGACGCCCGCCCCTCGAGCGGCGCCAGCAGGAACTCGCGGATGCGAATGTCGTCGATGAGCAGGCCCTGGTGATCGACGACGTAGATGACGTTCAGCGTCTCGCTGTCCTGCCCGTGCGTGCGGACGTAGTCGAGCACCTCGCGCACGGTCCACTCTTCGCGCACCGCCACGAAATCCGGCGTCATCAGACGGCCGACCGAATCCTCGGGATATCCGAGCAGCGTCAGAGCAACGGACCGTTCCTTGGGCGTCAGCAGCGCGAGCAGTTGACGGGTGACTTCGGCGGGCAATTCCTCCAGGAACAGGGTGCGATCGTCGGGCGCCATGTTGTTGAGGAGCGTGGCAACGTCCTCTTGCGCCATGGCCTTGAGCAGCGATTCCTTGTCCTCCTGCAACAGATACTCGAACACCGCGGCGGCGTCCTTCCGCGGCAGCACGCGAAACACGACGACCTGATCCTCGAGGCTCAAGGCCGTCAACAGTGACGCGACATCGCTCGCGTGCCGGTTGCGCAGCAGGTCGCGCAGCCGTGCGTAGTCGCGCGCGCGCAAGAGCGCGGTGAGCTCCTCGGCGGGCCGTGCGACATCGCGGATGGCCGCGATCGCCTCGTCCCGGTGCGGGCCGGTAAGTTCGTGTTCCATTTTTCTGAGGGCTGCTCGAACGACGTCGTGATGGTGCACGTGCGGTCCGATCGTCTTCACCGCGTCGAGCCACATGCGATGAATCAGATCGAGATCCCCGGATGCCAGAGAAGGAGGATGCGCGCCGAGGTGATAAGTGTCGCCACGCCCGCTGGCGTGGTAGACGACGAGGCGGACGTCGAGCGCTTCGGGCTTGTCGGCGCGCTCCCAGGCGTCGCCGAGCAGCTGTGCCTGATCCTGCGCCGACAGCGTCGTCGACTCTCCGACGTAGATGTCCGAGGATCGAAGACGGATGACGGTGCCGACGATTGCGTCGACGACGTTGCGCGTGGGGACGATGAGCAGACGAACGGGACGGCCGACGCGCTCGGCGAGCGCGACCACATCGGAAAGAAGCCGCTGCTCGTACCGGGTCGGCGTGCGCTGCCCCGCCTGCTCCTCGCCCACGTCGACATCGATCACGCGCGCGGTCATGACGACGATGTCGCGATCACCGGACGACTGGAGCGCCGCCAGGACATGCGACAGCGCATGCGGGTTGCGTACCGGGACGAGCACGTTGCCCGGACGCACTTCGACCTGATCGAGCGACAGATCGGCGGCGAGCAGCAGGTCGAATGCTTCGGGTTCTCCGTGGGCCTCGGCCGTCGGCGCGCGACCCTTGGCCGCGGCGCGCCACAGCGCAATCGTGACGATCGACGCCGTCGACGCGATCGACGCGATATCGCCGAGCAGAATCATCAGGATCCCGCTGACGGCGACGATCACACCCGGAACGAGAAGTCCGAAGGCGACCTCCCGTCCCGCGATCGACATGTTGAGCGGCACCTTGAACGGGCGCGGCTCGCGACGGCGGCGTCGCAGCCGGACGAGCGCCGCAATCGTCAGCACCAGCATCAACGCGATGGCGATCGCCCACGCGCGCGCCAGCCAGGTGACGCGGCCGCCACCGGCAAGGATCACGACGACGATCGCCAGCACGGTCATGTCGACTGCTCGTGCAGGCGTGCCGAACTTCGAATGCAGCGAGGCGAGCCCCCGCGGCATCGTGCCGTCCTCGGAAGCGCGATGCAGCATCTGCTCCGCGTCACCAAGCGCCGCATAGGCTGCGGGCAGCGCAACGCACACCGCGGCGCCGGCGAGAGCGAGTGAGAGCAGCCCTCGACTCCAGGCGGGTCCCGAGAGATGCTGCGCGAGTCCGGCGAGCGGCGCATTGATCCAGAGCGCCTGCTCGGAAGCAGGCACGAGCAGCGTCTCCAGAAACGTGCCGAGGGTCGTCACCACCAGTGCGAAGAACAGAGTCAGGTAGGCCGTACGGCGCAACGCAGGGATGCGGGGCGGCGGAAACTCCTGCGCCGCGCGCGCGACCGCCTCGCCGCCACCAATCACCGTGAGCGTCAGGGCGAAGCCAAGCACCATCGCGACTGCCGCATCCACCGACGCCCACCTGGTGAACGACGGCGGCGAAGGGATCGAAATAAGCGCGGCGAAGGGTGTCTCGCTCCCGCCAAACAACGTGACCAGGCCCCACACCATCGTCACCACCAGGATGCCGATGCCGATCCACACGCCGCGCGCGAGGAGGTCGCGGCGGACTTCGTGGCCGAGGCGCGCGCGAATCCACAGCACGGCGATCGCCCCGATCGCCAGCACGGTCGACACGTCTTCGGGCTGCACGAAGCGCGTGAACCGCAGACCCGCGATCGCGGTGACCGCGACCCCAGCCAGATAGTGGCCGACCACGACCGCCGCAAGCGCACCGAGCAACAGCCGTTCGATCAGCGCCGCGGCGCCGGCGAGCTCCCCGGCCTTCGAACCGAAGGCCACCTGCACGCGGCCGACGAAGCCTCCAGGCACGAGCAGCGCCCAGCTTTCCAGGTCGATCGCACGGGCAAACGCCGCGAGCACCGCCGCGGCGAGCACGAACCAGCCACAGGCATCACCCAGGTATGCGCGCGTAATCCCCGAGATGAAGAAGGCCGCGACCCCGAGCTGCGCGATCGCCAACGCCGCCGCGTTGCCAACCGACACGAACGGCTGCAACGCCGTCGACGACAGGACGACGCGGATCGGGTGACGACGCGGAATGGGTGAGAACGGAGCCATCGCGCTTGTGAGGGAAGCTCTCAATCGGATGATAGCGTGGACCGAGAGCAGAGGGGGGCCGAGGGCGCGGAGCAAAGCGCTCACGCAGAGATCGCTGAGGGGCGGGGATCGCGGAGGCGACAGGTGGTCGCCGACCTTCGGTCGGCGGATGGATCGAGAGGAAGTTGTGAACTCGAACGCCAACTGAAACTGCCAGGCGCTCGTGTTCGCAACTTCCTCTCGATCCACCCGCGCGCAGCGCGGGCCACCCCTCGCCGGAGCACTCTGCGTTCTCCGCTCCTCAGCGATCTCTGCGTGATTGCTTTTCCCTGCGATCTCTGCTCGCTCTGCGTCCGCGGCCGAAGCTGTGATATCAATCTCGGCCTCCCGATCGGCGCTGCTCATAGAATAGAGGTCGACATGACTCTTGCTTCACTGCATCCGCTCGTCGTCCACTTCACGATCGTTCTGGTCATCATGGGCGTGGCGTTCAAGCTCGTGTCGCTGTTCGGACGTCCTGCGTTTGCGGGGCCGGCCGCGACCACGCTGCTGCTGCTCGGCGCGGTATCGGCGTTCGTCTCGGCACAATCGGGCACCGCCGCGCACGGCCCGGTGGAACGTGCCCCTGGCGCGCGGCCGCCGGTCATGGAGCACGAGGAGTGGGGCGAGCGAACCAACCAGATCATGATGGGCGTCGGTGTCCTCGAGCTGGCGGGGCTCGCGCTGCGGCGATGGCCGAAAGTGAAGATCGTGCACGCGCTGTCGGCGGTCGTCGGCCTGGCCGCCGTCGTTGCGGTGTACGAGGCTGCCGAACACGGCGGCGATCTGGTCTATTCCTACGCGGGCGGAGTGGGCCTGCGATCCGGAGATCCCAAGGACGTCGAACGACTGCTGCTCATGGGCTACTACCAGCAGGCCATGGCCGATCGGAAGGCCGGCCATGGGGCGCAGGCCGCGGAGCTGATCGCGGCGGCGGCGAAACGGTTCCCGTCGGATCCCGAAGTGCAGATGCTCGCCGGCGAGTCGATGCTGGTAGATCTGAAGAACCCGCAAGGCGCGATCGACGCGCTCGCGTCGATCAAGGTCCCCGCAGACAATCGCTTCATGCGGGTGCGGCACGCCACACTGCAGGCGGATGCGTACGAGGCCTCGGGACAGAAGGACAAAGCGGTCGCCGCGCTGGAGGCCGTAATGAAGGAGTTCCCGAACCCACGACTGCGGCAGCGGATCGAATCGCTGAAACGTCCGGCACCCTCAACGAACTGAGGTTGACGCATCCTTGCGCGCGGCGATCCGGCGGACCGTCAACGCCTGATCGGATTGCAGGTACTTCCGTGCGTGGCGATCAACTGAAGCTGCCGCGCAATACGGTTGGCCTCGTCGGTGTCGAGCTCGTACGCGAACGACACCACACCCGCACGATGGATGCAGCTGTTCTCCGACCCGAGGTGCTCTGTCAGGCTTCGACGCAGATCGTTGGTCTGACCGAAGTACACGTAGCTGGAATCCTTCCGGCAGAGCGCGTACACGGCCGGTTGGGAGGGGCTCAGGGCGATCCCGATTGCGTTGAACGGCGTGGTTGGATGACCCGGCCCAATCGACATGGTGTGACTTCAAAATCGAGGTTCGGGCAGTCGCTGTATTCTCGCGACGCTCCGAAGCGCACAACTACCCTGGAAGCACGGCTGGCAACTCTGGAACTCCCGGAGCGAGGACTTCCTGGTGAAAGCAGCGGCTCAGCCCGTCCTGGGGTCACGTGCGCGTGAGACGGTACCAGAACCTTTCTGCCCCGTAACTCGGGTAAACACTGTAGCCGCGTTGGGCACGAGTCCTATGTACAAGCCAGCGTGAGATCTAGCGGAGTTTCGGGAGCTCTATTTTTCGAGTCCCTGCCGGTCCCTTTTCACTGACCCCATATATGACCCCGCTGGCCAACTCCCCACGGTTCATCCCCAAGCAGCCGCGTCGCGCCTCGCCCCGCATCCCCGGCCCGTTCGAGGCGCGCCTCGTGGGAGATCGTTCCGTGGCGGTCAGGGTCCGCAACCTGGGCACCGCCGGTTGTTTACTCGACGCAAACGAGCTAGACGAACCACTCTCGACGTCGATGAAACTGCTCGTCGAACTCCCCTCGGAGGGCTGGATCGCGGCACGGGTCGAGGCGGTGTACCGCCTCGGACGCCAGGAGGTGGCAATGAAGTTCGTCGGCCTCGATGCCGCCACGCGGGACCGCATCCTGCGCGAGATTCAGTGCACAATCACCGAAGCGGGAATCTGAGTACGACTATCAGCCCGCGACTGTTACAGATGGGCATGCAGCTCACTGCCTCCATCGATGCGCGGTCAATCGGCTTCGAAAATCGTCGGCATGGACGAGGGACACGAAGCATCGACGGAACACGTGCGCGGGGAGGGGTTGAACCAAAGGATTACGTTAAACCCCGAGCCTGATCTCAAGTACCCGCCTGATGGTCCCTCCCTGTGCACACCGATATGCTGACGACCTTGGATGCCGAAAGCGGGCGCCCCGCGGAGTAACCGTGGGGCGCTTTTCGGTGGAGACGAGCCAGGCCGATGTGGATGACCACCGGTGCGACCACTGCGGCCACGTCTGAGGTGACGACCGGAAACACTGCGGTCGGTACGCACGGACGTTACGATTCGCCCGCCCGGGCGGACTGATCCTCAGTCCGCCAGCATCTCAATGACGCGCGCGATGCGCCGCGCGCGCGTCTCCTCTTTCTTCGCCCCGGCCACCCACTTCACGTGCTCGTTGCGGTGCGAGTACGAGAGCGATTCGAACTTTCGTCGTGCACGCGCGTGCTTCGCGAGCGCCCGCTGCAGATCCGCGGGCACGTCGACGACGCGCGGAGCGGCATCGAGCTCGATCGTGACGTCGATCGGTGTGCCGATCTGGAGATGCGCAGCGTCACGAATCTCCTTGCGGAACCCGATGTACGACTTCCCTCCGTACACGGCGACCGTGGTGCGAAGGGTCACGCCGTTCACCGTGACGCGCACCTTCGGCCGCGCCGATCCGTAGGCCGCCTTGACGTCGAACGGTATTTCGACGGCGGGCGCCTCCCCCCTCTCGCCACCGAACGTCGCGGTGAACGTCCGCGGAGCCATGATGAGATTCTAGCCGGGTTGCCCGTAAGATCCAGGCCATGCTCATTCACGTCGTCGACGGGACGTACGAGGTGTTTCGCGCCTATTTCGGAGCGCCCGAGGCGAAGGCTCCAGGCGGGGCTGAAGTCGGCGCCACGCGCGGCCTCATGCGATCGCTGCACGCCCTTCTCCGGGAGGAGCACGTGACGCACGTCGCAGTCGCCTTCGACCACGTCATCGAATCGTTCCGCAACGATCTCTATCACGGCTACAAGACGAGCGCAGGCGTCCCCGAGGATCTCCTCGCGCAGTTCACACTCGCCGAACGCGCGACGCATGCACTCGGCATCGTCGTCTGGTCGATGGTCGAGTTCGAAGCAGACGATGCGCTGGCGACGGCGGCGGCGCGGTGGGGCTCGGCTCCCGGCGTCGATCGCGTCATCATCTGCACGCCAGATAAGGACGTGGCGCAATGCGTTCGGGGTTCGCAGGTGGTCGCCTTCGATCGCCTGCGGCGCAAGATGCTCGATGAAGAGGGAGTCCGGGTGAAGTTCGGCGTACCTCCCTCGTCCATTCCTGACTGGCTGGCGCTCGTTGGCGACAACGCCGACGGTTATCCCGGCGTGCCGCGATGGGGCGCGAAGTCGGCCGCCGCCGTGCTCGCGGTCTATGGGCACATCGATGCGATTCCCGACGAGGCGCGCGCGTGGCGGGTCGACGTGCGCGGCGCGGCGTCGCTGGCGGAGAGCCTGCGCGAACATCGGCAGGAGGCCTATCTCTATCGTCGACTCGCAGTGCTGCGCACCGACGTTCCGCTGACGGAAGACCTCGCGGATCTGCGCTGGCGCGGCGCCGATCGTCAGGATCTGACCGCGCTCTGCGCCGAGATTGGCGACGATGCGTTTCTCGATCGAATCTCGTCCTGGCGCGACTAGCGACGCCCCCGCGGGCCTCATGTCACACTTGGCACTCCCGGTTGTCTTCCCTGTGTAGGCAAGTCTGGTAGGCGGGTCTTGTAGGCAGGTCTTGCAATGTCGACCACTGAAACCGTCGTGGACAGGCTGACCCGGGATGTGCTCGCGGCTCAGGCTGGCGGCGTCGATGCATACGCCAGGCTCGTGCAGGCGACGCAGACCATGGCCTATGCCGTGGCCGTGAGGGTGCTGCGCGATCGGGGCCTGGCGCAGGATGCCGTGCAGCTTGCGTATCTGCGCGCGTTCCGCCGGTTGAGCGATCTGCAGGATCCCGCGTCGTTCGCAGCATGGCTGCGTCGCATCGTCATCACCATCGCGCTCAACATGCGACGGGCGCGGCGATCGACGTTTCTGCGGCTCGAGGACGTGCCCGACGTTCCCGTGCTCGATGAAGCGGAGACACGCTGGTCGGATCAGCAGCGTCTGCGGCTCGCGACGGCGCTCCTCACGTTGAACGCCGAGGAACGGCAGGTCTGCGACCGCCGGTATCACGGCTCGTGGAGTGTGGCGCGTCTGGCAGCAAACGCGGGCGTAGACGAATCGGCGATGCGCAAGCGCCTGCAGCGTATTCGCGACAAGCTGCGGAAGGAGATCGAGATGGCCGAACAACGAGCGATTCGCCCTGAAGACCTCGCCCCCGATCTCCCCGCGAAGGTGGTGGAACTCCTTGCGCGTCCCCAACTGACCGATCTGCCGGAGAACCCTGTGGGCCGGGTGCGCGAATTGCTGCGCTCGGTCTATCCCGAATTCACGGATGTGGCGCTGCCAGAGGTGATCGATCTCGCCGGCGCGCAGACGTCGATCGCCAGCGACGCGATGTACATCGAGTCGACCGAGCTCCATCGTGTCGACGCCGGGCGCATCCTGCGCTACGACCTCACGCTGCCGCTGCTGCTCACGGTCCGCTCTGCAGGCGAGCCGCTGCGGATCTGGGTGTCCGGCAAGGCCTACCGCCTGTGCCAGATCGATGCGACCCACCTCGACGCGTTTCATCAGGCCGAGGTGCTGTGGCTCGACGACCGTGCGCACGTCGATGCATGGCGGGTCACGGCTCGCGTGCTGCAATCGGTCGAACATGTGCTGCCTCGCCGCACCGTGAAGATCGTCCCGACGCAGTACGCCATGTGCAGCCAGGCGTGGGAGCTCGAGGTCGAAGAGGACGATGGCCAATGGTCCGAGGTGCTCGCCTGGGGCGTGTTCACGGATCGCATCGTCGCGCATCTCGGCGGCGATCCGGCGCGGCACACCGCAGTCGGCGTGGGCTACGGACTCGAGCGGCTCGCCATGCAGCGTTACAAGATCGACGACATCCGGAAGATCGATGTCGCGAGCGTGGCCTGATCGCGAGGAGGCACCTCCGTGGAGTCGCCGCCGTCGGGATTCGATCCGACCATCGCCGACTACTATCAGCAGATGCCCGAAGAGGATCGTCTCGAGCGGGGCGCGTTCCTGCTCGAGGCGATTCGCACGCGCGAACTCATCGAGCGGTTTGCGCCACCCCCGCCGGCGATCGTGGTCGACATCGGCGGCGCGGCAGGTGCGTATGCGCTCTGGCTGGCGGCGGCCGGTTACACCGTGCATCTGCTCGACGCCGTACCGCGCCTCGTCGCTGAAGCGCGCCGGCGAAGTGCGATGAGCGCGAGGCCGCTCGCCTCCTGCGCGGTTGGTGACGCGCGAGCGACCGGCTTTGCCGGCGGCTTCGCCGATATCGTGCTCCTCCTTGGACCGATGTATCACCTCACCGGCGCCGAGGACCGTGCGCGCGCGCTCGGTGAAGCGGCTCGCGTGCTCAAGCCCGGCGGCCGCGTCTTCGTCGCCGCGATCTCGCGGTGGGCGGCGCCGCTCGACGGCCTGGCGCACGACCTGTTCAAAGACCCCGCCTTCGGGGCGATCGTCGATCGTGACGTCCGCGATGGGCAGCACCGGAACCCCACCGGCCGACTCGACTTCTTCACCACGTCGTACTTGCATCGCCCTGACGATCTCCGCGCCGAAGCGCTCGATGCCGGCCTGCTCGTCGATGGGCTGTTCGGAATCGAAGGTCCCGGTTGGCTGTTCGAGGACGTGCACGCGCGGCTGGAAGATCCGCGTCGTCGCGCCGATCTGCTGAAGGTCGCCCGGATGTTCGAGTCGGAACCATCGCTGATTGGCATCAGCGCGCATCTGCTGGTCGTCGCTCGCACACCAGCGACTGCTCCGAGGTGACCGGACCGTTCCAGGCCCGGGCACTGATTCGTGGAAATCCGGACATCGCCTTTGATACAACCGTACGCATGGCACAGGGGTTCGCGATCGAGCCGCCGATCGAGCCGATGCTGGCGAAGCTCGCGACGACGCTTCCCGACGGTCGCTTCCTCTATGAGCCCAAGTGGGACGGCTTTCGCGCGATCGTGTTCCGGAGCGAGACCGACCTCTACATTCAGAGCCGCGAGCTGAAGCCGCTCGATCGCTACTTCCCTGAACTGCGCGACGCCCTCATCGCCAACGTGCCGCCGGGTGCAGTGATCGACGGGGAGATCGTGATCCCCACACCCGACGGACTCGACTTCGATGCGCTGCAACAGCGGCTCCATCCCGCAGCGTCACGCGTCGCCAAACTCGCGAAGGACACGCCCTCGGCTTTCGTGGCGTTCGATCTGCTCGCATTCGAGGGGCGCGATCGCCGCGACGTGCCACAGCAGGAGCGCCGCTCGCTGCTCGAACGCGCGCTTGGACACGCACAGCGTCCGATCTTCGTGACGCCGATGACGCGCGACCCCCGTATCGCCACCGACTGGCTGGCGCGCTTCGAAGGCGCCGGGCTCGATGGCGTGGTCGCGAAGCCGGAGACGGCCACGTATCAGCCTGGGGTGCGCGCGATGATCAAAGTGAAACACGCGCGCACGGCGGATTGCGTGGTCGCCGGCTTTCGCTGGCACGTCAACGGTCCGGGGACGCTCGTGGGATCGCTGCTGCTCGGTCTTTACGACGATCGCGGCGTGCTGCAGCACGTCGGCGTGACCTCGTCGTTCACGATGGCGACCCGCGCGGCGCTGGCGCACGAACTTGCGCCGCTGCGCGAGCGTGCGCTCGACGGGCATCCGTGGCGCGAATGGGCCGATGCCTCGGCGCACGCATCGGGACGATTGCCCGGCGGCCAGAGCCGATGGAGCGCGGGCAAAGATCTGTCCTGGGAGCCGGTGCGAGTCGAGCGTGTCTGCGAGGTGAAATACGATCACATGCAGGGCGATCGCTTCCGGCATGCGGCGGTGTTCGTACGATGGCGGCCCGACAAATCGCCGGAGGCATGCCGGTACGATCAGTTGGAAGTGACGCCGGCGTTCGAGTTGGAGAAGGTGTTCGGAGCAGGACGTACGTAGGGTCCGCCTTTAGGGGACCCGTCGCAGGTCTGTGCAATCGTAGCTGGCCTCAGGCGCAGGACCTGGCGCTGAAATATTTCCATCGATCGTTACGCCCGCAAACAGGGTGTGACCTAAGGGGAACCACTAGGCCTGTTGCGGGGGCAAGCGACATCTGGTGTGAAACTTGCCCGCGATTTATCGCGGCAGACGTCTCACGCGTAGACGAAGCCAGGCCCGGCTTCCAGCTGAAGCACGAAGGGGTCGTCGAACAGTTGAGGAGGGCCAGGATGCCTGAGTTGAGCGGTTTGAAAGTCGCCGTCATTGTCGAGGAGGGATTCGAGCAGTCGGAGCTGCTCGAGCCGCGCAAGGCTCTGGAAGCGGCAGGCGCGCAGGTCGATGTGATCTCCCCGGTCGAGGGCGCCGTCACCGGCTGGCACGAGCGGCAATGGGGGGACCAGGTCGCGGTCGACCTCCCACTGACTCAAGCGCACGCGCGCGAATACGATGCGCTGCTGCTCGCCGGCGGCGTGATGAACCCCGATCGGCTGCGGACCAACGAACGCGCCGTGCAGTTCGTCAGGACGTTCAACGCCTTGCGGAGACCGATCGCGGCCATCTGTCACGCAGCGTGGATGCTGATCGAAGCCGACGTCGTGCGCGGCAAACGACTGACCTCCGCTCCCTCGATCAAGACCGATCTCCGCAACGCGGGCGCGATCTGGATCGACTGCGATGTCGTCGAAGATCGCGGCCTCGTCACCGCACGCAAAGTGTCCGACATCCCCGCCTTCATCCGGAAGATGGTCGAAGTGTTCGCCCGCGCCGTCGGCGCACGATTCACGCCCGAGACGCCGTGATCGGAGTCAGCCGCTACCGTGCGGCCTCGTCTCGTTTTTCCGATCTGATCTCCGTCAGCATCACCGGCTGCGTCGCGTAATTCTCCAGCTCGATGGTGTTGCCGCGGGCTCTGATTCTCGTCGCGTAGGAAAGCGTTCCCTGTCCAGTACCATCGCGTCCAATCTGCATCTGCACGACCGTGAACGGATACTGAATCGTGCGCGGCTGGTTCCGCGTCTCCCAGAACCCGATCGGACGATCGGTCGCGAGCACGATTGTTCGTCCGCCGTCTTCACCCGGCTGCTCGTGTGCAAAGCGCAGGTCGTATGCGAGCGTGTCCGGCGTGCGGATCGTTCCGACCGACTTCATGCCCTTCAACTCGTCGAGCAGCTTGTCTTCTCCCTTGGTCTTCAACGCGGCGACGAGATGCATGGTCTCGTCCGGAGTCGACCACCGGGTGATGCGTATAAGGACCCTGCCGGCGCCGGCGCCAAGGTTGTTGTTGACAATGGCGGTGGCGTTGAAATTTTCCGGTTCTCCAAGAGTCTGCGCGATGAACGAACGGTCGAGCACGACGAGCGCACCGAGCGTACACACGCACAACCAGAGGCCTCGCTTGCTGAACATATGCACCTCCTTCAACGGAGGCTATACAGGATGTGTGCCGATCATCGAACGTAGCGTCAAGCTTTGTACGTAGTGTCCGGCTTCAGCCGGACCGTATGTACGCATCGGCCGCCACATCCCATCGTGATCAGCTGCCGCGCCGGCACAGCCGGTTCGAGTGTGAGATGTCGTGTCTGCGAAGCTCGAGATTGAGAACGAGGGCGTTCAAGTGCCCAGACGTCCGACGTAGCCGCTGACGACAGGCACTCGTCTCCCGGCGGCGGCCGCCGCCACATCGGCCGCGATCGACGGATCGATTTCGCCCAGCGTGCGCAGCATGTCGCCTTCGAGCGCCGCCAGCGGCACGCCGTTGCGGTACACGATCCGATTGCCCGCCGCCGTACGGACCCGATCACCGGTGGTGATGATACCGGTGAGGTTCAGCGGATCGGCCGCGGCGATCGTGATGAGCGCGTCGTCTGGTCTCGAGCGGCGCACTTCACGAAGACGATCGACGGCATCGGGCAGCGCGAACTGCTCGCCTGACATGCCGGAGACGAATCGCCCTCCACGGATCTCTCCCCTCGCTTCGAGTGTGCGATAGACGCGGACGATCTCCCGCCACGGCACTGCAGTGCTCTCACGCGCGAGAACGCGACGGAACACCACCCCGTAGCGAGCGAGCAGCGTCCATGCCAGCGTCGTCACGGCCTCGTCCCGCGATGCGTCAGCGTTCATCGGGAGGATCGACCATCGGCCGGCGCGATCCGTTCCCTGCCGCCGCGAACCTGGCTGGACGATGGCGCGGAGGCCGGCGAAGCTGTCGGAAGCGACCAGTCCCGCCGCGACCAGCTCACCAAGCGCTGCGAAACACTCGTCGGCATCGAGATCGCACGCAGCCTCGAGCTCGTGCGCAAACGATGCTCCGCGGGTGCGCAGATGCTCGAGCACCCGCGTCGCGTGTTCGTTTCGTTCCTGAGCGAGATCGTCGGCGCCGTCGCCGCGAAGGGCTGCCCATCGATCGGCATTCGAGCGGAGATACAGACCAATCGGAGTCGCACCGACCATTTGCGTCGGTCCCGACGAGATGCGCGCCCAGCCCACCTCGCCAGTCAGGCACAGCATGTCGAGCAGACCAGGCTCGAAGTAATCGAGTCGTGACGGCAGGACGTAGCGCTCCCATGCCGTGGCCGGAAGTTCCAGGCCATCGAGTTGCGCGATCACCCCGCGCAGTCCATCGATCCCCGAGAGCCGGCTTCGCTGCTCGACGTGCTGCCAGGTGAACAGGAAACGCATGTATTCCGCTGGACTGACTGGAGAGATCTCCGCGCGGAGTCGATTCAGCGTGTAACGATGGATGCGCGCGAGCAGCCGCCGATCGCACCATTCGAGCGCATGCGAGCCAGGCGTGAACGATCCACGAAGGACGGCGCCTTCCGACTCGAGCGCGAGGAGTGCGGCGTCGAGGTCCGAGATGCCCAGGGAGTCGGCCAGCGCTTCTGCGGTCGTGGGCCCGACGATGGCCATCCTGCCGCGCAGCAGTTCGGCGAGTGCGTCATCGCGGGTCCACGCTCGCGCCGCCCGCGAGGCGGGAGCGGAGATCGCCGGCTCGAGTGACACGGCCGGATGAACGGCCAGCAGCTCCGGCAATCGCTCCGCGGCCACCCAGATCGTGATGGCACCGACACGCGCCTGCGTCGCCCGACCTCTCGCCGCCAACTCGCCCCCCCACGCACCATCGACCTCGTCATCGAGCAGGAATCCAGACGTGAGGAGCGCGTCGTGGAGTTCGTCGGCGTCGCGGGGATCCGGACGCACTTCATCGCGGACCCGATCGATCGCCGCGCCGTCGAGCGCGCCCATCTCGTTCGGCGACGCACCTCGACGCGTCTGCACGGCTTGCGTCCTCCGCTCTTCGAGGGGAGCGTCATCGACAAACGAATAGGGCCGCGCATTGAGGATGTCGTGACAGAAGGCCGACGGCTCCGGCGTGTCTCGTGACACGCAGGTCAGCTCGCCCTGGTGAATGCGGCCGAGCACCGCCTCGAGCTGCGCGAGATCCATCGCCTCCTCGAGACAGTCGCGTACGGTCTGATTCACGAGCGGATGATCGGGCAGCTGGCGATCGCCCGGGATGTTCTCGAGACAGGCTGCGGCATCGGGGAAGACCGCGGCCATGAGATCGTCGGCCTGCATGCGTTGCAGCTGCGGCGGGACCCTCCGGCCGCCGCGGTTCCGGGGCACGGCCAGCGAGATCGTGGCATTCCACCGCCATCTGGTCTGAAAGACCGGCGCATCGAGGAACGCCTGCACGAGGATGTCGCGCACGCTCGCCGGATGCAGATAGCGGAAGACATCCGCGAGCGGGAACGAATGCTGCGGCCCGAGCGACAGCAGCAGCGCATCCTCGGTGGCCGCGGCCTGCAGCTCGAAGTTGAACTGACGACAGAAGCGTTTCCGCAGCGCCAGCGCCCACGCCTTGTTGACGCGGCTGCCGAACGGCGCGTGCAGCACGAGCTGCATGCCGCCGGACTCGTCGAAGAATCGTTCGAGCACGAGCGTCTGCTGCGTGGGCACGACGCCGAGCACGCGGCGGCCTTCGGCCAGATAGGACATCACCTGGATGGCCGCTTCACGATCGACGCCGGTGTCGTCGGCGAACCAGGCGATCGCGCCTTCGGGCGGCATCGTCGCGCCGGGCGGCTGCAGGGCAAGGCGGGCATCCGCATCGGCGCGCAGATCCGAGACCTCGCGCGACAGCTCGTCGCTGCGTGCCGGCGCCTCGCCAAACCAGAACGGGATGGTTGGCGGCGCGCCATGTGCATCGCGTACGCGCACGGTTCCCGACACGACCTGAGTGATCTGCCACGACGTGTTGCCGAGCTGAAAGATGTCGCCCGCCATGCTCTCGATGGCGAAGTCTTCGTTGAGCGTGCCGATGAAGGTCTCCTCCGGCTCGAGGATGACGCGGTAATCGGCCACCTCTGGAATTGCGCCGCCCGAGGTCAGCGACAGCAGCCTTGATCCTCGACGGGCGCGAAGCTGCCGATTCACTTCATCTCGATGCACGAGCGCGGATCGACGGCCGCGGGGCGTCGCGAACCCTTCACACACCATGGCGACGACCGCGTCGAAGTCGGATCGCGCCAGATCTCGATACGGCCATGCACGCCTGACGCTGGTGAAGAGCTCGTCTTCGGCGTACTGCCGGCACGCGGTCTCTGCCGTGATCTGCTGCGCAAGGACGTCGAGCGGCGCCTCCTGAGACACGATCGCATCGAGATCGCCGCGCCGCGACGCGCGCAGCAGCGCCGCAGACTCGACGAGATCGTCGAGCGACACCGGGAACATGCGGCCCTTCGGCACGCCCGAAATGGTGTGACCCGATCGGCCGATGCGCTGAAGCAGCGTGGCAATGCGATGCGGCGACCCGATCTGGCAGACCAGATCGACATGACCGATGTCGATGCCGAGCTCGAGCGACGCGGTGGCGACGAGCGCCTTCAATGCGCCCGTCTTGAGACGGTGCTCGGCATCGAGGCGGCGCTCTTTCGAAAGACTCCCGTGATGGGCGGTCACGGCCTCGTCGCCGAGCCGGTCGCTGAGATGACGGGCGAGGCGCTCCGCCAGCCGGCGCGTGTTGACGAAGACCAGCGTCGTGCGGTGCTGGCCGATGAGCTCGGCGAGTCGATCGTAGTACTCCTCCCACACCTCGTGCGCCATGACGGCCGAGAGCGGCGAGCGTGGAACCTCCACGGCGAGATCTGTCGTACGGCGGTGTCCCTCGTCGACGATGACGCACTGGCTGCGCGAGTCGTCGTTGCCGACCAGAAACCGCGCGACCTCCTCGATCGGCTTCTGCGTCGCCGACAGGCCGATGCGCTGAATCGATCGCGCGGGCTGAAGCCCGCGCTCTACAGAGAGGGCTTCCAATCGCTCCAAGGTCAGCGCCAGATGTGCGCCGCGGCGGGTGCCGATGACCGCATGAATCTCGTCGACGATCACCGTGCGTACGCTGCGCAACATCTCGCGACTGCGTTCGGCGGTCAGGAGCAGGTACAACGACTCGGGTGTCGTCACCAGAATGTGCGGCGGCGTCTTCAGCATCGCCGCCCGTTCGGACGCCGTCGTATCGCCGGTTCGCACCGCTGCGGTGATGCGAGGCACGTCGATCCCCGACTCCTCGGCCAGGCGTCGCAGCGCCCGCCGCGGTTCGGCGAGGTTCTTGTGGATGTCGGCGCTCAGCGCCTTGAGCGGCGACACATAGACGACGCGCACTTCGTCGGGAAGAGGAGACTCGAGGCCTTCACACACGAGCGTGTCGATCGCGTTGAGGAACGCCGCGAGTGTCTTGCCCGATCCGGTGGGCGCGGCGATGAGCGTGTGACGGCCCGACTGAATCGCGTCCCATCCGCGCCGCTGCGCGGACGTCGGCTCCCCCACCTCATCAAGGAACCAGCGCGAGACGAGTGGATGAAAACCCGGGAGCATACGAGTAGCGTACTATCAGGTATCAGGAATCAGGAATCAGGAATCAGGAATCAGCGGGAGTCAGGCCTGAGGCCTCAGTCCCTGCAGGCTGACGCCTGAACACGGCTGCATCCTGATTCCTGAATCCTGATTCTTTCGTTCTCAGCGTACGCCATAGAACGACGGAAGTCGCATGTCGCGCATCGTGCGGAAGCCGGGTTGCGCCGCCAGCACCGCCGGGATGGAATTCACCGTGATCGAGGCGGTCGCGACGTCCCCGTGGATACCGCCCGCAACCTTCGAGTAAATGCGCGGCGACCCTTCGATCAGCACCGACTCGTACGATTCCGGCGCGCCGAGATACGCTTCGAGGCGCAGCGAAATCTTTGCGTCCCCGTTCACGTAACCCGTCCCGGTCTGAATGATCCCGCAGACCTGCCCCGCCTCGACCGACAGCCATTCGCTCGAGACCGGCTCGTCGCAGACCTTGGCCGCGACCCGGTCGGTGATCGTATCGAGCCGCCATCCCATCGCATCCGCAATCATCTGGATCGATTCGGTGAACCCCACATGCCGGACGCTCCCTTCGTCCACTTTCTTCGCGAACGCGTCGAGCCTCAGACCGGCGCCGATCTTTTGTTGAAATGGACGTCGCCGGACGCGGGCGTCCTGCACGCGCTGGACGTCGATGCGATCCACCCGCTCGCACACGGCCGACAGCGCGATCGGCAACGCGTCCATCGTGAAGCCGGGGTTCACGCCGGTGCCGAGCACTGCGACCCTGGCTCTGCGCGCGGCCTCGTCGATCCGTCTGGCGACGGCGCGATTCCGCTTCGCCGGGTATGCCGCCTCCTCGGTCGTGGTGACGATCGGCACGCGCTGCTTCAAGACCTCGAGAAACTGCGGCACGACAGCTTTGAGCGAGGAGCTCGTGCACAGCACGGCGATGTCGGGCTTCACCGCCCGGATCGTCTTCGTGATGTCGGAGGCGACCTTCACGCGGAGCGTCCGCCCCGATTCGATCACGTCGGCCACGTCGCGCCCGACTTTCTGCGGATCGACGTCCACCGCGCCGACGATCTGAAACCCTTTTCGCGAAACGATCTGTCTCGCGACCGCCGCCCCGATCGGACCCAGCCCCACCTGCATGACTCGAATCATGCGGTGATTATCCGCCTCTCCGCCTTCGCCTGCGGCTACGGCGCGACGGGCGCTGCGCGCCCGGCCCAGTCCGTTCGGATATAGCGGCGAGCCTTGAGACCCGCCGTCAATAATTGCGCCGCAAATCCATCCCGCTATAGAGACGCGCGACCTGATCGGCGTAGCCGTTGAACAGCTGCGTGCGCGTCGTCTTGAAGAACGACGGCAACCTCGCTTCGACGGCCTGGCTCCACCCGGGATGATCGACTGACGGGTTCACGTTGGCGTAGAAGCCGTACGCCTGCGGGTAATTGAGCTGCCACGACGACACCGGCTGCTTCTCCGTGAAGCGCACCTTCACGATCGACTTGATTCCTTTGAATCCGTACTTCCACGGCACCACGAGACGCAAAGGCGCCCCGTTCTGATTCGGGAGCACCTCGCCGTAGAGACCGACGGCGAGAGTCGTCAATGGGTGCATCGCTTCGTCGAGACGCAGCCCTTCGACGTAGGGCCACTCGAGAACGTCGCCCTTCTGTCCCGGCATCTGCCGCGGATCGAGCAGGGTGGTGAATTCGACGAATGCAGCTTTCGAGGTCGGTTCACACCGCTTGATCAGAGTGGCCAACGGGAATCCGACCCAGGGGATCACCATCGACCAGCCCTCGACGCAACGATGCCGGTAGATGCGATCCTCGAGTGTCTGACTCTTGAGGACGTCCTCGAGCGTCATCGTGCCCCTGTTCGCACACTCTCCCTCGATCGAGATCGTCCATGGCTGCCGCGGTTTGAATGCAGGGGCGTTTCTGGCGGGCTCGTTTTTTCTCGTGCCGAATTCGTAGAAGTTGTTGTAGGTGGTCAGCTGCTCCCACGTATTCGGCGGCTCGGTCGTGCTCAACGGACTCCGCATCGCGTCGAGCTTTCGACCGTGAGCAGCCGGCTGCTGCGCGTCGAGCCGCACATCGCTCACGAGCGCGCCGCCGGCGAGCGCCAAACCCGATGCGATGAACGCGCGCCGATTGAGGTAGATCCGCTTGTCGGTGATTTCGGAGCTGGGAATTCTAGTCATGGAATCGAACCTCGGCGCTCATGCGTACCTTGACCGGCACGCCGCTTTTCATCGCGGGGCTGAACCGCCATTGTCGGAAGTAGCGAACGGCGTTCTCGTCTGCGTCCGGCGTCAGCGAGCGAAGGATCCGGACGACCTTCGGCGAGCCATCCTCGAGCAGCACCACATCGAGCACGACCGCACCGTTGGCGCCGGGCGACTCGAGCGGAGAAGGAGCGCTGCGGATGACGGCAGGCGGGGTCACGCCGGGGCCGACGAGCGTGACCATGTCGTTGGCGATCATCTGGTTGATCAGCTCGCCTTTCAGGTTGAACTCGATGTCGATCTCGGCATCCATCGCCGCCGGCTCGCCGCGAACCGTTCCGGGCCGGAACCGCCACTGACGAAGGGCCACCAAGGCGTTCTGGTCGAGTCCAAATCCGAGGCCACGCGCGACCCGCGCGCGCGTCAACCGCCCGCGCTCGTCGATGCGAACCGCGATCGAGAGGATGCCCTCGATTCGGCGGCGGCGCGCCGGATCGCTGTAGAGCGGTGGTGTGGTGTAGTCGACGATCGCCGGCAGTGTCTCGTCGCCTCGCACGGCCGCAGTCGACCGCACGGTTGGCGCCATCGGGTCACGCTCCGGCGTCGCGGTCACGAGCGCAGACGACAGATCGCGATCGCTGTCGATGGACATCGCCGCGAGCGGAAACACCATGGCCAGTCCGATGGACGAGGTCGCGACGACAACTCGCCATGACACCGCGAGACGATTCAACTGCGGGCGCAACACCGCGGCGACGCGTCGTTCGAGGTGAACGGTGCGTGCCATCGTGACCGCCGCAACGCGAGAAGGGACGGCCGACTGGACCGCGCGCACAACCGCAACGAGATGCGACGCGTAGTCGTTCGCCTCCAGTCCGGCACCAAGTGCGTCGTCGTCGGCTGCCTGCTCGCTCTCGCGAGCGAGCGCACGTTCGGCGGTCCAGAACAACGGGTGAAACCAGTAGACGGCACAGACGACCTGTGTGACGAGGTGTACGAGCCAGTCGGCCCGCCTGACGTGCGCGAACTCGTGCGCGAGGACCGCACGCAGCCGCTCGTGCGGCCAGTCGAGCGCACCAGGCGGCAGCAGCACCCGTGGGCGACGAAAGCCCCAGGTCATGGGCATGACGGTCCGGGTGCTCACCAGGACGGTCGGTATCCGAGACAGGCCAAGGTGTCGCGACAACTCCTGACCGATTGCTGCAATATGGCCGTTCTCCGCCGTGGCGTCTCCGGCAACACGCAGAAGTCGTGCGACGTCACGGGCGAGGAGGAGCAGCATCACAAACGCACCGAGCGCCCACAGACGAATCGCCCAAACACCCGACGTCCACGAGCTGGATTCGACGGCTGTCACTCGCACCGTGACATCCGCGCTCGAAACGCCCGCCCACGACTGCAGCTGCGAGAGCGAGCCGGGCCACGCGTCGGCCAGTCCGCTCGCCCATTCCGGTTGCCACGATGGGAGTACGGTGCCAAGCAGCGGCAGCACGGCCGCCATCCCGAGACTCAGCGTCCAGAGCCAATGGCGTTCGGAGGCAGAGCGCCGCTGCAACCGGGGCAGAACGAGATGCGCGACGATCAAGACGAACGTCGCCCGGATCACTTCCGCTTCCCCTCGCGGGCCCGATCGACGAGCTGCGCGATCCGATCGAGCGTCTCGTCCGATAGTCCGCGCCCGTCCCGCCCGACCAGCGCCTCGACGACCTTTTCAGGCGAACCCTCGAAGAACGTCTCGATCAAATGCTTCACCGCCGAACGGCGGATCGACTGCGGGGAGGCTACAGGCAGATATACGTAGCGGAGCTGCTCCTCCTCGTGCCGGAGATGGCCCTTCTCCTCGAGCACACGCAGCTGCGCGCGCACGGTTGAATAGGCCGGCTCGCCGGAGAGCTGCGCCATCACGTCGCTCACCGGCGCGCGGCCGAGCCGGTGGACGATGTCCATGATTTCCCGCTCGCGGCGGCTCAGGGCGACCGGTCCAGACATGCCTAATTTTCTAGCACAATGCTAGAAACATACGCAAGCCCGGGCGCGCGCGTCCGCTCACGTTAGACCGATCTTGCGCTTTCGACCCGCCGGCGGCAGTATCACGGTGTGAGACGGTCCGGCGTCGCTGATCTTCCGCTGCACGGCGGCCGTGTGCCGCAGTGGCTGGCGGCGCGCATGACGACGCTCGGCACGGCGATCGTGGAGACAGTGCTGATTCACTACGGTCGACGCGCGCTGCTCTCGCGGTTGAGCGACCCGTTCTGGTTCCAGGCCCTCGGCACCGTCATCGGGATGGACTGGCACTCCTCCGGCATCACGACCTCGGTCATGGGAGCGCTGAAGCGTGGACTGAATCCGAAAGCGCACGAGCTCGGCATCCATGTCTGTGGCGGACGCGGGCGGCACTCGCGCAACACGCCCGACGAACTGCGTCAGATCGGCGAACGCATCGGCCTCGACGTCAACGCGCTCGTCCGCACCAGCCGGCTGACCGCGCGTGTCGACAACAACGCGGTCGCCGACGGTTTTCAAATCTACCTGCATTCCTTCATCGTCACCGCCGACGGCGACTGGGCCGTCGTTCAGCAGGGGATGAACGGGGCCAGTCGCCTGGCACGCCGTTATCACTGGCACTCGGCGGACGTTCGCGACTTCACAGCCGATCCACACACCGCCATCGTCGGCGAGCCTGCCGGTACGATCATGAACCTGGTCGATGGACGCGCTCGCCCTGCCCAGGACGCGCTCCTCGCAATCGCCCGCGACGACCCGTCGCGCACGATTACGGCGGCGCGTCGTCTGGTGATGCCCGCACATCATGACGTGCGCCCCGATGACGTGAACGAAAAACGCCTGGGTGCCGTCCTTGCGCTCGCAAACGAGCGCGATCTCCGTGATTTCGCCTCGTTCCTGCTGCTGGAGCAGCTCGGCCCGCGCACGCTCCAATCACTCGCCCTCGTCGCGGAAGTCGTGCACGGCGCGCCGGCGCGGTTCGAGGATCCGGCACGATTCGCCTTCGCGCACGGCGGCAAGGATGGCCATCCGTTCCCCGTGCCCCTCGAGGTCTACGATGAGTCGATCGCCGTACTGCGGCGCGCGATCGATTCGGCGAAGCTCGGTTACACTGACAAGCTGCAAGGCATGGCGCGTCTCGATGCGTTCACGCGCGCGATCGAGGCGCGCCGCGGCCCTGAGGCCGATGTCGCGGCCACGATCGACCACGAACGGCGCATCTCGCCGTCACTCGGTGGCCGCACCGTCTTCGACCCGCCTTCGCCAAGGCTACGGCGGGCAGGCTTGGATCCGCGGGGGTCCTCGAGCTCTCGAGGACAGCTGAATTTGTTTGAACGGTAGAATCTCAGCATAAGTGCGCACCCTCGCGGTCCTCCTACTTGTGTCCCTCGCTGCCGTTAGTGCGGCCGGTCTGCAGCCGCCGCCCCAGGCCGCCCCCGAGCAGTTGAAGGTCACCCCGCTACCCGATCAGCCCACCGCACCCAGGCCATCCACCCCATCCACCCAATCGACCCCACCCGCCCCGTCCGCCCCATCGACCCCGTCTGCCCGATCCACACCTTCCCCCCGCAACGCGAACTACGAGATCGACGTCCGTCTCGATCCCGACGCGAAGACGCTTCGCGCGCGAGAGACGATTCGCTGGCGCAACATCAGCGGCACGCCGACCTCCGAGCTTCAGTTCCATCTGTACTGGAACGCGTGGCGGAACGCGGAATCGACGTGGCTCCGCGAGCGTCGCTTAGCCGGCACGTATACAAAGCCGCAGGACGATGCATGGAGCGCGATCGACGTGAGCTCGCTTCGGGTGCGCGACGCGTCCGGAACGTGGACCGACCTCACCGGCCAGTCACGGTTCATCGCACCTGACGACGGTAACGCACGCGATCGGACGGTCATGACGGTGCCGCTCGGTCGAACCATCGACCCCGACGCCACGCTCGAGGCAGAGGTCGTGTGGACGTCGAAGATTCCGCGTCCGTTTGCGCGCACCGGTTACATCGGCGACTACTTCTTCATCGCGCAGTGGTTCCCGAAGCTGGGCGTCCTCGAAGAGCGCGGGTGGAACACGCACCAGTTCCACGCCGCAACAGAGTTCTTCTCCGACTTCGGGGTCTACGACGTCTCCATCACGCTGCCGCGGCGTTTCATCGTTGGCGCCTCTGGCCGGGAAATGCAGCGCGGCGACAATGCCGATGGCACGACGACGCATCGCTATCATGGTGAAGACATCCACGACTTCGCGTGGACGGCGAGTCCCGACTTCATCGAGCTGTCCCAGCGCTTCCAGCATCCGACGCTCCCGGCCGTCGAGATGCGCCTGCTCCTGCAGCCCGAGCACCAGTCGCAGGCCGACCGGTATTTCACGGCGGCCGCGTGGACGTTGAAACACTACGGTGAATGGTTCGGCGCCTATCCATACGGGCACGTGACGATCGTCGACCCCGCCTTCCAGAGCGAAAGCGACGGGATGGAATACCCGACGCTCTTCGTCGGCGGCACCCGCCTGCTGGCGCCTGCGCATGTGCAGACGCCGGAGAACGTCACGACGCACGAGTTCGGGCACCAATGGTGGTACGGCCTGGTGGCGACCAATGAGTTCGAGCATGCCTGGATGGACGAGGGCTTCAACACGTACTCGACCGCTCGCGTGATGGACGCAAGGTTCAATCCGAATCGCGTCGCCCTCCGCTACTTCGGCGGGTTCGTGCCGTGGACGTTCGAGGAGATCCCGTTCTCGCGGCTCGAAAACGATCGCCTCGATGGCTATCGACTGAACGCGGAGGCCGACGCACCGTGGTTTCTGACGTTCACCTACTGGCCGGGCACGGCTCGATATATCAGCTACAACAAAACCGCCGTGTGGATGCACTCGCTCGAACGGCAAGTCGGCTGGCCGACGATGCAGCGGATTATGTCGACGTATTTCGAACGCTGGAAATTCAGGCACCCGAAGCCCACCGATTTCTTCGAGGTCGTGCGCGAGGTCACCGGCCGCGGAAACGTCGCGTTCTTCGATGAGATTTATCGCAGCTCGAACACCTTCGACTACGGCGTACAGGAGTTCACGAGCGCGGAGATCGATGACGGGAGAACACCCCCGACCAGCCCCAGCAGGTATCGCACGATCGTCGTCGTACGGCGTTATGGTGAGGCCACATCCCCGATCGACGTCGTGACGACGTTCGCCAACGGTGAACGGGTGAAAGAATCGTGGGACGGCCAGGACCGCCGCGTGATCTACACGTACGAGCGGCCGGTCAAGGCGGCCACCGTCCAGGTCGATCCCGATCGCGTGCTGCTCCTCGATATCAACTACACGAACAACAGCCGGACGCTCGCGCCTCGCACCCGCGCCGCCAGCCTCAAGTGGTCGCTGAAGTGGATGACGTGGTTGGAAGACTTGATGCTGACCTACGCGTTCTTCTCCTGATGATCCTGGGCGCCTGGCGAAGCGGGTGGAAGCGAGTCGCGGGGTCGCCGGCGATCGCAGGCGGCGTGTTGGTGATGACGATACTCCTCACGCTGCCGCTCGCGTTCGTCCTGCGAGGCGCGCTCGACGCGCATCTTGGCGCAAGCCTGATGGCGGATCGAGCTGCCGACGGCGTCAACTGGGACTGGTGGCAGGAGTTCTCCGCGCAGGCGAGCGGTCTGGGGACGACGTTCACGCCGTCGGTGCTGGGATTTGCGACGACGCTCGACAGCATCAGCAGCGTGCTCGATGGGAAAGCGCCGACCGCGGCGATCGCGTGGGCGCTCGCCTTCTATCTCGCCGGGTGGGCGTTCCTCAGCGGCGGCATCATCGACCGCTACGCGCGGCAGCGATCGACCCGCACCTACGGATTCTTCGCCGCGTCGGGCGTCTACTTCTTCCGCTTCATCAGACTCGGCGTCGTCGTCGGGATCATCTACTGGTGGCTGTTCGTCTACGTCCACCCGTGGCTCTTCGACGACGTGTTCGTCCGGCTCACACGCAACCTGAGTCTCGAGCGGACGGTGTTCCTCTGGCGCGTCGCGCTCTACACAGTCTTCGGCGCCGTGTTGATGCTGGTGAATCTCCTGACGGACTACTCGAAGATCCGCATCGTCGTCGAGGATCGCCGCAGTGCGCTGGGGGCATTCGCCGCCGCGGGGCGTTTCGTACGCCGCCGGCTCGGACACGTGCTCGCGCTGTACTGGCTCAACACCGTCGTGTTCGTGGCTGTGCTTGCCGTGTGGGCACTCGTTGCGCCCGGCGCAGGCGGTGCCGGCCCGTCGATGTGGGCCGCATTCGTGTTCTCACAGCTCTACGTCGTTGTCCGGCTCCTGATGAAACTGCAGTTCATCGCGTCACAGACCGCGCTCTTTCAGTCGCATCTCGCGCACGCCCGCTACGCCGCGTCGCCGACACCGGTGTGGCCCGACTCAGCGGCAGCCGAAGCGCTCGCTCGTACTGTCCGGCTGTAGCGTCACTCGTAGTGTCCGGCTTGAGCCGGAATCGTACTTCCCGCCTTTAGCCGGACCATCCTCGTGGTACCGTTAGGAAACGGGGAGGGACGACATGGCGATTCGCTTCACGAACTGGTTGACTCGTCCAAAGACCATGCGCTCGCTGTTTCAGCAGCTCAAACTCGGGACTCGCCTGCTGCGCGAACCGCGCGTTCCCACTGTGCTGAAGGTGATCCCTGGTCTGGCGGCGGTGTACCTCGTGTCGCCGGTCGACTTCATTCCCGACATCTTCCCCGGCCTCGGGCAGCTCGACGATCTTGCGGTGCTCGTGTTCGCGCTCGAGCTGTTCATCCGGCTGTGCCCCGAGGACGCGCAGATTTATCATCGCGAGGCGATCGCGCATGGTCGCGACTTCGCGCCGATGCCTCTGCACGACAACGTCATCGAGGCGCACTGGACGCGACACTAGTCGCAATCGTTCGTGGTCGCCATCGTTCGTAGTCTCTGCCTTCGGCGGTCCCGACCAACGTCGTGTCCGGCCTCCGCCTTCGCTGGAAGTACGGTGGACTACCGTAGTCCTTGTGCGGAGGTAGTCAGCCGGACTGCGGTACGTTACTCTTCCCCACTGTTCCGCCTCAGCAGCACTGACGCAGGCTCCCCAACTCCCAAACCGATCCCAGGACTCTGGGGCCTTGGAGTTGGGAATGGGGAATCGCATGACGAAACGCTCGGCGCTTTTCGGTCTTTCGCTGTCAGCGCTCGTCGTCATCGTGGCAACCGGCCCGGCAGCGGCTCAGAACCAGACGCTTCCCATCTCGCGATGCGCGCCCGGCATCCACGAATCCGAGTCTCACGGTACCGTGGGATTCCCACAGGACTCCATCCACTGTCCGCTGCTCGCCGACCCGAAGGAGCCGCGCTCGTTCGTCAGCCTGCTTCGCGGCACGTTGGGCACGTTGGACAACCCGTCGGGTTCGCGCACGACGATCGTCTCGGTCGGCATCGGAGACAGTTTCGGACTGGTGCGATGGAACGGGACGCAGCCGGGCGACGGTGTCCAGCTCGATGCCGTCGGCGCCGTCTTCGCACAGTTCGATTTCAACGCGCCGTCGAAAGACTTGATCAACGCGGACTACACGATCGGGTTTCCCCTCACGTTCCGTACACGTGGCTTCAGCACGCGCGCGCGCCTCTATCACCAGAGCTCACATCTGGGTGACGAGTTTCTTCTCCGGGACGCAGCGATTCAACGCGAGAACCTTTCTTTCGAATCGATCGAGCTGCTCCTGTCGCAGGAGCTCCATGCGTTCCGCCTGTACGGCGGAGCGGAGCGGCTGTTCCGGCGCGAACCCGATACGCTCGGAGGGAGCGTCTTTCACGCCGGCGCCGAGTTCCGAAGCGGACACTCGGGACCCGCGCAGATGGTGGCAGCGGTGGACATGAAAACCACGGAATTGCACGACTGGTCACCCGCGATCAGCGGGCGCATCGGGGTTGAGTTCGTACGCTCCGGCAGCTCCGGCCATCCGGCGCGACTGGTCACGTTGCTGCTCGAGCTGTACGACGGTCCGTCACCGTACGGACAGTTCTTCCAGGACGACATCTCGTATGTTGGCGTCGGCATCCATTTCAGCCTCTGACAACCAGCGCGCGATACAATCCCGCCATCATTCGAGGAGGTCGGGATCATGAGATATCGGACTGATGCAGGGCATTACCGAAGCGCGGGCGTCCTGAGTCTCTTGGCCATTGGTCTTGCCAGTCTTGGAGCCGCGCAATCGAACGCGCCGGCAAAGAAGGGCACCGTCGAGAAGGTATCGGTGCATGGAGCCGCGCTGCAGGGGAACCTCGAAGGCGACTCCCCCGATCGCGAGGTCTTCATCTATCTGCCGCCCGGCTACACCTCGAATCGGAATCAGCGCTACCCCGTCGTCTATCTGCTCCACGGATACGGCCTCACCGCCGAGCGCTGGATGACGTTCACGAACCTGGCGGCCGCTGCGGACAAGGACATTGCCGCCGGCACGATGAAGGAGATGATCCTCGTCAACCCCGATGCGTTCACCAAGTACAGCGGCAGCATGTACTCCGCGTCGGCAACGACGGGCGACTGGGAGTCGTACATCGCCGACGATCTCGTCGCGTACGTCGACAGTCACTACCGGACGATCGCCAATCGCATGAGCCGCGGCCTCGGCGGGCATTCGATGGGCGGCTACGGCACGATCCGCATTGGCATGAAGCGGCCCGATGTCTTCGGCAGCCTCTACATCATGAGCGCCTGCTGCCTGATGAACAGTCCGTTCCCGGCGGGCAATCGCGGCGGCGCTCGTGGCGCCGCGCCCGAGGGCGCGCGTGCCGCGGCACCACTCGATCGAACGGGCGCTCCAGGACGAGGGGCTGGTGCCGGTGAACGCGGGCAAGGCGCCCGAGGCGCGGGACAGGGCCGAGGCGGGTTCGGCAACGTGCAGGCGGCGCTCGCCGCGGCGTTCTCACCGAATCCGAAAAACCCGCCCGACTTCTTCGACAACCCGATCAAAGACGGCGAGCCGCAGCCGCTCATCGTTGCGAAATGGGCGGCGAACTCTCCGCTCGCGATGATCGATCAGCACGTGACGAATCTGAAGAAGTACCACGCCATCATGGGTGAAGTCGGGTTGCAGGACGGCCTGGCGGCGTCGAACAAGCAGATGGATCAGATCCTCTCCGACTTCGGTGTCACGCACACCTTCGAGACCTACGAGGGCGACCACACCAATCGCGTCGTCGAGCGGATCGAGCAGAAGGTGCTGCCGTTCTTCTCGAACAACCTGTCGTTCAGCGCGAAGAAATAGCCGGCGGGGGAGCACACGTACCGTCATGAGTCAGCAGCATTCGACTGGCCGATGCGTTCCGGAGTGCCGCGTGGAATGAGCTGCGTACGCGAGAGTCGCGTCGTTCCCGTCCCTGATCTTTTCAGTCGACTCCGTTTGCGCCAACCAGGTTGACGCATCCTTCCGCGCGGCGATCCGCTCGCCGGCCAACGGCATCTTCGGCGCTTGCCTGACGATGTGTCGCCGCTCCTCCGTCGCAAGAGCCTGGCGCTGTTGCTTCTCCCCCGCGGCTCGCCTCGCCTACGATGCCGTTGGCATCTATCGCGTGCGCGGCTCGCTCCACGCCACGCTCCAGGATGCATCAACCTGGCTGGCGCAACCTTCCGCGGAATGAGAAGTAGTGGCACGCGTCAGCAGCACCCGACTGGCTGATGCATTCCGGAGTGCCGAATGGAGCGAGCCGCGTACGCGAGAGTCGCCAATGGCTTCGCAGGCGTCGCGAGCGGCGGAGGGAGGAGCAACCGCGCCAGGCTCTTGCGACGGGGGAGCCGCGAGACACCGGCAGCGCACACGCCGGAGAGGCCATTGGCCGGCGAGCGGATCGCGGCGCGGAGGAATGCGTCAGCCAGTCGGGTGCTGGTAGCTGTCGGAGGCGGCCACCGTCGCTCCTGATCTCTTTCACTCGATTCCGATTGCGCCACTCAGGTTGACGCAACGGTCCGCGAATGAACGCCTGTATCCGCGCGAGGGAACCATCGGCGTCAATCCACGCGGCGGGTCGGCACGAAGAATTGGACGCCGCGGCGCTTGAGTGCGGAGAGGGTCGCCGCGCCGAGGAACCGATGGATCTCCGGGAAGCGGAACTCCAGCCATCGCTTCTGCATCCGCGGCGGCCAGTTCTCGCGGTCGAGGAACGCCTTCATGCTGCCGAACCGGATCGCGGCCTTGAGCTCGGGATCGTCCCCGGATTCGGCATGCCATAACGCGAAGAAGCGCGCGACGAGCGCTTCGGCCGTTTCGCTATCGGGGCTCGCGCCAAGCGCCGCCTCCGCATCCCGAAACAGTTCGCGCCATCGCGGCGGCGGCCAGTCGACCCAGTAGTCGCCGAACTTCGCCCATGCTTCAGGGCTGAAGTACTGGCGCATCGCTTCGACGTCGTCCTGAATCGTCAGCAGCTCAATCAGTTGTGTCAGCGCCTCGGCATCGGAGAGCTGACCGCGCGTCAGGTCAGCCTCGACAAGCGAGATCGCATTGAGAGCCTGCTGAAGCCGGCTGCGCTCGGCGGCTAGGACCGCACGCTGCGCCTCGAGCGCGTCGACCAGTGACAGCGTGTGCCGCTCGAGCACCTGTTTGATCTGCTTGAGAGGAACACCGATCGACTTGAGCGCCACGATCTGCCGCACGCGCTCGATTTCCTTGTCGCCGTAGATGCGATGGCCGGCCGGCGTACGGCAGGGCCTCAACAGGCCGATCCGGTCGTAGTGCTGGAGTGCCTTGACGGTCACGCCCGTCATCCGGGCAAAGTCGCGTACTCGGTACCGCCGCTCCATGACGAACCCTCGCCATGATTGTCTGATCTGACCCAAGGGAAGGATCAAGTGGCAGGGTGACGAGTCGCGCGCGCCCGGAACGCGTGGCGCGGCGGTCAACGATTACCGAGATGACTGCCTCCCTGCCGGACAACGTTACCGACTGCGATGCGCGGAAGGCATTGGATGCACAATAAGGAGCGGATCATGACGCGCTCAATCATGGCGGTTGTCTTAGTTACGGTCACAGGCGTGCTTTGCTCGTTCGCGCAGGCTGTCGTGGAGCCACGTCGGATCGACGAGGAGAACCGCCCAATCGTTGAACGGCTTCGCCCGGATGATCGACACGTCATCTTGGTGAGTGCGACGACAGAACCGGCGTGGGGCGATCCGGGTGACCGGTTTGTCGAGGAGATCGTCAACACGAATCCAGTCATCGTCGTGGGCCGGATCGTCGAAAAACGGCCCGTATTCCTCAACCTGCGAATGCGCCGGCGCTACACGTTTGCGTCATTGGACCAGGCGAACTGGATCGGCTCTCGGCTGACGCTGCTCGTTGATCGCGTCATTCAAACGATCGACGAGTTACCTTTGGCGCCAGGGGAGCGCCTGACCTTCGTCGAGGATGGCGATGGCAGCGCAGTTATCAATGGTGTGCGAGTTGACGCCGAGACACCGTGGTTGTGGCCGGTCGAAATGGGAAGGCGCTATCTGATCACCGGACGCTTTGAGACGGACCGATTCGTGGCCACTGGGATGTGGATGGAGCCCTCGGCTGGCGGCAACATGAGAGCGAATGTCAGCAGGGCCCGGTCCGGCCGGACACCCGGCGACCTCGGACCGTTTCGTTCGCCGGTCGCCAACCCCTTCGATGACTGGAGCATTGAAGAGGCGAGTTTTTCCCTTGAACAGGAGGTCCAGCGGCGGGGCGCAGGACGCCGATAAGCGCGCGAACGCGAGCTATCGCTACACGTTCGGGTTGCGGTGTCCGACGCTCGGTTCGTCGTGTCTTCCTGCACTGAAATGCCTATGCCAAAACTGGTCTACGTCCCGTTGCTGTCAGCCTGCGTTGTGGCGACAGCCTTCGGACAGTCGCCGTACTCTCAATTGACGCTACTGGTGGGCCCGCAGCGCTACGTTTCACCAGCATGCAACTGTGTGGCGTCCTCTTGCACCCAGTTCGACGTCTGTCGAACGCATCAGAACTATCCTTTAGCAGTCGGCCAGGTCGCGATACGAAGGCTGGGCTTGCACGAGGCGGGTCACGTGCATGGCCTAATTGACGTGCCTGACTCTGACAACAAACCCAGATCCTCTGTGATGCTCACGGTTCTCAATAGTGGAGATCGCTCTTATGGCCGTGTACCCGACAACCCCACAGAGTGCGACCGCGAAGAAGCAGCGCGCGCCAGCTTCTAGTTCCAACGTGGCTCCTGCTCAGAGCAGTCGAACGACGTATCTGGTGATCGCTGCTCTCGCGCTGGTCGTCCGGGCGATCACCCTCCTAGATGCGCAGGAGCCCCGTCGTATCGTGAGAACGAGCGAGCAGCCCCTGGCCACGTATTTGAGACCAGGCGATCGTCACGTTATCATCGAGTCCCCCAACCCGCGGCCCCAGCGACTCAGCCCCGATCCAGGTGAAACGAGAGCCCACTTATTAGCCGGCGCGAGCGATGCCGTGCTGGCTATTCGTGTCGAGCGCGTACGCGGAGTCCCCGTGCGTCGAATGGAAACTCACCCTGACGCACTCGAGTACAAGACGTGGTTTGAGCCGGCGTCAGACGATGAGGCGAACCGAATCCTTTCGACGATCAGCGCCAGGGTTGAAGACGTGTTCAAGGGGAGCTATCGATTCAAGAAGGGTGAAGAACTGATCTTTGAGGATGGGTATGCCACGGAGACGTACGGAACCGCGACAATCCATGGCGTCACGGTGGAGTATCGGATACCGTGGCTGCGGGCGCTGGTTGCGGGCAAACGCTACCTGCTCTTCGGCAGCTTTGGAGACGCAGAGATATTCTTCAGACACGAGGCATATGAAGAGCCCGAACCTGGATCGGAGCTCGTCCGGACATACCTTGACCACGAAGTGCGTCCACGCGACGAGTTCGAGCTGCTGACTCTCTCAAATGCACTGTCTCATGTCGTGAATGAGATGCGCAAATGAAGAGTTGAGAGGACGGGTCTGGAAAGCTATGAGCGAGCGCTCGGTGGGGAGGGGACTGGCAGGTACCGGCACGGGCGCCGTGATCACGCTCGTGGCGGTGTTGGTGCTGCGCAGTCATTCGGCCATGAGGTCGGGATCCGGCGTGGCATGGATCGTCGCGATCGGTTTTTTCGTGGCGTTGGCTGTTGCTCTGCTCGTGGGCCTTCCAGTCCACCTGATGTTCCGTCGATTCGGGGTGAAGGGCCTTGTCCCGTACCTTCTTGCGGGGCTGGCCGCAGGTCTGCTTTACTCCGCCGTCGAGGCGATCTCCCTTTTCGCGCAGGCAGGAACGGCATTCGATTGGAGAGCGGTGATTGCGAGCGCAGCATCGCTCTCCGGCCCGTGTGGTGTTGTGGGTGCTGCTGTGTTCTGGGCCCTGGTCGTCCGGACGCCCGCGCAGTGAGTGGGCTACGCAGCATCCGAAACGTCCCTGTACCTTTTTGCCGTCCCGGAATCAACTGATTCCGAGACGACTACAAAGGAGCCGCCTCAGGGTTGTTTCATGGGCAATCAGAGTCGCCTGACGGCAGGGATTCTGAAACACGCGCGCGTTCCCGATAATCCTGCTCGCCGGAACGCCCAACTCGCGGGCAGCCTCGCACACTGAAAGGGTTGCGACTCGATCAAAGTCTCTGCTCGCTATACGGGCGCGGCGTCTCGCGGGTACGGACGAGTCGATCGTGATTGTTCGGCGATTCGGTCGCTGACTAAGATCGCGTCATGGCGCGATCGTTTCCCGACTGGGTGGAGCCCATGGCGGCAACGCTGACCCAGGAGCGTTTCACGGGGCCCGACTGGATCTTCGAGCGCAAGCTCGATGGCATCAGGCTGCTCGCGTTCAAGCAGGGAAAGGCGGTCACGCTCTACTCGCGCAACCGTCTCGAGCAGCACAACCCCGCGATCGCCGAGGCCATCGCCGATCTGCCTGTGAAGGACGCGATTCTCGACGGCGAGGTCACGGGCGTCTGGGGTCCGCCAACGCTCCGCGACGCTGACAAGGGACGCCGGCTCGCGTATCACGTGTTCGACCTCCTGTGGCTGAACGGGCGCGATCTGATGGAGCTCCCGCTCGTCGAGCGTCGCGACCTGCTCCACGCCCTCCCCCTCCATCGTCCGCTCGAGCGCGTGCCTGCTCTTACCGATGCCGAACCGTGGGAGCGCGCTCGCAAGGAAGGGTGGGAAGGCGTGATCGCGAAACGGCGGGACTCTCCGTACGAGCACCGGCGATCACCGCACTGGCTCAAGATGAAAGTCGAAGCGAGCCAGGAGCTGGTCGTCGGGGGCTTCACCGATCCGCAGGGCAGCCGCCGCGGTCTCGGGGCGCTGCTCGTCGGGTACTTTCAGAAAGACGATTTCGTGTTCGCCGGCAAGGTCGGCACCGGCTTCGACAACGCGCTGCTCCTCGATCTGCGCGCGAAGCTCGATGCGATCGAGATCGCCAAGCCGCCGTTCACGAAGGCCGTCGGGCTGCCGCGCATCCGCGCCCACTGGGTGCGTCCGAAGATCGTCGTGCAGGTGGCGTTTTCCGAATGGACGGTGTACGGCAAGCTTCGCCATCCACGACTGCTCGGTGTGCGAATCGACAAGTCGGCGCGCGAGGTCGTGCGGGAGGCGCCGTGATCACTCACCCCGACAAGGTCCTGTTTCCCGACGACGGGATCACGAAAGGCGAGCTCGCGGGTTATTACGAAGCGATCGCGCCGCTGATGGTACCCCACATCAGCGGCCGGCCGGTCACGATGGAGCGCTATCCCGCTGGCATCGGACACAAGGGCTTCATCCAGAAGGACGTGTCGAAGGGATTTCCCGAGTGGCTCGAGCGCATCGAAGTCCCGAAGAAGGACGGGACGGTGCACCACCCCGTCGTACGCGACGTTCGTTCTCTGCTCTGGATCACCAATCAGAACTGCATCACGCCGCACGTCTGGATATCGCGCGCGCCGGATCTCTATCACCCCGACATCTGTGTCTTCGATCTCGATCCCTCCACGCCAGATGTCCAGCGCCTGAACGAAGCTGCCTTCGCGCTTCGTGATCTGCTTGCCGAGCTCGATCTTCGAAGCTGGGTCAAGACCTCAGGATCGAAAGGCCTTCACATCATCGTGCCCCTCGACGGGAAAACACGCATGGGTGACGTCGCGAGGTTTGCCCATGCAGTCGGGACGGCGCTCGTCACGCGACACCCCGATCGTCTCACCCAGGAGTTCAGCAAGGCCGATCGAGGCAGCCGGATCTATGTCGATACGGGCCGCAATGGATACAGCGCGACGTTCGCCGCGGCCTATGCGGTTCGAGCCAAAGCGGGCGCGCCGGTCTCGGCGCCGTGCACGTGGGAAGAGCTCGAACGGGGAGAGGCATCACCGCAAGCCTTCACGCTGCGGACGATGGCGAAACGGATCGAGCGCGTGGGCGATGTGTGGGGAGACCTGCGAAAAGCCCGTTACTCGATTGCGAGCCGCTTGAAGCGATTACAGTCGTAGTGTCAGGCTTTAGCCGGACCAATCAATATCAGTTCGCGGGACGCGCCTTGAGCACGCCGATCTGCACCAGCATGCCAGTGAAGTCGTAGATGCGCTGCTCGCGAACGATCTTACGGTCCTTCAGCTCGTAGATGAGCGCGACCGACATCCGGAACGACTTACCCGTCGGTGGCAACCCGAGCAACTCCTTCATATGCGTGCCTTCTGCGGTATGCACGGTGACGACTTTGTCGCCATCGATGACGAGATCGTCGAAGGTCAGCGTCAGATCGAGGAAGGCGTCGAACATGGCGCGAAGCGCCTTCTCCGCTTCGCGACCGGAGTGCCGGCCGGTCAATGGACTCTCGATGACCGCGTCCGCGGCGTAGTCGGCGACGAGCGCGGCCGCATCGAGATCCTCGTAGGCCTCCTGGCGCCGCTTGAAGAAGGCGACCGTCTCTTCGCGCGTCATCCCGCTTTGTGTGCGTCGAGTGCCTTCAAGGGTGGCCTGCTCTTCGCGAGTCATGACGCCTCCTTCGGGGGATGTCAATCATGCATCATTCGCGACGGAAAACCCAAAACGCGACACCCATGTGAGCAGCCCTCGCGAGTCGTTGTCCTGCTCTGCGCTGGCAGCGCGTCTCGACTCTGCATTCTGTGTGCAAAAAACTATGTGCACGCGCGCGGATCGCGCTTGTTACAATCGCGGAATGCTATGGGCAGTCCTGGGCGCCTGACCCCGGAGATCGACGAATTCCGCAGCCAGTTCGAACAGATTTCTTCCGACGCCGTCGCCCTGAGCTCGCCGCTCAGCGACGATCAATTCGTATGGCGGCCGGCGTCCATGGCGTGGTCTGTCGCCGAGTGCCTCGAGCACCTGAACGCCACCGCACGCACCTACCTGCCCGCGCTCGACGAAGGGATCGCTGACGCGATTCGACGGGGACTCTACGCCGAGGGCCCCTTCGCCTACAACTGGTTCGGGCGTCTCTATGTCCGCTTCAATGAGCCGCCGGTGCGATGGCGTCTGCAGGCGCTCCCGCAGGTCTATCCCGCTGCCGGCCGGTCGCGTCGGGAAATCCTGGCCGCGTTCCGCGCCTATCAGGTGCAGTACATCGATCGTCTTCGACAGGCCAACGGCGTAGACCTGTCTCGCGCACGCGTGCGAGCGCCCGCGTCGAAGTGGCTGCGTATTCCGCTCGGCACTGGATTCGCGGTGATGGCTGCGCACGAGCGTCGTCATCTCTGGCAGGCACGAAAGATCACAGGCTCACCCGGATTTCCGGGCAGCCTCTGACCTGCCGTCTGATACCGCCAGCACCCGACTGGCTGACGCATTCCTCCGCGCCGCGATCCGCTCGCCGGCCAACGGGCTCTCCGGCGCGTGCCTTCCGGACCTTCGCGGCTCCCCCGTCGCAAGGGACTCACGCTGTTGCTTCTCCTCCGCCGCTCGCGTCGCCTGCGAGTCCGTTGGCGACTCTCGCATACGCGGCTCGCTCCACGCGGCGCTCCGGAGTGCATCAGCCAGTCGGGTGCTGCTGATTCGTGACCGGACGCATGATACATCGCGTGGAGGAACACTCTCATCAGGGACTGTTGCGCCAGCCAGGTTGATGGATCCTGGAGCGCGGCGTAGAGCGAGCCGCGGACGCGAGAGTCGCCAATGGCTTCGCAGGCGACGCGAGCGGCGGAGGGAGGAGCAACATCGTCAGACTCTTGCGACGGGGGAGCCGCGAGACGGCGGAAGCGCACACGCCGGAGATGCTATTGGCCGGCGAGCGGATCGCCGCGCGGAAGGATGCGTCAACCTGGTTGGCGCAATCGACGTCGGTTGACAGAATCGGCTCAACTCCGGAGAGCGCGTTGGCAGACGAGCGGATCGCCGCCGCCTGCCCTGAGCGAGTCGAAGGGGAAGGAGGCGTCGACCTGGTTGACGCAATCGAGTCCACTGAAGAAACCGCGCACTCGATGTCAATACGGTGATTGCGCGGCGAACAACGCGCGATCATCGGTCAGGCTCAGGTCAACATTCTTGCACCCGATCGGCGTCCATGTGGGACCGTCTGCGAGTGCGCTGGCTCGTTGCGTGTGGACGCCTCGCCAACCTGATCCGGTGGCCATGCGTCATCAGACGTTGTGAGTACTCATCTCAGCTCGGTATCACGGTGTCTGTTCGATCAACCAACCTGTTTACCGTCGTCGTCGTGAACGGTGTTCAGGTGTACTTTTATCGACTCACCGGGCACATCGACGGGGTTGGTTTTACACCCTCATCCGATTAGCACGGTGTCGGGTAGCTCGCGAGCAACTTATTACGGCGCGCCATCCTGAGGCCGAGGCTCGGGTACTGTTCGTACGCGAAGAAGGCCGCTCCCGCTCGATGCAGACAGCTGTCTGTGTCGGCGAGGTGCTCACGCAACCGTTTTCGAAGATCGGTCGTTTCACCGAAGTAGATATATCCGCCGTCTGCGCGGCAGATGGCGTACACGCCGGATTCGGCCGGAGCCGACGCGACCCCAACCGCATCGAAGGGAACGATTGGCTGGCCTGGGAAGATCGCCATTCCGCGGATCTCCGAACTGGGGAAGGGGGCAGCGAAAAGTACCAGACAGTTCCGGCTTCGTCATCAGGTAAACACTGGAGAAACACGCAGGGTGTGAGGACTCACGGCACTGCGGCCGCGCTGTGCGATCGTCGGGGGTCGGCGCCCCCTTCGACACGCCCTCGCGCCGAGTCGATCATCGCGCCGGACGCGTAGCCGTAGCGCAGTTCACCTTTGCGTCCGATCTTGTGGAAGTGATGGCCGCGTGCCGCGAGCTCCTGAAGGATGGCTCGAGGAAAGCGATCTTCGATTTCGATGCGCGCGCTCGCTGCGGTCACGTTCGCGGGGTCGCGCTCGACGAGAAACCGCGGTGCCTCGATCGCCTGCTGCATCGTGAGGCCCCCGTCGATCACGGCGGTAACGATGGTGTAGGTTGCGGCCGGAATCCAGGCGTTGCCGGCGACAGCCACGCCGAACTGCGGCACTCGACGGCCGTCCTGCTCCTTGAACACGAGCAGCGGCAGGTTCGCGGTGTTCGATCGCGTCAACGGCATCAACTGTCCGTAGACGCCCGGCGTCGTGCGGTTCGAACGCAGATGATTGTTGTAGAGAAAGCCGAGACCGGGCGTGACGTAGAAGGATCCGCCCCATGTGCTGAGCGTCTGTGTGACGGCGATGATGTTGCCGTCGCGGTCCGCGATGACGAAGCCGCTGGTGCCGCTCCCGATTCGTTCCGGACCGCCAACCACTTCGTCCGAATCCTCTGGAAAATCGGGTGCCGCATTCTTGCGGATGCGCCGAAACAGCTCCGCGGCATGGGCCGGCCGCAGGTGGTCTTCGTAGTCGACCGCCCACTGCGCCGGATCGGCAATTCGCGTCACCGAGTCGCGCAGTTTCCACGACTCGATCGCGTAGTGCCAGTAATCGGCATCGGTCGCCGGCAGCGCGCGCGGGCGCGGGTCGTAGTTGCCGAGCACCTGAAAAGTCTCGAGCAGCGACACACCCGCTGCCACTGGAGGGCCGCCGGTGTACAGGGCGTGATTGCGGTAACGTCCCGCGACTGCCTTCCGCTCGATGGCGCGATACTGCGCGAGGTCGGTCTCGGTGATGAGACCGCCATTGGCCGTCATATCGGCGGCAATGCGGCGAGCGATCGATCCGCGATAGAACGCATCGGCGCCTTCACTCGCAATCGTGCGCAGCGTGGATGCGTAATCGCGGTTGACGAATCGATCGCCGACTTTCGGCACCCGCCCGCCCGGAAGGAAGATGCGCGCCGATGCGGCGTACTTCTGAAAGGACTGCCGTCCTTCGGCCACGCTCGAGGGGAGCGTCTGGTCGAGCACGAAGCCCTGGTCGGCGAACTCGACCGCGGGGGCGACCAAATCGGCCCACGCGGCGCGCCCGCTTCCATAATGCGTGTAGAGGTAGTCGAGTCCCGCCACGACGCCCGGGATGTTGATCGAGGCGGGACCATCGCCAATGAGGCGACCGGCTCTGAAGATCGTCGGCGTATCGAGCGTCGCCCCGCGAGGCGTCTGGTCCTTGAATTCGATCACCGTGGGTTCGGTCATGCCTTTGAGGAACAGCACGGCCTGTCCGTCTCCGCCGATGCCCGAGGCATCGGGCTCGACCACGCCGAGCGCAAACGACACCGCGATCGCCGCGTCGACGATGTTGCCGCCGCGAGCGAGGACGGCCGCCCCCGCCTCCGACGCCAGCGGGTGGGCTGAAGCCACGATCGCGTGCGACGAGGTGACCGCCGGTTTCACGAGCGGCTGCTCGGCGACCATCTGATCGATGAGGTCTTCGAGGTTCGATTCGCTCCGTGCCCGTTCGGCACGCGACCGGTACGCGGTGCGCAGCTCGTCCCATTGAGCGCCACCTTCGCCCGAGTCGTAGTACATGCGCTTCAACGACGTCCACACGCGATCGAAGGCGCGCGTCAGCGCCGCGGACGAGAGCGTCACCGCGGGTACGAGGGCACGACCGCCTTCATCGATCGCTCGCGGCGCTGGCACCGTCCAGAGCTGATATGCGTAACCGGATCCGAAGAGCGCGGGCGGCTCGCTCGAGTCGCGATCCGGGTTGCCGTTGTACACGGGGTCGGGCTCGGGGATCTCGCCGATCGCGATCGTGCGCCCGTCGGGCGACCACGAGAGCGTGCCGCCGTGACGCGACACCAGCTCGGCCGGCATCGGGGGGTGGACAGGGGCTTGTGACGGGGTGGTGCTCAACGGATCGACGCCGACGACCCAGGTCGAGCCAACGCCGTTGCGCACGGCGTAGTACGCGAGCCGGGTGCCATCGGGCGACCAGGTGGGATACCCGTCGTAGCCGGCCACGCGGGCAAAGCGCACGGCCGGCCCGCGTCCACCGCTCTCGTCTGGCACGCTTCGATCGAGCAGCCGCATGATCCAGATGTCGAAATCGCCGTCGTCATTCGCACGGTTCGATGCGAACGCGACGCGTCTGCCGTCGGGCGAGACCCGCGGGTGGACCTCATCGTCGGGCGACTGCGTCAGACGGAGCGGGATGCGTTCGTCCTCCGCTGCTTCAGGATCGATTTCGAAAAGGTCCCACTGCGTCGAGCTCGAGGCGCGATGCGTGAACACGAGCCGTCCGTCGGGCGTCCACGACGGTGACCGTTCGTCGCCATCGAGCGCCACGACACGCTCCGGTGCGCCGCCGCGCGACCCGATGACGTAGAGGTCGAAGCCGTCGCCGCGATCAGCGGCAAAGGCGATCCGCTTGCCGTCGGGCGACCAGGCGGGCTCCCGCTCCGTTCCCGGCCCTTTCGTGAGCTCGCTCGGGTCGCGCCCATCGGCCTGCGTAATCCAGATGCGATCGAGGACGACGACAGCCAGATGCTTGCCATCGGGCGACCAGGCTGGGTCGCGCATCCCCGGCGTGCGCGTCTGCGCGCGCGGCGTGAGCCCGAGTGCGCACACGAGCGACACCGCGAGCAGGGCGCGACGCAGGTAGTGTCCGGCTGCAGGCGGACCCCCCGTGCTACGCGACGTCACCTAATACCGCCGCCACGATGTGACGCGACGAGATGCCGTAGTGATCGAGCAGTTGTTCGGGCGTGCCGCTGCGCGGGATCTCGCGAACGGCCAGACGGTGAACCGTGATGCCGCCGGCGGCGACCGCTGATGCGACCGCGTCGCCGATCCCGCCCGCGGCGTAGTGATCCTCGACGGTGATGATGCGCCGCTTCGTCTCGCGCGCGCAGCGTGCGAGTGTCACGTGATCGATCGGTTGCAGACTGTACAGATCGATCACGCGAATGTTGACACCGCGTTTCGAGAGCTCGTCGTGCGCTTTCAGCGCTTCGAACACAGTCACACCGGCGCCGACGACCGTCGCGACGTCCGATGCGCCCTGCCGAAGCACTTTGAGGCCGCCGATCGGAAACGTCTCGTCGGCTCCATAGATCACCGGCGTCTTCGGCCGCGATGTCCGCATGTAGGCCGGCCCCTGATGTGAGGCCATCGCTTCGACCAGACGATCGGCGCTCATCGCATCGCACGGGTAGAGCACGGTCATGTTCGGCTGCGCGCGCATCATCGCCAGGTCCTCGAGCGCCATCTGCGAGGGCCCGTCTTCCCCGATCGAGACGCCTGCGTGGCTGCCCGCCATCTTGATGTTCACGTTGCTGATGGCCGCCATGCGGATGAAATCGGCCGCACGCGACAGAAACGCGGCAAAGGTCGACGGAAACGGAATCGCCCCGCGCGCCGCCAGCCCCATCGCCGCACCGATCATCACCTGCTCGGCGATGAAGCACTCGTAGAAGCGCTCCGGATGCTCGTGCTCGAACTTCTCGCTGAACGTGGAGTTCCCGACGTCGGCGTCGAGCGCGATGATGCGCTCGTCGGCCGCCCCGAGACGCGCGATCGCCGCGCCGAACGCCTCTCGGGTGGCGACGCTGTCGCCGCGCTTGTAGGCTGGCGGTGCAAGTGGAGCTCGCTTGGCCGGAGTTCGTGAGACGACGCGTGGTGGAGGCGGGGACGCAGGTTCGTTCTCAGGCACGAACTGGCCTTCGAGCTCCGCGATCGCCCGGTCGAACTCCTCTCCCTTCTTGAACGCCCGGCCGTGCCAGCCGTTCTTGCCTTCAACGAACGAGATGCCTTTTCCCTTGATCGTTCTGGCCACGATCATCGTCGGCCGGCCCCTGGTCGCCCGTGCCTCGTCCAGCGCCGAGAGCACTTGCGGCAGATCGTGACCGTCGATCACGACGACGTGCCACGATGCGGCGCGCCAGCGGGAGGCATAGGCGTCGACATCGTGCGCCCACTGCGTGGGACGGCTCTGCCCCAGCGCGTTGACGTCAGTGATCGCACACAGCGAATCGAGCGCGACATGCGCCGCCACGTGCGATGCTTCCCACACCGACCCTTCTGCGGTTTCACCGTCGCCGAGGAGCACATACGTACGGTACTCCGACCCGATGCGGCGCGCGTTCAGAGCAATGCCTATCGCTGCGCAGATTCCCTGTCCAAGCGATCCGGTCGCGACGTCGACCCACGGGAGACGGGGCGTGGGATGCCCTTCGAGATTCGAGTCGAAGCGTCGAAGCGTCAGCTCGTCGTCGCGCGTGATGATGCCGGCCTCGGCCCACGCGGCATAGAGCACGGGCGCGGCATGGCCCTTCGAGAGCACGAAGCGATCGTTATCGGGGTTGTCCGGATGGTGCGGGTCGTACCGCATCTCCGCAAAAAAGAGCGCCGCCATCAGCTCCGCTGCTGAGCAGCACGAGGTCGGATGGCCACTGCCGGCCTCGGTCGTCGAGCGCACCGATCCGATGCGCAGGCGCGTCGCAATGTTCTTCAGCGCGGGCACACGTGAGGACGGTTGCACGAACGACACCCTCCGAGTGCGTCATTATAATGTTCGGGGTATGTTCGTCCCGAGTGGCGATTGGCCGCCGACGGCCGCCGCTCTTCGAGCTGCGGCGGCTGGCACTCGTCCAGTGAATACGGTCCAGTAGTGGTGTGTACTACCCAAAACGGGACCGGCCGCTCCGTCCGTCGACTCTCGCTCAGGACGTCCCGAGCGGAGGCGAGGGGCGTTGTCGCGGCCGGCAAATCGCGGTCGAGGCCCGTTGTGCGCGGTACTCTTCCAGTTGATACGGTCCACTAGATGCGCGCGCTGCGGTACGTGTACATCCTCGCGCTGGTCGCGTGGCTGGGCGGGATGATAGTGCTCGGCGCGTTGGTGGCTCCCGCGACGTTTCAAGTTCTGCAGACGAGCGCACCCGAGATCGGCCGAGCACTCGCGGGCGAGCTCTTCGGCGTCATCCTCGCACGGTTTCACTACCTCGCGTATGGCGCAGGGGTAGTATTGCTCCTCACGATGGCAGCGATGGCGCTGCTCGGACCACGGCCGCGCGGCGTCGCCGTGCGCAGCGTGATCGTCGCGCTCATGCTTGGCGTGGCCGTCTACTCGGGCGTGATCGTGCTCGGACGGATCAGCGACATCCAGCGCGAAGCAGGCGTGCTGCCGTCGCGTCTGCCGGCCGGCGACGCTCGCCGCGTTCGCTTCGATGAGCTGCACACGCTGTCGACCCGCCTGATGATGATCAACGTCATCGGCGCGCTCGCACTCTTGTATTGGGAAACCGGCGATTGACGCACGCCATCACGCTCATCGCGGGCGACGGCATCGGTCCCGAAGTCACCAACGCGGTCGTCAGGATTCTCGAGGCTGCCGGGCTCCGCGCGGACTGGGATCCGCATCTCGCCGGTGTGCTTGCGATCGAACCGCACGGCTCACCGCTCCCGGCCGAACTGCTCGATTCGATCGAGCGAACGAAGGTCGCGCTCAAAGGACCGGTCACGACCCCCGTCGGCGGAGGGTTCACCAGCGTCAACGTCGGGTTGCGCAAGGCGCTGAATCTCTTCGCGAACCTGCGGCCGGTCTGGAACATTCCGTCGGTGCCGTCGAAATATCACGACGTCGACATCGTCATCGTGCGCGAGAACACCGAGGATCTGTATTCGGGCCTCGAGCACGAAGTCGTTCCCGGCGTCGTCGAGAGCCTGAAGATCATCACCGAGGAGGCGTCGACGCGCGTCGCGACGTTCGCCTTCGAGTACGCCAGGCGGCACGGCCGCAGACGCGTCACCGCCGTGCACAAGGCAAACATCTTGAAGCTCGGCGACGGCCTGTTCCTCCGATGCGTGCGCACGGTTGCGGAACGCTACCCCGACATTCAGTGCGACGACCGGATCGTCGACGCCGCCTGCATGCACCTGGTCATCAATCCTGCGCAGTTCGACATGCTGCTCATGCCGAATCTGTACGGCGACATCGTTTCGGATCTCTGTGCCGGACTCGTCGGCGGCCTGGGCGTGGTGCCGGCGGCGAACCTGGGACGTGAGATCGGGGTGTTCGAAGCGGTGCACGGCAGTGCACCGGACATCGCCGGAAAGGGGCTCGCCAACCCGACTGCGCTGCTGCTTTCGGGGGTGCTGATGCTGCGCCACATCGGCGAGGGGCCAATGGCCGATCGAATCATGAAGGCGCTGGGCGCCACGCTGGAGTCGGGCCTCAGGACGCGGGATCTCGGCGGCACGGCCAGCACGATGGAATTTACCGAAGCGATTTGCCGGAATTTGTGAACCCTTCGGAATGGGTTCCCCCGGTGCAAAGGGTTCAGATGATGCGCTGACCCGGAGCGCCCCTGAACGAGACCGTCTGAACCCTGTGAACCCGCTGCACCTACTGACCTCCGAGCGGTTCTGGTATATTCCGAGTGGCGATGATCGACGAGATCACCGAAGCCGTGCTGTCGCGCGAGGAAATCACGCGCTACTTGCAGGGGAGCCACGGCGAAAGCGGGCGCGCGGCGCGAGCGCGGATCGAGGCCTACCTCGAGGAATTGCGCACGCGTCAGCGCTACTCGATCTACCGCGCGCTCAAGCACCCGCTCTATCCGATCCTCCGCAAGATCGAACGCATCGGCGAGCATGTCGAGGTCGCGAAGGCGGCGGCCAAGGCCGGCCGCATCGTCTACGCCTCGAACCACCGAAGCCATATCGACTACCTGGTCGAGCCTCTGGTGCTCGACGACAACGGCATCCGTCCGCCGATCATCGCGGCCGGCATCAACCTGTTCGGCGGCCCTCTCGGCCTCATCCATCGGCACGTCACCGGCGCCATCCCGATCCGCCGCAACATGAAGGATCCCGCGTATCTGATGACGTTGAAGGCGTACGTCTCGGAGCTGCTGCGTGCGCACGACTTCTTCTTCTACCCGGAGGGCGGACGCAGCTACAGCGGTGAGATCAAGATCCCGAAAACCGGTCTGATGCACGCGGCGCTGCAGTCCAAGCACGAGCACATGGTGATCCTGCCGACTGCCGTTTCCTACGATCTCGTGCTCGAGGATCACGTGCTGGCGCGACAGCAGATCAAGCGATCGCAGCGCCCCTTCAGCCGTGAGCTGGCGGAGATGGTGCGCTACGCGGTGGGCTACCGGTCGCGGGCGTTCGTCACCTTCGGCACGCCGATCTCGACGAGCGGCGTCGATCCCGATTCGCGGCGATCGGTCCTCGACCTCTCGCACGCGGTCATGAAGTCGATCGGGCGTGTCTACAAAGTGCTGCCGGTCTCGGTCGTCGCGGCGGCGATGCGGCCATCGATCACGCGCCGCGATCTCGAGCTGCGTGCGGATGCGCTCGTCGACACGCTCGGGACCATCGGCGCCAATCTCGGCGTGTCGAGCGGCGTGGAGGCGGTCGCCAGTTCGCTCGAGCCGCTCGAGGCGCGCGGGATCCTGGTGGTCGATCGCGGGCGCGTGCGGGTGCGCAACCGCAACGTGCTCCGCTACTACGCGCGGTCGCTCGATCACCTGCTCGAATCGCCCTCGCGCCGCACCCACTAGCGGGAGCGCCCGCCTCAATGTTCAGTCTTCTGTCGCGCAGTGCGACCCTCAAACGCTTCGCTTCGAAATATGGAATGAGGCCGGGCGGGTTCGCCCGCCGCTTCATCGCCGGCGAGACTGTCGACGAAGCGATCGAAGCGGCTCGGGCACTCGAGGCCAAAGGCTTTCACCTCGCGCTCGACTATCTCGGCGAAAGCGTCTCGACCATCGCGAACGCCGCCGCCGCCGCACGCGAGTACATCCAGCTCATCGAGGTCATCGAGTCGGCTGGCATCGAGCGCAACCTCTCGCTGAAGCTGACGCAGCTGGGGCTCGGCATCGACCGCGCGACCTGCGTCGACAACCTGCGCCGCATCCTCGAGCCGGCCTCGAAGCACGAGTTCTTCGTCCGCATCGATATGGAGAACTCGCCCTACACCGATGCCACGGTGCAGGTGTTCGAAACGCTGTGGCACCTCGAGTTCCGCAACGTCGGGCTGGCGCTGCAGTCGAGCCTGTTCCGGACCGAGCAGGACGTGCGGCGGCTGAACGAGCTCGGCGCCCGCGTGCGGCTCGTCAAGGGCGCGTACAAGGAGCCGTCCGACATTGCCTTCCAGCAGAAGGCCGACGTCGATGCCGCGTATCTCCGCCAGATGCGTCTGCTGCTCGATCACGGCAACTACCCCGCGATCGCGACGCACGACCCGGAGATCATCCGCGAGGCGTGCGCGTACACGACCGAGCGGCGCATCGCCAACGACAGATTCGAGTTTCAGATGTTGTACGGCGTGCGTCGCGATCTGCAGACCGAGCTGATGACCGCCGGCTACCGGGTGCGCGTCTACATACCCTTCGGGCGCGAGTGGTTTCCGTATTTCATGCGGCGCCTCGGCGAGCGCCCCGCGAACCTGATGTTCGTGATGAAAGCGCTGCTGAGAGAAGGCCGTGAAACATCCTAAACACATCGGCATCGTCGCCGTCAGCGCCGAGGGGGCCGCACTCTGCTACCGGACGATCTGCGCCGAAGGCGCCGCGATCCTCGGCGCTCACGAGCACCCGCAGATCACGATGCACACCTACCCGCTCGCCGACTACATGCGCCCGATCTACGCGGATCGCTGGGACGACGCGGCTCGCCTGCTGCTGGCCTCGGGCGCAAAGCTCGCCGACGCCGGGGCGGAACTGCTGATCTGCCCAGACAACACGATCCATCAGGCCCTCGATCTGGTGCGCGACCAGTCGCCAGTGCCCTGGCTGCATATCGCCGAAGAAGTCGCGGGCGTCGCTACCGAGCGACGATTCTCACGAGTCGGCATTCTCGGCACGCGCTACCTGATGGAAGGCCCGGTGTATCCGGCGAAGCTGTCCGCGCGCGGCATCGCGTACGAGATCCCCGATGTCGGCGCCCGGCAACGGATCAACGCGGCGATTTTCGAAGAGCTCGTGTACGGACGTATGGAGGACGCTTCCCGTCGATATTTTCAAGGCGTGATTGATGGTCTGCGCACGCGGGGCTGCGATGCCGTAGTGCTTGGCTGCACCGAGATCCCGCTGCTGATCTCAGAGACCGACTCGTCGCTGCCGATTCTCGATTCGACACGCGTCCTTGCGCGCGCCGCGTTGCGAGAGGCGACGACGGCCGCGTGAAGATCAAGGACGCCGCCGTCTCTGACACCTACCAGCACCCGACTGGCTGACGCATTCCTCCGCGCCGCGATCCGCTCGCCGGCCAACGGGCTCTCCGGCGCATGCCTGACGGAGTCTCGCTGCTCCCCCGTCGCAAGGGACTCACGTCGTTGCTCCTCCGCCGCTGCTCGCGTCGCCTGCGAGTCCGTTGGCGACTCTCGCGTACGCGGCTCGCTCCACGCGGCACTCCGGAACGCATCAGCCAGTCGGGTGCTGCTGACAGTACAAGCTCCCGCACGGCTAAACAGAGAGGAGGCGGTTCCCACTTGCGGAGAACCGTTTCGATTTGCGCTGTTGCGCCAGCCAGGTTGATGCATCCTGGAGCGGGGCGTGGAGCGAGCCCGCGCACGCGAGAGTCGCCAATGGCTTCGCAGGCGACGCGAGCGGCGGAGGGAGGAGCAACTTCGTCAGACTCTTGCGACGGGGGAGCCGCGAAGGAGCGTCAGGTAGCCGCCGGAGATGCCATTGGCCGGGCGAGCGGATCGCCGCGCGGAAGGATGCGTCAACCTGGTTGGCGCAATAGGAGTCGGACGAAGGAGACCAAACCCGATCCGACCGACGCGGATGGATGCGTCATCCTGTCTGCGCATTCAGTGACATTGACGTGCGTACTGAGGTCCGCCTAAGACGGAGATCTATGTGAACGTCCTCACCAGTTCGACGAGGGCGTCGCGGCAGCGGCACACGTCTTCGACGAAGACATATTCCTCGGGGCTGTGCAGACCCGCACCGCCTGGTCCGAAGAGCACAGAGGGGATCCCGGCGGTTCCGAGAATCGCGGCATCGGTCCAGAACGTCATCCCGACGCGCGCCGGAGAAGTTCCCACCGATTGCGAGGCGCGCACCAGGAGTTCCGGCAGCGGATGCGACTCGTCGATCTCGTAGCCATCGCGCCCGAAGATCAGTGTCGCCTCGCCCTCGAATTCCGCGTCCTCGTGACGAATCGCCGCGAGGATCTCGTTCGCTTCGGTCAGCGCGACGTCGCTCGCCTCGCCGGGCAGCGTCCGGCGCTCGATCGTGAGCCGCGCGCGTACCGGGTAGCTGCTCAACTCGTGTCCTCCGTCGATGACCGACGCGTGCAACGAGGCGGTGCCGAGGAGCGGATGCGAGCGGCCGTGCTGCACGCGACGATCGAGCGCCTCGAGACGATGGAGCACGCGTCCCATGCGGAGAATCGCGTCGCGGCCATCGCGCGGACGGCTGCCATGCGCCGCCCGCCCGCGCGTCTCGAGATGCACCCACTGAAACCCTTTGTGACACACCGCGACGTCGAGCCCCGTGGGCTCGGTCACGACCGCCGCGTCAGCGCGCCACCGTGACACGAGCGCATCCGCGCCGATGCTCGAGTGCTCCTCATCGACGACGGCCGCTATGATCAGGCGGCCTCGGGCGAGCCCGCCGCTCTCGACAATCTGCCGCGCCGCCCCGATCATCGCGGCAAGTCCACCCTTCATGTCCTGCGCGCCGCGGCCGTAGAGCTTTCCGTCGCGGATCTCCGCGGCGAACGGACGCTCCATCCCTTCGATGCCCACGGTGTCGGTGTGCCCGCACAGCATCAGCGATCGTCCTGGCGCCCGTCCGTCGAGGACCCCCACGACGTTCGGGCGGTGCGGCGCCACCTCGGTCACGTCGACGGTCACCCCGATCTGATCGAGTTCGAGGGCAATGCGTCGCGCAACCTCCTCTTCTCCCTTCGCCCCGCGGACGAGCGAGGGGTTGATCGAGTCGATCTTCACGAGATCGGCAAGCAGCGCGATTGCGGAATCGGTCGAAGCAGCCATACGACGGATAATCGAATGGTGCACGGTACTACAGCCCCGCCGATCGTTCACGAAATCGCACTCGCGGTACGGGCGGGCGGCGGTCGGGCACTCGTCGTCGGGGGCTGGGTCCGCGACCTGCTGCGCGGCCGGCCGTCCAAGGACGCCGACCTCGAGATCTTCGGCATCGTCGAAGATCGCCTGCCGGCGATGCTGGCCCCCTTTGGGCGCGTCGAGCCGGTCGGACACAGTTTTCCGGTTTACAAAGTGGTGAGCGCGCGCGACGGCGCGCAGCTCGACGTGGCGCTGCCGCGTCGCGAGTCGAAACGCGGACGCGGGCACAGGGGATTCGAGGTGTACGGCGACCCGAGGATGTCGATCGTCGAGGCCGCTCGTCGTCGAGACTTCACGATCAATGCGATCGCCTGGGATCCGCTGACGGACGCGTTCGAAGATCCGTTCGGCGGACGCGGCGATCTCGCTCGCGGCGTGTTGAGAGCTGTTGATCCAACGACCTTCGGCGACGACAGCCTGCGAGTGCTTCGTGCCGTGCAGTTCGCCGCCCGCTTCGAGTTCTCGCTGGAGGAAGACACTGCGGCATTGTGCCGTTCGATTCCGCTCGATGACCTGCCGGCCGAGCGCGTCTGGGGCGAGCTCGAGAAGCTCCTGCTGCTCGCTGCTCGCCCGTCGATCGGCTTCACGCTCGCGCTCGACCTCGGCGTGATCGATCGAGTGCTGCCGGAGATGAGCGCCCTGGTCGGCTGCGCGCAGGAACCCGAATGGCACCCTGAGGGCGACGTGTGGGTGCACACGTTGATGGTGATTGACGAAGCAAGATGGCGAAACGACGATCTCGATCGACCTCGGATGATCACCGTCATGCTGGGCGCCGTGTGTCATGATCTCGGCAAGCCGTCGACGACCGCGTTCATCGATGGGCGCATCCGATCACTCGATCACGAGCAAGCCGGCGTGGCCCCGACCCTCGCGCTGCTCGATCGCTTGAACGTGCATACGATGGACGGGTACGACGTGCGCCAGCAGGTCGCCGCGCTGGTTGCGCACCATCTCAAACCCGGCATGTACCACAAGGCGGGCAACGTCGGCGACGGTGCGTTCCGTCGGCTCGCGCAGAAAGTCGACCTCGAACTGCTCGCACGTCTCGCGCGCGCCGATTGCTTCGGCCGCGCCGGCGCGTTCGATTGCACCGCGATGGACTGGTTCATCGAGCGGGCACGGACACTCGGCGTCGAGCACCGCGCGCCCGAGCCGCTGGTTCGCGGACGCGATCTCCTCGCGCTCGGATTGACGCCCGGGCCGCGGGTCGGCGAGGTGCTGAAGGAGATCTACGAGCGGCAACTCGACGGCGAGATCGTCAGCGCCGAGCAGGGCATCGAAGCTGCGCGAGAGATTCTCGCCGCTGTTGGAGGCGGCCGCCGTCGCTCTCGGCCCTGATCAGGCGAAGAGCGACTGCCGCCTGTGACACCGACCAGCACCCGACTGGCTGACGTATTCCTCCGCGCCGCGCGGAAGGATGCGTCAACCCGGGTGGCGCAAACGGAGTCGAGTGAAAGAGCTCAGGGACCGCAGTGACGACGGCTCGCGACTATCTCGTACGTGCTTGCTCCATGCACCGGCTCTGGAACGAGTCTGCCAGTCGGGTGCTGGTAGCCGGCGGTTAGTACCGCCGCTGACGATTCAAGTACGCGGCGAGTCCCGCGAGTCCGCCAACAACCAGGAACGCGCGAAGCACCCTCAGCAGGCTGAAGATCCACGCGATGCCGATGCCGAGCGCCGCCCACTGCACCCACCAGTGGCCGGGCGAGGTCATCAGATTGATGAGGAACAAGAATGCCAGGATGATCGGGCCTTTGACGAGAAAGCCCAGCGAGTGCAGTGTGCCTCTCATTGGCGTATCCGCTCAGTGTGACGGAAAGGGCGTCCTGCCGGTTCCAGCCCCGGCGCAAGCCGGCGTAAATCCTACATCAATGAGGCTCTTGGCCTTCGCCTACGCAATATAGCCAGCATAGGCGACCGGATCGACGTTGCCCCCCGAGACGACCGCAACAGCCTCGGCACCGTCAGCCTGCAGCGCCGCCGCCACCGCCGCCGCCCCGCTGGGTTCGGCCACGACGCGCGCTTCGTGAAACATCCATTTCACTGCCGACGCCATCGCCGCATCGTCGACGGTGACGACGTGATCGACGAACGCGCGCACGTGCGCGAAGGTGACGTCGCCGGGACGCAGCGTCAGAAGACCATCGGCGATGCTCGACGCGTGCTCCAGCGTCACCGCACATCCGGCCGCAAGCGACGCCGACATCCTCGCGGCACCGGCCGGCTCCACGCCGATGATGCGCACGCCATGGCGCATGCCCTTGACGGCGGCGCCGATGCCCGAGATCTGACCGCCGCCGCCCATCGGCACGTAGATCGTCTTCGTCTGTGGACGCTGCTCGAGAATCTCGAGCCCGGTCGTCCCCGCGCCCGCGATGATCCATGGATGATCGAACGGCGGCACGATCGTGAGACCACGCGACGACGCCTCGGCCCGTGCGCGATCTTCGCGATCAGCCGAGGTCGTGCCGGCCAGGATCACTTCGGCCCCGCACTGTCGCACGCGATCGACTTTCACTCGCGGTGCGTTCTCCGGCATGACGATGACCGCGCGCAGTCCCATCGTTTGCGCCACCAGCGCGACCGAGAGACCGTGATTGCCGGACGAATAGGTGATCACGCCGGCGGCGCGTTCGTCAGGCGCGAGCTGCGCGAGCATGTTGCACGCGCCGCGAATCTTGAAGGCGCCGCTCGGTTGGAAGTTCTCGCATTTCAAACCGAGTCCCGCGGCCTTGATGTCGAGCAGCGGCGTACGCACGGCAACGCCACGGATGCGGTTCGCTGCGGCGCGCACATCGTCAAGTGTGACGAGCGATGGGGTCACGGCTTCGAGGATGCGCGGGGACGAGCAAACTGCTCGCCCGCGTGGTATGCCGGCATGGCGCGATCGTTGGCGATGCGCCAACCGAGCTCGGCGAGGAAGCGCATGTCGTCGACCGCGCCGCTGTAATCCCAGTCGGCATGAAACTCGTCGCTCGGCTGGTGGTAGTCGTTGTCGGTGTACTCCTGCATCTGCCGTTTCGCGAACGCCGCATCCTTGCCGATGAACTGGGTCGATTCGCCAAGCGACACGGCCGGAATGCCGGCCTTCGCAAGCGGGAAATGATCCGATCGGAAGAAGTGGCCGCGACCCGGCTCGGGATCGGGGCCGACGATCCGTCCATGTTCGGCGGCCAGTTGTGCCGCCGTTCGACCGAGCGAGGATCGTTCTGCGCCGAGCAGCACGATGTCCTTCGCCCGGCCCGAGAGATTGATCGTGTCGATGTTGATGTTGGCGGCCCAGGCACTCGCCGGGAGCACGGGATGCGCGGCAAAGTATTCGGCGCCGAGCAGACCGGCTTCTTCCGCAGTCGTGAACATGATGTAGATCGATCGCGCGGGCTTCGACGAGGCCCGGGCCAGGGCCTGTGCGATCTCGAGCGTCGCGGCACACCCGGACGCGTTGTCGCGAGCGCCGTTGTAGATCCGATCCCTTCCGGGGGGATCGCCCGGGCGCGCCTCCGCCATCCCGAGATGATCGTAGTGCGCGGTGTAGATCACGCCCTCGCGCGGATTGGATCCCTTGAGCACACCGATCACGTTGGGCGACGTCTTCTGCTGCACCTGCTGGACGATCGTCGCCGACGCGCGGATGCCGAGCGGAACCGCTTTGCTTCCACGCATCCGTGCCGCCTTCCGCAATTCATCCAGGTCCTTGCCGCCGCGTTTCGCGATCGTGCGCGCAGCGTCTTCGGTGACCCACGCCTTGAGCGAAAGGACCGGCGCGCCCGCCGGCGGCGCGACCGAATATTGCGTGCCGCTCCACGACGACTGCACCACCTGCCACGGATAGGTCGCAGATTCCGGCGTGTAAATCAGGATCGCGCCGGCGGCGCCCTGCCGCGCCGCTTCTTCGTACTTGTACGTCCAGCGTCCGTAGTACGTCAGGGCGTCGCCGCCGAACAACGTCGGTTCGGCTGACGTCGCGGGTGGATCGTTGACCATGACGAGCGCGATCTTGCCCTTCATGTCGACGCCGGCATAGTCGTTCCACTGATATTCAGGCGCGACGATGCCGTATCCGACGAACACGACATCGCCGTCGACGGCGACACGCGGATCCTGCCGGCCGCTGAACGCGACGACATCCTTGAGATACGTGAATGGCGGTCCCTGACCTGCCGTGAGCGTGAACGACGGATCGACGACCGACTCGACGATCGGGACGTTCTGGAAATAGGTGCCGCTATCACCGGCGGGCTCGTAGCCCAGCGTCGCAAGCTGCGCCGCGAGGTACTCCGCCGCGAGCTGACCGCCACGCGTCGAGGGCGCGCGTCCCTCGAGCAGATCGTGCGAGAGAAACTTCAAGTGCGCTGCGATGTCCGAACCGCGAATCTCGTCGAACGCAGGACCTCGTATGTAGTGTCCGCCTTTAGGCGGGCCCTCTTGAGGCGGCCCTTCAGCCTGCCCCGACAGCGCAGCTGCACACAGCCATGCGACGGCTCCGGTGAGGAGGACGACCATCGGAAGGAAAGCACGACTTCGCATGAAGCCAGTATAGTGTGCGGGATGGTACGGGTCCGGTTCCTGATCGTCTGCGTGGTGACAGGCGCGCTTGTCGTCTCGTGCACCAACTCGCAGGGCTCGGGACACAAGCGCAGGCTCTCGATCGCCACCGGCGGCACCGGCGGCGTCTTCTATCCTTACGGCGGCGGCATCGCGAAGATCGTCAGCGAGCGTCTTCCCGGCGTCGAGGCAACGGTGGAAGTGACGGCTGCGTCGATCGACAACCTCAAGTTCCTGAAGCAGGGCACGTCCGACCTCGCGTTCACGATGGCCGACATCGCCGAGGATGCGCTGGAGGCGCGCGACGCGTTCACGTCGTTCGGTGCCGTGCCCTTGCGTACGCTGGGCGTGCTCTACTCGAGCTACACCCACCTGGTCGTGAGCGAGAGCAGCGGCATCACGACGGTCGCACAGCTCAAAGGCCGTGTGGTTTCAGTGGGCGCCGCCGGATCTGGGACGACGACGCTGGCGCTGCGAATCCTTCAAGCGGCCGGCCTCGACCCGAAACGCGACGTGCGCAGACAGAATCTCGGCGTCGCGCAGTCGGTCGATGCGATGAAGGACGGCAAGATCGACGCGTTCTTCTGGAACGGCGGAATCCCGACCGCATCGGTGCTCGATCTCGTGAACACACCGGGCATGAGCGTGCGCTTCATCTCGACCGACGACCTGATTCCGCGGCTCGAGCAGATCTACGGCCGCTCACTCTACTACCGTGAGATCATCCCGAAGGCGACGTACAAGATGGATACCGACTCGGCGGTCGTCGCCGTCGCCAACCATCTCGTGGTCTCCGACACGATGTCCGAACAGCTCGCGTACGACATCACGCGTCTGCTGTTCGACAGACAGCGCGAGCTCGCCACGATTCATCCGCAGGCGCGCACACTCACACTGCAGTCGGCGGTGAAGGGATCGCCCATCCCGTATCACCCGGGGGCGATTCGCTTCTACCGCGAACGCAACGTCTGGACGGAGTAATGATCCTGTCGCGCGCGCGGGTCGCCAGCGGCCTCGCCTTCCTTCTCTCTGCGTACGCGCTCTACTGGGTCGTCGCAATTGTCGATCCGTACGTCTATCGCTTCACGTTTCTTCTGATCACGCTCACGCTGACGTTCCTCGTAGGCCAGACCGCCGAAGGCCCTACCGGTCTCGCCGAAGCCAGAGGCGAAGGCGGAGTCCTCCCGGGAGCGAGCGACTACGTGTGGATTGCGCTGTCGATTGTTGCTCTGATGTGGCCTCTCTCGGACATCGAGGCATTCATCTATCGGGCGGCCACGCCATCAGCAATTGATCTTGCCCTGGGCATTGCTGCCATCGTCGTGGTGCTCGAAGCGACGCGGCGCACGACGGGCTGGGTCCTGCCGGTCACGGCGATCGTGTTTCTCCTGTACGCGTATGCGGGTCCGATCTTCGACAACCTCGGGCTCTCACTGATCGCCCATCGCGGCTACTCCCCAGCGCGCATAGTCGGCACGATCTACATGACGCTCGAGGGGATGTTCGGCGTGCCGCTCGACGTCACCTCCACCTACATCATCCTGTTCACGATCTTCGGCGCGATCCTCGAGCACAGCGGAGCCGGCCGCTTCTTCGTCGACTGGACGATGGCGGTGATCGGACGGTCAGGCGGGGCCTCGGGGCCGGGACGCACGGTGACCGTGGCCGGATATCTGCTCGGGGCCGTGTCGGGCAGCGGCGTCGCGAACACTGTGATGCTCGGAACGATCGCCTGGCCGATGATGCAGCGCGCAGGTTACCCGGCGGACACCGCAGGCGCCATCCTGGCCTCAGCCGGCATCGGGGCGATCCTTGCGCCGCCGGTGATGGGTGCGGCCGCGTTCCTCATTGCCGAGTTTCTCCGGATCTCGTACTTGAAGGTGATCGCGATGGCGATCATCCCGGCGCTTCTCTACTACTTCTCGATCTTCCTGATGGTGGAGGCGGACTCGCATCGCCTCAATCTTCGTCCCGTGGAGATCCAGCAGACGACGCTCGGCGCGTTGACCCGGCGTGGATGGCATCACTTCGTGTCGCTCGCGACCATCGTCGTGTTGATGGCGCGAGGCTTCACGGCATTCCGTGCGGTCTTCTGGGCCACTGTGCTGGCGATCGTCTTCAGCTTCTTCCACCGCGACACGGCGCTTCGCCCGAGGCGTCTGGCGGCTGCGCTCGCGGCGGGCGGGCGCGGCATCCTGCCGATCGCTGCGACAACAGCCACCGCGGGAATCATCGTGGGGACGATCACGCTCACGGGGCTTGGCATCAAGGTCGCCGGGCTGATCGTGACGGTGGCTGGTGGTCACCTGCTGCTCACGATCGCGTACGCCGCTCTCGCCGTGTGGGTGCTCGGTCTGGCGGTGCCGGTCACGGCGTCCTACATCATCGCGGCGGTGACGATCGTGCCGGCGCTGGTTCAAGTCGGAGTGGCGCAGATTGCCGCTCACATGTTCGTCTTCTACTACGCCGTGCTCTCGGAAGTGAGCCCGCCGACAGCACTTTCGCCTTTTGCAGGTGCGGCGGTGACCGGCGGCAATCCGCTTCGGACGACGATGCTGTCGTGGAAATACACCGCGCCTGCGTTCATCGTCCCCTTTGCGTTCACGATCGCTCCGCGCGGGCTCGGGTTACTGCTGCAGGCGCCGCTTGCTGACATTCTCCTGTCGCTCGCCACTGCTCTCCTGGGTGTTGTGGGAGTTGCGGTGGCGGTCGGGGGATGGCTCCGACGCGAAGCGACGCGGCTCGAACGCGTGCTTGCCGGCCTCTCGGCGGCGTTGCTGTTCACGCCTCGCACGGCGACTGCAGGCGCAGGGCTGCTTCTGCTCGCGATCGTCACGGCTCTGCACTGGAGACGCACGACACCGGCCGCCGTTCAACGCGCGATCGACGCGTGAGGCAGGCGATTGGTCTGAGGCTATAGTGGGCTATGGCGCGGTACACGCTCGTCTACGGCATCCGGCTCGTTCCCGAAGGCACGCTCGTGCAGGCCGATGATGCGCGACTGACGCTGAAGAACGGCGAAGCGGCAGGTCTCACCCTGCACACCATCGACGGCACCATTCCGCAACTCCGCCGCGCGCTCGATCGCAGCCTCGATGCCTTCTTCGAGTTCCTGCCTGGCGCCAGCCTCGAGGATCAGAAAGACTTCGACGACACCTGAGCGATGTTCACACTCGACGAAGTCGTTCCGTGGGGCAGGTCGTTCGACGAGTATCGGCGCATGTTCGCGTTGACCGATGCGGATCTCCAGCTGACCATCGTCGATTGCGGCGCCGGCCCGGCCAGCTTCAACACTCACGCGACGCGCATCGGCACGCGGGTCGTCTCGTGCGATCCGCTGTATCGATGGACTGCGGACGCGATTCAACAGCGCGTCGTCGCAACCTACGACAGCATCCTGGAGCAGACGCGGCGCAACCAGGATGATTTCGTGTGGGACACCATCGCGTCGGTCGACGACCTCGGTCGTCTCCGCATGGCCGCGATGAACGACTTCCTCGGCGACTACGTGCCTGGCAAGTCCGACGGCCGTTACATCGAGGCCTCGCTGCCGTCGCTTCCCTTCGGCGATGACTCATTCGAGCTGGCGCTCTGCTCCCACCTGCTGTTCCTCTACACCACCCAGCTGGGCGAAGGCTTTCATCGGCTGGCAATTCGTGAGATGTGCCGGGTCGCGGCTGAAGTGCGGATCTTCCCGCTGCTGGCGCTTGGCGGTACGTCTTCGCCGTATGTCGACGAGACAATGGGCGAGCTCCGCGAGCGGGGCTTCGCGGTTTCGATCGAAGACGTGCCGTACGAGTTCCGGCGTGGCGCCAACCAGATGATGCGTCTCCGTCGTCAGCAGTAAGCGAGCGATGCAACCAACCTGCGTACCATCGCTCCTCATCGCGACAGCACTGCTCGCGTTGGCGACGGGGAGCGAGGCGGGAATCGATGCGCTGTCGACGAGTCGCGGATTCGACGTCGTGCACTATGAAGCGACAATCGAGCCGGACATCACGGCGAAGACCGTCGCCGGACACGTCCGCATTCGCATCCGTCTCCTCGCTGAGCGGCACGAGACCATCGAGTTCGATCGGGGTGAGCTGACGATCGACGCCGTCAGCGACGGCGGGTCGTCGCTGATGTTCGAGCAGCTCCCGCGCCGGCTCCGAATTCGGCTGCCGGCATCGAGGACACACGGCGCGACACACACGATTGATATCGACTATCACGGTGCGCCCCGCTTCGGCCTCCAGTTCGTGCCGGAGCGATCGCAGGTCTACACCATCTTCTCCACGAGCCAGTGGCTCGTGTGCATCGATGCGCCCGATGAGCGGGCGACGCTCGACTTGCGCATCGTCCTGCCCGCGGGCCTTCGCGTCGTCGGAAACGGCAGGCCAGTCGCCGAGCAACCGCGCGCCGATGGCGCAGTCATTCACGAATGGCGGCAGGATCGCCCCGTATCCAGCTATCTCTTCGGCTTCGCTGCGGGGAAGTTCGTCGAGACGACAGCCCGGCATCGCAGTGTAGATGTTCACTACCTTGGGGACTCGCTGCCCTCAGAAGATCTTGGACGCGCGTTCCGTGACACACCGGACATGATCGGCTTCTTCGAAGCGCGCGCCGGCGTCCGCTACGCTGGCACGCGCTACACCCAGGCACTCGTCGCAGACACGGCCGGCCAGGAGGCCGACAGCTTTGCGATGCTCTCGGACAGGTATGGCCGCACCCTGCTCGACACTCCAACGTCCGTGACGCTCGCGGCCCACGAGGTCGCGCACCAGTGGTGGGGCAACCTGGTGACCTGTCGCGACTGGACGCACTTCTGGCTCAACGAAGGCTTCGCGACGTTCATGGCGGCCGCATATAACGAGCATCGCTTCGGTCGAGCGGCGTACGATCGCGACATCGAGGCCGCGCGGATGCGGTACGAGCAGGTCCGACAGACCGGGGGCGACCAGCCGCTCGTGTTCCCATCGTGGGATCGTCCGACGGCCAGCGATCGCACGATCGTGTATCAGAAGGGCGCCTACGTTCTCCACCAGCTGCGCGAGACGCTCGGCGACGACGCGTTCTGGAAGGGCATCCGAGACTACACCAGACGCTACGCGGGGCAGTCGGTCACGACAGCGGACTTCAAACGGGCGATGGAGCAGAGCAGCGGAAAGGACCTGTCGGTGTTTTTCGCGAACTGGATCTTTCTGAACGCCGCGTCGAGCGAGCCTCGTACGCGATAGTCCAAACAGGGACTCCATCGGGCGGCCGACCACTGCCATCCTGAGCTGTTGCGCCAGCCAGGTTGATGCATCCTGGAGCGCGGCGTGGAGCGAGCCGCGCACGCGACAGTCGCCAATGGCGTCGCAGCCGTGGCGAGCGGCGGAGGGAGAGCAATTGCGTCAGCCTCTTGCGACGGAGGAGCCGCGAACGAGCGTGAGGCACGCGCCGGAGATGCCACTCCCACCCCACCGCGCAAGCGTGCGCGGCGGGGACCCCGGTATTGGCCGGCGAGCGGATCGCCGCGCGGAAGGATGCGTCAACCTGGTTGGCGCAATCTGTGTCGCTTTGAAACGGCAACTGAAGTTCGCGATATCCTCTTCGTACGGTCACGCTGAGAACGACGCGATGACGGCACAAACAGCGGAAGCGGCGTGTGAGTTGCCGTGACCGCAAACGTCGACTCCGTGCTCGGCCTCCTGGTCTTGCCCGCGGTGGTGTTCGCGCTGGTCTATGCACCGCTCATCGCGCGAGTCTCGAGTGGCCTCATCTCACCCTATCCCAAGGCTGATGTGCGAAAACGCCTCTACGCCGACGCCATCGACGGCACGCTGATCGTGATGAGCACGATCGTGTATCAGCGGTTCGAGTCGCTGCCTTTTCTGATCCTCGGCGCCGCCTATCTGCTCCTTCGCGACGGCGTGCGGGGACAGAGCGTCGGCAAATGGCTTCTCGGATTGGTGGTAATCAACCTCGAGCGTGGCCGGCCTGCGACGATGAGCGCATCGGTGAAGCGCAACATCATGTTAATCGTCCCGGGCGCCAACCTCGCCGCGGTCCCACTCGAAATCCTCACGCTCATGCGCGACGTGCAGGGGCAGCGGCTCGGCGATCGTCTCGCGCAGACCCAGGTCGTCGAGGGGCTGGGCGCAAAGGATTTCGTCGACGAGTTTCAGCGATGGTGGCAGCGCGTCGCGGGTGAGCTCGCCCGATCCGGCCGACGCGGTGCGCTCAAGGACCCGTTTTCCGTCGAACCGTGGAGCGGCCGGAACTGAGGCAATCGACGCCCATCGGGCCGTTTCACACCACCGAAGTCGGAAAGACGTAGACTTCCCCGGTGGTCTTCACCAAGCGCCTCCGCGAGGGCATCCGCCGCGGGAGGATCAGATGCAGCGTTCGCATCTGGATGCGCCCGCACGTCAAGGTGGGTGGGCGTTATCCCATGGATGAGGGCCAGATCGAAGTCGAGTCGATCGAAGCGATCGAACTCGACGACATCACCGACGATCTCGCTCGCGAATCGGGGTTCATCGACGTGAAGGATCTGCTCGCGATCGCGAAGCACGGCCGCGGCGAGAACGTGTATCTGGTTCGCTTCCACTACCTGCCGGCAGGTGCGTGGCCGCGAACACACCCCACGGGACGGTCACGTGACGAGCGGACTCGTTGACGCCTGGGCGAGTGGCGACGCATACGAGCGTTATATCGGGCGGTGGAGCCGGCCGGTTGCGGCGCAGTTCGTCGAGTGGCTGGAATGCCGGCGCGGCGCCTCGTGGCTCGACGTCGGCTGTGGGACGGGCGCGCTCGGCGAGACCATCCTGGACCGAGCCAGCCCTGGACGGGTCGTCGGCCTCGACCTGTCATTCGAATACCTGAAAGTGGCGAAACGCCGCCTCACCAACGCGGGGGCGCGATTCATCGTAGCGCGCGCCCAGCAACTGCCGGTGCCTGCACAAGCGTTCGATGCAGTCGTCTCGGGCCTCGCGCTCAACTTCGTTCCCACACCTGACGCGGTCGTGTCGGAGATGAGGCGGGTGGCTCGTAAGGGTGCCGTGGTAGCGGTCTACCTGTGGGACTACGCGGGAGCGATGCAGCTGATTCGGTACTTCTGGGATGCTGCGGTCGCACTGGACAAGGACGCCGCCACGATGGACGAAGGCCAGCGGTTCCCACTGTGCAGCCCTGACCGGCTGGAAGCGCTGTTTCGCGAGACAGGTCTCGATGATGTCGACACGCGCTCGATCGAGGTGCCGACCCACTTTATCGATTTCGATGATTACTGGCTGCCGTTTCTCGGAGCGCAGGGGCCGGCGCCAGGCTACGTCGTGACCTTGAGCGAGGAACGCCGCGGGCGATTGCGTGACACAATTCGGCACGCCTTGCCTGTTGCCAAAGACGGGTCGATTGCACTCACTGCGCGCGCGTGGGCGGTGCGTGGGATCAAACCAGGCAAGTGACTCCGCTCTTGATGTCCCAGCGAAGCCCCTCGCCGGCTTGCCAGTATCTTGCCGCGCTTTGCGCGGCTAGGACCGCTATGCGGCCACGATGGAGTGCAAACCCATGGAACGAGCCGCATCGCGGTGATTGACCGGAGGAGCCATGAGGCTGTGGATCACGATCATCGCGACACTCGTTCTGACGACGACGCTCGCCGGCACCGGCGACAGCGATGGCAAACGATGGTGGTCGACGGTCGAGGCGCTCGCCAGCGACAGCATGAAGGGGCGCAACACCGGCAGCCCCGAACACCGCAAAGCGGCTGATTACGTCATCACCCAGTTCGAGCACGCCGGGTTGACGGCCGCCGGCACGCACGGCTTTCTGCAGCCTGTCGCATTCACGGGACGCACGATCGTCGAGTCGCACAGCTCTCTCGAGCTCCTGCGCAACGGCAGGGCCGAACGGCTCACGCTCGGCGACGATGCGACCATCAATCTGCGCATCGACCCCGCGGAATCGGTCGACGCACCGCTCGTGTTCGCCGGCTACGGGTTGACCGTGCCCGAGATGAAGTTCGACGACCTCGCGGGGATGGATCTGAAAGGCAGGATCATCGTCACGTTTGCCGGAGGCCCCTCCAGCGTTCCCGGAAACCTGCGCGCGCATTACGGCTACCCGAGCGAGCGGGGTCGGTTTCTGCAGCAGGCCGGCGTTGTCGGCCTGGTGACGATCCAGAACCCGCACACGGCTGATATTCCGTGGGCGCGCTCCTCGCTGGCGCGGCTCCAGGAGTCGATGAGCCTCGCCGATCCCGCACTCGTCGACATGCAGAGCCTGAAGATTGGGATCACCATCAACCCCGATCGTGCAGACAAATGGCTGGCCGGCTCCGGTCATACCTTCGACGAGCTGCTGAAGCTCGTCGACGCCGGCAAGCCGCTGCCGCACTTCCCGCTGACCGCGTCGCTCAGAGCGACGATCAAGGTCGACCGTCGTCAGGTCGAATCGCAGAACGTCGTGGCGGCGCGCCCCGGCTCGGATCCGACGTTGAAGAACGAGTACGTGGTCATGAGCGCGCACCTCGATCATCTCGGCGTCGCCGAACCGATCGACGGGGATGCGATCTACAACGGCGCGATGGACAACGCGTCGGGCGTGGCATCGCTCGTCGAGATCGCTCGAACGCTGGCGGAGAGCAAGGCTGCGACGAAGCGATCGCTGCTCTTCGTCGTCGTGACCGGAGAGGAAAAGGGCCTGCAGGGTTCACGCTACTTCGCGACGCATCCGACCGTGCCCGCCGGCAGCATGGGTGGCGAACGTGAACGTCGATATGTTCCTGCCGCTCTATCCGCTTCGGCTCCTGACCGTCTACGGGTTGAATGAATCCGATCTCGGCGAGACCGTTCGGAGGATCGCCAGGACGCTGAACCTGGACGTCCAGGACGATCCGGTTCCCGCGCGCAACGTCTTCGTGCGCAGCGATCAGTACAACTTCATCCGCCGTGGGGTGCCCGCGGTGATGCTCGACGTCGGCAACCGGAAGGGATCGAAGGAAGAAGCGATCGAAAAAGCGTGGCTGACCAAGCGCTATCACGCACCGTCGGACGACACGAAGCAGCCCGTAGATCTTCAAGCCGCCGCCGATTTCAATCGGACAGTCATAGCGGTGGCGACAGCCGTCGCTAACGCCTCCAACCGGCCACTATGGAAGACAGATAGCTTCTTCCGCAGGTTCGCTGACAAATAGAGGGCATAGACGTCAGCTATTCTTTTTCGCCAGTCTCCGATTGCGCCAACCAGGTTGAGGAATGCGTCAGCCAGTCGGATGCTGGGAGGTGCCAGCGGCGCCGTCCGGCGTCGTCGTCTTTCATCTCCTTCGCGCGACGCCGATTGCGCCAGCCACGTTGACGCAACCGTTCGCGATAGATGTGTTCGTACGGCGGAAATGGATTAACAAGAGGAACGGAGACTGGCCTCCGTTCCGTCAGGCGGCGGCTTCGACAGCCGATCGGAATTCTTCGAGCAGGCGCGCGACGTTGCCGGATACGGAATGCAGGGTTGGCGCCCAACCCAGCGATCGGGCGCGCGGGCTGCGGACGATTTGGTTGAGGGCCAGCGCGTCGGCGTAGGTGCCCATCTTCGCCCGTGCTTCTTCGAGCGGGACGTGGCGGATGTCAGGGCGCATCCGGACATGACGCGCGATCGCGTCGACGATGTCGTCGACCGATTCATCGGCTTCGTCGTTGGCGTGATAGATGCCCGACGCGTTCGGGCTCGTCGCCACGCGGACGAAGAGAGCGGCGAGGTCACGGTCGTAGATGCACGGCCAGTGATTCCGACCATCGCCCACCACGCGAACCAGACCGTTGCGCGCGTCCTTCAGCAGATCGCCGATGATCCCGCGGGCGCCGCCGTAGACGATCCCCGGCCGCACGATCGCGGTGCGAATCGCGCCGGTTCGCGAGTGCTCGAGGACCAGCGCTTCGTGCGCGGGGCGCCACGCCACACGCGGCGTCGGGTTGATCGGCGCGTCCTCGCCGGCCTGCCCCTGGGTATCACCGAGCACCCAGACACCCGATGTGTACACGAATGCCGCCGACGCTCCCGCCTGCGCGCGTCGCATTGCGGCCGCGCCGAGCGTCTCGATCGCAAACCGATCCACGTCCGCTCCGCGCTTGGAGTAATCGAACGCAGCGTGCACGATCGCATCCGACTGCTCCGCAGCGGCGGCATAGGAGTCGGACTTCGCCAGTTCTCCGATGATCGGCGTCACACCGCGCAACGCCACCCGCTCGGCCTTCTCCGGATCGCGCACCAGAGCCGTCACGTGATGGCGTGCGCGAACAGCGGCCTCGAGCACCGCAGAGCCGATGTGCCCGGTCGCGCCGGTCAGGAAGATGCGCATGGCAGAGTGGCAATCATAGTAGGAATCGGGATTCAGGAATCAGGAATCAGGATGCAGGGACCAGATGATTAGGTTTCAGATTGACCAGGCACGCGAGTAGTCCAAAGGTCCTATTGACACTGATTCCCGATCTCCCTACTCGCTTCTCTGGATCTCCCTAATGCTTGATCTCTACTTGCTTCCTGCTTCCTGCTTCCTGATTCCTGATTCCTGATTCCTAGATATCCCATACGCGTTCGCCGTCGAAGAACGTGATGATGCCGTCTTCGCTGACCTTGAGCACCGGTCCGAAGCGGCTCGCCGCCAGGGCCGCCGTGGTGCGCGCGCCTTCGATGACGCCATCGGCTTCCTGTCCGGGCGCGGGAGGATGACGCAGGATCGCCCCCGCCGCCAGCAATCGCCCCTGTCGATCGACGACGATCGCGCCGTCGAGCGACGCCAGCGCGGCCAGCACATTCGGATCGAGATCGGTGAGCGAGCGCCCTTCGAGGAGATCCAGCAGGTCGCGGCGCGAGGGCTGCCCGACGCGGTTCGTAATCGGGAGATCGAGACGATCGGCAGGCGCGACGAGCTGGGAGATCGCCGTCTCGACGTCGCGGACCACGGCAAAGAGCGCGCCTTCACGCGCATCGGCCAGGTCGAGCGCGGTCTGGAAGATCCGCATCGCCAGCGCCTCGTCTCCCACGGCCTCGGCCCACAGCTTGTATTTGGCCTGCAGATCGAGCAGGTGCCACGACGCGCCACGGAACGCGAAGAGCTCCGCGCCTTCCGCGAAGATCTTGATTTCGCGCGACGGGCTCAGCACCGCGCAGACGTGGCCTTGTTGCAGCGTGGCCCTGGCGTGAGGCTGATAGGCCTTGGCACACGGCACCTGCTGCGTGAGGTTGCGCGTCGCCTGTCTCCCCCATCGCTCGATGTCGATGATGTCGAGGAGCGTCCCGTCTGCATTCGCGAGGAACACGGTGCGCACGCCGTCGGCCAGTCGGTAGAGGCTTTTGATCGCGGTCAGCGACTCCGTGAATGACGGCGCCGATTCAGGAAGCGGCGCGCCGGGCCGGCAGGGATCGCCTGCGGTCCCGAGCAGGAGCACGCCGGTCGAGATGACCCGATTCTCATAGCTCGAGAGCGCGGCCACCCGCAGCAGCTCGATGACCGACGCAATCCGATCGGCCCGCGCCGCACGCGCTTCGATCGCATACGGCCGGTGATCGAGAAACGAACCGACGTAGCGATCCTCGATCGCGCCCTGAAACAGATCGTTGCGTTCGGCGATGATGCGCGGGTTGAGGATGGCGCTGTAGCGCGCGGCCAGCACGGACCCGATCGCCTGCGCCAGCCGGACCTCGTGTGCCGTGAACGCCCATCTCCCGGGCACGCGCAGCGTATAGCGCGTGCCGAACCAGCGGATGATCAAGGCGGCGGGGTTGGCTGACGGTTCGATCGCGAGCCGCCCGTCCGACGACACCGACGGCGTCACTTCCGTATCGAGCGTCGCGCGCTCGAAGAACTGGCGCAGCGCCGACTGAAGGACGTTGTCGAACATCGCGCCGACGGCAAGGGCTGGTGGGATACTCACAAGTGGGAATGCAGAATTCAAAATGCAAAATTCAAAATGCAAAATGCAAAAGCTGGAGAAGCGAAGCCAGCGTGCTGAGGCCTGGGCCCTGAGCCCTGAGGCCTCTGGATCATAATGCACAGGTGCAGCGTGAGACGCTCGTCGACTTCTTCCGCGACCTGACGGCGATTCGCGGCGAGTTTCTCGTCTACGACGACGGCTATCGGCGGCAGGGGTACAGCTATGAACGGGTCGGCCGCGCGGCGCGAGGATTCGGGGCACGGCTCTCGGCCGCCGGTCTGAAGAAAGGCGACAAGATCGTCTTCTGGGGCGAGAACCGTCCTGAATGGGTCGCCTGCTATTGGGGCTGTCTGCTCGCCGGCGTCATCGTCGTGCCGATCGACTATCGCTCCTCGCCCGACTTCGTCGTGAAGGTGCGACGGCTGGTCGGGGCACCGGTCATCCTCGTCGGCGATGATGTGAGAGGCCTGGCGCCGAATGCCGACATCGGCGGCGCGGCCGTCTGGCTGCTGGCCGATCTCGATTGGCTCGCGGATGGCCCGATACCCGACGCCTCCATCACGCGCGACGACATCATTCAGATCATCTTCACATCGGGAGCAACTGCCGAACCCAAGGGCGTCGTGATCCGCCATCGCAACGTGCTGGCCAACATCGTGCCGGTCGAGCGCGAGGTGATCAAATACCGGAAGTACGCGTGGCCCTTCCATCCGCTGCGCTTCCTGAATCTCCTGCCGCTCAGTCACATGTTCGGGCAGTCGATGGCCAGCAGCATCCCGCCGATGGTGCGGGGGACGGTCATCTTCACGCGCAGCTTCAATCCGCACGACGTGCTGCGGCTGATCAAAACCCGGCGCATTTCGGTACTCGTGTGCGTGCCCAAGATCCTCGATGTCCTCCGCGAGCACGTGCTCCACACGTTTCCCGAGACGAAGGAGCCGCCGCCACCGGGGATCTCGGTTCAGGGCCGATGGTGGAAGTACCGTCGCGTGCACCGCGCGTTCGGTTTGAAGTTCTGGGCGTTCGTCGTCGGAGCCGCGCCGCTCCCGCCGGACGTCGAGGAGTTCTGGCGACGACTCGGCTTCGTCGTCGTGCAGGGCTACGGCCTCACCGAGACCGCGCCGATCGTCACGTTGAATCATCCGTTCAAGACCAGCAAGGGATCGGTCGGTACACCGATCGAAGGCGTCGAGATTCGCATCGCCGACGACGGCGAGATCCTGGTGCGCGGGGAGAACGTGACGAGTGGGTACTACCAGGGCGCAGTGCCCAGTGCTCAAGGCGCCACGCCCGCTAGCCCAAGCTCACTGATCAATGCGCAGCGCCCGACGGCGAGAGCTCAAAGCCCGGACGATGCCGTCTTCGATTCCGACGGCTGGCTCCACACCGGTGACATCGGCGAGCGTGATTCGCAGGGACGTCTCTTCATCAAAGGCCGCAAGAAAGAGATGATCGTCACGCCCGACGGCCTCAACGTCTTTCCCGAGGATGTCGAAGGCGTGGTCAACGAGCAGCCTGGCGTTCGCGAATCGGCGGTCGTCGGCATCACCGAAGGCGCACAAGAACGCGTGCACGCGGTGCTGGTCCTCGACCCGGGCACCTCCGCTGATTCCGTGATTCGCGACGCGAACCTGCGGCTGCAGGACCATCAGCGGATCAGGACTTCGTCGATGTGGCCCGGCCCGGAGCTGCCGCGAACGGAAGGCACACGCAAGCTGAAACGGCGAGCGATCCGTGACTGGGTGATGGCGGGCGGGCAGCCGGTGCAGACCGGTGATAGCGATTCGCTCGAAGGTCTGCTGGCGAGGTTCGCCCATGGGCGCGAGGTCACCGGCGCAACCACGCTCGACGAACTGGGGCTCAGTTCACTCGAGCGCGTCGAGTTGATGGTGGCGCTCGAAGATCGGTTTCAGACGCGCATCGATGAGGGGCGTTTCTCGGACGCTCGCAGTCTTTCCGATCTCAAACAGCTCGTCGAACAGCCGGCTGCGCCCTCGACGATCGATGAGCCCGTCGAGTTTCCCTCGTGGAACCGGACATGGCCGGTGCGCGTGGTCCGTCGTCTCTCACACGCCACGTGGATCGTCCCGCTCACGCGGGTGTTCGCCTATGCGAAGGTTGAAGGCCTCGAACACCTGCGAACGATTGAGGGTCCGGTCGTGTTCGCAGCCAACCATCAGAGCCACATGGACGTGCCGGTGATCATCGCGGCGCTGCCCGGCCATTGGCGCGCGAGGGTGGCGCCGGCAATGGCCAAGGAGTTTTTCAAGGCACATTTCTTTCCGGCGAACCATCCGTGGCGCGACTGGTTGACGAACTCGCTGAACTATTACCTGGCCGCGTTCTACTTCAACGCGTTTCCGCTGCCGCAACGCGAAGCAGGCGCTCGACACACGCTTCAATACATCGGCGAGCTGACCGGACAGGGCTGGTCGATCCTGATCTTTCCCGAGGGGGAGCGGTCGACCAGCGGGGCGATAAAGCCGTTCCGTGGCGGCATCGGCATGATCGGCGCGCGCCTGGGCGTTCCGATCATCCCTGTTCGAATCGAGGGTGTAGATCGTTTGATGCCGGTGGGGAGCACCTTCGTCAGACCCGGACGCGTGCGAGTGGCGTTCGGAGCACCGCTGCGCCTGCGCGGGGATGATTACGCGGCGCTGGCGGTTGACGTCGAGCGCGCAGTGAGATCGCTGTGACGCATTCTGCTTGCCTCGAGCGAAGCCCGAAGGGGTGAGTCGAGAAGTGCGGTGCGAGGCGATTCAGGCCGAGTAAGCCGCCTCGGTTCGGTTCGAATTGGATAGGACTACCGACATTTCCCACGAAATAACACGCAAGATCGCTAGGTTTGCTTGAGGCTACGCAGTGTGGCACACTGATTGCTACGTCGCGCGAACCCACATCGGCTTGGAAGGATGAGTATTGAGTAAAGACGATCTGATCGACATGCAAGGGACGGTGGTCGCAGTCCATTCCGGCGGGCTGTACCGAGTCCAGTGCGATGCGGGCCACGAAGTGCTCGCGCAGTTGAGCGGCCGGATGCGCCGATTCCGAATCAAGGTGGTGCCAGGCGATCGCGTCACCGTCGGTGTGTCCCCGTACGATCCGGTTCGCGGCATCATCACGTTCCGGGCCAGATAACCAGAAGTCTTGAGCAGTCACGTTCCATCCTCACCGCAGAAACGCCGCGGCCGTCGTCGTCCCCCGCGCCGTGGCGTGCGTCCGTACCACGTCGTCAAAGCCGAGCCGACCGAGCTCGCGTACGAGCCGTCCGCGTTCGATCCAGCGCCGATTCCGTTCGACAGACTCTCGCTCGATGAACGCTTGATTCATGGCATTCGCGATCTCGGGTGGAGCGAGACCAGGCCGGTCCAGAGCGGCGTGATTCCGCTGGCGCTCGAGGGGCACGACGTCATCGCGTGCGCTGAAACCGGCACCGGCAAGACCGCGGCGTTCCTCGTGCCGATCCTTCAACACTTCCTGAAGGAAGCGCCGCCACAACCGCAACGCACGCGCGCGCTCGTGCTGGCGCCGACGCGTGAGCTGGCCGTGCAGATCGAAGACCAGGTACAAGGGCTCACCTACCATACGACCATCTCGAGCGTCGCGGTGTTCGGTGGCGTGCCGATGGATCCGCAGGAGCGCGCGCTTCGCGCGGGCGTCGACATCGTCGTCGCCACACCGGGTCGGCTGATGGATCACATGCGGCACGACTCGGTGGACTTCGGCGTCCTCGAGGTGCTCGTCCTCGACGAAGCCGATCGCATGCTCGACATGGGCTTCTGGCCCGATGTGCAGCGCATCCTCTCGGCCCTGCCCTCGGCGCGTCAGACTTTGCTCTTCTCCGCCACGATGCCGGGCGAGGTCCTCAAGCTCACACAGGAATTCCTCAAGACCCCGCACTATGTCCAAGTTGGACGACGGGGCGGTCCGGCGCAGACGATCTCGCACGCGGCGCAGACCGTCGCTGCCGGGGAGAAGACACAGTGGCTGGCACGCTGGCTTCGAGACGAAGCGACCGGGCCGGTGCTCGTGTTCTGTCGCACCAAGATTGGCGCCGAGCGCCTGGCCGGCCGCTTGAGCGGGCTCGGCATCCGCGCCGCTGCGCTGCATGCCGACCGGACTCAGCAGCAGCGCATGGCAGCCGTTGAAGGATTTCGCACCGGGACGTACCCAGTGCTCGTTGCCACCGACGTGGCCGCTCGCGGCCTCGACATCGAAGGCATCGCGCACGTCGTCAACTACGAAGTTCCCGACACACCCGAGGCCTACGTGCACCGCGTAGGCCGCACGGGCCGGGCCGAATCGACGGGGAGCGCGCTCACGCTGGTCGCCCCCGAAGAAGTTCGCGCGCTTCGCGCGCTGGAGAAAGCCGTTGGCGTTCAACTCCAATAACGATCCGATGGGGCCGCCAGACGGCGCGCCGGATGCGCCGGCGCGATCGAGCCAGACCGACGGCGGCGCATCCGCGTCGAGCGATGCGAAGCCCCAGTCGGCCGGCTTCGTCCGCTTTACCTCATGCCGCTGGCAGCAGCCGGCGGAGGATGGCAAGGAAGCGTTCTGCACCCATCGCGAGGTGAAACCGTACGCGGGCACCAGCGCGTTCGACGCCGACGCGTGGTGCGTGGACTGCCAGTACTACAAGCTGCGTCGCGCGCCGAAGAAGCGCAATCCGGACGAGTACCGATACTGATACTGACAGGAATCAGTCAGAGAACTCCTTGGCCAAATGGGCCCACTCGCCGTTGGGGGCGAGCTCCTGGTAGGCCTTCCAATGCAGACGCGCCTCCCCCGACTGCCCGTTCTTCTCCAGCGTGACGGCGAGATAGAAGTGCGCATCCGCGTAGGTCGGGTTGAGGCGAAGCGCGTCCCGGTAGGACATCCGCGCGTCGGAAAACCGCCCCAGGTCGTGAAAGATGTTGCCGAGGTTGAAGTGCGCTTCGAAGACATCCGGTTCGAGCACGATCGCCCGCTCGTACAGCGCCTGCGCCTCGGCGATCTCGTTCCGCGCGTAATGGATGTTGGCCAGATTGATCAGCGCGGGCACGAGGTCGGGATCGATCTCGAGCGTCTTCCGATAGGCGGTCAACGCCTGGTCGAAGTGGCCCGGGTCGCCATCGTCGAGCCTGGAGGCACGAACGAACTCGAACTCCGCCAATGACAACTCCGACGATCGCGCGGGAGGATCCATCAACGCGGCGAGTGGCGGCGGCTCCGGACGCTTGAGCTGAATGATCTTCGCGGGCGGCGCTTCGATTCGGAAATCGAACGCGAGCTGCCCGTTGCGCGACGCCAGCAGACTGCGAAGGACGGCGCGAAAGCTGGCGCCTTCGGACAGCTCGGCCTCGGCCTGACGGATGATCGCCAGATCGGCGAACGCGTAGTAGGTCTCGCCGTGCGCGCGATGCGACGGATGGATGAGCCCCCACTTCTGCATGTAGCGAAGACGATCCTCACGGAGGTGCTTGCAACGTTCGAGCACCTGTCGTCGGGAGATCGCAGCGGGTGCGGGTCCGGGCATGCCCACGCGCCTCCAATATAATCCAGCGAGATCGAGAATGAACGCATTAACCACTTTCGAGGCAGTACTCCAGTAATGTTGCTCGCAGGCGACGTCGGCGGCACCAAAACATTGCTCGGTCTTTTCGAGCGCGCATATCCGCGACCGATCCCTCACGCGATCCAGAGCTACCCGACTGACTCGTTCCAGAGTTTCCTCGACATACTCCGCGCCTTCACGCGCGAGACGCCGCGGGGTCGTGAAGTGGAGGCGGTCACACTTGGGGTGGCTGGACCGGTCTCGGCCAACCGCACGCGGCTGACCAACGTCGACATGGATGTCGTCGGTGACGAGATCGCGTTAGAGCTCGGCACGCCGCGTGTGCGCATCCTCAACGATCTGGCAGCGCTCGCCATCAGCGTCCCGATCCTGACGACCGACGAGCTGCTCACGCTGCAGGAGGGACGCCCGCTCGCGAGCGGCAACGCCGCGGTCATCGCGGCAGGCACCGGTCTCGGCGAGGCCTTTCTCCATTACGTCGACGGACGGTGGATTCCGCTGTCCACCGAGGCGGGACACGCCGACTTTGCGGCGCGCACCGATCGTGAGATCGAGCTGGTGCGGATGCTCAGGGATCTGTACGGGCGAGCGGAAGTCGAGCACGTGCTGAGCGGGCCCGGCCTCATCAACCTGCATCGATTCACGCACCGCGGCGGGGAGTGTGCGGTGATCGATGCGATCAAAGCTGGATGGACGCCCGCGCAGATCTCTCAGGCCGCCCTGAGCGGACGATGTCAGTCGTGCGTCGATGCGTTGCGGATGTTCGTGAGCGCGTACGGCGCCGAAGCGGGAAACCTCGCCCTGCGTGGCGTCACGGCATCGGGCCTGTTCATCGGCGGTGGCATTGCGCGAAAGATCCTGCCATTCATCCAGCAGGGCACGTTCATGGAGGCGTTCCTCGCCAAGGGACCGATGTCGGACCTGATGCTGACGATTCCCGTACGTGTCATCCTGAACGAGCAGGCGGGACTGATTGGCGCCGCCGCTCACGCGCAGTCGTTGCACGGTACGTAGTGAGCAGTTGCGATTGTCGGTGCGATGCCTCGGGCGGTACGATCCTGACTTCGGTCGGTGCGATTCTGGCTCGTGTCGGTGCGATCCCGATTTCTGTTGGTGCGATTCTGACTCCTATCGGTGCGAGAGGACACTATGAAACGAATCATTCCCGTGTCGGGTTTCATCCTCGCGCTCGTCTGGCTCACAGGTGGAATCGCGGCCGCACAAGGCGACGCGATCGAGCGCGCACCGAAGGCACCTCCGAATCGGCCGACACCTCGCACCGCTGATGGGAAGATCGACTTCTCCGGCATCTGGAGTGCCGATCGCCGGTTCATCTACGACATCAACGACGCGCTGAAGCCTGGCGAGACGCTGCCCATCCAGCCGTGGGCGTTGAAGATGACGGTCGACCGCCTCTCGAAGGACGATCCCGAAGCGCTGTGTCTGCCCGCGGGCGTGCCGCGTCAGGCGCCGTATCCCTGGCGCATCGTGCAGACGAAGACGCACATCTTCTTTCTGTTCGAAGGCAACATCCACAGCTACCGGCAGATTTTCATCGACGGGCGGTCGCATCCGAAGGATCCCGATCCCACCTGGTATGGTCATTCCGTCGGCAGATTCGAGGGCGACACGCTCGTGATCGATACGGTCGGCTTCAACGATCGCTTCTGGTTCGACTTCGCGGGGCATCCGCACACCGAGACGCTCCACACCATCGAACGCTACCGGCGCCCGACGTTCGGCACGCTCACCTACGAGGTCACGATCGACGATCCCGGCGCGTATACCAAGCCGTTCACGCTGTATGGCGATCACACCTACGAGAGCGACACCGAGCTGATCGAGTACATCTGCAACGAGAACAACCAGGACGTCTCACACATCGTCGGGAAGGATCCGCGCAACAAGTACTCGAAGTAGCTCGGTACGTAGCGTCCGCCTTCAGGCAGAACTTTCGAAGTAGTGTCCGCCTGTAGACGGACCCTTCGAAGTAGTGTCCGCCTTTACGCGGACCTTCAGACGTAGTGCCCCAGCTTCAGTCAACGTCACTGCATGCGCCAGCCAGCTTGACGCATCCTTCCCCTTCGACTCGCTTCGCTCGCTCAGGGCAGGCGCACGGCGATCCGCTCCCCGGCCTTCCTGCACGGCTCGCTCCACGCCGCGCTCCAGCATGCATCCACCTGGCCGGCGCATCTGTCGCTGACAGTGCCGCGTGTTGCTACGCTCCGACCGAACGTCGAGCTGCGTGCTACCATCCCGCGTGGTGGACGGCCGAAGGGCAATGGAATCGCGCGAATCGGCGCTAATCCGCGACGGAGGCATGCCCCGAGCTGATCGCGACGTCGAGACGTCGGAGATGTTCGCGTACTACGATGCGCGCGTCGACGGCTACGATGACTTCTATCAAGGCAAAGGTGCGGCAATCGGTCCGCTTTCGAGGGACTACCCGATCGATACGGCAACGATTGGAGCGCTGCTCTCATCGTTTGGCCACGGCGATGTTCTCGATCTCGGGTGCGGGACCGGCTTCTGGCTCTCTACCTACGGCCGCAATTCGCGATCGATCACACTCGTCGATCAGTCGGCACCAGCCCTCGCGCGGTGCGCGCAGCGAGTCGACGCGCTTGCTCTGCAGCACGTAGCACGCATCATCCGAGGAGACATCTTCGACGTGCCTCTTGCCGACTCCGGTTTTGATGCCTGTGTGTTGGGCTTCATCCTCAGCCACCTGACGGATCCCCAGATCGACGATCTGTTTCGCCGCCTGCATCGCACGCTTCGGCCACGCGCTGATCTGGCGGTTATCGACAGCGCGTGGACCGAAGCGAGAAGGCCGTATTGTCAGCGACGTAGCTTCGAGCGTCGCGTGCTCCCTGATGGCGGAGCGTTCATGATTCGCAAGCGATACATCGATCGCAAGGAACTCGAGGCCCTACTCGACGAACAGGGGTTCCACGTCCGGTCCGCGTATGTGGGCAATGTCTTCATTGGGGTGGTGGCCAGTCGTCTTTGAAGACAGATCAACCCGGTGGCACTTCTGAGGGTACCGCGATGTGCGCTCGGCTACTGTGAGCGACAGATGCGCCAGTCAGGTTGATGCATCCTGGAGCGCGGCGTGGAGCGAGCCGCGCAGGACTGCCGCCAACCGCATCGTAGGCGATGCGAGCCGCGGGTGAGGAGGAACAGCGGTCAGCCCCTTGCGACGAAGGAGCGGCGACACACCGTAAGGCAGACGCCGGAGATACGGTTGGCCGGCGAGCGGATCGCCGCGCGCCTGCCCTGAGCGAGCGAAGCGAGTCGAAGGGAAAGGATGCGTCAAGCTGGCTGGCGCATGCCGTCACGCTGACGTCAGCACGGGTCCAGCTGCCACCTCCTCGTTCCGAGCGACGGCGGCCAAGAAAGCCGGACACTGAATGCGAAGACTCACGGGGTCGCGTCACGCACTCTCGCGCGATCGCGATACGTCGTCATCAGCGCTGCCAGGTCCCTTGCCGACATGCCGTACGTATCCGGCAGCGCGCCGTCCCACCCGGTAAGGGCACGCGACACGACCACTGCGCCATGCTGACTTCGATAGGGCTCTGCAAAATTGAATGCGACCATCCGGTTCATGTATACAGACGTCACACCGATCTCACCGATGTCGGACCACCTGCAGTGTGAAGTCTTGAACAGTGTGCGCATCTCGAATCCGTCGGCATGAAGTCGTAGATGCGTCGCGCCGGGAAGTATGGTGACGACGAACACGAGGCTGCCCAGCCCAAAAAACGCGATCGCCAGCAACGCCATCCAGGAGCCGTCCATCACCAGGATTCCAATGGCGACGAAGGCAAGACTCACGAACAGGGGCAGGCTGGTCTTCCACCGGCTGGGGCGAAGAATCTGTTCGCCTGAATGGCTCACGTTCTGTCCGTGAGTGTCACATGAGGCGGTGCCACGCGCTCTCGAACGAGTTCGCGAACGCCGGGAAGCTGATTCGCGGGAATCACTCGCTTCGGCAAGTAGTAGGCAGCCGTTCCGGTGACGTAGAAAAGAAAGAACGCGGGCGTTTCGACGACTCGTTTGATTGCCGGCCAGTTGATATTGACCCGACCGACAAAGGTCGCTGTTCTGAAACCGTCGACGTTGAGGCCGATCATGATCTCTCTGTGACCTGGCGGGTTCAGTTTCTTGAACTGGTACGCCGAGAGCACTCCGCGGAGCAAGAATATCGAAACCCAAAACGCCGACATGACGGCGATCAGCAGCGCAGTCGCTCGCATGGTTGGATTGACCACGGCCATGACCAGCATCATCAGTGCGCAGGCGCCCACGGCTCCGCCTGCCAGCTTTCGCCAAAGGCTCCACCGCTCGTGCCTCATGATGGCGAGGTCCCCGCGCTGATGCTCGCGCGTGTCGAATTCGAACGTCCAGGTATAGTCCGTCTCGTTCACGATCGCCGCTCGCATCGCGTCGGCGGTCTCATCCCCGCATCGCCTCCAGCGCGCGCAGCCCGATCGCATCGCGAGGCGCCCAAGTCGTCAGGCAGATTGCGAAGACCGCGAGATGGCGGTGATTCGTCGACACGGATACGCCTCGTCTATCGGCTCGCACAGAGAGTCGCTGTAGTCGACTCAACCACATGGCATGCCTTGACTTACGCGAATTCTGCGCAGTACGCTGACCCCATCAGCACGTCCGCCTTCGCTTTCGCGAGGCTCGCTGAAAAGCGCGAGGCGTGTTTGGACGTGCCGGACCCGCACGCAGTGCAGATCACACTCAACGGCGACCGCTTCGAGCTCGAGGAACCAATGTCGGTCACGGCCCTCCTGGCCAGGCTGGAGATCGATCCGCGTCGCGTGGCGGTGGAACACAACCTGAACATCATCAAGCGCCATCGCTTTGCTGAAGTCGTCGTCGGCGACGGCGACACGGTGGAAATCGTCAATTTCGTCGGCGGCGGCTAATGACAGACACGCCCTTCGTCATCGCAGGAAGAACGTTCACGTCCCGCCTGATCGTGGGCACGGGCAAGTACTCGTCGCCTGCCGTGATGGCCCAGGCGCATGAAGCGTCAGGCGCAGATATGGTCACGGTGGCCGTCCGCCGCGTGAACATCTCCGATCGAACGCGCGAGTCGCTGCTCGACTACATCGACACGAGCCGGATGTTCATCCTGCCGAACACTGCCGGGTGCTACACCGCGGACGAAGCGGTTCGGACCGCGCGGCTGGGACGCGAGGCTGGGCTCTCCGAGTGGGTCAAGCTCGAAGTCATCGGCGACGAACGGACGCTCTTCCCCGACAACGAAGCGCTCATCGAAGCCACGCGCGTCCTCGTGAAGGAGGGCTTCATCGTCCTCCCCTACACCAACGATGATCCTATTGCCTGCCGGAAGCTGGAGGACGCTGGCGCCGCGGCGGTGATGCCACTGGGCGCGCCGATCGGGTCGGGCCTCGGTATTCAGAACGTCAACAACATCCGCATCATTCGCGAATTCTCGCGGGTACCGCTCATCGTCGATGCGGGTGTGGGAACGGCGTCGGATGCAGCCCTGGCGATGGAGCTTGGCGCCGATGGCGTGCTGATGAACACGGCAATCGCGGGAGCGGAGGACCCTGTGGCGATGGCACAGGCGATGCGCCATGCGGTGATCGCCGGACGGCTGGCCTATCGCGCCGGCCGCATCGCGAAGAAGATGTACGCGTCGGCAAGCAGTCCGGTCGAAGGAATGGTTGGGCGGTAGCGCCGCCGCATGATCGAACCAGACGCGCAGGCGAAGAGCGAAGAGCTCATCGAGCGTCTCAACACCTCGTGGCGGGTGGCGCCGCAGCAGCCTGCCTCTCCCTCGCTCAAGCACCGTCTCGCCCACCGCGTCCGCGCCATCGTCGCTCGTCTGCTGCGTCCGCAGGAAACATTCAACGCCACTCTTGTCCAGTACGTGAATACGTCGGTCCGGCCACTCGAGGTCGCCATCGATGATGTGCGCCGCTTCCATGAAGCGCTGTCGGCGCGCGAGCGGCGGGTCGAAGCCGCGATCGCAGTCATGCGAGCCGAGCACGAAGAGCTGCGCACGTCGGTTGGCGTCCTCCAGCAGGCGACACACACGCTCTCGAAGGAGATCGCGCGGCGCGCCGCGAGCGTCGCTCCGGTCGAGGCAACGACAGCCAGCGCGCAGACGTCACCGGCCCTGCCCCGAGCGAGCGACGCGAGTCAGGCGGGCTCGCCCCGAGCGAGCGACGCGAGTCGAGGGGCCGACGCGCTCAGTCACAAGTACGTCGGTTTCGAGGATGCGTTTCGAGGATCGCCCGATGCGATTCGGGCGCGGCTGGCCGACTACGTGCCGATCTTTGCGGGGACAGCCGATGTGCTCGACATCGGATGCGGGCGCGGTGAATTCCTGGGGCTGCTACGCGAGCAGGGCGTGAGCGGACGCGGCATCGACTTGAACGACTCGATGGTCGATGTCTGCCGCGACAAGGGGCTCGAGGCGACGAAGGCGGACGCGCTCTCGTACTTGCAGGGGCTTCCCGATCACTCGCTCGGCGGTCTCTTCGCCGCGCAAGTCGTCGAACATCTCGAACCGGCTTACCTCATGCAGCTGCTCGAGGCCGCGTTCGACAAGCTGCGCCCCGGCGCACCGATCGTGCTCGAGACCATCAACCCGGCGTGCTGGTTCGCGTTCTTCGAGAGCTACATCCGCGACATCACGCACGTTCGTCCGCTGCATCCGGACACACTGAAATTCCTGCTCCTCGCGTCGGGCTTCAGCCAGATCGACGTCCGCTACCGCGCGCCCTACCCTGAGCACGAGAAGCTTCAGCCGATCGCGAACAGCGACACGCTCGGTGATTCGGTCGAGACGCTCAACGCGAACGTGAAGAAATTGAATCAGCTCCTCTTCACGTATCTCGACTACGCCGCCGTCGCCCGACGTCCCTGATTGTTTTCATTCGACTCCGATTGCGACAACCAGGTTGACGCGATCGACGTCGGACGAAGAGACCAGGGACGTCCGCTGTCTCTGACACCTATCAGCACCCGACTGACTGACGCATTCCTCCGCGCCGCGATCCGCTCGCCGGCCAACGGGCTCTACGGCGCGTGCGCTATCGTTTCCTCGCGGCTCCCCCGTCGCAAGAGTCCTACGCTGTTGCTCCTCCTCCGCCGCTCGCGTCGCCTACGAGTCCGTTGGCGACTATCGCGTACGCGGCTCGCTCCACGCGGCGCTCCGGAATACATCGGCCAGTCGGGTGCTGCTGACTCGTGACACTACCTTTCATTCGAGGCTGTTGCGCCAGCCAGGTTGATGCATCCTGGAGCGCGGCGTGGAGCGAGCCGCGCACCCGACAGTCGCCAACGGCTTCGCAGGCGAGGCGAGCCGCGGAGGAGGAGCAACAGCGTGAGTCTCTTGCGACGGAGGAGCGGCGAAAGTCCGTGAGATTGGCGCCGGAGATGCCGTTGGCCGGTGAGCGGATCGCCGCGCGGAAGGATGCGTCAACCTGGTTGGCGCAATCGGCGTCGAGTGAAGGAACTCTTGTGAAACCGTTTCTCCAAGCTACATCACCTTGGGATCCAATGCGCCGCCGGCCTCGGTGGATTGGAGAGAGCGGCGACGTCGGCGTCGACCATCATCGCGATCAGCTGCTCGAACGACACGCTCGGTTTCCAGGAGAGAACTCGCCTGGCCTTGCTTGCATTGCCGATCAGGTGATCGACTTCGGCCGGCCGCAGGAGCGCCGGATCGGTGCGGACGTGTTTCTGCCAGTCGAGACCGGCGTGGCCGAAGGCGACTTCCACCAACTGCTGGACCGAATGGCTGACGCCGGTCGCGATGACGTAGTCGTCGGCTTTATCCTGCTGCAGCATCAACCACATCGCTCGCACGTAATCGCCCGCGAATCCCCAGTCGCGGCAGGCCTCGAGGTTGCCGAGCGGCAGGTGATCCTCCATGCCGAGCTTGATGCGTGCGACGCCATCGGTCACTTTGCGCGTCACGAACTCGATGCCGCGTCGCGGCGACTCGTGGTTGAACAGGATCCCCGACACTGCGAACATGCCGTAGCTTTCGCGGTAGTTCACGGTGATGTAGTGGCCGAACACCTTCGAGACGCCGTACGGGCTCCTCGGATAGAACGGCGTCAGCTCCGTCTGCGGCACTTCCCTGACGCGCCCGTACATCTCACTGGAGGACGCCTGATAGACCCGGATCCCCGGATCGACCTGACGGATGGCTTCGAGAACGCGGGTCACCCCCATCGAGTTGTACTCGCCGGTCAGTAGCGGCTGATCCCACGAGGCGGGCACGAACGACATCGCCGCGAGGTTGTAGAACTCGTGCGGCTTGACGTCCTGAATGAGCCGGACGATCGACAGTTGATCGAGCAGGTCTGCCGGACGCAGCGTGATCCGATCGAGCAGGTGCTCGATTCGCCAGAGGTTCGGCGCGCTCGCACGGCGCACGACGCCGGTGACGGCGTAGCCCTGTTCGAGCAGGAGCTCGGCCAGATATGAACCGTCCTGTCCGGTGATGCCGGTGATGACCGCGCGCTTAGCCATTGACCCTCGTCATTCTACGTTACGGGTGCGCGGCGGCCCGTGAGCCAGCGTCGCAGGGCGTCCTGCCACGTCGGCATCGTGAAGCCGGCGGCCGCCAGCTTTCTCGTCGACAGGGCACAGTAGCGCGGACGCGGCGCTCTCAGCGGCAGCTGATCGACCGTGATCGGAACGAGGCGCGGTTCGACGCGCATCAGCGCCGCCGCCTCGCGCGCGACCTCGTGCCACGACGCATGCCCGCTGTTCACGCAGTGATAGAGGCCCGGTGCCGCTCGATGCGTCACGAGATACCGCGTCGCGGCGGCCACATCAGGCGTGTAGCTGGGCGAGACAATGCGATCGATGAACACTGGCACCTCACGGCCCTGTTCGAGTCCATCGATGATTCCGTCCATCGTCCCTCGACGCCCCGTCCAGCCGGCAGGTGAGCCGAACAGGCTCTCCACCCGCAGCACGAACGCGCCGGGTGAGGCGAGCGCGAACCACTCGCCGAGCAGCTTCGACGAGGCATAGGTACTGCGCGGCGAGGGGCGGATATCCTCTTCATGCGGTTCGCTGATCGTGCTGTCGATCACGAAGTCCGTGCTGTAGTGCACGAGTACGGCGCCGGCGGTTTCTGCTGCGCGCGCAAGGCTGCGCACCGCAAACGCATTGACGGCCAGCGCTTCGACGGGACGATCTTCTGCGCCATCGACATCGTTGAACGCCGAGCAATTGACGATCAGATCGGGCCGCGTGTCCGCGACGACGTGCGCAACCGCGTCGGGATCGGTCACATCCAGCGTCGATCGCGGATGGGCGATGACGTCGCGATCACCAAAGGCGGCCACGATGGCGGTTCCCAGCTGGCCGCTCGCGCCGACCACGAGCACGCGCGAGAAGGTCATCGCACCGCTTCGACCAGCGACGCGACGACGTGCGCCTGCTGATCGGCGCTGAGGCCGGGAAACACCGGCAGGGCCAGCGCCTCGAGTGCCGCCCGATCGGCCACGGGATAGGCATCGGGCGACTGCGTGCAGGCCGCGAAGCAGGTCTGTCGATGGAAGGGGACGGGATAATAGACCTCGGTCGCGATGTCCCGCGAGGCAAGGTGAGCGCGCACCCGGTCGCGATCGCGGACCCGAATCACATACTGATGGTAGGTGTGGACGCAATCGGCCGCTTCAATGGGCAGGCTCACCTCACGCACCGGTGCGAACAGCTCTCCGTACCTGGCGGCGTTGGCGCGCCGCTGCGCGTTCCACGCGGGCACGTGAGGCAGCTTGACGCTCAACACCGCGGCCTGCAGGGCGTCGAGCCTGAAGTTGCCGCCAATCTCGTGATGGTAGTACTTCGGTTCCATCCCGTGATTGCGAAGCCGGCGCACCCGCGCCGCGAGCGCGGCATCGTTCGTCGTGACGAGGCCTGCATCGCCGAAGGCGCCGAGGCTCTTGCTCGGAAAAAAAGAGAAGCACGCGAGCGTCCCGATCGTGCCGGCCTGCCTGCCCTTGTACGTGGCACCAAGCGCCTGGGCAGCGTCCTCGACCACGGGCACGCCCCGGGACGAGGCGAGCGCGACGATCGGATCCATATCCGCACACAACCCGAACAGATGGACCGGGATGATCGCTTTGGTTCTGGTCGTCAGCGCTGCCGCGACGGCCTCAGCGTCCATCATCAGCGTATCGGGACGGACGTCGACGAACACCGGCGTCGCGCCGAGACGGGCGACGGAACCGGCGGTCGCGAAGAACGAGAACGTCGGCGTGATGACTTCATCGCCAGGCCCGATGCCGAGCGACATCAAGGCGACCACGAGCGCATCGGTTCCCGACGACACGCCGACCGCGTGCGCGACGCCGATCGTCGCGGCGATCTCGGCTTCGAACCGCTCCACCTCCTGCCCCATAATGAAGTGTTGCGAGTCGCACACCCGCTCGATCGCCGCAAGGACGTCGGCGCGAATCGCGGCATACTGGGGCTGGAGATCGAGGAGGGGAACCTTCAAAGCGGCGTGTTCCATCCTACTTCACCGTCCCGCTGAACACACATGGAAGATATCGATACGGTCGTCATTGGAGCCGGGGTGGTCGGTCTCGCAGCTGCGCTCTCGGTCGCACGCCGCGGACGGAGCGTCTGCGTGCTCGAACGTGAACCTCGTGCAGGCATGGGGACGAGCACCCACAACAGTCAGGTGATTCATGCGGGGATCTACTATCCTGCCGGCTCGCTCAAAGCGCGCCACTGCGTCGAAGGAGCCAAACTGCTCTACGAATTCTGCGCCGCGCACGACGTGCCGCACAGCCGGTGCGGCAAGCTGATCGTCGCGCAGCACGATCACGACATCACCGCGCTCGAGGCGCTTCGCACGCGCGGCGAGGCCAACGGGGTCGAAGGACTCCGGATGGTCGACCAGTCGTTCATCCGCGCGCGCGAGCCGCACGTTCGGGCGACAGCCGCGCTGTTTTCACCCAACACCGGCGTCCTGGAAGCCGAGGCGCTCATCCGAACGATGACGCGGTTGTGCGGCGACCTCGAAGCTGTGGTGTTGCCGGGGTCGCCACTCTGCGGCGCCGCCGTGCGCAACGACGGCATCGAGCTTCGGACTCCAGCTGAAACGATCTTCGCGAGAACGGTGGTCAACGCGGCGGGCCTCTACGCCGACGAGGTCTCGGCCATGTGTGGCGGCGAGACCTTCACGATCTATCCCTGCCGAGGCGAATACGCAGAGCTCGTACCGTCGAAACGCTCGCTCGTGAACGCGCTCGTCTATCCGCTGCCGCATACACACGGACTCGGAGTCCACTTCTCGAAAACGACGGGAGGCTCGGTCACGCTCGGCCCGACGACCACCTTCCAGGATCGCAAAGACGACTACGAACTCAATCGTATTCCGATAGAAAGCTTCCTCGAGCCGGCCCGTGAGCTGCTGCCCGTGCTGACGCTCGCCGATCTGCGACTCGGTGGCAGCGGCATCCGCGCCAAGCTTCACCCTTCCGACGTGTCCTACTCTGACTTCTTGATCAAGCGGGACCGCGAGTGCCCGCATCTGGTGCTGGCCGCCGGGATCGAGTCGCCGGGGTTGACGTCCTGTCTCTCGATTGGAGAGCAGGTGGCGGGGCTGGTGGAGGAAATGCTGTAGATCTGAGCCCGATTATTTTGAATGTTGCGTTTCGAGCTTTGAGTTTCTCAATTTCCACCAGCATCGCGCATCGAGCATCAGGCGCGCGACGCCGCGCTTGAACACTCCTTTGGCCACGTGGGTGGAGTAGTACCGATACGCGCTCTCGTGAAACGCGCGGATTGACGCGGCACGCGCCGTGCGGCTCGAACGTCCGACGCTGTGTACTACCGTCGCGCCTGGCACATAGCGCACGTGATATCCGCGGGCGCGAAGTCGACGGCACAGGTCTGCGTCCTCCCAGTACATGAAGTAGCGCTCGTCGAATCCGCCGACCGACTCGAACGCCGCGCGGCGTACGAGCATGCATGCACCCGACACCCAATCGACGATGACGCTCTCGTCGCCCTTGCCGAGGGCGGGGTCGGTGATGACGTTCCGGCGCGCTGCGGGCAGCAGCGGAAACCATTCGCGCAGCCGCCCGGTGCGACCGAAGAGGCCGGTCAGCATGTCGGGATCGCCGCGCGCGCTTCCCTGCACCGATCCATTGGGATCGAGAACTCGTGGACCAACGATCGCGCACGACCCATGCGCGTCGAGCTGCGACTGCAGGCACCGCGTCGCTCCCGACACGACGCGGCAGTCGGGATTCATGAGCAGGACGAGCGGAGCGCGGCACGACGCGACCCCCTGATTGACGCCGCGCCCGAAGCCGACGTTGGTGGCGTTGCGCAGCAGCCGCACCTGCGGCGCGAATGCGTCCACGAGGCCCTCGCTCCCGTCACTCGACGCGTTGTCGACGACGACCGCCTCCCAGGCGCGTCCGGCGAAATCATTGGCCAGCGATTGAAGCGCCAGCACCAAATCAGCGCCGGCGTTGTAGTTCACCAGGACGGCAGCGATCTCAGGTGTCATTGAAGGGCGAGATCGAAGCGCTTTTCCTTGAGTTTCGTCGCCAGCCACCTCGGCTCGAGATGCGACCAGATCGCCGACGCGGCGACGCGGCGCGTCCGCTGCACTTCCGCGCGCTGTCGAATCACGCGCGGCATGCCGACAATCGCGGCGAACTTGGCGCGCAGGAACGATCCGAGCAGACCTGCGCGTGTGAAATGCACAGCCGCGGCCGCCGAGTACACGAGGTGGCCGGGCAGCGTTCGGACGAGCAGCGACGCCGGCGTGTTCTTGAAGTACACCCACTCGAGATTGCGCTGCCCGTGAAAGACTGCAAAGCCGCTCATGCGGCCAAGGGATGCGCTGCCGTGATGGCCGACGATCGCGTCGGCGACGTAGAGACACCGATAACCGAGCAGGCGCGCGCGGTACGACAGGTCGACATCCTCGTGAGACACGAAGAACGCCTCGTCGAATCCACCCAGCTCGTCGAACACGCGGCGCGACAGCAGGCACGCCGCGCCGCACACGCCAAAGACCTCGCCTGACGCCGACGCCTCGTCGACGGCGGCACCGTGAAACCGTTTGAACGCCCCGCCCCATCGCAGCATGCCGTCACCGGCGCTGTCGATCACGTTCGGATCGTGAAGGTAGACGATGCGCGAGGTCGCGAGCACGCCGTCGTCGCCGGCAACCGCCCGGAGCAGCGTCTTCAGCCAGTCCGGTCGTGGAACGGTGTCGTTGTTCAGCAGCGCAATGAATCGGCCCCGTGCCTCACGAACGCCGGCATTGTTGCCGCCGGCGAACCCGCGATTGTTCGAAAGCGCCACCACCCGTACCCACGGATAGCACTCACTCACGTACGCGACGCTCCCATCGTCGGATCCGTTGTCGACGAGGATCGTCTCTGCGTTCACGCCCTGCTGCGCGGCCACCGCGGAGAGACATGCGTCGAGGAACCGCCGCCCGTTCCAATTGACGATGACGATGGTCACGTCTGGTGTCATGCAGCGACTCGGCGATATGCATCAAGCGTCAGTCGCGCCGTGCGCGACCAGGTGAAATTGGTTGCACGTCCGAGGCCCTCGGCACGCAGGCGCACACGGAGATCACCATTACTCAGGACGCTCGTCATCGCTCGCGTCCACCCGCTCGCATCGTCAGGATCGAGCAGGATGCCAGCGTCACCAAGCACCTCGGGGATCGAGGCGGCGCGCGACGCAATCACCGGTGTGCCGCAGGCCATCGCCTCGAGCACAGGGAGGCCAAAGCCTTCGTAGCGTGATGGGTACACCAGGGCCGCGGCTTCTCGATACAAACCGATCAGACAATCCTCGCGCACCGCTCCGAGGCAGACCACGAGGCCGGGCATCGACGCAGCAGCCGCCAGGCTGCGCAGCTCGGTGGCGGCGCCGCGATCGACGCCGGCCAACACCAGCGAAAGCGGTGAGAGGGACGGTTCCTGCCGTCGCGCCTGTATCAGCGAGCGGACGACGATGCTCAGGTTGCGGCGCTCGTGCAGGTCGCCGACATGCAGCAGAAATGGCAGGTGCACTTCCGGCGGCAATTCGTGCAGCGCTCCGGACTCTTTCGGCCCGAACTCGTGCGACACCCCCAGCGGCGCCACCGTGATGCGGTCAGACGGAATGCCGTACGCCGCAGTGATCTCGACCGCCGAGAACCTCGAGTCGGTCACCACGTGCGCCGCCGTTCGCGCGCTCCGACGATAGAACGCGCGCCTGAGCCAGTCGCGTCGATAGGGATACCATTCAGGATGCCGCTCGTAGCTGACGTCGTGAATCGTGAGAACCGTCGGGACGCGCGCCGTGAGCGGAGCGGTGTAGGCCGGGGCGTGAATCAGGTCGACGCCAGCCCGTGCCGCCGCCCAGGGGAGGCCGACGACGCTCCATCCGACATTCGTGGGCGGATGCGACGGTTCGGCGACCCACGCGACACCACGCGGAAGCGCCTCCTTCAACCCGCCGAGCGCGATCAGTTCGATCGGCTCGTCGAGCGCCAGCATCGCCGGCACGAGACCGGCCATGTAACGACGAACGCCGGCGGCGGGCGACGTCCATGCGCGGCCATCGATACCGATTTTGAGACGTCTCACGTCATGCAAAATTCACAATACAAAATGCAAATGCAAACCTACGATGCGACGCCTGCGTTTTCATTTTGCATTTTGCATTTCGCATTTTGCATTCTGAATTACAGAATCTCCATATGCAGCCGCCTCACCGGTCGCTTGAGCATCTCACACACCTCGCGAATGCGGTGCTCCACGCTGCCGTTGATCGAAGGGCTGCTGAGGACGACCTCCTCGACGTCGAAGCGGCGCATGGTCGCTTCGAGATGATCGATCGTGCCGTGGACGGGAACGCCGACGATCCACCGGCGCGCCTTGAGCGGGTTGTCGTCGATGAAACCGATCGGGTTCATGCGCCAGGCCGCGTTCGCGCGCATCTCGCGCACCAGCAGCTGTCCGTACTTGCCGGCACCGTAGATCAGCACGCGACGGCTCCGCTTGTTGCGCGTGGCTGCCACGAGGTTCATCGTCCGGAAGGACGCGCGCGTCGCGACGATCGCCACTGTGAGGAGCAGGCCATCGAGCACGAACACGACGCGTGAGAACCCCTCGCCTCGATACAGGTAATACGAGGCGGCGACCGTCAGCAGCGACCCGATGCCGACGCCCCGGGCCACAGCCGCGAGATCGCGAAGGCCGAATGTTTCCCAGGATCGCTGATAGAGGCCCGAGCCGTAGAGGGCGGCAAGCTTGCAGCCCAGCGCGACCGGCAGCGAGATCGTGAAGTAGCGCAGGAAGGCGTCGAGCTCGCGTCCGTCGTCGAATCGCAGCCGGTACGCGGCGTAGTAGCAGACCGTGATGAGGACGAGGTCCAGCATGACCTCGCCGGCGTGCCACTTGAACGCGAGGTCCTTGAGCAGCGGTGCAAACGAGGACTTCTGCAGCGCGACGAAGTCCTCCTTGTTATACGCCGGCACCCGCGCGAGATAGATGCCCATGAGGATCACGGCGACGGCAAAGAGTGCCAGGACCGGCATCGGCTCCACCGTGCTCTGCCCGCGGCCCCACGCCGAGAGCGCCCAGGCGGTCAAACCGCCGACGGCACCGAGCGCATACAGAATGCGCACGGCGCTTCGTTCGGAGAACCCGAGCGACACGATCCGGTGAGACACATGGTCGGTGCCGCCCTTCGTGGCAGGACGGCCCGCAAGCCGGCGCAGCACGAGCACGAAGCCGGTGTCGAACAAGGGGACCACGAGGATCAGCATCACGAGCACCGTTGGACTGACGAATGCCACGCGTGCGTTGAACACCGGCACGAGCGATGCGCCGCCGAGCACCGATCCGATGAAGAGGCTTCCGCAGTCGCCCATGAAGAGCCGCGCCTGCGGCCGGTTCCAATAGAGGAATCCCCCCAGCGCACCGGCGAGGGCGATGAGCATGAGGACGAGCGCCGGCCCGAGCGTGTGGCTCAAGAGCGCCGCGAGAAAGAGCGACGCAATCAACGCGACCCCCGCAGCGAGCCCGTCCATGTTATCCAGCAGATTGAACGCGTGGCACACACCCGCGAACCACAGCGTGCCGATGAGGGTGTAACTGGTCGGAAACGCACCGGCCGGCTCCGAACCGGTGAGCGCAAAGACGAGGAACGCGCCGATCGCCAGCGACGAGACGAGCTTCGCCACCGGCGAGAGCTGCAATCGATCGTCGAACATCCCGACCACCGACATCGTCAGCGCCGCGAGCAGCACCGCCGGCCACGCCGTCGTCACCGCCGCGCGTTCGGGGACGAATGCGATCACGCCAAAACCCGCAACCGTTCCCAACGCGATCGCGATGCCGCCCATCGTCGGCGTCGGTGTCGTATGCCAGCGGTCCGGTCGTGGCGGCACCACGGCTCCGATCGCCGGCGCACACCGGCGCACGATGTGGCCAAGCCAGATGGCAGCGGCGGTAGCGACGACAAAGGCTGCGGCTTCAATCACAGAGTCGAAGAAGTGTCACTGTCGTTGTCGTTTCAGAGCTCGAGGTTCAGGAGTTCCGGCGCTGGAGCCCCTGCACTCCCAAACCCTGAACTACCGAGCACAAACGCACCCTTCCCCAGAATTCCGTCGCAGATTGTATCCAGTCCCTGGGAGCCCCCGGGCATCAGATGCTCGAGAGAATCGAGCTTCAGCCTGTAGATGGGGTAGCCCGCCTTCGGCTCGATAAACGGCAGTGGAATCATTCGATTGAAGAAGAAGTGATAGGCATACCGCCTGGCGCGCGTCAGGCGGCTAGCACCCAGCCCAGCCGGAAACGGCAGCCGATCGAGGATGCCGAAGTACTCCTCGGGTGAGCTCGCATCCTCGGTGAGCCCCTTGTTCCGAATCCAGGCTTCGCCCGCGACGATCACCGGGACGCCCACGCTCGTGAGCTCCACCCCCATCTTGGTGCCGTAGATAATCGCGCTGCTGCAGAGCGACGTCAGGGCATACGTACTGATGCCGCTTTCGGGTGGGACGATGATGATGTTGGCCGACAACGATGGCACGCGACGCCGGAGCTCGCGCAGGATCGGCTGGCGCGAGGGTGGAAAGCCGCTGATCTCAGCCGGATGCACGCGGATGAGGAGCTGCAGATCCGGCCGGGTGGCGAAGTACTCGCACGTCTGCACCATCCACTCGAGCATGTTGGGAAACGCATTCGCGGGGTAGTGCAGCTGTGCATCCCACGACACGTTGGTCAGCATGCCGATGACCGGCTTCGATCGATCGATGCCAAGCTGCTTCGCGATTCCGTCGGCATCCTGGGTGGTCGGTCGATGGAAGACGATCCAATCGAACAGGCCCTCGCGTCTGCTGGTGAGGTATTTCGTCAGCTCGACGTCCTGCGCCGGCGTCAACGCCAGGTTCTCCCAATGCGAACGCGGCTCGGTCATCAGCGTGTGGTGGTACGTATCGTCGTGGCTGAAGATGAAGCGCCGTTTCCGATAGGCCACGTTCCAGGTCGAGACCTTCACCTGTTCTTGTCTTGCGACCTCGCCGATGATGCCCCACGGTACATAGATGCCGTGCGTGAGGACCGTCGAGGAGAAGCTCTCGCTGCGCAGCAGCCGCCGCGTCGCGAAGACCGTCAGGAGTGCGGCTTGGAGATACCGTCGCAGCACCGGCTCGGCAGCGGCTTCGTCCTCGAGCGAGCCGGTCGCAAAAAATCTCAAGGCGCCTGCGTACGCGTGTTCGCCAATCGCGAGCCCGTCGAGCATCATCGATCGGATCTCGTCGAACGGAACCGTCGTGGCGAGGCGGCGGGCGCGCGTGCGATCGTCCGGCATCAGCCAATCGCCGTAGCGATGCACCTTGATGCCGAGCTGCGCGTAGACACGCTCGGCCGGCCACGCACAGTCGCGACACAGGTCGCGTGACGGCCCATGACTGACGAAGCGAGCGAGGGACGGATAGAGCGACGCATCGCATTCAGCGCACGCCGTCATCGAGCCATCGCACAGGAGGGCGTGAACCTCGATGCCCCTGAACGTCAACGCGGCTGCCAGAGCGCTCTCGAGTGTGACCGCATGCGCGTACGAGCCGATCGCGCTCGCCATCAGCACCTTGGGCCCACCTTGTGCGGCGATTCGCGCCGACTGCCAGCGCTCCGGCGATTCGGCGATGAGCGAGACCCAGTCCGGATAGGCTCCCCGTCGTGCGTGGTACCACCGCCGGGCAAGCCGCGTGGCGCGCCAGACGTGAGGGAAGCGTCGGATGCCCCGCATCATGCGGGCGTCTCTGCGGGAGCGCCGCGCGGTTCGCGAATGAGACGAGCGAACTCGTCGGCGGGCGGCAGCGCATCGAACACCCGCCACGGCCGATGCTTCATCAGCTCGACGCGAGAATAGCCGCCGGTGGAGACGGCGATCGTCCGGGCCCCGATCGCATTGGCGCACTCGATGTCGTGCGGTGTGTCGCCGATCACGAAGGCGCTGTCATCGCCGACCGGTGCGTGGCGTCGCGCGAGTGCGAGCGCGCGCGCGGCGATGCTGGCGCGATCGCCGTTGTCCTCGGCAAAGGCGCCGCCTTCGAAGTACTTGAACAGGTCGTAGTGCGTGAGCTTCGCGCGCGCGCCTCCCGGCGTGTTGCCGGTCAGGAGATACGAATGCACGTCCGCGTCGTGGGCGAGATGCTCGAGGATCTCGCGCACGTTCGGCATCACGTGGCCGCGCTTCTTTGGCAGCTCCTCGGGGAGCAGTTCCTCGTATCGGAGCACCATGCGGCGAATCGTCGATTCGTCCGCGTCGACGTCGAGCATCTCGAAGGTACGGACGGCAATCTGATAGTCGGTCAACCCGGCCACGCGAAACGATTCCAGCTCGAAATCGCGCTGTACGATCTCGCGAACCGCCATCTCCCAGGCCGGCACGCCGGCTTTGCCTGTGGTCAGCAGCGTGCCGTCGATGTCCCAGAACAGCGCGATCATGCGATGAGCGGTACCACGTGACGCAGGCTCTTGACGATGCTCGCGACATCGAGCTTGTGATGTGCGAGCACCTCGTCGTTGGTGCCGCACTCGGGGAGCGCGGTCACCCCCACCCGCCAAACGCGTGACGTCGGCTCCAGTCCGAGTTCGGCGATCGCCGCGGCCACCATTTCGCCTTGACCGCCTTTGAGGTAGTGGTTGTCGAGCGTGACAATCGAGCGCCGGCCGCCAACGACTTCACGCAGCCACCTGAGATCGATCTTGTTCAGCCAGGGCAGGTTCACGATCCGAATGCTCGCCCCGCTGCTCCGCTCGATCTCTTCCGCCGCTTCGAAGGCATTGGCCAGCAGCCACGGCCCGTACGCGAACACGATCGCATCCGTGCCATCACGCACGACCCATCCCTTGCCGAACTCGACGCGGTGATGCGAGGGATACGAGAAGGGCACCGGCCACTTCACCGAGACCAGACGCAGATACACGCTGTCGGGCGCGTGGTTCACCGCGTAATCCAAGAGCGCGTGCACTTCGGCCTCGAGCGCCGGTTCGAGCAGCGTCATGTGCGGCATCCCTCGAAGCGCCGAGATGTCGCGCACCGACTGGTGCGAGTGGCCGGGCCCGCCCGGCAGCAGTCCCGCGAGCGACCCCACGTAGACGACGCGCGACCCTTCCGAGCACTGGTTGTAGATCTGCTCGTTGGGCCGCGCCGACAGAAAACAGGCAAACGAGTGCACGACCGGCAGGTAGCCGCGGCGAGCCATGCCGGCGGCGGTCGACACCATGTCCTGTTCGGCGATGCCGCACTCGATGAAACGAGCGGGGAACCGTTTGGCGAACGAGATGAGGCCGCAGTCCTTGATCAGGTCGGCATCGAAGGCGACGAGATTGCGATGCCGCTGCCCCTCGCGCACGAGCGCGTGCTCGTAGGCGGCGATCAGGTTCTCGGTCTTGCGCGGCTCGCGCCGCGGGTTGCGCAGCCTCGTCTCGGTGCGCACGTCGCCGAGCCCGAGCTCGTCGAAGAGACGACGCGCCGAGGCGAGCAACTCCTCGAGCCCGGCGGTGTACTGCTCCTCCCCCGGTGCGCCCGAGTGGTACCGGTACAGCTCGCCCTCTTTCATTGCCGGCCCTTCCATGAACGAGACCCCGCGGCCCTTCACCGTGTCCGCGACGACGATCTTCGGAACGCCGGTCGTCTCGTCCAGGTCGCGGAACGTCCGCTCGAGCGCGGCGACGTCATGGCCATCGCATCGGGCGACGTGCCAGCCGAATGCGCGGAGCTTGGCCTCGATGTCGCCGAGGTTGCTGACGTGGCTGACCCAGGTGTCGGACTGGATCTTGTTGTGATCGATGATGGCGACGATCTCACCGAGGCCCTGGTTCGCCACCGAGACCAGCGACTCCCAGAACTGCCCTTCCTGCAGCTCGCCGTCGCCAGTCAGCACGAAGATGCGCCGCTCCTCGCCGGCCAGGCGATTGGCGAGCGCCATGCCCTTGGCCTTCGAGATACCCATGCCGAGCGATCCAGTGTTGGCCTGCACGAACGGCGTCGTCACGTGGGGATGACCCGGCAGACCGTGGAGGCGGCGCAAGTCGTGCAGCCGGTCTTCGTCCAGCAGGCCGAGGCCGATGAGCACGGCGTAGAGCGCGGGCGCGTCGTGTCCCTTGGAAGAAAAGAAAATGTCGCAGGCGCCGGGACCCCTCTCCAGATCCCTGATCTCGTTGAGAAACAGCCAGCTCATGATCTCGAGCGAGCTGAAGCTGGTGCCGATGTGCCCCGACCAGGCGCCCGCGATCATGTAGAGGACGTTGATGCGCGCCAGCGCGGCAAACGCGCGAACCCGCGCGGTCGCCGGCAGCGGGGCGGCCAGCAGACGCTCGAACTCGTCGTATGGCACGAACTGAAGTTCGAGAGCCTCGCCCTGATCGGTCTGTAAGTCACCCATGTGCGTCTTTCACGATCGGTTAGGTCCTGGCCACGACGAACGCCTCGCGCGCGACCGGCGGCAACGTGACGGTGCCGTCCGCCAGCAGCCGTTCGGCGACCATCCAATCGTACGCGTCGTTGATGTCAAATCCTTCATATCCGTCCGTCACGAACGGCACGAGCACATCGCCGGCGATCGTGCGCCGCTCATGCACCACGCGCGTCCATGCGATCTCGAGTGAGGCGTTCTGGACGTAGACGGACGGAAGCGCCTGATACGGAGTACTGTGCCACGGCTGATCCTGCGGCTCGCCAGTGGCGCCGGGCCGCGTCAGCGCGAACGGCAGCAGCGGGGACATCCGATCGCCGCGCACGATCCACATCTTGCCCGGATGCTGCGCGCATTTTTCGACGGCTCGCAGCGAGTCGACGCCCTGCTGCGCCGTGAAACGCGCCCACGCCCGCCGGATCGTTTCGGCAGTGCGAAAGGGGCTCGTCGGGCGCAGCAGACTGAAACAGTCCCACGTCCGGCCGCTTGCGCGCAACCCTTCGATCGCATGCGCGAGCCACTCGATATCGGGCGACGTGTCGGTCGCAAACTCGGCCGGCCGCAGAAAAGGCACCTCGGCGCCATAGTGCCGCGCGATGCCGGCCACGTCCTCGGAATCAGTCGACACCACGATCGCATCGAAAATGCCGCTGTCGGTTGCGGCCGCGATCGTGTAGGCGATCATCGGGTGCGCACCGAGCGTTCGCACATTCTTGCCCGGTACACGCTTCGACCCGCCCCGGGCGGGAATGAGTGCAACGACGGACGGCATTACGCTGAGCCCTTCACGCGTTCGCTCATACCGCTGCCGGATTGTGATTGATGTAGATCGTCTTCAGATCGGAATAGACGTCGAGCGCCTGCGTGCCCGCTTCGCGCCATCCGTTGCCGGATTGACGAAGCCCGCCAAACGGCAGATGCGGTTCGCTGCCATACGTGCCGCCGTTGACGACGGCGACGCCGGACTGGATGCGAGAGAGAAACGTCATCGCCCGGTTCAGGTTCTGCGTATGGATCGAGGCCGTCAAGCCGAAAGGCGAATCGTTCGCGAGCGCGATCGCCTCATCGAAGCTGTGCACGCGATACAGGCACGTGATCGGCCCGAACAGCTCGCTGCGCGTGATCTCGTCGCCAGCACCGACCTGCTCGATGATCGTCGGCGCCACGAAGTAGCCGTCGCCGTACGACTCCCCGCTCAAGCGATGACCGCCGGTCAACACACACGCCCCTGCCGCCTTCGCGCGATCGACGGCGGCAAGCATGTTCGTCATCTGCTCTTCGTTGATCACGGGACCGAAGTCGTCGGTATCGGCGGTACCGACCCTGAGCCGGTTGGCCGCCTCCACCAGCATCGATTTGAAACGATCGTACACGGCATCGAAGACGATGATGCGGCTGCCCGCAGCGCACCGCTGCCCCGCATTGCTGAACGCCGACCCGAGCGTCCACGTCACCGCATTCTGCAGATCCGCATCGTCGCAGACGATCAGCGGGTTCTTGCCGCCCAGCTCGAGGCAGGTCTTTGCCAGACGACGGCCGGCGGTTTCCGCGATCCAGCGCCCGACCTCACACGAGCCTGTGAAGCTGACGACGGCCACGTCGGGGTGCTCGACGAGCGGCGCGCCGGCCTCCTCGCCGAATCCATGCAGCGTGCTGTAGACGCCATCCGGTACGCCCGCCTGGCGTGCCAGCACTCCGAACGCCCACGCCGACAACGGGGTGTCCTCGGCGGCCTTGAGGACCGCGGCGTTTCCACACAACAGTGCGGGAAAGGCTTTCCACGCGACGTTTGCGATCGGCGTGTTGGCCGCGATGATGAGGCCCGCGACTCCCAACGGCTGCCGCACGATCATCGCGCTCTTGTTCGGCACCGCGCTCGTCGTCGTCTGCGAATAGAAGCGGCGGCCTTCGCCGGCGACGAAGAAGCCCATCTCGATCGCCGCGTCGGTCTCACCGAGCGCGTCCTTGCGCGACTTGCCGGTCTCCCGTGCCACGAGATCGGCGATATCCGTGCGATGCTCCTGCATCAGGATTGCGATTCGCCGCAGCGTGTCGCCGCGCTTCACCGGTGTCAGTGCGGCCCACGCCGGCTGGGCGCGCCGCGCCAGCGCAACCGCCGTCTCGACGTCGGCGGCACGCGATCGCGCGACACGGCAGACTTCGCGGGCGGTCGCCGGATCGACCTTCGAGAACGTCTGGCCATCGGCGGCGGGCTCGTCCCGGCCGCCGACGTGATTCGGAATCAACGAAGGGAACGTCAGAGTCACACTCATGTCGATATCAGCGCGGGATCCGTGACGTCAGCGACCGTCACCAGCGTCAGCCCGCCGATATAGGTGACCGAAAAATACGTGAACAGCCCGATCCACATCGGATCTTGCCAGAGCACCAGATTGCCGAGAAAGGACTCGACTCCTGCGAGTCTGCGCGTCACCACGCCGTGAAGCCGCCGTCCACGCGGAGTTCGTGGCCGGTGACGTAGGACGAGGCGGATGAGGCCAGGAATACCAGCGGCCCCTTGAGATCATCGGGCTGCGCCATGCGGCCCAGGGGAACGCGCGCCCCGTACTTTCCCCTGAACTGTTCGTCCTGTCCCGCCAGCACGCCGCCAGGAGACAGCGTGTTGACGCGGACGCCGCGCGGAGCCCAGTGCGTGGCGAAGAACTTCGACAGGTTGACCACGCCTGCTTTCGAGGCGCCGTAAGCAGGCGATTTCACAAACGGCGCGTTGCCCGCCAGATGATCGTAGAAATGCGGATCGGGCGAGACCGACGCGTAGAGCGAGCCGATGTTGATCACCGATCCGCCGCCGCGCGCCGCCATACGCCCGCCGAACACCTGCGTCACCTGAAACGTGCCGAGCAGATTCACTTCCACCATACGCCGGAACTGATCGATCGGCAGCTCGTGCAGATGATGGCGTCCGCCGGGGCTGTCGGGCGGCTGATCGATGCCGGCGTTGTTGACGAGGATCGACGGCTCGCCCATGCGCGTCGCGACCGCCTGCGCCGCCGCCTCGATCGAGGCGCGGCTGGTGATATCGCAATCGAAGCGCTGCACGGCATCACCGGCCTGCCGCGTCAGCTGCTCGAAGCGCTCCGTCGCGACTGCGGTCGGCAGATCGAGCGCGGCGACGCGCGCGCCGGCCTCGAGCAGCGCTTCGACCCAGACCGCTCCGAGCTTGCCGCTGGCGCCGGTGACGACGGCGATCTGCTGATCGAGGGAAAAGCGGTAATCCGGTGCGTGTCGAACTGTCACGAAGCGGCGAACTCAGGATCGGGCTTGCTCAACACCTCGAACGACAGGAAGTCGTCCTGATGAAGCGGCTTGAGCGTGACCCGGCCGATCACCTTGTCGAGCTCGTAGGGTGGAATGCCGCCGCCCGGCGATTTCATGACCACATCGGCCGCGTCGAGGATATGGCCGCTGGGAAGATTCCTGGCGACGACCAGACTCTTGCCCATCTTGATGATGGGCGCGCGCTCGCTGTCGTAGATCTTCTTCGCGCCGTCGCCCATCGCCTTGAACGTGCGATCGAGGTCCCGGACCATCTTGCGGAGGCCCACCGGCTCGAGCGAGAACGCGTGATCGGTGCCCTTCATCGCGCGATTCAACGTGAAGTGCTTCTCGACGATGCGCGCGCCGAGCATGTAGGCGGCGACCGGCATCGCGATGCCGTTGTCGTGGCTGGAGAAACCGATGACTGCGCCTGGAAAGCAGTTCCGATAGGTGCTGATCACGCGCAGGTCCAGCTCCTCGAATGCCGCCGGATATCCCGCCGTGCACTGCAGGATCGCGAGCTGCGGATTGATCGGCATGATCAGGTCATAGGCGCGCTGCACGTCCTCGAGCCGCGCCCCGCCGGTGGACACGATCATCGGCCTGCCGAACGACGCGACATGCTTGAGGAGCGGCCCGCTCTTCAAATCGCCTGACGCGATCTTGAACGCCGGCACATCGAGCGCTTCGAGAAAATCGGCGCTCTTCAGATCGAACGCAGTAGCGAAGAAGTCGATGCCGAGCTCGCGCGCGTACGCCTGCAGCGCCACGTACTCCTCGCGTCCGAACTCGAGAAACTCGCGGTGCTCACCGTAGGTGGCGCCGAAGCTGTTCTCGTTGTCGTACGGCTTGTCGTACGCCGCCTGCGTGTAGAGACCGCGGTTATCGCGCTTCTGCAGCTTCACCGCGTGCGCACCGGCGAGCTTGGCCTCGCGGAACAACTCGCGCGCCTTTTCGAGGCTGCCCTGATGGTTGTGCCCGATCTCCGCAATCACATAGCACGGTGCGGTTTCGCCAATGTGATGCGCGCCGATGCGAAGTGTTCGTGCCACTAGGTCTCCCCCACAGATCCGGCTCGCTGAAGCCTTCGGCGAAGGCGGCCGGACACTGCCTTCTGGTCCGGCGACGCCGGACACTCCCTTCTGGTCCGGCGAAGCCGGACACCACCTTCTGGCCCGGCCGACCCGGACACGACGTACTCGTCCGAGTGCTCAGGCGCGAACGACGGGACGCAACTGCGACACCAGCTGATCCCACCCGTAGCGGCCATGCGCGATCTCACGCGCGGCACGGCCGATCCGTCCGATCTGCTCCTCGTCCGGAAGGCGTTCGCACCGGTTGATGTCGATCACGTTCTGCATGTGCAGAAGACCGGCAGGCGAATGCTCGTCCAGGTTTGTGATGACCGCGCAGCCGGATTCCATCGCCGCGTTGACCGTCGTGTTGTTGGCGCGGAGGCCTTTTTCGAAGAACGCCGCGAGGAACGTGCAGTCCATCAGATGATTGAAGACCGCCGTGTCGGACAGGTACCCCATGAAGTAGACCTGCCCGTTGAAGATCGACTGCAGCTCTTCGAACCTGACCACGAACGACCCGTCGAAGCTGGTGTTCTCGTGGAGCGCCGTCGACACGTAGACCGCATAGCTCCGGCCAGTGGCCTCGAGCAGCTCGTACAAGCGCCGATACAGCGGGACCCGAATCTTGTGCGCCATGCCGAACGTGAAGACCGAGAGCTCCGTACGCTGAAACCGCTGCGGGTTCAGAATCGTGCCCGGACAGAACAACTCGAGGATGTCGGGCCTCGACTCGCGGAGATCCGCGAACAGCTCGCTGTTGCCGCAGTACACCCGGGCCGCCGAGGCGACCAGGCGCTTCTCGACGTCAGTGCCGTCGAAGGCGTGCAGGAACAGCTCGTACTGCCCGCGATGCGCCTGCGACCACAGATCGAGATCGGCGGCGTCAGCGTGATCGAACTCGGAGACCTTGAGCGAAAGGAGGGGGCGGCGATAGCTGCCCAACTCGACCGCCCGAAGCCCTACCACCGGAACCGCGAGGCATTTGGCGAGGATGGCGTTGAACTTGGCGATGCCGCAGGTCCACGGATTGAGGTGATAGCCGGCGATACAGTCGATCATTACGCTCCAGTTGGCGGCGTTCATTCTACGATAGGTGCCGAGCTTGCGAGACCCGGGCAGGTGCGGTACTGGTGCCGTTCTGTGAATCGCGCGCAGCCCTTCAGCGAGCCGGTCGCACATCTGAGGCTCATCTGAAGCACGGTAGACCGGCCGACCGGTATCGGGATGTCGGGCTCCGCGAGCGAAGGGCGAACACTCGAACCGGATCGCCCGCCAGCGCGGGCAACTCGCCCACCAGGTCATAGTGCGCCTTCAAGTACTCGTCGATGAGATAGAACTGCGCCGCGAAATTCGGCGCATACGTGCGCTCTTCGTCGGTCAGAACAATCGGCACCGACTGCTGTCGCCACCGATCGAGCGTGATGCGCTGATCGCGCTCGAGGCGGTAGTAGCCGGTACGAAACGCGGGCTTGCCTCCCGCGAAGAGACGTCCTGCGAACGCGAGGATCTCGGGTGCGTTGGCCAGGACGAGCACGCGATCGTCGGGCCTGGTGCACACGCGAACATACTCAGCGGCGTTCGGTTCGGGGCCGAGCGCAGCATCTGACGGCAGCGGAATCGCACCCAGCTCCGTCCCTACCACACCCACTCGACCGACGAGTTTTCTGATGCTGTCGCTGAATCCGGTCGTGTCGAGCTCATGCGCAACGCTGCCGGTCGTCGATAGCGCCAGCACGGTCGCAATGACGACAACAGCGACAACCGAGCGCACCGACCAGCGGACGAAAGACGATGCGTCGCGATACCGCGCCGGCAGCCACGCGGCCAGAATCGCAACCGGTGCACCGAGATCGCCGAACCGGGCGCCGAGATTGTTGCGCAGGAAGAACCGCTCGAGGATGAGGGCGAGCACCGCCAGGCTCACGATCAAGGCGCGAGTCTGCCGCGAGTCGAGACCTCGCATCTGAGGCGAGCCGATCAACGTCACGAGCGCGAGAACGGGAATGAGCAGGCTGATGTAGTACAGCCACGCAACCGCGTTGTCCTCTTTCGAAAAGAACGGTTCGTGCCCGCGCGAGGAGAAGTGCGGCCACCTGAAGGTCGTGCGGTTCGACTCGTCGGCAACGAGCGCGCGATTCGTCTCGAGATAGGGACCGAGCCCGGGATAGTGCTGGATCGAATACACGGGCGCGGCGAGGAGCAGCGCCAACGTGGCGCTATAGACGATCAGCCGATCGGCGGCCTCGCGCCACTGTGACGAACTCAGCGCGATCAGCACCACGACACTGGGGGCCAGGTACACGAGAAAGTCGTGGCGAAAGAGGAACGCGACCGCCGACCAGATCGCCAGCTGCATCGCACGCGATCGGGAAGGCTGGCGCACGTAGCGAAGGAACAGCGCCGCAGCGACAGCAAAGACCAGGACCTTCGAGTATCCGTACAACTTGGTCGACATGAACAGCGTTGCGATCGTCACGACAACTGCGCTGACCGGACCGGAGACGTCGGCCGCCGTCACGAACAGCACGCTCAGGGCCAACGCGAGGGCACCGACGACGAGCACGGCTTCGGACAGCAGCGTTTCACCACCCATCCGCTGCGCCAGCCCCGACAACTCGTATGTGAGCGCCGGCCATGCACCCATCAGGCCGGCGTCGGCGAAGTCGCGCAGCGGCCGTTCCCCGTGCGCCACGGCCTTGCCCCCCAGGTAGAAGATGAAGTGATCGCTATCGAAGCCGCCGAGCGCCCCGCCCAGCGCGTTGAATCGGTAGAGAAAGGCGACGACGAAAACGACGGCCGCCACTGCGAGCCGGGACCGATTCATCCCGATGAGGAACATTCGAACGCGGGCTGATCCGCGCTCGTACGGGTACGAAGCGATGGTCCATCGCCGATTGGCGGTCATCGATAACACGGCCATCCGGTATTGAAATCGACCCCGGTCGGACGACGCTGCCGTTCGACCAGCACCCGAACACCCTGCATGCCCGCAATCGAAACGTCGGTCATCGGCTGATACGCCTCGTCGATGTAGGCGAGAATCCGCGGAAAGCTTCCGGCGAATGCCGCCTGCTCGTCACGCACGAGCAGCACGAACGGCACCGACTCGTGCCGCATACGCGAGAGGGTCAGCGCCTGGTCGGCGTCCGAGGCATAGAGCGCCTCCACGAAGGCAACCTGTCCGCCGGCAAACCCGCGGCGTGCGAGCACGAACACGTCGGGGTACGAGCCGGATACCAGCAGACGATCGGTCGGCAGCGTGCAGCGAGCGAGGTAGTGAAAGAACGGCACGAGGCCCGCAGATACGCGGCTGGGAAATTTCCGCACCTCCATATCCGGTCGCTTGATCACGGCCAATAGGAGGCGGGTATGCTCCCGCACGTGATCCCAGTCGTCGAAGACCCCTGCTTCGTCGAGCTTGCCGTTGACGTCACCGAGGCGCCAGATCGCGACCGTCGTGCCGATCAGCACGACGGCCGCAGCCGTGCGTGCGGACACGCCGATCGCCGTGCGCAGTGGTATCGTCGAGACGAGTCCAGCCAGCCACGCGCCGAGAAGCGCCGCGGGAACCGTGGCATCGGCGAGCCGAGTCTCGAGCGGGTTGCGCAGGAATGTCGCGTCGAGCGCGAGCGCGAGCAGCGCAATGCCGGCCACGGCTGCCAGCTCGCCCGCCCAGCGTTCTCTTTGCGTCAGCCGACGATACCCGGCGAGAGCCACGCAGATGAGAGGCAGACTCCAGAACAGGTAGAACAGCCAGGCATGCGCGTTTTCAGTCGTGAGCCCATCGAACGGCTGCAGTCGTGGGAGGTGTCGCATCAACGAGATGTCTGCTTCACGACGCGACACCCCGATTCCCATCCTGAAGTACGGAACCAACCCCTGGTAGTACTGAACCCACACGGCCCACGGCGCCAGCAGCGCGGCGACGCCCACGGCGTACAGCGACAGCCGCTTCACGCTCTCTGTCACGCCTGGAGCGCTCAGCAGAATCGCCGCCGCACTGGCCGCGCCGATGAAGAGGCCGTGATCGTGTCGCATCAGGAACGCCACGGCGGTGAGGCCGGCGGCGAGCAACAGCCGCGCGCGGGTCGCGTGCGCCGTGACCGCAACGATCGCGCAGCCGGCGAGGCCGTAGAGCAGCATCTTGGGATAGCTGTAGCTCCGAGGCGACGCGAGGATTTCGAGCAGTGCCACGACCACACCGACGATCGTCGAACGCGCCAGCCACGACGCCGCCACCACGGTGGCCGCAGCTCCGACTGCGACGCCAAGAGCCACCACGAAAAGCTCGGCTGCGATACGGTCGCCGAACCACCACCGGGATATGGCGGAGACGACGTATTGCAGCGATGCGCCCGGATCGACGAAGTCCCGGATCGGCCAGGCGCCGAGCAGCATCTGCCGGGCGCGCGCCACGTGGAAGTAGTGATCGTTCGGGAAACCGTTGAACGTCAGGACCTGCCAGACGAGCGCGACGAGCAGCACGGCAGCGGCCGCCGGCCAGAGGCGCGCCGGCGTCCGTTCTATTTCCACGGACGCGTCACGCCATCGCACATCTCGGTCGCCGACTCCGGGCGATACCGATCGAGAGTCGCGCTCACGTCCTTGTCGCCCTCGAGAATCGCTAAACACTTCAGATGCGTCCACGTCGCTGCATCAGGACGCGTGCGTGCCGAAAACAGAATGACGTCGACGATGTCGGCACGACGTGCGGCGATGCCGGCCTCGAACGGCGTCAACTCGACGCGATCGTTGAACAGCAGATCGGCACGTATCTCCCGGCGCGCATAGGGATCCTCGCCCCTGAGGATCAGCTGAACGATGGTACCGGAATCGCGGAGGACGGCGGCTTCCGACATGTTGATCGGCTCGACGCGCCACATCGGATGCGAACTGCCGATCGCGAGAAGCATGACAATCGTCGTCCCGACACCGATGACGGTACCGGGGACCGCAGCGGCGGCCGCCGGCAATATCGCGATCAGTCGCCGTACCATCGTTCCTTCCACTCCGGCGCCAGTTGCGTGTTCGGAATCGCGCGGTCGAGCGCGTCGCGTCTCAGCGTCTCGATGACCGCCAACGGCTTCGGGTCCTTCGGCCAGCGACCCTCGCGTTCCCATTTCAGATGCATCTCCGCCCAATCGTTGCGGGCTCTGAACGCGTGCTCATTGACGACGTAGTGCACACCCGAACTCCGCACCGCCCAGGCGATGGCGAGCGTGAACACCGCGCCAGAGACGATCACCGCCCTGGCCAGCCCGCCAGCGCGCGCGAACTCGATGATTGCCCGCATGGTGGCGTATGCCGCGAACGCGTAGAAGGCGCCGCTCAGCGCCACGATGTCATCCTTCGCGTACGAGAACGACAACACCGCGTTGGCGAGCATGACTGCACCCGCAACGATCGCGAGCCGATCGGCGCGCTCGAGCGGCGCGCGGCGCCGCCATCTCCAGACCACCGCTCCCGCCATCGCCAGCGTCATGGCGAGAGAGGAGCCAATGGTCAGGTAGGCCTGCGGGTGAACGTCGCTCCGGCTCCATGCCTTGGTCGCCACGAACAGACCATTCCGCGGCTCTGAAAACAACACCGACAGCAGCGACACCACGATGTTGTAGGCGTAGAAGATCATCGGCGTGTTACCGAATCGCTCCTGCACCTCCCTAGGCTCGAGCCGCTCGAACAGAAAGCCGGTGTTACGTTCGGTCAGCGAGGGCAGGCCGGTATGGAGCGAGAATCGCAGGAAGAAGTACCCGCCAAGAAGCAGGGTCACTGCCACCACGCCGCGCGTCGAGACGCCACGCAGACCGCAGAGCCACGCCGCAACGATCACGACCCACACCAGAATCCCGGACTCGAGCGTGAGGCAGGCACACACCAGAGTGACTGCAGCGAGCACATCGGCCCACCAGCCGCCGCGCGACAGCGACAGGTTCAGCGCCACGAGCGCGAACACGGCAATCTCGAGGAAGTGGTTGATCGGGAACGCTTCGCGCAGAAAGCCCAGGAACGTGTGCAAACCGGTGAGCACCGTCAGCGCAAAGACAGCTGCGGCAGCATCCGATCCGGACGTCACCGGCAGCGCGAAGGCAAAGAGCACGATCAGGGCGAAGATCAACGCGGCGTGCACGCCTCGATACGCCGCCGTGTAGTGCCCCTGCGACAGGTCGAACACGGCCTTGATCTGCGCGATCCGCAGCGGCCGGAGGTACGCCCTCGATCCCATCGCGCGACGAAAAGATTCGGTGACCGAAGGCGAGTCCTGCGCGGTGAGGATCTCCTCCAACGAGTCGGATACCTGCACCGGCATACGCCACATGTCGTACGCGATCGACACTGCGAGCACCGCAGCGAGCGCCATGACAAGCGCGCGCCAGCGCTTCACAGGCGGCGCGCCGCTCGCGCGAGGAAGGGCGGGGCGCGTTGGCTCGGTGGTGACGTCCACCGCGTCGTGGCTCGCGAGACGGGCAGAAGGCTTCAGCGAAAACACGGAAGCTGTTCCGGACCGAAGGTCGAGACCGCCGTTCGATCGGTCCGGGCGAACACCCGCAGCGTCTTAGAGTCTGACACGGCGACGCGGCCGGCCTCTCGATAGTGCTCGTGCAGATAGCCTGCGACGAGCGGGAACCCGCCTGTCGTCGTCAAGAACTCCTCGTACTCGACGAGCACCAAGGGAACGGACTGGTGCCGCCAGAACCCGACGAGCTCCGCCTCGTTCTGCGGCCCAAGGATGTACTTCGGGATCACGCTCACGCGTCCTGCGCCGAAAAGTCGGCCGGCATAGGGTAACGTCTGAGGCTCGTACGCCATCACAACGATGCGATCGGATGGCAACGTGCAGCGGTTGATGTAACGCGAGACCTTGAGGGGATTGTCGGGGCGATCGTCTTGAAGGGCCGCCTGCGGCAGATCGGCAAGCGCCGCCCACAGGAGCTGGGTACGGTAGCGAGTCTCACCCCACCCCTCGAACATTCCTGCTACTCTCAACTGACCGCCGACATAACCAACCGTCCGTGCGCTGAGCGCGGTTCCAACCAACAGGACGACGACGAGTGCGACACGCCGCCTTCGCGATCGCGCGCGGTCGGCTGGTCGAGCACGGGTCGCTTCGTTGCAAGAGAGCGCGAACAGGACGGCAAACAGAGGACCGACGTCGCCCAGGCGGACGGCGATATTGCCGCGAATCAAGAAGGGGATGGCGAATGCCGCCATCCCCGCGATCGCCAGTCCAGCCGTCGCGATGTCTTGACGTCCATCCTCGTGGCGGGCTTTCCACGCCGCGAACGCGGCCACGAACGGAAGCACTCGCATCACGTCGTAGAGCCACGTGACACCATTCTGCTCGACGTCGAAGAACGTCGCGGCGCTCACTCGGCCACCCGACTCGGTCGTAAGAGTGAAGGACGGCCACGTCAACAGCGGCACTCGCTCGCCTTCGCGCCGGCTCACTTCAACGCTGTCGCGCACGTACTGGACGAGGCCCGCGTAACGGATGACGTACACCAGCGACGGCGTGAGGAGAAGCGTCGTCAACGCAGCGTAGACGACGCCGTGTCTGATCGCACGCCGCCACTGACCCGATGCCAGATATCCAAGCAAAATCCCCACTGCGGCGTACACCGCGTAGTCGTGCCTGAACAGGAACGCGATCGCCGTGAGCACCGCCCCGACACACACCATGGTCAGGGTCGCGCGCCGCGCATAGGCGGCGATCACGAGACCGGCCGCCGATATCAGCAGAACCTTCGGATAGTTGTACAGCGTCGGCGCAACGAAGACGCTGATCGGCGTGGCAACGATCGCCCAGAATGTGTTCGACAGCCACCCGGCCAGTAGAAAGGTCATCGCCGCACCAGCCGCGACGCCGCCGATTGTCACGAGAGCCTCAGAGCGGAGATTGTCGCCAAGCCGCCGCTGAGCCCAGGCTGATACTTCATACGTGAGCGATGGCCAGACTCCCTGGAGGCCGAGTCCCGAGAAATCGCGCAGGGGCTGCTCGCCTGCCTCCACTTGCTTGGCGGCGGCAAACGGCACGAAGTGGTCGTTGTCGAACCCTCCAAACGTTCCGCCAAGTGTGTTGAATCGATAGAGGGCCGTGAAGAGAAACACCGCCGCGGCGCACGCGATCCGCACGGTCCATCGCAACCATCTCGCTCGAGCGCTGCCGGTCAGGGTGCTTCCACCATGCGGCTGCTGGCAAGACCCGCCAGATCCAGCGCACGCAGGTCCAACGAGGTGAAGGACGCCGCACCAGCTTCGCGATACGCCTGGCGCGCGGCGTAGAGGTGCGGCGTCAGAAGGGCGTCATCGGCATGCACCGCCAGCGTTTCGACACCGAGGAACGGTGCGAGCCATGCAAGCCCGCCGCACGTCCCGACGAACATCGTCGCACGGGCGATCACCGCGGTCTGGAGCCCGAGATTGTTCTGCGGCGTCAGCCAGGTGCGGAGGTTGATCACGTTCGGAATGCCTTTGAACAGAAAGTCTTCGTGCTCGTCGATGGCGAGGCCGGTATCGAGCGTCACGATCGGGCAGCGTCGAGCGAGGTGCTCGACGAGCGCACGCAGCTGCCGGACGTGAGATTCGCTCAGTGGAATGGCTCTCCCGGAGTAGAACTTCATCGCGATGAAGCGCGCGGGCAAGGGCGGCAGCGACGGAAACGGTCCGGGATCGACACGGGTGTAGCGCGTGTGCTCCTGCACGTATTGAAGTGCCTCGTTGCCGAGCCAGAACTGATGCAGCAGGCGGAACATGGTCGACGGGTGGCAGATCGCAGCAGCGTCGAGCCCGGTCCGTGCGCGGACCCGGGCGAGGATCTCGCGGTCGAGGGCCGCAACGCCATGCTGCTTCTGCTCACCCGCCCGCTGCCGTTCCGCATTGCGGGCGGCGAACTCGCCGACGTCGAACAGGTCGAGCAGCTCGACGTAGTGCGCCGCGACATCGCGATACCAGCCGGCGACGCCGCCCCGTGAGACCACCATGAATCGAGAGGGATCGACGTCGTACCGATCGGAGAACCAGCGGAGGAACGGAACCCAGTACAGCACTTCGTACCCGACTTCCGACAACCACGGCCCGACGATGATCGGTCCGTCGCCGCGCGCCGCGACACGCAACTCGCGGCGGACGGCCATCTCGCGCCCGAGCCGCGGCATCGTCTGCTGGTGGATCCGTCCCCAGTAGCGCGCGGTGCGGACCGCACCCACGTAGGCATGGGTACGGAGATCGCGTCCGGCGTCCACTGTGCCCCATGCGGTTGCGCGCATGCTCTTCGCGCTCTCTCGGACACCTTTGAACGCACGCAGGATCCCGTGCGTCACCTGACGACGAAGCTTCGCGATGCGGTTTGCGGCGGCCGCGCTCAGATTCGCGGTCGCCAGTCGCACGTTCCGTCGTCTCATCTCAGTCGCCGCGGCATGTTTTCGAATCCGCGTTTTTCGGCGGGATCTCGAGCAACCAATCGCACATGTTCCGCTCGTCCCAGACCTCTAGAGTGAGCGGAGACCCGCCTGTTCGGTGCTGGCTTCGATAAGATACGGCGGCCGGCGCCGCGACTCGTCCAACGCGCGCCAGACATATTCACCGACGATGCCGAGGGCGAGCAGCTGTACGCCGGCGAGGCCGATCATCGCGGCAAGCAGCAGCGTGAACGTGCCTTTGGCGAAGATCCCGACGACGAACTGCAGTGCGCCGATCACCAGCAGGGCCGTACCAAGCAACGAGCACGCTTTGATAGGGGCGTCGGAGAACGCGGTGATCGAATCAACCACCAGCTTGATCTTGCGAGCCAGCGTCCAACCGGACCGCCCGACCGTCCGCGGCTGCTTGTCGTATTCGATGTAGTCCTGCTTGAAGCCAAGCCACGCGATCAACGCGAACACGCTCACATGCCGTTCCTGGCAGCGGCGGAATGCGTCGATGACGATCCGATCCACCAGGAAGAAGTCGGCTCCCTTCTCGGGAATTTCCGTCATGCCGACGACGTGACGCATGATCCAGTAGTAGGCCGCGGCAAACCCCGCGTGCGCGGGATCTCCGGGACGCTCTCGTCGCGTCGCCCACACGACCTGGGCGCCGGCGCGCCATTTCTGCAGGAGCGCTTCGAGTGTCTCGGGAGGATCCTGCAGATCCGACGCCATCATCACCGCGGCGTCACCGCGCACGTGATGCAGTCCGCATGTGATCGCGACGTGCGAGCCGGAATTGCGAGCGAGCCGGATGCCGCGCAACCGCGGATCGGCGAGTGCCAGCCGCTGGACGGCCGCAAACGTCTTGTCGCGCGAGTGGTCGTCCACGATCACCCACTCCCACTCGCCTCCGACGGCGGCCATGGTCTTCACCAGCCGTCCGTACAGCGCGTCGAGGTTGGCTTCTTCGTTGAAGGCGGGAGTGACGATCGAGAGGAGCATCATTCGATCACCGTGCGATCGCGCGCGTCAGCGAGCCGATCACGCGGTCCTGATCCTCCTCCGTGATGTGATGGTAGAGCGGCAGCACGATGACCGTGTCCTGCGCCTGCTCGCCGCGGGCCAGCGGCCCCGCCGCCCGCCATGAACCGGGCGGATAGGCGCGCTCGCGATGCGCGTTCATGACACCGCGGCGGGTCGCGATCCCGTCATCCAGCATGCGCTGCATCACGCGGCGTTGATCGAGCGGCGGCTCGAGGCGCACCGTGTAGCTTTGCCAGTTGCTGCGCGCCCACTCCGGTTCGACGGCCGGCATCACTCCGGTCAGGCCGCGAAGCCGGGTGTCGTATCGGGCGGCGAGCTCGCGTCGCCGGGCGACGATCGCCGGCAGGCGCGACAACTGGACGCGTCCGATCGCCGCCTGCACGTCGGTCATCCGGTAGTTGAACCCCGCGACCGCGTACTCCTCGAAGATGACCTGCGCCGAGGCATGTCGAACGGTGTCGGGCACGCTCATCCCGTGCTGCCTGAGGAGACGGAACCGTGCATCCTGCTCGGCGCGTCGAGTGGTCAACATCCCGCCATCGCCGGTCGAGAGCAGTTTGCGCGGGTGGAACGAGAAGCAGGCGATGTCGCCATGCGGCCGGCCGATGCGCTCCCACTGGCCCTGCCACCTGATCTGGCTGCCGATGGCGCACGCCGCGTCTTCCACCACAGCGACCCCGCGCCGCCGTGCGATTTCCAGCACCGCGTCGAGCTCGCACGGCATCCCGAGCTGATGCACCACGAGCACCGCCTTGGTCCGCGAAGTCATCGCCGCCTCGAGCTCGGTGGGATCGATGTTGAAGGTATCGGCGCGCACGTCGACGAAGACCGGCATCGCCCCGCAGTAACGAATCGCGTTGGCGGTCGCAATGAAGGAATGGCTGACGGTGACGACTTCATCGGAAGGGCCGACGCCGAGCGCAGTCAGCGCGACATGGAGTGCCGTCGTACAGCTCGAGACGGCGCAGGCGTATGGAGCGCCGACTGCATCGGCGAACTCACGCTCGAAGGCCGCGACCTCGGGGCCTTGCGTGACCCACCCGGAGAGGATCGCGCGGCGCGCCGCCTCGGCGTCGCGCTCGTCGAGCCATGGGCGGGCGACAGGAATCAGGCTGGTCGTTTCACTCACACGACATCAGAGGTCGGCACCCAGTTATGGAGGATTTCCTGCTCGAGGAGCTCCTCGGGCGTCTTGTGCTGGTCGCGATACCACTGCAACAGCCGCTGCAACCCCTCGGACAGCGACACGCGCGGCTCGTAGCCGAGCAGCGTACGCGCCCGGGCCACGTCGGCAATCAGACGGTTCACGTCGCCAGGACGCGGGCGGTCGTGCACGATCTCGGCACTGGGCCGTCCCAGTTCGATCGCGACACGACGCGCGAGGTCGTTGATCGTGACCTCGCTGCCACTGCCAACGTTGATGGTCTCTCCGATCGCGAGCGGATGCTCACCCGCCAGGAGGATGCCGTGCGCGGTGTCGCTCACGTACGTGAAATCGCGCGATTGTTCGCCGTCGCCAAAAATGACCATCGGCCGCCCGGCGAGGCACCGCAACAGGAATTTCGGGATCACCTCGCCGCTATCGCCTTCATGGTGGGACCTCGGGCCGTAGGTGTTGAACGGACGCACGACAACTGTCGGGTATCCATAGGTCCGGTAGTAGGCGCGTGCGTAGCACTCCCCCGCCAGCTTGGAACCGCCGTACACGGTGCACGGGAAGGCGGGATGATCCTCCGTCATCTGTTCCCATCGAATCGTCGGCGCCCAACGCACGCCGCCGTAGACCTCCGAGCTCGACACGTAGACGAAGCGTGGCACCTCTGCCTGCCGAGCGGCCGCGAGCAGCCGCAGAGTGGCGGTGGCGTTGACTTCGTGATTCTCCTGCGGCGAATGGACCGAGTGGCGAACGCCGAGACACGCGAGATGGTAGACCGCTCTCGCCGCCCGGAGGTGCGGCATCAACGCGTCGTAATCTCGAATGTCGCCGACCAGGAGCGTGACATGACGCGAGAGAACATCGGCCACGTTCTCGCGTCTGCCGTTCACCAGGTTGTCGACGATGATGACACGCTCGCCGCGCGCAGCCAGTTGCCTGACCAGCTCCGATCCGATGAAACCGGCGCCACCCGTCACGATTACAGTCGATCGATCTACCGCCATCGCACCACTCTACTCTGCCGCGCATCAGCGCGGCGGATCAGGGACATCATGATTCGGCGCTGCCGCGATGCCGCTCGCGCCACCGCATCAACCGGTGGGCACCCCCGCGACGTCGCGCGTGTTCCAACTCGTGCGCAGCGTCGAGCCCTACACAAAGCACGGCACACGCTGGCCCGCGAGAACGATCCACGACGGCGCTTGCTGCGCGGCGAAGACGACCCACGACTTCTCAGCGTTCACCGGGAACCGGACGGCCTCGAGATAGTGTGCCCGAACGTAATCGCCGATCCGGCGATACGAGTCGAACATCTCGCGCTCGGTCTGACTGTCCATGATGACAAGCGGCACATTCTCCCGCGACACGCGGGCCAGGAACAACGACGCATCCCGATCGCTCAAAAAGAAACCGGGCGAGAACCGTACCTGCCCACCCGCAAACCCGCGACCGGTGTAGAAGAACAACTCCGGCGCAAACGTCAACGTGAGGAGTCGAGCATCGCCGGTCGTGCATCGCGTGACGTAGTCGACGATCGGCCCATATGCAGCCAGCCGCCGTCCCGTCCGATGATCGGGAGGCGAGAGCGTTCGCCGGAGTGTTCGTGCCCGCTGGCTCAGGCCCGATACGCCCTCGGCGATTCTGGTACGTTCGATATGCGTCCAGGCGGCGCCGAGCGCGCTGGCGCTGGCAGCGATCACCACCAGCACGGCGGTCACGGCGATTCGCATCGTCACACGCCTGGCCCGGCCGTCCCCAATCCGCCATCCTGTCCCGCCGAGACACGACACCAATAACGCCAGAGGGACGAGCACGTCGCGCAACCGTGTGTCGAGCGGGTCGCGCAGCATGGTCACGTTCATCGCAAGCTGGAGGACGATCAGAGCGACGACCACTGCACGGGGTGCGGGCGACACGTGTTTCCACGTCAACGACAACACGATCGCCGCAGCAAGCGGCGCCAGCCAGAGAAGATAGAACATCAGCACGACCAGGTTGTCGCCGAGCCGCAGACCGTCTCCGGGCCAGTACGCCTTGATCACCCACGCCCGCAGCGCGCCCGGCGCCGGGACCTGCAGGTCGAAGGTCGAGCGGTCGATCCCGTTGGTGTCTGCGGCGCGCGGATCGGCGACGAGACGCGCGATGTCGTTTCTGGACCAATGTGACAACTCGTACTGCCAGCTGCGAGGTGAATTGGGGTCGAGTCGAGTCAGGCCGTGCCTGATCTCGGCCTCACTGATGCTGGCATCCGATGCGTCGGGCTGCCAGCGCACGTTCACCACCGGACCGCGGCCGAATCTGGTCACGAGTGGACGGCTGCGATCCACCGCGAAGTGAGGCGCTTCCCACCACCAGTTGGCCCGTTGTGCCTCGCGAGCCGAAAATGCCATGCCGTCCGCGATGTACGTCGCGAGACCTTCATGCACCTGTACCCAGACGAGGTACGGGCTCACAGCCAGTACCGCGACGCCGACGACGACACGACCACCATCCACGATCCCCTCGCCCGACCATCCGTGATAGGCCACCAGCATCGCCACGACACCGAGGCCCACGAGGATTCCGAGATCGTGGCGAAAGAGAAAGCTGGTCGCGATCGCGAGACCGATCAGCGCCGCACTCGTCGTCGACGGCCGCGCAGCATACAGCCCTGATGCGGCACACGCGAGTGCTGGGGCCAGCAGCTTCGGGTAGCTGTAACTGACCGGATACGCGAGGACTGGTATCGCCGACGCCAGCGTTGCAACCAGCATCGACCGGCTGAGCCAGACCGCCACGCCGAACACGAGCGCCGCCGCCGCTGCGAATGCCGCCGCGATCAGGATCAACTCCGATCGCAAACCTTCCCCGAGTGCGATTTGTGCGCCCGCCGAGGCCATCGACATCAACGGGGCGCCGAGCTCGACGAAGTCGCGGACGGGCAGGGCGCCGCGCGTGATCTGCTGAGCGATCGACAGGTGCACGAAGTGGTCGTTCGAGAATTCCGTGAACGACAGATATCGATAGACAAACGTGACGAGAGCGAACGTCGCGGCACCCGCCACGACACCGGCGTCCCGCCTCATGACCGGCCCGATCCCGAGAGCTCGAGGCGTCCGAGGGCGCGCAGGTCCAGCGGCGCAAACTCGGCCGCCCCGACACGCGCACCGGCCTGCCGTGATACGAGCAGATGCGGCGCGATCAGCCGATCGGCGTCGTACACCGCCACGGTGGGAACGCCGAGAAAGGGCGCCAGCCACGCGAGGCCGCCGCAGGTGCCCAGGAAGAATCTCGAACGGGCGAGCAACGCCAGTTGCACGCCGAGATTCGTGCGCGGCGTCATCAGCGTGCGCGCGCTGGTGATGCCAGGCAGGTCGTCGAGCACGAAGTCGCGGTGCTCGTCGATGCCGATCTCGGTTTCGAGCAGCAGCACCGGGGCGATGCGGGCCGCCCGCACGACGAGATCACGCACGAAATGCCGCGCCGTCCCGCTCGTGCCAAGTGCCGGACCTCCGTAGATCTTCACGGCGATGAAGTCGTCCGGAATCGGCTGCCCGGCAATCGTCAGGCCTTCGGCCGATGTTGCCGCGCGATCGATGCCGACGTAGCGCGTGTGACGCCACAGGACATCGATCGGCAAGTTGCCGTACCACACCTGACGGAACAACCCGAACATCATCGAGGGATGCAGCACGACGACAGCATCGAGCCCGAGCCGCGCACGGACCGAGGCTACGATCTCCTCTTCGTAGGGGCTGATCGTCGATTGCTTCTGACCGCCGCCTTCGGCGTCGGTCTGCCGCTCGGCGTTTCGAGCTGCCAGCCGGTCAGGTGTCGTGAGATCGAAGAGATCGACGTAGGCACCAGCAAGCCCGGCGTATGCCGACTCCATGCCGCCACGCGACACGACGACCATCCGTCCGCGCTGCACGCCGTAGGCATCCTGAAACCAGCGGAGAAACGGGATCCAATAGAGGACCTCGTAGCCGACTTCGGCGAGCCACGGGCCCACGACAATCGGCGCAGTACCTGAGGCGAGACCCGCGATCCGACGATCGATCGCCTCGGCTGCCGCTCGGTAGGCGCGGTGTTCCTGCGCCCGGGCGCTGCGACGCATCAGGCGCACCAGCGGCTTGTGTGCTGCCTGCAGGCGGCGCGTCGCCCTGAGCCCGAGGTTGACCACTGCATCGAAGCTGCTCATCGCCAGGCTCACGGTTCTTTCGACCGCGCAAGGATCGCATCGAGCGTCTCTCCGGGTACGCAGCGGGGCGGATCCTTCGGCGACAAGTAGCTCACGATCTCGTCGACGCCAAGGTCGCCGGCCAGACACGTCAGGTGGTCGCGGCTGTCGCGGTCCACGATCGCCCCGGCGCGATCGAGCACTTTCATCAACAGCGCGGAGCGATACCAGACAGCGGCTTCGAGTGCGGTGACCCGCGTGATCGACGACGAGATGACGTAGGGACGCACGGTGACCATTCGATTGGGATCCTCGCCTGCGGCGAGGAGCCGGACGACCTCCGAGCTGCTCCCCATCGCGGCGGCCTCAGCGAGGTTTCGCAAAGGCCCCTCGGACGAGATCGTGTGCCCGGACGATTCGACGATGACGAACACGATCAGCGCGAAGGTCGCCGCACATGGCGGGACCACCGCGGCCATGAGAGGCAGACGTGAATGGCGCGGGCTATTCATCCTCGAACCACTTGAGCCAATGGCCCAGCACGATCGGACGAGCGGGGTGCGCCACGATCGCGTCGTGCTGGAGGTGCTGTTTCAGCTCGATCGTGGCGGGCTGCGTCGGCACCAGATTCTGCTGCTCGAGCCAGTCGTCGACGTACGCCCAGTCGTTGCGGACGACAACGCCGGCATGCCGCAAACCTACATGGATGCCCACGGCTCTGAACGCCCACGCGCTCGACAGTGCGCACACCAACAAGGCCGCGACTCCGCGCCGCAGGGTCGTCGTCCCGGAGGTTCGCTCGAGTAGATCGGTGGTTGCGACCGTCAGCGCCACGGCGAAGAACGCTCCCGCTGGACTCAGGATCACGTCTTTCGTGTACACGTAGCTGATGGCGGCGTTGGCCAGCAGGACGGCGATGAACACAATCACCAGCTGATCGCGGCGATTGAACCGTCGGGCCCGCCACTCGGATCGACGAAACCACACGAAGCTGACGATTGCGACCAGGGCCAGCAGGGACGCGATGATGTTGACGATCGACGCGACTGACGGATCTCCCTGGACGATGCCGCGGGTCGCGATCCAGACCCCCCCGCGCGGTTCTGAGAGCAGCACCGAAAGGAACGACGTCACCGCGTTGTAGGCGTAGAAGACGAGGACCCGGCCGCCGAACATCGTCACGAGTTCGGCGGGCTCGCGCGTCGAGAATCCAAACCCCGAACTGCGCTCCGTCAGGTCCGGCGTCCCCACGTCGAACACGCCGAACCGCAGCAGAAAATAGCCGGCAGCGAGCGCCACCACGGACACCAGACCTCGAAGGGACACGCCGCGCGCACCGGCTGCATACGCGGCCACGAACACCACAGCCACCAGCAGACCGCTCTCGACTGAGAGCGCCGAGAAGACGAAGAGAGCCGCGGCACTGACGTCGCGCCACCACCGGGGAGGGCCGAGCGTCAGGTCGGCCGCAAGGAAGCAGCAGAGAAGAATCGTCATGTAGGTGTTGATCGGAAACGCTTCCTTGACCGTGTCCGCAAACGTATGAATGCCGATCAGTGATGCAAGTCCCAGAGGCACCGCGGCGGCATCGAACACACTCTGCGGCCGGACCAGACGAAGGAACAGCACGATGAGCAACGTGACTTGCCCGACGTGCCATCCGCGAAACCATTCGAAGTAGTGGCCGCTTGAAAGGTCGTAGACGATGCGGATGAGTGCCCAAAGAAACGGCCGCAGATACGCGTGCGAATGAAACTGCGCGTAGACGAGCTGACCGACAGTCGCGCGCGACGCCTGGACGATGTTGCCGTAGCTGTCAGAGACTTGAACGGGCAGGTCGAAAAGGAAGTAGCCCAGGCCGATCACGACAAGGGCGCCGTAGGCGTACGACAGCCAGGTCCACCAGGTCGTCCCAGCCATCGCGCGAGCGTCGGTCCCGTTCACGGACGCGCCAGCACCTCGCGAAGCGCTTCGCCGGCGCGACAGGACCCAGGCTCACCGAGTCGCGACCGGACCAATCGTGCGTTCGCATCGACGGCGAGGCACGCGAGTGCGGGTGAGGGCTCCACGCCACGCGCGGTGAGGAAATCGACGGTGGCCGGCTGGTCGAGAATGATCGCTGTCTCGAGCGGCGTCGCCAGGACCGCGCGATCGCTGAGAATCCCCGGTCGGATCAGACCCACGTCGCTGGCGCTCGCCCCTCCCTCGACGAACCGGGCAGCTGCCGCGGCATCGCGCAGGGCAATGGCTTCGGCCACGCCTCGAGGCGCTCCGATGGTCAGCGGATGCGATCCGGCAATCTCTCCGACAACCACGATCGCGACCACAACCGTCACGATCAGCGGTGGCAGAGCGGGAAGCCAGTACAGCAACGCTACCAGTCGATGTCGAACCATCGCAACCAGGTTACCGACGGTTGAAAGGGCGTCGGGTAAGTCCACAGGGCGTCGCGTCGGAGCCCATCACGCAGCGCGCGCGCTTGATCTCCGGCGAGCGCGATGTGCTGTCGTTCGAGCCAGGCATCGACGAGCACCCACTCGGCGCGCTTTTCGGCTGCGGTCGATCGCAGGTTGTAATAGGTGCCCGCCGCACGGAATGCCCACCCGCAGGACAGTATCGTGACGAGTGCGACGGCCAGGGCCGCGCGGCGTGGCGCGGCCGCCAGCAGCCACGCGCGTGCCGACACATAGACGGCGCCCGGAAGGAACACGCCTGCCGGGCTCATGATGACGTTCTTCGTGTACGAAAAACTGATGAAGGCGTTGGCAACCAGCACGATGAGAAGCAGCAAGACCAGCCGGTCGTCGTCCGCGAGTGTCCGGGCACGAATCCGTCCTCGACGCGTCCAGAGGAACCACGCCAGAAAAGCGGTCGACGCCGTCGACGACAACACCGAAACGAGTGTCCACGGGTGCACGTTCGCATGCGTCAACTCGTAGACGAAACGCCACACACCGCCCGTGGGCTCCGAAAAGAGCACGGTCGAAATCGAGCTGATGACGTTGTACACGTAAAAGATCCAGGCTCGCGCCTCGAACCGCGCGATCAGATCGGCCGGCTCGAGCATCCTGAATCCGAAACCGGCGGCGCGCTCAGCCAGCGACGGCGCACCGACGCCAAGCGACATTCTCCCAGCGACGTACGCAATCAGACAGATGGTCGTCGCGACCAGCGCGGGCCGCGACACGCCGCGCAGGCCGAGGAGCGCCGCGCCGACACACACCACCCACACGAGAATGCCCGACTCCACAGTGAGAACCGAGCCGGCAAAAAGCACGATGACGAGCACGTCCGTGTACCACCGCGCCCGATCCCGGAAGGCGAGGTTCGCTGCGGCGAGACAGCAAATCGCGATGGTCAGGAACGAGTTGATCGGAAACGCCTCCCTCATCATCGGCGCGAAGGTATGCACGCCCGTGAGAATCGCGAGTGCGAGCGGCACCAGTGCCGCGTCGAGGGATGTCTTCGGGCGCAGCAGCCGGAGGCACAGCACCACGAGGATCGCGAGCTGGGCCACGTGAATGCCCCGGAACCACGCGTAATAGTGGCCGCCGGACAGCTCGTAGACGATCTTTATCTGCGCCCAGAGAAACGGCCTGAGATATCCGCGCTGGAAGCCGTGATCACGTACCACCGCGCCAAGCGTCGGCGTCTGCACGGCCAGGAGGTTGCCGAAGCTGTCGCTGACCTGGATGACGAGGCCGAACAGGAAGTAGCCGAGAACAGCGGTCACCACCAGGGCGTACGCGTAGGCGACGAGTGCCCATCGACGACCGTCGCGTATCGATAGCATGGCCACCCGGTGCTAGGCCTTTTCCAGCACCAGCACGCGTCCCTTGCGTCCCCAGTCCATCAGGTCTTCGAGATCGGGTCGCGAGCGGCACCCTTCGAGCACGAACATCAGACGGAGCATGTCTTTGTTGAGGAGCGTGATATGCGACGGGTCGATGTCGAACTGCGTGGTGAAGTCGAGCAGCGTCACGGGGTCCGGATGGAACCGCGTGGTGACGTAGATGAACTTCGATGTCATGCGGACCATGTTTGCGACCGCCTGCTTCACCTGGAGTACGGTCAGGTGTTCCAGCACCTCCCGGCAGATCACGAGGTCGAACGAGCCTGCCGGCTTCAGCGTCGGGTCGGTGACCTGCCCGATTACGATGCGGTCGCGCACTTCGGCGGTGGCGAGGCGCAGGCTGCTCTCCGCGAAGTCGATGCCCTCCACGTTCACGCCGAGCTCCCGCAGCAGGTGCATCAACGCGCCTGGGCCGCAACCGAGGTCGAGCGCTTTCTTCGGCTGAAACACGTCACGGATGAGCAGCGGGTTCTTCGCTTCGATCCGGCGGCGCGTCTCCAGCGAGTAGTTGTTGCCTTCGTCTCGCCAGTCCCCGGTGAAGTACTCGGAGTCGTAGTGCCCCGATGTGACCGGCCGCTGGGCGAGGACGAGCGTCTCGAATTCGCTGATGTTCATGACTGACTCTGCTGCTCCCGTGTGAACTGCTGAAGAATGCGGCTCGACGAGTCGAGCACCGTGTCGAGATACACGACTTCGATTCCGAGCTCCCCGCAGATCGTGACCTGATCGGGCGGGAGCCGTCCGATCCAGTCCTTCCCTTTCACGTAGTAGCGCGGACGCAGCTCGCGAAGGATGGTCTCGGTGTCGAACTGGTTGACGTGCGTGTAGGTGATGAAGCGGATCGCGTCGACGATGGCAGCGCGGTCTCCCTCGGACAGGAGGGGAGGATGCTTGGTCCGCACGTATCTATCGGATGCGACGTTGCAAAGCAGCGGCACGCCAAGCTCCGTCGCCGCCTTGAAGTATTCGACGTGGCCCCGGTGAAGCGGGTCGAATGCGCCGTCGACCATCGCCACCGCTCCGCGATACCGCGTCAGCTGATCGAAGGAGACGATCACGACTTGACGAGCAACCCCTTCTGCTCGAGCTCACCAAGTGCCCGCTCGAAAAAGTCGGTCGCGACGTCCGGCGTCGTCCGCGCCCACTCGACGAGCTCGGTGAAGCCCTGGTCCAGCGAGATCTGTGGTGTGAAACCGAGCGTCGTGCGCGCACGGGTGATGTCAGCGGTGTTGTGCCGGATGTCGAACTTCCGGCCAGCCTGCGTGATTGACGGCTCAATCGACTTGCCGAGGATGCGGTTCAACATCCGCGCGATCTCGACGATCGTCACCGTCTCGCCCGATCCCACATTGACCGGCAGGAAGTCCGCGCCCGGCGTTTCGAGCATCAGCACCAGACAGTCGACCACGTCGTGAATCGATACGAAGTCGCGCAACTGGCCGCCGTCCTCGAACACGACCGGCTGTCGATCGTTGAGGAGACGACTGAGCCAGATCGCCGCGACGCCCGCGTAGGGATTGCTGAGGCTCTGGCGCGGACCGTAGACGTTGAAAAATCGAGGCGCCACCGCGGGAATGCCGTAGGTCTTCCCGATGAGCAGCACCATCTCCTCCTGGTGGTACTTGGTCATCGAGTAGATGTTGTCGCGGTAGAGCGGCTTGTCCTCAGCGGTCGGGATCGACGCCACGTGGTCGTGGCACACGGGACAACGCTGCTCCCAGTCGCGAGCCGCCAACTGCTCTTCCGGACGGATCGTCGGCGCGACCACGCCGTGTGTGGCGCATCGGTAGGCACCCTCTCCGTACACGCCGATCGACGAGGCGACGAGCACCTTCTCCACGTGATGCCTGGTGTTGACGAGGATGTCAAGCAGCAGCGCCGTCCCGCGTGTGTTCACGTCGACGTAGCGGTCGATCTGATACATGCTCTGCCCGACGCTCACCGCCGCGCCGAAATGGACCACGGCGTCGGCAGCCAGCACGAGCGGCTCGAAGGCGGCCCGATCGCGAACGTCGCCTTGTACGTAGCGCGCCAGGGGATTGGCGTATGACGGCCACGTGCCCGAGCGATGCACCTGCGGCTCGAGGCTGTCGAGCACGGTGACCTGGTAGTCGCGCGCAACCAGGGCATCCACGAGGTGCGACCCGATATAACCCGCACCGCCGGTCACGAGAATCTGCCGAATGCTCATGTGAGAAGCGTCATATGTGAGTACCGTGAAGGGTCGTTTCAGCCCCACCGGTCAGTGGCGAGGAACGGAAATCGTCGTGAGTCAACCGTCGCACGTCGAGCAATCCCTCTCTCCCGATCGTGCGAAATGCCGACTGCGCCATCAAGAGATGACGCCGTGAATAACCGTCAGGATCGTCGTAGTAGGCCGTCGTCGGCACGCCGAGAAAGGGCGCGAGATACGAGAACCCGCCATAGGTGCCGGCAAACGCCGACGCGCCCGCGAGCACCGCTGTCTGCACCGCGAGATTCTCCTGGGGCGGGATGTCGGCCGGCAGCGGCTCAACGCCCGGTGGACGCGTGTCTTCGCTGCCGTGATCGTCGATGTGCAGTCCGGTCGCGAGCGAGATCACCGGCCCCTGCGCGGCGAGCGACTGCAGCGTAGCGCGTACGAACGCGCGGGTACGTTCGTTCGCCGGAAAGCAGTCGTTGAAATAGAACTTCACGACCGCATAGGGCTTCCGAGGCAACATCACTCCGGCCGTCTCCGGAGCGCGGAATCCGCTGAATCGCGTCCGGCGGTGCACCCAGTCATCGCCGACGTGCCCCCACCAGAACGGGTTGAAGAGCGAGAACATGCTCGCGGGATGAAGAATGCTGCGGGTGCCGACATCGCTGGTCACGTCCCGCAACAGATCCTGTTCGAACGAGAGGATTCGTGTCTGCTTCTGTTCGCCGTTGGCGGCGACGCGCTCGTCGTGGCGCCGCCTGAACTCCTCGGGCGTGATGTAGTCGAAGATGTCGCGGTAGCGTGCCGCGAAGGGGCGATACCAGGAGGCGGTGCCGCCGCGCGAGACGACCAGCAGCCGCTCGGGCGCGACCGCAAATGCGTCGGCGAACCACCGAAGAAACGGCACCCAGTACAGCAGTTCGAAGCCAACCTCGCCAAGCCACGGCCCGACGACGATCGCGTCGGTGCCCGATGCCAGACGTGCGAGGGTGCGATCGAGGCGCCCGGCATGCACGCGGGCGATTTGGGCACTGACGCCGTGACGGAGCGCACGCGGCACGAGTTGCTGCACAAGGCTCACGTGTTGACCGACCCTGACCCTTGACCCTTCACCTTTGACCTCACCGCCCGGCCAGCCGGCGCTCGGCGGCTGCCCAATCGTCCTGCGAATCGATCGACAGCGAGTCGGCTGCATCGATGACGAGCGGCTCGCATCGTTCACCGTAGATGTTGCCGAAGCGTTCGAGCGTGACCCGCCAGAACGCGTAGGCCGTTCCGTCACGCGAATACGCAGGCCGAGCATCTTGACGTCGTGCGACCCGATCGCCTTCCGGGAGGAATGGTTTCAGCATCCCATTCTCGATTCGCATCACGTAGTCGGGAGAAAAGTGCCGTGGCAGCTCCACCACCGTCACCACGGAGTCGGCCTGCGATGAGCGCAGCCGATCGACGGCGTCGCGGATGTGTGCGGCCCTCCGGAGCGGTGACGTTGGCTGCAGCAGCACAATCAGATCGGCGAGCCACCCGCTCGCCGCGAGTGCGTCCACCGCGTGTCGCACCACAGGCAGCATCGGCGTCTGGTCGGCCGCCAGGTGAACTGGCCGGATGAACGGGACCTCGAGCCCGCAGCGCCGGCCCACGTCGGCGATTTCCTCCGAGTCCGTCGAGAGAATGACGCGATCGAGGACCCCTGACTCACGCGCGGCGCACGCGGTGTAGTCGATCAGCGGACGTCCCGAAAGAACGCGGACATTTTTTCCGGGCACTCCCTTCGATCCGCTTCGTGCCGGCACGATTCCGAGCGTCAGGCTCATTGGCGACACACGGGGGCCCGAGCGGAGGCCGGCGTCATCATCGTCACGATGCCCAGCGCCAACAATTGTTCATGCCGGGCGCGGCGCATTCTGGACGAACCGGATCTCCCTGAACATCGCGTCTACGAGCCCGGGATCGGGCAGGGCTTCTGGACGAGGCGCCGCCGGGCTGCACAGGTAGCTCACGTGCAAGTGGTCGGCCGCGTAGTCGATTCGAAGCACGTCGAACCCGGCGCGTCTCAAGTACGCGGCCATCGCTTCCTGCGTGAGGTAGTACGGGTGATCGATCTTCACCGCGTCCTCGACCGACCACGCGCGCAGGTAGGCCGCACGAAAATCGACGATGTCGATGAACAGGCGGCCCCGGCTCGTGAGCAGCCGTCGAACGCGGGCGAGCGTGCCCGCCACGTCGAGGAGATGATCGACTGTCTGGCAGATGAGCACGAGATCGAATCGCCGATTGCCGAAGTCGTACTCTTCGACCAGTCCGGTGATCGTCTCGAGACCCAGGGTCGTCGCCTGCTCCACTTCGAGCGGCGCAGGGTCGATGAGCGTGCCCTGGAGTCCAAATGCCTGGCCGAAATGACTCGCAACCACGCCGGTCGATCCGCCGATGTCGAGCATCGACGTGAGGCCGGCCCCTTCGAGGAACGGGCGCGCAAACGCGACGCGGGCCGCGGCGTACTCGCGCTGTTCGGCTTGAATCGTCCTGGCATCGATCAGACGGCCATGAAATGCGCTGACGAGCGGCCGGTAGATCCCGTCATAGAAGCGGCCGTAGGCAGCCGCGGTCATACGCGGGTTCAGGAACACGAGCCCACATCGTTCGCACGCGGCCGCTTCGGCGGGGTACCCATAGCGGTCGTGGTGCGTCAGCGTGATGAATCGCATCGCGCCACACAGGTTGCACGTGTTCAGCAGCTCGCGGGGCTGGGCCGAATAGTCAAAGCCGAGCGCCTCGATGCGCTGCCTGCGATCGGAAGGAATCGTGCCCAGCATCAGTAGGTCAGCCGCTTCTCGACCGTGAGTGCGGCGGTGGCAAGACAGGAGGCGATGCGAGCCCCGGCACGGCCGTCACCATACAAATGGTCGGCCGGCGCCCGCCCTCGCTGCAGGTGTTCGGCGATCGCACCGGCGATCGCCCGGCGGTCGTGGGGCACGTCGATCACGTTCCGGCCTCGTTCGCGGCCCTGTTGCCGCGAGCCGATGTTGACGGCGGGTACGCCGAGAAACGAGCATTCACGAATCGCGACGCTCGAGTTGCCGACAATCGCGCTCGAGTGCACCAGCAGGCGGAGGAAGTCCTCCGGAAACATGTTGCGAAAGAGATGGAAGTGATCGAGCTTCTCGCGCTCGCGGAACATGCGGATCCCCTTCGACGTTCCGTCCGATCCCGCATCGACGTTGGGCCAGAACCAGAGCACCGGCAGCCTGCAGTCCTTCACTGCATAGAGGGTTTCCTCGACCTGATGGCGCGCTTCCTCGTACTCGGTCGTCACCGGATGCTGCATCACGACGAGATAGCCTTTCGACAGATCGGTCTTCGGACCGACACCGCCGTACTTCGTGAACGGATCGAAATCGAGCGCCGGCCGTGCACAGACCTCGGCAGCAATATCGATCGACGGGCATCCGGTCACGACGACCGTCGCTGGATCCTCGCCGAGCCGGATGACGCGGGTTGCCGCGCCGGCTGTCGAGACGAGGTGAAGATTCGACAGCTTCGTCACCGCGTGGCGGACCTTCTCGTCGATCGACCCGGTCACTTCGCCGCCCTGTACGTGCACGACCGGAATGTTCATGTACGAGGCGGCGACCGCGTTCGCGAGCGTTTCGTAGCGGTCCGCGATCGTGACGACCGCGTCGGGTGCAAGGTTGTCGAATACAGTGGCCAGTTCGACCAGCCCCAGTCCGGTCGACTTCGCGGACGTGACGAGGTTCTCACCTTCGACCACCATGTACACCCGCGCCGCAATCGGAAACCCGTCCCGCTCGATCGCCTGAATGGCGTTGCCGTAGCGATCGAGCAGCGCCGACGCTGCGACGACGAGCTGGAGCTCGAGATCGGGATGTTCCTGAATGGCGCGGAGTGCGGTGCGGATGCGCGAGTAGCTCGGACGCGCGGTCACGACGACGCAAATCTTGCGTTTCGGCAACGGTGCCTCTGACTAGGAGGAGGACGTGGACAGTACTTCGAGATCGTCGAGCGAGAGCAGCTCGTCGGCGGCCACGGCGCGTTTCAATCTCCTGCCAACGAGATCGGCAAGGCGCTCTGGCGGGAGACCGGTTCCCGGCTTCTTGAGCGCCAGATGATCGCGGCCGAGAACCGTGCCGGCCGCCAGCGCCGTTCGCGCCACGATACTCCGCGTGAACAATCGCCGAAGGGGCGCCGTCTCGCGCGCCGATGCGTCCTTGTCGATTGGATGCGTCCGCATCCGCTCGATGAAGCGGATGCCCTCGACGAGCTGCCGGAGCTCGGACGTCGTGATCGACGCGATCACGTCCGGCCCGAACATCTCGCGCGACAGCGTGACGTGGACTTCGAGCAGGTCGAGCCCGAGCGTCGCGCCGGCAAGTCCGGGATAGATCGTTGCCGAATGATCGGACAACCCGACCCAGCATCCGTAGCGCTCGCGATAGAACGGCACGAGATTGAGACCGACCCGTTCGGCCGGGCAGGGATACGCGGTCGTGCACTGCAGCACGCCAACGTTCGATCCGCGCGCCTTCACGCGCGCGACCGCCGCATCGGTCTCCGACAGCGGGCTCATGCCGGTGGAGAGCAGCACGGGCGCGCCGGTGTCGAGCACGCGATCGAGCAGCGCGCTGTTCGAGACCTCGCCCGACGCGATCTTCCAGAGTGGTTGTCCGATGCGCTCGAGCAGATCCACCGCCTCGGTCGAAAACGGCGACGAGATGAACAGGACGCCGCGATCGCGGCAATGCTCGCTGAGGCCGCGCCACTCCGGTTCAGAAAACTCCATCCGCGTCCAGTATTCGTATCGGGTCGCGTCCTGTCTGCTGAACGCGACCCGGAACGGCTCGGCAGGTGTGCTTTCGGCCGCCGCGATGTGGGTCTGGAATTTCACCGCGTCAGCGCCGGCCGACGCAATCGCATCGATGAACGCGTGCGCCAGACCAAGGCTGCCGTCATGGGACAGCGCTACCTCGCCTGCGATGAGACACCGGCCGGCGCCGAGTCCCGCGAGCGCTGGATGGAGGCTCGTCGATGCGCTCATGGTTGTCGAATGAGTCCGACTGCACCGAGCGCCTGCCTGGCCGTCGTCTTCACCGTCACGATCATCCGCCGAGGCAGTTTCCGTGCGACGCGCCCGATCTTTTCACCACGCTTGGCGCGCCGCCGTACGTCTTTGTGCCAAATCGCGCGCACGGTGTCCGACCATTCGCGCCGCTTGATCGGGTTCCAATACATGCGTTCCAGCACCGGCATCCGTCCAGCGAGCACGAGAGCCCACACCACTGGTCGCAGCAGGACTACCCAGACCGGCGTCCGATGCGCTCGCGCGGAGGCCGCACCGAGATGCTGCACGGCATCGGCAAACACCGCGCTTGCCGCCGCGGTCGCGCCGCGGGGTCGAATGAACTGCTCGACGAACGCGCGGTTCGACCGCCGCTCGTCTCCGCGAAGACAGCCCGCGAGCTGGGCGACGTGATCATCGAGCGAGCGCGTCGTGTTGAGAAAGCCGTCGCCGACGGTGAGCAGGTGGTGAAAATGAAATGTGCCTTCCTGATTGTCACGAAACTCGGGCAGCAGAATCGTGAGCACCGGCCGATCGACAATCGCCGCTTCGACGAGCGCGCTCGTGTTCAAGCCCACCACGGCGGCCGCGTGATACATCGAGTCGAAGTAGTCTGCCCGGCTCTGATCGTCGATCGGATTCGAGCCCCAGAGGACCGCGCGGCCCGACCGCTCGAGCGCCGTGCGTTCGACCGCATCCCACTCATCGAGCCGTTGCGGGTGCGGCCGAACGAGGACTGCGGCCTCCCGAAGCCGCACATCGTCGGATCGTCTGATCGCGGCGAGCCATCGATTCACGAACGCCGCTTCGGACGGACTGTGCTTGAAGAGCGCCGAGCACACGTACAGCACGAACGGACGGTCGGGCGGCAGGCCGACGCGCCGACTGAACGCATCTCGATCTCGGGCCGGTGTTCGATCGAACCACTGATCGAAGCACTGCGCGCCGGTGACGACGACCCGGTCGGCCGGGATGCCGTGAAACCGCTCTGCCTCGGCGCGCTGGATGTCATTCCAGACGATGACCCTGTCTGGCACCACTCGGATGAGCGCTTTGCTGGACAGGTGATCCCAGCTCCATACGCAGAGCGCACTCCGGATCCCGAGCGCTCGCGCCGCCCGCACGTAATCGAGCTGTGGTGAGCCGAGCTCGATCAGCGGCGTGATGAGCAGCGCATCGGGCCGCTCCGCGCGTATGAACTCGTCGACGCCGCGCTGGCGTGGCACCGCCTGCTCGAGCCGTTCGAGCACGCGTGTCAACGCGCCGCGAAACCGGAGACGCGCGAGCACGAGCACGAGAAACGCCGTCCGCTCGTAGGCGCGTTCGCGAATCTTCGGCGTCGCCTCGTAGCGCGGATCGGAGTAGCGGAGGTAGTCGAGCCCGATCCGGAGCGCGCTCGACAGGCGCCGGTAACGCCCCCACTGCAGGATCGGGGTGAAGCCGACGGTCACGCAGGAGGGAAACCGCGCCGCCAAACGATCGACGAGCTCGCGGCCGCCGAGCGCCTCTTCGCGATCGGCGGCGAGGTGCACGCGATGACCGCGCTCGGCGAGCGTGGCAATCACCGACTCGAAGTTCCTGAAGTAGGTGAAATGCCGCGCGATGAAGAGCACCTTCATGCGGGCGAGTCGACGTGGCCCGTCACCGACGGCAGGCCGAGGGCTCCACGCGCGCCGAGCGGATCGACGGCGCGCAGATCGGCGACCGCGAATCGGCCGGCATCGAGCCGATGGTATGCGCGCATCGCCACGGCCAGGTGCGCGTGCAGCCATTTGGGATCGACGAAGAGCGCCGACGTATCCACCCCGAGCCGCGGCGCCAGCCACGCCAGGCTCCCGCAGGTGCCGACGAACGCCTTGGCGCCCGCGACGATTTGCGTCTGCACCCCGAGGTTGTTCCGAGGCGTCATCCACGATCGCGCACTCAGCACATGCGCCGCCTTCGAGCTGCGCGCGTCGGCGGGCCACGCCGTGAACGTGTAGTCGGCGTGATCGTCCTCGAGCACGAGCCCGGTGTCGAGCAGCACCACCGGCAATCGCTCCGAGAGTGCCTGCACGGTCGCGCGCAGGTGCGCGCGGATATCGGGTGTGTCGGGCAGCGACCGCGCCGCATAGAACTTCACCGCCACGTACTCCTTCGGCAGCAGCGCCGGATCGATCATCTCCGGAGGCGCTGTCATCGTCTGGAATCGCAGATGCGCGTCCACGAACCCCATCGCCCGATGACCGGACCAGTACAGCGTCAACAAGCGGTACATCAGACCGGGATGCAGCACGTCGAAGTCGCTCGTCCCGAGCCGTCTCGTGACGATGTCGAGAATGTCGCGATCGAGCGCCGAGGGCTCGTACTGCTTGGTGACGCCGCGCTCCGCGTTGCGTCGCGCGAACTCCGCCGGATCCATCTCGTCCCAGATCTCGACGTAACGCCCCGCCACGCCCTGATACCACGAACCGACCCCGCCGCGAGACACCGCGATGACACGGGCGGGGTCGACCTTGAACGCCACCTTCAGCCAGTGGAGGAACGGGACCCAGTAGAGAGTCTCGAAACCGACTTCCGACAGCCAGGGCCCCGCGACGAGCAGACGTTCGCGAGTGACGATGGCTTCGATCTCCCGCTCGATCGCCCACTCGGTCTGATAGATGCGCCAACGCTCGTTCAGATGCGCACGCCGCCGCGATGCGGCACGCAGTGGACGGCGCACCGCGCGATACGACGCCTTCGCCGCGTTCACCGCGTGGTCCTGCATCGTGTTCGTGAGCTGGCGCGCGCGCCCCCACATCCTTCGCACGACGAACCGGCCGAGATTGCCGGCGGTCTCGAGCGTGCGATTCACCTATTGCGCTCCCACCTGCGGCATCGCTCCGCCGAATCCGAGGCGTAAGACATCGGTGGCCCGCAGATCGACTTCAGTGAACGTGCCGCACCGCAGTGCCGAGAAGACGCGCTTGGCAACCTCGAGATGATCGAACCGGAACCCGCCGGCATGCGAGTAGAAGGCGAGCGTGTTGGTGCCGCAGAGCGGCGCGAGATAGGAGAAGCCGCCATAGGTGCCGACAAAGCCCTGAGCGCCGCGGATCACCTCGGTCTGGATCGCGAGGTTGTTCTCGGGAGTCATCAGCCGGTCAATCGAGTGGAGCCGTCCACGCAGCTTCGGCGGAAAGTCGGCATGGTCGTCGAACTGCTGTGCCGTATTCAGCAGTACCACATCGACGTGCTGTACCAGATCGGCGAGATAGCTCGACACGAACGCCGTGTTCTCGGGGGTGGGCGGCAGCGCCACGTTGCCGTAAAACTTCGCCGCCACGTACCGCTCCGGCAGCGTGGCGAGAATGCCACTTGGTGACGGAGCCGGAATCGTCGAGAACGCCGCGAAGGCCTCGACCAGCGTCACCGGCGCCCGCTGCAACCAGAAGTTGTCGAACAGCTGGTACATCTGCGAGGGGTGCAGCACCTCGGCGCCAGTCAGCCCACGTTTCTTCTCGACCCGCGCGAGGATCTCGCGATCGAACGACGAGATCTCGACATGCTTCTGCCGCCCCCCCTGCTCGACGATCCGCCGTTCGTTGTTGACGCGAAACTCGTCGGGCGTGAAGAAGGAAAAGATCTCCTCGTAATGCGGCGTGATGTGCCGGTACCACGATGCCGCCCCGCCACGCGAGATGACCACGAGACGATCCGGATCGAGATTGCCGTACGCCTTGGCCCACGCCAGGAACGGAATCCAGTACAGCAGCTCGAACCCGGTCTCGGAGAGCCACGGCCCGATCAGAATCGGCCGGCCACTGCGTCCGAGCACGGTGACCAGATCGCGCGTCTCGTGCGCCTCGCGGCTCTCGGTCCCGGCAAGCGCCTTCGCCGGATCTCGCTGTTTGCCGGCCTTCGGCGTCAGCGTCGAGGGCGGCAGCGTCGGTGCACCCTTCCTCCGCTTGCCGGCGGCGATGAACTGATCGGTGACGAACCGCTTGACCCAGCGCAGCAGCGCGAGCTTCCGTTGCTCGTACTTCTTCCGCAGCCGACTGCGCGTGCGTCTCCGCCACGGCTGCGAGCGCAGATGGATCGACAGCGCCAGCGCGATCGGAAACAGTGTCAGGTACGCGAGCATGGACGAAAGACCGCGGCGTTCCCGAGGCGGCGCCGGGAGCGCTGCCGCGGCTTCGATTGCCGCCACGAACCGCGGCGTCGCCGGGACGTTGCGCCCGAACGGCCGCACGAATCCCTCGACGAATCGCGCTGCTTTCGCATCGCCGCCGCCGTGCGCCGCAAGTGAACCGGCCAGCAGCGTGGCATGCTCCTCGAGGCTCCGCGCAACACGCAGCAACCCACCGTTCACGTCGAGCAGGTAATGGAAGTGCAGCGTGCCTTCCTGGTTGTCCTGTGAGATCTCTGGCAGCAGTACCGTGTGAACCGGCTTGCCGACGACCGCGGCCTCGATGAACGCGCTGGTGTTGAGACCGACCACCGCGGCGCTGTAGTACATCGAGTCGAAATAATCCTCCTTCGCCTCGGCATCCACCGGGTGCGCGCCCCAGAACGCCACGTTGCGATAGCCGGACAGATCGACCTGCTTCCATTCGTCGAGGCGCGCCGGATGCGGACGCACGAGGATACCGAGGTCCTTCAACCGCGGATCGGCGCTGCTGCGCACCGCCTGGATCCATCGCTCGACGAACGCGGGCTCGCTCGCCGTGCCGCGGAACAGCGACGAGCACGCATAGAGCACGAACGGTCGATTCGGTGGGAGACCGACCTTCGTGCAAAATGCCTCGTAGCCGATCGCCGGCACCCGATCGAACCACTGGTCGTACGGCTGCGCGCCGGTGACGACGACGCGACCGGCAGGGACGCCGTGCATGTCGATCGCTTCAGTCCGCTGAGACTCGTTCCAGACGATCACGCGCTCGGGTATCTCGCGGAGCAGCGCTTTGCTCGACAGATGGTCCCAACTGCTGACGGGCAGTACTGTCCGGACACCCAGTCGGCGCGCTGCCGCGAAGTGATCGAGCTGCGGCGAACCCACGTCCACGAGCGGCGTGAGCAGCAGCACGGCGGGTGCGTGCGATGTGATGAACGCTTCGAGCTCGCCCGCAACCGGGAGGCCGCGTTCGAGCCACGCCAGCCACCTCGCGATCCGGGGAGGACCGCCGAGCCAGCGCGTCGCGCCCGATTCGGCGAGACGCACGATCACGCGCGGCGCCCGGTCCCGCGCGCGCCGCCGCAAGTGCTGCATGGTCAGGTAGCGGGGGCCGAGAAACCGAAGGTAATCGAGGCCGAGGCGGAGATGCCGCGCCAGCTCGGACCACGCGCCGGCATGCCGTCCCGGCACATCGGCCAGGTGGACGTTCGGGTACCGCCTCGCGAGACGCTCGACCATCGCGTGGCCGCCCATGGTTTCCAGCCGGTCAGCCGCGAGCACGAGGTCATGGCCGCGCGCGGCCAACTGCTCCACCGCCGACTCGAAGAGCCGCAGGTAGGAGTAGTGCCGCGCGATGAACACGATCCTCAAGGCATCAGACCTCGACGGTCACGAGCGAGGGGTTCTCGCTCAACGCGTTTCAGCCTTTCCGCGCCCACGTAAACCGAGACGATGGGTCAGGACCAGCGCTTCGTAGAGCGCACGCCGGCCGAATCGCCGCGTGCGGCCCCACGCGGTGCGTACGCCCACGAGCGTGTTGTAGACCGCATGGTGCCAGTAATGCTTCGTGATCTTCTTGGCCCAGATCACCTGGTCGATGCCGCGACCCAGGGCGTGCGAGGCTTCGGTCTTGCGGAAGTGCTTCCAGCCGTAGGTGAGTTGATACCGAAGGAGCATCCCTGTCCACGCCGTGCGCGAGATCGCGAGCGGCGCCGGTTCCTTGCGGGCGTACTCCCGCCACAACAGCAGGGAATGCTGAAACCAGGGCGGAGCGTGAAACCAGCGGGGCTCGTCGCCTGCGAGCACGAGCGAATGACGCTGGCGAGCCACGCTCGCGCCGTTCGAGTTGCGCCTGAACCACAGGGCTTCGGGAACCTGACGGATGCCGCCGCGCAGTATCAACTCCGCGACCAGCAGCCGATCGGGCCGCAGCACACGACGGAAGATACCGGCATCGATCAAGGTCTTCACGCGCATGAGTCCGTACACCATGTCCCCGGCGCCGACGGCGGCGTGGCACATGTGCTTCCAACGCGAGTTGAGGTCGCGGCACTCGTTGGTGTCGAAGAGTCGCGGTCCCTTGTCCAGTTCGATACCGTTCGGTCCGATTCTCCGGGTGATGGGATACGCGAGCACCGCACGATCGTCGCCATCGAGCTCGGCGACCAGACGCTCGAGCCAGCGCGGGTGCCACCGATCGTGATCGCTGACCCATGCGAAATAGCCCGCCGACGGGCAGTCGCAGGTCGCGATCTCGACGACCTCCCGCCAGGTGGCAACCATCGCCTTGCGTATGTCGTGACGGACGTACTTGATCCGGGGATCGCGTTGCGCGTACTCGCGGGCGACCACCTGCGTCCCATCCGCTGACGCATCGTCGAGGAGTACGAGGAGGAAGTCCGGGAACGTCTGTGCCAGCAGAGAGTCGAGCGCCTCAGGCAGATGGCTGGCGTTGTTGTACAGCGTCATGCCGAGCAGGACGCGCGGTTCGATCGACCCGGTTGATCCGGCGGCTCCGCCTTCGGCGCGACCCACCGGAACCGCCACTTGCTCGGATCCGGCGAGCCTCCCGACCAGATGCCGGTAGTTGGATTCGGACCGCGTCTTCGGCTTTTCGGCCTTGGGTGGCTTCTTCCTCGCGGTCGTGTAGTCGGTGTTGAGCACCGGGATCTCGGTGAGCCGATAGCGCTCGCCGAGCGCCTCGCTCACACTCACGAGCTCGGTGTTGTACGACGAGCGCTCACGATTGAGGCTGTAGACCAACCGGCATCCAGCGTCCGCCGCTCCAGCAGCGTATCCGCGCACCTGCGCGTCGGTCATTTCCTGGAACGAGACCATGTTGACGAGCACGTCCGTCGTCACGAGGCAGTCGCGGCTGACGAAGGTGTCGGGCACGAACACGAAATCGACGTCGCCAACCTCGTGCAGGGAAAAGTCTGCGTTCTCAGCGAAGACGATCCGGGACTGCGGGAACAGCGTCGCCAGGTAGGTCGCCGAAAAGAGAAAGAGCTCGGGGAAATCGACGATGATGTAGGTCGAGCGAGGAAACAGGGTCTTGAACTGATGGGCGAAACCTCCCCACCCTGCTCCGATTTCGCAGACGACCGGGTACTCGCGAGCGCGCACCTCTGAAAGGATGCCGCCCCGCTCCATCGCGATCAGCGCTTCATAGAACTTCAACGTATCGACGTTGAAGAGCCGGCCGCCGATCTCGTAGCCGAACCCGCCGAGCGCGGGCGATTCCGGCACGAGAAGGTCATCGCCTCCCAGCTCGCGCAACGCGGCGAGACGCGCCGCGAACAACTCACGCGGTGCATCGTCGCCCCTCGCGCGATAGTCGAACGGCCGGATCCCGGTGATGTGGAAGGAGTGATGCCGCAGCTTTCGAATGATGAGCGGTGACGCTTCGATCATGTAATCGATCGTGCCGAGCTCCTCGGCCCAGTACGCACTGGGAGCGGACGCGCCTCGACGTTCCTGTTCGGCCTTCATGCGGACCACGGCGCCACGCACGCGCTCGTAGGCGCGGAACTCGGGCGAGGCGCTCGAAGGATCGATCACGGTACTGCCCATCAACCCGCCGTCGGCGCCTTGCTCGCGTCCTTCGCGGCCCGGCGTCGTTCGCGCGCCAGGCGCTTGTCCGACTGGCGCTGGTCCTTGAATGCGCGCTCGGCGAGCTTACGCTCGCGCTCGCGCGCCGCCTTCGATTCACGCAACGCTCGCATGCGGCCGATCTTCTCGACCTCGCGCTCGGAGTAGACCCAGGGTTCACGCTGGACGTCGTCGCGGTACGCGATCGCGGCACGCAGGAGCCGGTGTGCCAATCGTTCGAAGCGTGGCCGGGGCAGAGGCTCGGCGACGGTCGACCGCATCGCTTCGACCTCGTCGACAAAGCGCGGCGTCGCTGCGATGTCGAGGCCGAGCGGCCGAACGAACGCCCGAATGAACGAGCGGCGGTCCTCCGCAGCGCCGGCGAGGGATCGATCCAGCTGCGCGAGGTGCTCGTCGATACTCGACGCGGCGATGAGCAGGCCGCCGCCAGCTTCGAGCAGATATCTGAAATGCACCGTCCCCATCTGACTCTCGTACCACTCCGGCAGCAGCAGCGTGTGCACCGGCCGGCCGACGATCCCTGCCTCGATGAACGCGCTCGTGTTCAGACCGACGACCGCGGAGCTGTGATAGAGCGAGTCGAAATAGTCGTCGCGCGCGCCTGCATCCGAGGGCTCGCTACCCCAGACGGCGACGCCAGGAAACTGACGGACGTCGACCGATTCCCACTCGGCCGTTCGCGACGGATGCGGCCGAACGAGGATCGGCGCCGTGCGGAGACGAGGCGAGGCGCTGGCGCGCACGCGACGAATCCACTCGACAACGAAAGGCGCCTCGGGCTGACTGCCACTGAAGGGCGCCGAACAGACATAGAGAATCAGCGGCTCCTCGAGCGGGAACCCCAGCGCCCGCCGGAACGTCTCGCGATCGCGCGACGGTGTGCGATCGAACCACTTGTCGAAACATTGTGCGCCGGTCACGCAGATACGATCGGCTGGCACGCCGTGCATGTCGATCGCTTCATGCCGTTGCGTCTCGTTCCAGACGAACACGCGATCGGGCAGCTCGCGAACGAGCGCTTTGCTCGAGAGGTGGTCCCAGCTCCACACGCAGAGCCCGGTCGGAATGCGGAGCGATCGGGCCGCCCTGAGGTAGTCGATTTGAGACGAGCCCAGCGTGATGAGCGGCGTAATGAGGACGACGTCCGGCTGCTGTTGTGCGATGAACGACCGGATCGACGGATCGTCGGGTACCGACCGTTCGAGCCAGCGGATCCAAGCCGACAACGGACGCCGAGTCCAGCGGGCGTATCGCCGTACGAAGGATCCGAGCGCCACGAATGCTCCAGGCGTGCGTTGGCGCGAGCGTTCGCGAAGCATCGGTGTGTCGTCGAACGCGCGGTGCTGGTATCGAAGGTGATCGAGCCCGTGGCGAATACGCCCCGCAACCCAGCTCCACTCGTCGTCGGCGCGATCCGGCGCCGGGCCAAACGTCATCGTCGGGTGCTCGGCCGCGAGCGCGGACACGAGCGCGCGCCCCTGCTCGTGTTCTTCTTCGACGCCAAGATGAATGGCGTGGCCCCTGCCCGCCAGTTCCCGCAGCACGGAATCGAAGTTGCGGAAGTATGTGTAGCGGTATCCGAGAAACAGGACCTTCACGGGCGCAGGTCCCCGCTGGGCGCGCCGCGGCCGAAGACACGCGTGGCGATGTTGTAGCGCGCGAGTCGCGTCCAACGCACGATGCTGCGGCGGCCCGACCGCGCGCCCTTCGAGATTCGCCGGATTGAAACCCGTCCGAGCGAACGCGCCGCCATCGGCACACGCGTCCATTGCCGTGGCTCGCGCGACCTGACTCCTTTGCGCTCTCGTTCGGGACGCGGATGCGCAGCTCCGGTGACCGCCTTCTTCGAGCGCGTGCCACCCTGCGTACCCATTTCATGGACCACGAGCGCGAGCGGCGCGACAATCACGCGCAGCAGGCGCGTCGCGAGCGACGTGCCCTGAGGGATCGTTCCGGCGCGTGCCGCGCGTTCGAAGGCGTCTGCCAGTACCGGCGTGCATGCGCGATCGAGGCCATCGGGGCGCAGAAAGCTGCGGACGAACTGTTCGGTCTGCGCACGGATCGCCGCGGGGTTCTCGAGCGCTTCCGCAAGCTGCGTCTGATGCGCCTCGAACGAGTGCGCGACGCGCAGGAAGCCGCCGTTCTCGGGTAGCAGGTAGCGGAAATGGAGCGTGCCTTCCTGCGTGCCGGCGAACTCCGGCGTCACCAGCGACAGCACCGGCTTCCCGAGGATGGCGCCTTCGATCAAGGCGCTGGTGTTGAGGCCAACGATCGCGGCGCTGTAGTGGAGCGAATCGAAGAAGGAGCTCCGCGCCGACTCCTCGGCGGGGGTGTAGCGTTGCCGCGGCCAGATCGCGACCGGCCCGAGGTCGCTGAAATCTGCGTCCGCCCACGCGTCGGCATTGAATGGGTGGGGGCGCACCAGGACTGGCACATCTCGCAACGCGGTGTGCTCGCTGCGACGCAGCGCCTCGAGCCAGCGACGCACGAACGGCACCTCGAACTCGGAGCGCGCGATGAACACCGACGAGCCGGCAAAGAGTACGTACGGACGCCGATCGCTCAGGCCCACCATCTCCCCGAAGGCGGCGCGCGATTGCGCCGGAGCACGCTCGAACCAGCGATCGAACAATTGCGCGCCGGTGACGGCAACCCGCTCACGAGGGATGCCGTGAAACTCCACCGCCTCGTGCTTCTGGTGCTGGTTCCAGACGGTCACCAGATCGGGCACGACGCGAAGCAATCCCTTGTTGGTGAGGTTGTCCCAACTGGCGATGGCGGCGACCGCAGGAATACCGGCCGCCTGCGCTGCGCGTACGACGTCCACCTGGTCGGAGGCAGCATCGAGAAGGGGCGACACGATGACGGCGTCCGGGTGCTGCCCCTCGAGGAACGTGCCGATCGTCCGGGACACCGGAATCGCTTGCTCGAACGCCTTGAGCAGTCGAATCAGACGCGCCAGAGCCGGCTCGCTCAAGACCGCAATCCGATTCAGCGGCCGCAATGCTGAAGGCAGGGCCTTCCGGTACATCCGTGTTCGTAGAGCGGTCGCTTCGGCGTACTTGGGATGGAGATACCGTGCGAAATCCATGGTGCCACGCACCGCACGGGCGAGCGCCGCCCACCGATCGCCACGTTCGGGGATGGCACCGAGCACGGTGATCCGATCGTCGCCAATGAGATCGAGGCGCGCCTGCTTGCGTTCCTGCAACCAGTTCACCGCCACGATCACCTGGTGTCCGCGGTCGGCGAGCAGCCGCATCGTCGTGTCGTAGTAGCGGAGGTACTCGGGCGAGGCGAGCACGAACAGGAGCCGTCGGGAACCCGATCGCGTTTCCCCATCCGTAGGACGGGCCTTCCGCCTGGCGGCGCGTGCGCGCGCGATCACCGCAACCGGCTTCAGAAGCGATCGCCAGACTCGGATCGCAGCGCTCGTGCTGGATCGTTCACCACACCCCACGGCCGCCTGGGTTTCGATGACGTCCACGAATGCGTCGGCGGCGGGCTTGTCCAGACCGTGGGGGCGCACGAACGCTTCAACGAAGGCCCGCGACTTCGATGCCTCGTAGTGACCGTGAACAGCAGGGGCGATGTGATTGAGGTGCTCGTCGAGGCTCGCGGCGACGTGCAGGAGGCCGCCATTGGCGTGCTGCAGATGACGGAAGTGGAGCGTCCCTTCCTGCTGCGCCGCGAATTCCTCGGCCAGCACCGTGTAGACCGGCCGGCCGACGATCCCCGATTCGATGAGCGCGCTCGTATTGATGCCGACCACCGCCACGCTGTGAAACATCGAGTCGTAGTAGTCGGCCCGCGCCTCGGTATCGACGGGATTCGCTCCGGCCCTCGGCCAGATACCGACCGCGTCCCATTCGCCCGGATTGACGTCGGTCCACTGCGCAGCATTCTGTGGATGCGGTCTGATCAGGATCGCCGCCGCCCTGACGATCGGATCGGAGGACGCGCGCACCGCCGCGATCCATCGCCGCACGAAGCCCACTTCATGCGGCGTGATGAACGGCGAGGAGCAGAGATACAAGAGCAGGGGGCGATCAGCAGGCACACCGACTTTCGCGCAGAATTCCTCGCGCGAGCTCGATGGCCGCTGCACGAACCAGTGATCGTAGGCCTGAGCCCCCGTGATGCTGATGCGCGAGCGGGGAACGCCGTGCAGCTCGGTCGCCTCGCGCCGCTGAAACTCGTTCCAGACCACCACGCGATCGGGCATCTCGTGAATGAGCCCTTTCGTCGTGAGATGGTCCCAGCTGCCGACGCCGAGCACGGTCGGAATGCCTGCCGCCTTTGCGGCGCGGACGTACTCGACCTGTTGCGAGCCGAAGTACAGCAGCGGCGTCACCAGAAGGAGGTCCGTATTCTGCTGTCGGAGGACGCCTTCGACCGTCGACCCTGGCGGGATCGCGCGTTCGATCGCGATGAAGAGGCGCTGCAGCAGGCGCCGCAACGTGGGCGACTGTACTCCGGGAATCGCAGAAGCGAGCCGAGGCGCCTGCTGCGCGGCGCGCGCCCGCAGACTGGGCGAGTCGTCATAGAGCGGATCGAGGTAGCGCCAGTAGTCCAGGGACAAGCGCACCTGCGTGGCCAGCGGCGCCCAGAGCCCCTCCTTGCGGCTCTTGGCGAAGCCAAATGTGATCCGCTCTGGATAGTCACGCACGAGGTTGTCGATCGTGCGCATGCCGCCCACCTGATCGCGGCGCTCGGCGAGGAGATGAATGTCGTGGCCGCGGGCGGCCATGGCGCGAAGCGCAGGCTCGAAGTTGCGCAGAAAGCCGAAGCTGTTGACCGAAAACAGCAGTCGCATCTACGCGCGCGCCCTCGACGCCTCGGAGGCCTGCGGGGCCGTCGGCTGCAACATGAGGATCTTCTGATCCGGCACTCCAGACTGACGCAGCAGGCGCACCGTTCCAGCCGGCCGCTCGAGGACGGCCACGATCAGGACGTCGTAGTCGACCGACGCCTGTTCCGCGATGGCGCGGACCGGAAGGCCGAGGAATCGTCCGTCGCCATCCTGCGTGAACACGGCGGTGAGCTCGAGCCCCATGTCACGCAGCAGCAGGAACACCAGTTCAGCGGCGTCACCAGTCCCGAAGATCGCCACGCTCTTCCGCTGCGCGACGGCGACACTGAGGCTTCGCCGCAGATGCTGGCGCGCATCGCGATAGAAATCGAGCGAGTACTTCATGAACTCGTAGGTCAGACGCGCCTTCCGAGCCACACCACGCGGCGTCAACGAGTACACGAGCCGATTCGGCGAGACGGTGACACAGGTGACGTATCCCTTGCGAACCAGCCGCTTCAGATACAGATTGGTGAGGCCGAGGGCCATCCCGAGCCGCGATGCCAGCGTGCGCTGGGTAATCGTGGCCTCCTGCTCCAACGCTTCGAGGAGCTGGAGATCGCGGCGGGATTCAACGTCCATGCAGGTGGGAACGAACGAACCGGGAGGCCGATGGGTACAGACCTTCGGCCTGCGACTTACAGACGGGACAGGGGGATCCGGCCTGCGTTCACGAAATGAACGCTGCGTTCATAAATTGAACGCGAGAAGTCTCAATGATTTCGGGGGACCTGTCAACAACCAAGTCGCCCGGTATACTCCCTCCGGTTGATCCCTCTTGCTCTTTCCGTGGTCGTCCCCGCGTTCAACGAGGAGACGCGCATCGCATCCTGCATCGAACGGCTGCGGGAGCATCTGCCAACCGTGGTGCCGTCATGGGAAATCGTCGTCGCCGACGACGGGAGTTCCGATCGCACCGGCAACATCGTGAGCACGATTGCGGCAGCCGATACACGTGTGCGCCTGCTGTCGCTCCCCCATAAGGGCAAGGGATCGGCCGTCCGACAGGGGCTGCTCGAGGCACGCGGGGAATGGCGGTTCATCGCTGACGCCGATCTCGCCATGCCTCCCGACAACCTGGCGCGGTTCTTCGACTGCCGCGATGCGACCGGCGCCGCCCTGATCATCGGATCGCGCGAGGCGGCCGGCTCGCGCCGTGTCGACGAACCGCGGGCACGGCACTTCATCGGCCGGGCATTCAACTGGCTGGTCCGAATCGTCGCGGTGCCCGGCATCACCGACACGCAGTGCGGCTTCAAGCTGCTCAGCGCTCGAGCCGTTGAAGCGATTTGCCCGCAGATGTCGATCGATGGCTTTGCGTTTGACGTCGAGATGCTCGCGCTGGCACGCCGCCACGGGTTCGAAGTGCGTGAGGTTGGAATCGTCTGGCACGGCAACCAGGACACCCGTGTCAGTCTCGGGCGCGGCGCCGCGGCACTGTGGGAGGTCTTGACAATCGCTGATCGGGCCGAGCCGAACCTCCCCGACGGGCCGATCGAGCGACTCGGCCCGCTCAGCGTGAGATCGTGGGCCTATCTGCTGGCAGGCGTCTTCGCCGCCTCGATCGCGTACGACCTGATGCGCATGCCCGTCCAGATCTCCGACCTCCCTTTGCGTCCATTCCGGATCGCTCAGATCAAGATGCTATTCGACGCCGCAGGCGGCCACTACTGGCTCACCTATCGCGGCTTTCACGCAGCGCTCATGTGCTGTTGCCTGTTCCTCTTCACACGCGCCCTGCGCGTTCGGAGCATGAGGGACCTGTGTGCAGCGAGCTTCGCCCTCGTCGTGCTGACCGGGCTGCACACGTTTCGGACGATCGTCCAGGAAGCCTTTCCGATCAGCCACTTCCTCGAAATCGTCGTATTCGTGCTCATTGCCGTGAACCTTGCGCAGGCCCGGCCCCGGCTCGCGGTCGACAGTCTCGCGCTGATCGTGTTCGCGGCGGCGACCCTGACGCTCGAATCGGGGTTGCTCGTCTGGGTGACGGCTGTCGCATGCTGGGTCGTGGGCCTCCGCGGGATCTCGCTTCGAGGCGTCACGCTCATGACGGTGTTCCTTGGCATCTACTTCTATGCACGGTTCGTCAGCCTGTCGGTCGGCGCGTCCGCCGTCGGGGAACGCGGCTCGGGATTCCTCTTCTCGGTCCTCGACCGATCGCAACTGCAGGCCCGCTTTGGCGATCGGCTCGTCCTCTTCTACGCATACAACGTCGTCGCGTCGGCGATGTCGGTGATCTTCTCCGAGCCTCGAGCCGGGGTGTTCGTCGCGGTTCGTTCCTGGCTCGATGGAAACGTGACACCCCACCAGGCGATCGCTGTCGCCAGCTCGATCGTGACCACAGTTCTGATTGCCATCGCAGGCGTTCGTATCCTGCGCCACTACGGCACGGTGGACCGCAGCGATCGCGTGCTGTTGGTGTTCATCGCTGTTCTGGTCGCCAACAGCGTGCTCTCATTCGCGTACGTCAACGACGAGATCATGAGCGTGTCGGGGGTGCTGTACGCCTTGGCGGCGTTTGTGGCCGTCCGCCAGCTGCTCGCGCGCGTTCCCACCACTGGAGTGATGGCCACGGTCGTGGCGGCGGTCCTGCTCGTTACCGGCACCGCCTGGAGCGTGAGAAGTCTCGCTCTTCATCACGTCGCACAAGCGTACGCGTTCAAGACTCGAAACGACTGAGCCCGCCAGCCGGGTCTGTGGAAGCGTTCAGGCCGATGGCCCTCCAATGAGAACATCCGCGTCGTGCGACGTCAGGAGCGGCGGCGTTCCTTCACGGCCGCACGGGTTTCGCGCTCGACCTCACGCTGACGGATGGTCTCGCGCTTGTCGTGCGCCTGCTTGCCTTTGGCCAGCGCGAGCAGGACCTTCACGCGTCCGTTCTTGAGATACATGCGCAGCGGAACCAGCGTGAGGCCCTTCTCCGCTACGCGTCCGGTCAGCTTCAGGATTTCGTGGCGGTGCAGGAGCAGCTTGCGCTGGCGGCGCTCGTCAGGGTGGACGTAATCGGTGTGGCTGTACGGGCTGATGTGCACGTTCATCAGCCAGACCTCGCCCTTCTCGATCCGGGCGAAGCTGTCGCGCAGGTTGACGCCGCCCTCGCGAATCGACTTGACCTCGGTACCCAGTAGCGCGAGGCCCGCCTCCCAGGTGTCGAGTACGTGATAGTCGTGCAGCGCCTTGCGGTTTTCCGCAATGCTCTTCTGGGCTTTCTCCCGCTCGGTCTTCTGCGTCATCGCCGATCGTCAGCGCGACACGAGCCTGAGCCGGCCCTTGTCGTCGTAATCCGCCACGCCGGCGGCGACCGCGCGCTCCACCGCTCCGGCCCATTCCCCGGCGACCCGCGCCCGCAGATGCTCGTCGACGCCGAGCACCGCGCGATCGAACGCGCGCGAGTATGCGTCGACGCGTCCCCGCCGTTCACGATCCGTCATCGCGACCACGGCCGGAGCGGGCGATGTCATGCGCGCCAGCACGAGATGGTGCAGGTTGCGCCCCTTGATGAACACGGTCTCGAAGCCGCTGGCGGCGAGCGCACGCACGAGTGACGCCTGATCGAATGCCTGCATATGGAGCGGGTTCAACGTGGCAAACATCGACTGATTGCCCGCCAGGAACTCCGCATCGTCGGGCTCGTGGTACAGGTAGATGTGACCACCCGGCTTCAGCTTACGACGCAGCTCGGCGAAGAACTCCCTCGGCGCCACTGCGTGGGTGAACATGTGGTTGCAGACGATCAGATCGAACGCGCCCTCGAAGGGGATCTGAAAGCGCTCGAAGTCGATGAGCGGCGAGGTGGTGATCTTGAAGAGCTCGCGCAACAGGAACTGCTGGCTCTCCCAGATCGGCATCGCATACACCTCGGCTCCCCACGCACGGCGCAGCCCGTCGAGAATCGTGCCCGCACGCGATCGCACTTCGACCACGCGCGCCCCACGAGGTTCGATCAGGGAGCCGATGATGTCGGTGTGAATGCTGTTCTCGAGGCGGTCGCGCAACAGCGGCGCGAGATACTGCTTTCCGGTCAGCCCGAGGTGATCCGACACGAACACCCCGTGGGCAGCGAGCCGCCGCAGCTCCTCGCGGTCGGCGTCGGTCAGCGGGTACGGGTTGAGCAACCGATTCGTGATCTCACCAGTGCCGCGAGACCCGCGCTTGGCGACCACCTCGCCAAAATGCGCGAGCAGGAAGTGATATCGGCCTCCAGTCGGGCGGCGTGTCGCAAACAGGACGCCGCAGCAGTGGCAGACGCTGTAGTCATACCGGGCCGAGGTCTGATCCGGAGCGGTCGCGATCAGAATCAGCTTGTTCCACGGATTGACGAGAGTGCGCTCGGTTCCACCGCAAACCGGGCACGCCTGCAGTTCGAGCCACTCGCGTCCATCGGGATCGGGAAACGGTTCCCCGTCGCCGATCGCGTCCCACGTCGGCGGCTCGTGTTCGCCTGCGTCGACGGGAAGGGTACGGCCCGAGAGCTTTCGCTCGGGACCGTGATCGCCGGCGGCGCGCGACAGCCGCGCGAGCAGGTGGTTGTACTGCAGCAGGCGGGCCTGCGTCTCCCGGCGCAGTTCACGCACTTCCTGCTGCACAATACGCAGTTCGCTGTCGAGTGGACGTCTCCACGCGACAATCGCCGCACGCACCCGGCCAAGCAGGCCGCGCGGGCGCTCAGCCATCGCGCCGCGCCTCGACATTCGGACCGACCTGCACGGCGGGCGCTCCCGACCCGTAGCACGGCCAGCCAAGTGGCTGCCACGTTCGATCGGGCTCGCGGTCGCGGCGCACGAACAGACTGATGCCGAACCGGCCATCGAACACGTGCGTCGCCGCAAGACGGTAGTGTTGGTCGATGTACTCCGCGATGATCGGAAACGAGATGCGGAAATTGCGCAGCGACTCGTCGGTGTCGAGGAGGATCATGGGCACGGACTGCCCCTGCAACCGCGAGAGCGTGAGGCGCTGGGCCTCCTCGGTCTCGAAGAAGCCGGGCCTGAGATCGGCGTGGCCTCCGGCAAAGGCCCGCCGCGCGAGCGCGAGCACTTGAGGCATGTACGCCTCCACGAGAATGCGATCATTCGGTGACGTGCATGCGTTCACGTAGAGCGACAGCGTGATCAGATCGGGACGGTCGGCGCGTGCCGCCCACGACGACAGACTCCAGTCCTGCCGCAGCCGCTCCGTGATGATCGATGCACGTTCGAACGACTTGCCCCAGCGGTCGAGCATCGCGGCTTTATCGAGAAGCCTGGGCAGGTCGTGACTGATGAAGACAGTCAGCAGCACGGCAACGGCGGCGACGACGGCCGCACTGGCGACGCCGACGAGCCGACGAAACGGTTGCACTGCGTCGCGCCATGAACTCGTCTGCACGAACATACACGGCACCGCGACCAGGAGCCACGCTACCAGGATGACGAGCGGTACCGAGGTGTCGGCGAGCCGTGCCTCGAGAGGGCTCCGCAGGAAGCCGGCATCCAGCACCAGCGTCAACACCGCCACCATGGCGAGCTTGGCACGCGCGCGCGGCCACGTCGGGCGGAAGCCGTCGGAAGACACCGACAGCACGGCGAGCGCGAAGAGCGGGAGCAGGATTTCGAAGTAATACATCCACGCGACGCGGTTGTCACGGAGCACGGCGACGGCCCGTCCGATCGTCGATCCGTGTTGTCCCTGCTCGGAAACCCCGTCGGGGTTGTCGAACAGCCCAGGCCAGACCACTGGCGCGCGCCCGCGATCATGATCCGCCCACGCCGAGGCCTGGCGGAAGTACGACACCACGCCGCCGTTCCACTCGATGAAGGCGAAGTACGGAAGCAGGAGTGCAGTCACGAGTGCGGCGTAGAGTGCGAAATGTCGCAGCCGCTCCTTCCACGGCACGTCGGCCATGAACAGCAGCAGTACTGCCATGGCCACCGCGACGTACACACCGTGATCGTGGCGGAACAGAAAGCCGATGACGGTCACGACGGCGATCCACGAACGCGCGCGCACGGTCGGCCGGTCGGCAAACCACCACAACAAGGGGATCGCGGCGGCGTACACCAGGATCTTCGGGTAGTTGTAGAAACGCGGGACCAACCACACGTGTATCAGCACGCCGGCAAGGCCGGCGAGTATCGACCCCGAGGCCACGGTCGAGAGCCAGAACGTGGCCGCTGCGCCCACGGCCAATGCGGTCGCGCAAAACGTCAGCTCCGATAACGTTCCGCGGCCGAACAGCGCTTGCACGGCTGCCGCGATGTAGTAGAACAGCGGTGCACCGTGATCGACGAAGTCGCGCACCGGCAGGTCGCCGAACAGAATCTGCCAGCCGCGCACGAGATAGAAGAAGTGATCGTCGGTCAGGCCGGCAAACGAACCGCCGGGATCGTTGAAACGGAGCAGCCACGAAAACACCGCGACAAGAAACGAGAGCGCACCGATGACGACAGTGCGCGTGCGCGGTACCCTCGTCATCCGTCGTGCCGCCCCGTGCGCGCGAGGCGTCGCTCGCGCCAGGCGGTGACCGAGCGCGCCGGCGAGACGTCGAAGCCGAACAGCCGCGCCAGGGCCGGATCGGATGCGTACTGGGGCGGAAGGGCATCGACCAGCGAGATCTGCTGCGCGATGATCGGCACGGAATAGACCTGGTTGACGGCGCGGCGAGGACGATCCGATCGATTGAGACCCGCGCGATGAAACAGCATCGAGTCGAACACGATGAACGAACCGGGCTCCGCGGTGACGGAGGCGTCGAGTGAGGCGGCCACCTGCTCCGAGGGAAACGCCTCCATGCGATGCGACCCCGGAATCACCGTGGTCGCGCCGGTCTCAGGCTGGAATGGATCGATGCAGAACAGCGCGCTCACCGCAAGCGGACGGCTCGAGGTGAAGTGCTGATACGGAAGGTCGCGGTGATATGACAGCTGCGTGTGTTGCTGTCCCGCCGGATTGATGACGCCGTTCTGCTGCATCAGCACGATGTACTCGCCGAGCAGCTCGCGCGCGAGGGCCAGTACGTCGGGATGGGAGGCCACCGCCACGAACGCCTCGTCATAGGCGAGCGGACACCGCGCCGTGAGCGCGTCACCGATCGTGGCGAGGCGATCGGCGCCGAATTCCTCGATCTGCCGCGCCATCACGCGATCCAATCGAGTGCTGACGTCCGCGATCTCGGTCGGGGAGAACCCACTGGGCACGACCACGTAGCCCGCCAGTCGCACGCGCTCGGCCCACTGGGCGACCGCGCCTTGCGCGTTGCCGCGCTCGACGACGCCGTAGGACGGTGCGGCTCCACTGTCAGCCATGCTCGACATCGACGAGATCGTACCATGCAACGATGTGATGAAAGCGGTCGGCGAGGCGATCGGCCAATCGCGGCTGGTCGCTGGGCCGGACGCCAAGCAAGAGAGTGGTCTGGGGGGACACATCTTCGAGCGGCACGATCGGGGTGTCGCCGAAGGTTCCCTCCGCGGCTCCGTCTGCCGTGCATGCGGTCACGAGCGCCCACGAATGCGGGGCGTAGGCACGGAGGAGGCCTGCGGCCTCGCTCGCACCGAAGCAGACCACCGGCGGCCGCAGCCGCGCGGCGAGGCGCTCGTCGATCTCGCGCCACCGCTGCAGGTACAGCTCACGCCGTGAGCCCTCGACTCTGACGTCGACCCGTGCCGGTTCGGACGTGTCAGCGCGGCGGCCAACGACCATCTGGAACTGCCCAAGCGAAGGCGGAGCCGGCGCACCCTCAGCAACCGTCATTCCCGCACGACGCACCAACGACTCGAGATGAGGCCTCGCAAACGAAAACAGATGATCGACGAACAGCAGCTCGAATCCCGGCTCGCCACCGTCGGGACACACGACGATCAGCGTTCCATCCGGCGACACCCGCCGGTGCGCACTGTGGAGAAATCGGAGCGGATCGGGTGTGTGCTCGATGACGTTGATCGTCACCACGACGTCGGCGGCGACATCCGCCGGGAGATCGTCGCCGGTGCCTTGCCACAACTCCACCCCATCACCGCGGCCATGCGCGACCGCCTCGGCAGAGGGATCGCACCCGAACATGAGGGCATCCGGCCAGCAGGTCTTCAACGCCCGCAGCAGCGATCCATTGCCGCAGCCGATGTCGAGCACGCGACGGGGGGGAGCCGACACGGCCCGACCAATCCACTCCGCGTACGCCATCTGTCTCGCGTGTTCGCGCGTCCCACCGGGCGCATGCGCATAGAGCTCGTACCCCGACTCATAGAACGACGCCGCCTCGAGGGGCCGCAGACGACGAGCGAGCCCACACCCGTCGCAGACGCTGCGGGCCAACGGTTCGTCGACAATGCGGAAGTCGCTGGCCATCGAGCGGGGGCCTGGATCCGGCAAGGCGCGCCACGCGGTACCGCCGCACACGACGCAAGGCGACGAAGAACCGCGTGTTACACTCGGCCGGCTCACGGTTCAATGGCTAGTGCTCGAGGCTCGGGCCAGGGGCCTGATGGCCCGGGGCCTCCCGGTCGAGGCTTGGCAGAGGGATTGGGCGGGCGTTGAACATAGAGCGGTGATATTGACCAGTTTTCGCAGCATGGCTCAGAAGCGCGTCGCGATCGTTCAATCCAGCTACATTCCCTGGAAAGGCTACTTCGATCTCATCAGAGCCGCCGACGAGTTCATCCTGCTGGACGACGTGCAGTTCACGAAGAGGGACTGGCGAAGCCGCAACCGTATCAAGACGAACGCCGGCCTGCTGTGGCTGTCGATTCCCGTCCACACGAAGGGCCGCTACGAGCAGCGGATCCTCGACACGACGATCGCAGATCCATCGTGGGCACGCACGCACTGGCAGACGATTCGAACCGCCTACGCCCGGGCGCCCCACTTCAAGACGCACGGGCCTGCGTTCGAAACACTGTACCAGTCGACACTGTCGTCGCGGCTCAGCGACGTCAACCACGCCTTCATCGCCGCGGCCTGCGCGGCACTCGGCATCACGACACCGATGACGTGGTCGGAAGCATATCATCCGCGCGCGGGACGCAACGAACGACTGGTCGACCTGTGCGTGAAGAGCGGCGCCACCGAGTATCTGTCTGGCCCGAGCGCGCGCGGCTATCTCGATGAGCGTGCATTCAACGAGGCGGGCGTGAGCGTCCTGTTCGCCGACTACGATGGCTATCCCGAGTACCCACAGCTCCACGGCCCGTTCGAGCACGCGGTGTCGGTGCTCGACTTGATCTTCTGCACCGGCCCGCGCGCGTTGGAATACATGAAGGACGTGTGCCAGGCCCGCGTATCGGCATGAGCTCGCGGCCAGCGCTGTCGCTGTCGATTGTGACGTCGATGTACCGATCGGCAGGGTTCCTGGACGTTTTCTATACACGCTGCACGGCCGCGGCGACCAGACTCGTCGGCACGTCATACGAGATCGTGCTGGTCAACGACGGCTCCCCGGACGACTCGCTCACCGCCGCCATCGAGCTGGGTCGGCGCGACCCGCACGTGCGGGTGCTCGACCTGTCGCGCAACTTCGGTCATCACCGGGCACTGATGACCGGACTGGCCCACGCGCGCGGTACGCTCGTCTTCCTGATCGACTGCGATCTCGAGGAAGATCCGGAGTGGCTGATCGCGTTCTACGACACGCTGCGATCGAGCGGCGCTGATGCGGTCTACGGCGTGCAGGAGGTGCGCAAAGGCGGACCGCTCGAGCGTCTGTCGGGCGGGGCGTTCTTCCGCGTCTTCAATCACTTGTTGACCCATCCGATTCCGGCCAACGTGACCACGGCGCGATTGATGACACACCGCTTCGTGCAGGCGCTCGTGAGCCACGAGGAGCGCGAGGTGTCGCTCGCCGGGCTCTGCGTCCTCACCGGCTTCGAGCAGCGCCCTCACGTCGTCCGCAAAGGCAGCCGCCCCAGCACCTCATACACCGTGCGCAAGCGCCTCTCGGTGTTTGTGAATGCGATCACGTCGCTGAGCAATCGACCGCTGGTCTACATCTTCCAGATCGGGATGGGTGTGATGGCCCTGTCGCTGGTCGCAGGTGTCGTGCTGCTGTACGAGAGCCTGCACGGCAGGGTCGGTGTGCCCGGGTGGGCGTCGGTCATGGTCTCGATCTGGTTCCTGGGAGGCCTGATCATCTTCTGCGTTGGCGTGATTGGGATGTATCTTTCGAAGATCTTCCTCGAGGTCAAGCATCGTCCTTACACGATCGTGCGCGCCGAGTACGGCCCCGCCCCGAGCGAGCGCATCGGTTCGGCGCGAGTGGAGGAGGCCGCCCTGAGCGAACGCGTCGGTTCGACGCGGGGCCAGGGGACGGACCGCCTGCCGTGAGCGGTCGCAGCCTGCGCGAACAGGCGCGCGAGTACTACGACGCGAAGCTTCGCGAGCACGGGGCCACTCCCGCCGGCGCCGACTGGAATTCGCAGGCATCCCAGGAGCTCCGCTTCCAGCAGCTGGAGTACCTGTGGCACGGACAGCCGGACGCGAGCCTGCTCGATTACGGCTGCGGATATGGTGCCCTGGGCAGCTACATCCGGACGCGGGGCCATCGAGGCGCGTACATCGGGTTCGACGTGAGTCCGTCGATGGTCGATGCCGCGCGCACCCATCTCGTGTCGCTCGCGGAGTGCCGCGCCACGACGAGGCTGGATGAAGTGCCCCCCGTCGATTTCGCCGTCGCGAGCGGCGTGCTCAACGTCAAGCAAGGTGCGAGCGACGAGGCGTGGCTCGCCTACGCATACGAGGTCATCGAGGAGCTGGCCGCCAGAGGCACGCGCGGCTTCGCGTTCAACGCGCTGACGCGCTACTCGGACGTCGAAAAGCGCCGGCCGGACTTGTACTATGCCGATCCGCTCGAGCTGTTCGAACGCTGCAAGCGCCAGTACTCCCGCTTCGTGACGCTGCTGCATGACTACCCGCTCTACGAATTCACGATGATCGTGCGACGGTAACGCATGGCCAAACTCGTCATCTTCGGCGCCGGCGACATCGCACGCCTGGCGCATCACTACTTCACGCACGACAGCCCGCTCGACGTTGCCGGCTTCGTCGTCGACCGCGCCTACCGCAAGGCCGATGAATTCCTGGGGCTGCCGCTCGTGGATGCCGAGGATGCGCCGCGGCGGTTTCCGCCCGGCGACTACGACATGTTCGTCGCACTCAGCTACGCGAAGATGAACGGGATTCGCGCGGAGAAGTACGAGGCCATGAAGGCCGCCGGCTACCGGCTGGTGAGCTACGTCAGCTCGAGGTGCAGCTACCTCTCGTCGACCCCGCCGGGCGACAACTGCTTCATCCTCGAGGACAACACCATTCAGCCGTTCGTGTCCATCGGCAACGACGTGACGCTCTGGAGCGGCAACCATGTCGGCCACGACGCGACGATCGAAGACCACTGCTTCATCACCTCGCACGTGGTGATCTCGGGATACGTACGCGTCGGCACGCGATCGTTCATCGGCGTGAACGCGACCCTGCGCAACTCGATCACGCTCGCACCACAGACTCTCATCGGCGCCGGCGCCATCATCATGAAGAACACCAAGCCGAAAGAGGTCTACATGCCCGAGCGGGCGAAGCTGTTCCCGAAAACGAGCGACGAGATCGATCTGTGAGCGCGCGCTGGCGGCGACTTGGCCGGTTGGCGCTGGACACGTCGCGCGCGTCATGGGCTCACACGCACGCCGCCCTGCCGGTCATCGACTCACTCGGAAACGACCGTTTCCGCCTCTACGTCAGCCTGCGGGACGAGCAGGGCCGTGCGCGGATCGGCCGCACGACGCTGGTGATGGCAGAGTCGCCGCGACTCGAGCCGCTCGATCCCGAGCCGGTCGTCGATCTCGGTCCTGTTGGCGCCTTCGACGACAGCGGCGTCACCACCTCGTGTCTCGTCACGACCGGGCGCACGCGCCTCCTGTACTACACCGGATGGACCCGGGGCGTGACGGTCCCGTTCTATCTGGCCGCAGGCGTGGTGGCCAGCGAGGGTGATGGTCCGTTCGAGCGCATCTCGGCGGCACCGCTGCTCGACCGGACGCCTGTCGATCCGTATCTCACGGCGTCACCGTTTGTGATGGTGGACGAATGGCGTTGGCGGATGTGGTACGTCTCGGCGACCGAGTGGCGTCAGCACGGACCGGCGCCGCGCCACTACTACAACATCCGCTATGGGGAATCGCGGAATGGGCTCACCTGGAAGCGCGAGGGAGCCATCTGCGTCGACTACGGATCACCGCAGGAGTATGCGTTTGCCCGCCCGTGGGTTCTTCGCGATCGAGATGGTTACCACATGTGGTTCGCAGTCCGCGGAGACCGCTACCGCATTGGCTACGCTCACTCCAGCGATGGCGTGCTGTGGACGCGACAGGAGGAGTTGGGACTGAGCGCCAGCGGCGACGACTGGGAATCGGAGATGGTTGAATATCCCTGCGTGTTCGATTGGAACGCCAGGCGCTACATGCTCTACAACGGCAACGACTACGGTCGAACGGGGGTCGGGATCGCGGTGCTGGATACGATCGGCTGATGCCGAACGCTATGCCCGGGCGGCGAGCGATGTCATCACTTCCACGACCCGATCGATCACTTCACGCGGCGCATGGTGCGGGAGGCCGACCCACAACGGGAGCCTCACGATCCGATTGCTGTAATCGTCGGTCACGTCGAGCGACCCGGCGGTATGCCCATAGCGCTGACCGGCGGGCGAGGAATGCAGCGGCACATAGTGAAAGACCGCGTTGACGCCACGCGCATTGAGATCTCTCAGCACCTCGGCCTGATTCACCTGCGACGGCAGGAGCACGTAATACAAATGCGCATTGTGCGTGCAATCGACGGGCACGATCGGCATTCGCAGCCCGAACGGCACGAGTGCGCTCGACGCCTCGAGGTACTGATTCCAGATTGTCAGCCGTTTCGCGGTTATCGATTCCGCCTGCTCGAGCTGCGCCCAGAGGAACGCTGCGGTCAGTTCCCCGGGAAGAAAGGAAGAGCCCACGTCCACCCAGGTGTATTTGTCCACCTGCCCGCGAAAGAACTTCGAGCGATTCGTCCCCTTCTCCCAGAGGATCTCGGCACGCTCCGCGAACCGGGCGTCGTTGATGACGAGTGCCCCGCCCTCCCCCGAGATGACGTTCTTGGTCTCGTGAAAGCTGAACGTCGCGAGCTGCCCGAAGCTCCCCAGCGGCCGATCCTTGTAGCGGGAGAGCAGCGCATGCGCGGCATCTTCGATGATGACGATGCCGCGGCGAGCGGCAGTCTCCATCAGCCGGTCCATGTCGCACGCGACGCCAGCGTAGTGCACGACGACGATCGCTTTCGTGCGGTTCGTAATCGCGGCTTCGACCAGCCGTTCATCCAGATTCAAAGTGTCGGGTCTGATGTCGACGAAGACCGGACGGGCCCCGCGCAGCACGAACGCGTTGGCGGTGGACACGAACGTGAACGACGGCATGATCACTTCGTCGCCAGGCTGCAGGTCGATCAGCAGCGCCGACATCTCGAGCGCCGCCGTGCACGAGTGCGTCAGCAGCGCGCGCGGCGCGCCAAGGCGCTCTTCGAGCCAGGATTGACATCGCCTGGTGAAGCGGCCATTTCCCGCGAGCTGTCCGGCGGCCGCCGCCTGCTGAATGTAGGCCAGCTCACGCCCGGTCAGATGCGGCCGGTTGAATGGGATCAAGGGCGCAGATTCTGGCATTGCGGTCTCACAGGCGGTCGACGGAGGCCGCCTCCGAGTTGTTGAAGTAGACGACACCCGCGCCGAAAATCAACAGCATGACGCCGACGCCGAGCATCAGTTCGACGCCGGGGAATTGTCCAATGCCCAGCAAACCCCACTTGTACATCTCCACGATCGGCGTCATGGGGTTGATGAAGAAGGCGAGGTGATACTTCGGGGGGACCGATGAGAGCGGGAAGAACACCGGGGTGACGTATTGCCAGAGCTGGGTGAAGTACCTGATCGAGTACTGCATGTCTCTGTGCTTCACCTGGAGGACCGAGGTCCAGAGACCGACTGAAATGGCCAGCAGCATGGCCATGGCGATGGCAACGAGAGCGGCCACCATCGGCAGGCCGAAGCGGAGATAGAACACGCCGTCGTGGAAATAAAAGAAGATGCTCGCCAGTACCAACAGCGTCAGAAGAATTCCACCCTCGGCGAGAGCCGGCGCGACCGACGAAATCGGCGCGATAAGACGCGGGAAGTACACCTTCTTGATGAGCCCTCGATTCGAATCGAGGCTGCGCGTGACCCACTGGACCGAGCGCTCGAAAATGCGCCAGCAGGAGCTCCCGGCGAGGAAGAACAGGAAATACGGGACGCCGTCCGACGGCACGCGAAGGAACCGACCGAAGATGACCGTGCTGATGAAGATCGGCATCAGCGGCCTGGCAAACAACCAGAAGATGCCGAGCGTGGTGTCTTCATAGCGATCTTTGATCCGGCGCTCGGCCAGGAACCACAGGATGCGCCGATATCGCCACAACTCTCGCGCACGCGCGAGGAGTCCGACGCGCACAGGCTCGATCACCCATTTCTGGTATCTGGCCTCGTCGATCTCGCCTGACGCGGGCGCCGCGGCGCCGAGACCGAGGAGCTGTCTAAGCGCGGACAACTTGAACCTCCTCTCGAACGGTCCAGTCGAGACGCGGGGCGATGACGCCAACGCGATCGAGACGACCGGACGTCGGGATGTCGGGCTGCTCGGTCGCGTACACCATGAACGACAGTGCGTTGTAGACGAGGAGAGGAAACTCCTTGAGCTCGTCCTCTTTGCGGAAGATGCAGCCAACGGTCGCGACGTACGTGAGCTCGGCGAGGAGATCGCGCGGAATCCTGACCAACGCTTCGTAGACGCCCGCATCGCGCAGGGGCCGCGCCTCAGCGTCGGAGTTTCTGAAGATCAACGTCCCTCTCGTAGCCAGATCGAGGGCACACTTCACGAGCAGGTTTGGCTTCACGGTACGGAATCGGATCTTGATGAACACATCTTCCGACGCCGGCGCGCCACCGATGTCGCGGCCGGCTGCCGACACGAGACGCACTGACAGGATTTCGGCCAGCCGGTTCGATCGGCGGCCGCGCTCGGAAGGGGCGATGTCCGCCTCGCTCCACACCGCGTTCTGATATTCGTCGACCACTTCTTCCGGGTCGCCTGCCTTGCGAAGCTCTCCCCGGTTCAGCCACATCACGCGGTTGCAGATGCGCAGGATCGCATCCATGTCGTGCGAGACGAACAATACAGTGAGCCCCTGTCGTCCGAGCTCGGTCACTTTCTGAAGGCATCGCTCCTGGAACGCGGAGTCGCCGACCGCGAGGATTTCATCGGCGAGCAGGATCTGCGGCTGCATATGAATGGCGACGGAGAACGCGAGGCGCAGATACATCCCGCTCGAGTAGTGACGGAGCGGCGTCGACCCGAATTGCTCGACCTCGGCAAATTCGAGAATCTCGGGAATCCGCTCCTGGGCCTCATGGCGGGTGATCCCGATGATGGCTGCATTCATCAGGATGTTCTCGCGTGCCGACAGATCGGGGTCGAACCCGGCGCCGAGCTCGAGCAGCGACACGACCCGCCCGACACCGACAACCCGGCCCGTTGTCGGCGTAATCACCCGCGCGAGGATCTTCAGCAGCGTGGTCTTGCCGGCGCCGTTCGCGCCGATGACACCGAGAATCGTGCCGGGCTCGACCCGGAACGAAACGTTCTTGAGCGCCCAGAATTCTCTCGCGACCCCAGCCGGGTCGGCCCCAAGCGGAGACTTGAGCCGCTGCCAGACGGAGCGCGTGGCCTTGCCCTCCGTTTCGCGAGCGAGCACGTAGCATTTCCCGAGACCGTCGACGACCAGATTATCCATGCGTGGGAACGATCTTACATTCTCGATACATACCGCCCCGGGCGCGGGCCGCCAAGGCGGGAGACGGGAAGCACCACGCCGCGAAGATCGACGAGCGGCGGCACGGCATCCCAGGAAAAATCGAGGAACCAGACACCTTTGGCCAGCTGCCGCTGCGGCGCCTCCGACAGGCCCCATGTGGGCGCATTGTTGTAGACGACGCCGCTCGAATGCCACCGGCGGTTACCCCACGGCGCCTCCCCTTCTCTGCCTTCATAGTCGTGCACCGTCAGCCGGTAGCTGCCTGCATGATTCACATGATAGACAGGTCCGCCGATGTCTTCGATCGTCAAGCCCATTGACAAGGCTTTCACCAGGAAGTTCCTGTCGATGCCAATCCGCGCAACCCGGTACACTTCGTTGAAGCCGCGCATCTCGTGGAACGTGCTGCGATCGAGGAGCACGAAATCGCCCGTTCCGCCAGCCATGAAGGGGGGCCTCAGTGAACGTGGGCGGCCATCGAGATTGGCTGGATCCTCGATCTCCAGCCAACCGGGATCGCCGTTTCCGATTTCCGCCTTGAGGTCGTACCGCGCTGCTCGATACACCACGCCGTCCATGAGACTGCCTCGCGCGAGCGCATCGAGGACGACGCGTCCGAAGTAGACATCGCAGTTCGACGTCAGCACGAACCGCCCGGCCGCCCGTCTGACCCCGACGTTCTTGGCGACGAACTCGAGATAGACGAGCCGTGTGTTCAGCGCCAGCGCAGCCTGATACTGCGCATCGACCACGTACCAGCGGCACCCGCTCGGGTCGAGGTCGGGGACGGCATCGAACACGCGGTCGACGAGCCGCGGCCGGTCCTGGGGAGGAGCCCATTCGACGAAGACGAGCTCGTACGCGATGCCGCGCGACCTCAACTCTCGATGATTGAAGCGCAGCGTGCGAAAAAAGCGCGCCTCGAAGCCCACGCCATAATCGTCATTGCGCCCGGTCAGAACGATTGTGACGGTGGGTGGCGTTCGGTCGTGCGGCGAGACAGACGGGCGATCAGACAGGGGCGCCACGCTCGGTTGTCGTGCGACGCATCAGCACGGTGCGCGTACGGGCGTCGAGGACGTTGGCGGCGCCCTCGAGAATGTCCAATTTCACCTCGATCGCCATCAACTGTTCGCGTGCAATCGTCAGCGCGCGCTCTGATTCAGCCAGCCGCTGCTGGAGCGCCTGAAGATCTACGGCGCGCGCTTCGGCGCGCTCGAGTTTTTGCCGCGTCTCGGCCGCGATCGACTGCACCTGCTTCAACGCCTCGTGGGCCTGATCAGCCTTGGCTTTCCAGCCGCGCGAATCCTCACGCGAGGTCTCCAGCTGCTGCTCGAGCCTGAGCGCACGCGATTCGGCCTTCTTCTGCTGTTCGAGGGCCTCGGTGTACCTGGCTACGCGCACGAACCCGAACGTGCCTGTCTGCTTCATCACCCCATCCCCTGCTGGACGGCTGGCAGCACCACGCGTTTGAGAGCCACCATGGGACCAACGGCGTTCCATTCGAACGGGAGAAAGCTCGTACGCGCATCGAGCGGCAGTTCCGGCGCCGAGCCGAGCCCCCACTCGGGCGGATTGTCGTATACCACGTCACTCCGCCAGCGGATGTCGCCCCAAGGCGCCTCCCCTGGCCGGCCTCGATACAAACCAACCTGCGCGTGCAGCGTCCCCCGACCGACGTGGTAGACGACGGCGCCGATGTCGACCAGTGTCAACCCGCATGCGTACGCCTTCATGCAGAAGTTGCCGTCGATATGGATTTTCGCCGATCGATACACCTCGTTGAACCCGCGAAGCTCGTGATACGACTCGCGATCGAGCAGCAGGAAATCGCCGGAGGCATTGGTGAAATAGGGAGGCCGAATCGCGTTCACGATCTCGCAGTTCCGCTCGTCCTCGAGCATGTCCCAATCGGTTCTGGTGGCGTCGATCGCCGCCTTCAGGTCGTGGCGCGCGGCTCGATACAACACGCCCCGCTCGAGTGCGCGTTCGGCGAGCCGGCTGATGATGCCTCGACCGAGGTAGATGTCGGTGTTCGTCGACAGTACGAAGGCTCCTCGGGCGCGCCTGATACCGACGTTCTTCGCGATGAATTCCTGGTACGCAAGTCGCGGATTGAGGCTGAGCGCGTCATGGTACAGCGGGTCGACGACGAAGCTGCGAAGTCCCGATGCGCCAAGGTCTGAGAATTCACGCGCCAGGAGCGTCGCCAGATAGTGTCGCCCCTCAATCGGGCGCCATTCGGCGAAGACGAACTCGTGCGAGACCCCGGCGGCGGCCAGTTGCGCGTGGTTGAAACGAAGGGCACGAAAAAATCGGCCGTTGAAATCGCCCCCGAAGTCGTCGTTGCGGCCGGTGACGACGATCGTGAGGTAAGGATCGTCGTTCATCACGGCGCTGGCGTGACCCGCGCGGCCTTGCGCGCCGTCACACAGAGATGCCACCCCAAACGGCGTTCAAGGGCGCGAGTGACCGGGTTCGGCAGCCATCGGAACGGAAGGCCCTTCACGTAGCGATACTTGACGTACTGGTCGACACGGTATTGGAAGATGTGATCCACGAACGCGTGCTCGAGGGTGAAGCCTGATTGCCCAAAGAACTGCTTCACTGATTGCCGTGTGTACGTATAAGTGACGGGACATCCGGTCTGTGCTTCCGAGTTCCGCGCAACGGCTTCGTCGAGGCGCCACCACGCGCCGTGTGCTTCGCGGACGAGAATCGCAAAGACCTTCCACGCCCACCGGTAGTACACCATCACCTTCACCGTCGTCTGTGGCCCGGTGTAGTGTCGATAGAGTTGATCGAGTACTCGCTCCGGATGAGGAGTGTGATGGATGACGCCGAAGGAGTACACGAGGTCGTACTCGGAAGGCGGGACGAACTCGCACAACCGCTCGGCGTCGGCCTCCAGAAACGTGATTCGATCCTCGACGCCGAACACCGCCGCGCGCTGCCGCGCGAGGTCCAACGAGCGGCTGGACAGATCCACCGCTGTCACAAGGGCACCCGCCCTTGCGAAGTTGATCGTGTCGGTTCCGATGCCGCAGCCGATCTCGAGCACCCGCTTCCCGGCCCATCGTTGATACTCTGCGAACCCAGGAATGTGGGGTTCGACGAAGTACTTTCGCGCCTCGACCTGATCGAAATACTCCCGAGTGCCGACCGGCTCGGGCGAATGCCGCAGATTGCAGGGTCTGCTGTTCCAGTAGTCCCGAACCCGTTCGATCGCCGTATCTCCGAAGACGGTGGCGCCGGTCGCGGACGCGCTCATGATCGACTGCTATACTACACGGACTTCAGAGGTTGCCGTTGCCGCTCGACTCGCTTCCGGACTCATCAATCGTCGATCCTGAGGATGGCACCGCCCTCTTCGAGCGGCTCCGCAACCTCGAACGGCTGCTGACGGAAGTCGGCACCGCGCAACCACCCGGCGACCTGTCCGAGAGCGGCGCACGCGAGGCCCTCGTATCGCCTCGACTGCGCCCGTTCACTGAGGAAATCCAGCATCGCCTCGGCACAAAGGCGTGGGACGTGGCGGACGTGCTGACGGCCCGGTTGCTGCTCGAAGAACTCAATGCGTCGTTGCGGGGGTGCCGCGCCGTCGCCAACGCGGTCTCAAGTCGGCTCCGCGACACTCACCGCCGGCTCAAGGAGGGGCGACTCAAGCTCGAACGCGAAGCGGCTCGCCGATCCAAGGAAGAAGCCGCTCGATCCAGCGCTCGGATGGCGGCGAAGGACGACTCGACCGATTGACCGCAAGATTGTGGCCTGTTTATACTTCTCCCGCCCCCGACTCCCACGTCAGGTCTGAAGTTACAACCGCCGATGCAGCGAACGCCGCGGGTTATGCGGTCTGACCTCCACTGAGGAAACAGCAGCGAATGAAACTGTCGGTCGTAGGACTTGGCAAGCTCGGTGCGCCCCTGGCCGCGGTATTCGCCAGCAAGGGTTTCGACGTGATCGGCACCGACCTCAATGCACTGCACGTCGAAGACATCCGCGCGGGACGCGCCCCGGTCGACGAACCGATGCTCCAGCAGCTCATCGACGCGAGCCGGACGCGTCTGAGCGCCACGCACGATGTCGCGGAGGCGGTGGCTGCTTCGGATGTCACGTTCGTCATCGTTCCAACCCCGAGCGACCTGACTGGCCGGTTCAGCAACGCGGCTGTCGTCGATGCCATGACCGGCGTCGGCGCGGGCGTCCGGCGGAAGAACGACTATCACCTGGTCGTGGTCACGAGCACGGTCATGCCTGGATCGACGGGAGGCGAGATCCGCGCCGCGCTGGAGCGGCACTCCGGGCGGGAGGTCGGCCCGACGCTGGGTCTCTGCTACAACCCGGAGTTCATCGCGCTCGGGAGCGTCGTCCGCGACATGCTGCAGCCCGATATGATCCTCATCGGCGAGTCCGATCAACACGCCGGCGATCTCCTGGAACAGATCTACGTGCGCGGGTGCGACAACCGTCCACCAGTACGCCACATGAACTTCGTCAACGCCGAACTGGCGAAGATCTCCGTCAACACGTTCGTGACGACGAAGATTTCGTACGCCAACATGCTCGCGGACATCTGCGATCGGCTGCCGGGAGCGGACGTCGACGTCGTGACGCAGGCCATTGGCTGTGACACCCGCATCGGCGCCAAGTACCTCAAGGGCGCGATCGGTTATGGCGGTCCCTGTTTCCCGCGGGACAACGTGGCGTTCAGCGTGCTGGCGCGCTCGATTGGTGCACGCGCGGAGTTGGCGGAAGCCACCGACGCGCTGAATCGCTACCAGGTGGAACGGGTGCTGGGCGCGGTTGAAGCGCGCGCTCACGATTCGGGTGTCATCGGGGTTCTGGGCCTCGCCTACAAGCCCGACACCGCCGTTGTCGAAGAAAGCCAAGGCATGGCACTCGTCGCGCGGCTCCTCGACCTCGGACATCAGGTCGTCGCCTACGATCCGAAGGCAATGGCCGCGGCTCGACTGGTGCTGCGGCGTCCATTCGAGACGGCCGCGACAGCGGCCGACTGCGTGCGAGCAGCATCGCTCGTCGTGGTGATGACACCCTGGCCCGAATTTCGAGAGCTTGGGGATGATGTCTTTTGTCGCGTCGGGTCGCGGCTGACCGTGATCGACTGCTGGCGGGTGATCCCGAAAACGGTGGCAGCCGTAGCACATGTCGTCTATCTGGGTTACGGCGGCACGGCGCAGAGCGAGCCGGTGCGCGCCTGAAGCCGGGCCATCGGCGCGAAACGGAACGAATGGATACAAGCGATCTCGTACTCGTCACAGGTGCAGGAGGTTTCATCGGCGGCCATCTCGTGGCCGAGCTGCGGCGTCGGGGACATCGCCGCATCCGCGCCGTCGACGTCAAGCCGTTCGGCGAGTGGTATCAGCAGTTCGATGACGTCGACACCCGATCGCTCGACCTGGGCGATCTGGAGAACTGTCGGCAATCGGCCCAAGGCACGCGCTACGTCTTCAATCTGGCCGCCGATATGGGCGGCATGGGCTTCATCGAGCTGCACAAGGCCGAGTGCATGCTGACCGTGCTGATCAACACGCACATGCTGATGGCGGCACGCGAGGCAGGCGTCGAGCGGTTCTTCTATTCCTCGTCCGCCTGCGTGTACGCCGCTGAGAAACAGACCACCGCCGCGGTCTCGCCATTGCGGGAAGAGGACGCCTATCCCGCGATGCCCGAGGACGGCTATGGGTGGGAAAAGCTGTTCAGCGAGCGTATGTGCCGGCACTTCACCGAGGACTTCGGCATCGTCACTCGCGTGGCGCGTTATCACAACGTCTACGGTCCGCACGGGACGTACGATGGAGGACGCGAGAAGGCTCCCGCCGCGATCTGCCGGAAAGTCATCGCGGCCGAACTGAGTGGCTCGAACGACATCGAGATTTGGGGCGACGGCGAGCAGACGCGCAGCTTCACCTACATCGACGACTGTCTGGAAGGGACCCTGCGTCTGATGGAGAGCGCTGTCACCGAGCCGCTCAACGTCGGCAGCGAGCAGCTCGTCACGATCAATCAGCTCGTCGACATCGTCGAGGGGATTGCCGGTGTGACGCTCCGGCGCCGCTACAAACTCGATGCGCCGAAGGGCGTACGCGGCCGTAACAGCGACAACACACGGATTCGCCAGCAACTCGGCTGGGCGCCCTCAGTGAGACTCGAAGAGGGTATGCAGCAGACTTATTCGTGGATCCGTCAGGAGATGACCGCCGACGCACGGCGGCGAGCCGTCGTCTGAAGAGGTCGGCGCGTCACGTTCAGACCGCCAATCGCTCGCCCTGTTCGGCCGGCAGCGCAACGACGTTTTGCTCGTCTACCACGGTGAGCGCGTCGATCGCATGTAGACGTGCGTCCACGTCGTCGATTGAATAGATTCGATAATCAGCGGCCCTCAATTGCCTCCCGACGGCCTCGCGACTGGAGCCGTGCCCCTCGAGCGAGCGACCGAAGATTTCGATGATCAGCGCCGGCCGGTGTTCACGCAGCACGTGCTGCGCGCCGTGCAGCACCGCACTCTCTGCGCCTTCGACATCGAGTTTGATCGCTGCAATCCTGGGAACGCGTTGTCGATCGACAAACCCGTCGAGCGCGATGGTTTCGACCCGCTCGAGATGATCGGTCTCTACCCCGGCGTATGGAAACTCGCCGCCGATGGTGTTCAACCCGGCATGTGAGGGTGCAGCCACGCGCAACGTGGCCGTGCCCGAACCGGCCGCCACCGCCAGATTGAATGGCGTGACATTGGTCGCGGCGTTCAGCGCGAGATTGCGCTGCAACTGCTCGTGCTCACGCAGGCTCGGCTCGAAGCTGTAGACCCGGCCAGTGGGGCCAACCCAGTTCGAGGCCACGAGCGAGATCACTCCCGTGTTGGCACCAGCGTCGATGAACGTATCGCCGCTTCTCAGGAGCCGTCGCAAAACGCACAGGGTATTCGGTTCATAGGTGCTCGAGACGTACAAGGCGCGCGATAGCTGATCACCCGGCAGAATCCACATCGAGAGCCGATCGACCCATCGCAGTATCTCGGGCGCTTCGAGAGAACGGAACAATTTAACGCGGAGCCTCTCGGCAATCGTGTCTCCGTCGGTACCGTAGTAGCGGCTCCAGTAAGCGCAGGGCCGCGGATCGGCCAGCCCCGGCGTGCGCTCCGCAGAGTCCCTCTCGATGGCAAGGCACTCGAGACCGAGGAGGGAGACCTCGCTGGCAGCCACAGACGACGTATTTCGAACGATGAGTGGTCCCGCGTCGCCGGCACGTGTGATCAGAACGGCTACGGTTGTGGGCTCAGGCGTCGGACCGGCGACGACCTCGTCCATGAATTCGGTCTCGTTGCCATTGAGCACACCGACGCCCACGGACCCGGAAATCACGGCCAGCGTGAGACGGACGAGGACGGCCGTCGACGGTTGCACCGCGTCGATCCGCCGTTCGAACCGCACGGCGTACGACCATTGCTGCGGCCGTGTCCGAACCACGATCGGCAGAGCGGTGCCCGGCGCAACCCTCTTGTCGATCACCTTGGTCGGCCGTGGATCGAACAGGGGCTCAATTGGTTCCAGGTTCACAATTGTCAGAGAGTTGCTTCGGCGAGTCACCCGGCCAGCAACTGAACGCCATCGGCGTCGCCCATCGGGGCGGTATGGATGCCAGCAACGAGCGCAGCCGGGTGGCACGCAGGAAACGATAGCCGGTGCGCATCGCGGCGCCCTGTCTCATCGAGAACCCGTCGTCATAGTCGAAACGTTCGAACGCCTTCGCGAGCAGGCCGGTGTCGAAGCGGCACTGCAACTCGTGCTCGCGACAGAAGCGGACCACACGACGATAGGTGATGAAGGTGAGTGACCGCCAGACCTCCTCACGAGCCAACGACGGGATCAGTGCCGCGGTCAGGGACGGCTTGAACGGGACGAGAGGGATTCCGTAGTGTGGCTCGTACGGTACGGCGTAATTGGGACATGTGTGCCGCATGATTCCACAAGCCGCAAGAACGCCAACCATGGCGCTGAGCGCGCGCTCCACCTGTGGAATGTGCTCGAGGACGTTGACGGAATAGATCACGTCGAACCGGCCGTGTTCACTCGGGTTCAGCGCCTCGGCACCAATCGGGAGGATCCGCGTATCGCACGCATCGAGCCACTCGAGCACCGCATCGAGCAACCGTCGGTTGTGATCGAATCCACCGGCACCGGGTTCGAGTAGCGTGATCGACGTTCCCTGCCGTTTCAGCCAGACGCCGAGCAACCCGAGCCCGGCGCCGACTTCGAGCACCGAGCGGCCCTGGAGCTTCAGCGGGCTGAGGAGCGTCGCCCCCAACCGCACTTCGCCAGCGTAGTCGACCAGGCGAGCGCGCACCGACTCGACAGGGATGTTCGATCGGTCAGCGCAGAACTCCGCGCATGCAGATGACGTGAGGTCGTTGACGTATTCGTCGAGCGAGGCGGTCGAGCCCATGGCCTGCGGCATCAGCGGAGCGGCTCTTCACACTCCATGAGGAGGTGCGTGTACGGAAGACGCATGAGGTCTTCGCGCACGTGCACGGTCACACTGGAAAAGACGAGGCGTATCAGGCGTTCATAGGTCTCCGGCGATCGCACAAACCGTCCGCGATCGCTCAGTACGAGCAGACGCGCGATCAAGCTCTGACCCGGGGTTCGGGTCGGATCGAGAGTAATGAGCCGTCCGCCCGGCTTCATCAGGCTCCCCACCGCCCTCAGCAAGATCAGCGCCTGCGGGTCCGAGAAGTGGTGCAGGAGACCCTGCGCGAGCACAAGGTCGAAACGTTCGCCCGCGTCCGTCAGGACGCGCACATCCATCTGCACAAATCGCGTTCGTGATCGTCCCCGGTGGCGTCGTCGTGCTTCGACGAGATACTTCGCGTTGAGATCGATGCCCAGATAGTCGACCTCAGGCAGGTAATCGAGCATATCCCCCGGCCCGCATCCGAGATCGAGTACGGAGTCGCCCTGCCTGGCGCGAACGTAGAGGTCGGCAATTTGTGCGCGCGACCGCGGTATGGCCAGGCGTTCCTGGAACGCAGAGTAGACGCGCGGGAGAGTCAGGGTCCTCCATGGCCAACTCGTACGCTCGTGTGACGCGTTCATGTCTGTCAACAGATTGTAGCGGGAGCACGGTCTCCAGTTCTGGCTAGGAAACCGTTCGTGCCCGCGCCTCCAGAAAGGTCAAATACAGGGACCCATGCTGGGTCTCTATCCGTTCAGAGCCCTTGCGAACGCCGCGCAGACCAAACGGTGCGAACACGTCATCGAAACTCTTCGCGGCGTCAGCATACTCCGCAATGACCACGACGGTTGTACCAGGAACGATGAGCGCAGCCTGGGCGGCGGTGACAGTCGGGTAGCGATCGCTGGCAATCGTGTAGCCCCACAAATACACGGAGGTCAGGCCCGTGACGTACGAGCTGAGTTTCATAGGCGACGCGAGAAGAAATCTCGGTTGCGACACACTGAGATATCGGTCGATGGCCTTCACGCTCCGATCGATCGCGTCGAAGCCATCAGCTCGATCGCCGACCAGCGCGTAGAGGCCAGTCGATGCCATCCACCCGTTGAGACAGGCGACAATGACCGCGATCAGTATTCGGCTCGCAACCGTGTGGCGCGCGAACGCCGCAATCACGACGACACCAATCGTCAGCCACAAAGCGGTCAAACCGAATCCCGGAACATGCACGAACAGACGGAGCGAGCCCGCAACGATGAGTGCCGTCAGCGACAGCACCGTCGCGTCAAGTCCCAGCTTCGACAACGGAGGAATCAGCACCACGCCAATGGCGATGAAGGTCCACGGCACCAGCCACGATGCATAGTACGGGAAGGCCAGGAGTGAGCCCGACCCAACGAAATCCCAGATCGCGAATATCGTCACCACCAGTACGAGCGAACCGATCGCCCTGATGCGGCCGGGATCGGTATGGTCGTCTGGCCATCGGAACCAGCACACGACGATCGAAACGGTGGTCGCAAGAGGGAGGAACACCCAGGGGGAGATGCCAACCCACGAAAGCCCGTGGACGTCCCACGGGTTCGACATTCTCATCGCCTCCAACCACCGAAGAGACTGTAGAAAGAAATCCCACGTCCCCCCAGTCATGACGCTGATGAACGAGAGCGTCATCGTGCACACGGCGACCCCGGCACACCACAGGGCGGCACGGCGGCGCAGCGGTTCTGCGAGCCATTCGCTGCGTTGGAGCGGCACAAGCCAGACGGCGATGGGTGGCAGCAGCAACACGGCGCCAACGTTCGAATTCAGCATCGCGCCCACCGCCGCGCCGGAGGCAAAAATCGGCCATCGGCTCGATGTCTCGATACCGTAAACACCGAGCGCGACTGTCAACAGCGCATAGGCGATCACGGCGCCGTCGACGTAGTCAGACCCGATCGCACGAACCGGAGGCACATACAGGCCGAACAGCAACGCCGTAAACAACGCGTTCGACGATCCGGCGGCGCGTCGGACGATGACGTACAGCGAACAGACGGCGAGCACATAGAAGGTCAGGTGCAGGATGATCGTTGCGAGCCACGCCGGAAACACGTGGTAGGCCACGTAGCCCGGGACGATCCAGCCAAGCCGGCTTCCATAGTACGTGCCCGGAAACATCGCGCTGGAATAGGACTCGAGGTGCCGGAAGAAGCCGTGATAGACCCAGGCGTCGATCGTGCCTGGCGTCGAGTAGACCCAGTCAGGCAGGGCCACTGTCAGAGTGGCGGGCAGAAGCGCAACCAACAACACCCAATGCCACCACGACGAGCTTCTCGATGCAGCGGACCGGGCGTCGAAGGATGCCACGCGTGACTGCACTATCGCACGAACGACTTACCCTCGCAAAGGTCGGAACTCTCGGAAAGGGACTCGTGGCCGAAGGGACCCGGGCCCCGCCGCTGACATGCGACGAGGCCCGGTCAGCACACCTGTGGAACGCTATGGAACGATCCAGCTACCGCGGTTCTGCCAGCCACTCGCGAGCTCTCCGGCTGCGTTGGCGAACATTTGGATCGTCTTCGTCCCGCTGAACGCCGGCGTATTGAAGGTGACTGGAAGCGTCAGCGTCAGCATCCCACCACTGAGGGAAACCGACGTGCCGGCGACATTGATCGAACAGTAGCTGTTCTGCAGGGTTCCACTGCCTAGCTTCTGACCCAACCAGCCTGTGCCAGCATCGTTGAGCAGATAGACGTTATCGGTCGCTCGATCGTGAGCGACCAAACAGTGCCCCGGGTTGCCGCTGAACCAGACCCACTCACTCACCAGAGAGGTCGCTCCCCGGCTGTCCGAGTACTGCAGTACGAAGGTTTGACTGTTGCCTGAGCCACTACCTGGCGTCGCAGAAATTGCACTGACACCAGGCGGCACTGTCGGCGGTGTCGGAACGGTCCACGTGCCCCGGTCCTGCCATCCGCTCGAAAGAGTGCCCGCCGAGTTCGCGAACAACCGGACTGTCTTCGGTCCACTCATCGACGGCGTGAATGTGACGGCGAGGTTCAACGTCAGGTTTGCGCCGCTCACTGATGCAGAGCTGAGGTCTGAGGCGACCGAACAAGAACCATTTTGCAGTGTGCCGCTGCCCAGGGGCGTCGCCATCCATGACGCGCCTGCGTCGTCGATCAGATTCAGCATGTTGGTCGTCCGGTCGTGATACACGAGGCACATGCTATTGCCGCCGGCAAACCAGACCCACACGGTCCGCAGCTGCGCCGCCCCCCTGCTATCGGAGAACTGCATCGCGAAGGTTTGACTGGTCCCTGAACCGGTGTTCGGCGTCACCGAGTTGGCACCGACCGCGGGGGCCGTCACGGACGAGAGATTGATGGTTATCTGCGTGGTTCGGACGTTCCCCGCGCCGTCCGTGGCTGCCACGGTGAATACGTTCGAGCCGCTGACAAGGGTCACCGCGGCGCCCCAGAAGGCGACATTGTTTCCCGCAGCCGTGCTACCACTTGCAACGGTGCCGTTGACCGTCACTTGCGCGATGCCGCTGCCGCCGCTGCCACTGTCGCCCGCCGTACCGGAGAGGGTGATGTTCGGCGTGGTCACGGTCTGACCGGATGTATGACTCGTAATCGACAGGCTCGGTGCAGTGGTGTCGGTCGGCGGCGGCGACGATGACAGGTTGATGGTGATCTGCGTCGTGCGGGCGTTGCCGGAACCATCAGTAGCGACCACTGTGAACAGGTTCCCGCCAGTCACCAGCGTTCCGGTCACGCTCCAAGTTGCCGTGTTGCTTCCGGTGGCCGTCCCGCCACTCGTCGTCACACCGTTGACCGTCACCCTCGTGATGCCACTGCCGCCGGTGCCGCTGTCGCTCGCCGTACCGGCGAGCGTGATGCTCGGTGTGGTCACCGTCTGACCGGGGGTATGGCTGGTGATCGATACGTTCGGCGGCGTCGTGTCGGTGGCTGGCACGGAGAGATTGACAGTAATCTGCGCGGTCCGAGCATTCCCCGCGCCGTCGGTTGCCACAACGGTGAGCAGGTTCGATCCGTTGACCAGCGTCAGAGCCCGGCTCCAGTTCGCGGTGTTGCCGAGCGTTGCGGTACCGCTGCTCGCGGGCGACCCGTTGACCGTCACGCTCGCAATTCCGCTGTTGCCCACACCGCTATCGGTTGCCGTGCCGGCAAGCGTAATGTTTGCGCTGCTGACCGTCTGACCGTTCGTATGGCTGGTGATCGAGAGCGCGGGCGCCGTCGTGTCCGCCGCACCCTGAATCGTCCAGACGAACGATGCTGAGCTCGTCACCAATCCGTCGTTCACGAAAATCGTGACGTTGAACGCCCCCGCGGTCGTCGGCGTTCCGGTGATGACACCGGTCGACTGGTTGAGGGTCAATCCGATGGGAAGCCCTGTGTGCGTGAACTTCAGCGTCCCGCCATCGGGATCGGAGGCGGTCACCGTGAATGCAGATATCGCCGTGTTGAGGGTGCTCGTGCGGTTGGCAATCGTCGCGATGGCCGGTGTCGAGACGGTCACTTCGGACGAATAGCTACCGGGGCCCGCGGCATTTGCTGCGCGGACCGCGACGCGATACAGGACGCCCGGATTCGGAGTGAAAACGTAGGACGATTCGGTCGACGAGACCGTCGCGTTCTTGAAGTTGCAACTGAGTGAAGTCGTGCCAATGCAGACCTGATAGCTCGTGACCTGGTCGGCCGCGGGGTTCGGATCCCACACTGCAGTCAGCGTCTGACTGTTTGCCGCCAGTGGTGTAGCGAGCAGTACAAAGAGCATCACGAGCGAACGTCGACACAAGGGTTCCATGCACGAGTTCCGTGCAAGGAAACGGCCAGATGAGTTTTCAGGCTTAAGTGCAAGTGGACCAGAAAGTTACTGCGATCAGCCGAAGATCCGACTGTATGATGAGATTGCGCTAGTGCGTAGAGGGTTTACGCTCCTGTATTTCAGGGTTCTTCCGATTACGCTTACGGCACGAAGTCGCCGGTTTCCGGCAGACATTGATACGCGAGATCAGTGCGTCATCAGTGGGTTGTCAGATACGCGACGCCATGAGTATCGACCCCTCGAGCCAATCCCTATGACCTCATTCCGCGTCCGGCCACTGCAACCGACCACTGCGTTGGGGCATTGCACGGCTCGGGTATCCTAGCGACAGCAGTGCCCACACCCGCCCGCCTCTCGATAGCTGTCGCTCAAGTCAATCCGATCGTCGGTGACATAGCAGGCAATTCCGCGATCGTGAGACGCGCACGCGTGGAGGCTGCCGCACAGGGCGCGGACCTCGTGGTCTTCCCGGAGCTCGTACTCGTCGGTTACCCACCCGAAGATCTCGTGTTGCGCCCCGCGCTCGTGAAAGCGGCTGCTGCAGTCCTGGGTGAATTGGAACGCGAGAGCGCCGATGGCGGGCCGGGCTTGGTGGTCACGCTGCCGTGGGTGCACGAGGGTCGGCTTCACAACACCGCCGCGCTCGTCGCCGATGGCGCGAGCGCCCTTCGATTCAAGCACGAGCTCCCGAACTACGGCGTCTTCGACGAGAAGCGCGTCTTCGCTCCCGGGCCGCTGCCGACACCCGTTGATTTCCGAGGCGTTCCTGTTGGTATGCCGATCTGCGAAGACATCTGGTTCGAAGAGTGCTCGGTGCACCTGTCACGCGCGGGTGCCGAGCTGCTGCTCGTACCGAACGGGTCGCCCTTCGAAGTCGAGAAATTCGGTCAGCGACTCGAGCTCAGTCGCCTGCGGACCGTGCAATCGGGACTGCCGTTGATGTACGTGAACCAGGTCGGTGGTCAGGATGAACTCGTCTTCGATGGCGGCTCGTTCGTGATGAACCGTGACGGTTCGCTCGCGCACGTCCTTCCGTTCTGGCGCACCGCGTTGACGATGACCCGGTGGGAACGGGCGAACGGCCGCCTGTGCTGCACCGGGTGTACGCAGTGGACCGACGAACCCCGTCTGTCATCGATCTACAACGCGATGGTGCTCGGGCTCCGGGACTACGTCCGCAAGAATAGATTCCCGGGCGTCGTGCTTGGATTGTCGGGCGGAATCGACTCGGCCCTGACCGTCGCTGTCGCCGTGGATGCTCTCGGGGCGAGGGGCGTCCGCGGAGTGCGACTGCCCTCGCGATTCACAAGTGACGCGAGTCAGGACGATGCCGAGGAGTCGGCCCGGCTGCTGGGCGTGCATCTCGAGACGCTGCCGATCGAAGATGCGGTGAAAGCGTTCGAGGGGATTCTGAAACCGGTCTTCAAAGACCGTCCGCGAGACGTCACCGAAGAAAACCTTCAGGCCCGCGCGCGAGGCGTGCTCCTGATGGCGCTGTCGAACAAGTTCTCGGAGCTGCTGGTCACCACCGGCAACAAGTCGGAGATGTCGGTCGGCTACGCCACCCTGTACGGCGACATGTGCGGTGGCTACTCGGTCCTCAAGGACATCTACAAGACGGAGGTCTACGCGCTGTCACGATGGCGGAACGAGCACGTGCCTGAGGGAGCGCTTGGACCGAGCGGCCGTGTGATTCCGGAGTCGTCGATCGAGAAAGCGCCGACCGCCGAACTGCGGCCGAATCAGAAGGACCAGGACTCGCTCCCCCCGTACGATGAGCTCGACGCGATCCTGCAGGGACTGATCGAAGAGGAGCTGAGCGTTCAGGAGATCACCGCGCGAGGCTTCCCGCACGAAACAGTGACACGCGTGCAACGTCTGTTATACGCCGCGGAATACAAACGCAGGCAGGCGCCGCCCGGCGTCAAGATCACGAGAAAGAGCTTCGGACGAGACCGGCGTTATCCGCTCACGAACGGGTTTCGAGAGCAATAGAACGCGTGCGATTGGTCGCTATTCACTCATCATCGATGGATCGCGCCGCCAGCCTGGCGGCGAGCAGCACGGCTTCGATCATGCTCGAGGGATTCGCGAGGCTTCGGCCGGCGATATCGAATGCCGTCCCGTGATCGACGGACGTCCGCACGATCGGCAGCCCCAGGGTCACGTTGACTGCATGGCCGAAGGCCATGAGCTTGACCGGGATCAGCCCCTGGTCGTGATAGCAGGCGATCACCGCATCGAAGTCGCCAGACACCGCTCGCACGAAGACGGTATCGCCCGGAAAAGGGCCGTCGATGACGATGCCCCGTGCACGGGCGGCCTCGACAGCTGGTTGCAGCACGTGCAGCTCCTCATCACCGAGCAGGCCCGCCTCGCCTGCATGCGGATTGAGCCCGGCGAGGGCGAGGCGTGGACGCGGCACGCCGAATCGTGGCAGCTCGCGAGCCGTCAGGTCGATGGTGCCATCGACGACCTCGCGGGTCAGGGCACGGGGCACGGCCGCGAGCGGCACGTGCACCGTCGCCAGAATCACCTTGAGCGCGTCCGACCAGAACATCATCGCGACCCGCGGGCTTCCGGTGAGGTGACCGAGAAGATCGGTGTGCCCCTTCCAGGGGAGCCCTGCGCGGGCGAAGGCGAGCTTGTTGACCGGCGCCGTGGCGATTCCGCCAATGGCACCCGAGAGCGCGTCGCGGACCGCCGCGCAGATCGCGTCGTACGCCGCGCGCCCGGCGTCAGCGGAGAGCACACCCGGAGCGAACGTCATACCGGCGGGCGGGCCATAGAGCACCGGTTCACAGACGGTGCGGACGCGTTCATCCGCAGCCGCCTTCGCGGCGATCTCGGGCCCGATGCCGGCCGGGTCACCAGCCGTGATGCCGATGCGTGGTTTCATAGGTAGCAACGTAGAGGCCGGCTTTCGCCGGCCCTGCCGCCTGGCAGCTTGAAGGCGGCCCCTACGCCTGTTCTTGCTACAGCTGCAACACCAGCCAGTCCGCGACCACTTTCGGGCTCACATTCTTGGCGAGCGCTGCCAGCGCCTCGTCGACCGCCGTATAAGCGAGCATGCTGCGACGGCCGTCGAAGGTGCGCGACACCGTCATCAACGTGGGCTCGAGGTCGGCGTTTCCGAGCATGCGTCGATCGCCGCCGAGCGCGAGAATGCTGGTATCGCGAAGCAGCGACGCGAGCGCGCGCAAACATGCGGCGAGCTGCTCGCGTTCGGCCGTGGCGCCGGACTTGGTCGTGATGAGATTCTTCGCCGCGTCGATTCGGCGCCCAGGATCGCTCACGCGAGCCGCGTGCTGCAGGAGACGGCCGGCCTCTCCCCGTGCCTCGGCGAGATCGGCGGAGTTGGCCTCGAGCGCGCGTCCGATGCTGCCGTCGGCGTCGGCCGCGGTCGCGCGCGCGTCGCTTTCGCCGTATCCATGGCCCTCGATCAGGGCAGTGGTCACTTCAGCGGTCGACAACGGCGCGAAGCGCAGACGCGGACAGCGTGAGATGACTGTCGGCAGCAGCGCGTCGGGCATCGACGAGACGAGCACGAAGATCGATGCGGAGGGGGGCTCCTCGAGCGTCTTGAGCAGCGCATTCTGCGCCGCTGCCACGAGCGCGTCGGCTTCGTCGATGATCACGACCCGGCGCTTGCCCTCGAACGGCCGGTAGTCGGCTCGATCGATCACATCGCGGACCTGTTCGATCTTGATCGACCCGCTGTCTCCAGGCTCGATCACGATGACATCCAGATGCACGCCGCGCGCGATGCGCTTGCACGACGCGCATTCGCCACACGCGTCCCGCTCGAGCTCGGCCGACGCGCGCGGCTTCAGACAGTTGACGGCTTCGGCGATCGCGAGCGCGACCCGGCGTTTCCCGACACCCGACGGACCGGCGAACAACAACGAGGGCGGCAGGGTCTCACGGGCGCAGGCGCGCGAGAGCAGCGAGACGAGCCGCCGATGGCCGACGATGTCGCGGAAGGGCACGTGACTAGTGGACTGTTTGGGTCACTTCTGTAGCGGTCGCTTCGATGTCGCGACCGCGATTCCGCGGGCCAACCAACGGGCGGCCCGATTTAGAAATCGCTGATACATACAACTGGATTATGTGTCTTCGGTCTCAGCGGCGCCAATCGAGGTTCTCGTACAGCGCGCCGAGCGAGGTGTCCCGTAACTTGCGCATGCGAACGATCCCGGCCAGCGCGTCGACATCCGCCGGACGCAGCAGCAGATATCGCGATTTGAATGGCACAGCCACCTTGTCCCACTCGAACGCCATCGAGACGCCGATCCCCTTCGGCAAGCCGAGCAGGGGGAACTGATACGCGTCGAGATGCACGAGCACGGAATTGCCCCAGGGCGGCAGCGACCTGTCGTAGGCGAGTACTCCCCGCACCTCCGAGGCGAAGGCGTCGATCGCGGGACGAGGGTCGTCGTGGAAGCGGGGCTCCTGGAAATCGGCAAAGGTGCGCGCACCGATCGGTGCCACGAGCAGATGGATGGCAATCGCGACCCACAGCGCGCGCGGACGGACCGATGCGATCAACAGCCACAGCAGCAGCACGATCGGCGTGACCATCCGGTAGTCCCGCCACGATCCGATGTTGATGAACGTCAGCACGGAGAGCAGGACGAGAGCGGACATCGCAGCCGCCGACACGAGCCGAAGCCGGGCGCGTGGGTCATGGTGCGTCATCGCAAGCACTGCCGCCGCGAGCCCCAGCGCCATGAGCTCGTACCTGAAGAGAATCTCGAACCACTGATCGCGCCAGGCAAACCATGCCTCGAACTGGGCGACCTGGCGATGCAGCACTATCGGCAGGACCGTCAACGGCTGCGAGAGGATCTCGAGCAGCACGCCACCCGACGGCCCGCGATACGGCGACGCCAGCAGCGTGTATACCGAGTACATCGACGCGGCAAACACCGCGCCGGCACCTGTCCCCGCCCAGAACTTCCACTGGCCGGGGCGACCCCATCGTCCCCCAAGAGGGATCGCGAGCAGCGCCCACAGCGGACGAATCAACGACGCGACGATCACCAGGCCCAGCAGCGCAGTGGACATCCGTCGATCAGTTTCTGTCTCCTCTGACGGTAACCGGACGAGGAGAGCTGCGATCGCGCACGCGACAGCGCCATGCAGTGACTCCTCCAGCGTGTTGGGCACAGCGAGCAGGAGTGGCCAGAACGTGGCCATGAAGAGTGACGCCGCCACCAACGGCGGACGAGCGGAGAGCACCCACGCCGCGATCGCCAGCACGAGAAACACGGCACTGAACGCCGGTCCCGACCAGTAGTTCCAGCCGACCACGCGTGCGATCGACCCGAAGAGCACCGCGTAGGCGGGACCGTGTGGACCGAAGTGTGAAAAGGAGACTTGCGAAGCCTGTTCTTCGATGGTGGCGTAGCCGCCGTCGAATCCCGCAGCCTGGAAGGACGCGATCTGGAGCCAGTACGCGACTTCATCGCCTACATAGGGGATCGCTCGCGCAGGCGATGCGCCAAAGAGCCATGCGGCCATCGCGATCACGACTGCGACCGGAAGAATGCCGATGACGATCGCCGCGACAACCCGGCGCGCGCGGGCTCCCGCTGGTGCCGCGGGCGTCTGCGCAAGCCGCTCACCGATCATTTCTTCGGTATCGTTCGGAATGTTCACCGCTTTGACAATCGCCTAGCCGGCCATCACTTCGCCGGCGCGGCGTGTTTCCGATCGCGACATCACCACGATCCATGCGATGAGAGCCACAAGAGTGACGGCGCTCAACGGTTCGTCGATCCATGCACCCGGGAGCAGTTTGAGCGACGCGTGACGATAACCGCTGGCGACGTGGAGCAGCAGGACTGCCACAGCACACCAGCGCCGTAGCCGTTCCGTGATGGTTACTGCGCGCGGCAGCGACATGAATGCGCCCGCCGAGACGACCATCAGCACGAACACAGCCTGCGAAGCACCGACGAGCAGGTTGGCATGGTCCATTCTCGATCCAGCCTCAGCCAGCAGATAACCCTGTCCAATGCCCACTATCGTTGCGGCCCACGCCAGCCACACATCGGGGCGTCGGAGCAGCGCCGGCCACACCGCCGCAACCACCAACGGAAACGCAACCGACGCGAGCAGTTTGGCCACGACCGAGGGACCGATGTCCGTATAAAAGCGAAGCACCGCAAAGGGGGCAACGACGATGTGCGCGCCGTCGTTTTCCTCCGTACCGTACGCTCGCGCTGCGATGACAATCACGATGACCGCCATCAGAGTCAGGGTCACAATCGCCGACCACCGAACCGGCTCATGCCGTCGGTATCTCCAGAGGGCGAACAGACAAGCGGCTGGTACAACACACACGATGTAGTTGGGCTTCGAGATCGCGGCGAGGAGCACGGCGGCGAGCAGCCACCCCACGACACCGCGACCGGCGTTCGGCCGGAAGGCAGCCGCGACCGCGAAGAGCAGGAGCAGGCAGAACGGCTTCGACGTGATGAACGTCGCGTTGTGATAGGGATTCGGCGTGAAGTACCCGATCAGGTAGACGCTGGGTTGGACGGGCGGCGGAAGAATCGGCGCCACGATCAGCAATGCCGTGGCAACCAGAATCGTGCTGAGCGACACCGTGCCGGCCTCGCGTCGAAGGTACCAAAGGATCACGAGCGCTGTGAGGATGTGAATCACCGAGATCACGATGAGTCCGGCGGTCGTCGACGTGAGCTGCGGGAAGATCACCAACAGGCTGGCGACCGATCCAAAGAACAGGAAATGCGGCGCGGGAACGTGAGGCGACGCCGCGACCTGCTCGGCTGTCTTGAGATGCGACGGAAAGTCGCCGTCGACGATTTCGCGCCTGGAGATTGGCAGCGTCCAGGCCAAGGCAAGCAACACGGCGACAAGCGTCGCCGCCAGGAATTGCGCCCGGCTACGCGCGATCGCCGTCGATGGCACGGGGACATTATCGCTCAGGCGCGCGATGCTAAGCTCCGAAGTACGAATGGATCCCCGCGCCGTCAGGCAGACCGCCAAGGCCAGACTCGATGCGCTTCGCGCCTCGTCACGACGATTCGAGGCGGCCACCGCCGATCAACGGTGGTTGGCGTGTTGCCCCGCGTATCGCCTCGCACGCGAACAGCCACCGCCCGATTCCGATGTGGTCGTCACAGACGGCCTGACCTGGCACGTCCCCAAGGAGGATGGCGATCACGGGCTCGCTCATCGACTCCGGCAAGGCTGGCTCCCCTGGCACGAGCTGTTGATACAACGCGTCCTCGGGGTGGGCACTGCGATGATCGATGTCGGTGCGAACGTCGGCACCACGTCGATCTGCCGTGTCGTTGCGGGCGACATGCAGCGCGTGTACGCCATCGAGCCCGAGCCAATCAACTTCGCCTGTCTCGTGCACAACGTCGTGGCCAACGGCATTGAAGGGTTCGTCCTGCCTGACCAATGCGCCATCGCGGACGTCATCGGCCACGCTCCGCTGCGCCGGTCGAGCGAGATCGGAAACCATGCCCTCATGTCGCCCGGCGCACGCGGCAGTCGGCGCAAGACGATCTCAGTGCCGGTATCGACGCTCGATGCCTGGGTCGATCGGCATGCAGTCGATCGACAGGCGATTGGATTCATCAAAGTCGATACCCAGGGGTGGGAGGCGCAGGTTCTGGCGCGCCCCGACTGGTGGCGCAGGCTCACACCGCCTGGCTCATGGAGGTCAGCCCAAAACATCTCGCCAACGCCGGCACATCCGTTCAGGATTTTCTCGCCCGGCTCGCTGCGTCGTTCTCATACGCGATCGACCTGCGGGGCGATTCCAGAGTCCTGCGGATCGGCGATCTCAGCGAGGCGCTCGCGGACATTGGACCCGGCGGCCGGGCGAGCTACACGAACCTTCTCCTGTATCACGGCGAGCCAGCGTGAGCGGGCTTTTGTCGTCCGCTACGCAGGCGTGACTGGGTTGGGCAGCGGCAGCTTCGAACGCAGCCACCCGAAGCTGCGTCTCACGACGCGCTTCTCGCGCGCATCCTCGAAGAGCGAATACGCCACCGGGGTCACGAGGAGTGTCAGTGTCAGCACCAGCGTCTGCCCGCCAATGACCACGAAGCCGATGGCGTGGTTGGTGGCGGATCCGACGCCTTGCGTGATCACGAGTGGAACCATGCCCGCGACGAATGCGAGCGTCGTCATCAGAATCGGCCGCAGTCGATCGCGGCAGGCCTGCACCATCGCATCGCGCGCCCCGAGCCCCGTCTCACGCAGCTGATTGGCGTGATCGATCTGCAGGATCGAGTTCTTCTTCACCACGCCGAACAGCACGAGCATCCCGAGCGCCGAGAAGATGTTGAGCGACTGGCCGAAGATCAGAATCGCGATCAGCGCGAAGGGCAGCGTCAGTGGCAGCGAGAGCAGAATCGTGACCGGATGCAGCCACGACTCGAACTGCGCCGCGAGCACCAGATACATGAAAATCAGCGAGAGCGCGAGCGCTTGAAGAAATGCGCTGGCGGTGCGATTCAGCTCGCGCGAGCGGCCCTGATAGCCGGTCCGATACTCCGAACCCAGGGCGAGCTTCGCGGCTGCCTCTGACATCTTGGCCTGCGCCGCGGTCTGCGATGTCCCGGGCAGCAGGTTGGCGGCGACGGTGACCTGCCGTTGACGATTGAGACGGCGGATGTCCGACGGCGCAGCACCGCGGGAGAAGCTGGCGATGTTCTCGAGCGCGACGCTGCCGAGGCGCGACGAGGGCACGGTCAGCTGGCCGACGGCCGATTCTGATCCGCGATCCTGATCCTGCGCCCGCAGGTGGACTTCGTACTGCTCGCCGCCCTCGTTGTAGGTCGTCACCTGATCGCCGCCGACGAGCAGACGCAGCGCTTCAGCCGCGTCGGCAATCTGCACGCCCAGGTCCGCGGCCTTGGGCCGATCGAGCTTCACCGCCATTTCCGGCTTGCCGACACGCAGCGACGTGTCGACATCGACGAGACCAGGAATGGCGCGCGCCGAATCGGCCAGCGCGTTGCTCGCGCGCTCGAGCTCGGCGAGGCTCGGCCCCTGCATGACGAACATGACGTCGCCCTGCGCCTGTCCGCCGCCTCCGCCGCCACCACCGATACCAGGGGCGGCGAGCGACGTCCGCACGGTTTTGTCCGCTGATGAGGGAAGCACTTCGTTGCGCACGATGTCCATGATCTCGAACTGGTCGCGCGAGCGATCGCCGATGTCCTTGAGGCGCACGTAGATCGACGCGGTGTTGAGCGTGCCGGCCGAATCCCCGGCGACCGTGATCATCGTATAGGTCACTTCCGGAAGCTTCCGGATCGCATTGGCGACGCGGTTGGCGATCACCTCGGTCGCCTCGAGGCTGGCGCCCTCGGGCGCGCGGAGGCTGACGTCGAACTCCGATTGATCGTCGGTCGGCGTGAAGTTCACGTTGACGACGCGGAAGATCGGCACGCTCGAAAACAGGACGAGCACCGCGAAGACCGCGACCAATCCGCGGTGCGCCATCGACCACTCGAGCATGCGCGTGTAGACACGATCGAGCGGCCCGAAGATCTTCGAGTGCTTCGAGTCGTGGATGTGATGCGACTCGTCCTCTTCACGCGGTTTTACTTTCAGCCAGCGCGCACACATCGTCGGCGTCAGCGTGAAGCTGACGAGCAGCGACACCATCACGGCAAACGCCATCGTCAGACCGAAGCTCTTCATGAAGCGGCCGACCATGCCGCTCATGAAGCCGACGGGAGCGAAGATCGCGACCAGCGACAGCGTCGTCGCGAGCACGGCGAGACCGATCTCGCGCGTCCCCTCGATCGCCGCCTTGATCGGCGGCATCCCCTTCTCTTCGATGAAGCGGTAAATGTTCTCGAGCACGACGATCGCATCGTCGATGACGATGCCAACGGCAAGCGTGAGCGCCAGCATCGTCAGCATGTTGAGCGTGAAGCCCATGTACCAGACGAGCGCGAACGTCGCGATGATCGAGGTCGGGATGGCAATCGCGGCGATGACCGTCGACCGCAGGTTGCCGAGGAACAGGAGGACGACGAACGCGGCGAGGAACGAGCCGACGATCAGATGTTCTTCGACGCTGCGGAACGACGCCTCGATGAACTCGGCCTGATTGCGCACGATGCGCAGCTCATAGCCAGGAGGCAGCGCGGCCTGGATGTCCTCGAGCCGCTCCTTGACGTTGTTGACGACTTCGACAGTATTCGTGCCCGACTGCTTCCGGATCTGCAGCAACACCGTCGGATCGCCGTCGATGTTGGCCAGCGTCGTGGCTTCGGCCACCCCATCGTCGATGCGTCCCACGTCCGAGACCTTGATCGGGTGGCCATTGACCTGGCGCAGCACCAGCTCGCCGAATTCATCGGGCGTGTCGACACGGCCGCGGGTGCGCATCGTGATCGATTGCGCACCCTGGTCGATGCGGCCGCCCGGCACGTCGGCATTCTGTGCCTGCAGCGCACGCGAGACGTCGTTCACCGTCAGGTTGTAGGCACGCAGCCGGTCGGCGTCGACCCAGACGTTGATCTGGCGCTTGCGTCCACCCAGGACGAGCACCTGTCCCACGCCGTCGGCGCTCTCGAGGCGACGGCGGAGCACCTTGTCGGTGTACTCGGTCACTTCGCGGATCGGCTTCTTCGCTGTGACGGCGATCGTGAGGATCGGGGCCGCGTCCGGATCCTGTTTCTCGATCGTCGGCTGGGTGATCGTGCGCGGCAGGAGCGGCAGGATCCGGTTGATGCGATCGCGCACTTCCTGTGCCGCGACGTCAGCGTTCTTCTCGAGCCGGAACGTCACCGTGACCTGCGAGATGCCTTCGGCGGAGTTCGAGCTGAGTTGATCGATCCCGCTGATCGTATTGACCGCTTCCTCGACCTTGTCGGTGACCTCGCTCTCGACCTGCTCGGGCGCGGCGCCGGGCAGGCGTGTCGTCACCGTCACCGTTGGGAAGTCGACTTGAGGCAGGCGATCCACACCGAGCTGCCCGAAGGCAAACGCGCCGACGACGGTCAGCGAGAGGATGAGGACCGAGGCGAAGACGGGCCGACGGACGCAGAGCTCAGCAAGCCATTGCATGTTGCACCTTTTGGCACTTTGGGGTCAGGCCCAGACCTGGCCCCGACCTGGCCCCGGCCTGGCCCTGGCCTGGCCCGGGACAGGCCCTCAGCGACCTGCTCATCGACCTGCCGTGACAGGCACGCCGTCGACCAGCTGCGTGATGTTGGTCGTCGCGAGGCGCTCGTCCTTCTTGACGCCGCTCGTGACTTCAACGAGATCGTCGACCGCCTGTCCGACAGTGACGAGCCGCTCCTCGGCGCGGTTGTTGGCAATCACGAACACGCGCGCGGTGCCCGAGATCGTGCGAACCGCCGCTGCCGGCACGAGAATGCCGGGCATCTTCGACTCCTGTTCGATCCGCGCCGTCGCAAACGACCCGGGCTTGAGCGAGCCCTCGTCGTTGGGCACCACCGCTTCGACGATGAGGGTGCGGGAGTCGGCCTGGAGGGCCGGCGAGACGTAGCGCACTTGACCTGTGAAGGTCCTGCCCGGCGCCGTATCCACTTCGAGCGAGACGGCGCGACCGACGCCGACCTCCACGCTGTACTGCTGTGGCACGGTCAGTTGAAGTCGAAGCGGACTGGTCCTCAGCACCGAGACCACCTTCATGCCTTTCGTCACGTAGTCGCCGACCGAGACCATGCGTTCGCCGACCACTCCGGCAAACGGCGCACGAACGACCGTGTCGGCAAGCGCTTTTTTCGCGAGGCTCACACGCGCACGAGCCGCGAGCAGCGCCTGGTACTGCTGCATCGACGCGTTGCGCGCGATGTCGTACTGACGACGGGAGACCTCGGCCTGCGCGCTGGTCTTGTCGAAGTCGGCCTGCGAGAGCAGCTTCTTCTCGAAGAGCATCTTCGCCCGATCGAAATCGCCCTCCGCCAGCGTGACGTTGGCGCGGGCGTTGGCCACCTCCGGCACCCGATCGATATTGAACGTCGCGCCCTCTCCGAGCCCGAGCCGCTCTTCGAGCTGCGCGGCGTTGGCCTGTGCCTCCGTCGCCTGCGCTTCGGCTTCGGCGGCCGCGATGCGAATCAGGCCCGATCCCTCGCCGACGCGCGTGCCCCGTTCGACGGGCGTCGCAACGACTCGGCCCTGGATTTCAGCTGCGACGTCCGCTTGCTCCTGGGCGGCAAGCGTACCGGTGACTCTGATGAAGCGCGTGAGCGGACGCTCGACGGCCGCAGCAGTGGCAACTGTGACAGCAGCCGACGTCACGGCCGAGGACTTCGCTTCGCCGGTCGTGCTGCGGCAGCCCGCGTTCAGAACAGGAAGAAGGAGTGAGATGAGGACGAAGGGGTACCGTTGGGCCCAGCGACACATGAATCTCAGTACTCTACTGGACCCGGCAACGCGTTCACAATCCGCGGCAAGCGCGGCTGGCAACGCAAGTGAAGCAGGTGCGGCCGTCGGCCGGTCCGTCTGGACCGGCCTCAGCTCATTCGCTCGCGGCGAGTGCTTTCGCGATCGCGGCGCGGAGCGCGGGGTCTTCCGGCGTCACCTGGCTCTCGAAGAACGCGACGACCTTTCCCTGCTTGTCGACGATGTACTTGCTGAAATTCCACGCGGGCAGTTTGCCCGAGCTTCCGAGGAACGTATACACGGGCGACTGGCCGGGGCCTTTCCTGGTCACGACCTTTTCGAACATGGGAAACGTCACGTCGTAGGTGAGCTTGCAGAAGGTCGCGATCTCCTGCGCGGTCCCAGGCTCCTGCCCGCCGAAGTCGTTGCTCGGGAACCCGAGCACATTGAAGCCCTTGCTCTTCATCTCGCGCTGCAGCTTTTCGAGACCTTCGTATTGGGGAGTGAAGCCGCATTTGCTGGCGACGTTCACCACCAGGCTCACCTTCCCTTTGTACTGGGCGAGGTTGCCGGGCTTCCCGTCGAGGCTCATGGTCTTCAGGTCGTAGAACGAGCTCACAGCACCTCCGCTTCCCTGCTGGGCTGAAGCGGGCCACACGGCACACAGCGCGGTCGCAGCCAGCGCCACGAACGTCACACGGACAGTCGTCAGCATACGGGGCTCCTTCGCCGTCGATTCTACCCCGGGGTCAGACCGGAGTCAGACCCCGTCTTGGCCCCGTCTGATGTCCGACGGTCCGGGGTCGGACCGCGTACAATGCGCGCGGCGTTGCTCAACGATCGGCGCTCAACGATCGGCGCTCAACGATCGGGAGGCTCAGATGAGGACGGTCTTCGCGTTGCTCTGCGGTGTTCTCGCTGGAACGGCCTCGGTGGCCGGCCATCATTCCTTCGCCGCGGAGTACGACGGCGACAAACCGGTCACGGTCTCGGGTACGGTTGCCAAGATCGACTGGATGAACCCGCACATCTACTTCTACGTCGACGTCAAGGACGACAAGGGCGGCGTGACGCAGTGGAAATTCGAGGGGTACCCGCCAAACATGCTCGTGCGGCAAGGCTGGAAACGTGACGCCTCGATGAAGGTCGGTGACAAGGTCACGGTCTTCGGCTGGCGGGCGCGCGTGAACCCGACACAAGCAGCGTCGCGCAATGTGACCTTCGCCGATGGACACAAGCTGAACTCAGGTCCTCCCGCCGGTACGGGAGGACAGTAGGAGGCGCGTCATGACACGTCTCGTCATCGCGTTGTCTGCTGCGATTGCGATCCTCGCCGTTCCGCCGCTCGCCGCGCAAACCGCGAAGCCGGCGGCGAACAGCATCCCGCGGACGGCTGATGGCAAGCCGGATCTCTCCGGCGTGTGGGTCGGCGGCGGTTTCGCGCTGTTGTTTGGCGATGCCGAGCTCGAAGCGATGCGCAAGTACGACGAGGCGATGGGCAGGAAACCGCTGCCCGCACCGGAGCCTCCGCCCTACAAGCCGGAGGCCGAAGCCAAGCGACAGCAGTACCTGGCACGACGCGGCATCGACGATCCGATGGCGCGCTGTCTGCTTTCGGGCGTGCCGCGCATCACGGTGAGGCCGCTGCCGTTCGAGATCATCCAGCAGCCGCATCGCGTGGTGATTCTGTACGAAGTCCACCACGCGTTCCGATTCATTCCGACCGACGGTCGTCCGCATCCCGACGACATGGAGCCGTCGTATCTTGGTGACTCGATCGGCCACTGGGACGGCGACACGCTCGTCGTCGACGTCACCGGCTTCAACACCAACACCTGGCTCGCCGGCGTCGGCACGATCCACAGCGAGAAGCTGCGCGTCACCGAGCGCTACACCCGCGACACGCACGACACGATCATCTACGAAGCCACCATGGAGGATCCGGAAGTCTTCACCAAGCCGTGGAAGCAGTATGCGACGCTGCGCCTGAAGCCCGGCGAGCGGATCCGCGAGTACGAGTGCATCGAAAACAACGAGGACCTCCAGCGATTCGAGAAGCTGCTGCAGACCGAATTCAACAAATGATCCGTACGTAGTGTCCGGCTTCAGCCGGACCAAGACTGCAATTCCACCTTTGAAGTGCTCACTCCATCGGCGTGGATCACACGGCGGTGATCGCCGCAACTCACGCCACCTTTCTCAGGTTTCATCGTGACATCGGCATCGCACGATGCGGTCAGCCGATTGCAGGGCGCTCACCGCTGAAAGGACGGTGTCTCCATGAACCGAGCACACTGGATCCTGATCGGTACGTGTGTGTGCGTTCTCGCGTTCACGCGCGTCGCCTTCGCGCAGACCGCGCCAACGCCCGATGGCTGGGTCGTGCTTCCCGTCGACGAATATCGCGCCCTGCGAGAGCGGGCCAACCCACAACCTCCTCAACCTGCAAATCCCCCGGTCGATGCGACGCTGACTCGCGTCGATTACGAGCTGCGTGCCGACAGCGATTCGGTCTCGGGCCGCGCGCTGCTCACGATCGATGTCCTTCGTGACGGCTGGACCCGCGTCCAGATCCCCGCCGGCCTCATGGTGCGCGACGCCAGGCTCGATGGGCAGCCCGTCTCGCTCATCGGAGGTCCTCCTCCCCATGTTCTCCTCTCGCGTCAGGGGCGCGTGGTGCTGACGCTCGACGTCGTCATCCCGATCACCTCGGTGGCCGGCACCGAGGCAATCGCGCTACCGTCGTCTCTGGCGCCGATCTCTCGAGCGTCGCTCGTGCTGCCGCGAAGCGGCGTCGATCTGAATGTCACCGGCGGCTTCATCGCCGATCGCGCGGAAACGACGACCGAGAGCCGATGGACGGCATTCGGACGTCCCGGGCAAGCGCTCACGCTGACGTGGAAACGCAAGGTCGACGACCGCCGTGCCGAGCTGCCGTTGCGCACGCGCGCGCGGGTCACATCGATGGTCGCGCTCGGTGAAGACATCTCACAGGTCTCCGCGAACGTGCGCATCGAAGTACTGCAAGGCGTGGCGCGCGAGATGTCGTTGCTGCTACCGGCCGGCCTCGTCGTCAATCAGGTGAACGGCGGGACGGTGGCCGACTGGGATGTGAACAACGGCACGCTGCGCGTGCGTCTGCTGGATGCGATCAGCAGCGAAGTGTCGTTCGTGGTCCAGGGCGAGACGCGGACACCGCGCGAAGGATCGATCGCGGTCCCGCTCGTGCGTGTACCGTCGGCCGAGCGCGAGACCGGCGGCGTCGCTGTCGACGTCGTCGGCGCCGGCGAGATTGGCGATCGTCAGACGCGCGGTCTCGATCCGGCGGATCCGAGCGACCTCGGAGAGATCGTCGTGGGCCGCGAGTCACCATCGATGCTCGCGTATCGTCTGCGGCCGCTCGGTGGGAGTGAGAATCGATCGCTCACCGTGACCGTCGTGCGCTACACGCCGCAGGCGGTGCTCATCGCCAACGTCGAGGAAGCGCGCTATCGCGCGCTGGTGTCGGAGGACGGCAGGCTGCTCGTCGAGGCGCGCTACGCGGTTCGCAACAACCAGCGTAGTTTCCTCAAGGTGACTCCGCCGCCCGGATCCACACTGTGGAGCGCCGAGGTCTCCGGGAGGCCGATCCGTCCGGGCGTCGCCGAGCAGAACGCCGTGCTCCTCCCGCTCGAGAAGGGGCGCGCGGGTGAAGAAGCACCGACGTTCGTCGTCGAGCTCGTGTACTTGGAGCGCATCGACAGCTGGCTCGAGCGGGGACTGGCGCGCATCGATTTTCCTGCGCTCGATCTTCCAATATCGCGCACGGGGCTCGAGCTGCACTACTCACCGCGCTATCGAGTGGACCTGCAGCCGGGAACGTTCCGGGCGGAAGAAGATCCGGGTCCGTTCGCCGAAGCGTTGCGGCACCCCCCAACCGCTGTCGCCGCCGGCACCCCTGCCGCAGACGGCGCGTCGTCGCGACTTCAGGCTTTGGTCGATCGGTTCCGCGCGGAATCGGGCGCGCGCACCGTTGCCGGCGCACTTCCCGTAAACGTGACCTTCCCGATGTTCGGGCGATCGATGTTTCTCGCGTCGGAGCTGACGGCCGAGTCGCGCGCTCCGTTCGTCGAGCTGGTCTTCAAGCGAAAGTAGATCACTGATCACAAACCAGGGAGGCGCCATGTCCCCCAACACGCTCGTTGTCGTTTCAGCGTTGATGTTACTTGGCCCTCAGGCCGTCGCGGCGCAGCAACCGCCGCGGCCGAGCGAAGCCCCGCGCGCCGTCACGCTCACGCTCGCGGAATACAACCGTCTCATCGATCTCGCGAATCGCCCGGCGCCCGGACCAACCACGCCCCCGGTCGGGGCGGTGCTCGCGAGCGCTGACCTCCGGGTGCGCGTCGATCGCGACACGGCTCGCGGTGTGTTCAATATGAACGGCGATGCGCTGCGCCCCGGTGTCAGCCGCGTCGGTCTGTTGTCGGGAGCGACCGTGACCGAGGCGAACGCTGGCGGCCGGCCGCTGCCGCTCGTCGCCGATGGGAACGCGCACACGGCGCTCGTTCCAGGACCCGGTCCCTTCACGCTCACGCTCGAGTGGGGGGCACCGCTCGCCTACAAACCCGGTCGCGCAGCCTTCATCCTTCCAGTGCCCCAGGCCGGGACCGCGCGAGCGACGATCGATGTGCCAGGTGAACAGGCCGACGTGCATCTGTCAGCCGGCCTGATCACACGTCGCACCGTAGCCGACGGCCGCACCGTCGTTGAAGCGACCCTCGCTCCCGGATCGTCGACGGAAGTGTGGTGGTCGATGCGCGACTCGGCGCCCGTGGCGGCGACGCGTGAGCTGCGCACGGTTGCGGATGTGATGACGCTCATCACCCTCAGCGACTCCGACGTCCGAATGGCGGCGTTGATCGATGTCGGCGTCGTGCAGGGTGAGCTCCGCACGCTCGCGATCCAGCTGCCGGCCGGCTACGAGCTGACCGGCGTGTCAGGCAACTCGGTGGACACGAGCGAGCAGCGCGACGACGGTCTCGTGCTGACGCTCGGCGATCCATCGGCGCGGAGTCATCAGTTCCTGTTGACGCTCGAACGCGCGGTCGACGCCGGTTCGTTCACGCTCGATACCTCATTCGTGGCGGTGCGTGACGTTCAACGCGAACGCGGGGAGATTGCGATCGAAGGCGTGGGCACGCTGGAGCTCAACGCCACTGAACGCGACGGCATGCATCGCATCGACGTGCGGGAGCTGAACGCATCGCTGCAGTCGTTGTCGCGGCTGCCGATGTTGTCCGCGTTTCGCTATCAACGAACGGCGGTCTCCTTTCCGACGCTCGCGCTCGAGGTGAAGCGCTTTGCCGATGCCGGCGTCCTCGCCGCAGTGGCCGATCGCGCGGTCGCCACCACGCTGTTCACCAGCGAAGGACGCGCGCTCACCGAGGTCGCACTGCGTATCCAGAATCGCGCGCAGCCATTTCTGCGAGTGATGCTGCCCGCGGGAGCCACGATGGTGTCGGTCGACGTGGCGGGCGAAACGGCCAAGCCGGTGCTCGGCACCGACGGCATTCGCGTCCCGTTGCTTCGCCCCGGCTTCCGCCCGAACGGCAAGTACCAGGTGTCGTTCGTCTATCTGCACGCGGGCACGCCGTTCGGCAAGAAAGGCGAGCAGCAAATGACGCTGCCGCGGATGGACATGCCGGTCGGCATCGTGCAGTGGGAGGTCTTCGTTCCGGAGCGCTACTCGGTGCGTCCGATTGATGGCAATGCCATCGACGTGTCGAAGATCACGGACGGCCTCACCGGTTACCAGACGACGAACGACACATCGTCCGTCCGAGTGGAGACCACGCCGAAGATTCCGGTAGCCAACGCCGATCCCACTGGCGTAACGGCCGGTCTCGTACGCGGGCGCATCCACGATACGAGCGGCGCTGCATTGCCCAGCGTCACCGTTGAGCTGAGTTCACCCAGCTTCATCGAGAAGGCACGCGCGGGGCTCACCGACAGCAAAGGCGAGTTCGTGTTCCTCGGCATCGTCCCAGGCGACATTCATCTCACGGCGTTCCTAGCGGGTTTCGCCAGCATCAGCAAATCGTTCTCATTCGACGGGAGGGTGCATCAGGAGGATCTGACGATGCGCGTCGGCAGCCTCTCGGAAACAGTGACCGTCAATGCCGAAACACCGCCAGTGGACGTGCGCTCGACGGCCAGAACCGTCACGTTGGGCAACGAAGTCGATCGAGTCGATCGAGTGGACCGCGAGCCCCAGACCGTGCCGCCCTCGCAGAACGTGATCAACCTGCAGCGCCGCACGTCGGGCGTGCTCCCAATTCGCATCGACGTCCCGCGCGCTGGCACGTCACACCAGTTCGTCAAGCCGCTCGTCGTCGACCAGGAGACCGTCGTCACCTTGCGCTACAAACGTCGATAGCCCGGGACTACAATCGGCACCATGACTGCACGACACACGCGCCGGCCGTTCCTCGACGATCGACGCTCCGACGCTGAGGGCACGATGGGGTTTCTCGACCATCTCGAGGAACTGCGTCGCCGACTGATTCGGGCGTTGATCGCGCTCGCGGCGGGGATGGGCATCGCCTTCTTCTTCGTCGATCGCATCGCGGCGTTCGTGCTCGGCCCGACCCTTGGCGCGCTGCCCGCCGGAACCCGCCTGATCACGACACGGCCTGGCGAGGGGATCGCGTTCTTCTTCGACCTCGCGTTGATCGGTGGCGTCGTGATCGCCGCACCGTTCATCACCTATCAGATCTGGCGTTTCGTGGCGCCCGGTCTGTATTCGCGCGAGAAGCGGCTCGCGATTCCACTGCTGCTCATGGCCGTCGCCGGCACGGTCGCCGGCGCGCTGTTCACCCACTATCTGCTCTATCCATCGACGATCGAGTTCTTCGCACGATTCAATTCACGCTTCACGGACTACACGCCTCGCCTCGAGGACACGTTTGGTTTGTACAAGAGCCTGCTCCTCGCGATGGTTGCGGTATTCCAGATCCCCACCCTCGTCTTCTTCCTGGCGAGGCTTGGACTGGTCACTGCGCGGTTCCTTCTCAGAAACACCCACTACGCGGTACTGATCATCTTTACTGCCGCCGCAGTCCTGACTTCGTCGCCCGACTGGTGGAACCAGACGATCGTGGCAGCTCCGATGATCGCCATGTATCTGGTGAGTGTCGTCGTGGCCTGGCTGGTAGCGCCGCGCCGGCCCGACGAGAACGACCACTCGGGTCACCTCCGACTGGTCGTCTCCGCCTCGGTGCTTCATCAGGCGCGACGGCATCGGCGCAAGCTGTAGTCTTTATCACTACGGTGGTTACGACACCCGCTTGTCGGTCGCCGTCGTCCTAAGTACAAGTGGCGGCGGAGGTGCCGTCACGATGACGATGACAGCAAACGCCGGTCGTTCCGCCCTCGACACGAACCCGGTTCGAAGGTCGCGCGTCGCGCTGGCAGGGTTGGCGGTATTCGTGCTCTCGCAGGTCTGCGCGGTGGTCGTCCACGGCTTCCTGCTCGCCGCGGACTATGAACCGTTCGAGGGCACCCTGCTGCGCGCCAACACCAGCGATCCGAACCCAGCCTGGCAGTTCGTCTTTCTGCCCGTCGTCCACCTGTCGTTCACGGTTGGACTGATCTGGCTTTTCGTCGTCGCTCGCGCTGACGCCGAGCGCTGGGTCTCACGCGCGCTGACGCTCGGTGTGGTCTCGTATCTGATCGGGCCCGGTCCGATGTTCCTGCTGTGGTACGCGCAGCAACCTTGGCCCGGCGCGCTGGCGGTGAAGCAACTCGGTTACGAGCTGGTGATCGCGTTGATGCTGGCGATCACCGCCGGCGCGATCTTGAGAAAGAACGTCGGCGCCTCTGACACCGACCAGCACCCGACTGACTGACGCATTCCTGCGTGCCGCGATCCGCTCGCCGGCCAACACCGGGGCCCCCGCCGCGCACGCTTGCGCGGTGGGGTGGAAGCGGGCTCTCCGGCGCGCCTTCCGGACATTCGCGGCTCCCCCGTCGCAAGCGACTCACGCTGTTGCTTGTATGTTGCGTTCACCGCTTGACTGCACTTCGGTCGGGCGGTCTACTCGGGGACGCCTGAGTAGGAGCGTCGTGTCGCTGGGCTGTTGCCAAGGCCATCGAGCCTGTTGAGGAGATCAGCGCCGCGACGCTCACCGTGTGGCGTCCGATCGAACGGTATCGGAAGCGGCTCATGACGAGCACAGCTTGGATGCACAAGGCTGATCGCACACGACGCCACCGAAAGGAGCGCCCCGTGACTGCAGTCCTCGGGATTGACATTTCGAAAGCGAAATGTGCCTGCGTCGTGATCACGCCCACCGGCACGCTTCGCCATAAGACCTGCGCCAATACCCCGCCGGGGTTTGCGGACTTGGCGGCGTGGCTGCAACGCCACGGGGTCACGCACGTCCATGCGGGTCTCGAAGCGACGGGCACGTATGGGGAGGCGCTGGCAACGTGGCTTCACGACGCCGGACACATCATCAGCCTGATCAATCCGGCGATCATCCATGCCGACGCGCGCACGCAGCTCGCGCGCAGCAAGACCGATCGCATCGACGCTGCGCTGATCGCCCGGTTTATCGCGACGCAGCAGCCGGCCGCGTGGGTGCCGCCGGCGCTCGAGGTTCGTCAACTGCAAGCGCTCGTTCGACGCCTCGACGCCTTGCAGGGCATGCGCACCCAGGAAGCCAATCGGCTCGCCGCCGGCGTCACGGTCGACGACGTCCGTGCGTCGATCGAAGCGGTGCTCGCCAATCTCGACGGCCAGATCGCGCACGTCCAGCAGCTGATTCGCCACCAGCTCGATCGGCATCCAGGGCTGCGCGCGCAACGTGATCTGCTGACCACGATCCCCGGGATTGGCGAGGCGACCGCCGCCGTGCTGATCGCCGAGCTCTTTGATAAGCGCTATGCGAGCGCGCGCCAGGCGGCCGCGTTTGCCGGACTCGTCCCGCGCCTCGTCGAGTCGGGCACGTTGCGCGCTCGCAGTCGGCTCTCGAAGATTGGCCCAGCGCGGCTCCGCAAGGCGCTCTATTTCCCCGCGGTGACGGCGCTCCGCTGGAATCCCACCATCCGTGCGGTGCGCGCACGCCTGCACGCCGCCGGCAAACCGCCGATGGTTATCATCGGTGCCGCGATGCGGAAACTCATTCATCTCGCGTACGGTGTACTCAAGTCAGGAAAAGCATACAAAGCGACCTGCGCCCACCCTTGACGAACAACACGGTATCTCCTCCGCCGCCGCTCGCCTCGCCTGCGAGTCCGTTGGCGACTCTCGCGTACGCGGCTCGCTCCACGCGGCACTCCGGAACGCATCAGCCAGTCAGGTGCTGCTGACTCGTGACGCTACCTTTTCATTCGAGGCTGTTGCGCCAGCCAGGTTGATGCATCCTGGAGCGCGGCGTGGAGCGAGCCGCGCAGGAATGCCGCCAACCGCATCGTAGGCGCTGCGAGCCGCGGGTGAGGAGCCAACAGCGTGAGCCCCTTGCGACGAAGGAGCGGCGAGAGATCGTGAGGCAGACGCCGGAGATGTGGTTGGCCGGCGAGCGGATCGCCGCGCGGAAGGACGCGTCAACCTGGTTGGCGCAATCGGAGTCGAGCGCAAGGAGATCAGCGATGACGAGCGGCTGCCGCCTGTGACGGCAACCAGCACCCGACTGGCTGACGCATTCCTCCGCGCCGCGATCCGCTCGCCGGCCAACACCGGGTCCCCGCCGCGCAGGAAGGATGCGTCAACCTGGTTGACGCAATCGGAGCCGTCGAAAGACATCGGCTACTGCTTACCGAACCGCTGATTCTCTTCGCAGATGAACTCGATCAACTCCTGATCGAGCATCAGTTCCTGGTTGACGCGGACGGTCCACGGCTTCGTGTACGCCTTCTTGTCGTCGACCGTGATATCGATCTCCATCTTGCCGAACGCCGGGCGACGAATGCGCTCGGTGATCTTTGCGGCGTCGGTCATCGGCGTACCGATGATGTCGAGCCATCCATCCTCCCGAAAGCCGGTGCTCTCGACCACGAGCGTGTCGCCGTCCCATCGGCCCACGGAATAGCCGTAGTACCACGGCTGCAGATCGTCATTCACGGTCGGCAGCGCGCGGCCGTCGGTGAAGATCTGCCTGATGCCGGAACTCGCCTCGTACAGGATGACGAGGAGGTCTGACGTCTGAATGAACTTGCGCGGTGCGCCCTGCGTGTGGAACTGCATGATGCCCATCGGGAGGCAATGTGCTTCCGGATTGTCCTTGCTGTTGCCCGCTACCCGTTCCTTCAGGACGCCCTGCGCCCACGGCGTGAACGGGAGGCCCTCCTTGATGTTTGCCGCAACGTCGCGAAAGCCGGCGACCGGCGGTCCGCTCGGCGGCGGCGGCGCGGGGGCGCCCTGTCGACCGAGTCCTCCGGCTCCGCGCCACAGTCCGGAGAGGTCGGGCTTGCCATCAGCGGTTCGCGGTGCGGGCGCGTTGAGATTCGGTTCGCCGCTCGACGACTTCGGCACGTTCTTCGACGCGTGTTTCGGCCACTGCGCCGACGTCGATGTCGAGAGCCCGGCGGCGATCGCCAGCACGCCCACCAACCTGATGACGGCTTTCATGTCTGCCTCCTGGGAGCGTATTATGCTCGACCAGGCAAGGAGCGAATCGATGAAGGTCACCTCACTGGCTGTGTTCGCCGCGGTTGCACTCATCGCAGCGGCGGTTCCGGTTGCCGCGCACCATTCGTTCGCGGCCGAGTTCGATTCGAACAGACCGCTCACAGTGTCGGGCACGGTGACCAAGCTCGAATGGACCAACCCGCACGCGCGTCTCTACGTCGACGAGATCGACAAGGACGGCAAGGTCGTCAGCTGGGACTTCGAGCTGGGCCCGCCCAACGGCCTGATGCGGCAGGGCTGGACGCGCAATTCGCTCAAGGCCGGACACAAGGTGACAGTGAGCGGCTTCCACTCGAAGACGAATCCGCACGTCGCCAACGCGCGCACCGTGACGCTGGCCGACGGGCGTCGCGTGTTCGCGGGATCGTCGTTCGACACCGGCCCCGCTCAATAGCGTCGGGCGTTCCGCCCCGCCGACCTGTCCGCCGACGCACGACGCGCGACGTGGACGCGCGGAACGCAAAGGCGCCAGCCGGATTCTCCGTGTCTCGTCGTACCGTCTCATCCCGCGTGTCCCGGCGCACGACCCGCGCCTCCGCACATCCGCGATCGACCGCGCAGCGTTCACAGCGCTGGCTGCTCCTCGTTCATCAACTTCCCCCTCATCCGTCCAATCTGCGTGTCCGCACCTGGCGGCGCCTGCAGCAGATCGGTGCGCTCCCCGTGAAGCAGGCGGTCTACGTCCTGCCGGACACCGCCACGACCCGCGAAGACTTCGAGTGGCTGAAAGCGGAAATCACATCGGCAGGAGGCGAGGCCACCGTTTTCTCCGCGGCGTCCATCGACAACTGGACGGACGTCGAGCTCGTCGACACGTTCAAGCGCGCGCGTCAGAAGGCCTACGACGCGCTCGCCGGCGATGTCGAGCGCGCGCTGAAGCATCGCTCGAAGTCCTCCAGGTCGGCGGCACCCGGGAGAACCAGGGGCATCGACTCGTTCCGTCAGCAGCTGGCCGCGATCGAGCGGATCGATTTTTTCGGCAGCCCCGGACGCGAGCGGGTCGACGCGCTCCTGCAACAGCTCGAAGAGCCGCCGCTCGACGCCGCCGGTCGAGCGGCGACGAGTGTGTCTCCACGTGATCGGCGAACCTACCGCGGGCGAACCTGGGTGACTCGCCCGCGACCGGGCGTCGACCGCATGGCGTCGTCCTGGCTGATTCGACGCTTCATCGATCCACAGGCACGGTTCGCGTTTGCCGACGATCGGAAGCGGGTGCCCGCGGGCGCGATCCTGTTCGACATGTTTGGCGTCGAGTTGAGCCATCACGGGGACCGATGCACCTTCGAAACGTTGTGCTCGACGTTCGGCCTGGAGACGCCGACGCTGACGCGGCTCGCTGAAGTCGTCCACGACCTCGATCTGAAGGACGGTCGATACGGCGCCCCCGAGACGCCCGCGCTTGGTGCCCTCGTCGATGGGCTGCAGCGCGCCCATCGCGATGACGACGACCTGCTGGCACGGGGCATGGCGATGTTCGAGGCGTTGTATCTCTCGTTCGAGGCGAGCCGGATGAGCTCCGGCCGAGCCGGTCGCCAGCCTAGTAACAGGAGAACATAATGATGTAACAATTGTTACATGTCAGAAGTCCTGCTCGGTATCCGTCACGCGCTCCGGCTGACGCGGCGAGCTCCCGCATTCGCCGCCGTCGCCGTCATCGTCCTTGCGACCGGCATCGGCGCCGCGACGCTGATGTTCGGACTGGTCGAGGCCGCGCTCCTTCGCGACCTGCCGGTTGGCGATCCCGACCGCCTGGTCTGGATGTACAACACGCGCACCGAGCGCGACCGCGCGCCGCTTTCCCTTCCTGATCTCGATGATTACCGCCGCGAGGCGACGACGCTGGCAGGCCTCGCGCCGTTCACGAACTGGACCGCGAATCTCACTGGCATCGGGCCGCCCGAACGGCTCGAAGGGGCGCGCGTGTCGGGCGCGTTCTTCTCGCTGCTCGGCGTGCGTCCATCACTCGGCCGAACGCTCGGCCCCGAAGATGAAGCACGCGACGCGCGGGTCGTGGTGCTCACGCATGCGTTATGGATCACACGATTCGGCGGTCGCGCCGGCATCCTGGGTCGCGACATCACCCTCAACGGCGCCCGCTATACCGTCGTCGGCGTGCTGCCTCCGCGCTTTCTCTTTCCCTTCCGTGACGCGGCGCTCGCGGTCCCGCTCGTCACCGCAGGCGACCCACGTCGATCGGAGCGCGGCGCGAACTTCCTGCGCGTCATCGCGCGACTGGCGCCGGGTGTCACGCTCGCGCAGGCGAAGGGCGATCTGGACGCGATCGCGCGTCGGCTCCAGCGTGCCTACCCCGACGAGAACGCCCGCAAGATCGGAATCAGCCTCTACACGCTCCACGAGGAGATCGTGCGCGACTACCGCACCATCCTCTGGACCCTGTTCGCGTCCGTCGGCATTCTCCTGATGACCGGCTGCGGCAATCTCGCGAACCTTCTGCTCGTGCGTGCGACCGGCCGGCAGACCGAGTTCGCCATGCGCCTCGCCCTTGGCGCCTCGCGCGGCCGCCTCGGGCGCCAACTGCTCGGAGAGGCAACAGTGCTCGCCGCAAGTGGCGGCGTTGTCGGCACCGGCCTGGCGGCGCTCGGCTTCATGGTGTGGCGCGTGTGGGGGCCCACGGACTTTCCACAGATGTCGGATGTCGGGTTCAACGGAGACGTGCTCGCGTTTGCGGTGTTCATCTCGGTCATCACGGCGATCGCATGCGGCGTCCTTCCCGCGGGTGTGGTCGCGCGCGACACCGCACACGCGCTGCACGGCATCACCAGGTCCATCACGGCTGTGCGTCGACAGGCGAGGGTCAGACGAACGTTCGTCGCCGTGCAGGTAGGAGCGGCGACAGTGCTGCTGATCGGCATGGGGATCGCCGCGAAGGGCCTCGCGCGACTCGAGCAGGTCGCGCCAGGCTTCACACCCGACGCTGCCGTGTCGGTCCAGCTCTCACTGCCTCCGACGACGTACGCCACTCGCGATGCACTCGCGCGATTCGTTGACGCGCTTCGAGAGCGTCTCCGCGCACGTCCTGGCGTCGACCGGGCGGGCGCAATCTCGCTGCTGCCATTGAGCGGCCTCCTGTCGACGATGGACGTGGCGTTCCCGGACCGGCCGACGCCGCCGCCTGACGAAGTGCCGCAGGCGCACTTCCGGGTGGCGAGTCCCGAGTACTTCGACGCGGCCGGCATCGCTGTCCTCGACGGCCGCACGTTCACCGATCGCGATCGGATGGAAGGACAGCCGGTCGCCATCGTGAGCCGCACGTTTGCGGACAGGCACTGGCCCGGGCAGCGCGCCGTGGGCCGGTTCGTTCAAATCGTGCAGGCCAGAGCGTCGGCACCGATGGCGGTCGTGGGCGTCGTCAGCGACGTGAAGCACTTCTCATTGGACGCGGCGTCCACGGCCGATCTCTACGTTCCCGTGCTTCAGATGCCCGCATCGCAGGCATCGCTGCTCGCCGCCCGGATGTATTGGGTGGTACGTGGCCCGGTCGAGCCCTCGCGTCTGTCCGAACAGATTCGGCAATCTGTTCATCAGGTTGATCCGGGAGTGGCTGCGTCGACCGGACGGACGCTCGAGACGGTCTGGGCATCGTCGCTTGCGCCGCGGCGGGTCAACGTCCGTCTGCTCGAGATGTTCGGACAGATGGCGGTCGTGCTCTGCGCGATCGGGATCTACGCCGTTGCGGCGTTCTCGGCACGCACGCGGGTGCGTGAGCTGGCGTTACGGGCCGCGCTCGGCGCCAAGCGGCGCGATCTGATCGCCGCGATGATGCGCCAGGAGCTGCGGCCGGTGCTGATCGGTATCGCGTCCGGCGCGTGCGGCGCGCTGATGGCGGCGCCACTGCTGTTCGGGACACCGTATCGGACCAGCTCGCGCGATCTGATCACCTATCTCATCGCGAGCGGCGGCGTGCTGATGCTGGCGCTGGTCGCGAGCTACATTCCGCTGAGGCGCGCCTCAGCAACCAGCCCGTCCGAAGCGCTGCGAACGTAGGCGCACTGTGCGGGCTGGTGGCTGCGCTCGCGCATCATGCGTGCGCGTGTGCGTGGGTGGGGTTGCTGATCGACTGGAAAGCCTCGATGAATTCGTCACCAGGCACCCCAGCTCCAGCACGATGCTCGGCGTGTCGCGCGAGATCGTTGATTGAGAGAATCCCCACCAGTTTGTTCTCCCGGTCAACGACCGGTAGCCGGCGGACACGATGCGTTCCCATCGTGGCGAGGGCGGTACGGGCGTCGTCTTCGGGACGGCACGAATACACGTTGCCGGTGGACATCACGTGGCGAACCTGGATGTCGGCCGGCGCGACCGATCGGGTCGTCGTCGCGATGCAGATGTCTCGATCGGTGATCATTCCAAGGAGCGTCCGGTCTTCACTGACGACCGGAACCGCTCCACAGTCGCAATCCCACATGATCTGGGCGGCTGCCGCCAGGTTGGTGTCCGGGCTGCACGCGTGAACGTTAGAGGTCTGCAGATCCTTCACTTTCATAGCCACGCCCTTTTCTTTCATGGCTGCGCCGACAGATGTAGCTGTGCCGCGTGTGCGGCTGAGTCGCGGCGCCTGCTGATGCGCGCGCGATGTGCAAGCCTTCTGCCCTGCCAGATGCACGTGACGGCGTCGCCGCGCCTCGAACGGCGTGTACGAAAGGAGAACGCCGGCATGCAGGATCGTGTCAACGAATCCGTCACCCGACCGTCTAAGCAGCATGTCGAGACCAACCGTCGAGGTCGCGCGCTGCGTCGTGTCGCTGGCATCGCTGTTCATCCTGAGCGCATGGCGACTCGTGGACGCGCAGGTCACGCCGACGCCGGAGATCGTACGGCGACTTGACGCGGCTGTTCGGTCGGGGGAATTCAGGCAGATCACGAGCGTGGCCGTACTTCAACACGGGCGCTTCCTGTACGAGGGCTACTTCGGCGGGGCGACGATGGCGACGCTGCACAACACGCGGTCGACCACCAAGACGGTCACCGGGGCTCTCGTGGGCCTGGCCATCGAGGGTGGTCTTCTCGAAGGCGTCGAAGCGCAGGTCATGCCCTTCTTCGCCGACAAGGCGCCGCTCATGCATCCCGATCCGAGGAAAGGGCGCATCACCATCGAGGATCTATTGACGATGAGCTCACTCCTCGAGTGCGACGACCAAAACGCGTTCTCTGCGGGCAACGAGGAGCGCATGTACCTCGTCGAGGACTGGCCCAAGTTCTTCCTCGATCTTCCAATCCGTGGATTCCCGTCGTGGGTGCAACCGCCCAGTCACGCGCCACACGGACGCAGCTTCAGTTACTGCACCGCGGGCGTGGTCGCACTCGGCGCCATGCTCGAGCGGGCGGCGAAGACTCCGGTGCCGGCGTTTGCAGCAAGCCGTCTGTTCGGGCCGCTGAAGATCGACGACGCGCAATGGCAGTTCACGCCGACTGGAACGGCCATGACCGGAGGCGGGCTTCAGCTGACCACGCGTGATCTCGCGACGCTCGGCCGCTTGTACCTCGATGGCGGCCGCATCGGACAGATGCAGGTGCTCGCGAGATCATGGGTGCAGGCCTCCCTTGCGCCTCACGTGAGCGTGGATGACCGCACCGACTACGGCTATCTCTGGTGGATCAAACCGTTCACTTCGAATGGTGCAACCTATCGAAGCGTCTACATGAGCGGTGCGGGCGGAAATCGTGTGCACCTCTTCCCGGATCTCGACGCAGTCGTGGTGATCACGACCACCAACTATCGGGTGCAGGACGCGCACGCACTGACCGACCGGCTCCTGACCGAATACATCCTCCCGCTGCTTTCCGCTTGACAGGAACGAGCAGGGGCGAATAGATTCGCCAATGGCGAAAAAATTCGCCCATGCCTGGAGCGCGGCCGACCCACGAGGACAGGCCCCCAGTAGGACATGGCCACCAACTCGACCAGAACGATTCACCTGACCCGGCGCGAAAGCCAGATCATGGAGATCCTGCATCGACGGCAGCGGGCGGCGATCGAAGACATCCGTGCCGAACTGCCCGAGCCGCCCTCGCCCTCGAGCGTGCGCAAGCTGCTCGAGATCATGATCGAGCGCGGGCTGCTGCGCCGGGAGTACGACGGTCCGCGGTACATGTACTTCCCTGCCGTGGCGCCCGAAGATGCGAGCCGATCCGCACTGAAGCAGCTGGTCCGTACGTTCTTCAACGACTCGCCCGGCTCTGCGATGGCCGCTCTGCTGGATCTGTCGAACAAGCCGCTCTCCGACGAGGAGTATCGGCGGCTGTCCGCCATGTTGAAACGCGTTCGTGAACACGGAGAGAAGCCATGAGCGCTCTGTTCATCGAAGCCTTGCTCAAGAGCTCCCTGCTGATCGGGTTGGCCGCGGCGATCAATCTGTGCCTGCGCCGACGCGGGTCGGCCGCCCTGCGACACCTCGTCTGGACGTCCGCGATCGCAGCACTGCTCGCGCTCCCACTCTTCCTTGCGGGGCTGCCGCGATGGGACGTGAAGGTTCCGGTCGCGCCTTTGGCGATCTCCCGAAGCGCACCCCGAGCACTCGACACCACTACCGTAAATCGGGCAATCGTGCCGGCGTCACCCCGGTATCCGAGTGATCCGGCGCCCTCGACGCGGGCGCGGGAAATTGATGCATCCAACGATCACGTGGTCGTATGGGGGGCCGTTGGTCTGGTCGCGGCGTACGTCATCGGCGTGGTCTTGCTGCTCGCGCGCCTCGGCTTTCAGCACCGTGCGATCACGCGCCTCGCGCGCGCGTCGGAGGTCGTACGCGACCCCGCATGGCTCGAGCTGCTCGAGCACAGCGCCGGGCGTTTGAACGTCAGCGGGCCCGTGCGTCTGTTGCGAAGCCGTCACGAGATCGTGCCGATGGCGTTCGGATCGCGGACGCCGGCGATTCTATTACCCGCCATCGCCGACACGTGGGATGAGGACCGACGACGAGCTGTGCTCCTCCATGAGCTCGCGCACATCGTCCGTCGCGACTGTGCGACGCAGACCGCAGCTGCCGTCGCATGTGCCGTGTATTGGATTCATCCCGTCGTGTGGTGGGCGTCACAACAGCTTCGCCACGAACGCGAGCTCGCCTGCGACGACCGCGTGATCGCGGCGGGGACCCGCGCCAGCGATTACGCGGATCACCTGCTGGAGATCGCGTACGCATGCGTCGGCGATCGGGCCTCTGCTCTGGCCGTGAGCATGGCGCGACCGAGCGAGATCGAAGGCAGGCTGCGTGCGCTCGTCGACGCCGCGCGGAGCCGGCGTACGCCGACGGTTCGCACTCGAGTGGTCAGTGCGATCGTCGCGATCGGCGTCCTCGCACTCCTTGCTGCAACACGCGCGACCCTCTCACCGCTGAAGGCACAGTCGCCTGAACCGCCGGCGGACCGGCAAACGTCCCACACGTCGGCGGCTGAGCCACGACACGTCGACCCCGCCGCGCAAGCCATCGCTGAAGGCAAGCCTGGCACCTGGGAGATTTGGTCGGCCGAGAACGGGATCGTGCAGGTACGGATCAGCGAAGGCCGCGGATCCTCGCACAGCTTTCGCGCGGACGCGAAGCAGGTAGAGGCTGTCCTCCCCTCCTCGGGTAGTGACGGGCAGGTGCGCACGACGCTCACGAGAGATGCGGGTGCGTTCACGCTCGAGGGACTGCTTCGGCGCACCACGGATCAGTCCTTCGTCGGCGCGGGGACGTTCACGTTCACGCCGAGCGATTCCTTCCCGTCCGAGCTCGAGAAACGCGGCTTCGCGCGCCCGACCAGGCTCGATCAGTATCTGCTTGCCCGCAGTGACGTCGGCCTGGCCTTCATCGCCGAGCTCTCGGCGCAGCGATATGCGCGACCCGACCTCGCTTTGCTCGTGCGCGCTGCAGAACATGGCGTGAACCTGACGCATCTTCGAGAGATGGGTCAGCTTGGATATCACGTGGGGCAGGTCGAGGCGCTCATCACGCAAGTCGATCACGGGGTGTCGCCAGACTACGTACGCGAGCTGAGAGCCGTTGGATTCACCGGCCTCAGTAACGATGATCTCGTTCGCACGCGGGACCACGGCGTCGACGCGGCGTTCGTCGGTGAGGTGAAGGCGCTGGGGTACGACCTCGAATCAGTCGAGGCGGCGATTCGTGCCAGGGATCATGGCATCGACTCCCAGTACATACGCGAGATGCGCGAGCTCGGGTACCAACAGGGCACGATGGAGGATCTCATCAAGACACGCGATCACGGTATCGACGCGACCTACGTCAGGCAGCTTTCGTCGTTCGGATACGCGCAGCTTCCGCTGGACGAACTCGTTCGCACCCGCGACCACGGCGTCGACGCAGAGTACATCCGCCAGCTTCGCGAATTCGGATACCAGACCACCCTCGCCAGTCTCATCAACGCGCGCGACCACGGCGTCGATGGGCCATACATCAAGGAGCTGATCGAACTCGGATACCAGGGCTTGACGCTCGACGAGTTGATTCGCCTGCGCGACCACGGCGTCGACCCGACGTACATCCGCGAGCTCAAGACGCTCGGCTTCAACAACGCGTCCCCGGACGATCTCATTCGCCTGCGAGACTCGGGATTGACACGAGACCGGCTGAAAGTGGAGCTTGGCTACCAGTTCCAGCGGATGCGTCAGTACCTTCAACGTCTGACGGCGGGTGCAAATTGAGGCAGCTTTGGACGAAGTGACCCGCCGCCTTAGCCATATAGCGCTCGACTCAGACGAAGATCGAAGCGACAATGTCGCGCATGATTCGTCACACGCGACTTCGTCGCGCCGCACTCATGCTCGTCCCGGTCCTCCTGGTGCCGGCATGCGCCGCTCGGAAAACGCCGACCACCCCAACCCCAATTTCCACACAACCCGCGCCGGAAGCTGAGTCGCCTGCGCCGCCGTCCACGACAAAGCCGGCGTCGAGGGGGAACGTTCTCGAAACCCAGGACGGGCTCGCGTCGTACTCAGGACCTGCCTTCGAGAGCAGACTCACGGCCAGCGGTGCAACGGTCGACAAGGGCTCGTTGGTGGCCGCCCACCCAAGCTACGCGTTCGGCACGCTCGTGCGCGTCACGAACCTCGCCAACGGTCGCGCCGTGATCGTGCGGGTGGTCGATCGCGGTCCGGCCAAGAACGTTCAGGCCGAAGGCGTGCTGATCGAACTGTCGTCAGGCGCCGCGCGCAACCTTGGCCTCACCGCTGTGGGCCGCACACGCGTGAGGCTCGAAGTCTTACGATGGGGTTAGTAGAAACGATGGTGACAGGCGACTAAGGCCTTTGATTCAGAGGCGGCCGCCGTCGCGCGCCCCTGATTTCATCGATCGATTCCGATTGCATTCATCGATCGACTCCGATTGCGCCAACCAGGTCGACGCATCCTTCCGCGCGGCGATCCGCTCCCGGCCAACGGCATCTCCGGCGTCTGTCTCACGCTCCCTCGCGGCTCCCCCGTCGCAAGGGTCTGCCGCTGTTGCTCCTCCCTCCGCCGCTCGCTACGCCTGCGACGCCATTGGCGACTATCGCGCACGCGGCTCGCTCCACGCCGCGCTCCAGGATGCATCAACCTGGCTGGCCCAACTGTCTTGGGAGACAGTCACGAGTCAGCAGCACCCGACTGGCTGATGCATTCCGGAGTGCCGCGTGGAGCGAGCCGCGTACGCGACAGTCGCCAACGGACTCGCAGGCGACGCGAGCTGCGGAGGGAGGAGCAATACCGTAAGTCCCTTGCGACGGGGGAGCAGCGAGACTCTGTCAAGCACGCGCCGGAGAGCCCGTTGGCCGGCGAGCGGATCGCGGCGCGGAGGAATGCGTCAGCCGGTCGGGTGCTGGTCGGTGTCAGACGTCAACCTGGTTGGCGCAATCGGAGCCGGCCGAAAAAGATCGGGAATGACGCCCTTATCGGGTTTCGATCCGATCCCCGCCCCACTTCCAGTGATCCGAGCGGCGTTCGATCTTCTTCAGGCGGATGCGGTTGTCGTTCGGGTTGCGATTGGGTGAGGCCCAGATGCGCACGCGATCGCCTATCTTGAAGAAGTCCTTGGTGATGCCGTCGCGATCGAGCCGCGACACGCTCGCCCACTCCGCGGAGTAGATCCCTTCCCGGCCGAAGTTGTCGCGTCCCTGCACGTGGATCCACGAGTGTGGGTTCTTGTACTGGAACTCGACGATCTCGCCCTCGATTTCGATCGTGTCTTTTTCGAGGTAGTAGTCCGCGAACGAATGGTGACCCTGCAGGCGGGCCGACAGGATCAGCGCCGCGCTCAAGGCGACGACCGACCACGACGCGCCGCGTGTGACCGCACGGTTCCGCTGTGTGCGCATGCCGACCTCCATGCCCACCCCGCATGGCGTAGCGACATTATAGGCTTTCGGCTCCAGGCTTTCGGCTCTAGTTCGTCCCCTTTACAAGAGCCATCAGATCGGCACGGGTCAGCGGTCGATCCGGATTGGGGGCGTGCACCGTCACGTAGCGATCGAAATCCAGGTGCAGCCGCTCGATATTCGCGATGAGCGTTGGAATCGATGGGCTGACCGGCTGCCCCGGCGCCGGGATGTTGAAATCGGCCGTGAAGAGGATCTTCTCCTTCGGAAGATAGGCGATCAGCATCGCGTCGCTGTGCTCGAGATCCTTCACATGATGGAGTTCCAGCGTGCGCATCTCATCCTGCAGGACCATCTTGTCGATCACGCTCTCGACCTTCGGTTTCTTCTTCGACTTCGCCAGGGCATCGCCGACGAGCGTCCGCGGCGAACCGAGCGACGCCTCCATGAAGAACTTGCTGTTGTCGTCCTCGAGGATGGTGATCCCTTCGGCGACGAAGGGCGGCAGCCCGCCGGCATGATCGAAGTGCGGATGCGTGTTGACGACGTACTTGATGCGCTTGGAGGGAAACAGACGCTTGGTTTCCGCAATCACGGCGAGGCCGCGGGCCTCGTTCTGTCCCCCTTCGAGAACGACAACGTAGTCTTTGAACTCGACGGCAAGAGACACGTAACCGCCCGTGATGCGATACACCCCGTCAGCAAGCTTTTCTGAAGCAGCGGTCCCGGGCGCTGCAGGACCCGCGCCTGCACTCCGCCCCGCAGCCGCGGGCGCTGGCGCCAGCAATTGAGCGAGGTTGCCAGGGTTCGCGCTGGCCGACGCAATCTGCTGGACGAACGTCTCCATGCCGACCTGCCTCTGCCTCATCATCCCCGGCGCTTTGATCCCGTTGAAGTCCTGATAGTTCGTGTAGACGATCTCCACGTGCATATCGCCGAAGATCGGATGCTCGACCCACGTCTCGACTCGATCGACGGTGTTGAGCGGACCGATGTACCCGATGACCTTGTATGCCTGTCCCGACGGCGCCTTCTGAGTCGGGCTCCACGTCACCATCTTGTAAGCGACGTCGTCGATCTTCTTCGAGCGCAGGGTGGCGTTGTTGCTCGCGGCAGCGCCCTTCAGAAATCCCCACGGGGTGACCCAGATGCTGTACTGCTGCACCCATGGACTGCCCGGGGCGATCGCCTGATCGAACGGTGTACTCTGCGGAGGCGGCCCGCCGCCACGGGGCGCCGGCGGCGTGGCCAGACCGGTCGTGTGCGACGCCGCTTGCGTGAAGTCGATGGTCCGCGTGTAGTTGCGGATTGAGGTCGATTGCAGCCCGAATGAGATGACGCGACTCTGGCCGAAGTTGCCTTGCGCAGCCGCGCCCGCATACGTGATCGAAGTCATGCCGGTCACGCCCATGACGCGGGACGCGTCTTCGATCACGGTCTTGACATCTTGGGCGCTCGCACCCGCGGGAATCAGGGTCACGAAAAGTGCAACGCGTGCTCGCGTCTTCCACATGTCGACCTCCGGCCCCCGCCGACCCACAGCATCCCACATCGTCGCGAGGAATTGAAGAACAGGGAGTCCTTTGCGACGTGTGTTCAGTGACGACGTTCTTGGGCGCCGGCGGGCGCCATCTCGCCGATCACGTCGAAATGACCATCGAAGACGAGATCAGCCCGGCCGGTGCGCCAGCCCTGCTTGAAGTCCCGAATGAGCGGTGACGAATCGAGGCGATATCGCCGGACGATAGTAGTCGCTGCCGGCGCCTTCTCGAGTTCTGCAGACAGCACGATGTACCGCTCGGTGATCGACTCGGGAAGGACGGCAGGAGACCGCGTGACCGTCACGCGGCCAATCGTGCGGCCGGAGTCGTCCGACTGCTCGTAGTCGAGGATGTGCAGGCCGATCTCGTTGTCCAGCAAACGCGCCGCGCCGAAGCCGGACACCACGAGCAGCGGAAGCGATCCGTGACCGGCGACTTCGGAGAGGTGCATCCCTCGGCGGCCCGCCCACTTCCGGTACATGGCCACGAGCCGTTCGCACCACCGCGTCGCGACCTCCGGATTCGTCGGCCGATCCTGGAGTGCCGGCTGTACGGCCAGAACGACTTCGACCGGCGCGTCGCTCATCACGTCGTCGATACCATGGTCGACCACAAACAGCTGCGACGCGAGACGCGCGATCAGGTCGCGTGAATAGCGCCCCGACGCGCTTGCGGATCGTTCGAGACGACCGGCGAGACCGCGTGCGGTACCGGCAGCCGCTTTCACGCGATCCATGACTTCGAAGCGCGAAAGCACAGCAGGCCGATCTGGTTGGCTCCAGAAGTCGGGCCGCTCCATGCGCGAGGCCAGCTCGCGCTTGACAGCTCCCCATCGCGGGTCCGACAACCGGCTCTCCACGCGCTCCAGTTCCGCACCCAACGCCTCGCGTTCGTCAGACGCGCCGGTGGGATGGAGCATCATGCGTGCGAGCGTGATCGTCGATGCGGCCGCAGCTGCGGACTCCGCTTCCAGTCGTGCCCGACTCTCCGCCGGAGCATCGGGATCGACGAATTCCACCTGCAGCGCGCGGCCGTCGCTGCGCACGAAGAGAAACTGATCCCCTTCCGGGAACCGGCGCTCGACGAGCGTCGCCGCAAGCGGCGCGACCAGATGCTGATCGATTGCACGCTTCAGCGGACGTGCACCCATCGCGTGCGAGAACCCCTTGTCGAGCAGGAAATCGAGCGCCGACGCCTCCCACTCGACCGCCCACTCACGATGCCGCAAACCACGGCGTTCGAGCACCTGCGACAGCTCCTTCGAGACGATGCTGCGCATGTGTTCGCGGCTGAGCGGCTTGAACACGATGATGCGATCGAGCCGGTTCACGAACTCCGGACGGAAGCCTTGATTGATCGCCTTCATGACGTGCTCTTTCGAGAGCGTGGCCGCGGCGGTGGCAAGAAATCCAGGTCCGGAGTCCTCCTTGATCGTGCTGCCGAGATTCGACGTCAGGATGATGATGCAGTGACGGAAATCCACGGGGTGGCCCCTCGCATCCGTCAAACGGCCATCGTCAAAGACCTGCAGGAAGAGATCCCACGCATTGGCGTGCGCTTTCTCGAACTCGTCCAGGAGCACCACTGAGAACGGCTGCTTGCGGACACGGTCGGTCAGCGCGTTTGCATCTTCCTGGCTCTCGGACTCGCCTAGGATCTTGCGAATCGACTCGACGGTCTGGAACTCGCTCATGTCGAGCCGAATCAATCGATCGGCGGAGCCAAAGAGGAACTGCGCCAGCGTCTTGGCCAGCTCGGTCTTGCCGGTACCCGTAGGCCCGGCGAACAGGAACACGGCGACCGGCTTGCTCGGATCGGTGAGCCCGGCCTTGAGCATCGCGATGCGATCGACGACCGCTTCGACCGCTTCGTCCTGGCCGATCACACGCGCGCTGAAGAACGCGCGCAGCTCCTTGAGGTCCACGCGCTCGCGATCGTCCAGCACCTGCTGCGGCATCCCGGTCAACTGCGCCATCGTCGCCAGGACCTCGATGCGCTCCAGGCGCGAGGCGTCGTGGGCAACGGCGCGCTGCGCGGCGAGCTTCAGCAGATCGAGCAGCGCGCCGGGCATCTGGCCCGTGCCCATGTAGTGTCGGGCGAGATGCGCGGCGGTTTCGATCGCCTGCCGGTCCACGCCGATCTCGACGTGCCTGGCGAGGCGCTCCGCGACCTGCTCGGCAAGCTGGTTCGTCTCGGCGTCGGTCGGTTGTTTGAGCCGGATCAGCTCCACCGCGGTGCGCACTGCGGGTCGCTTCTGAAGAATCTTGTTCAACCCGGCTGGTGTGATCTCGCTGAGCAGAACGATGCGGCCGGTCGCAATTGCCGGCAGCACCTGGTCGAGAATCGTGGCGCTCTGACCTCCGTGCGTACCGCTGGTGGCGAGCTGCAGAAAATCCGGTGCGTGCCAGAGGACGCGCTTTTCTGCGGCGAGTTCGGTCGAGAGACGGCGCAGCCGTTCTTCGAGCTCGCCAATGTACGCCTGCCCGGCTTGAAGGTGAGTGCCACCCGCTTCGAACAGCGTCCATCCCCTGGCCTCGGCGCGCAGTGCGAGCATCGAGACGAAGGCGGTCTTTCCGGTTCGAGGTTCGCCAACCACGAGGAGCGATCGCGGCGGCTCCTGCTGGAGGCACACCTCGGCATGCGCGAGCAGATCTTTCAGTCCGTCGTGCTCGACGAGCAGCATCCGATCTGGATCTCGTTCGACGAAGCGCCCGAACGACAGCAGAAAATCGCGATCGAGCGTGGTGAGGCGGAACGTCTTGATCGCCTCGAGCAACTGCTGCGCGGAGGGATGATCGATCCGCTGCAGCAGGGCCTCGGTCGTCGCGAGATCTGACGCGGTGGCGCGCGCGAGGTCATCGCCGAAGGTCGGGTCGTCCCCACGCTCGCTCCGCGTGGTGAAATGCTCGACCAACAGGCCGGGAATGATCGGATGTTCTCCCCACCACTCCTGGCAATGGAGGACGACTGCACCGACTGGAGGACGCTCATCGAGCGAGTCGAAGTAGCGCAGCGCGTAGAACATCGGCCACGGCCTGAGGTGCCTGAAGATCGTGAGCACCGAAGCGGCGGCCTCAGCGCGATCGGCGCGCGTACAGAGCGCGGCACATGCGGCCGCCGACAGCGGCCAGCTCGCGCCGCCTGCATAGTCGATGATGAGCGTCAACGTGACGTGATCGGACTCGAGAATCGCGACCGCCTCGCGAAACGTCTCGTTGTCCATCAGGTCGCGAGGGTGGGCACTGCTGTCACCGACCGCGGTCAGGGTGTGGTTCAACTGCTGCAGTCGAAGCGACGGTGTCACGGACGCGGGTGCCGACGGCACGCCGGACGACCGATTCCTCGCCAAACTCACACGTACGAGCCAGTAGATGCCGGCGGCGATGGCGAAGAACGCGACAATTTCCGCGACAACTTCCATGGGCTGCCTGTGGGTTATTCTAGGCGCGCGCTGGGAGGCTGTATGAAACCCGTTAACGCGATCACGATCGTGGCCACCATTCTGTGCGCATTCATGGCGAGCGGCGTGCAATCAGCGAACGCGCAATCCCGTTTGCAACCGACGAAATCGGAACCGGTGGCGCCGCCGCCCAGACAGTTTTCATCGGCGGCCGAGCACTACAAGTTCCTGCTCGATCGCGCCAAGGGCGGGACAAAGCACACGGTGACGACGCTGCCGGACTGGTCGGGCATCTGGGAGTCGGGCATCACGAACATGAGTATGAAGCATCCCGTGAATGCGCCGCTCTCACCGGAGTACCGCGCGCGATACGAGCAGAAACAGAAAGAAGAGCGTGAGCTCGGCGAGGTCTACTACGACCGCCTCACGCACTGCGAGCCCTCCGGCTATCCGAGATGGCTCGTCGAGCCGTATCACAAGGAGTTCGCGCTCAGCCCCACTCAAGCGTGGTTGATGCAGGTATTCATGAATGAAACACGTCGCGTGTACACCGACGGACGACCGCACGCGACACCCGAAGGACATACCTGGCTCGGCGACTCGATCGGTTTCTGGGATGGCGACAAACTCGTGGTCTGGACGATGGGCGTGAACGCCGCTGATTATCTTCGCGGCTATCCCGACAACAGCGCTGAACTCGAAGGCATCGAAGTCTGGCAGCGCGTCAAAGGTACCGCTGGCAGACCCGATCGCATCGTCGTGCAGGCCACGATGTATGACCGGGTCGGCCTGACCGCGCCGTGGAACGTCGCGACCTCGTACGAGAAGGCGAACTATGAGGTCAGGATTCGCTACTGGGATTGCGCGCTCACGAGCAACGACGTGCGCGGCGACGACGGCCGGACGACCACGATCCTTCCGGGCGAGCCGGGATACAAGAAGCCGCAGACCGACGTCACGCGTCCGCCCGTGAAGTAGACGCCGTCCGTAGGGGCCGCCTTCGGTAGTACGTAGGGGCCGCCTTCAGGCGGCCCAGGAGACACATCATGAAAAACGGCTTCATCGCGTTGGCCATCCTTCTCGTCGCCGCACCCGTGTTCGCGCATCATTCGTTCAACACGTTCGACATGCGACCCGAGGCCGAGATCGCCCTCGACGGCGTGGTCAAACAGTGGCAACTCCTCAACCCGCACTCGTGGCTCATCATCACCGTGACCAACGCCGACGGCACGAAGACCGACTGGTCGTTCGAGGCGGCAGCCGCCGCACAGCTCGTTCCTCGAGGCATCACCATCGACACGTACAAGGGCGGCGACAAGGTCAAGGTGATCGGAGGTCCACTCAAGGACGGCCGCAAAGGCGCCGTCCTGAAGTTCGTGCAGATGGCAGACGGCACCTTCACGTTGCCGAACGACGTCGGCACCATCGGACAGGAAGCGCTCGATCGCTGGAAGGCGAAGAACGCGAAGAGCAAATAGCCAATCAGGGGTGGGCTTCTCGATGCTCTCGATCACATACACCTGATCGAGCCTGACGAGATCATTAAGAGACGAGCGACCTGCGAGGAAGTCACATGCGGCGCACACGCGCCGCGCGCGTCGCGTGCGTGTGCGGGAAAAACCTTCCACCCCTTGCATGCGCTTGAGACACACGACGACCACGCCATCACCAGCATCGATCCTCCGGCATGCAACTTCGCCCTCGTTCCAGCAGGATTGATGTCGATCAATCAGACGGGGTGAGATCGATCACGCTGACCTGCTGACAAACTTGTCATTCATTCCACGCGACTCGATCGTGTGATCGCATCGTGGCCTGTCAATTGCTTTCTGTCGCGACGCAACACACGCCTCCTGCATCGAGGCATCACGCATCTGCGAACGCTAGTGCAGGACATCCCAGGGTCGACGCGATAACGGCGACATTCGGCTGAGCTAGTCGCAGCACGCGTGAGGTGAGCGCGCCGTGCAGGCGCGAATCGAGCGACCGCTCGATCAGGTGGGAGCGTCGTCATGACAAGCCTCGAGCAGGTCCTCGAGTCGCACTTCGGCGATCGGATCACTGACGTGTCGTGCCGTCCGTCGTTGTACGCCTCGAGTTTCTTCGTCAACGAGGTCGACCTTCGCCTCGACGACGGCGCCACGCTTGAACTCATGGCCAAGGCCGCGCAATGGGAGGCGAAATCGTCCGAAGCACACCGTACGAAACCGGCATTCCTCTGGAGCGACCAGCGCGAGCGAGCGACGTACGAATCGATTCTCGCGGGCGTCGATGTCGGCAGCGCCCGCTACTTCGGCTCGTTCGTCGACGCGACCGGCGTCCGCTATGTCGTGGTCGAGCGGACTGCTGGCATCCGTCTGTCGGAATGCGAGGGACTCGGGCCCTGGCGCGAAGCGGCTCGGTGGCTCGCGCGCCTGCACGCACGCGTGAGTGTCGAGAAGGCCTCGACCAGTTGCGCCGCCGTACATCTCTTGCGCTACGACCGTGCGTTCTACGAGTCGTGGAGGCACCGGGCCGAGCGATTTCACGGCTCGCGCGCCGACCTGAGCCGACTGGCGGCAACGCATCGGCATGTCGTCGACCGCCTTCTGTACGAACGCACGTCATTCCTCCATGGCGAGTTCTATCCGGCGAACATCTTGATCGTCCGCCGCGCAAACGCGATCGACGTGCGACCGATCCACTGGGAGATGGCCTCATTCGGGCCGGCGCTCATGGACCTTGCGTATCTGCTCGCCGGCCGCTGGACCGACGACGAACGAGCGGACGTGGCCGACGCGTACGTGCGCGAGCTGGCGAGGTACACGCTCGACACGCCGCGGCGCGAGCACTGCCTCAGGACCCTCGACTGCTGCCTGATTCATCTGTCGGTTCAAAATCTCGGCTGGTCGGATGCGTGGACGCCCGCTTCGGACCACACCTACGACTGGCTCGGCGAAGGCCTTCGTCTCTGCGAGAGGTGGCAGCTCTGATCGCTCCGACCCTGGACCGATCACCCTCGAACAATTGAAGCGTCTGAGTCCCGACACTCTTTTCAATGCGCTCATGCCGCGTGTCGGCATCCCACGTTGCTTCAGCGGCGGTTGTTGCGTAAACCAGGCGCGGCAGGTAGAGTGCGCTGAATGCTTCGACAATTCAGTCGAAGGCCACCTTCTCGGGACGCACTCTTCACGCTGACTCTGGTCGGCCTGATCGCGTGCCTGTCTGCGTGTGATTCCGGTCGCGGGCGTGGGTCCGCCGGCGACAGGCGCGCGACCGGGACGATCGACGACCCCGCGACTTACCAGGCCGAAGTCGAGGAAGGCCTGGGCGCGGCCGTAGCGATCCTCGTCGACACCTCGGGATCGATGCGTGAACGGGCGGCCGGCGACACACGGCCGAAGTTCGTCGTCGCGCAGGAAGCGCTCGACGCCATGCTCGACGCGACGGACGCGTTCGTCACGAAGCGTCCGGACTTCCCCATCAAGATCGGGCTCTACACGTTTTCGAGCGACGCGTTCACACTGCTGCCGATCCAGCACTACGATCACGACGCGATTCGCCGCGCGCTGGCGACCGTGCGGCGACCGGGCGGCGGCACGGCGATCGGCGAGGCGATGCTGCAGGCGCGACCCGATCTGTACCGCGCCGGGGTGTTCCGCAAGTACCTGCTGGTCGTCACCGACGGCGACAACACGAACGGACGTCCACCCGACGATGTGGCACGCGAGATCTTCCGGAAGAGCGAAGGCGCAGTCCAGGTCTATTTCGTGGCGTTCGACACCAGCCCTGAGAAGTTCGCCTTTCTCAAAGAGGCGGGCGGCGACGTCATCGGCGCGAGCAATGGCATCGAACTGCGAAAGGCGCTCGACGATGTCTACCAGGGCAAAATCCTCGCCGAAGCGCCTGATGTCGGCGAACGGGAACCCCCCAGGCGATAACCTCGTCGTACCACGACAAAGGAGCGGTTCTTGATCCTTCACAAGTTTTGGTCGGCTTTCCTGGCACAGATCAACAAGGTGGCCAACCTGTTCTGGGAGGCCGACCCGATTGCACAGATGCGCTACGAGTACGACCGTGCCGTCGAGCAGCTCAAGGAGGGCCGGACCGGCCTCGAGCAGTACCGCGGGCTGGTCGAGCGCGTGACCCGCCAGGTCGCAGCCAACAAGTCGCAGGTCCAGCGACTCGAGGCCGAGACGCGCGCCTATCTCAAGGCCGGTGATCGCCAGACCGCGGCCAAGTTCGCGCTCGAGCTGCAGAAGGCGAAGGAAGAACTCGCCGCCAACGATCAGCAGCTCCAGATGCACGAGACCGCGTACGGCAACAATCTGAAGAAGATTCAGCACGCGAACGAGAAGCTGATCGAGCTGCGCGACCGGATACAGAAGTACGACGCCGAGCTGAAGATGAGCGCGGCGGAAGCCGAAATCGCCAAGCTCTCCGAAACGTTCGACGTGAACCTGACGACCGACTTCGGCGAGATCGAAAGCGTCATCCAGCAGAAGATCGATCAGAACCGCGGCAAAGTGCGCGTCGCCGCCGATCTCTCCGCGAGAGGCATCGCGGAGATCGACGCCGAAGACCGGATGCGGGCCCAGCTCGCGGAACAGGCGCTCCAGAATTTCGAGGTCGAGCTCGGTCTCAAATCTCCAGAGACGACGCCGATCGCCCAGACGTCCAAGGACCTCGGACCGGCGACGACCGACAAAGCAACGGATAAACAGACGAATTAAAGACCGGTGTAATGCACAATGCGAAATGCGAAATGCAGAATGCGAAATGCACAATGCGAAATGCGAAATGCACAATGCAAAACCCGCATGCTGCCGTAACGTCCTTCGCATCTTGAATTTTGCATCTTGCATTTTGCATTTTGCATTCTGAATTTTGCATTCTGAATTGCGCCCTTCGCGTTCACGCACCCAACAAGGACTTGTCAGATGGCGAATGGTCAACCGAGACCTGCGTTCTACGTTGCCGTGTTCATCGTCGTGGTCGGACTGGTCGGCCTCGCACTGTGGCGCTACGGTGCGATCGGCCCGAACCGGGGCGCCGATCAGATCTCGAGCGACGAGCTCGCGAAGGTGAAGGGGGGCGCAGAAGCGCCCGACAGCTCCGGCATCACGACGGTCAAGGAGTACAAGTTCGTCGCCGCGTCGCGGTTGCCCGAGGTGAAAGGCATCTCCAGCTACAAGCCGATGGCGGATCGGACCGTGCGCTTCGCCATCAACGTCTGGGCCGGCTGGAGCCCGATCATCTACGCCAACAACGGCTTCAAGCCGGGCAAGGTCTGGAAGACTCCCAGCGGCAAGGATTTCAAGGTGGAGCTCGTGCTCATCGACGATCCGATCGCGATGCGCGACGCATACGCAGCCGGCAATCTTCACGTCGGCTGGGCGACGCTGGACATGCTGCCGCTGTTCCTCGAGGGGCTCCGGAAGGACACGCGGGTCATGCCACGCGTCTACCAGCAGATCGACTGGTCGAACGGCGGCGACGGCATCGTGGTGCGCGATACGGTCAAGACGATGGCGGACCTGCGCGGAAAGACGATCGCGCTCGCGCAGAACTCGCCCTCGCACTACTTCGTGCTCAACGCCCTGATCAACGCCGGCGTGCAGCCGGCGGAGGTCGACTTCAAGTTCACGCAGGACGCGTTTCAAGCCGCCGCGGCGTTCAACGCCGACAAGCGGCTTGCCGGTGTCGTGAGCTGGGCGCCCGACATCTACAATCTCGAAAAGGTCAAGGGCAACAAGATCCTCGTGACGACCGCGACGGCGAACAAACTGATCGCCGACGTGTGGTTCGCGCGCGCTGATTTCGCCAAGGACAACCCCGACATCATCGAAGGGCTGACACGCGGGATCTTCGACGCGATGATCGATCTCAAAGCCCAGGATGCGAAGCAGAAGGTGGCCAAACTGATGGCCACGGGCTATTCGATTCCCGAGAGCGATGCGCTCGGCATGCTCGGCGACGCGCATTCGACCAACTACGCCGAGAACCGCGAGTTCTTCCTGAATCAGAACAACCCGACGAACTTCGAGCGCACCTGGACGACGGCGTACTTCCTCTACAAGAAGATCAATGCGGTCACCGAGCAGACGGCCTTCGATCAGGTCATGGACTTCTCGGTCATCCAGAAACTCGCCGCCGAGCCGAAATACGCGAACCAGAAGAACGAGTACGACATCCATTTCGCCCCGGCGACCGCCGGATCCGTGCAGGGCGAGAAAGACGAAATCCTCACCAAGACGGTCGTCATTCACTTCTTCCCGAACTCGTGGGATCTCACCAAGAAAGTCACGCGCAACACCGACGGGAAAGAGGTCGAAGAGCTGTACGATCCGAACGTGTCGTTCGTCGTCGAAGAAGTCGGCAAGCTCGCGGGACAGTACGGCGCCGCTCGCATCATCGTCGAAGGGCACACGGACGGCTCGATGCGGGGCACAGTCCCCAAGAGCCTCGTTCAGGAGCTCTCGCTGAATCGTGCCAATGCCGTGAAGGAAGCGATCGTCAAGAAATTCAGCTCGATCCAGCCCAATCAGTTTTCGACCGCCGGCATCGGCTGGGATCGTCCCGCCGACGCGGCCGACCCTGACAACAACGCGAAGAACCGGAGGGTCGAGATCAAGGTGTATCCCGCGGAGGCGGCCGCGCCCTCCAAGTAGTGGGATGTACGACCCGAGTAATCCAGTAGTGGGATGTATCGGCGATTTCTAGAGCGGGCCGCCGGTTGGTTGGCCCGCGGATTCGCGGTCGCGACAACGGAGCGACCGCTACAAAAGTGACCCGAACACTCCAGTAAATGTCGGCCGACTCGCAGCCGTCGTTTCTCACGCTTCGATTGCCTCCGTCCCGGTTGACGCGCCAACTCGTCGGCGCCGGGGCGATGGCCGTCGTAGTGGTCGCGTGGTGGCTGGCAACCATGGGGGCGGGACCTGAGGACCGCCTGGTCTCGCCCGTCATCCTGCCGAGCCCTGGCGAAGTCATTCGAAGCTTCCCGACTCTGCTCAACGAGCGGGCACTCGTTCAGAGCATTGCCGCAACGCTCAAACGGGTGATGATCGGGTTCGGGCTGGCGGTCCTCGTCGGCGTGCCGCTCGGCATCGCGGCCGGCGCCTGGCGGGTGTTCGAAGCGGCAGGTGCGCCGCTGGCGCTCTTCGGGCGCAATCTGCCGGTGGCGGCTCTCATCCCGCTGACGATCCTCTGGTTCGGTATCGACGAGGCGCAGAAGGTGATGTTCATCTTCATCGCCACCGTCCCGTTCGTCTATTCGGATGCCGTATCCGCCATCGCGAACGTGCCCGAGCGGTACGTGGAGACGGCGCAGACACTCGGCGCCAGCTCATGGCAGATCGTGACGAAGGTACTCGTGGCGCTCGCGATTCCCGACATTTACAACAGCCTCAGGCATCTCTTCGGCCTCGCGTTCGGGTACATCATGCTCGCCGAGTTGATCAACGCACAGTACGGTCTCGGGTACCTGTTGATGACCAGCCAGCGCCGCGGACTGTCGGAGCACATCATTCTGATTCTGATCATCATCGGCCTCCTCGCCTACAGCATCGATCGCGTGTTGTACTGGTTTCAGCGTGGGCTGTTCCCTCATCGCGCGGTCCAGGAGTAACGGTGAGCTCCCTCGACTCGCCCGCGTCTGAGCTCCCTCGGGACCGGCCCAACGTCGTCGATTTCGCGAAGGTCACCAAGCGCTTTGGCAGCCGCACCGTGATTCGCGACGTGACGTTTTCGGTGTCCGATCTGCCGGGCAAGGGAGAGTTCATCGCGATACTCGGGCCGTCGGGCTGCGGCAAGTCGACGGTGCTCCGCCTGATCGCGGGACTGCGTCCGCACTATCCGGCGAGCGAAGGCACCGTGCACGTCCTCGGAAAGCCTGTGGACAGCCCCGGTTCGGACCGCGGCATGGTGTTCCAGGACTACACGTCGTTCGACAATAGAACGGTGGAAGATAACGTGGCCTTCGGCCTCGAGTGCCGCGGGGTGCCGGTGCGCGAGCGGCGCGAGCGCGCACGCGAGTGGATTGCGAAGGTCGGCCTCGACGTGAAGCGCGACGCCACCAAATACCCGGGCGAGCTCTCTGGCGGCATGCGTCAACGCGTGGCGATCGCCCGCACGCTGATCCTGTCGCCCCGCATCATTCTCATGGACGAGCCGTTCGGCGCGCTCGATCCCACGACGCGGCTGCACATGCAGGCGTTGCTCGTCGATTTGTGGAAGGAAGCGGAAGCAACGGTGTTCTTCGTGACGCATTCGATCGACGAGGCGATCTATCTCGGCGATCGCGTCTACGTGTTTTCGTCGGCACCCGGCACGATCATCCGCGAGATGACCGTGCCTCCACCCGATCGCCCGCCGAAGGAAATGCTGCGTGAGCCCGGCTTCGTCGAACGGGTGTGCGAGATTCGCGACATCATGGACACCATGGCGTCATCCACGCGAGCCGGCGACTGATCGTGGCCTTCACGCCGCCGCCGCTGCCGTCCCAGAAGAACACGCCCAGAGAAGCCGGCATGATCGACTATCTGCGAGAGGCGTTTCTCTTCAGATGGAACCTGCTGTTTTTTGTCGGCGGCGCGGCAGCCGCGGCATTGACGCCGATGCCGCAAGTGCTCTTGCCGCTGGTTGCGGCGGGAGAGTTGACCTACCTCACCGGTCTCGTGTCGCTTCCCCGCTTCCGTGCCGCGATCGACGCGAAGGTACACGCAGCCGGTGGAGGCGCGACGGGCACTGCCGCGTCCCAGCCGCAGGTTCCGCTCGTCGTCATGCTCGCGGGGCTTCCCGCTGATGCGCGGACGCGGTTCCAGCGTCTGCACGCGCGCTGCCTCGAGCTGAGAAGCATCGCGGCGGGAGTACGCGGCGCGGCCGGCGACCAGGGCGGCAGCGCCGAGGAAATCCGTACCCCGGGACTGGACCGGCTCCTGTGGTTGTTCCTGCGATTGCTCATGTCGAAGGCCGCGCTCAATCGATTCCTGCAATCGATGAACGAAGAGGAGATCACGACGCGCTTGGCCGAACATCGAAAGAATCTCGCGACGGCGCAGAGCGGCGGCGACGAACGGATCGTGCGATCGCTGCAGGACAGCATCGCCAGCGGCGAGCTGCGACTCGATAATTTCGAGCGCGCGAAGAAGAACGCGGAGTTCGTCTCCGTCGAGCTCGATCGAATCGAGGCGAAGATCCAGGCACTCGCCGAAATGGCGGTCAATCGGCAGGATCCTGATTTCCTCAGCAGCCAGGTGGACTCGGCGGCCGAGAGCATGCGGCAGACCGAGAAGGCGGTGAGCGAACTGCAGCAGCTCACCGGCCTCGCCGACCAGCTGCAGGAACCGCCGGCGATTCTCGAAGCCGACCTCCGTCAGGTGTTGCGACATGACTCCTGAATCGACTCGTCGTCGCACCGAACTTCCCCGATGGTTTCCCTCGTGGGCGCAGCAGCTGGCCGATCTCTACTTCTCTGGAACGACGGCCGCATTCGTCCTGCATGGCAACACGGTTGATCTGTTTCGCGCGAGCGCTGAGGCGACACCCCGCTACGGCGTGCTGGCGGAGTTCCTGGCTGAACAGCTGTTCGGCCGTTGGTCGCTCGTGCTCCACTACGATCTCGGCACCGGTCTCCGCGCCTACGCCGGCCGCGACGAGAAGCGCCTCAAGGACATGGTTGCCGTCGCCAACAAGAAGGTCGGCGACTTGAGCACCATCACGAGAGACCCGGCGGCGGCGTTCACCGTGCTGGATCGGTTCGTACGCAACAACATCATGGCCAACGACGGCGACCGCCTGAGCGTCGCGGTCATCATCGACCAGGCGTCGTACGTCTTTCCTGCGGGCGAACCGGGCCGACTGAATCTTCAGGCGTCGTCCGAACTCGTGACGATGCTCAATTGGGCGATGAGCCCGCACGTCAAGCGGCTCAACATGGCGTTCGTGCTCGTGGACGAGAAGCTCTCCGACATGAACGCGCGGCTCGCCGGCAACCCGCACGTCGCCACACTCGAAGTGCCGCTTCCCACCGAAGAGGAACGCGCGACGTTCATCGACGCCTCGATCAGTCCCGGAGCAGACCTCAAGACATTTTCCGATTTCGACGTGAAGGAGCTGGCCACGCTGACTGCCGGGCTCTCGCTCGCCGACCTTCACGTGCTGGTCGAGTCCGCCGAAGAGAGCGGCAAACGGCTCGACGCCGCCGTATTCAGATCGCTGAAGAAACGCCTGCTCGAGCGGCAATGCCGGGGCTTGCTCGAATTCATCGAGCCGAAGTGGACACTCGACACGGTCGTCGGCCACGACGCGGTGAAAGCGAGACTGCGGGAAGACGCGAAGCTGTTGAAGCGGGGCGCACTCGACACCATGCCGATGGGGTATCTGCTCTGCGGCCCGGTGGGCACCGGCAAATCGTTCGTCGCCCAATGTCTGGCCGGTGAGATCGGGATTCCGTGCGTGATCCTGAAGAACTTCCGATCGAAGTACGTCGGTGAAACCGAAGGCAATCTCGAACATGTCCTGTCGGTGCTGCGCGCGATGGGCCCGGTCGTGGTCGTCGTCGACGAAGCGGACGCCGCGCTCGGAAGCCGCGAGGCCGATGGAGACTCGGGCACGTCGAGCCGGGTATTTGCGATGATCGCGGCGCAGATGGGGGATACGACGTATCGCGGCCGCATCATCTGGATGCTGCTCACGGCCCGGCCCGACCTGCTGCCGATCGACCTGAAACGGCAGGGACGGGCGGAGGTCCACATCCCGCTCTTCTACCCCACCGACGAGAACGAAATCCGGCAGATGTTCGTCATCCTGGCCAGGAAGCTCGGGTCGCGAATCGCGCCCGAGGACGTGCCGCCGATTCAGCAGCGCGGGCAGCTGTCGGGCGCGGACATCGAGGGAATGGTCGGTCGCGCATGGCGCGCGTCGCTGCTTGCCGGCTCTGATCACGTGACGCGCGAATCGCTGGCCGACGTGGTCTCGCAATTCATGCCGTCGACGCAAGGCCTCGAACGCGAGTTGCAGGAGACGGCGGCGACACTCGAGTGTACGGATCGTCAGTTTCTGCCGTCAGCGATTGTCGAGAAGGTGAACGCGAACGGCGGCCGCGGAAAACTGCAGGAGCGGCTGACGGCGCTCAAGCAGATCGTCAAACAGCTTTGAGGCCGCGGGTCCGAGAGGACTCGCCCTACCTGTGGAGATTGGAGGAGTCCCATGGCGCGCGCGAGCTGGTTCGATGACAAGGCGGAGCATCCGGTGATTCAGGAGCAGGTGAGCAAGCTCGCTTCGTTCACGAGCGCCCTGGAAGACGGAGTCGTGACCACGAAGGAGCTGAGCGGCCAGGAACAGCGCGTGGTCGCGGCGATGAAGAAGGTGGAAGGCGAGTTGAACGACGACCTGCATTCGAAAGTGACGACGCTGCTGGTCGAAATGACCGCGTACAACGTGATGCGGCTGCTCCACGAGCTCCAGGTCGAACGGACCCGGATCGCGTTCGACAAAGCATAGGGTCGTTCGATCCGTCCGACATAGCCGTCGAAGGGCCGGTGCGCTCCAGCCGGCCCTTTTTATTGACAAACACATCCGGACATCGTTGAATGCCCGGCACATACATACCCGTCGGGGAAGGCCGCGCTCTTTTAACGCACTCCGTATTGAAGGAGGACCACCATGCGTGGAGCGTCGATAGCGGTCGTGATCCTGACGGCGGCGATTCTGCTGCCGTCCTTTGCGGTTGCCCAGGGTACCCTCACAGGCACGGTCAAAGATCAATCGGGCGGCGTCCTCCCGGGCGCGACCGTCGAGGCGTCGAGCCCCGCCCTCATCGAAAAAGTCCGCACCGCCGTCACCGACGGCACAGGGCAGTACCGCATTACCGGTCTGAATCCCGGCACGTACTCGCTGACGTTCAAGCTCTCGGGGTTCAACACCGTCAAACGCGAGGGCATCGAGCTCACGGGCACGACGACGCTGACGATTCCGATCGACATGCGCGTCGGTGCGCTCGCAGAGACGATCACCGTGAACAGCGAGACGCCGGTGGTCGACGTGCAGAGCGCGCAGCGTGAGACTGTCCTCAGCGCCGAGGTGGTCTCGGCCGTTCCGGGGAACCGCTCCGTCGGCACCCTGCTGAATGCCGTCCCGGGTCTGAACGTCAACGAGGGGGCGCTCGCCGCGTCGCCGACGATGACGTTTTTTGCCGCACGGGGCGGCCCGATCAATGAAGGGCGAATGGCGATCAACGGCATGACGATCGCCGCGCCGTTCAACGGCGGCGGCGTGTCCACCTATATTCTGGATTCCATCAACGTCGACGAGATCTCCGTGGCGGTCGCGGGCGGCCTCGGCGAGTCGGATATCGGCGGGCCGATCATGAACCTGGTGCCGCGCTCAGGCGGAAACAATTTCCGCGGGCAGGCGTTCATCAACAACGCGGGTGACTGGTCACGAGGCAACAATCTCACCCCGGAGCTGATGGCGCCGCCTCCAGGGCCGAACCTGAGAGAGACGCCGGGCATCATCAACTCCTACGACGCGAGCGCATCGTACGGCGGCCCGATCAAACGCGACCGGCTCTGGTTCTTTGGCAGCTATCGCAGCCTCGAGACGACGGCAGCCGTCCCGGGCGTCGTCGCCAATGCGAATGCCTACGATGCCACGCGCTGGGACTGGGTGGCAGACCCGACCGTCACGGCTCGGACGCTGCAGGGGCGCGCGTCGTACATCGGCAGGATCACCATGCAGGTGTCCGCCAAGCATCGCGTCTCGTACAACCAGGAGTACCAGCGCCGCTGCGAGGGATCGACACTGAGGCTCGAAACCGACAGCGGCTGCAACAAGCGCGGCACCGACTGGGTTGGTCTGGGAGCGGGCGCGACCACTCCATCACCCGAGGCCAATCCGAGTTACTTCGGCAACCTTCCTTATCACGTCAACCAGGCGGTGTGGTCGGCGCCGATGACGAACAAGCTCCTGCTCGAGGCCGGCTTCACCCGCTTCATGTTCCGCGGCGGAACGACGGGCCGGCCAGCACCGGACGGCATCATGAATTTGATCGCGGTGACCGAACAGTCCACGGCGATCAACCCGGCGACGAACCTGCCATTCGCGCCGCGAGCGAACTTCGTCTATCGATCGGTTGCGACCGCCAACCCGAATTACGCCAACCCGAACAACTGGCGCGCCTCTGCCTCGTACGTCACGGGCGCACACGACATGAAAGTCGGCTATCAGGGTGCGTACATCCGGGTCAACAACTGGTTCCTCGTCGGCGAGCCGCAGGTGGCCTACCGGTTCAACCAGGGCGTGCCCAATCAGTTCACGTTCCGGCTGCCCGAGTGGCACCAGTCCGACCGCACGGGAACCGCTGCGCTGTATGTCCAGGATCGATGGACGCGTCGCCGCCTGACCTTGCAGGGTGCGTTGCGCTACGACCGCGCCTGGAGCTTCACCCCCGGAGACTTCAACGGAACGGATCTGACGTCACGATTCAACGCAGCGCCGATCAGCTTCCCGAGGACACCTGGCGTCGACTCGTTCAACGACATCACGCCACGTTTCGGGGCGGCGTACGACCTGTTCGGCAATGGCAAGACGGCGCTGAAGTTCAATCTGGGCCACTACCTCGATGCCGCGACCAACGACAGCGAGTACACCAGCAACAGTCCAGCCGCGCGCATCGTACGCACGGGCACCCGCAACTGGGACGACCGCACGTTCCCCGCCGGGGATCCACGACGGGACAACAAGGTCGTCGACTGCGACATCCTGAACCCTGCTGCAAACGGCGAGTGCCCGGCGACGACCGGCGACACGCTCAACTTCGGCACGGTCTCGGGCAACATCACTACGGTCAACCAGGCGACGCTCCGGGGGTGGAATGTCCGCCAAAGCGACTGGCAGTGGGGGATCACGCTTCAGCAGGAGGTGGTCCCGCGCGTGTCGGCAGAAGTCGCCTACAACCGCCGTTGGTTCTACGGAAACAAGGTGACCGACAACACGCTTCGCGGCCCCCAGGACTACGAGTCGTTTACGATCGCGGCACCGCAAGACTCACGACTGCCCGGCGGCGGCGGCTATCCAATCGCGTTGTCCATGGTGACTGCGGCGGGGGCCAGTCGAGGGACGCAGAACTACGTCACGTTCGAAACCGACTTCGGACGCGAGCGCATCCAATACTGGCATGGCGTCGATTTCACGCTGAACGCGCGTCTCCGGCAGGGTCTGACGCTGCAGGTCGGAACGCAGACCGGCCGATCCATTGAAGACACGTGCGCGATGGCACAGACACTGGACTCCACACTCGCGCCGACGTTCCTGACGAACCTGTCGACGATCAAAGACCTCCGCAATTGCCGTGATGTGGATCCGTTCCAGACCACCGTCCGGGGACTGGCGTCGTACACGATCCCGAAGATCGATGTGCTCGTCAGCGGTACTGTGCGATCGCAGCCGCCGCTCGAGCGTGTCGCCACGTGGCAGGTTCCGAACACCGTCATTCAGGGCATCATCGGGCGGCTGCCACCAGGAGCGCTCGCCACGGGCAACACGACCGTCGACATCCTGGACAACGACCATCGGTTGTACGCCGACAATCGCCGAACCCAGATCGACATGAGATTCGCGAAGATCTTCCGCTTCGGCTCGAGGCGCGCAGATGTCGGCGTGGACCTCGGCAACCTGATGAACACGAACTACGCGACGACTTACGAGAACACCTATCTGTACAGCGTCGGCAATACGGCGCAGGGCGGTACATGGAACAACCCGACGGTCATTTACACGCCGCGGTTCGTTCGCTGGAATCTGACGCTCGACTTCTGATCGCCTGAACAACGCTGTGGACCTCCGGGCAGCGGTGCGCCGGAGGTCCACAGTTCCATCTTGGCTCGCCACTCCCTGCCAGTGACACCAATTACCGCGGACGCGCGAAGTGTGCGGTCAGCACATCGATCGTCTGCTGGTTGCCACGCTCGAAGAAGCGGCGCATCGCCATCGATTCGGCGTCAGTCCCATATCCCAGGCTCGCGGCCCGCATGTGCGTACGGCCGTCGGCGAGCGGCGTCAGCGTGACGACCGTCCAGGTCCGCTTCCAGGCCTCCTTGAAGGGAAAGTTGGCGGGCGTCTTGTGAATCCGAAATGCGATCATCCGCGGCGGCTCGTAGGCGAGGATTTCGTTCTCGATGGTCTGCTCGTCGCCGAGCACACCGTCGGCGCCGTAGCGCGATCGAATCAGCCCGCCGACGCGGAGATCGACGTCGGCCAGCGCGACACCGACTGCCTTGTACCCGTCCGACGACGACCAGACGCGCCACACCTCCGCAATCGGCGCAGCGAACGTCGCTTCCTGCACGAACGACGGCCCGTCGGGAACCGTCTGCCCGTGCACCACGCCGGCAACGATCAACAGCGCCGCCGCACACAGACCACGCCTCATCGTGTCCTCCGCCTGGTGCTCTTCCTGTTTGCCGACGTTCTTCGCGCGACGCGCATCGTCGGTCGAACGCCAAGCCGCTCGAAGTAGTCGCGGAGCACGGCGACCGATTCGTCGAACGGCGCGAGCGTGCCCGCGGCGCGGGCCTGCATCAGCCCACCCTCCATGACCGTCAGGATGAACCGCGCCAGACGGAACCGATCGACGTCCGCCGGCAGTCTTGGATCGCCTTCGAACCACGAGGCCACGCGCGCCGACCAGTTTTCGAAATTCCGATGCACGAGCGCGCGCGCCCGCGCATTGCCGTCGCTCACTTCGAGCGCCATGTTGCCCATCGGACAGCCCATGCGGCAGTGCTCGCGCACCATGCGGTCGCGATAGCCTTGCAGCAGCGCGAACACGCGGTCGACCGGATCGGCCACGCGCGCTTCCACCGGTGCCATCACCGCGGGCCCGAGATACTCGAGCGCGAACTCCAGCACACCGAGCAGCAAGTCGTCCTTGCTGTCGAAGAAGTGATAGAGGCTCCCGGGGTTGATCCCGGCCTCCCGCACGATGGTTGCGACGCCGGTCGCGTTGAAGCCCTGCTCGTGAAACAGCTGGAAGGCGGTCCTCAGAATGCGGTCGCGGGTCTCGCCGCCGCTGGTCGGCTCTTGAGCGCTCACTCAAGAGCAGTTTAGCGATCGCTCAACAGGCTGTCAACGGCCGGGATTTTCAGCCGGGCATTTCGCGACGAGAATGTGATCATGTGGTGGGCCATTGCCGCCGTCTGCGGAATCGTGGCGCTCGTGCACACCTTGCCCGCGCCGTTCCTGCTGGACGCAACCGCCGGCGGTCGCGGCGTGTGGCACATGCCGCGTACGGCGCCGCCGACCGTCTACCTGACTTACGACGATGGGCCGAACCCATCGACGACGCCGGCCCTGCTCGACGCGCTGGATCGCGAAGGCGTGCCCGCGACGTTCTTCCTGATCGACGCGCATGTCACGGAAGAGACGGCGCCTCTCATCATGCGGATGTTTGCCGACGGTCACGCGGTCGCGTTGCACTCCGGTGAGCGCTGGGATCTGCTTCATTCCTCGACCGGCATCACGAAGTTACTAACGGCCAACGCCGATCGCATAGCGACGCTCGCGGGCTCACGGCCGTGCCGCGCGTTCCGTCCGCACGGCGGATGGCGGAGCCGCTCGATGTACAAAGGGCTGGAGGCGATCGACTATCAATTGATCGGGTGGGGCTGGATGCTCTGGGATGTCGACCCGGTTCACGCGCCGACGCCAGAACGCATCGTGAACCGCATCGTTCCGCGGGTGCGCGCCGGCGACATCATCGTGATGCACGACGGCAATCACCGCGCTCGGCGAGAGCCGCGGCCGCAGACAGTGGAGGCGACGTCGCGGATCATCCCGCTGCTTCGCGAGCGTGGCTTCGCGTTCGGAACCGTGTGTTAAGTGAGGGAATCAGGAAGCAGGATTCAGGATGCAGGCCTGAGCCAGGCTGCAGGCTGATTCCTGCAGCAGACCTGCATCCTGATTCCCGCATCCTGATTCCTTCCGTGGCCTCACTTCGTCGCGATCTGGTGAAAGCTGGCGATCGCGCTCCACACATCGAGACCGATCCCGCGCGCCATCTGATGCAGTTCCACCATGTTGTGTGCCAGGAAGATCAGCACCGAGCGGTCGTTCGGATCGGCCTGCCACCAGCCGCCATACGCGCCAGGCCACCCGATAGTACCCACGCCGCCACGGCATCGCAGCGGGTCCGCCTTGTCCGGCTCCATCACCACTGCGACGCCCATGCCGTAGCCATGTCCGGCAGCGAAGATCGGCCGTCCGAACATGCGCGCCGTGGCGCGCTGCTCCGGCGTCAGCTGATTCGACATCATCATCGCGAGCGTGTGCGGTCGCAGCAGCTGCGGACCGTCTCCGATCAACATGCGAGCGAACACAAGATAGTCGTCCAGCGTCGACCAGAGACCCTGGCCGCCGGATTCGAACGTCATGTCCTCTGGGCGTTCATCGAGCGCATGACGTCCTGGTGCCGCTGACAACGTCGTCAAATGTCCCTCATCATCGAAGCCGCACAGGGCAGCGCGGCGATGCCGCGTGTCGCGCGGCACGGTGAAGCCGGTGTCACACATCCCGAGCGGCGCAAAGACGCGTCGATGCAGCACCGCACTCAGCGGTGCACCCTCGAGGCGCGCGATCAGGAATCCGAGCAGATCGGTCGAGACGCCGTAGTGGAAGCCGGCGCCTGGTTGATCGATGAGCGGCAGCGTCGCCAGTCGTGCGATCCACTCGTCCGGCGTGAGCGGGTTGTCGATCGTCGCGCCGAGCGTCTCCGCGCAGGCGCGGCCGATCGGGCCGCGATGGAACTCGCCGTAGGTGAGCCCTGACCGGTGCGTCAGGAGATCGCGGAAGGTGATCGGCCCTGCGTCATCGGTCTGATCGAGCGGACCCTCGGGATCGCGCAGCACGCGCATGTGTGCGAGCTCCGGGGCGCTGATCGCGATCGGGTCGTCCAGCGCGAACCGGCCTTCGTCGACCAGCATCAGGGCGACGACGATCGTCACCGGTTTGGTCATCGAGGCGATGCGGAAGATCGTATCGCGCTCGATCGGCAGCCCGGTCGCGAGATCGCGCCGCCCGGCGATGGCCACCTGAACGTGTCCGTCTCGCCAGACCAGCGTGGCCGCGCCCGCCAGCTGTCCAGCGTCGACAGGTTCCCGAATCGCGTGCTCAATCGACAGTTGTGTTGTCGTCATCTCTGAATCTCGTATTGAAATTATAAAATAGATGTACTATTTTTCTATCGGTGGCAAGAGCGATCGCACCGTCTGTCCGGCGGAAGCCGAAAGGTGACAAGCGCGAACGTACGCGAGCCGCGCTGCTCGAGGCCGCACGCGCCCTCATTCGGGAGAAGGGCTACGAGCGGACGACGCTGGAGAACGTGGCGCGGCGCGCCGGCATGACCACCGGCGCCATCTATGGAAATTTCAAGAACCGCGACGAGCTCTTCATCGCGCTGGGCCAGACCTACTGGGCGCCGATCAAGCCCGCGCTCACACCGGGCGCGACGTTCCCCGAGGCAATGCGAGCGCTGGCGAAGGCCACGCTCGCAGCGGTCGACGAGCGCAGGCCGGTCGCCGTCGGACGACTGACCGGACTGGCCTACACGCTGAAGAACCGCGACCTGCGCTCACGGGTCCTCCAGGTCACGAAGAGCAGTTACGAGTTCGGCGCAGAGTGGCTGCGCACGTTCGATCGCGACGAGCTGCCGATGGCGCCCGACCATCTCGTTCGCGTGATCCACGTGCTGATGGAGGGCCTGGTGATGCAGCGCATCCTCACGCCGGAGTTGTGTCCCGACGAAGTGTTCTACGCGGCGTTCGCAGTGTTGGCGCGGAAGTGAACCCCGAGTCCCACTCCATCGAACCGCTTCCATCAGTACTCTTGCTGGCACACCGCCGAGGCTGCGAGCAGGTGGAGCCATCTCAGATCGAAAGGCCGGGATCGCCCTCAATGACTTGCTGGCGCAGCAAAGGCCGCTCGCCCGGTTTCCAGAGCGATGCGGTGTGGACGACCCGGTAGCGAAGAAGACCGCCATCGGGACGATCGCTGCGCGTGATCGGGCGTGGAATGCAAACGAACTCGGTCCGCATTTCATCACTGGTGAGCCGCACCGTCGCATAGCCGTGACCGCCCATATCCACGAATTCAAGGTGCGGGGAAAGTTTCGGATTGGAAACGGCGTGAGCGCGCTTCAGGTCGAAACTCTTGGCGTATTCGAGGCACGAGCGGACCCCGTGCTTGAGAAGCATGTTGTAGGTCCATTCGGGCTTACCCGCTGGCCGATCGGCCAGGAACAGCGAACGGAGCGGATGATCCTTGCGAAGATTGTGTTCATACGCCTCCATCGCCCCAGGGCTGGCCAGCGAGGCGCCGACGAAACTGATCCCGACCGGCTCGAACTTGGCGGGTGGCAACAGGGAGGCGGCATAGCCGGCCCAAAAGCTGTGACGGTCGCCAGACACGATCGCGAATCCTGTGATCTTCGAATCGCGGACGAGGTCATAGATTTCGCCACGCTCGTGGTAGGCGCTGCCGTAATCGCCGCTGCCGATCTGCGCGAAGGTGTCGGCCGGCCACTTCTGCTTGGTCAGTCCATCGGGAAGGTTCTGCGGGTCGGCCCGCAAATCGAGGGCGCCCAGCGAATTGCCCCAGATCTTCCAGGTTGCCCCGGACCGACGGAGCTGGTCCATGAACCATTTCTTCTGACGGGTCCCGAGCAACGTGCGCGGCGGTGAATCCTTTCGCGGATTCGGGATGCTGATGTCGCCAAAGCTCAGTTCGGCGGGCGGTTTGCCGCCGTTGAACGTGCGTCCGGCATCGAGCGCGATCATCGCCGGTTCAGAGAACATCCCGTTAAAAGTCGGATCGTAAATCTTGCCAACGCCCTCCGCATCGGTCGGGTCGTCGCCGCAGAAGCTGTGCTGGTCGGTGAGAATGAGATCGAGGTGCCGGCCGTAGCGCAAAGACCGATAGGCGATCAGGCTGTTGATGGCCTTCAGATTGTTGGGTTCGATCCCGAGGCCACTGTCGTCCCAC
>DASWZV010000065.1:0-192977 GCA_036407095.1 Vicinamibacterales bacterium | reverse complement strand
TCTCGATCTCCTCTTCGGCGTCGCCAACAACATCGTCGGCAAGACGCTCTGCGCGTTCGGTGATGCCGCCGCCACGCCCGTGCTGACGACGATGAAGCTGTTCAGGCACGAGTACGAAGCGCACGTGCGCGAGGGACGCTGCACGCTGCCCGCCGACTGGCGCCGCCAGGGGCCGGTGCTGGCAGGAGCGCATTGATGGATCAGGCGACGCTCCGCTTCGTCATTCAGCTCGCCATCATCGGCTTCACGTTCTTCATGCTGATCAACGCGTCGGCGCTGCTGGTGCTCGCCGAGCGGAAGATCATGGGCTTCATGCAGCAGCGCTACGGCCCGTACCTCGTGGGCCCCCACGGCGTGCTGCAGCCGCTTGCCGATATCGTGAAGCTCCTCTTCAAGGAGGAGCTGCGGCCGAAGGACGCGGACAAGTGGCTGTTCACGCTGGCGCCGATCATCTCGGTGACGGCGGCGTTTGCGGCATTCGCCGCGGTGCCGTGGGGCGCGGAGACGACATTCTTCGGATTGCTGGACACGCCGGTGAAGCTCGGCGTCGCCGACGTCAACGTCGCCGTCCTCGTCGTCTTTGCCATCACCTCGATGGGCGTCTATGGCATCGTGCTCGCCGGATGGTCGTCCAACAGCAAGTACTCGCTGCTTGGCGGACTGCGGTCATCGGCGCAGATGATCAGCTACGAGCTCGCCTACGCGACGGCGCTCGCCGCGGTCATCCTGCTCGCAGGGTCGTTGTCGCTGCGCGAAGTCGTCGACTCGCAGAGCGGCTACTGGTTGGGTTTCATCCCCAAGTGGTACGTGTTTCTGCAGCCGTTCGGCTTCCTGATTTATGTGATCGCCGGCGTGGCTGAAACCAACCGCGCGCCGTTCGATTTTCCCGAAGCGGAGCAGGAGCTCGTCGCCGGCTTCAACACCGAGTACAGCTCGGTCCGCTTCGCGCTCTTCCCGCAGGCCGAGTACATCAACATGGTCACGATGTCGGCGGTCGCGACCGATTTGTACCTCGGTGGCTGGTACTTCCCTGGGGTGAGTCCGGGGTTCGGATGGCTCGTGTTCCTGGCGAAGGTTGCCTTCATCCTCTTCGGCTACATCTGGGTGCGCTGGACGGTGCCTCGTTACCGATACGACCAGCTCATGACGTTTGGATGGAAGTGGCTGTTTCCCGCGGCGGTCATCAACCTGGTGCTGACGGCCGCGCTCGTGCTGTATTTCAATGGCTGAAACGGTCGTCTTTTATCTGTTCGCCACGCTCGCGGTCGGGGCGTCGGCGCTCGTCATCGGCCAGCGCAACCCGATGTACAGCGTGCTGCTGTTGATCGCGTCGTTCGGGGCGCTCTCGGGTCTCTACATTCAACTCGATGCGCCGTTCGTGGCGGTCGCGCAGATCATCATCTACGCCGGCGCCATCATGGTGCTGTTCCTCTTCGTGGTGATGCTGCTGAACGCGCCACGAGAGGACGCCGCTGAATGGGACCGGACGCATCCGCTCCGTCAGCCTGGCATTACCCGGTGGGGCTCGCTGCTCGCCGGGCTCCTCATCGTGCAACTCGCGCTCGCGCTCAGCAGGATGAACGAACTGTCGGCGCCCGTGGCCACCCGGACCGACGCGGCGACGGTGAGCTCGGTCCACGAACTGGGGCGCTCGCTCTTCACGCGGCACACATTTGCGTTCGAGGCGACCTCGATCCTGATTCTCGTCGCCATGGTCGGGGCCGTCGTGCTGGCGCGCCGCGAGGATCACGCATGATCCCGCTCAGTCACTATCTGGTGCTCTCGGCGGTGCTCTTCTCGATCGGCACGGCCGGCGTGTTCCTGCGCCGCAATCTGATCACGATTCTGCTGTCGATCGAGATCATGCTGAACGCGGTCAATCTGAGCTTCGTGGCGTTCGGCCGTGCGGCCGGCGATCTCGACGGCCAGATCATCGTGTTCTTCGTGATGACGGTGGCGGCGGCCGAGGCCGCAGTCGGCCTCGCGCTCGTCATCGCGCTGTTCCGGCACAAGGAATCACTGAACCCCGACGCGTTCACGTCGCTCAAGTGGTGATGCTCGCTCTCATACCTTTCTTCCCGCTGCTCGGCTTCGTCGTCAACGCGACGATGGGGCGGCGTCTGCCCAAATCGCTGTCGGGCGGCCTCGCCTCGCTGGTGATGATTGCCTCGTTCGTCGTCTCCGTGATGAGCGTCTGGCAACTCGCGAGTCTGGCGCCCGAGGCGCGCGGGTCGCAGTTGCCACAGGTCCTCTACACGTGGTTCGCGTCGGGCGATCTGAAAGTCGACCTCGCGTTCCGCCTCGATCAGTTGTCCGCGGTCATGATCCTGGTCGTCACCGGGATCGGCGCGCTGATTCACATCTACTCGACGGCCTACATGCACGACGAGAGTGACAGCGAATTCGCTCGTTACTTCTCGTATCTGAATCTCTTCGCGTTCTTCATGCTGGTGCTGGTGCTCGGCTCCAGTTTCCCGGTGCTGTTCGTCGGGTGGGAAGGTGTCGGCCTCTGCTCGTATCTGCTGATCGGCTTCTGGTACAAGAAGACGTCGGCCAACGACGCCGGCAAGAAGGCGTTCGTCGTCAACCGCATCGGCGACTACGCGTTCCTCCTGGGGATGTTCGCGATCTTCACGCGGTTCGGCACGCTCGACTTCCAGTCGGTCGCATCGGCCGTGGCGGCGCTGCCGAAGGAGACCGGGTTCGGCATCCTCTCGATTTCAACGCTGCTGCTCTTCATCGGCGCCACCGGCAAGTCGGCGCAGATTCCGCTCTACACCTGGCTGCCCGATGCGATGGAAGGGCCGACGCCGGTCTCGGCGCTGATCCACGCCGCGACGATGGTGACGGCGGGCGTCTACATGATCGGCCGCAACGCGGTGCTCTTCGGCCACGCGCCGGCGACGATGTTGACGGTGGCGATCATCGGTGCGCTCACCGCGCTGATGGCGGGCACGATCGGCCTCGTCCAGAACGACATCAAGCGCGTGCTCGCGTACTCCACCGTCTCGCAGCTCGGTTACATGTTCCTCGCGATGGGCATGGGCGCGTTCGGCGCTGGCATCTTCCATCTCTACACCCACGCGTTCTTCAAGGCGCTGCTCTTTCTCGGTTCGGGCGCCGTCATTCACGCGCTGCACGGTGAGCAGGACATCCGCAATATGGGCGGTCTGCGCCAGGAGCTGCCCATCACGTTCTGGACCTTCCTGATCGGCGCGATCGCGATCGCCGGCCTGCCGCCGCTTGCCGGTTTTTTCAGCAAGGACGAGATCCTCTTCGAGACCTGGATGGCCGGCCACTGGATCCTCTGGATCATCGGCGTGATCACCGCACTCCTGACCGCCATCTACATGTTCCGCCTCGTGTTCCTGACGTTCTTCGGCGAACGCGCGCACGGACAACTCGTGCCGGCTCATTCACCGGCGTCAGATACGACGCACCGACTGGCGACAGATGGATCGCACGGGCCAGCGCCAGTCGACTCGCACCGACATGCGACAGCTGGATCGCACGGACACGGTGCAGGCTCGCACCTTCATGACGCTCCTCCTGCGATGGCGCTCGCGTTGATCGTGCTCGCGATTGGATCGGTGGCCGCCGGCTGGATCGGCTGGCCGCATGCCATCGGGGGAAACAACCCGCTGCACTCGTGGCTGCAGCCGGCGTTCGAAGCTCCGGCCCGCGCGGGTGCCGCTGAAGTGGCGGAAGCGGCGCGAGAAGCCGGCGGCGAGGCGGCAGCCAACATCGCGATCGAGCGAACGCTCATGCTCGTATCGACGACCATCGCGGCGCTCGGCATCTTCATCGCGTGGCGCATCTGGGTGAAACGACGCCTCATCGCGGACCGCTTTGCCGAGACGTATGCCGGCCTCTATCGGCTGCTGCTGAACAAGTACTACGTCGACGAGTTCTACGATTCCGCAGTCGTACAGCCGATCAAGGTCGGGTCCACCGAGGGGCTGTGGCGCGCCTTCGATGTGAATCTGATCGACGGCGCCGTCAACGGCGTCGCTTCGATCGTGTCCTCGAGCGCATCGGGGCTCCGTCGACTGCAGAGTGGATCGGTCCGCACCTATGCGGGCTCGCTGTTCGTCGGGGTCATCGTGATCCTCGGCTATTACCTGTGGAGATGAGCCGCGGATGCTGACTCTGGCCTGGCTGTTGCCGCTCGCGGGCGCGCTCCTGCTGCTCTTCGTTCCGAATGCGGACGGACGCCGCGACCGTCTGATCCGGTGGCTGGCGTTCGCCATCTCGGTCCTCGGTTTCGCCGTCACGCTCGTGTTGTGGGCGCGCTTCGATCCGACCTCGGGGGAGTTCCAGTTCGTCGAGCGCGTGCCCTGGATTCACATCGACCCGACACTCGCGATCGACTATTACGTCGGCATCGACGGCATCAGCCTGCTGCTGGTGGTCCTGACCGCCTTCCTGACGCCGATCGCGCTGCTCTCGTCGTGGGAAGGCATCGAGAAGAAGGTGAAGGCGTTCTCGGTCCTCATCCTCCTGCTCGACGCGGCGATGATCGGCGTGTTCGTCTCGATCGATCTCTTCCTCTTTTACGTGTTCTGGGACGCGATGCTGATCCCGATGTATTTCCTGATCGGGATCTGGGGGTACGACCAGCGGATCTACGCCGCCATCAAGTTCATGCTCTACACGATGGCGGGAAGCGTCCTGATGCTCATCGCGATCCTGGTACTGGCCTACATGTACAGCGACGGTCCGGGGCAGGGGCAGTACTCCTTCGATCTGCTGAAGCTCTACACGCTGCAGATCGCGCCCGAGACGCAGCGCTGGCTCTTCCTCGCGTTCGCGGTTGCGTTTGCGATCAAGGTGCCGCTCTTCCCGTTCCACACGTGGCTGCCCGATGCGCACGTCCAGGCGCCGACCGCCGGATCGATCATCCTGGCCGGCGTCCTGCTGAAGATGGGCACCTACGGTCTGGTGCGTTTCGCGTTCCCGCTCTTCCCGGTCGCGGCCGCCGCGTTCGCGCCGTGGATCGCGGTGCTGGCGGTGATCGGCATCATCTACGGCGCGCTGGTCGCGATGGTGCAGCCGGACATGAAGAAGCTGGTGGCCTACTCCTCGGTGAGCCACCTTGGTTTCGTCGTGCTCGGGATCTGCGCAATGAACGTGCAGGGAATGCAGGGCGCCGTCTATCAGATGCTCGCGCACGGCGTGAGCACCGGTGGACTCTTCCTGATCGTCGGCATGCTCTCCGACCGGCGCCACACACGTCTCATCTCCGAGTTCGGCGGCCTGAAGAGCGTCATGCCGCATCTGACCGCGGCGTTTCTGATCATCACGCTTGCGTCGATCGGGATGCCGGCGCTCAACGGGTTCATCGGCGAGTTCCTGACCATGCTCGGCGCGTTCCTCTGGGAGCCGCGTTTCGTGGTGGGCGCCGGTCTCGGCGTGATCTTCTCGGCGGTGTACATGCTCTGGATGTTCCAGCGCGTGTATCTCGGTGACGTCACCAACACGAAGAACGCGACGCTGCCCGATCTCAAACCGCGCGAGTGGGCGAGCGTCGTGCCGCTCTGTGCCCTGGCGATCTTCATGGGCGTCTTCCCGGCGCTCTTCCTGACGCCGATGGAGTTGTCGGTGAAGAAGGTCGTCGACCGCGTGCAGAGCGTGCAGACGCAGAGAGCGCAGCGCTGACCATGCTGACTTCGAATCTCGACGCGGTCGCCCCGATGCTCTGCATCGTCCTTGGCGCGCTGGCCGCCATGGCGGCCGAGGCGTTTCGCCGCAAGGGCGAGCAGATGCCGATCGGCTGGTTTGGCGTGATCGTGCTCGCCGGCGCCGCGCTGTCTTCGATCTTTCTCTGGGACAGGAAACTGTCGGCGTTCGATGTGATCGCCGCCGACAACTTCGGCCTGTTTGTCGCGCTCGTGCTGTGCGTCGTCGGGATACTGACGGTGATGTTCTCCTCGCAGGTGATTCATCGCGACAACCTGCCGGCGGGCGAGTACTACGCGCTGGTGCTGTTCGCCATCGCCGGCATGATGATGATGGCGATGGCGACCGACCTGCTGGTGATCTTCATCGCCCTGGAGATCCTGTCGCTGTCGGTTTATGTGCTCACCGGCATCCGGCGGGACAGCCTCGCGGGCACAGAAGCCGCCTTCAAGTACTTCCTGCTGGGCGCATTCTCGAGCGCGTTCTTCCTCTATGGCATCGCGTTCACATACGGCGTGACCGGCAGCACGCGGTTGTCGGCAGTGGGACCGTATCTGTCAGCGCAGTCGATGACCGGCAACCCGATGATTCTGATCGCGCTCGGCCTGCTGCTCGTGGGCTTCGCGTTCAAGATCTCGGCGGTGCCGTTCCACATGTGGACGCCGGATGCCTATGAGGGCGCCCCGGCGATCGTGACCGGGTTCATGTCGACCGGCGTGAAGGCCGCGGCCTTCGCCGCGTTCGCGCGGGTATTTCTCTCCAGCTTCGAGCCGTTCCGTCTCGAGTCGCCCGCCGGTCCGGGATGGGCCAACGTCGTCGCCGCAATCGCAATCCTGACGATGGTGCTCGGCACCGTGGTGGGCGTGGCGCAGAGCAGCCTGAAGCGCATGCTCGCGTACTCGAGCATCGCGCACGGGGGCTATCTGCTGGTGGGCCTGGTCGCCGCCAATCAGGTGGGGAAGGCGGCGATTCTGTTCTATCTGCTGGTCTACTCGGTGACCAACCTCGCCGCGTTCGGTGTGATCGCGATGCTCGGCGCGCGCGACAAAGCCAACGACAGCCTGCGTGATTACGCCGGGTTGTGGCACAGCCATCCCGCGCTGGCCGCGCTGATGACCGTCTCGCTGCTCTCGCTCGGCGGACTTCCACCGACCGCCGGCTTCATCGGCAAGTGGTACATCTTCAGCGCGGCGGTCAGCGCCGGCTACTACACGCTCGCCATCATCGGCGTGCTCACGAGTGTGGTGTCGGTGTTCTTCTACCTGCGCGTCGTCGTGATGATGTACATGGCGGACCGCGATACCGCACAAGCGCCTGTCACGATCACGCCAATCGGGATGGCCGCGCTGTCACTCGCGATTGTCGCGATCCTCTATCTCGGGATTCTGCCGGCGGCGGTGCTGGACCTGGCGTCGAGGTCGATTTCGACGATCTTCTAAGCGCGAGGGAAACGGAGATTACGGAGGAAACGGAGAAAACATCACACCGAGGAAACGGGGACAACGGTGGCCACAGTTTCATAAGACGTTAACTCTCCGTTACCGCCGTTTCCTCCGTGTGAGTAATTCTCCGTTCCCTTCGTGTCCTGTTCTCGCGTGGTGGTGCAGGACGGCAAGGTCACATGACGGCCCGCTCAAAGGAAAGTAAGTGGAATGGAAGTGGGCAGGCTGGGGGGACGGTACTGCCCGGGCATAGTGTCCGGCGCCGTCTGGCGGCGCCGGACAGGTCTTTGTCGTGGTTCAGGGTTTGGTAACGTTGCCCGCCTGCGGACCTTTTGGGCCGTCGACGATCTCGAACTCAACCGCCTGCCCTTCTTCTAGGGACCGAAAGCCGTTGCCACTGATAGCGGAGTAATGCACGAACACGTCACTGCCTCCCTCGCGTTCTATGAATCCGTAACCCTTGGCATTGTTGAACCACTTGACCTTGCCTGTGATGCGCATCGCTCTTCCCTACTTGCTAGTGCCGGTCCTCTGTGTCGGGCAGCGGCCGTGCTTGACGCGTGCTCTCGGAAGCGCTGATGAGCTTCGAGGCACAAAAAAAAGACCGCGAGTGCTGACGCGGCCTCGACTTCGACGCCTGGGGAACACCCCTCAAACGCAGGCATATCCTATGCGTGTGCTACATACCTGTCAAGCATCTGCGGAGCTGGATCGTCTAGATTGCTCCGGAAATGTGGATCGACCATGCCACGTGCCCTCCTGAGCGTGTCGGACAAGTCGGGCCTGGATGAGCTCGGCCGTGGCCTTGCTCGGCGCGGCTTCGACCTCATCTCGACCGGAGGGACCGCAGCCGCGCTCGAAGCGGCCGGGCTGGCGGTCATTCCCGTGGCTGAGGTGACCGGTTTCCCCGAAATGATGGGCGGCCGGGTCAAGACGCTGCATCCGCGCATTCACGGCGGCATCCTGGCTCGTCGCCGCATGCCCGATGATCTCGACGCCGCAGCCCGTCACGGCATCACGCTGATCGATCTCGTTGTCGTGAATCTGTATCCGTTCGCGAAGGCGGCAGCGAATCCGGCGACGAGCGTCGACGCGCTCATCGAAGAGATCGACATCGGCGGTCCCAGTCTGGTGCGCGCGGCGGCAAAAAATTTCGAGCACGTCCTCGTGGTCGTGTCACCCGCCGACTACGTGCCGCTGTTGAACGAGCTCGATCAGAAGCGCGGTCCCTCGCTCGCGTTTCGTTTCGAGCTGGCACGGAAAGCCTTTGCCCACACCGGTCAGTACGATTCGGCGATCGCGTCGGCGCTCGATGCGATCGAGGCCGGTGATGAGAGGCTCGCGCGCGGAACACAGCGGCAGTTTCCGTCATGGCTGTCGATCCCCTCGCGGAAGATCGGTGATCTGCGATACGGGGAGAATCCGCATCAGGCCGCGGCGTGGTACGCCGGCGATCCGCCGGTCGGCCTCGGCGCCGCGACGCTGCTGCAGGGCAAGGAGCTGTCGTACACGAACATCCTCGATCTGGATGCCGCAGCCAGGATCGTACTCGAGTTCACCGAGCCGGCGTCGGCAGTGATCAAACACACGAATCCCTCCGGCGTGGCCACGGGATCGTCGCCCGCCGACGCGTACGTCCGCGCGCGCGACGCCGATGCGCTGTCGGCCTTCGGCGCTGTGGTGGCGATCAATCGAGCGATCGACATCGAGACCGCGCGGGCGCTCGTGTCGACGAAGCTCGACGTGGTGCTCGCGCCGGCGATCGAGGCCGGCGCCCGCGCGATTCTATCGGCCAAGGCGCAGATGCGTGTCGTGATCGCCGATTGTTCGCGAGCGGTCGGCGAAGGCGCGCGCGATCTCCGATCGGTGCTGGGGGCGGTGCTCGCACAACAGGCGGATCGCGTCGTCGAAGCGCAGGAATCGTGGCCGACAGACGGGCTGCGAGTGGTCACGCGGCGGGAGCCGACTGCGGCGGAGTGGACCGCCCTTCGTTTCGCATGGCGCGTGTGCGCGCACGTCAAGTCGAACACCGTGCTCTTCACGTCGGCCGATTGCACCCTGGCGATTGGCGCCGGGCAGATGAGCCGCGTCGACGCCGTGAACGTCGCTCGCATGAAAGCAGGCGCATCCGATCGTCTGAAAGGGTCGGTGGCAGCATCGGACGCGTTTTTCCCGTTTCGCGACGGTCTCGATGCCGCGGCCGCGGCAGGCGCGACCGCGATCGTTCAACCCGGCGGATCCGTCAAAGATGCTGAAGTCATCGCCGCTGCCGATGAACACGGGTTGGCGATGGTGTTCACAGGTCGGAGGCATTTCAGGCATTGAGTGAACGGAGGACGCGATGTGGGACAGCTTCGTCGAAGCCATTCGGCTGTCGATGTTCGTGACCGCGCAGGTCTGCAGCGGAAGCCTGGGTGCAGGAATCCTGCTGGTGTCGTTGACGCTTCGGCTTCTCCTGCTTCCGCTCACCGTGCGCCTCGCGTTGCGGGCACGACGTCATCAGGTAAAGATGGCGGCGCTCGCACCCGAGCTCGAACGGCTTCGCGCGGTGCACGTGAAGGATCCGGGTCGCTACTGGCAGGAAGCCAGCCGCGTCATGCAGGAGCATGGCGTGCGGCCCGCTGATCCTGCGGCGTTCCTGGGGATGCTGATTCAGGCGCCGGTCCTGTACGGACTCTTCGCGGCGGTTCGAAAGGGTGTGGGCAACGGCGTTTCGTTCCTCTGGATCAAGGACCTCGCGAAAGCCGATCTGCGACTCGCGTTGCTGGCCACACTGATCACGGGTGCGTCGATTGCGACGGCATCTTCGAGCGGCCCAAACCAGAGTCAGGCGCAGGCCATACTGCTCGTCGCGGTCATCGGCACTGGACTCTTCCTCTGGAGCACCGCGAGCACTGTGGCGCTGTCGGTGGGGGCAGGCGCAGCAGTGTCGATGCTGCAGAACTATCTGGTCGCTTGCAGCGCGCGGCGAACGCCGACGTCGTAGAAGCGCATCTTCTCCTTGCGGCGTCTTTCACGCGTCCGCAGCTTCCCTCACCCGCACGTGGCGCCAAACGACGGCGGTGTGGCTGCGGCCTCGCTCCGGTTCGACGCCGCGGAAAAACGGCTCGTCCGCGCGTGTGCTGACGATGACGGCGACGGCTAATCCTGATCCGCGCGACCGTGAACAATCGTGTCGATAACAAGCTGCATGGTGCGTCGTGGCGAATCATCGCCGTCGCCGATGGGGTCGCTCCCGAGCCGTTTTACTGGCTGTCGCTGATCGCGGCGCGAACAGTCGCTCCGCCGCAGCCACACCGCCGTCGCTTGGCGGAGTGTGCGGCGGCTCACCGGGCGGGCCTGGGGTTGCCTGGGGTCGGCGACCTGTTCGCGGCGTGAGGAACGAAGGGAGTAAATCGGGTCTCAAGGCGCAGCGAGCGCTGTCGCCGGTGGTTCGCCACCAACGCACGGGTAAGCTCGTTATCGAAACGATGGCTGTCGTTCGGATCATCCAGGGCGACAGCGGTTCGAACCGCCTCCGCTCTTCAGGCTAAGGCGGTCCGCCATAGTCTTGGCATAGACTCGGCCCTCCACGACGGGATCAGAGCGTCGCCGTCGAATCGAACGCGTGGAGGAGTTCGTCCACGGTCACCGTGGCCGGGCCGAACTTTCCGACGACGATGCCCGCGGCTTCGTTGGCGAGTCGCGCGGCCTCTGCGAGGCTTGCGCCCGCGGCCAGCGCGAGCGCCAGCGTGGCGATCACAGTGTCGCCCGCGCCGGTCACGTCTGCCACCTCACGCGCGACCGACGGCAGATACCCTTCGACGTCTGTGCCGAGTAACCACATCCCCTGATCACCGCGCGTCATCAGGACGTTGCGGCATCGTGCACGTTCCCGAAACACGCGCGCGGCCTCGCGCGCGTCCTCGCGGCTTCGAACTCTGCGATGCGTCGCGGTCTCCGTCTCGAGATGATTCGGCGTCACCACCGTGGTCGACGCGTAATACTCGATGTGGGGAATCTTGGGATCGACCAGAACCGGGACGTCCGGTTCGGCGGTCTTCACGATCGCCTCGGTAACGGCTCGCGTCACGCAGCCCTTCAAGTAGTCGGAGATGACGATCGCCTGCGCGCGCGGCGCGTGTTTGTGGATCTCGGTGATGATGCGGTGCTCGACATCGCCCGCGATCTCCGCCTCGGACTCATAGTCGATGCGCGCCACCTGCTGATTGCGATCGGTCACGACTCTCACCTTGGTGGTCGTCGGTCGCGTGCCGTCTCCGACCAGCGCTGGCGTGATGCCGGCATCACGGCATGCCTTGGTCAGCATCGTGGCCGAGTCGTCGTGACCGGTTGCCGCGACCAGCGTCGTCCGGCCGCCGAGCGATGCGATGCTGTGCGCGACATTGGCGGCGCCGCCGATGCGGTGCATCTCGTGATCGAAGGCCACCACCGGGACCGGCGCTTCCGGCGAGATCCGTGTGACCCGCCCGATGATGAACTTGTCGAGCATCGCGTCGCCGACGACCAGCACGTGCGCGCTCCCGAAGCGGGCAGTGATACGCCGGATCTGATCTGGGCTGACGGCCGGAAGCAGCATCGACTAGCGAGGCTCCGCCTCGGACCGGCGAGCATGTCGAAGCCGGCCCGGCTCCGCTTCGCCAGTCACAGTGTTGGCTTTGCCCCGCTTCGCGGGGCGAGCCGTCTTGACCAGGGAAACTTGACTCATTGTCGGCGATTCAGGCGGTCAAGACGGCTAATGCGTGCTATCCACGAGCGGAGCGCGGACGGCCGCAAACGGCAGGGTCACGATCACGAGAAAGAGCATCAGGAATTCCGAGTCGCCGAAGTTGTACTCGAAGATCCCTGCGGCCAGCATCGCACCAATCGCCGCGAGTGCGGCAGCAGGCAGCGTGCGATCGGCGCTCGTCCGAAACAGCCGGAACACTCCGGTTGCGAGCGTCACCACGAAGGCGATCCAGACGGCCAGGGCAGGCAGGCCGCGCTCAGCCGCAATCTGCAGCGGCACGTTGTGCAGATGCGGGTTGATCTTCTGCACGCTGTTCGGATCCCGGTACTGCGCGTAGACGCGCTGCACCATGTTCGGACCGACTCCGGTCAGCGGATGGTCCTTGATCATGGCGGCGCCCGTCTGCAGCATCGCGATCCGATCGCGGCTGCTCGGATCGTGGAGGTTCGACACGGACATGATGCGATCGGTGACGCTGTCGGGCGCGAGCGCGAAGAGCAGGGCAACGACCACCGGGATCAATGCCGTGAGGCGCAGATCTTTGAGGACGAAGAGCAGCCCCACCCCGACGGCGACGCCGACCCACGCGCTTCGCGTGAGCGTGACCGTGACCGCGACGAACAGCGCCGGCATGACGAGTGCCGCCCACTTCCAGTCGCGCATCGAGAAGATCAGTCGGGAGGCGGCCACGCCGATCACCAGCATCAGCGTGCCGGCGTAGGTCATGTAATGGCCGAGCGGGCCGTGGGGACGCAGCCGCAGGCTGTCGAAGTGCAGCAGGGTGTACTGGATGATGCCCCAGGCTGCCGCGATCGCGCCGACGGTGACGATGATGTCGGCGACCGTCTTCGTGCGCGGCCCGCGCGCCAGGTCGTAGACGATCGGCACGACCAGGAACAGCAGGAGCTGACGGCTGTCGATGAAGCTCTCGATCCGATCGAGAGAGAACAGCGAGGAGAGGAGCGTCATCCCCGCATATCCCGCGAGCGGCCAGAAGAATGTCGGCGCCTCCGGACGAGTGCCGTCGCGGACGAGCATCATGACCCACGCGATCAACAGTACGAAGAACAGCGCTTCGGCGATCGCGATCGACACTGGTACTGTGGCGACGAACAGCAGCAGCAACGCGAATGTCAGTCGACCGAGCCACGGCGTGCTGTGCACGCCGCTCATGCTCATCGCGGTGGTGGTCATACAGATTCTGTAATGAGGTCGGGAGTCATGTTCGTGTCGAGGCCTCGAACATGACTCCCGACCCCTTCATCACGCGCTCGACGGCCGCGATCACGCGCTGCGGTGTGATCCCGGTGAGGCACCGGAAGTCGCCCGGTGCGCACCGGCGCTGATTGCACGGCCGACACGGGAGCGACCCGACGTCAACCATCTCAGAAGGTAGCCGCGGATCGCGCCAGGGTCGCGATCGTTCCGCCAGCGTCGGCCCCAACAACTCCACGATCGGGGTTGTCGTCGTCGCCGCAACGTGCACCGGCCCGCTGTCGCCCCCAATGTACACCGCCGCGCGGGCGACGAGCGCGCGGAGTTCGGCCAGGTCCCAATCTTCGACCATCGGGACCGATGCCGGCGTACGGAGGCGGGCCCGGGCCGTCTCAACCACGCGCCGGACGGCGTCTCCGTCGGATGGTCCCGCGGTCAGGATGATTCGCCGGTTCGGGTCAGCCTCAGCCAGACCGGCGACGACCTCGCTGAATGCCTCCTCCGGCCATCGCCGAAACGGGTTCCCGGCGCTGACGTGCATCACCACGAGCGCAGCATCCTGACCGATGCCTGCTTGTCGAAGACGATGCTCGACACGGGCGGCGGCACCTGAATCCTCGACCATCTCGACCGCATCACGCACCGGGTCACATCCATCGATGCCCAATGGGGCCAGCAGATCCCATTGGCTGACGACCGAATGACGTGGCGCGAGATCCGCCGAACGCGGGACGACGTGTGTGTACATCCACGATCGACCTCTGATCGTGTACCCGATGCGCACCGGCGCCCGGCTGGCCCACGTCAGCCACGCGCTCCGCGGGCCCCCGTGCAGATCGATGGCGAGATCGAACCGCTGGCGTCTCAATGCGTTGGCCAGCCCGAAGTCGTCTCGAAGACGATCGGTCCCCCTGCTTCTGGGGGCGACGATCAGTTCATTGATGTGCGGATTCCCGCGCAGCACCGGCGCGGCCGCCGGCTCGACGATGTAAGCGAGATGCGCTTCTGGGTACTGGCGTCGGAGTGCCCGAACGATCGGAGTCGTGAAGACGACGTCGCCGATGAGGCGCAGGCGCACGAGGAGGATGCGCATAACGCCAGGCAGGAGCCTGGGAGTACTCCTTCAGTCTTTCTCGATCGTCGCTTCGTCGATCAGCATCACCGGGATGTCGTCCTTGATCGGATATACGCGGTAACACTGCCCGCACTTGAGTCCGGTGCCGTTCTTGACCAGTTTGACCGGGGTCTTGCAGTTCGGACACACCAGGATTTCCAGCAGTTCGACGTCAACCGGCATCGTGCGGGCAACTATAGCATCTTGCGCTAAGATCAATCTCTGATGTCCTCTCCACGCTCTTGGGCTTGGGTCGCGGCTGCGCTGTGGATCTCGGTTCCCCAGTTCGCCGCCGCGCAGTCGACGGATGCCTATTTCGAGTTCCTCCAGGCCCGGCGCCTCGAAGCCGACGGTGACCCGAAGGGCGCCCTGGCAGCTCTCGAACGCGCCGCGACCGCTGACCCGAAATCCGCAGAGGTCCGGGCTGAGATTGCGTCGCTGCACCTGAGGCGCAATGAGCAGGCTGACGCCGAGAAGGCGGCCAAGGCCGCGCTTGCGCTCGACGAAACCAACGTCGAGGCAAATCGTGCGTTGGGGCTGCTGTACGCAGGCGTTGTGGACAGGGCGACCGAGCGGTCCCCGTCCGCGCAGACCGCCACCGCGCTCAAGGACGCCATCATGTACCTCGAGCGCGCGGTCGCTGGTGCCGGTGTGACCGCCGACGCCAACGTTCAGTTTCAGCTCGGCCGCCTCTACATCCGAAACGGTACGCCTGACAAGGCGATCCAGACATTGATGCGTGTCGTGGCGCAGAACCCCAACGCGGTTCAAGGCCGGCTTGCCTTGGCGCAGGCCTTTGCCGCCAACAAGGATCTGAAGAGCGCGATCAATGTGCTCGACGAGATCCTCGAGGACGAGCCTCGCGTCGCACCCGCGCTCGCCCAGTACCAGGAAGATGCCGGTCTGTTCAAGGAATCAGCTGACACGCTGACGCTGGCGCTCGCCGTTCAGCCCAACAGCCGCGACCTCAAGGTGCGGCGCATCGCGGTGTTGATGGAGGCCAAGGATTACGCGAAGGCGGCCGGCTTCGCCGGCGACGCACGGAAGCAGCATCCCGACGATCCGCGCTTCGCACGGCTCCAGGGTCGCGCCCTCTTCGACAGCGGCGACAAGAGTGCGGGAATCTCCGTCCTCGAGTCCGCGATCAAGACGTTCCCGAAGGACACGAACACGCTGTTCACGCTCGCGGATGTCTACGCCGACGCTGGCCGATCGACGGAGGCGGAGCGCTCGCTGCGTCAGCTGCTCGCGACCGAGCCGAACAACGCCAGCGCGCTCAACTACCTCGGCTACCTGCTGGCCAGTCGCGGCGATCGCCCCGAGCAGCTCGATGAAGCCGTGCGGCTCGTGCAGAAAGCGCTCGAGGCCGAACCTGAGAACGGCGCGTTCCTCGACAGTCTCGGTTGGGCCTACTTCCGCAAGAACGATCTCGACAACGCGGAGAAGTACCTGAAATCAGCCGCGCAGAAGCTGCCTGAGAATTCAGAGGTTCAGGATCACCTGGGCGACCTGCTGGCCAAGCGCAATCGGTGGTCTGATGCGATCGCATCCTGGAACAAAGCCCTGGCTGGCGACGGGCAGGATGTCGAGAAAGCGGCCATTGAAAAGAAGATCAGTAATGCAAAGGGCAAAGTACAAAATGCAAAATGACGCTGCTGACTGAAAGCGGCTCAGGGCGTGACCACTCGTACGCCCGGTTCTTCTGCATTTTGCTTTTTGCATGTTGCATTACGGTCTTCACTTCATGCGTTCCTCGCGGTCTCGCGCGTATCGCGCTTCCAACTGACAACGGCTCTCCTTTTCCCGATTTCGCCGACGTGCACGCGCAGCTCGCCACGGCGTGTCGCGGTGTGCGGACGCTGACGGCTGAACTCGCGCTCGCGGGGCGTGCGGGTACGGAACGCGTTCGTGGACGGGTGCATGCGGGGTTCGAACGCCCGGACGCCATGCGGCTCGAGGGGGTTGCGCCGTTCGGGCCGCCCGCCTTCATCCTTGCCGCACGCGATCGCACGGCGACGCTCCTCCTGCCTCGCGACTCGCGTGTGCTGCGCGGGCAGCGTCCCGACGCAATCCTCGGTGCGCTCGTCGGCGTTGCGCTCGGCCCCGCCGATGTCCTCGCGATTCTGACCGGATGCGTCGTCCCTGCGCCGATGGCCGCATCGGGTCGACTGCATGAGCGCGGCTGGGCCTCGATCGCGCTTGCGGGTGGGGCGGAATTGTATCTGCGTCGTACGACGGCGTGGCAGATCCGCGCCGCTCGTCGAAACGGGTGGCAGCTCGAATACCCTGAGTGGCGGGGGCAGTTCCCGTCGTCGGTGCGTCTGATTTCCGATTCGCCGTCGGTGAACGTGGATCTCACCGCGACCGTGTCGCAGATCCAGACGAACCTCGATCTCGATGCCGCAGCGTTCACAGTCGATGTTCCCGCCGCGGCGCGATCGCTGACGCTCGACGAGCTGCGCGAGGCGGGACCCCTGCGAGGTCAGTGATGCACCGGATCGAATCGACAGATCGCGCGCGATGGAGCGCTTCGATTGCGCTCATCGTGTGCACCGCCTTCGTCCTCGTCTCGTCTGGTCGCGCGGTTCAGGCGCGGCAGCGCGCTGCCGACGCGCACGCCCCGGTTCTCGGCTACGACGTCGTCAAGGCATACCCTCACGATCCGATGGCGTTCACACAGGGTCTGATCTTTCGCGACGGCTTTCTCTTCGAAAGCACCGGCATCAAGGGGCGGTCGTCGCTGCGGAAGGTCCGGCTCGACACCGGCGACGTCGTGGAGCGGCGTGACGTCGACAAGCGCTATTTCGCAGAAGGGCTGACCGACTGGAAAGGACGGCTGCTGCAGCTCACCTGGGAGACGAACATCGGATTCGTCTACGACCTCGCCTCGTTCGCGCCCATGAGCACCTTCACCTATCCAGGTGAGGGTTGGGGGCTGACCCACGACGGCACGCGACTGATCATGAGCGACGGCACGTCCACGCTTCGCTTTCTCGATCCGGAGACCCAGCGCGAGATCGGTCGCGTGACGGTGAGGGACGGTGATCGTGCGATCGAACGACTCAACGAGCTGGAGTTCATCAAGGGAGAGGTGTACTCGAACGTCTGGCTCACCGATCGCATTGCCATCATCGCGCCGGCCACCGGGCGCGTCACCGCCTGGCTCGATCTCTCCGGCCTTCGTGCGCCGGCGCGGCAGGGAGACGATGTGCTCAACGGCATCGCCTTCGATGCGGCGGGCAATCGCCTGTTCGTGACGGGGAAACTGTGGCCGAGGCTGTACGAGATTCGAGTGCGCCGGTGAACCGGGGATCGGCGGCCTCGCTGCGGCCCGTCACCGTTCGCGCCCACGCGAAGATCAACCTCGATCTTCGTGTGCTCGGCACACGACCAGACGGGTATCACGAGCTTCGCACCGTCTTTCAATCGCTCGCCCTGCACGACACGATCGACTGCGTCCCGCGCCCCGGCCCGTTCGCGATCGAGTGCGACGCAGCCGGCGTTCCGCTCGACGAATCGAATCTCGTGTGGCGTGCCGCGCGCGCGCTGTGGCGTGCGCTGAGGCGATCGGGGCCGGTGCGGGATGTGCTCGTGCGATTACACAAGCGCATTCCGCTCCAGGGTGGTCTCGGAGGCGGCAGCAGCGATGCGGCCGCAACGATGCTGGCGCTGGCGAAGATGTGGCGTGTGCCCCTGCGCCCGAATCAGCTCGTCGATGTCGCGACGACGCTCGGTGCCGACGTCGCGTTCTTCCTGTCGGGTGGGACTGTGCTTGGTCTCGGGCGCGGCGACGAGGTGTATCCGCTGGCCGATCTGCCTCGACATTGGATCGTGCTCCTCGTGCCGGGGTTCGGCGTGTCGTCGCCCGACGCCTACGAGTGGTACGACGCCGAGCGTGAGCTGTCGCGTGGACCGGTGGTGCGTGAAGCGCAATACGTGCCGGGCCCATGGCCGTCGCGGGCGGCCCAGATGATCAACGATCTGGAAGCGCCGATCGCGCGCCATCATCCCGAAATCGATCGAATGAAGATCTCGCTCCGCCGGGCCGGCGCGCTGGCGGCGGCGATGTCGGGGAGCGGCTCGACGGTGTTCGGGCTGTTTCAAAAGCGTGGCGAGGCGGTGGCGGCGGTCCAGCAGCTGTCCGGGCTAGGGTGGCGCGTGCTGCTGACCGAATCGGTTGGACGCGGTGAGTTCGCGCGTCGAAGCCGGCCGCACCCTCTTCGCCTTGCTCGAAACGAGAAGTCTCGACTACACTAAGGGTTTGCGCCGCCGTGGGCGAGCGGCTCCTACAGCAGTCCCGGTAGCGAGGGGCGAATGGGGTCGGGAGTCATTTCGTTTCGGGCCACGAGGAAATGACTCCCAACCCCATTGCCAACGCAGCGGGAGGACGTACTGGGGCGTGGCCAAGCGGTAAGGCGCGGGACTTTGGATCCCGTATTCGGAGGTTCGAATCCTCCCGCCCCAACCAGTCAAGGGCAAAGCGGTCTGAACGATGAGGCGACCACTCAGTGGTGAAGGCTTACTGTCGACAGGGTTTGGCGACATGAAAGTATTCACCGGGAGCGCGCATCCGCTGCTGGCCAGAGAGATCGCCAGCAGTCTGGGCATTCCGTTGGGGCAGGCGAGGCTCCGCCGGTTTCCTGACGGCGAGGTGTCGTTCCAGATCGACGAGAACATCCGCGGTGCGGACGTGTTCATCGTCCAGCCGACGTCGAGTCCGGCGGATCAGCACCTGATGGAGCTGTGCGTCATGATCGACGCGTTTCGTCGATCGTCGGCCGCGCGGATCACCTCGGTGATCCCGTATTACGGCTACGCGCGTCAAGACCGCAAGGACAAGCCACGGGTGCCGATCTCGGCGAAGCTCGTGGCGAATCTGTTGAGCGCGGCGGGCACCAACCGCGTGCTCACGATGGATCTGCACAAGCCGCAGATTCAGGGATTCTTCGACATCCCGGTGGACCATCTCTTTGCGGCCCCGGTGATCATCGAGTACCTGTCGCGGCTGAATTACTCGGACCTGACGATCGTCTCGCCCGATGCGGGCGGCGCCGAACGGGCGCGGGCGTATGCGAAGCGGCTCGATGCCGAACTGGCGCTCGTCGACAAGCGGCGCAGCGAGGATGGCGCGGCCGAAGTGATGAACGTGGTCGGCGACGTGTCCGGCCGGACGTGCATTCTGCAGGACGACATGATCGACACGGCAGGCACGATTCAGAAGTCGGCGATGGCGCTCACGGAAGCCGGCGCGCAGCGCGTGCTGGCGTGTGCTGTGCACGGCGTGCTCTCGGGGCCGGCGATCGAGCGGATCAACGACTCGCCGATCGAGCAGATGATCATCACCAACACGGTGCCGTTGTCGGATGCCGCGCAGCGGTGCCGCAAGATCGTGCCGCTGTCGGTGGCGCGATTGCTGGGTCAGGCGATTCGGAATATTCACGAGGAGACGTCGGTCTCGTCGTTGTTTGTATAGGGCCCAGGGATCAGGCCCCAGCCCTCCGGGCTGGGCAAGGCCTGAGGCCTGAAACAGCCCTGGGGCCTGAGGCCTGAGCCCTGAGGCCTGTATGAAGGGGACGTAATGGACGCGACACTGGAAGCAGTCAAGAGAGAGGGCCGACGGAAGAACGAGGCGAATCGCCTTCGCGCGAGCGGAAAGATTCCGGCTGTCTTCTATGGTCCGAGCAAGAGCGGCAAGCCGAAGGACGCGGTGGCGGTCAGCGTCGATCCGAAAGCGGTGATGAAGATCCTGCATTCGGAATCGGGCGCCAACACCCTCATCAGCTTGAAGCTCGATGGCAGCGAAACCCGCGTGATGCTGCGCGAGTATCAGCTCGATCCGGTGACGCACCATCTGATCCACGCCGACTTCTACGAGCTGGCGATGGACAAGGCGATCACGGTCACCGTGCCCATTCAGGTGAACGGCGAGTCGAAGGGCGTCAAGCAGCAGGGCGGCCTGCTCGACTTCGTCACCCGCGAGATCGAGGTCGAGTGCCTGCCAACGGATATTCCCGAGCACATCGACATCGACGTGACCGAGCTGATGCTGCACCAGGCGATTCGCGTGCGCGATCTGCCGGTGAATCCGAAGTGGAAGGCGATCAGCGAGGGCGACACGATGATCGTGCACATCGTGATGCCGAAGGCCGAGGAAGAGCCGGCTGCAGCGACGGCCGAAGCGGCGGCGGGTGCGGCGCCGGCGGCTCCGGCAGAACCCGAGGTCATCAAGAAGGGCAAGACCGAGGAGAAGGCCGAAGACGAGAAGGACAAGAAAGAGAAGAAGTAGAGGCGGGTCTTCAGACCTGCCTGTGCGACGTGAAGCTAATTGTCGGATTGGGCAACCCGGGACGCGAGTATCGCGACACGCGTCACAACGTGGGGTTCCGGGTGGTCGACGAGATCGCGCGGCGCCACGGCCTGACTTGGGCCGCTGGCCCCTCGCAGGTCCCCGACACGCTGGTCGCGAAGAAATTCGGTCCCGAGCCGGTGATGCTGGCCAAACCGCTGACCTACATGAATCGCAGCGGCGATGTGGTGGCGGGGCTGGCGCGGTACTTCGAGATTGCCTTCGAGGATCTGCTGATCGTGATCGACGAAGCAGATTTGCCGTTCCTGCGCATGCGCGCACGCGCGCGCGGATCGGCAGGAGGGCACAACGGCCTCAAGTCGGTGATCGAACGGCTTGGGACCAACGAGTTCCCCCGGCTTCGGCTGGGGGTGGGGCGCGGAGAGGAGAGGCGGGACCTCGCCAATCACGTGCTCGCGAAATTCGAGAACGGCGAGCAGGCCGATCTCGAATCGTTCATCGCGCGGGCGGCCGATGCGGCGGAGATGTTCGCGGCGGAAGGCATCCTGAAGGTGATGAACGAGTACAACCCGGACGCTCCGGCGTCCGGAGCTGAGTAACGAGGGCCACCTACCAGCCTCCGCTAGAGCTACGGCTGGTCCGCCGTAGCGTTTCGCGAAGGCGGAAAGGTGGCCCCGACGTACTCCTTGCCACCTGAGTGGCCACGTCCAATAGGGGGCGCGTCCAGAAGGAGAGGGAATGCAGAGAACCTACGAACTCGTGTATGTCGTGTCGCCCGACGCGACCGACGAACAGGTGGCCGACCTCCACACGCAGGTCGAATCCATCGTCCAGCGGCTGCACGGCCAGATCGAGAAGACCGATAACTGGGGCCGCCGCAAACTCGCATACGAAATCGGACGCCACAAGGAAGGCACCTATGTCCTCGAAGTGATCAAAGGGGGCGGGGAGCTGATGAAGGAGATCGACCGTCGTCTTCGGGTGACCGATCTCGTGATTCGCCACCTCACTGTCCGGGTCGACGAGGAGCAGGGCGTGGTCGAGCGGACTCGCAGCAAGCGCACCGAGACGTCGCGGCGGCGCCGACTGGCGCGCGGTCTGCCGGCGGATCGGCAGCCGGGTGAAGGACAGCGCGGCGAGCCGGATGACGATCGCGACGATCGCTTCGAGATGGGTGGGGAGGAGGTCCGATGAACGGCCGGAAAAGTTTTGGTGGCGGTGGCGGCCGCGGCAAGTCGTCGTCATCGCAGCAGCAGGGCAAGGACGGTCAGCGTCGTCCGATGTTCCGCCGCCGCAAGGTGTGCAAGTTCTGCTCGGACAAGATCGACGACATCAACTACAAGGACGTCAAGCTGCTGATGCCGTTCGTGCCCGAGCGCGCGAAGGTGTTGCCGCGCCGGATCTCCGGCACGTGCGCGCCGCACCAGCGCAAACTGCGGACGGCGCTCATGCGCGCCCGCCAGCTGGCGTTGATCCCGTACACGACTGAATAGAGATAGACGCGCGGGCTGAAGCCCGCGCTCTACGAGTTTGATTCGTAGCGCGGGGTCTTCAGACCCCGCGTCGAGGACATTCATGGAAGTCATTCTGAGAGAACACGTCGACAACCTGGGGCGTCGCGGCGAGATCGTCAAGGTGGCTGACGGATACGCGAGGAACTTTCTGCTGCCGCGGAAGCTCGCGCTTCCCGCGACCGACGGCAATCGCCGGCACGTCGAGCGCGAGCGGCGGATCGTCGAGGCGCGTGAGGCGGCCGAGAAGGTGCAGGCCGAAGCGATCGCCGCGCGGCTGGCGATGATCGACATCACGATCGTGCGGCGCGTCGGCGAGACCGATCAGCTCTATGGCTCGGTGACGGCGGTCGACATCGCCGATTTCCTCAAGGGCAAGGGGTTCGAGATCGATCGCCGCAAGCTGATCCTGCCCGAGCCGATCAAGGCGATCGGCCAGCACGCCGTGCCGCTGAAGCTGCACCGTGAAGTGACGGTGCCGCTGAAGGTGAACGTCGTCAAGGAAGGCGGCGAGGAGCAGCCGCAGCCGCAGTCGTAGCGGCATGAAAGACCTGCTGCGCCGCGTGCTGCGGCGCGCGACGACGACGCTGTTGCAGCCGCTTGAGGATCAGGCTCGCGCGAGACAGCGCGAGCTGATCGCCCGACAGCGCGAGCTGATGGCCCGCATCCAGCGCCTCGAGAAGCGTATGGACTCCGCGCTCGCGAAGGCACAGGCCGAAAACCGCCTCCTCGCGGCGCGTATCGACGCCGTCCGCGTCGCCCCTTCGAAGCTGTCCCGCCGTCGCATCCCGCGAATCACCTCGGGTGACGGTGGCGCATCGAAGGCATTCCAGCCGTTACCCGCTTCGACGACACCCTTCCCTCAGGATCTCACGACGCTGACCGCCTGCAGTGTGTGCGGTCAAGGCGAGTGGACCGCGGTCTGCGAGTACAACCGATTCCTCCTGACCGGCGCTGCGCCTGATGAAGAGGCCGCCCGTGCAGACTACGCGCTCTGTCATCACTGCGGTGTCGTGTTTGCGCGTCGGCGTCCGGTCGGCGCGCGCTTTCGAGCGCTCGTCGACCAGTTCGAGGAGACGATCGGCCGCACGGTGACCGCCGGCCATGGTCCCAAACTCCTGAGCTCGCGCCGGCTGTCCGAGTCGGATGTCGCGACGCTCAAGGCGCGCGCGGCCCAACCGGTCTTCGTCAGTGAGGTCCCCCGAGTCCGCGACCGCGGGCATCTGCCACAACTGATGCGGGATCGACTGGCGGTTGCTGCACACATCGAGATCCTCGGTTCGCTGCTCACGCTGCGGGCGCCTCGCGTGCTCGAGATCCGTCCGCGGTTCGGAGCGATCGGCGCCTCGCTTCGGCGGTTGTATGGCGGAGAGACGGCGGCGCTTCCGCTGTTCGAGGTCCAGCAGGTGATCGTGCGCGAGGTGTATGGCACGCGCGCGGATCATCTGCTCGACTACGACCGGCTCGCGATTCCGTACGAGGGGCGCTTCGATCTGGTGGTAGCCAACCATCTGTTGACGCACGCGGTTCATCCGGATGAGGCCCTCAGCGTCATTCGAGAGAAGCTGAACCCGGGCGGGCACCTGTATCTCTATAACGAGCCCGACGAGGCCGAATTCCTCGAAACCGGCAAATCAATCTTCAACACGCTCAACCCGTTTCATCTGCAGACGTTCGACGGCGCGTCACTCGGGCGTGCCTTGCAGTCGGCGGGCTTCGAACCGGTCTTCATCGGCCATCATCAGGACAACTGCATCGCTCTGGCGCGTGGCGCGTCGACGCCTGTCGCATGGGAGCCGATCTCGACGACGGAGCTCGCCAACCGCGTGGCCCAATACGCGCGGGTGAGGGACCGTGGGATTCTGATGCTGCCCGAGAGGCTCCGTGCGCGTTTCGCATCGGAGTGGGATGCCGTAGTCGAGCGAGGCTTTGCCGCGAAGTTCGTCGACTTCGACGGCAACGGTCAGCTGCGACTCGTCAAGAAAGAGAAATGACGTTCACCTGATTGTGAACGTGATTTCGAGCGTGACCCGGACCGGGACCGGCTGCCCCAGCCTCTTGCCCGGAATGAATCGCCACTCACGCGCTGAGGCGATCGCCTGCTGATCCAGGCCGAACACTGTGTCCAGCGAGCGGGCCACGCGAATGTCGCTGCACTGTCCATCCGTCTGAACGACGCACGTGAGCGTTACGACGCCCTGCAACCGCGCGCGCATTGCGTCCGAGGTGTACGCGGGCGGAGGTCGTCGCAACGGAACCGGCAACGTGACTCCGTCGCCGACGCCGAAAGAGTCGCCGCCGTGACCCGGTCCGCTGTCGGAGCCTGAGCCGGGCCCCTTCCCGTCCTTGTCTCCGAGACCGGCGGTTTGCGCGCTCACCGCGTCCGTCGATGATCGCGACTCCGCCGGCGTGGCCTCGGCGATGACGCGCGGTTCTGGCTCGGGTGCAATGACGGGCGGCTCGAGAGGTACGAGCGGTGGCCGCGTGGCGACGACTGGCGGTTCGGCGGGTTTGGGAGGAGCCTGCTTCGGCGGTGGCCCACCGCCACCGCGTGCGGCGGGCCTTGGATCCGGAGTCCAGATGAGCGGGACCGCCTGCTTCAGGCTGCTGCGCGACGCCGGATCGTGATCGGCAATCGATCGGAACAACGAAAGTAGAACCAGCAGTGCAAGTGCATGCACCGCCAGCGACGTCGTCAACGCCGGCGTGAGGTGCCGCTCTCCACTGCTCACGTCCTATTCGACGATGAACAGTGGATTGTGGTCTTAGCTACAACGCTCGCCGAGATCCTTGATCGATGTCACCTGGAATTGTGCCGGTGCATTCTTGGTCTCGGAGTGCTCCTTGATCTTCGTGTCCTTCGCATCTTTCCGATCGATCTTGGTTTCCGTTTCGGTCTTGACGTCCCCCGCGGGGATCAGCATACCGGTCACTTCCACCTTGTGGCCGACGTGCGGCTGAACCTCGACCTTGCCGGGCACCAGCTTGTAGGTCGTCGTCGTCGACGACTCGCCGGTGGTCAGATCTGTGGTCTTGGTCTGTGACGCGGGCGCGACGTTGTCGAGCATGAAGGTGCTTGCCTCGGTTCCTGCCTGCACGCACCCAACGTACGTCACCTTCTTGGCGTCGCCGCCGGAGCTCTTGGTTTTCGACTTCGTGGTCGTCTCCTGGGCGTGGGCCGCGAGAGCCGTCGTCACCAGCGCGAACGCAATCGATAAAATTACTCGACGCATGGTCTTACTCCTCAGGGTCGTGTCACGCCGGCGCCGATCCCGCAGGACCGGCGCCAACGTGCTGCGCACTTCTAGTTACAGCTTTCACTCAAGTCCTTGATGGACGTGACACGGAACTGCGGCATCGCGTTCTTGGTCTCGGTACGCGTGCGCGACTTCGTGTCCTTCGCATCATCGCGATCCACGTGAGTCTCGGTTTCACTCTTCACGTCTCCGCCGGGGATGAGCGTTCCGGTCACTTCGACCTTATGGCCGACGTGCTGCTGGACCTGAACGGTGCCGCCCGGCACCAGCATGTAGGTCGTGCTCGACGAGCTCGCGCCGGTCGACAGGTCTGTCGTCGTCGTCCGACTCACGGGAACGACCTTATCGAGCACGAACGTTCGTGCTTCCGTGCCGGTCTGCACGCATCCCGTGTAGGTCACCGTCTGAGCATCACCACCGGAACTCTTCGTCTTCGACTTCGTGCTCGTTTCCTGAGCATGCGCGGTGAACGCAGCAGCCACGAACGCGAACGTGATCGACGCAATCAATCGGCTCATGTGTTCCTCCTCAAGGTCTTCCGTCAACCTAGTCAGGTGCACATTGACGGCCAGATCGGCCTCAGCCACACGTCTCCAACGCCTTCAATACGTTACGCGGGCCGAGCAGAGCTGTCTGAGGGCGTGACGATCTAGGGCAGTGCCGGCGGGATGTATGGCAGCGTGTAATTCAGCGCCCATACGAGGAACAGCACAACAGGAACGTGCACCGCGAACTGCATCATCGAGTAGCCGACGATGTCGCGTGCCTTGAGTCCCAGAATGCCCACCAGCGGCAGCATCCAGAACGGATGAATCAGATTCGCGAGCGCTTCAGTCGCGTTGTAGGTCTGCACCACCCATCCGAGGTGAACCTGCAGCGTCTTCGCGGCAGCGAGCATGTAAGGGGCTTCGATCAACCATTTGCCGCCGGCCGAGGGAATGAAGAGGCCGAGGAACGCCGAGTAGATCCCGATCATCACTGGATAGGTGTGGGTGGAGGAGATCGTCACGAAGAAGTGCGCGAGCGACGTCGCGATGCCCGACTCGGTCATCATCCGGACGATGCCTGCGTAAAGCGGGTACTGAATCAACACGCCGCCGACCGGCGCGACCGACGCGCCGATCGCGTGCACGAACGATCGCGGACGCCAGTGAAGCAGCAGCCCGACGATCAGGAACAGAAAGACATAGTGATTGAGCTCGAGGACGATCGCCGAGCCGCTGACCATCACTTCGCGTGCGAGATACAGCAAGCCCGCGGCGCCGACGACGATCGTGAGCAGCGGGCTGTACTCGAGCCATTCGCCAGGCGTCTGTGCCTGACCGATATCCTGCGTCGCCGGCTGATCGCTGACGCCCATCTCCTTCATGCCGCGGGCATCGGCCTCCGAGGGAGCGGAGAAGTAACAGAGCACCATCGAGACGACGATGAGCATCGCGGCGATCAGGAGGCTTTGCCACAGCCCCAATGTCTGGCTCAGAGGGATGACACCGCCGATCTTCTTGATCGAATCGGGAAGTGATCCCGGCGAAGCCATGATGAGTGCAGCGGACGAGGACAGGCCGAGCGCCCAGACACTCCCGACACCCAGATACGCGGCAGCGCCGATCGCACGATAGTCGGCGCCCTTCACGCGGCGCGCCACTTCACGTGCGAGGAGGGCGCTGAAGATCAGGCTGAAGCTCCACGAGATCAGCGAGGCGAGCATCGAGAAGAGACCGACGAATGCCGCCGCGCCCCTACCGGTGTGCGGGATCGCCGCGATCTTCCTGACCACGGCGTAGACTGGCGGCGCTGTCGCCACCGCGTAGCCGGTGACGATGATCATCGACATCTGCATCGTGAAGGCGACGAGATCCCAGAAGCCGGCGCCGAACCATTGCGCAGTCTGCGTCACGGAACTGCCCGACGCGACGCTGGCGGCGAAGACGATCGCGACGGCGCAGAGCGCCAGCGCGAACGCATCGGGGAACCAGCGCTCGAACCAGTCGGAAAGACGGATTCCGACAGCGGCGAGTGACGAACTGACGGGTGTTTCCATGGTCTGCGGCATCTTGCGTCGGCCTTTGCTTCCAAGGGATACTTACTAGCTGTTCTCGTCAATGCGGGCCACTCTTAAACGTGGCCCCTACAACAGTTAACGGGCCACCTGAAGGTGGCCCCTACGATCGAGAGAGCGCTCGCGGCCTGCATTATGGCAAACCTCGGATACGTCGGCCTCGGTGTCATGGGAGGCCGGATGGCGGACCGGCTCATGTCCAAGGGCCACACCGTCACGGGCACCAATCGCACCAAATCGAAAGCCCAGTGGTTGATCGATCGGGGCATGAAGTGGGCCGACACGCCGCGCGGAGTGGCGGCCTCGGCCGACGTCGTGTTCTCGATGGTCACCGATTCGGCGGCGCTCGAGTCGATCGCGAATGGGTCCGATGGCATCGTCGCAGGCCTTGGCCCCGGCAAAGTGCTCATCGACATGAGTACTGTCAGCCCGGCGACCAGCAAGGCCCTCGCTGAAAAGGTGCGCGCCAAGGGCGCCGACATGGTCGACTCGCCGGTGTCGGGCAGCGTGATCACGCTCGAACAAGGCAAGCTGACGATGATGGTCGGCGGCAAGGCGGAGACGTTCGAGAAGATCAAGCCGCTGCTGCTCGACATCGGACCGAAGGCGACGCACGTCGGCGACAACGGGTTGGCCGTCTCGATGAAGATCGCGACCAACCTCAGTCTCGTCGTTCAGATGCTGGCGTTCTCCGAAGCGGTGCTCCTGGCGGAGAAGTCCGGAATCCCCCGCAAGACCGCCGTCGAGGTGCTGACGAACAGCGTGATCGCATCGCCGATGGTGCAGTACCGTGGACCGATGGTGATCAACCCGCCCGATGAGGCGTGGTTCGACATGCGGATGATGCAGAAAGACGTGACGCTGGCGCTCGAGATGGGCCGCCGTGTCGGCGTGCCGCTGCCCACCACATCGATCGCGAACGAATACCTCACCGCGGCGCGCGCGATGGGGCTGACCGAGAAAGACTTCGCGGCCATCTTCCAGGTGCTCGCGCGGATGTCAGGAGTTCCAGCATAACCATGGCAACCAACACGGCTCGTGCACAGGATCCGGCCCTCCAGATCGGCAGGGAGAAGCTGCTCCGGCTCTATCGGCAGATGGTGGCGATTCGTCTCTTCGAGGAGCGGGTCAACGATCTCTACACGCGCGCGGTGATGCCTGGCCTGGCGCACCTGTACATCGGTGAAGAGGCGATTGCGGTCGGCGTCTGCGAAGCGCTGCGGAAAGACGACTACATCACGAGCACCCACCGCGGTCACGGCCACTGCCTCGCGAAAGGCGCCTCGCCTGATTTGATGTTCGCGGAGCTGCTCGGCAAGGAGCAGGGGTACTGCAAGGGCAAGGGCGGCTCGATGCACATTGCCGACCCCGAGACCGGCAACCTTGGCGCGAACGCGATCGTGGGCGGCAGCGCGGGGATCGCGACCGGTGCGGCGTATGCGTCGAAGTATCTCAAGCTGGGTCGCGTCGCGGTCTGCTTCTTCGGTGAGGGCGCGCTCGGCCAGGGGCTGCTGTACGAGGAGATGAACCTGGCGCAGTTGTGGAAGCTTCCGGTCATCTTCGCGTGCGAGAACAACGGCTACAACGAGTACACGCACTTTTCCGAGTCGACGGCGGGCGATGTCAACGCCCGCGCCGCCGCGTTCGGGATTGCGGTCGAGACGGTCGACGGGCAGAACGTGCGCGATGTGTTCAGCGTCGCGACGAAGTACATCGAACGCGCGCGCACGGGGGATGGCCCGGCCTTCCTGCAGTTCAAGACCTATCGTTATCACGGCCATCACGTCGGCGACGTCGCACGCGCCTATTACCGTCCGAAGGCGGAGGAGCAGGAGTGGGTCACACAGCGCGACCCGATCACGCTGCACGGGGAGTGGCTGATGAAGAACGGCATCGCCGACCGCGCCGCGCTCGACGCGATCCAGGAGAGCCTCGTCAAGGAAATGGACGCGGCGGTGGAGTTCGCGGTCAACGCCCCGTTCCCCGATCCCGACAAGGTCGACCAGGACATCTATGCTTGACACTGCCACCGCGGTACGAGAACTGACGTTTGGCGACGCGATCAAGGAAGCGATCGCCGAAGAAATGCGACGCGACCCGAAGGTCGTCCTCATGGGCGAGGACGTCGCCGAAGCCGGCACGACCTTCAAGGTGCTGACCGGGCTCGTCGACGAGTTCGGGAGGGACCGCATCATCGACACGCCGATCTCGGAAGCCGGCTTCACCGGCATCGGCGTCGGCGCGGCCATGACCGGCATGCGCCCGATCGTCGACATCATGTTCGGCGACTTCCTGATGATCATCATGGACCAGGTCGCCAACCAGGCCGCGAAGATTCACTACATGTCGGGCGGCAGGTGGAAGGTGCCGCTCGTCATCCGCGCGACGATGGGCGCGACGCGCCGCTCGGCGGCGCAGCACTCGCAGTCGCTGCATGCGTGGCCGAGCCACATCCCCGGACTCAAGGTCGTCGTCCCGTCGACGCCGTACGACGCCAAGGGCCTGTTCAAGGCCGCAGTGCGCGACGACAACCCGGTCGTCATCTTCGAGCACAAGATCAGCTACAAGAAGGTGAAGGGGCCGGTGCCCGACGAGGACTACGTGATTCCGCTCGGCGTGGCCGACATCAAGCGCGAGGGGAGCGACATCACGATCATCGCGCTCAGCAGCATGGTGCAAACGGCGCTGCGGGCCGCGGCGATGTTGGAGGAAGTGGGGATCAGCGCCGAGGTGGTGGATCCGCGCACGACCTGGCCGCTCGACGAGAAGACGCTGGTCGAGTCGGTGAAGAAGACGTCGCGCTGCATCGTGATGGATGAGGGTTACTTCCGCTACGGCATCACCGGCGAGATCGCGTCGATCGTCCAGGAGCAGGCGTTCTACGATCTCGATGGTCCGGTGCGGCGGATGGGCGCGATGCACGTGCCGATTCCGTTCTCGCCATCGCTCGAAGACGCAACCGTGCCGAGCGACCGGCAGGTGTTCGATTTGGCAAGAACGATGTGCAATCGGTAAGACCTAGGAATCAGGAAGCAGGAATCAGGATGCAGGCCTGGGCCAGGTCTCAGCCTGAATCCAGGCCCACGGCTGCTTCCTGATTCCTGCTTCCTGATTCCTACGATCGAAGGGAGTTTTCCGTGGCAATCAAGACCTACGGCACGATGGCGGTGGATTGGGAGCGGCGCATCGATTTCGATCGGCTGCGCCGCGAGCGGCTCGATCGGATCAAGAGCATGCTGGCCAAGTCGGAGCTGGGCTCGGTGCTCTGCTTCGACATGAACAACGTCCGCTACATCACGGCCACGCACATCGGGACCTGGGCGCAGGACAAGATCAGCCGCTTCACGCTGCTGCCGCAGGGCGACGAGCCGATTCTCTGGGACTTCGGGTCCGCCGCCCGCCATCATCAACAGAACTGCGACTGGCTCGGCGAGCGCTCGCGCGCCGGCATCCCGCTGATGCGCGGTGCGATGTCCCCCGAGATGGGGCGCTCGGAAGAAGTCGCACGCAAGATCAGGGTCGAGCTCGAAAAGCGCAATCTGCACAAGGAGCCGGTCGGCGTCGACGTGGTCGAGCCGCCGATCCTGTTCGCGCTGCAGAAGGAAGGCCTGACGATCGTCGACGGCCAGCAGCTGATGTCGAACGCGCGCGAGATCAAGACGGTGGACGAGATCTCGCTGCTCACGCACTCGGCGGCGATGGTCGATGCGGCCTACTACGAGCTCTACAAGGCGATGAAGCCGGGCATGCGTGAGAACGATGCCGTGGCGCTCGTGGCGCAGAATCTCTACCAAGCCGGATCGGAGTACGTCGAAGGCGTGAACGCGATTTCGGCCGAGCGCGCGAGCCCGCACCCGCACGTCTTCTCGGATCGCATGATGCGCCCGGGCGACCCGGTGTTCTACGACATCCTCCACTCGTACATGGGCTATCGCACCTGTTACTACCGGTGCTTTGCGATCAGCTCGGCCTCGCACCAGCTCGTCGATGCCTACAAGCGATGCCGCGATTATCTCGATGCCTCGATCGAGCTGATTCGCCCCGGCCGTTCCACCGCGGAAGTGTGCTCGGTGTGGCCGAAAGCGACGGAGTTCGGCTTCCCCGACGAGGAGGCCGCGTTCGCGCTGCAGATGGGACACGGCATCGGTCTCGCGATCTGGGAGAAGCCGATGATCAGCCGGCTCGTCTCGCTCGATCATCCGCACGAGATCAAGCCGGGCATGGTGTTCGCGCTCGAGACGTTCTGGCCGACCAAGGACGGCACCAGCGCCGCGCGTATCGAGGAAGAGATCGTCGTGACGCCCACGGGACACGAAGTGATCACGCGCTTCCCGGCGGAGCAGCTGCTCGTGGCCGGCGCGCCGTTCGTCACCGTCGGTGGCACGCTGCCGACGGTGCGCGAGACCGAGGCGCCGCCCAATCCTGAAGTCGTGAAGATGGTCGCCGCCGCGGCAAAGGCTGAAGGCGAAAAGGTTGGAGCGGGTCGCTGATGGCGGTTAGCGTAGTCATGCCCGCGCTCGAGATGGCGCAGGAAACGGGCAAGCTGGTCTCGTGGAAGAAGAAGGAAGGCGAGCAGGTCAAGAAGGGCGAGATGCTGCTCGAGGTCGAGACCGACAAGGCAGTCGTCGAGATCGAAGCGTCTGGCGACGGTGTGCTGTCGGGCGTCACCGCGAAAGAAGGCGACGTCGTTCCAGTGGGTCAGACCATCGCGTGGCTGCTGAAGCCTGGTGAGGCCGTGCCGACCGGCGGTGCGCAGATGCAGAGCGGCCGGAAGATGGATTCCGCTCCCGCGGCAGCAGCGGCAACGGCGACTACCGCGGTCGCCGAACCCGCGGCGGTCGCAAGTGCGCGAATTTCGCCAAAAGCGCGCCGCCTCGCACGCGAGCACGGCGTCGACATCGCCAAGCTACGTGGATCCGGTCCTGGTGGAGAGATCCTCGCCGACGATATCTTGAAAGCTGCCTCCGCGTCCTCGGCCTCACCGGCCGCGGATACGCGGCCGGCCCCATCTACCCCACCGGCCGCAAGGCCGGCCCAACCCACCGGAGGTGGGCCTGTCACGTCCATCGGCCGCATCATGGCCGAGCGGACGACGCAGAGCTGGACGACGGTTCCGCATTTCTTCGTGTCGCGCGATGTCGATGCGACCACATTGAATGCGACGCGCGAGAAGCTGATTCCGTCGATCGAGCGCTCGCACGGCGTGAAGGTCACGCACACCGATTTGATGGTCGCGGCGGTGTCGCGGGCGCTGCGGCAGCATCCGCGCATGAACGGCAGCTGGGCGAACGGGTCGATCACGATCAACGCCGACGTGAACGTGGCGCTCGCCATGGCGGTCGAAGACGCGGTCGTGACCGCGGTGATCAAGAACTCGGATCGGATCGGCCTGGGCGACATCGCGAAGCAGCGCAAGGAACTGTCGGAGCGGGCGCGCGCCAACAAGCTGCAGCCGGCCGATATCACCGGCGCGACGTTCACGATCAGCAATCTCGGCATGTTCTCGGTCGATCATTTCACGGCGATCATCGTGCCGCCGCAGGCGGGCATCCTCGCGGTCGGGGCGATCGCCGAGCGTGTGGTCGCCGCGAACGGGATGCTCGGCGTCAAGCCGATGGTCACGCTGACGCTCTCGTCCGATCATCGCGTGGTCGATGGCGTACGCGCGGCGCAGTTCCTGAACGATGTCGTGGTGGCGTTGAGCGAGCCCGACAAGTGGGCCAAGTAGGGGCCGCCTTCAGGCGGCCCATGATACGTAAGGGCTGCTTTCAGGCGGCCCGCAACGAGGGCAAGACATGGCAACACCATCAATCGTCCCGACCGGCGTTTCCCTCAAAGACTCGAAACTGTTTCGCCAGGCCAACTACATCGACGGGGCCTGGGCCGACGCTCGATCCGGCAACACCATCAACGTCGACAACCCCGCGACCGGCGAGGTGATCGGCACCGTGCCCAAGTGCGGCGCAGCCGAAACGCGCGACGCGATCGAGGCCGCCGACCGCGCGCTGCCGGCGTGGCGCAGGAAGACGGCGAAGGAGCGCGCGGCCGTCGTGCGCCGCTGGTACGAGCTGATGCTCGAACATCAGGAGGACCTCGCGCGCCTCATGACGATCGAGCAGGGCAAGCCGCTCACCGAGTCGAAGGGCGAGGTGATGTATGCCGCGTCATTCCTCGAGTGGTTCGCCGAGGAAGCCAAGCGCGTCTACGGCGACACGATTCCCGGCCACCAGGCCGACAAGCGCATCGTCGTCATCAAGCAGCCGATTGGCGTGGTCGCGTGCATCACGCCCTGGAATTTCCCGCTCGCGATGATCACCCGCAAAGCCGGTCCGGCGATCGCCTCGGGCTGCACGGTCGTGTTGAAGCCAGCATCGCAGACGCCGTTCTCCGCGCTGGCGCTCGCTGAACTTGCCGAGCGCGCAGGCGTCCCCAAGGGCGTGCTCAATGTCGTTACCGGCTCGGCGTTCGAGATCGGCGGCGAGATGACCAGCAACCCGACCGTGAAGAAGCTCTCGTTCACCGGATCGACCGAGGTCGGAAAGCTGCTGATGGAGCAGTGCTCGAAGACGGTGAAGAAGGTTTCGCTGGAGCTCGGTGGCAACGCGCCGTTCATCGTCTTCGATGACGCCGACATCGATGCAGCCGTGGAAGGGGCGATGGCATCGAAGTATCGCAACACCGGTCAGACCTGCGTGTGCGTCAACCGGATCTACGTGCAGGACGCGGTCTACGACGCGTTCGCCTCGAAGCTCTCGGCCGCGGTCGGCAAGCTGTCGCCGATGAACGGCCTCGAGCCCGGCGCCAATCAGGGTCCGCTGATTGACGACAAAGCGGTCCTCAAGGTCGAAGAGCACATCGAGGATGCGACCAAGAAGGGCGCGAAGATCGTCATCGGCGGCAAGCGCCACGCGCGCGGCGGCCGGTTCTTCGAGCCGACGGTGCTGGTCGACGTGACGCCGTCGATGATGGTCGCGCGCGAAGAGACGTTCGGTCCGGTCGCGCCGCTCTTCCGGTTCAAGACGGAAGGGGAAGCGATCACGATGGCCAACGATACCGAGTTCGGCCTGGCTGCGTATTTCTATGGCCGCGACATCGGCCGGGTGTGGCGGGTCGCCGAGGCGCTCGAGTCGGGGATGGTCGGCATCAACACCGGGCTCATCTCGACCGAAGTGGCGCCGTTCGGCGGGGTCAAAGAGTCAGGCTTGGGTCGCGAAGGATCGAAATACGGCATCGAGGAGTACCTCGAAATCAAGTATCTCTGCCTGGGCGGAATCTCGTAGAGCGCGGGGTCGTCGTCGGGGACTGGCCTGGGCCTGGCCCGGGCCTGCCCCGAAATGCGGCAGATGCACAGTCGGCGCGATGCGTGAATTGCGTTTTCTGCCACTTCGAAAGCGCGTCTCGCAGAATCAGAGCGAAAACTAAGCCCACCTGGACGGACACGATTCATGCAGTACGTGTCCGCATGGCACGCCCACGCCGCATCCAGATTGCCGATCTGCCGCAGCACGTCGTTAATCGAGGAAATAACCGCTGTGACATCTTCCTCGCCGAACAGGACTACCTCTTCTTTCTTCGCGCGCTGTGGGACGCATCAGCCCGCCATCAGTTGGATATTCATGGGTACGCGTTGATGACCAATCACTTCCACATGGTCGCCACTCCACGGACGTCGAGAGGCCTGTCTGATGCGATGCACGTTGTCGGTACGAAATACGTCGGCTACTTCAATCGACGTCATACGCGGACCGGCAGACTCTTCGAGGGGCCGTTCAAGTCCAGCGTGATTGACACGGATACGTATTGGTTTACGTGCATGCGATACGTCGAGCTCAATCCGGTGAGGGCAGGACTGGTGTCCGATCCTGCCGACTATCGATGGTCAAGTTATCGCTCGAATGCCTTAGGCGCCGAGGACCGGTTGATCGCGACACATCCGCTGTACGCGTCCCTCGGCGAATCGGCGGCCTCCCGGCAACAGAGTTGGCGTGAACTGTGTCGGGAGGCGATCCCGCAAGAACAGTTGTTCGAGATCCGCGAGGCCGTACGCAGTAGAGGGGCGCTCACCGACGCGACGCGTCGATCGACAGAGCCCTAATGGTCGCTGTCGGCCGTCGGCCGGGCCAGGCCCGGGCCAGGCCTGGGCCTGGCCTGGGCCTGACCCCAGTTACGCCCGCGTGGCGGTCGTCTGATTCCGACTGAGCACCATCCACGCCGCAATGCCCACCGCTGGCATCAGCGCGATGATCCAGAAGATCTCCTCCCAGCGCTGACCACTGATCAAGTTGGCTCCCGGAAAAATCCTGACGCTGCCGATAGCGACTCCTGCGCCGATGGCGTTCAGCAGCAGGAAATTCACGAGCGACCACGAGCCCGACGCGATGCCGGACATCAGCGCGGATTGTTCCCGAGGGAACGCGTAGGAGCCGACCTTCAGCGCCACCATCTGGAATCCGCCGCCGATGAACGTCGACAGCGAAATCAATCCGATCACGATCGGCACCGACGTCGTCATCGTCGTCAGTCCGAGCGTGAGCGAGATCACGGTGAGGAGCACGAACATGCCGACCGGGCGCGGATTATCGGCCGCGTAGCGATCGGCGGCCCATCCCCAGAAGAAGTAGCCGATGCCCCAGGTGAGCGGCGGAATCCAGGCGACGCCGTTGATATCGTTCTGCGTGAAGTGCAGACGCTGGGCCAGGTAGATCGCCATGATCGTGAGCACCGGTCCTGGCGAAATCGCCGGCAGCGCGTAACTGAACATCAGTGCCCACGCCCTCCGTTCACGGAGATTCGGCCACTCCATCCTCGACGTCATGTGCGCGCTCTTCGGCAGGAAAGGCGGTCGCGCAATCACGGCCCAGATGATCAACCACGTCACGCCGAGTGCGCCGGTGGCGAGGAATGCGGTCTTCCATCCGTACTCGATGGCGAGCGGTCCAAGGAGCAGCGGCATCATCATCGCGCCGATCGTGCCGCCGCTGAAGGAGAGCGCGATGCCGCGCGCTCGAAGGTTCGACGGCAGCGTTTCAACAGCCGTGCGCAGTCCGCCTGGGAACGTGCCGCCTTCGCCGATTCCGAGGACGGCTCGTGCGAGCGCGAAGCCGGCGAAGCTCGACATCAGCGCGTGCGACATGCTGGCTGCGGTCCACACGCCGACCGCGAGCAGCATCCCGACGCGGAGCCCGACCCGATCGAGTATCGAGCCCCACACTGGATTGCCGAGTGTGTAGGTGAGGAAGAAGAAGGACGTCGCAGTGGTGAAGTCCTGCGGCGTCAGTGCGGTGTCCTTGATGATCGTCGGCGACAGGATGTTGAGCACCTGTCGATCGACGAACGACAGCCACGAACACAGTGCCATGCCGATGCAGGGCACCCACATCTGCCAGGTCGCGGTAGCCGTCGTCGCGGGAGCCGTCTGGGCGCGGGTCGTGGTTGCCATCAGGTGTCCTCGAAGTCAGAATGCGTAAGGGGGTCGGGAGTCATTACGGTTTTATGAAATGACTCCCGGCCCCATATTTATGCGTCGAGCGCTTCGCCGCTGCGATTGGGCAGCGTGAACACCAGCACGGCGGCGAGCAGAAAGAAGGCCGACGTGATGCTGAGCGCCAGACCGATGCCGATGCCGGGCTGTGTCGCAATCACGCCAATCGTGTACGGCGCCACTGCGCCGGCCATTCGTCCGATGTTGTAGCTCGTGCCCTGCCCGGTCGCGCGCACGGCGGCTGGATACAACTCGGCAACGAAACTTCCGAACATGCTGAAGTAGCCGTAGCCGAAGTAGCCGATGAGCGGTCCGAGCGCGAGCAGTACGAACGGACTGCGTGCCATCTGCCCGTAGATCGGCACGAGAATCGCCGCGGCGACCATATACAACACGAACGCCTGACGCCGTCCGATGCGATCGGCGATGAATCCGAACGTGAGATACCCGAAGTAGGCACCGAGCTGCACCGGGATGATCCAGGGAAGCTGACCGACGACGCCCATGCCGGCCCCGCCTTGCGCGATCGGCCGCGCGAGAAACTGTGGCAGCCAGAAGAAGAGGCCCCAGTTGGCGAACTGCACCGCCGATCCCAGTGCGATGATGAGGAGGGAGCGTCGGAGCAGGCCGGGCCCGAAGATGACGGCAAATGGATTCCGGCGGTCGGCGTTCTGCGGCTTTCGAGTCCAGCTCTCGGGCTCGCGAACGTAGCGCCGGATCCAGAGCGTGAGAAATGCGGGGACCACGCCAATCACGAACAACCAGCGCCACGCGCCCGGACCGAGCGAGGGCAGGCCAAGCACGATCGCGGCCGATATGGACGCCATCATGTAGCCAAGCGCCCATCCCGACTGCATGATGCTGATGGCTTTGTTGCGAAGAGCCGCCGGCCACGTCTCGCTGACGAGCACCGCGCCCGACGCCCACTCGCCGCCCATGCCGATGCCCAGGATGGCGCGCCAGAACATCAACTGCAACACGCTCTGCGACGTCGCGGCACCGAGCGAGCAGACGGAGAAGATCAGAATCGTCGCCATGAGCGCGCGCGTGCGGCCGAAGCGATCGGCGACATATCCGAAGATGGTGCCGCCCACGCCGGACATCACCAGCGTCACGGTGCCGAGCAGCCCGGCCACGTCGTCGCCGAACTGGAAGTAGGCGCGCAGCTGTCCGACCGCCATGGTGTAGAGCATGAAATCCATGGCGTCGAGCATCCAGCCGAACTTCGCGGCGAACAGCACACGCCACTGCTCGCGGGTGACGGTGCGGTACCAAGGGACGGCCGGCGAGAGATGCGGCGTCGCGGCCGCGGGGGAACTCATTTCGGCAAGATATTACGTCAGGCGGATACAATAAACCGCTCTTCTCAAGGAGATCGTCGATGTCCGTAGATGTTGGCGCCAAGGCGCCCGATTTCACGCTGCCGAATCAGGATCGCGAGGCGGTCTCGCTCGGCGAGCAGCTCAAGAATGGTCCCGTGGTGCTTGCGTTTTTCCCCGCGGCGTTCAGCAGCGTCTGTCAGGCCGAGATGTGCAAGTTCCGCGATGCGGCCGGCGCGTTGAACAAGGTGAATGCCAAGGTGCTCGGCGTGAGCGTCGATACGTTCTTCGCGCTGAAGGCCTGGGGCGATCAGAACAAGTTGAATTTTCCCCTTCTCAGTGACTTCAACAAGGATGTGATCGCGAAGTACGGCGTCGTCAACCCCGACATGATCGGTCTGAAGAACATCGCGAAGCGATCGGTGTTCGTGATCGATCGCGGCGGCGTCGTGCGTCATCGCGAAGTCCTCGACGATGCGCGCAACGAACCGAACTACGACAGGATCAATCAGACTCTCGCCAGCATCTAAGATCGTTTTGTGGGCGGGTCTTGCTCCTTGGACCCGCCGATCGAGATCTTCGGTCGCTCTGGTTGTTGACCGAAGATCGATCGGCGGGTCTAAAAAGCAAGACCCGCCCGACACGATCTGCTATCCTCCGTTCCGACCCCGTTACTGCTCCTCCACATGGCAGAAACTGCAGTCGCAGCTGCGCAACGTACGCTTCCGCATAATCTCGAAGCCGAGCGTTCGGTCCTCGGCGCGATTCTGGTCCACAACGACGCCTTCAATCTCGCCGCGCAGGTGATCGACAGCGGCGATTTCTACCGCGACGCGCATCGCCGCATCTTCGACAAGATGGTCGCCCTCAACGAGCGTCACGATGCGATCGACTTCGTGACGCTGAAAGAGGAGCTCGTACGCTCTGGACAGCTCGACGAGGTCGGCGGCCCCGCCTATATTGCGGCGCTCGCCGACGGCGTGCCCCGCGCCACCAACGTCGAGTACTACGCGCGGATCGTCAAAGAGAAGGCGACGCTGCGGAGCCTGATCTACGCGGCCAACAAGATTCTCACCAACGCGTACGAAGGCGAGCAGGAATCCGATCTGATCCTCGACGAGGCCGAGAGCGCGATCTTCGCGGTGGCCGACGACCGGTTGAAGGCCGGCTTCGTGCCGATGCGCGATCTGGTCAAGGAGAGCTTCCCGAAGATCGAGCAACTGTTCGAGCAGAAGCGGCTCATCACGGGCGTGCCGACCGGCTTCGCCGATCTCGACGAAATGACGCGCGGACTGCAGTCGGGCGATCTCGTGATCGTGGCCGCGCGTCCGTCGATGGGAAAGACGAGCCTCGTGCTCAACATCGCGCAGCACGTCGCGCTGCAGCCCGATCTCGTCTGCGGATTCTTCAGCCTGGAAATGTCGAAGGAGTCGCTGTTCCTGCGCCTCCTGACGTCGGAAGCGCAGGTCGACGGTCATCGCCTGATGAGCGGCGCGATCGGCGGCAAGGACTACGGCCGGATCTCGCACGCGCTCGAGACGCTCAGCGCCATGAGACTGCACATCGACGACACCGCCAACATCGGCGTGCTCGAAATGCGCGCCAAGGCCAGACGCCTGCAGAAGGAGCACGGCCTCCACCTGCTCGTCGTCGACTACATCCAGTTGATGAGCGCGAGGGGCCGCTTCGAGAACCGGACGCTGGAACTGGCGTCGATCTCGCGGGCGATGAAGGGACTCGCCAAGGAATTGAACATCCCGATTGTCGTCCTCTCGCAGTTGAGCCGCGCACCCGAGTCGCGCTCGGACCACCGGCCGCAGTTGTCCGATCTGCGCGAGTCGGGAGCGCTCGAGCAGGATGCCGACGTCGTCATCCTCATTTACCGCGACGACGTCTACAATCGAGATCCCAACAGCCCGGACGCAGGCACCGCCGAATTGATTCTCGCGAAGCAGCGCAATGGCCCCACCGGCGTCGTCAAGCTCGCGTTCCTTCGCGAGCAGACGCGCTTCGCCAATCTGGCGCAGTAAAGCAATGCCCAAGGCTCACGTGTTTCCATGATTCGCAGCACCGTCGCCCACGTCGATCTGAACGCGCTCAAGTCGAACTTCCGCGCGATCCGCGCCTACCTCGCGACGGAACCAAGCCCCTCGACTTCGCTCGGGGCAAGCCCCTCGACTTCGCTCGGGGCAAGCCGCATGCCCGGGATCATCGCGGTGATCAAGGCGAATGCCTACGGCCACGGATCGCCGCGGGTTGCGTGCGCGCTCGAGGAGGCGGGCGCCACGATGCTCGCATGCGCCGACATCGAGGAGGGCATCGTCATCCGGCAGGCGGGCGTGCGCCTACCGATTCTCGTCTTCGGTGCGTTGAGCGTCAGCGATCTCGATGGTCTCTTCGAGTACGCGTTGACGCCGACCATCTCGACGCCCGGCGCCGCGCGAGCCGTGCAGGCGGCCGCGGCGCGTCACAGGACGACGATCGCCTATCACCTCAAGATCGACACCGGGATGAATCGGCTCGGGTTCCGTCACGACAACCTGCGTCGTACGTTGCCGGAGCTGTTTCGCAGTCCGAACCTTCGTCTCGACGCGGTCTACACACACTTCGCGTCGGCGGACGATCCCGAGAGTCCCGTGTTCGGTGAGCAGCGCGAGCGTTTCGAAGCGGTGTGGGCCGTCGTACGGGAACTCGCGACCGGCGGGTCTGAAGACACGTCTCTACAGAGCGGCGTACGGTCGATCAAGCGTCACGCCGCCAACAGCGCGGCGACGCTGCGCGATTCGCGCGTGTGGTTCGACGCAGTGAGGCCCGGGCTCCTGCTCTACGGCATCGTCCCGCCTCCGCTCGCGTCGACGATTCCGCTCGAGCCCGTGATGTCGCTGACCAGCCGTGTCGTTGCCGTGAAGGGGCTGAGACCCGGCGAAGGCGTTGGCTACGGATGGCGGTATCAGACGACCGAACCGCGGTCAGTCGCCGTCGTGCCCGCCGGGTATGCGGACGGTCTGGACGCGCGCCTGGGCGGGCGTGGTCACGTCCTGATTCGGGGCAGGCGCGCACCGATCGTCGGAGCGGTCTCGATGGACATGATCACGGTGGACGTGACCGATCACGGAGATGTCCAGCCGGGCGACGAAGTCGTGCTCCTCGGTCGACAGGGCGACGAAAGCTGGCAGCGCATCGACGCGCGCGAAGTCGCCGCAGCGATTGGTACGATTCCATGGGAGATCGTTTGCCGTCTCGGTACGAGGGTTGAAAGGCAGTACAGATAGAGTAGGAATCAGGAAGCAGGAATCAGGATGCAGCTCTGGGTCAGGCTGAATCCTGTCAGTTCTCATGAAACCACCGAAGGTCGTATTCGTTTGCCAGGAGTGCGGCGCTCAGTCGCCGAAATGGCTGGGCCGTTGCGCGGAGTGCGGCGCCTGGAACTCGCTGGTCGAAGAGCGCGCGACTGAATCGGTTGTCGCGGCGCCGAATGGGAACAATCGGTACGCGCAGTTTTCGAGTACCGGCGCGGCGAAGCTGTACGCAGATGTCGAAACGGCGACCGGTGTGCGTCTGTCAACCGGCGTCGATGAATTCGATCGCGTGCTCGGCGGCGGCGTGGTGCCAGGCTCGCTCGTGCTGCTCGGCGGCGAACCGGGCATCGGCAAATCGACGCTCCTGCTCCAGGCCGCTGCGCACTTCGCTCGTGTCGTCGGTCCGGTGTTGTACGCCTCCGGCGAAGAGTCCGAGCATCAGATCAAGAGCCGCGGCGATCGGCTCGGCGTCGGCGCGGCGCCGCTCTACCTGCTCGCCGAGACATGTATCGAGCGCATCCTCGAAGAAATGGCCAGGCTGAAGCCGGCGATGGTGATCGTCGACTCGGTACAGACTGTCTGGTCCAGCAAATTTCAGTCTGCGCCCGGCAGCATCGGACAGGTGCGCGAGGCGGCCACGCAGTTTCTCTTTGCCGCCAAGGGCCAGAACGTGCCGACGGTGCTCGTCGGGCACGTCACGAAAGACGGCAGCCTCGCCGGTCCGAAAGTGCTCGAGCACGTTGTCGACACAGTGCTCTACTTCGAAGGCGAGCGTCATCACGCCCATCGCGTCGTGCGCGCGGTGAAGAATCGCTTCGGCGCGGTGAGCGAGCTCGGTGTTTTCGAGATGACTGGAAGCGGGCTGCATCCGGTGGCGAACCCGTCGAAGCTGTTTCTTGCCGAACGGGCGTCGGGCACGCCCGGGTCTGCGGTGCTGTGTTGTCTCGAAGGATCGCGTCCGATCCTGGTGGAAGTGCAGGCGCTCGTCAGCACCAGCACCTACGGCAACGCGAGACGCATGGCGATCGGCATCGATCAGAACCGGCTTTCCCTCCTTCTTGCCGTGCTCGAGAAGCGCGCCGGGCTCGCGCTCGCAGGCGACGATGTCTATGTCAACATCGCTGGTGGGATGGCCATCGACGAACCGGCGGCGGACCTCAGCGTCGTTGCCGCGGTGGCGTCCAGCGTGCGGAATCGCGGGCTGGCGCCGTCGACGGCCGTGTTCGGCGAGGTCGGTTTGAGCGGGGAAATTCGAGGGATTCCGCAGGCAGCGCTTCGGATCCGCGAGGCGGCGCAGATGGGATTTACGAGAATCGTACTTCCGGTGGCCAATATCGACCGAGCCGAGGGTGCCCAGCGCGATGGTGCCGAGCTGGTAGGGGTCCGGACCGTGGGGGAGGCACTCGATCAGTTGATCCCTTGATTTTCCGTCTCGGCGGTTTTAACGTTCTTAACGTTTTTGATGGATTCATAACGCGTCCAGTTCTTTGGATATCCCCGGGAGTCCTTCATGGCTTGGTACCTCGTGGCGCGCGTTCTGTTCGTGGGAGCTGTCGGCTACTCCGCACACCAACTCCAGCCGCTCGCGGGCGGCGCTCTCCTCAACACCGCTTTCGGCGTGATCGTCGGGAGTCTCATCGTTCTCTTCGAGTTCCGTGTTCGCAACACGTCAGTGTCGCATCTGGTGGGTGCCCTACTTGGCGGGGCGATCGGTCTCGTCGCGGCAAAGACGATCGGCGCGGCTCTCTATTGGGCCAACCTGGGCGACGGCCGGGTGGTCTTCCTTCACAGCGTGATCCTGCTGGCGCTGCCGTATCTCGGCCTCGTCATCGGCGGTCGCAAGGGCGAATGGCTTCAGCCGGAGAACCTGGCGACTCTGTTCCGCTCTACTGGTCCGCGCAAACGGTATAAGGTGCTCGACACGAGCGTGATCATCGACGGGCGCATCGCGGATATCTGCGAGACCGGGTTCATCGACGGCACGATCGTCATCCCGCAGTTCGTCCTCAAGGAGCTGCAGCTGGTGGCGGATTCATCCGATTCGATGAAGCGCAATCGCGGCCGCCGCGGCCTCGACATCCTGCAGAAGATTCAGAAGATGTCGGGCGTCGAGGTCACGATCTCCGACGTCGACTTCGTCGATGTGCGCGAGGTCGACTTGAAGCTGATCGAGCTGGCGCGCACGCTGCAGGGAAAGATCGTCACCAACGATTTCAATCTCAACAAGGTCGCGCAGCTGCGGGGCGTCGAGGTCCTCAACATCAACGAGCTGGCCAACTCGCTCAAGCCGGTCGTCCTGCCCGGCGAGGTGATGAAAGTCTTCATCCTCAAGGAAGGCAAGGAATACAACCAGGGCGTGGCCTACCTCGACGACGGCACGATGGTGGTCGTCGACAACGCGCGCAAGATGATCGGCAAGACGATCGATGTCGTCGTGACGAGCGTGCTCCAGACCACTGCCGGCAAGATGATCTTCGGACGCTTCATCGAGTCGCCGGTCGCGACCACGCCGACGGTGACGGTCACGACGTCGAGCGACAGCGAGGTTGGCCGCCGCGCGACCGTCCGGCCGCAGGTTCCGCCTCCCGCAGCGGCCGCTGGCAAGTAGCCCGTAGGGGCCGCCTCGAGGCGGCCCCGTGAGACGTTTGAGTCAGCACATGCGGTCGTACCACTGGTGGCGCACCGTCGTCTTTCTGATCCCGGCGATTGTCGTCTACACGATAGTGCTCGGGACGCTGTCGCTCGCTTCGTCACTCGTCGATCGCGCAGGGTCGTTCGCGCACTGGTGCGCCCGCACCTGGTCACGCCTCATTCTCGTGACGACGGGCGTGCGCGTGCGTGCGCAGGGACTGCAACGGCTCGAGCCGGGGAAGACATACGTCTTCGTCGCCAATCATCAGAGCATCTACGACATCCCAATTCTTTTCTGGTCGCTGCCGTACCAGCTGCGCATCATCGCGAAGGAGTCGCTCGGGAGGATTCCGTTCCTCGGCTGGCATCTGCGCCGCAGCGGGCACATGCTCGTCGATAGGAGTCATCCGGGCCGACGGATCTTCACCTGGGCCTCGCGTCTCACAGCGAATGGGCTCTCGCTCATCGTGTTTCCGGAAGGGACGCGCAGCCGCGACGGTCGCGTGGCGCGCTTCAAGGGCGGCAGCTTCTATCTGGCGCTCGAAGCCGGATTGCCGGTCGTGCCGATTTCCATCGTCGGCAGTCGTCACGTGATGCTGAAGGGGCGGGTGACGACGTATCCCGGCGAGGTGCGGCTCGTGGTCCACGATCCGATCGACACACGTGGACTGGCGGGTTCCGATGCGAAAGAGTTCGCTGAGCGCGTCCGGCGGATCATTGCGCCCGACGCCGAGGCCGATCTCGGATCCATGCCGCCGGACGTCGATGCCGTTCACGCTCGCGCCTGAACTCTCGCTGATCGTGCGCCCCGGCGTGTTATGGCTCGACGGCGCGACCGTCGTCGAACGCGAACATCGGATGGACGCCTCGCTGGCGGCCGCGGAGTCCGCGGCGCGGGTGCAGCCGCCTGCCGAGATCGCGGCGGTGCGGTCGATGTACAAGCGCGTTGGCCTCGATCCAACCAGGACACGCCCATCCTCTGAAGCGCTCTTGCGTCGCGTCCGCAAAGGCGACCCGCTGCCGCGCATCAACTCGATGGTCGACGTCTGCAACTGGTGTTCGCTCGAGTTTCAGCTGCCCTACGGTTTATATGATGCAGCGAGGATCGAAGGCGACGTGGAACTGCGGATCGGGCGGGCGGGCGAATCGTATCCAGGGATCCGCAAAGACGACGTCCATGTCGACGGCCGGATCGCGCTGGCCGATCGGCTCGGGCCATTCGGGAATCCGACGTCCGACTCGGCGCGGACCATGGTGACGACCCAGACGACCAGGGCGCTGCTGGTGGTGTTCGCGCCGCGCGAGGTGGAACCGCGGCATCTCGACCGCGTGATCGATGTCACTGCCGATCGCATGGTCACGTTCACCGGATGTCGTGAAACAATGCGGACGATGCTGTAGTGGGATTCACGATCTCAGCATCACCGGCTGCTTGATCGAATCCTTCCACGATGTGCCGGTCGGGACACGGATGACCATCGAGATCGATCTGGCGATCGAGGAGACCGTGCGCCTCGACGCCGAGCGCGTGTATTCGCGGCCGGACATCGGGTTGGCCGTGAGGTTCGTGCAGATGTCTCCACAGGTTCGCGTGCATCTCGCGCGCATGGCGGTGCACCGGCAGAAAAAGCGCGGCGAGCGGTGAACATGCACGTGTCTGCGATCATCGCTGCCGGAGGGCGCGGGGTGCGCTTTGGCCACGCGTCTCCGAAGCAGCTCGTGCTGCTTGGAGGGGAGCCGATCCTCAAGCGCAGCATCGACGCCTACCGGAGTTGCGAGCTCGTCTCCGACCTGGTCGTCGCGCTTCCGCCAGATCTTGCGCAGGCACCGCCGTCCTATCTGCGCGGAGGAGCGAAGCCGCTGACGGTCGTCGAAGGCGGCGAGCGCCGTCGTGATTCGGTGGCGCGGGCGTTCGCTCGTGTCTCTCCGCGCGCCGAGGTCGTCGTCATCCACGATGCGGCGCGGCCGCTCGTGACCGATGCGGTGATTCGGCGAACGGTGACCGCGGCGGCGGAAAGCGGTGCGGCGATCGCGGCGCTTCGCGCGAGCGATACCGTCAAACGTGCGGGCGCGGAAGGGACGATCACGGCGACGCTTCCGCGCGACGAGATCTTTCTCGCGCAGACGCCGCAGGCATTTCGCACGGCGGTGTTGCGAGACGCACTCGCGATCGAAGGCGATGCCACCGATGAGGCGATGCTGGCCGAACGAGCAGGTCATGTCGTGAAGGTCGTCGACGGCGATCCGCGGAACCTGAAGATCACGACACCCGACGATCTCGCGACCGCTGAACGTCTCCTCGGCGGGATGTCCGTGCCGGCGCTTCGCGTCGGCAACGGCTACGATCTGCATCGGCTCGTGACCGGCCGGCCGCTCATTCTCGGAGGCGTGACGATCCCGTTCGAGCGGGGCCTCGAGGCGCACTCGGATGGAGATGTCGTTTCGCATGCGGTGACCGATGCGATTCTCGGCGCGGCCGGTGCCGGCGACATCGGGAGACACTTTCCCGATACCGATCCGACGTGGAAGGGCGCCAACAGCCTCGTCCTGCTCGAGCGCGCCGCCGCCGTGGTGCGCGCGACCGGGTATCACCTCGTGAACATCGACGTCGTCGTCATCGCCCAACGGCCGAAGCTCGTGCCGCATCTCGACGCGATTCGCTCGAACCTCGCGCAGGCGCTCGGCGCCGACGTCTCGCAGATCAGCGTGAAGGGGAAGACGAACGAAGGCGTCGATTCGATGGGGGCCGGCGAATCGATCGCGGTGCACGCGGTCGCGCTCCTGTGCCGGCGGGTCTAAACAGCAAGACCCGCCGCTACACTGAAGACTATGAGGCTTCGTTTCGCTCCCAGTCCCACCGGGCAACTCCACGTCGGCAACGCCCGCACCGCACTCTTCAACTGGCTGCTCGCACGCGGCCAGGGCGGCACGTTCATCATGCGCATCGAGGACACCGACGTCGAGCGCTCCACCCGCGAATCGGCGCTCGCGATGCTCGACGATCTCCGATGGATGGGGCTCGACTGGGCCGAAGGGGTCGACGTTGGCGGCGAGCATGGTCCCTATCGTCAGAGCGAACGTCTGCCTATCTATCGTGCGCACGCGATCGAGCTCATGTCGAAGGGGCATGCGTACTACTGCTTCTGTTCCCCCCAGCAGCTGGAAGAGGATCGACAGGCCGCGCTGCGGGCGGGCAGGCCTCCGCAGTACGTCGGACGATGCCGCAATCTCCCGCCTGACGAGGCGCACCGCCGCGTCGAGGCTGGAGAGCCGGCCGCCCTCCGCTTTCGCGTCCCCGATCGACAGGGCCGTGAGGTCGTCTTTCACGACCTCGTTCGCGGGGAGGTGCGCTTCGCGGCCGAGGTGATTGGTGACCCGCTCATCGTGCGATCGGGCGGCGTGCCTGCGTACAACTTCGCAGTCGTCGTCGATGATGCATTAATGGAGATCACGCACGTCGTGCGCGGGGAGGACCACATCTCCAACACGCCGCGGCAGCTGCTCCTCTACGAAGCGTTCGGGTGGAAGCCGCCGGCGTTCGCGCATGTCTCACTCGTGCTGGGGCCCGATCATGCGCCGTTGTCGAAGCGGCACGGCGCGACCTCGGTGAAAGAGTTCCGCGACCGCGGGTTCCTGCCGGAGGCGCTCACGAACTATCTGGCGCTGATCGGATGGTCGCCCGGTGAGGGGCAGGAGCTCGTGCCGCTGGAGGAGCTGGCGCGACGGTTCCGACTCGAGGACGTGGGCCACAGCGCGGGCGTGTTCGACGTGGAGAAACTGGCCTGGGTCAACCGGCACTACCTCAAGGCATCGACCCCACAGCGCCTCGTGGAGCTCGCGATCCCGTATCTGCAGCGGGCGGGATGGGTATCGAGCAGCAGCCCCGATGTCATCGAGTTTCTGACGCATGTCGTGCCCGCAGCCGCAATGTCGGTCGATCGCGTCGAGCAGGTTCCGGCTCGACTCGCGTTCGTGTTCGATTACGCTGCCGCCCGCGCCCTCGACGACGACGCCATCCGTGCGGAAGCGAAGGGATCGCGCACGGTGATCGACGCGCTCGCCGACGAGCTGAGGACGGCGCCGCCGCTCGTCGATCGCGAGACGTTCCGCGCGGCGGCGTCGCGGGTCAAAGAGCGAACCGGACAGAAAGGAAAGGCGCTGTTCCACCCGATTCGCCTTGCACTGACTGGTGCGGCTGAAGGTCTCGAGCTCGACGTTGCCGTTCCTGCGATCGAACGGGGGGCCTTGTTGCAATCGACCGGCATCACGCGCATCATCAGCGCGCGCGAACGCGCCGCGGCGTTTGCGGATGGCGTTGCCGCCCTGGAACCCTGAATTTCTGAACTTCAGGTCTCAGTGATCGTTTACGGCATCAACCCCGTGCTCGAAGCGCTGCGCGCCGGCCGCGTGAAGTCGCTCTGGACTTCCGGCCGCGACGACGAGCGTATGCGGCAGCTGGTGGCCTTTGCGGCGACGCATGGCCTGGCACCGCAGCGGGTCCCGGTCGACGTGCTGGGGCGCAAGGCCAATGGCGGGGTGCATCAGGGCGTGGTCGCCGATATCGACGATGCGAGCGACTACAGCATCGCGGAGCTCGTCACGGGGGCTCGTGACGTGCCGCTCCTACTGGTGCTCGACGGTATCGAGGACCCGCACAACCTGGGCGCGATCCTGCGGTCCGCCGATGCCACCGGCGTCGACGGCGTCGTCGTGCAGGCGCGCCGGTCGGCCGCGCGGTCCAGCGTCGCCGCCAAGGCGTCGTCGGGAGCGGTGGCACACGTCAAGATCGCCGAGGTCGTGAACATCGCGCGCGCGCTCGAGGAACTCAAGGATCTGGGTATCTGGACGCTCGGACTCGCGAGTGAGGCGCGGACCGTGTACGATACAGTCGATCTGACGGCGCCGACCGCGATCGTGCTTGGTTCGGAAGGTCCGGGGTTGCGTCGTCTCGTACGCCAGCGATGTGACCGTCTGGCGTCGATCCCGATGCAGGGACACGTCGGGAGCATCAACGTCTCTGTCGCCGCCGGCGTCATACTGTTTGAGGCCGTCAGGCAGAGGCGCAACTTACGGGCAGCGACCGTCCCCCACGGACGTGATGCAAGGTCCGAGGAACCAGAGAGTTAGCTCAGGCTGGGCATTGCCTTGCACTACTGGCACGGGAAGTGCTATTATTTGCCCTTTGTCTGGCTGGCGTAGCTCAGTCCGGTAGAGCAGCTGATTTGTAATCAGCCGGTCGGGGGTTCAAATCCCTCCGCCAGCTCCACCGACGAACTCACGCGGCTCTTCAGGGAAACGCGCCATTCCAACAACACGTGAAGGAATCAGGCATCAGGCATCACGCCTCAGCGCTGTCCACGGTTTCGATCCGTGTGCGCGGTGAAGCGTGATCCCTGATTCCTGAAGCCTTCAGCGACAGACATTTTCGGGGAGGTGGCGGAGCGGTCAATCGCAGCAGACTGTAAATCTGCCGCCCATGTGGCTACGGAGGTTCGAACCCTCCCCTCCCCACCAACCTTTTCCCGCGCGCGGAAAGGTTGGCGCGCGGCCGGAGGTTGGTGGGGAAGGGCCTCCCCTCCCGTTTTTCTTCGTCGCCGCGCGTGCGCGCGGCGACGGTTGGGCCGATCGCTTCGAGAGGGAGGTTTCAATCGCCGGCTAGTTGGTTTGTGCGGAGGTCAGCGGAGCCTGCCTCGCCGTAGCGCGAGGGTAGCGAGCGGTCGTCGACTGGCGAGTCGGCGAAGCGCGAAGGCGGGAGTAACTCAGTGGTAGAGTCACAGCCTTCCAAGCTGTTGGTCGCGGGTTCGATCCCCGTCTCCCGCTCCAGCCTTCGCTCACGCGAGCTGTCGCCGAAGCGTGGGCTTCGGCTAGGCGAGCCGGCCGAAGGCTGTCTCGCCGAAGGCGGACTGGTTGAACTGAGGCCTGGGGCCTGAGCCCCGAGCCCTTTGTTTTTTTGGGCCGATGTAGCTCAGTTGGCAGAGCGCGTCCTTGGTAAGGACGAGGTCACCAGTTCGATCCTGGTCATCGGCTCCATTCGACTCACCTGCGCTTCGCCTCTGGCGAACCACAGGTTCGCTCATGGCGAGCCAGGCAGCACAGGGAGAACGTCCTGAGCGAGCGAAGCGAGTCGAAGGGCGAGCGGCCGTTGGCGAAGGCGACATCGTTTGGCGGGCAGTGAGTAAGGGACGACGAACGGGCGGTATTACTTCATAGCAATAGCGAGCACACACGCACATGGCGAAAGAAAAATTTGATCGGTCGAAACCGCACGTGAACGTGGGGACGATCGGGCACATCGACCACGGGAAGACGACCTTGACCGCGGCGCTGACGAAAGTCGCGGCCGACAAGGGCTGGGCGAAGTTCGTGCCGTACGACGAAGTCGCGAAGGCGTCCGAGTCGCAGGGCCGCCGCGACGAGACGAAGATTCTGACGATTGCGTCGAGCCACGTCGAGTATGCGACGGCCAATCGGCACTACGCGCACGTCGACTGCCCGGGTCACGCCGACTACATCAAGAACATGATCACCGGTGCCGCGCAGATGGACGGCGCGATTCTCGTGGTCAGTGCGGTGGACGGCCCGATGCCGCAGACGCGCGAGCACGTGCTGCTGGCGCGGCAGGTGAACGTGCCGTATCTGGTGGTCGCGCTGAACAAGGTCGATGCGGTGGACGATCCCGAGCTGCTCGATCTCGTCGAGCTCGAGGTGCGCGAGCTGCTCTCGAGCTACGGCTTCAAGGGCGACGACGTACCGGTCGTGCGGGTGAGCGCGCTGAAGGCGCTGCAGGGCGAGTCGTCCGGTGTCGAAAGCATCGTCAAGTTGATGGACGCCCTCGACAGCTACATTCCGCTCCCCGAGCGCGAAGTCGACAAGCCGTTCATGATGCCGATCGAAGACGTGTTCTCGATCTCGGGCCGCGGCACGGTGGTGACCGGCCGGGTCGAGCGCGGGCAGGTGAAAGTCGGCGAGGAAATCGAGATCGTCGGCTTCAAGCCCACCGAGAAGAAGGTGGTGACCGGCGTCGAGATGTTCCGCAAGCTGCTCGACGCGGGGGTGGCCGGCGACAACATCGGCGTGCTGCTGCGCGGCGTGGAAAAGACCGACGTCGAGCGCGGGCAGGTGCTCGCCAAGCCGGGGTCGATCAAGCCGCACACGAAGTTCAAGGGTGAGGTCTACATCCTGTCGAAGGAAGAGGGCGGGCGGCACACGCCGTTCTTCAACGGCTATCGGCCGCAGTTCTACATCCGGACGACGGACGTGACCGGGTCGCTGAAGCTGCCGGACGGCGTCGAGATGGTGATGCCGGGCGACAACACGACGATCACGGCGGAGCTGCACGTGCCGGTGGCGCTCGAAAAAGGCGCCCGCTACGCGATCCGCGAAGGCGGCCGGACCGTGGGCGCGGGCACGATTACGGAGATTATCGAGTAGTTATGCGCGACATCATTCACATGGCGTGCGGCGTGTGCAAGCGGCGGAACTACAGCACGACGAAGAACAAGAAGAAGACGACCGAGCGGCTCGAGTTCAGCAAGTACTGCCGTTTCTGTCGCAAGCACACGGACCACAAGGAAACGAAATAGGCATCAGGAAGCAGGAATCAGGATGCAGCAGGACGCAGGAATCAGAGGAACGAGGCGGAAACAGGAAGCGCCTGCATCCTCCTGATGCCTGAGTCCTGCTTCCTGGTCGAACAGGTCAGTAGCTCAATTGGTAGAGCATCGGTCTCCAAAACCGAGGGCTGGGGGTTCGAGTCCCTCCTGACCTGCCAACCTTCGCTCGCGGAGACTTCGCTGACCCGAGCTACGGTTGGTGAACCAGGGTAGTGCTGGCCACTTCTGAGCAGGATCGAAGAAGGTCAGGCGGCTTGTCCACCGGAGCGCGCAGCGCGGAGGTGGAAGGCGGACTGGATGCGGGCTATGGTTGGCGAGTCAGGAATGGTCGCTAGCGAGTCACAAGCGGGCGGATTACGACGGCGGGTAGGAATCAGGCAGGCAGTATGAGCACCGTTGAACAGGTCAGACCAGGCGGCGAACGCGAAGGCGGCGGCGGGATTGGCGGCTGGTGGTCCAATTCGCGCACCTTCCTCGCCGAGGTGCGCAACGAGATGCGTCGCGTGACGTGGCCCTCGCGCCGCGAGGTGTACGCCACCACGATGGTCGTCGTCGTGACGTCGGCGTTCTTCGGCTTGTATCTCTGGGGCTTCGATGTCGCGATCAACTGGGGTGTGAACTGGATCTTCCGACGATTTGGTGTGGCATGACCGAGGTCGCGACCATGAACTGGTACATCGTGCACACCTATTCGGGCTTCGAAAACAAGGTGAAGGAGTCGCTCGAACAGCGGGTACAGGCCTACGGTCTTCAGAATGAGATCGGCGAGGTACTCATTCCCACGGAGGACATCGTCGAGAAACGCGGCGGCCGCGAGGTGAAGAGCGCACGGCGGTTCTTCCCGGGCTACATCCTGGTCGAGATGACGATGTCCGACCACGCGTGGCACGTCGTGAAGAACACGCCGAAGGTCACCGGTTTCGTGGGCGCCGGCACCAAGCCGACGCCGCTCAGCAAGGAAGAGGTCGAGCACATCCTCGAGCAGGTGAAATCGGCAGCCGAAAAGCCGAAGCCGAAGTACACGTTCGAGAAGGGCGATCACGTGCGGATCAACGAAGGCCCCTTCACCAGCTTCAACGGCGTGGTCGACGAGGTGAACCTCGATCGCAACACGTTGAAGGTGATGGTGACGATCTTCGGCCGCGCGACGCCGGTGGAATTGGATTTTCTGCAGGTAGAAAAGATTTAGGGACAGTGTAGGGGCGGGCCTTCTAGGCCCGCCGCACCGTGAGACACGATGGCGAAAAAAGTTCAGGCGATGGTGAAGTTGCAGATCTCCGCGGGCAAGGCGACGCCCGCGCCGCCGGTCGGGACCGCGCTCGGCCCGCACGGCGTGAACATCATGGACTTCTGCAAGAACTTCAACGCGAAGACAGCCAAAGACGATGGTCTGATCATTCCGGTCGTCGTGACGATCTACGCCGATCGCAGCTACAGCTTCATCACCAAGACGCCGCCGGCGTCGGTGCTGCTGAAGAAGGTGGCGAACCTGGCGAAAGGCTCGGCCGAGCCGAATCGGAACAAGGTCGGCACCGTGACGGCCAAGCAGGTCGAGGACATCGCGAAGCAGAAGATGCCGGATCTCAACTGCACCGACCTGGCTGCCGCGGTGAAGACCGTTCGCGGTACGGCGAGATCGATGGGAATCGACGTGATCGGATAAAGGGGTCGGGAGTCATTTTCCAGGAGTCATTTCGAAAATGACTCCCGACCCGGTTACAGAAACGTGGGAGGCGCGTGATCACGCGCCGCTTGGACCACAAGGAGGCACATGGCAAAGCACGGCAAGAAATTTACGGCAGCCGCAGCGCAGATCCAGGAGCGGCCCTATTCGCTCGAAGAGGCGATGCCTTTGATCCAGAAGGTGAAGTACGCCAAGTTCGACGAGACGGTCGAGATGGCGATGCGCCTCGGTGTCGACCCCAAGCACGCGGACCAGATGGTGCGCGGCACGGTGGTCCTGCCGCACGGGCTCGGCAAGAGCAAGCGGGTTCTCGTCATCGCCGGCGCCGACAAGCAGAAGGAAGCCCAGGACGCGGGCGCCGACTTCGTCGGTGGCGACGACATCGTCGAGAAGATCCTCGGCGGATGGATGGACTTCGATGCGGTGGTCGCGACCCCCGACATGATGCGCGGCGTCGGCAAGCTCGGAAAAGTGCTCGGTCCTCGCGGCCTCATGCCGAACCCGAAGACCGGCACCGTGACACCCAACGTGGTGCAGGCAATCAAAGAGATCAAGGCGGGCAAGGTGGAGTTCCGCGTCGACAAGACCGGCATCATCCACGCACCCGTCGGCAAGATCTCGTTTCCGGCGCAGAGCCTCATCGACAACGCGCACGCGCTCGTCGACAGCGTGGTCAGGGCCAAGCCGGCGGCGGCCAAGGGCAAGTACCTCAAGTCCGTCGTCGTGTCGTCGACGATGGGGCCGGGCGTCTCGATCGATACGGCCCACATCGATGAGCGGGTGAAACACTGATGGCTGTCACGAAAGCGGAGAAAGAAACCGAACTCCAGGCGCTATCGACCGCGTTCAAAGCGGCCGACACGGCGATCCTGGTCGACTATCGCGGCCTGAACGTGCCGGCGGTGACGGAGCTGCGGCGGCAGGTCCGCGGCGTCAAGGCGCAGTACAAGGTCGTGAAGAACACGCTCGCCAAGCGCGCGAGCAAGGGCACGAAGCTGGCGATCCTCGAGAAGCACTTCGAGGGGACGACTGCCGTTGCCTACACCGGCGACGACGCCGTGGCGCTGGCCAAGGCGCTCACGACGTTCATGAAGAGCGCGCCGGCGCTGAAGATCAAAGCGGCGGTCGTGCAGGGTCAGGAGATCAAGCCGGCGGCGGTCACCGATCTCGCGACGCTGCCGGGCAGGCCGGAGTTGTATTCGAAGCTGCTCTTCCTGTTGCAGGCACCGATGCAGCAGCTGGTGACGGTGTTGTCGGCAACGCCGCGCAATCTGGTGACGGTGCTCAACGAGGCGGCGAAGAAGAAGAGCGAACAAGCAAGTTAGGGCTTTGGGCTTTCGGCTCCGGGCTGTGGGCCTGGAGACGAACCCGAGTGGTTTCAACTCGATTGCCCAGAGCCTAGCGCCGAGAGCCTAGAGCCTGGCACGCGTGAGGAGAGAGAAATGGCCGAATTGAACCAGCAGCAGGTGGTCGACTACATCAAGGGCATCAGCGTCCTCGAGCTGTCGCAGCTCGTGAAAGCGCTCGAGCAGGAGCTCGGCGTATCGGCGGCGGCAGCCGTGCCGGTCGCGATGGCGGGTGCCCCGGCCGCGGGTGGCGGTGCCGCAGCGCCGGCCGAGGAGAAGACCGAGTTCAACGTCACGCTGACCGAAGTCGGCGCCGATAAGATCAAGGTCATCAAGGTCGTCCGTGAAGTCACCAACCTGGGACTGAAGGAAGCCAAGGACCTGGTGGAGAGCGCGCCCAAGCCGATCAAGGAGGGCGCGAGCAAGGACGAAGCAGCCGCAATCAAGAAGAAGTTCGAAGAAGTCGGCGCCAAGGTCTCGATCGCGTAAAGGACTTGTCCCGCCGAAGCCCGCCGGAGGCGGAGGCGGAGACCGTACCACCATCGCGGTGGTCTTAATACCTGGGCGGGTCCGCCGCGGGCCCGCCGTTTCCTTCGACTTCCGATCCTCGAGGATCAGTCAGAGATGTATAGCCTTCCCAACAACGTCTACCGCGAGCGCAAGGACTTTTCCAAGATCAAAACGACGGTTCCCATCCCGAATCTCATCGAGATTCAGCGGAAATCCTACGAACGCTTTCTTCAGATGAACCGTCTGCCGGCCGAGCGTGAAGACGCGGGGTTGCAGTCCGTCTTCAAGTCGGTCTTTCCGATCAGCGACTTCCGCGAGAACTCGTCGCTCGAGTTCATCGAGTACTCGATCGGGAACTGGGAGTGCAAGTGCGGCAAGCTGGCCGGCCTGCACCACCTTCGCAAGCCGTGCAGCAACTGCGGCGCGACCTTGATCGCCGATCCCTACGGCGATCACCAGGTGCTGTGCTCGCGTTGCGGCAAGGAGAACCAGGCGCGTGGCGACGTCTGCGACATCTGCGGCCACACGGTCGGGATGAAGCTGAAGTACGACGTCGACGAGTGCCAGGAGCGCGGCATGACCTACGCGGTGCCGCTCAAGGTCACGATCCGGCTCGTGGTCTGGAACAAGGACCCGGATACCGGCGTGAAGACCATCCGCGACATCAAGGAGCAGGAGGTCTACTTCGGCGACATCCCGCTGATGACGGACAACGGCACGTTCATCATCAACGGCACCGAGCGCGTCATCGTCTCGCAGCTCCACCGGTCGCCGGGCGCGTTCTTCCACTCCGAAGACAAGACGCTGTACGTGGCGCAGATCATCCCGTATCGCGGCTCGTGGGTGGAGTTCGAGTACGACCAGAAGAACCTGCTCTACGTCCGCATCGATCGCAAGCGCAAGTTCCTGGCGACGGTGTTCCTGCGCGCCCTCGGGCTGCGCGGCGCGGACGAGATCATCCGCACGTTCTACTCGGTCGATCGGATCACGCTGAACCAGGGACCGGCCCTCAAGTGGGCGGTCAGCGACAGCCTGGTCGGGCTGCGTGCGGCGGCGGATGTGAAGGCGGGCGACTTCTCGGTGCAGAGCGGCAAGAAGATCACCGCCAACGCGATTGCGGCGCTGCGCAAAGCGGGTATCGACTCGGTGCCGATCGCCGATGAGGCGCTCGAAGGCGCGTTTGCCGCCGCCGACATCGTCGATCCCGAGACCGGCGAGGTCATCCTCGAGGCCAACGAGGAGCTGACGCCGCGCGTCATCTCGATGGCGCAGGAGAAGAACGTCGAGAAGATCGAGGTGTTCTTCCCCGAGCGCGACGACGTCGGCGCGATCATCAGCCAGACGTTGAAGAAGGATCCGATCCGCACGCACGAAGAAGCGCTGATCGAGATCTACCGTCGTCTGCGCCCCGGTGATCCTCCGACGCTCGACAGCTCGCGGTCGCTGTTCGAGAACATGTTCTTCAACCCGCAGAAGTACGACTTCTCGCGTGTCGGCCGTCTCAAGCTGAACACCAAGCTCGGGATGAACACGCCGCTCGACGAGAAGATCCTGCACCCGCAGGACTTCTACGAGGTGATCCGCTATCAGCTGAAGCTGCGGAAGAACCCGCAGAACGTGGACGACATCGATCACCTGGGGAACCGGCGGGTCAGGTCGGTCGGCGAGCTGCTCGAGAACCAGTTCCGCATCGGTCTGGTCCGCATGGAGCGCGCGATCAAGGAAAAGATGTCGGTCTACCAGGAAATGGCGACCGCCATGCCGCACGACCTGATCAACGCGAAGCCGGTGATGGCCGCGATTCGCGAGTTCTTCGGGTCGTCGCAGCTGTCGCAGTTCATGGACCAGACCAACCCGCTCTCCGAGATCACGCACAAGCGGCGTCTCTCGGCGCTCGGCCCCGGCGGTCTGTCGCGTGAACGGGCGGGATTCGAAGTCCGCGACGTGCACCCGACGCACTACGGGCGCATCTGTCCGATTGAGACGCCTGAAGGTCCGAACATCGGGCTGATCTCGTCGCTCAGCTGCTATGCGCGGATCAACGAGTTCGGCTTCATCGAGTCGCCGTACCGCAAGGTGAAGGACGGTCGCGTCGTCGACTACGTGATCATCCACAACACCGGCGGCAACCCGAAATACAAGGTCAACGACGTCGTCGAGGCCGACGAGCTCGTGGGCAGCGACGGCCGGTCGAAGAAGAAGGGGGTCGAGTTCGAGCCCTACTCCTTCTACCTGTCGGCGTGGGAAGAGGATCAGTACATTATCGCGCAGGCCAACTCGCCGCTCGACGACAACGGCCGCTTCGCGCAGGACCGCGTCGACGCGCGGCGTGCCGGCGACTTCGTGTTGGCACCGCGCGACGAGATCCAGTTCATCGACGTCTCGCCGAAGCAGCTGGTCTCGGTCGCGGCCTCGCTGGTGCCGTTCCTCGAGAACGACGACGCCAACCGCGCGCTGATGGGATCGAACATGCAGCGCCAGGCGGTGCCGCTGCTGCGGGCGCGGAGCCCGTACGTCGGCACCGGCATGGAGTACATCACCGCACGCGATTCGGGCGCGGTGGTGGTGACCCGGCGCGGTGGCACGGTCGACTACGTCGACAGCCAGCGCATCGTGGTGCGCGTCGAGGGTCAGGGTGAGGGCGACGACATCAGCAAGGAGATGGGCGCCGACATCTACCCGATGACCAAGTTCAAGCGGTCGAACCAGAACACCTGCATCAACCAGAAGCCGATCGTCCGCGTCGGACAGAAGGTGCTCAAGGGGCAGGTCCTGGCCGATGGCCCGTGCACCGAGCTCGGTGAGCTCGCGCTTGGACGCAACGTGCTGGTCGCGTTCATGCCGTGGCGCGGGTACAACTTCGAAGACGCGATCCTGGTCTCCGAGAAGATGGTGAAGGAGGACTACTACACCTCCATCCACATCGAGGAGTTCGAGATCGAGGCGCGCGACACCAAGCTCGGGCCTGAGGAGATCACGCGGGACATTCCGAACGTGTCGGAGACCTACCTGCGCGACCTCGACGACAGCGGCATCATCCGGATCGGTGCCTACGTCAAGCCGGGCGACATCCTCGTGGGCAAGGTCACGCCCAAGGGCGAGACGCAGCTCACGCCGGAAGAGAAGCTGTTGCGCGCGATCTTCGGCGAGAAGGCCGGCGATGTGCGCGACGCCTCGCTCATCTGCCCGCCCGGCATCGAGGGGATCATCGTCGGCGTCAAGATCTTCTCGCGCAAGGGCATCGAGAAGGACGACCGCGCCAAGGCGATCGAGCAGGAAGAGCTCGACATGATGGAGCGCAACCTGCAGGACGAGATCCGCATTCTTCACGACGAGGTGAAGAAGCGCGTGATCCAGATGCTGACGGGCCAGACGCTGCGCGCGGATGCGTTCGACGAATACGGTCGCGAGCGCATCCTGCGGAAGGGCACCGAGCTCACCTCCGAGGTGCTGACGCCGGTCCCCTATCAGCAGATGGTGCGTCTCAAGATCCAGAGCGACGATCCGCGGCTCGAAGGCGACCTGCGCCTGCTCGAGGAGCGGACCGAACGGCAGGTCGAGGTCATCCGTCAGCTGTTCGAAGAGAAGAAGGAGAAGATCCGCCGCGGCGACGAGCTGCCTCCGGGCGTCATCAAGCTCGTGAAGGTGTACGTGGCGATGAAGCGCAAGCTGTCGGTCGGCGACAAGATGGCCGGCCGCCACGGCAACAAGGGCGTCATCGCGCGCATCCTGCCGGAAGAGGACATGCCGTATCTGCCGGATGGCACACCGGTGGAGATCGTGCTCAATCCGCTCGGCGTGCCGTCGCGTATGAACGTCGGCCAGATTCTCGAGACGCACCTCGGGTGGGCCGCGCATGCGCTGGGCCTCTACTTCGCGACACCGGTCTTCGACGGCGCCACCGAGCACGAGATCAAGGACTGGCTCGACCAGGCTGGCCTGCCGAAGGGCGGCAAGACGAAGCTCTACGACGGCATGACCGGCACCAGCTTCGAGCAGGATGTGACCGTCGGCTACATCTACATGCTGAAGCTGTCGCACCTGGTCGACGACAAGATCCACGCGCGATCGATCGGGCCGTACTCGCTGATCACGCAGCAGCCGCTGGGCGGTAAGGCGCAGTTCGGCGGCCAGCGCTTCGGCGAGATGGAGGTCTGGGCGCTCGAAGCCTACGGCTCGGCGCACATCCTCCAGGAGCTGCTCACGGCGAAGTCGGACGATGTCACGGGGCGCGCGAAGATCTACGAAGCGATCGTCAAGGGCGACGCCTCGTTCACGCCCGGACTGCCGGAGTCGTTCAACGTGCTGATACGCGAGCTGCAGTCGCTCTGCCTCGACGTCGAGCTGATTTCTACCAAGCGAAAACCGGCCGAACCTCTGCCAACGAGTGAAGGTGAACCGGTTTTGGAGCCGGTATAAGCAGAAGGCCGCAGGGCTCAGGCCTCTGGCCCCAGGGCTGGGCCAGGTCTGAGCCCTGAGACAGCACTGAGGCCTGAGGCCTGGGCCCTGAGGCCTGCTAGCGATAGGAACCTATGAGACCTACTTTCCACGATACCAAGACGTCCCTTCGCGCCGACTTCGACGCGATCCGCATCTCGCTGGCGTCGCCCGAGAAGATCATGTCGTGGTCGTTCGGCGAGGTCACCAAGCCGGAGACGATCAACTACCGCACGTTCAAGCCGGAACGCGACGGCTTGTTCTGCGCGAAGATCTTCGGCCCGATCACCGACTGGGAGTGCCTCTGCGGCAAGTACAAGCGCATGAAGCACCGCGGCGTGATCTGCGACAAGTGCGGTGTCGAGGTGACGCAGGCCAAGGTCCGCCGCGAGCGGCTGGGCCACATCACGCTCGCGACGCCGGTGAGCCATGTGTGGTTCTTCAAGGGGCTGCCGAGCCGCATCGGCCATCTGCTCGACATCTCGCTCCGCGATCTCGAACGCATCCTCTACTTCGAGGGCTACGTCGTCATCGATCCGGGTGAGACCGATCTGAAGCAGAACCAGCTGCTCAACGAGGAGCAGTTCCGCAAGGCGCGTGAGGATCACGGCACCAAGTTCCGTGCGCAGATGGGCGCCGAGGCGATCAAGGAGCTGCTCCGCCGCGTCAACATCGAGAAGCTGGCCGAGGAGCTGCGCGTCAAGATGCGCACCGAGAGCTCGGTGCAGAAGAAGCTGAAGTACGCCAAGCGCCTGAAGGTCGTCGACAGCTTCCGCAAATCGAACAACCAGCCGAACTGGATGATTCTCGATGTCATCCCGGTGATCCCGCCCGAGTTGCGTCCGCTCGTGCCGCTCGATGGCGGCCGTTTCGCGACCTCGGACTTGAACGACCTCTATCGCCGCGTCATCAACCGCAACAACCGGTTGAAGAAGCTGATGGAGCTGAAGGCGCCGGACGTGATCATCCGCAACGAGAAGCGCATGCTGCAGGAAGCGGTCGACGCGCTCTTCGACAACGGACGCCGCGGCCGGGTGCTGCGCGGTGCGAACAACCGTCCGCTCAAGTCGCTGTCGGACACGCTCAAGGGCAAGCAGGGTCGCTTCCGTCAGAACCTGCTCGGCAAGCGCGTCGACTACTCGGGCCGCTCCGTCATCGTCGTCGGGCCGGAGCTGAAGCTCCATCAGTGCGGCCTGCCGAAGAAGATGGCGCTCGAGCTCTTTAAGCCCTTCATCTACAACAAGCTCGAAGAGAGACAGCTCGTCGCCACCATCAAGCAGGCGAAGGAGATGGTGGAGCAGCAGCGGCCGGAGGTGTGGGACATCCTCGAAGAGGTGATTCGCGAGCACCCGGTGCTGCTGAACCGCGCGCCGACGCTGCATCGACTCGGCATCCAGGCATTCGAGCCGGTGCTGGTCGAAGGCAAGGCGATCCGCATCCACCCGCTCGTCTGCACGGCGTTCAACGCCGACTTCGACGGCGACCAGATGGCGGTCCACATCCCGCTGTCACCCGAGGCGCAGATCGAAGCCTCGGTGCTGATGATGTCGAGCAACAACGTGCTCTCGCCCGCCAACGGCGCGCCGATCGCGGTGCCGTCGCAGGACATCGTCCTGGGCTGCTACTACCTGACCAAGGCGAAGAGCGGCGCGAAGGGTGAGGGCCGCGCGTTCGGAAACGTCGAGGACGTGATGCTGGCGCTCGAAGCCGGCGAGCTCGAAACGCTGTCGCCGATCCGTCTGCGCTTCAGCGGCATCCTCCAGGATCTCGCGACCGCGCGTGACGATCAGGACGTGCTGCACACCGACGTGCAGGAGGTGAAGGGCAAGATCATCAACACCACCGTTGGCCGCGTGCTCCTCAACGAGCAGCTGCCGAAGGGGATGCCCTTCGTGAACGGCCTGCTGAAGAAGAAGGGTCTGCAGCAGCTGGTGCAGAAGACCTATCTCGACTTCGGCCTCGAGCGCACCGTCGACATGCTCGACGCGCTGAAGAACCTCGGCTTCACCTATGCGACGAGGTCGGGCCTGTCGATCGGGATCGATGACCTCATCATCCCGGCCAACAAGCAGCAGCTGGTGCAGGACGCGCGCAACGAGGTGATCAAGGTCGAGCAGCAGTACCTCGAAGGCGCGATCACCAACGGCGAGCGCTACAACAAAATCATCGCGATCTGGTCGGAGGTCACCGAGAAGATCGCCGACGAGATGTTCGGCGAGATGGCGGAGCTCGATCGGTCGGGCCGGAGCTTCAACCCGGTCTACATCATGGCCGACTCCGGCGCACGCGGATCGAAACAGCAGATCCGTCAGCTCGCCGGCATGCGCGGTCTGATGGCGAAGCCGTCGGGTGAAATCATCGAGGCGCCGATCACGAGCAACTTCCGTGAAGGCCTCACCGTGCAGCAGTACTTCATCTCGACCCACGGCGCCCGCAAGGGGCTGGCCGACACGGCGCTCAAGACCGCCGACTCCGGCTACCTGACGCGTCGTCTTGTGGACGTCGCACAGGACGTCATCATTTCCGAGTCGGACTGCGGCACCCTCGACGGTATCGAGGCGCGCGCCATCGTCGAATCGGGCGAGATCATCGAGCCGCTCCGCGACCGTATCGTCGGCCGCGTCACGCTCGAGAAGATCGTCGATCCGTTCGGCGCGGGAACGATCGTCGACGTCAACGAGGAGATCGACGAGGACAAGGCGTCGGCGGTCCAGGAAGCCGGCATCGAGAAAGTGCGCATCCGGTCGGTGCTCACCTGCGCGGCCCGCCGCGGCGTCTGCAAGCGCTGCTACGGTCGCGACCTCGCGACTGGCCGGCTGGTCGAACTCGGTCAGGCCGTGGGCGTCATCGCCGCGCAGTCGATCGGCGAGCCGGGCACGCAGCTGACGATGCGGACGTTCCACATCGGCGGCACGGCATCGCGAATCTCCGAGCAGAACACGCTCGACGCGCGGCATGCCGGTTCGGTCCACTACGAGGGTCTGGTCGTCGTGCAGACCCACAAGGAGGGCGGCCAGCTGATCGTCATGAACCGCAACGGCTCGCTCGTCATCAAGGACGAGAAGGGCCGCGACCGCGAGCGCTATCCGATCGTCTACGGCGCGCGGTTGAAGGTGAAAGACGGACAGAGGGTCGAGCAGGGCCAGGTGCTGGTCGAGTGGGATCCGTACACGTTCTCGATCCTCACCGAGGAGCCGGGCACGGTCCGCTTCAAGGACATCATCGAAGGGATGACGGTGCACGAAGAAGTCGACGAGGTCACCGGCCTCTCGCGCTTCATCATCGTGGACTCGCCCGACGAGAAGAAGCAGCCGACGATCGAGATCAAGGACAAGACCGGCAAGGTCAATCGCAAATACCACATGCCGTCGCACGCGCACCTCATGGTGCAGGATGGCGAGACGGTGGAAGCGGGCGACGTGCTGGCCAAGATCCCGCGCGAGACGACGAAGACCAAGGACATCACGGGCGGTCTGCCGCGCGTGGTCGAACTGTTCGAGGCGCGCAAGCCGAAGGATCCGGCGGTCATCTCCGAGATCGACGGCATCGTGAAGGACGGTGGCGTCGTCAAGGGCCAGCGCAAGCTGATCATCGTTCCCGACGACGGCAGCGAGGCGCGCGAGTACGCCCTGCCACGCGGCGTGCACGTCAACGTGCACGAGGGCGAGCGCGTGCGCGCGGGCGAGCAGCTGATGGACGGTCCGAGCAATCCGCACGACATCCTGCGGGTGCTGGGCGAGAAGGAACTGCAGAAGTATCTCGTGAACGAGATTCAGGAGGTCTACCGGCTGCAGGGCGTCAACATCAACGACAAGCACATCGAGGTCATCTCGCGGCAGATGATGCGGTGGGTGCGGATCGAAGATGTCGGCGACACCGAGTTCCTGATCGACGAGCAGACGGACAAGTTCCGGTTCCTCGAAGAGAACGAGCGCGTGATTCAGGCGGGCGGCCGGCCGGCGACGGCGCAGCCGATGCTGCTGGGGATCACGAAGGCGTCGCTCTCGACCGACTCGTTCATCTCGGCAGCGAGCTTCCAGGAAACGACGCGCGTGCTGACCGAGGCATCGATCTCCGGGAAGATCGATCACCTGCGCGGGCTGAAGGAGAACGTGACGATGGGACGTCTGATCCCAGCGGGCACGGGCTTCGAATGGTATCGGCAGGTGCGCATCCCGGCGGACGAGCCACCACCGCCGCCGGTGCCGCCGCAGCCGGCCGAGGACGATCTCGATCTCGATCGCGAGATCGAGTACGCGTTCGATACTGACGAACCGATGCTGGGCCGCCCGCCCGCCGGCGACGTCGAGTAGAGACGCTCGTAGGGGCCGCCGTCAGGTGGCCACTCACGAACTACAGAGGCACGGAGAACACCGAGTTCTCCGTGCCTCTTTCTTTGTTTACGCAGAATGAACAGTGCTAGGGGTTTCTCATGTCTTCACGCTTGTGTCCTGGATTCGAGGGGTCCGCCAGGATGGCCGTGAACGCAGTTAAGGAGTGATTCGCACGAACCCGCGCCATGTCGGTTTGTCGTTGAACAGAACGTCCGCGCGGTAGATCCCTGGCGTCTTCGGAACGGGGACAGTCCAGGACATCAGCACCAATTCGTCTTTGCGGAAGTCCTTCTTTACCGGCTTTCCCTCTGCGAGCACCTTGTTGTCAGCGTCGTGGAGTCGAAGGGCGACCATTCCCTTCAAACGCTGTTGCGGGCTCCACGTGACGAAGACGGTGAACGGCTTGTCAGCGACGGAGAAGTCGTTACGCTGATCCGAGGGTCTGACGACCGGTCCCTTGCTGATACCGGTCGCGAAACCACCGGACAAGATGTGCTCTTCGCCCCCGAGCGCCGGAATCAGATCGCCGCGTGCTCGAAGATCGTCGATCGAAGTGGGGACGACGTTTGATGGAAGACGGATTGCTGACATCGGGACGATCGGCGAGCCTTTCAGATCCGCGCGGAGAATCGCAGTAAGTCGTACAGCCGCGTGGCTCCCGGCACCGTCGCGCCCCCAACGAGTCCGACGAGCTCGCCGTACTCGTTCACGACCGGCGAACCCGGTGTCCCCCCGCCGTTGACGAACTGCCCGATGAGAGTCCGGCCGTCCGCGGATGGACGTTGGCCGCTGATCATGACTTCCAAAAGGACCCGAGCACCATTAGGGGCACCTTCAATCGAAAAACAGCGGTCACCTACTTTGATGGAGTCTCCTGACGCGATTGCCAGCGACGGTTGTGCCGGGCCACCGGCGAAAACTGCCCATTCCTGCCTTCTGTTCCACGCCAGGACCGACGTGAGATCGCGGCTTGTTCCATCCTGCATGACTGCGCGGATTCGATCGGCATCGTCGAGCGTCGTCATCGACGAGTAGAGGCGGCCGTCGCCCATCACGAACGCCCCGGCGGAATCCAGCGCCTTTCCGGTTGCGGCGAATCGTTGAACCACGACGAAGATCCGCGTCAGCTGTTCGAAGAGCTCGGCCGATGACAGCGGGCGCTTACTCGGTGTGCCGCGGGTAGGCGCACTGTCGGTGATTTCGAATGTGAACCGCCCCGAGGCGTGCCCATCGACCGTGGCTTCGATCGACCACGTGCCCAGCGCTGTGGTGGGCGACAACGTGAACCGCCAGTAAGCGCCGAACCGTCTTTCCTTTGCCGTGTAGTCGAATGGCGCCGATGATGAGACCGCGCCGTCCGGACTTCGCCACATCGCGCTCATCCGATGCACGCCCGGGATGCCGTCCCATTGGAAGAACACAATCGCTTCGCGATCGGTCGTCCTGCTGAAAACCGTGCGTTCCTCTGCGAACACGAAGACGCCATTGGCCTCTGAACCCGATGGACCGGCAGATATCTTCGAAACGAACGGCTGCGGGGCCGGTGCAGCTTGCGCCAGCACAATCAGCGTCGCAAGAAGGACAGAAGGGAAGGACATGGCGCGGGATGCTACCACAGCGTATTGTCGTGATACGGATGATCGGCCGAGGATTGAATGATGCCCGGCGCATCGCCAACAGTCCGCGGTCCGCCCGCCGGCGACGTCGAGTAGAGACGCTCGTAGGGGCCACCTTTAGGTGGCCCACTATCGGTGGCAGCGGCGCGTCGGAGTTCTTCATTTGAATCTTCACCTGCTGTGCGCGTAAGGTCGTGCATGCGCATCTTTCGATCAAGTGGCGCGCCGGTCGGCCCTGTCGATGCGGCAACCTTCATCGGTCACGCAACGGTCCAGCGCCTGGCCCATGACGAAACCGGCGTTCCCGTTGGCGTCTACCGCGTGACATTCTCGGACGGTGGACGAACGAACTGGCATCGACACTCCGGTCCGCAGTGGCTGTTCATCGTCGAAGGCGGAGTGCGCGTTCAGGCGGATGGTGGCGACTCGCAGGATCTCGAAGCCGGCGATGCGGTCGTCATCGCCCCGGGCGAACGGCACTGGCACGGCGCGGTTCCGGGAAGCGCGGGCACGCACATCGCCGTAAACGTGAACGCGGCGACGACTTGGCTCGAACCGGTGAGCGATGAAGAGTATTCCGGGTAGGTTTAGAACTTCGGTCCTCCGCCAAGAGTCATGAGATCGCCGTTGGAAAACCTGATCTGCCCCGCTCCGACGATGCGGTCGGATTTTCTGGCGTCGTCGTGTCGCGTCAACAGCACGGTCTGCGCGTCGTTCACATACAGCGGATTGCGCGGCAGCCAGACTCGAGCGGTAATCGAAACGCCAGGCACCAACCGCTCCTTCATCGCGCCCATCTGACGCACCGCGGTGTTGAGCGGAGAGCCGTGGAGAATCCACGTCTCTGATTCGCCCTTGTCATTCTTCGACTGGAGGTAGACGAGGACGTGTGGATTGACCCACTCGACGCGCACGACCTCTCCCTCCAACGTGACGGCGTTGGTGGTGAAGTACATCGCGTTGGAGTGATGGGCCGTCGCTGTGATACCGGAAGAGATGACGACTGCGAGGATGATGATCCCAAATACACGTGTCATGGTAATCCCTCCGTTGTCGCCAATCGCTCCATGGGTCCGGCTAAAGCCGGACACTACGTACGAATGAGTGCCTACGAATGAGTGCCGGAGATCGGCGCATCCGTAAGGTACGGAAGCCACATTACTGGTTTGTTACGGTGGATTTGAGCTGGTGAGAGGCCGGTCGTCGCAGAACCGATCTTCTGAAACCGGCGATGCGCGCTAATTGTCAGTCGGCGTCTTCTGAATGGAATCGATCACCAGCACCTCGAGCGGCGCCTTGCGCGATTCGAGAGCGAGGCCGCTCTTCTGGAGTGCGTTGGTGAACGGATCGACCGCCGCGTTGTCGAGCAGACGCAGCGCCTGCGCCGGGATGAGGGCTCCGTTGTTGAGACCGCCACGGATCTGGACGCCGATGAAGTCCTCGGGCGTCAGTTCGAGCGACAGATCGTAGGCTCCCGTGATCCCAGTAGCGTCGATCACTGGTCGATCGCTCAGGCGCGTCAGCAGCTCTGCGATCTGCAGCATGGTCATCTTGCGAATCTCGATGCGATTGTTCGCGAGCATGAAGGAGGAACCACCACCGAGATCGGCGCCGGAGCCCGAGGAGTTCCCGCCGGCAGTGACCGTGACCGCGGGTGGCTTGTCTGAGGGAGCTTCGGGGGCCGACGCCGACGGTTGAACCTTGAGTCCCTCCTTGGACGCAGTGAGTGCAAATACCGCAAACTCCTTCGTCTCGCGATGGCTCGTCATCCGGAACCGATCCGCGAGGAGCGCCTGGAACATCTGCGGCAGCTGCGCGGGAGAGGCGCCGTCGGGAATCTTCGCGGCGATGTCGTACCGAGGCTGACCAAGCCAATCGGGGCCGACGATCTGCTGCGGCTTGAGGCCGTAGGCCATTCCCACATAGAGCTTCAGGGGCAGGCCGACGATGCGGACCTGCGAACCGTCGATATGAACGCCGACGCCGGCCTGCGACACCTCTTCCGCGGAAGGTCGCACCGATGCGACCTCAAAGGCGGGTGGTGTCTGACCAGAGGCGGGGCCCGACAACATCGGAAGCGCCCATACAGCACCGAGCAGTGAGATGAGACTTCGTTGCATGTAGCAGGAGTCATGATCCCCCACATGCTCCTGCCGGGGCAATCCGTCATCGACGAGTCAGTGTCACGGCAACGCGGGTGCGCTCGTTCGCGACCACGCGAATACTCGAAGACCAGACGATGTAGTCCTCAGTTTCGATGCGAACGGCGCGCGTTCCGATCGGCAGGCCGTCGATCACGAGTGGGGTAACACCTTCCAGCCGTCCGTTCACGAACACCAGTGCGCCCTCAGGCTCGGAGGTGATTTCCAAGCCGCCAGTGAACCGTTGGACGTTGCGTACCTCGGGCGCAGCGCCGGTGTCTGGTGCGGGTCGAATGTGGGGCGCCTGCCGGTGAGCCTCGGGTCGTGGACGCAAGACCGGCGGTGTCGTGACGACGATTTGGTCCTCGCCGGCAGACGGAGGAGTGATGAGTGCGAACGGCATCCTTCCTGAGGAGAGCGGGTCATTCATCGGTCGCATCTGCCGCGCCCCCGCAGTAAGCAGGAAGACTACGGTGGCCCCGACCGCCGCGCCCCAGGTGAACGGCCAGATCCAGGCCCGCGCGATCGACGAGGACGGTGCTTTGCTCCGGTGTGAAAAAGATGACCGCTTCGGCAATTCACGCTGAGCTGGTGCAGGCGAGTCGAGCTCGGGCCAGAGATTCTCGAAATCAAAAGCGGGTCGCTCCTCGGCAGGGAATTCGTCCCGGCCCGCGACGGCATCGACGATCACAGTGACGACCAGCTCGTCGCCTCTCGCGATTTCAGGCTGAAACTCCCCGAGCGCATCGAGCGCAGGGGCGGGCGCTGGTCTCAACGTAGCGCCGTCGTGTCGCCGCGACCCATGCGCTTCGTGATCCGTCGGTATCGTGGCGCTTGACATGATCAGAGTTCCGTCGAGAGGGATCGAGCAACGCGAGCAAGGGGGATTCCAGTCAACACAGTCGACGGCATGCTGCCAATCGTGCACAGAATCGCTTGTAATCTCCGAACTCATCGCGAATGGAGGCTTTAGTAAGCCTCAGCCGCATCAGCGAACTGCGGAGGACGTTCGCCAACAAAGCCAAACGCGCTCGAACGTCAGTCCCACACGCGCGATCATCCCCTCGTCGAAGAGGCGTCCCGATCAGCGTGACGCCGTGGGGCACACGGCGTGGCGTCGAGAACGGCAGATTGCGGTCCCAGTTCTGTGGCGCGTCGTTCGCGATCCGTGCGGCGTAGGTCGTGCCACCTCAGGGTACAGGCCGAAGTCTCGCGCGCAAGGCGCGCTGTACCAGGTCCCGCGTGATCGGACATAATGGCGCCCCTGTTCGGAACCGAAGTGTGGGTCGTTTCTTCTGTCAGGGCTCGAAAAGCCGGATGTACCGAGAGGTGTAAGCAGAATTCAGCCAGGTTAATCCGCGCCGATAGCGGGTGAGTGCCGCGATGCGGAGGGTATGTCAACGATGGAATTGCGTCCCAGCGCAGTACCGCCGGAGTTTGGCGACCTCGTGCCCAGCATTTGTGCTGGCAATTGCGTGCTCGTGCTTGGGCCGAGAGTTGCCATGCCGGCAGCCATTTGCGAGGGGGGCACTCCGATCGCCGAGTACCTGGGTCGTAGCCTGCTGAAAGATCTGGGCGAGGACGAAGCAGAGTCGACGAATCTTCGCGACGCGCTGATGCGATACGACCAATCGGAGAAGTCACCGTTTCTCCGAGGGAGGTATCGGCAGCTCGTGAGTCTATTGGATCGACACTCGACCGACCTCCACAAAGATCTGGCGTCACTCCCGTTCAGGCTGGTGATCCTGGCCACCGCGGACAGGATGATGGCAAACGCGTTCCGCGCGGTCGGCAAGACCGTGCAGGAGGCGGACTATAACTACCGCCAACGGCTGGCCTCAGACGTCGCGCTGTCTCTCCCCACTTCCACGAAGCCGATCGTCTACAGTCTGTTCGGACGCCACGATCACCCCGAATCGATGGTGCTCACGGACAAGAATCTGATCGACTACCTGGTCACGATCACCAAAGGGAGCCCACCGCTTCCTGACGCGGTGCGCTTCATGCTGGGTGCACCCTCAACCTCGTTCCTGTTCGTCGGGTTCGGGTTCACGAGCTGGTGGCTCCGACTGCTGCTGCGAGTGCTCGACATCACGGGAGTCGATCGTCAGCCGTCGCTCGCCCTCGAGGACCGCAGCACCTTCGACATGAGCGACACAAAAGAGAACCAGGCCTTCTTCAAGTCGGCTGGCATCTATATCCAAGCCGGTGACTGGAACGCGCTCGCGAGAGAGCTCGCGACTCGCTACCGCGAGGAGTCCGTTTCTGAAACCCTATCCTCGCAGCCGCTGCCTCCGATCGTCGGCACAACTCAGCGCCGACCGCTCGTGTTCCTGAGCTACGCGTCAGACGATGCTGACACCGTCAATCGACTGAGAAAAGGACTCGAAGAGCGAGGCGTCGCGGTGTGGCAGGACTCGACGAACCTGAGGGCCGGTCAGAACTGGAAGAACAAGATCGAAGAGTACATCCGGCGTGTGGACTACTTCGTCTTCGTTCAGACCGAAAACATGGATCGACGAGACGATCGCCGCGACGACGGCGTCTACAACCACGAACTCAAGCTGGCGATCGACCGCGCCCAATACAAGCGCGACGATGTGGTGTTCATCGTTCACGTGACCGTCGGCCACTGCGAGCCTCGCTCGGAACTCGCCAAACTACACCGGATCGCGATCGACACTGACGAGGGGATCGTGGCTCTCGCCTCCCATATTCTCGAGTCATTCCAGGCAGTGCCAGGAACGATCGGATCTGGGGCTGTGCAGTCGACGTGACGATCGTCGCGGAGCGTCCCTCGGCGTCTGCGGCGGTGCCTGATCTGCGGCGCTATCCTGGTGTGCGGTTTTTTCAGGAGCCGGACCACGTACGGTTTTTCGGCCGCACGCGCGCGACCGAGGAGCTGCTGTTACGGGTCCTCAGCGTACGCCTCTTGCTTCAGTTTGCTCCTTCCGGCGCCGGCAAGACGTCGCTCCTCAACGCCGGCCTTTTTCCGCTTCTTCGGCCACACGGCTACTTTCCGTTCACGATTCGGCTGAATCTCCCGGACGAAAGCCTTGTGCAGGCGGTCACTCGTTCACTTCGAGATGCTGTGCGAGACGCGGGGTTGCGAGCCCCCGTGATCCCGAATGCAGCCGGTAGTGTCTGGGCGCTCCTCTCAGATGCGCAGTTGTGGAGCCAGGAGCTGCGGCTGTTGATCCCGGTATTAGTGTTCGACCAGTTCGAGGAGGTGTTCACACTCCGCGACCATGCGTTCCGCAAGGAATTCGCAACGGAAATTGGTGAGTTGTCGCAGGGCCACCAAGCGCGAACTGGAGGAGACCGAACGGGCGACGGCGGTCCGGACGTAAAGGTCATCATCAGCCTTCGCGAAGAGTATCTCGGCCTGCTCGAAGAGATGAGCGCGGCGATTCCCGACTTGTTTCGTGAGCGGCTGCGCCTGTCGCCGTTGACGCCGCAGGAAGCGATCGAAGCGATTGTCGAACCCGCGAAGCTCGCTGGCGACTGGCTCTCGCCGCAATTCGCGTTCGAAGAGAAGGAGTGCCTGCCAGGGCTCATCGACTTCATCGACGGCGTGTCCGAGCGCGTCCGCGTGATCGAGCCGTTGACGCTCCAGCTCGTGTGCCAACAGGCCGAGACCATCGCCACGGCGCGAGCTGCTGGGACGCCACACCCCACGCTGACCCTCGCGGACTTCGGTGGCGTCGCCGGACTCGAACGCCTTGTTCACGGTTATTACAGCGGCGAGATCGCAAGCGTGGGCGATTCGGCAACGCGCAAGAAGGTCGTCAGGCTGTTTGAGGTGGGACTCCTCGACCCCTCTGGCAGCAAACGGTTGATGCTCGAGCGGGACGAAATACAACGGGATTACGGTCTGGACGAGACCGTGCTCAGCGGCCTGGTCACCAGCCGCTTGCTTCGCAGGGAGCCGCGCAACGAAAGCGTCTTCTACGAGATCTCGCACGACCGGCTCACTGAAGCCATCGCACGACATCGATCCGTCCGGCTGCCCCGCTGGGTACTTCCGTCGCTGGGCGTCGCCGCGGCGTTGATTGTGGTACTGCTCGTGTCGATCGGCGTCATCAACTCCGCCCGGAAGCAGGCTGAAGTCGCGAGCGCGAAGACAGCCGAGGCTCTGCGTGTGCTCTGGGGCGACACGCTCGTTCAGCGCCTCCGCGAGGCAGGTTTGTCCGACACGCTGCAACAAGGACTCACGGGTGCCTCCCTCGAGGGCTCATCCGATCCGGTTGTTCGTGCGCTTCAGCTCCGTCGTCTCGGCGAGCTGGCGTGGGAACGCGACACGCTGGATGCCGCAGGCCGGTATTTCACGGCCGCACTCGCCGCGCTCGACAGTGTGAGCCCCGAAGGGGCCAACGGAGACGGACGTGTGGTCGAGATTGATGCCGAACGGGCGCAGGTCCTCAAGGATCTTGGTGACGTGTACACGGATAAAGGTGAGGTGTCACGTGCGGAGCCGTCCTATGCGGAAGCCGTACGCCAATGGGAGAAAGTGCTCAAGCGAAACGACGTTCCCATCGAACTGTCTCGAGTGAACCAATTGAACGCGGTTGAGGCACAGATTGCGCTCGCGTCGTTGGAGGAGCGCCTCGGAAACACATCCCGCGCCGAAGCTGTCTACATGGACGGTGGCTCCCGAGCGTTGGAAGTACTGAGGAGCGTGTACCACCTCATGCCCGATCCCGAGTCAGACTCGTTCGTGCTCGGTCGCGCGGTACAGATCTATGCGGACGTGGGCCTGGGCCTCGCGCGGTTATGGAGCTTCCCCGACGATCTCAAGGGCGCACGGGCGCTCGCTGTCGAGTTGCGAAGAATGCGTCCTCTCTCGGCGCAGGCACGTATCCAGCTCGGGACCGCCAGTGCCATGTACGGAGGCGCGATCGTGTCCAACCCACGGGAGACGCGACGCGCTCGCCAGCTGTTCGACGAGGCCTCCATTCAGTTCCAAGAACTGACACGGTTCGACCCGCGGAACCTGCGGATGACGCGGGAGCTCGCCGCCGTGCAGCTGTTGACTGCTGAAGGCATCGCGCGTTGTGCCGTGCTGGCAGAATGCGCGAAAGTGCTGCGCCCCGGGGAACTCGAGTCCGCCGAAATCTGGGCGCTCGATGCGCACGGCCGGTTCCAGAATCTGGCGAAGAAGGATCCCGGGAATCCTTCCCTGCAGGACGATCTGTCCTGGGGCAAAGAGACACAGGCCTTGTTGCGTCGCGCACGCAAGGCATACGGCGATGCGTTGCAGCTCTTTGACGAAGCGCTGCAGTTCAGGCGGGCGTCGATCGTCGACGAAAGGGATATCAGGCAGCGCGTGAGTGTGATCGATTTGCTCGTCGAAAAGGCGCAGGCGCTTGCTGACAGTGGCGGGCGGGATGAGGCTCTTGCAATCCTCGAAGAAGCGGCGAACGCTGCCAAGCAGTTGCCCGAGAGCACCGGGCACACATACGCTTTCGCGGACGTCGCAGCTCAAGAGGCAGAGATTCTGAGGGGAGCTGGTCGTACCAAGGAGGCAGATGCACTCCAGAAACAGACCACCGCTCTTTACAACGAGGCCAACGCCATCAGGAGCGCGCGAAAACGGAAGTCGTTTGCTGCGAACAAAGAAGGCAACGATCTGTACAGCAAGGCCGGAACGCTCTCGGGGGCCGATCGAGGTGTCGCGTTCGAGCGCTCGATAGAGAAGTATCGGGAATCTTCGCGCGACGATCTGTTGGACCCTGTCGTGTGGAGCAACATTCGTGGCGCGTGCGTCGGTTTGGCGGCTGCAGAAGCAAAGGCGGCCGAAGCGGCCGCGTCTGCTGACGCCGCGGCGCCGACGCCCGGTTCTCACGAGCAGAAACAAGAGGCTGCGCGACGCTGCGCGATCGAGAGCGCGTGGATGGCATGGGTGCTCAAAGACGACGTCGAGGATCCGAAAGCCAGCAGTGCCGGACTCAAGACGCTCTACGAAGATCGTCGCTCGCTCGCGTTGCTGCTGCGAAACGATTCACGCCGGGTCCCCGACGCGCTCCGGCTGGCGGAACAGGGTGTCCGGGAGGCCGAAGCACTGGAAAAACAGAACCCATCAGCCGACACGCTGTTTCTGTTGGCCGACGCATACTACGGCCTCGGCCTCATGCGCGAAGAGTCGAACAGTGAGGGGTGGGAGGAGGCGATCCGTGCCGCGATCGGGCACGCTGGGAGGCTTCTCAATCAGGAGCCGCGCGATGCCAATCACTGGGTGTGGCTCGGACAAGTGCGCACCGAACTGGCCAAACGCCTCGAGAAAAGGAAACGTCCGGGTGCCACAAACGAACGGGCAATCGCACAACAGATGTGCCAAGCTGCGCTGAGCCTCGCGGCTACGACCGCAGGTCGCGAAGACGCTCAAGCTTGCCTGAACGATTCACGACCGTGAGGGACGATCGCTCGAACACTCGGTCTCGATCCTGCCGTCGTTGTTGGGTCTAGCGCTCCTTGAACCTCGTTTCAATCCGGATCTTTCTTCGACAATCCTCAGGCATTCTCATGAGTGACGCCGGGGCGATTCGGCTCGATGCTCTATCTCATGCAACTCGCAGCTGGCCTTAGTCGTCTGCAACCCGGACTCGGTTCGTCGAGGACGAGGTAGCATGAGCGACTTACTCCTTCGCGCCTACCATCGCTTACCGAACCCACTGCGCTCCGTTGCCGCAAGCGTCCACGGCTTGTCCTTGCGCGCCTGGCGCTACGGTCCTGAAACCGACAGGCTGGTTGCAGAAGCGCTCGATCGAGAGAAGTGGAGCCCCGAGCGATGGAAAGCCTGGCAGGAGGAGCGACTGGCTTCAGTACTCCATTACGCAGCGACTCAGGTGCCCTACTATCGCGAGCAGTGGTCGGCCCGTCGTCGTCGAGGCGACCGTGCTTCCGCCGAATACCTGGAAAACTGGCCTATCCTCGAGAAGGAAGCTATTCGGGAGCATTCCAGGGCTTTGGTGGCGGACAATCTAAACATTCGTCATACCTTTCATCTCAATACCAGCGGAACCACTGGAAAGCCGCTGTCGTTGTTCCAGAGCCGTGAAGTGCTTCGCGCCTGGTACGCCTTGTTCGAGGCGCGGTGTCACCGGTGGTACGACGTCTCTCGACACGACCGATGGGCAGTTGTCGGCGGGAAGATCGTCACTCCGGTTGGTCAGCGACAACCACCGTTCTGGGTATGGAACGCGGCGCTGAATCAGCTCTATATGTCTTCATACCACCTCGCCCCTGCCCTCATTCCCTTCTATCTCGAGGCCCTGGCACGCTATCAGGTGCGGTACGTCGAAGGCTATACCTCATCGTTATATGCACTCGCGGTGGAAGCATTGCGGCTCGGGCGGGACGACCTGAGGATCTCGGTGGCGATCACGAACGCCGAGCCGGTATTCGACTATCAGAGGGCGGCGATCGAGCGCGCATTTCACTGTGCTGTTCGAGAGACATACGGGATGGCGGAAGCGGTCGCATCCGCTAGTGAATGTGAGGCGAGATGTCTGCATTTCTGGCCGGAAGCAGGCTGGACCGAAGTACTGGAAGACGGCCGGCCGCAGAGTCGCGGGGCCGTCGGAGATCTTATCTGTACGGGCCTGCTCAACGCGGCGATGCCGCTCATTCGTTATCGTGTTGGAGACCGAGCCGAGATCGCTGTGGACGGCAGGACCTGCTCCTGTGGACGGACCCTGCCGATCTTGGCCTCGATTGAGGGTCGCGTCGACGACGTGCTCTTTACTCGGGACGGTCGACGCATTGGCAGACTCGATCCGGTATTCAAGACTGACCTGCCCCTGCGTGAGGCTCAGATTGTCCAGGAAACGCTCGATCGAGTGCGAGTACGTTATGTGCCGGCACCAGGCTTTACGCGAGATGCCGGTCGTTCAATCGTTGAACGACTGCAGGAGCGGATGGGGCCGGTCCACGTAATCCTCGAGGAGCTCGGCGAGATACCGCGCACAGCAAACGGCAAGTTCCGCGCCGTCATATCGCAGGTGTCTCACGTTGCCAATGAGGACTCTCAGAGTTAGCCGAAGCGCTGGTGACGAACGGCGCAATAAGTGACGCGGCCAGATGTGCTGTCGGACTCCTCCGCGCACGCGAGAATGATCCGCGCCAGCCGTGCGACGTGCGGCGCCGTCCGCGATCGATGGGCCAGCGATTCGAGCCGCACGCGTTCGTCGGCAGTCGGAATCAGCGCAACCGTTGGGCGTCCCAACGCCATACTCGCCTCCTTGTGCGCGAGTACGACCGGGTCGCGCCACTAGTTTCACATTCTTCGCGATCGGGACACCAGTCCAAGAGTGCCGGAAGACCTGGCTAACGTCTGGTAAGAACGAAGAGGCGGTGCGGTATGTGCGGTATTGCGGGCAAATTCTTCTCGGATAGATCGCGGTTTCATGATGACGACTTGGATCGGATGCTGCGCTCCATCGTCCATCGTGGCCCTGACTCCGAAGGCCGTTATTCCGATGGAAGAGCATTACTTGGATTCAGGCGCTTGAGCATCATAGATACGACCGGCGGGGACCAGCCTCTTTTTAGCGAAGACGGTGAAATTGTCGTTTTAGCCAATGGAGAGATCTATAACTACAAAGAGCTGAAGGTGCTTTTGCGGGCAAGAGGCCACCAATTTCGCACTAATAGTGACTGCGAGGTCCTTGTCCATTTGTATGAGGATTTTGGCAGGAACTTCGCTGAAAAGCTCAATGGCATGTATGCCTTCTGCCTTTACGACCATCGCCGGCAAACGCTCCTTCTGGGCCGGGACCGCGTCGGAATCAAGCCTCTGTATTTCACGCAGCAAGACGGGGTGCTGATCTTCGCGTCTGAGATCAAGGCGATTCTTCAGGCGTCGGAAGTGTCCTCAATCGAGAGCCCGGATGTCCTGGACGAATATCTGTGTTTCCGATCCCTCTCGGGGCAGCAGACCTTTTTCGAGGGCGTAGAACTTCTGGCCCCGGGCAGGATCCTCGAAGCAGATCGACACGGATTGCACGTTCACCAGTACTGGCATCCGACGTTCCGGGAAGATCTGATCTCTGGCAATGAAACGATTCAACTGATACGCGACAAGCTTCAGGGTTCAGTAAGGCGGCAACTGATGTCGGACGTGCCTTTGGGCACTCAGCTCAGCGGCGGGGTCGATTCGAGCTGGGTCAGCGTTCTCGCGGCGCGCGAGGCGCCAGGGATGAAGTCTTTTTCTGTCGGGTTTTCGGAACTCGACTTTGATGAGACCGGCGAAGCCAGGCAAGTCGCGGCATTGGGTGGCCTCGAATATCACGAGGTGAAGTCAGACTCAGGGAAATTCAGCTCCCTTCTGCCTCGAATAATCTGGCACAACGACGAGCCGCTCACCCACGCCAATTCTTTGGAAATATACAATCTGTGCCGCTACGCAAGAGAGCACGTCAAGGTTCTTCTTACCGGTGAAGGGGCAGATGAACTGTTCGGCGGGTACCCGCGCTATTACTTGTGCCGACTCGGGGAAACCTATGAACGCATCCCTGCTGTGCTCCAACCTGCCATCCGACTGGCTACTGACTGGCTTTCGCGGAATCGGGGGCGACGACCACGCTTCTTTCTGGGGATGACTCCGCGTGACCTTGTCTTTTGGAATGCGGCCTTCGCGAGGCCAGACAAGGTTGCCTGGCTGATGGACAAGAGCGAGCTGGCCCTTTCTAATCGTCGCGCATTGCTGGACGAGACCTGGCAGGACGATTTGTCACTTCTGGACAATTTGTCGCTTCACGAGATCCAGAATTACTTGCAGCCTATCCTATTGCGTCAGGACAAAATGAGTATGGGGGCCTCTATAGAAGCGCGAGTGCCAATTCTAGACAATGACATAGTGGACGTGGCGCTTAGTATTGGTGCACGGGAAAAGATCAGGAATCTGACGCCGAAGTACCTTTTCAAGAAGGCTGCCGCAAAGGACCTGCCCTCGGGGATCGTGCACAAACGAAAGATCGGGTTCGGCGTTCCTGTGGGCACGTGGATGAGAAAGAACGGAGCTTTAGAGGGGTTCTTGGACAGGTTGAACGATCAGCGTTGTAAATTTCCGGGGGTCAGCCCGGTCAAGCTGGAGAAGCTGATTCATGAGCACCGCGAAGGCGTGGTGGATCATCAGGACATCCTCTGGCCCCTACTCAACTACAGTGTCTGGCGAGATACCTACTTTCGGCAATGACGAGGCTGGTCTTGACTGCAGCGCAGCAGACTGGGATTCTCTGGCTGACCTGGGAGAGGCAGATTCGCAATCGGTCGCTGTCAAGAGCGCTCGGCATTCCGCTCTGCGAGATTCTCTCGAATCGCGGACGGATGGCTCGCTACGCGTCATGCATTGGCCGAACGGTCAGTCTGCTGAGACGTAGGAAGCCGTCAGTAGTTGTTTGCCAGAATCCTTCGGCAGTCCTGAGTGTTCTGCTTCTTGGTTTGAGGCCAATTCTAGGGATCAAAGTCGCCATCGATGCTCATTTTGGTGGCGTTGAAGCTTTCAACGGAAGCCGGGTGCTTCAGCGCCTGCTCAACTACTGCAACCGGATTGCAGACCTAGTTGTCGTGTCCAACGAGAATCACGCGGAACGGATCCGTAGTTTGGGAGGGAGGGTATTTGTATGTCCTGATCCGCTCCCCGACCTTTCAGAATATCGGGATCTGGGGACGGAGATTTCTCGCAAGGTCTTTTTCATCTGTTCCTTCGATTTAGATGAACCATACCGGGAAGTCTTCCGGGCGGCCGAACTTCTCCGCCCCGATGGATTTCGCTTCTTTGTATCGGGAAATTACCGAAAAGCGGGAATCGCTCTTGGCGACTTCCCACATGTGGACCTTCTGGGGTTTGTGCCTGAGTCGGAGTATTACCGGCATCTCTTTTCTTCTCAAGTAGTGGTAGACCTGACCGTTCTCGATAACTGCCTGGTGTGCGGAGCCTACGAGGCACTTGAAGCTGGCAAACCGCTTGTCCTATCGAGGAAGACAGCTCTGCAGGGATACTTCACCGGTGGAACTGTCTACACGGAGAATGAGAGCGGGGAAATAGCGACGGCAGTGAGACACGCCCACGTCGAACGGATAAGGCTGGCAGATGAGTGCCGTCAGTGGGCCAATCGCGCCCATGCTGAAATGAAAGTGAGATTGGCCTCCTTGGGCAGCGTGTTGAAGGGTCTCTGACCGATGGAGACTGACGAGACTGTCCTCGCTAGTCCCTATAGACCTTGGCCTTGTCTCCCGCATCGGAGGGCGCGCTCCTCAGCGTGATCGGGCCGGGCGCGAACCAGAGCTCGAAGTGTCTCGGCCGGATATTCGGCGAGTCCTCGTACGAGGTCCCCGTCATCGGGTTGAGCACGACCTTCGGGCTTGCGACCAGGCGGTTCAGGATGTCGACAACCCTGCGGGCATCCTCGCACTCGCTTGCGCGAAAGCAGCGCAACTCGTTCCCCCTTATTGGCTTCACGCGCTGTATCCCCGGGACGACGATCCCGTCGCCGCCGAGCTTCTCCTTCTCCAGGTCCAGGCTGAGTTGGCGTAGCGTCTCGCGTTGCGCCTCCTCCGAGATGTGCATGTAGACACGAGGCGGATTCGCGACAGTGGCGATCTGGGCGACCTGCTTCTCGATCGTGGCCTGAGCGAGGTAGATGTTGCTGCGCGCGCTCGTGTCCAATTGGGCAGTCGCCGTGGCTTTCTGAAGGTTGCCCAGCGCCTCGCGCAGGGTCACGACGCTCTGTTCGAGCTCGGCTCTCTTCGCTTCGGCGCGCTGTCGCGCGGCGTCATTTGAGGCGGCCGCGTCCTGTGCCTCCTCGGTTGCGCGCTGCGCTTCGTCCCTTGCGCGCAGAGCGTCGTTCGTCGCGCGCCGCGCCGCCACCGCCTGCCAGGTCGCAACAACGACTAGTACCAGTACGACGACGAATCCGGCACGGAACAAGCGCAGTGTGTGTGCCTTCTCTCGGAGCTTCTCTTCATTCATACGCGCCCGCTGTTCGCGCAGGCGCTCCTCATCCTCTTCCTTCTTCTGCCGGTCGCGTTCCGCGATGCTCGCGGCCATGAGCTTCCGCACGCGTTCGCTGCCGCCGCCATACCGCTCCGCCCAGGCAGGCGAATGGTGCGGGAGCCACGCGGCCCGTTCTTCGGTCGTAGCGGGCGAGAGCACGTTCGATGGATCCTGCTCGAAGCTCTCGGCCTGGACGAGCAGCGACTGCCAGACGAGACCCTCCTTGAACTCGTGACTGAGCCAGCCGTTCTTCTCGTCGGCGATCCGCTTCCAGCAGCGGATCAAGGCCTCGTGGCTGATATCGATGCGGGTATCCGGCGCCAATGGCTGGTTGATATAGGGACGCACGAACGACACGCCCTCGGCGCGAAATGCGTCCAGGACCGCGCGTATCGTGCTTTCGTCGTCACCCGTCACCGCGCACAGCCGGTCGAACCGCTGTGGCCTGCGCATGGCGTGACCGTCGGAGTTGATCGCCGTGAGCGAGCGGAAGATCGCCTCGACCGTGCGCTCGTGGCCCACGCTTCGCATGACCTCATCGGCGTGGCCGGAGAGCAGATCGGCAAGGCCCTGGCCGCCAACATAGGCATCGACGGTGAGCGTCCAGGGCTTTCCTTCGAGCCCGGCTCTCACGACGTGCTGTCGGTAAAGCAGCATCAGCCCGTGCTGGATGAGCGGCAGCTGATCCTGGCCGCCGCCCGCGTCGGCAATCAGCCGCTCCGCGAGATTCAGATCGATGTCGCCGTCGTAGAGCGTCGCGGGCTCGCGAATGGCGCGCACGAGGTCGGCGTGCTCCATTCGCGGCAGCAGATACTGCATGGCATTGACGACTTCTGCGAAACGGGCGAACTTCGCGCACGCGCCGAGGAACTCGGACCGCATCGTCAGCACCGCGCACAGCCCGGAATGCTGTTGCAGCTGCTGGATCCCGATCAACAGGTCGACGAGCAAATTGGCTTCGTGTGGTCCATAGTTCTTGGCGTGCGCGAACACCTCCTCGAACTGATCCACGAGGACGCATACCTGATCGCCGGCATCGAGCCCTAACAGGTTTACGAGCGCCGCAGCGCCCTCGCCCCCGAAGTTCAGGATCCGCCTCATCTCGACGACGCGCTCGTGGTCGGCCGCTCGGCCGTCCAGACCTGCGAGCGCCGTGGCGAGATTCCACAACGGCCGGTCACCCGGCACGGCGGAGCAGGTGCGCCATCGAGCTCCGCCGCGCGCCGCGCTTTGTTCGAGGTTGGGCAGCACACCCGCGGAGATGAGCGAGCTCTTGCCGCAGCCGGAATCGCCGTGCACGACGAGCAGTCGATCGCGCTGCAGCCGCGCGATCACGTCGTCGGTCATCCTCTCGCGGCCAAAGAACACCGGCCACTCGGACGACTCGAACGGTCGGAGGCCTGGGTACGGCTTCCGCGGCAGCGAGCAGGTGAAGGCGTCGTCGGGAGCGCCGGCGGACGATGCGATCATGGCGCGCCTCCGATGCTCGCGCTCTTCGCCACGAGCCAACGCTGGACGTCGGGCACCCAGGACCCTGCCGTGCCATCGATCCAATCCACCTGCAAGGCTCGTGCGTTACCCTTCCGTTGAGCCGTGGCGATCGGCTGGCCGACGACGTCCAGCAACGCGCACGGCAGAAGACGCTTGGAGGCCGCGCGCGCGAGCTGACGTTCCTGGCGGCCGATCACCACGAGGTCGGCGTCCACCGCCCGTCCGTCCGCCGAGGCGAGCAGGAGCAAGGCGTCGCAGCCTTGCATGATCTGCAATCGGTTCCTCTTGAACTCTTCCTGGTGCGCGGGGTCGCGGTCGACCAGCTCGGGCTCGCTCGGCATCACCGCGAAATCGTTCTGTTGAAGCTTGGCGACGACGTTTCCCCATGAATCGAGTTGATCTGCGCGGCCGTGCAGATAGAGCAGCTGACCGCCGCCAGAAAGCTTCTTTGCTTCCTCACGCGCGCGCTCGCGCTCGGCGAGCCTGGCTTTGAGATCGTTCAGCTTCACACGCAGCCAGCCCACCATGTTGAGGAGCTCGTCGCGAAAAGGTCCTTTGCTGTTCCTCTCCACCTCGGGCCATTCGTAAGGCTGCGGCCGCAGTTCCGCGTTGGCCTTGTCGTAGAAGCAGAATCCCACGAGCGGATTGCCCTCGCGGTCGAGAAACAGCGCAGGCCACGTGTCGCGGTCGCCAAGCGGCCAGATCCGCGCGAGCGCGAGACGGGTGTCGAATGGCAGCTGCAACTCGATTTGATGCTCGGACCACCAGTTCCGCTCCTTCTCGCACCATCTCGACCCCAGATACTGGGGTGATACCAGTGCGGTCACAATCGCAGACTTCGCGACGTGCCGTTGGAGCTGCTCGCTGAGCGGCGCCATCGGATCCACGCTCTGCTCTTGTCGAGCGCCTTCGTCGAGAAAGAGATCGAGAGAGCCAAAGTTCGGCAGCGCCTGCAATTCCCTCCCCAGTGCTCGCGCGAACGACTGCGACCACTGCTTCAGGAGCGACTCGCCGTCGCCGCTCACGTCGCCGTGCGTGTAGCTCACGAAGATGTCGTGTTCGAACGGTGCTCCGACGTAGGACATAGCAGCTGCCAATCCCCCCTGCAGGGTAAACGAGACAAGAGGCACAACCGAACACCGCCGTGAGGATCGCGAAGCCTTAATCCTTCCTATCCCCCGGCGACAGCGACCCGAAAAGCAGATTGAACTCGCTGCGCTTGTTTCCCGTGAAGTAGCGTTCCTGCCACGCATCGCTGGAGTTGAGGAGCAGGGTGCGCCCCCGTTGCGGCGCCGAAGCGAGCGCGTGTCGAAACGTGAAGTGGTCGAACACGCCAATGAGGTGCACCGCGTACTCGATCGCGAGGTTCGGCACGTTCTCGATGATCATGAGATCGCTCAGCTCCTTCGCGCTCGTGTCCTCACTCAGGTCGTGGGATCCGATCATGACGACGGGATGCGGGCCGAACGGATCCACGAGCACGATCGTACTGTCGATTGTCACCGACTGCCCCGGCAGCGCAATCCGCTGACGGTCGCCGTTGATGAAGCGCGTGTACTCGGCGCGCGTACGACCGCGTGCGACGTACAACACGCCCTCGATAAAGAGGTCGCGATCGCCGACGAGGTCAAGCGTTTCCTCCATGAGTTCCTTCGCGAAACGTCGTCCGCTCGCCAGAAACAGCACGCCCTGCCGCGCGCCGCGGATCAGCCGCCTGACGTCGCGCAGGTCGGCCTGGTCGTGCGCTGGTGTATTCCAGACGGTGATGGACGATCCGACCTCGCGGATCTCCGCGGCCGGCGCATCACGGCGTGCTGGTCGACCTCGCCGCGTCAAGCGTTCGTCGGCCAGCTCCTGCCAGCGATCGAGATACACGCGCGCAAGCGGCACGGATTCGACGTACGCCGAGTTGTTGGATCGAAGACACAATGCTTCGATGGTCGGGGCGGCGCTGCCGGTCCAGACGCTGAGTGGCGTTCCCCATCGGTCGCACGAGACGAGGAAGTTGCTTCGCGGCGCCCGACTTGGTTCGTACAGATGCGCCTTCGACCGCAGCGCCTTGCGAGTCTTTGCCGCGCCACCAGGCGGCGACCCCAGGATCAGCCGGAGATTTTCACCAAGGCTGGTGAGCGCAGCGATCACCTCGGGGTCATCGGCGTCCGTGAATGCCGCATACACGAGACGACCCGCGAGCTTCGCCGATGCGAGTAACTCGAGGAGCCGCCGCCTGAGTCCGGCGCCCAGCTGCGCGCGCACCTTCGCGCGATCCTGGCGCATGAGAGGCACGCTGGCTTCGCTGGCCGTCGCGCCGAGCGTCCGGACGGCCGCCTGCGCCTGAAGCGCTGCGTTGAAGTAGGCGCGACACGCAGGGTTCTGTCCCGTGCGAGGCGAGACCCAGCCGGTCCACGGGCTCCGCGCATGATCGTCGCTCGCGGCGGTCAGTTCGTTCGGCGTCCCCAGAATCGGCAGCACGCGATACCGCACCTCGCGCTGCTCGCGGTCGAGCCATCGAAAGTTCTGGATCGGTTGGCTCGAGCTGGGTGTCAGGCGCGCCTGTGTGTCGGTGGCGGAAAAGCCGAGTCGCGTCGATACGATCTCCTGCGTGATCCCTGCATCACCCAGCACCTCCTTCTGGAGCGCGAACCCGAGGCAGCACTTGATTGGCCCGTCTGTTCGCCACACGAGGAGCACGCCTTCCGAGTTGCTGTGCGCACGAATATCGATCGCGGTAACGTCGGTGGCCTGCGGGTCGGTTTCGCGATGTGCCGCGGGCGAGAGCTGCTCCTGCAACCAGCGGGCGACCGCAGCGTCGATGTCGATCGACTCGGGGCGAATAGAAAAAAATCCGATGATGGAGTGTTCCTTGAGTTCGCTCCGCCACCGCGCCAGCTCCGGATCCGACTCGAGCCCGGCAAGCGCCGTCTCCGGCCAGTCGGCTTCCTCATTCGCCATGAAGGTCAGGACCGTGATGCCCCGTCGCAGGGCTTCTGCGTACTCGAGCTGCGTGATGCTTCGCGTTTCGCCTTCCGAGATGTGCCCGCGTGTGAAGCCCACCAGGAGGATGCAGAGCTGACAGTCGCGCACGCGCTCCTGGGACAGCACTTTTGGCTCGTCGCTCGCGGCGGTCCATTTCTCCATGGGATCGACGAGAATCCCGCTGCGAGCGAGACGATCGATGACGTAGGCGCGATGGGCTTTGAGGTCCCGGTATGTCGAGGAGACGAACGCGCGGATCATGCTCGAAGAGGCTTGCGACCCGCGACGAGCAAGTGCGAGCTGTACCAGGAAGTCAAGCAGGTGCCGAGCATTTTCTCATGGGGCGGACCAGGAAGCGATCCGAGAGAATGCGGGAGCGAGCAACCTCACGCCGATTTCCGCGTCCGGCTCGCCGCTCTAAGACCGCGTTTGTTGCGGCGGTTGTGGATGGCCGCGTGGCGTACGAGGTCCAAGTCGCGCTACATTGAAGCCGGCTGGACTGAGTGACAGAAGAGCGACGGCATCGCCTGCTGCTGATCACCGGCACCATGGGAGCAGGCAAGACGACGCTCATGGCCGAAACGTCTGACGTATTGATCGAGCGAGGAATCGTGCACGCGGCGATTGATCCCGACACACTCGGCATCGGACTCCCGCCACCCTCTGAAAGATTCATCTAGTGCTCGATCCGCGGCGTCTGAGCGGGAACGAATGATCCACCTGATCGCGGGTTGCCTGATGTCGAGGCGATCGGTGTTTCTGAACAATCGGCCGGGAAGTCTGACGTCGCCGCGGAAGAACGGAAGAGTGGTGCGATGAATCATGATGGGCAGGTTCGCGCACTGCAGTGCGCGTCGGGACGTATTGAAAATACTATATGGACACGATGCTGATCGATCTGAAGTACGCGGCACGGATGCTCGTCAGGAATCGCAGCGTCACCGTCGTCGCGGTGCTGACGCTGGCATTGGGCATCGGCGCGAACACGACGGTCTTCACGATGCTGAAGGGCCTCGTGCTGCGTCCGCTTCCCGGTGTCACCGCGGCAGACCAGCTCGTCGTGCTCCTCACGATGTCGCGAAGTGGCGAACGTGGGCCCATGAACTACCAGGACTATGTCGACGTGCGCGATCGGAACACGGTGCTTTCAGGCGTGGCCGGCACATTTCCTGTGGCGATGACGATCGGTCGCGGCGATAGCGCGGAACGCGTCTGGGGCGAGCTCGTCACCGGCAATCTGTTTCATGTACTCGGCGTCGGTCCCGCGCTCGGCAGGCTGATCAACGAGGAGGATGACCGCGCACCAGGCGGGCAGCCGGTTGCGGTGATCAGTTACGCGCTGTGGCAGCGCAAGTACCGTGGCGACCCCGGTGTCATTGGCCAGCCGCTGCAGGTCGGGACACGCCTGCTGACGATCGTCGGTGTGACCCCGCGCGACTACCGTGGATCGATGGTTGGTCTCGGTCTGCACCTCTTCGTCCCCGTGCGCATGCAGCCCGACCTGATGCCGATGGGGAACTTCATCGATCGGGTCGAGCGTGACAACCACTGGCTCATGACCGTCGGCCGCATCAAGCCGGGCGTGAGCTTCGATCAAGCGCGCCTAGCGGTGAAGGTGCTGAGTGATCAACTGAAGGCGCAGTTCCCGGACGAATTCCTCGACGCTCACGCCATGCTCGTGCCGCTCAGCCAGTCTCCGTACGGCGCACAAGCGGTCCTGCTCCCGGTCTTCACGGTGTCGATGATCATGGTCGGCCTGGTGCTGCTCGTCGCGTGCGCGAACCTGTCGAACATCCTCCTGGCCCGCGCGTCAGTCCGTCGGCAGGAGATCGCGGTCCGGCTGGCGAGTGGGGCGAGCCGGGGGCGCGTGATCCGGCAGCTGTTGACCGAATCGGTGCTGCTCTCCCTGCTGGGAGGCGGGGCGGCCTTGCTCCTCAGCCTTTGGGCGAATCAGTATTTCGACAGCGTCGAGATCCCGCTGCAGTACCCGGTGGTCGTGAACGCCCGCATCGACGGACCCGTTTTCCTGTTCACCACGCTGGCATCGACGCTCTGTGGACTCGTGTTCGGACTGATGCCGGCGTGGCAATCATCGCGGACGGCATTGGCGCCCACGCTGATCGATGCGCGATCGACGATACGTTTCCGCCGGTCATGGCTGCGCTCAGGACTGCTCGTTGCGCAGGTCTCGGTCTCGCTCGCCTTGCTCATTGCGGCCGCACTCGCCGTTCGAAGCCAGACGCAGGTGGCACGCGCCAATCCCGGGTTCGATTCGTCTGGCGTGAATCTTTTCTCGATGGATGTATCGCAGGCCGGCTACGACACCACGACCGGACCGGCGCTGTATCGAAACGTATTGCGGGAGGTGTCGACGACCCCTGGGGTGGAGTCGGCCGCGCTCGCGTTTCAGCTTCCGCTCGTCGTCGTCGGGATGATGACCCGGGGCGTCGATGTCGAAGGGTACACGCCGGGCGCCCGTGAGGACATGAACTTCGGCTTCAACGTAGTCTCGGAGGGCTACTTCGCGACGATGCGGGTTCCGGTGATACGGGGGCGAGCGTTCGAGGCACGCGACAACGGGTCGGCGCCAAAAGTCGCGATCGTCAACGAGCCCTTCGCCAGACGATATTGGCCGCGGCAGGATCCGATAGGCCGGACGATTCGCATCGGCGGCGCCGCTCATCGCGTCGTCGGCGTGGCTCGCGAAATCAAGTACGTGAATCTGACTGAAGATCCGCGACCGTACGTATACATGGCGCTGGCCCAGAGCTACGTGCCCCAGGTGACGTTGCATGTGCGATCCGCGGGCGATGCGGCGCTGGCTCAAAAGAGTGTGCGAGATGCCGTTCGCCGTGTCGACCGCGCGCTGCCCCTCTTCGATGTGCGTACGCTTCAGTCGCACACCGAAGTCTCGCTCGGTGCCTTCAGGGTGGCGACACTGTTTCTCGGCGCCGCGGGTCTGCAGGCGCTGTTGCTGGCGTCGATCGGTATTTACGGTGTGGTCGCGTTCTCAGTCGCGCAGCGCACCCGCGAGATCGGCATTCGCATGGCCCTGGGAGCGACGCGCGCGCAGGTGCTGCGTCTCGTCATGGGTCAGGGGTTCGTGCTCTCGGTGCTGGGTGTAGCGATCGGAGTGGCGATGGCGCTCGCCTCGTCGCGGATTCTCGCCGGTCTGCTCTACGGAGTCGGGCCGCGCGATCCGTTGACGATGGTGTCCGCGGCGACGGGCCTGCTCGGCGTGGCGATCGTCGCATGCTGGGTGCCCGCACGGCGCGCGCTTCGCGTCAACCCGATTGCAGCGTTGCGCTACGAGTAGGGGAGTCGGGGAGGGATCAGCTGAACCGATTGACCCAGTCCTGCGTGGACTCCTCGTCGAACCCGAGCATGATGCCGGTATACGTCGGCTGGACGGGACGCAGGAGCGCGGCCGCGCGCCGATAGGGCTCGATCGAGCGCTGGCGATTGCGGTCTCCCGCCTGCGGGAAATCGCCGGCCTGGATGATCGCGCCGCCCGGGTATTCGAGCAGGTGGAGATCGCCCGCGACCCGGCCGCGGAGCGCCTCGATGCCTCCGAGACGCGCGACGAGAGCATCGTCAATGCACGTGAGCCAGTTGACGCTGCGGATGCCGTTCTGCACGTAGATCGACTCGCTCACCGCATCGTCGACCTCGAGGCCTGGGAGGCGCTCGGCGAGCTCCCGGGCCCGCTCCTTGGTCCTGGATGCAGATCGCCGGTCGAGTGAGGCGACGATCGAGAGGCCGGCGGTCCCGTGGCGCGGTCGCAGCAGCGTCGCCCACCGCTGAACAATGTCGACCGCGCTCGCCTCGGGATGGTCGGCGAACCACGTGACCGGGAACATCGCGGTGATGAAGCTCATCGCGCGCCGCGGGTCAGGCGTGCCGAGGCCTTCGACTCGATAGGGGCTCGCCGCGTCGAACGTCTCGCCGCCGTGGAGAATGACGGCCCACTTACACGGCTCTTTCGGCTGGGCAGCGAGCCACGCGTCGGTGGAGTGCTGCGCCGTGATCTGCTCCCAACCGTGCGTCTCGGGGTTGGTCGTCCACCGCAAGTGCTCGCCGACGAGGAACCAGTACTCTTTCAGAATCTCGTAAGCGGCTCGACGACGCTCGATGAGATGTCCATCCTCGAAGAAGAGCGTGACGTAGAAGCCGACGTCGAGCAGCGGCTGGCCTTCTTCGCCAACTGGCAGAAAGTCGGAGAGCCAACGATAGCCGGTAGCGCTCATGGAACGAAGACGAGGTGGCGCGGCGGACACAGGGATCCTTCAGAGGCCACGAGATAGAGTGGCCCTGCGTCGCGAAGGGCAACGATGGGCTTACCCCCGTTGTGCACTCAGCGGTCCCGCCGTTCGAGCACGAGAAACACCACCCGGCTCAGTGCGCCGAAGTCCTGCAGCGTGGTGGCGAGCTGCGCGCCCGTCCTGTTGATCGCCGAATCGTAGACCGGCTGCGCCGGCGCCACCGCCATCGGGTGCACTACGCGCGCCACGAAATCGTAGACGCCGAAATGGCGTCGATCGGCAACGGTGAAGAAGCGCTCGACGCAGGGGATCAGCGTCGCCTCATCGAAATCGACGTTGTGCCAGACGGCCGGCATCTCGCTCAGCCCCACCTTCTGGCGAAGCGCGTTCAAGGCCCGCCGGCCGTCAGCGCACCCTTCGACCATGATGAACCGCCCGCCGGGGCGCACCAGCCGCGCGATGTTCTCGATGGCGCGTTGCTGCAGTTCCCAGCTTTCGAGATTGATGAGACATCGCACCGAGAGCGCCACGTCGAACACCCCAAGTGCCTGCGAATCGATCGACAACACGTCGCCGACGTCAAACCGGAGCCGCTCGCGCCCCGCGGCGGCCGCGCGCGCGCGACCGATCATCGACTCGCTGAAATCGAAGCCGACAGCCTCGTGCACCAGCGGCGCCAGCAGCCGTGTGGCGTAACCCGATCCACACCCGACGTCCACCAACCGATCGTTGGAGCGAAGATACGGCTTGATCGTTTCAATCTCGAGCCAGCGTTGCCACACATCCGAGTGCGTCGCTTCGACGTCGGTCAGTGTCTGGTCCTGCGCTCTGGTCTCCCAGAACTGCTTCACGCGCGATTCGTGCAAACTGTCCTCCGAACATCAAGCAGAGATCGCAGGGGTGCGAGAGGTCACAGAGGCGCCTCTGCGATCTCGGATCCGCTGCGATCTCTTCGATGAACGCTCTGTTGAAGGGCCCATACAGTTTACCTGCTCCATCAGATCCTCAATCGTGAGACGCCACCGCGCACGACTCCGCGGCAGAAGGTTGTGCGACTCGACCGGCGACGCTCAACGGTTGTAGTCCGGCTTCGGAAGTTTCGCCGGCGTGGGGTTCAGCGCCACCCAATTCACCGCGAGCTCGCACAATCGCCGTGCGTCGCCGTCTCTGCGCTTCACGGCCGCGACGATCTCGCGCGCTTCCGCCAGCGACGCCGTGGGAAGCGGAACACCGGAGGCCACGTGCACCAGGAATGCGTCTGCCATCTCGCGGTACGTGTTGTCCCAGTTGACGCCGCCATTACGCTCCAACTCGTCGTGGACCCGGCCTGCGATCCTGACGACCTCGCCTTGAACCGTGCTGGCGGCTCCGCTGGACGGAACGAGCAGTTCCCACAGTTCCTGATGCTGATCTTCCCAGCTCGCGCTTCGCGCGACGATGGGGGACTTTCCATCATGCTGAACACGACGCGGGACCGGCGGCACATCGAATAGAACATACAAGCGGTCGAGCGCCGCACTGGTAGCGTCTACGTATTCCGGGTTGAAGCCATCGCGATGGAACTCGAAATCCGTTCCAATTCGGGTCACCGACGATTTCATCTCCGGTGTCTGCCGCGCGCCGGCGGCGATCAGGACTTGCGCCATCGCTGTGACTTCTTCGATTTTGGCGTTGCTGCACCGCTGGAGCGTATATGCAAGCGGTGTCTGCCCCTCGCCATTGAGTGCATCGATGCGCGCGCCATGCCGAATCAACAATTCCGCGGCGGGAAAATTGCAAACACTCGCCGCCTTGTGCAGCGGCGTGCCTCGCTGGTTTTCTCCGAGGTTTACTTCTGCACCAAGCTCCAAAAGCACCTCGATGCGACCTTGCCAATGCCCGGCGCGTGAATGCAGAGGCGTGTCCCCGAAGCGGTCAGCTGCCGCAAGGTCCGCGCCGCGCGTCACCAACCAGCGGGCCAAGTCATCTGGGCATCGGTTGAATGCCAGGGCGGTCTGCTTGAATACGCCTCCGCGCGCGTTGACATCATGCGCATCGAACAGCGCCTTCAATGCATCCAGATCGCCCTTCTCGAGCAGCGCTTCGAAATCTTTCGGCAGTTGTTTCTTCTTTGCCTTGGCCATAGAAGCACGCCTCAGCACGGGCTTCGAGTGGTATCGGCAGGTGCGCATGCCGGCGACAGCCTGTTGGCGTCCTCAAAGGAGACAAACAGTAGGGGGCCACCTTAAGGTGGCCCGCTATATCGGATCTGGTCGGGGGAAGTTCGGCGGTGCCGTCCGTGACGTCGTGTAGTGTCCGCCTTCAGCCCCACAGCAGACAATAGTGTGAGTTGCGTCGGCGACGGCGAGCGTGCTTCCTTGCAGGCCGAGCTCAATCGGCCGTGAACAAAGCGGAGAGTCGGTCGGCGACGAGCGAGCCGGACGCGTCGAAGACATCGCGGACATCGTAGCGCGGCAGCTCCCAGCGGCCGCGCAGGTCGGACGGTTTGGTGATTGCCCGCACCTTCGTCGACGCACTCGCCACACCGAGCGTCAAGGCGACTCGTTTCGTCGTGTCGTTCCAGCTGCCGTCGATGCCGTACGGATAGGAGACGTGCACCATTTTCAACCCGCACGCATGACGCAGATAGTCCACACAGGTGCCGAGCTCGGCTCGTTGCTCGTCCTCGGTGAGCCGGCTGAGCACGCGATGGCTGTGGCCGTGCGCGCCGATCTCGAGTCCTGCATCCTGGCAGCGCCGCAGATCGGCTGACGAGAGATACAGTTTTGCGGCGATCTCATTGTCCGGCCCGATGTGACGTTCGAAGAGCGTGCGCAGGATCGGATCGAGCTCGCGGTAGGGCAGCTCGAAGTTCAGGAGCCGCTTGAATCGCCGCGTGGCCTCATCGTCATACGGATACAAGCCTCGCAAACCGGGATGCGTGCTCGTTTCGAGCGCCACCGGAGGGCGCGCCCCGAGCAGCCGCTCGAACTCCCCGCGAAACCGATCGAGGCCAAGCCTGGCCTGGAGCAAATGGACGCGATGCACGTTCAGAACGGCGTACTCGAGGTCGGGCGCCGAACAGCAGTAGATGGTGGCCGGCACACGCCACCGTTGCAGTACGGGCAGTGCGTGATCGAGCACGTCCTTGAAGCCGTCGTCGAAGGTCACGACCGCGACCGTCTCCGGTAGATCGGCATCCGGGTTCATCAACTCGCCGATCGTCGTGCAGACGAAGTTCTGCGTCAGCGATCGCAATTGACGATCGAGCTCCTCCGGCGTAATCGACTTGGTGCCCTTCAACCAGGTGTCGGCGGGGTGGCAGTAGTGATAGCTGACGATCAACGCGTACCGCTCGGCGATGCGAGCCGGCAGCGTACTGAACTCGAAGTCGAAGCTGCCGGGCACGATGTCCACGCGAGTCGCCGCCCGGGGCAGAGGACTGACGGCCGGCCATCGTTCAGGCAGCACGTGGAGCAGACTGTCGCCGGCATCGTCGTACATCGCGAGCACGTCGGTGCCGGCCCTGACGTGCGGCTTCAAGCGCGCGAGCGCGAGCGATTGGTACTCATGAGTCGAGACCAGCACCGCGTCAACCGCCGTCCAGTCGATCTCGTCGAGCGTCGCCTCGCGATAGATGCCCAATTCGCCGGGTTCGCCCGGCTGATCGTCGATCGCGACGAAAGCCGCAACCGGAAGGCTGGCGACGCCATCGACGTACTCATACAGGCATCGCGTGTGTCCGCGCGTCCCGACCACGACCACTCTGGCTCGCTTCACGGTCCACGCCGCGAGCCGCTGCTCCAGCTCGTACTTCGAGCGGTATTCGCGATGCCACTCGGCGATCTTGTTCTCTGCGGCAAGATACTCGTCGCGCTCCGCCGTGTCATAGCGTGTGAGGTGACGAGCGGTGATCGTCGTCCACTCCTCATCGAGCGCACGGGTGCGATCCGCGGTGAGACGCGCGACCATTTCGGGATTCGCATATGGGGGACACTCGACGAGCAGACCCTCCAGATAGAGAAAATCGATGGCAGTGCCGAAGGCACAGATCAGCGCGTCGAGCGGTGTCTCGACGATCGGCTCCCGATTCACGTTGAGCGACGTGTTGAGCACCATCGGAACGCCGGTCAGCCGACGGAACTCGGCGATCAGTCGGTAGTAGTGCGGGTTGACCTCTCGCGTGACGGTCTGCGGCCGTGTCGTCTGATCGACGTGGGTAATTGCCGGGACGAGCGCGCGTTTGTCCTCGCGCACCTCGACCACCATCAGCATGAACGGGCTGTCAGCCTCGAGATCGAGCCACTCGCGGGCGTGCTCGGCCAGCACGCTCGGTGCGTACGGACGATAGGGCTCGCGAAACTTCACGCGCCGGTTCAGCGTGTCTTTCATGCCGGGATCGCGGGGATCGGCGAGGATCGAACGGTGGCCGAGGGCGCGCGGACCGAACTCGGAGCCGCCCTCGAACCAGCCGATGACCTTTCCGCCGGCGATGTGCGGCGCCACTTCTTCCGGCGCAATGGCACGAAAGGCGATGCCGTAGCCGTCGAGCATGCGCTCGATCCGGTCGCGTGCGTACGAACGTCCGGTGTACGGCGACGTCATCGACACCGTGACCCGCGTCGTCTCTCGCGGGGCGACGTCATGGAAGTAGCCCCACAGCGCAAGGCCGAGTGACAGCCCGGTATCGGAGCAGCCCGGCGGAACCCACACGCGCTCGAACGGCGACCGCTGAAGCACGCACGCGTTGGCGAGACCGTTCAATGCGACACCACCTGCGATACACAGATTGGCGCTGCCCGTCCGCTCATGCGCGTACTGCGCCATCCGCACCATCTGGCGCTCGCACTCCTGCTGCACGTCGTAGGCCGCGCGCGCGAAGTACGGATCGAGGACCCGCTCGCGATCCTCGCATCGACGCACGTCTTTCGCGACGATGCGTGGAAGCGGCGGGCGGCTGAAGAAGGCGCTGTAATCCGACGCCATGCCCTCGTGTCTGCCCGAGAACTCCAGCACCGGCCCCGGATGCGCCGCGCCGTACGGCGCGAGGCCCATCGTCTTGCCAAATCCCTTCTCGGGACCGTAGGGCAGAACGGATCCGGTCACGAGCGAGTAGAGCCGGCCGATGCCCCAGTGATCGCCGCGCTCGAGCACGTGCGCGCCGTCGGCGCGGAAGTGATATAGCGTCTGCGTGTTCAGACGCGATCCGAGCGAATCGACGACGAGCACCGCGGCCTCGTCGAATGGCGACGGGTAGAATGCTGACGCGGCGTGGGCATCGTGATGATCGACGACGCGAATGCGCTCGCGTGGATAGCGGAGCCGGAGCTTGAGGTAGTCGTGTTCGAGCTTGCGGTAGCCGGGCCCGCTGTTCAGCCAGCGTGGAAGGCGCGCGTAATCGGTGTAGATGAAGTCGATCTGCTCGAGCGATTCGAGCCCGAACGCATCGAGACAGTACTGAATCCCACGGAGCGGAAACGCATACGTGTGCTTCGTCCGTGTGAGACGATCTTCACCAATCGAGACGTACGCGATCTCGCCGCCGCTGCGCGGCACACGAATGAGCGACGCGCTCGCTTCGTAGTTGGCAAAGTTGGGAACGCCCAGGACATAGGTATATTGGCTTGCAACCGACATCAGTCCGTGAAGTCTAGCAAATCCGCGCGGGTGGCTCGCGTAGACTAGCAGGTGCGGTGAAGATTCTCTTCTTCGGGCGGCATTTCACCTACTTCCGCAATTTCGAGTCGGTGCTGCGCGCGCTCGCCGAGCGTGGACATCACATCCACCTCGCGGCCGATCGCGACGAGGCGATGGGCGGGCTGCAGCTCGTACAGACGCTGGCGGCGACGTATCCGAATGTCACCTACGGTGAGGCGCCGGCCCGGGCCGCGGATGACGACGCCTGGGTCGCCAGCCACCTTCGTCTGGGTCTCGATTACCTTCGCTATCAGCACCGCATCTTCGATCGCGCCCTGACGCTGCGGAAGCGCGCGCGCGACCGCACGCCGCAGATCTTCGTCGCCATCGGCCGGATCGTGCGGCGTCTCGGCGAACCGTGGCGACGTCTCGTCGTCGCGCTGCTGCGCAGGTTGGAGCAGTACGTGCCCGAGGACCCGGCGCTGCGGGCGTTCATCGCGTCGCATGAGCCCGATGTCGTGCTGATCACGCCGCTCATCAATCTGGGTTCGTCACAGATCGAGTATCAGCGCGCCGCACACGGGCTGGGCATTCCCAACGGACTGTGCGTGTGGAGCTGGGACCACCTCTCCAGCAAGGCGCTGATTCGCGACTGGCCCGATCGGGTGTTCGTGTGGAACGACGTTCAGCGCCGCGAGGCGATCGACCTGCACGGCATTCCCGACGATCGCATCGTGGTCACCGGTGCGCAGTGCTTCGATCAATGGTTCAACCGACAGCCGTCACGCGACCGCGCTGCGTTCTGCGCGCATGTCGGCCTGCCATCCGATCGGCCGTTCGTGATGTATGCATGCTCGACGCTATTCGATCACAGCCCGCCCGAGGCCAAGCTCGTCGTCGAGTGGATTCGGAGGCTGCGCGCGAGCACGCTGCCGCACCTCCGGGACGCCGGCATCCTCGTGCGGCCGCACCCGTCGCGGACGTTCGAATGGGACGGGATCGATCTCGCGTCGATGGGCCCGACCGTGCTGTGGGGGAGGAATCCGCTCGATCCGGTGTCGAAGGCCGACTACTTCGATTCGATGTATCACAGCGCGGCAGTCGTGGGCCTGATCACCAGCGCGTTCATCGAAGCGGGAATCGTGGGGCGCGATGTGCACACGCTGCTCGTCCCCGAGTTCGAAGACAACCAGCTCGGGACCGTGCATTACCACTACCTGACGAACACCGCGGGCGGCCTGCTGACGGTAGGTCATGGCTTCGACGACCACTTGCAGCGGCTCGATGCCGCGCTGGCGCACCCGGCGACCACGGTGAAGCCGTTCATCGAGGCTTTCGTTCGGCCGCATGGACTCGACGTCGCGGGCACGCCGCTCTTCGCCGATCAGGTGGAGGCGATGAAGGGACTCACGCCGGCAGTCGCGAGGCCCGGTGCACTGGCGTTCGTGTGGCGATGGGCAATCGATCGCCTGCGCGCGCTGCGGCACGACGAACGCTGGGATCGATGGGTGCTGTCGGAACGCGAGCAGTTCGTGAAGCGCCGCAACCGGGAAGCCGCGGCGCTGAAAGCGCAGCGGCGCCGCGCGGCGCGGCGCGCACGCGAGACAGAGGAGGAGGACGCAATCTTCTGACCCGCGAAATTTTCCGCCCGCGCCGGGAATTCTCCCGCGCGTTGCCCCCGCACTTTTTCGTAAGGGATCGGCACAAAGACGCCACATACCGGCAGACGCTGCGCGGCACGCATTTCGCCTACACGCGAGCGAAGGCTGGTGGCGATCATGATGGAGTTTCTCGCCTCACTGGAGGCGTCGTCTTTTTCTACATGGCTGCGTGAATCACCCTCGATCTGGGCCTACCCCGCGGTCCTCACTCTCCATACCGTCGGCCTGGGCGTTCTGGTCGGCGCTAACTGGATGGTCGATTTGCGCGTGCTGGGATTCGCACCCGCGCTGCCGACTTCGCTGTTCGCGCGCGCGTTTCCCATCATGTGGGCCGGCTTCTGGCTGAACGCCGCGACCGGCGTGCTGCTCTTCATCGCCGATCCCAAGAAATCCGCAAAAACGATCTTCATGTGGAAGCTGGCTATCATCGCCGCCGCCGTCATGCTGCTCATCACGCTCAAACGGAAGCTGTACGGCGAACCGATCCACATCGAGACCGCAACCGGAGCGGTCAAGGGCGTCGCCGTCGTCTCGATCGTGCTGTGGGTGGCGGCGATCGCCACCGGCCGCTGGATGGCGTACGTCGTCTAGGAGATTCGTGATGAGCCACGCCTACGTCGCGTACCTGAAGAGCACCTCGATCTCCCAGATCATGACGATGTCGCCGCTGGCGTGGCCGCTGTGCGAGACGCTGCACTTCATCGGCCTGGCGCTGCTGATTGGCGCTGCCGGACTGATCGATTTGCGGCTCATGGGCATGATGCGCGCCGTGCCGGTCCGCGCCGTCATGCAGATGCGCAAGTGGGCGGCGCTCGGCGTGGCCATCAATGTCGTGACCGGTGTCCTGTTCTTCATCGGCGCGCCGGATCAGTACATCCACAATCCCGCGTGGAAGGCCAAGCTGCTCTTCCTCGCCGTCGCGATGGTGAATGTCGCCATTTTCGAGACCACGCAGGGCCGACGGATGCTGGCGCTGCCGGCCGACACGGATACGCCGCGCAGCTTCAAAGTAGCCGGCGCGGTATCGATGGCGTCGTGGTTCCTCGTGCTCTATTTCGGTCGCATGCTTCCGTTCATCGGCGACGCTTTCTAGAACGAGGTGGCCCACGGACGTTCGTAGAGGCGAGGTCCTGCTAGGATCTCGCCTCATGGCTTCACACCGTCTCATCACGCGCGCCGTCTGCTCCGTCGCCATCCTGGGGTGTGCCGTCGTCACGCTGGTCGCAGCATCGCAAGCGCAGACGCAGGGTTCGACGCAAGGTGCGATCCAAGTCGGGGGGCAGGGTGAGGCGCGCGACCAGGGTCGTGGTGTGCAGCCGGCTCCGATGCCCGTGTTCCCGGCGGCCATCGGCGCCGATGTCCTGCGCGGCCAGTACGGAGCGTACCGCGCGAACAACGACCTGCTCTATTACCATCTCGACCTCCGAGTCGATCCCGAAGCCAAGACGATTGGCGGGAAGAACACGATTCGCTTCAAGATGCTGAAGGACGACGCGCGCATTCAGCTGGACTTGTTCGCGAATCTCACGGTCGACAAGATCCTGTTTCTGGGTTCGGTGGGTGCATCGGGTTCGACCGGCGTGTCGGGCTCGGCGCCGCTCGTCTACTACCGGCAGCTGAACACGGTATTCGTGGATTTTCCGCAGACGCTGAAGACGGGGCAGATCTACGCGATCGATTTCTACTATTCAGGCACGCCCGTCCAGTCCGGCCGTTTCGGCGGCTTCACGTTCGGCACGGATCCGCAGGGACGGCCGTGGATCTACACCGCGTGCGAAGGCGAGGGCGCAGCGAGCTGGTGGCCGAACAAGGATCAATGGCGCGACGAAGTCGAGAGCATGGAGATCAGCGTCGCGATTCCCAACGGCCTCACTGACGTCTCGAACGGCAAGTTCATGGGCACGACCGACCTTGGCGACGGCTACACGCGCTGGGACTGGAAGGTCCAGTACCCGATCAACAACTACAGCGTGTCACTGAACATCGGCAATTACGTCCATTACGCCGAGCAGCTCGGTGACATGCCGATGGACTTCTACACACTGCCCGACGATCAGGCACGCGCGAAGCCGCAGTTCGCGCAGGCGAAAGGCATGTTGCAGGCCTACGCGAAGTACTTCGGCGAGTACCCGTTCAAGAAGGACGGGTACAAGCTGATTCAAGTGCCCTACAGCGGCATGGAGCATCAGAGCGCCGTGACGTACGGCAACCGCTTCGCGAACGGCTACCTCGAGCGCGACTGGACCGGCGTCGGCGTCAGCCCTAAGTTCGACTTCATCATCATTCACGAGAGCGCCCATGAGTATTTCGGGAACGCGGTGTCCGCGGCGGATGTCTCCGATATGTGGATTCACGAAGGCTGGGCGACCTACCTCGAGTCCCTGTACGTCGAGTACACGTTCGGGTACGCCGACATGCTGAAGTACACGAACGGCTACAAGACGAAGGTGCAGAACCGGACGCCGATCATCGCGCCGCGAGGCATTCATCGCGAGCCGCCGCAGGACATGTACTTCAAGGGCGCGCTCTTCATCAACACGCTGCGCTCGATCGTCAACGACGACACGAAGTGGTTCAAGCTGCTCTACGACATGTTTCAGAAGTTCAAGTATCAGAACGTCATGACCGAGGACATCGTCGCCTTCTTCAACGCGCAGACGGGGAAGAATCTCACGCCAATCTTCGATCAGTACCTGCGCCACGCCGCGCTCCCGACCCTCGATCTGAAGTTCGGCCCCTCGACTCCGCTCGGGGCAAGCGACGGGGCGGCGAAGACGGTGTCGTATCGGTGGAGGGCGGACGAGCCCGGCTTCAATATGCCAATCAAGGTCGGCAAAGCCGGCGCGTGGCAGATCATTCAGCCGACGACCGAGTGGAAGTCGATGCCGACCGCCCTCACCAGGGATTCGTTCGAGGTGGCGACCGATCTCTATTTCGTGAACGTCAGCAAACAGTAGTTCCGATTTGGCCGAAGGGACCTGGTGGCTCCCTTCGTGGCGAAGCGCGAAGGAACAGCCGGAGATACATTCAACTGCGTTGCGCGAGGCGGCGACCAGACAGAGCCCAGAAGGCGCCCGCCATAATCATTCCCGTCACTGTGCCCACGGCGATCGGTAGGACCAAGGACGCCAGTTTTGCCGCGATATCGGTGCTGGCGGCCATGATCGCAGTGGCGGCGATGGCGGCGGGGATATTCCCCAGGAGCGCGCCGCTTGCCAATGTCCGCACGAGCGTAAGCTGGCGGCGACAAATGAAGCGCCGCATCATCGGATAGGCGATGCATCCGGTAATCGCAGCACCAGTCATCGCGAAGATCACGCCCATGACGACGGCGGGCCCGGAGGGTGGCAAGAGAAAGAAGCCGACGGTGCCTGCAATCAATGGCTGCACTGCGAGGCCCGGCATGAGGATCCTGTGCTGGTCCGCCGAGAGCGTCGTGGTCATCGCGGTACCCTGTGGAGCTCCGATCGATACACGAGAAAATCAGAGATCAACCCGACGAGGGGCCGTCGCCGCTCGAGCGGGCGATCGGACGAGAATCGCTCGAACGGTATGAAGCGGTTTTGAAAACGCTGCGTCCCGTGGACCGCGAAGCCATTATCGCTCGCGTGGAGCTGCAGCAAAGCTACGACGAGATCGCCATCGCACTCGGCAAGCCCAGCGCCGACGCCGCGCGTATGGCGGTGGTCAGGGCGCTCCGGAACCTTCTGGGGGCCATGTCCGAGAAACATGATTCCGGTCAAGAGTCGGACTGCCGCTAGCCATCAGCGCGTAGTATCGTTAGCCCTCGCCAACACGCAGACAGTCAAGCCGCGTGGCGTGGCGTGTACCGGCTCGTGCGCCGGAGCACGCGCATGCCCGGGCTGTCCCCGGAACCTGTCGACCCATGTCGAGACCGGTCATGCGTGAATGGAGCGGCGCGGCATGGCTGGAGAGTCTGACGATCTCGACAAACTGTTCGAGTCGGTCGCCGACGGGGAGTCCATCGATTGGGACGCGCGCGAGCAGTCTGCGCCCGACGACGAGGCGCTGGCGCTGATTCAGCTGCTTCGGTTGATCGCCGAAGTCTCAGAAGTTCACAGATCGCGAGTCGACGAGATCGAACCTGCCCAGGACGCCACGCTCACGGCCCTGGCCACCGCGGGCGCCGTGCCGATCCAATCGGCGCGGGAGCGTCACGTCTTTCCTGACGTCGGCACGACGCCTGGCGGCGCACCGCCCGGTGGGGTCCCGCCCTCAGCACCGTCCGGGGGACACCTCGGTGTGTGGGGCCACCTGCTGCTGGTCCGGAAGGTGGGTGAGGGTTCCTTCGGCGAGGTTTTCCAGGCGCACGACACCTGGCTCGATCATCCTGTTGCGCTCAAGCTGCTCAAGCCCGAAGCGGAGAACTGGGTGCCGCCCGCGCAACTCCTGCACGAAGCGCGGAAGCTCGCGCGCGTCCGTCACGTCAATGTCGTCAACGTGCACGGCGCCGATCGCCACAAGGGGCGGGTGGGCTTCTGGATGGACTTCATCGACGGCGAGACGCTCGCGACGCGTGTCAGCAAGGGGAGCTTGAGCGCCGGTGAAGCGGCGAGCGTCGGACAGGAGGTGTGCAAGGCCCTCGCTGCCGTGCACCGCGCGAACATCATCCATCGAGATGTGAAAGCCCAGAACGTGATGCGTGCACACGACGGCGGACGCATCATCCTGATGGATTTCGGAGCGGGTGAGTTCCTGGACGACCCGAGGGAAACACGCGCGCAGGGGACGCCGCTCTACCTGGCGCCAGAAGTGCTCGAGGGCGGGGAAGCCACCGTTCGCAGCGACATCTACGCCTGCGGCGTGTTGCTCTATCACCTGGTGTCCGCGCGTTTCCCGGTCGAAGGAGCATCGCTGGAGGCGATACGCGCTGCACATGCTCGAGGCGAGCGGCGACGGCTGCGCGATGCGCGGCCGGATCTGCCCGAGTCGTTCATCGCGATCGTCGAACGGGCGATCGACCCGAATCCGGCGTGGCGCTACTGGTCCGCTGGCGAGATGGAGGCCAAGCTCAATGGCGAGAGGACCGAACCCGTTTCCGCTCCTGTTCCGGCCGCCCCTGTTCCGCGCGGACCGTCGCTGCTCGACTATTTGAAGCGCGCCGCCGTAGCGGCGGCGATACTTCTGACCTTGACAGGCCTGCTCGGGTTCGTAGCCGCGCGCGCGTTCGAAGTCGTCCTCCGTATCGATCCTGATTTCTCGCTGGGCCTCAAAGACATCCTCACTGTTGGCGCGCAGGCACTTCTGCCGTTCGTTACGTATTGGGTTCTGGGAGCCGCAGCCATTGCCGTTATCGCGGGAGTGCGCGTCTTGCTGCCCGCGGGAGTGCGAGGCCTGTCTGGCCGCGCGATCGCCGCGATCCAAGGGCTCAATGCTGCCGGAGTTGCGACACTCGTCCTTCTTGCCGGGGTGGTCTTAGCGCTCGCCATCACACGAACGTACTGGGACGTCTTCGCGGTGCTGTGGGCGCTGAGAGAGGACCCGCTCCTGCCCCAGACGGCAATGTCTATCCTCGAACCCGCGAGCCGGCCCATTCACCAGGACCACGGGGTGTACTCGGCGTTACTGAGTTTCGTACTCGGGTTCATGGCCTGGCGTCTGTTCCCCTATTTTGAAAGGAGCGGCACCGACGCGTCGACCTCGCGCGCCATGAAATGGGGCACTGTGGCCGTCGCCCTCCTGGTCGTGGCCATGGCGGTTGCTCCTCGTCGAGCCGTGTGGGACAGCTTCGCCGTCGCGTCGTTCGATAATCACACCGCTCTCGTTATTGGTACGACGACGGACGAGTTGCTTCTCTATGCACCCAACGAACCCGGTCGGCCGCGTTTCCGGGTTCGCAAGGATGCCCTTGGACTCAGGCTCACGGGAGAAACGCGCGCACTCTTCGAACGTGGACACTGATCGCCCTGACTGATCGTTGGTGAGACGGAGGGTTTCGATGCTGAAGCGAGGCGTGTGTACCATTCTGGCCGGAGCCGTAATGGTCCTTGCAACACCGCGCACAGGGAGTGCTGGTATCGGGGAGTGGATCTGGGAAATGAGCGGCCCGTCGATGATTGGCCTGACTACCGGATGTAGTGTCGGCTTCAAGAAGAACAGCGCCAGCAGGGTAGACAGATGCTCCGTCTTCGGCATTCCGATCAAGCCCAGGTCGCCGCTGAGCACGCCGGTAGGCACGCTTCTGAGCGATGCGATGGAAACCGTTCCCACTAGCCTCGGAAAAATTTGGCTCGTCCTTGATGGCGGCGCATATTTTTCTCTGCCCAAGAACTCCGGAGAGGACGAGAACGAAAAGGACTTCGGCTTTTTTCACACCGGGATGGGAACAGTCGACCCGATGATCGGATTCAAGAGCGCCCTGGGAGAGCATGCCGTCGGCATGACAGCCAACTTCGTCTTCGGCAAGGAGTTCGCCGCCTTCAAGAATTTCGGCGTGAAAGTCCGGCCGATCTCACTCCGCTGGCATCGAGTCATCTGGGAATGGAACATCCGGCTCTATCCAAATGGCTTCGACGTTGTCGCGGGCAGTGACCCAGCCGAACTCAAGAAGGGTGATGGTTTCGAGTGGGTCAACGCCATCGCCGTTATTTTCTAGTTGACGCCTCCTGACAGTCGCCGCATCGAATACGCCGCGGACATGCTGGGCACGCAGCACGCTTTTGCGATCTCGAGTGTTAGACATTTTCCCGAATCGCAGGTGACCTTCTCAGTCGGCTTACACTTACGTGTCGGTGGAAACGGAGGGAGGAGCGCGATGGTGCGTTTCGGTGGGATGGTTTGCCTGTGGGTCGTCGTGATGGCGGCTGGATGGACGCCGACCTCGGCCCGAACGACGTGCGATCAGGCGTGCCTCCCAACGATGCTCGACCAGTAACGCGATGATCCGATCCTTCCTGACACGAACTGGATTGGCCGACTACCTGGGACGGCTGTGGAAGCCGGACGTCGAGGAGGCGGTGAAACCGGTCCGGAAAGACGTGCGACTGTTGCTCAACCAGGTGGAAGAGCTCAAGGCATCGCTGGAGCGAACCGAACGGCTGGCCTCGAGCGCAGACCGGACGGCGGCACAAGTGAAGCTGACCGCGGTGCTCAACCGCGAGCAGCATCACAGGGTCGCGCGCGTAGGCGAACTGCTGGACGCGACGCGCGTAGGGAATCACGTGCGCGCCGCGATCGAGTCTGCGCAGCTCGTGCTCGAGCCGTACGAGCACATGGTCGTCGACGGTCTCCTGCCACCAGACGTTTACGAGCTGCTCGTCGAGGCCATTCCGCCCGAGCCCTTCTTCGACGATCACGATCCGATCAAGCGGAATCTCAGATTCCCGATGGAGCTCGGACCGACGCTGAGCGCGGTCGTCTGGGGCTTCTTCGACGATGTCGTCATTCAACAGATGATCTGTCCAGCGGTGCTCGAACGTTTTCGGACGCCTCTCCTGCATCACTACGATTCGATCTTCGGTCAGGATTTTCGAGCGCGTGCTGACGCGATGCCTCACAGTGTCAACAGCGGGCGGCTGATGCTGCGCCGCCGCGGGTACCACCTCGATCCGCATCGCGATCCCAAGCACGCGATGCTGACGTGCCTCGCCTATTTTGCCCGCCCTGACGACGACGAGCGCTTCGGTACGCAGATCTTTTCGGTAGACGATGACGAGGACTCGAACTACAAGCAGACCTACTATCCGGAGCAGGCGGGCCGGCGCTGCACGCTGGTCAAAGTCGTGCCGTATCGGCCCAACAGCATGCTCGTCTTCCTGAACTCTCGCGGTGCGCACGGGGCATCGATTCCGGACAGCGCGTCCGAGTCGCTCGCGCGCTACTCGTACCAGTTCTACATTGGCCCAGCCAAGGAACCGCTCGCCACGTTGATTCGGCAGCTACCCGACGATCGCCGCCGCATGTGGCAGAACAAGGGAAGCGCGACCGCTCCAGCCTGAGGTGTGTTGCCAGGCCTTTCTGTTTTCAGACGATCAAGGGTTCCCGGACGGTCAGCATCTCCACGACCCGCTGCGCCGGTGTGACAACGAGGCCGAGCTCCTCGCAGACCAGTTGCACGAACTCCCGAGAACTCCCCGGCATCGCGCCGTTCACGTTGATTCGATACGGCGTGCTGGTCCCGGTTTCGTCGACGAATAGCTGACCGGTCGCGCTCTCGAGCGCGATGCACAGCTCGTTCATCGTCAGCGTCTGATTGAGCGCGCTCAATATGCCCGGCGGGGCGGGCATTCTCAGAAATCGTTCCCTCGCTGTGTGAAGCTCCTCTTCAACCGATCGTCGTGAGAGGCTCGGGACGACGTCGATGTCCATGAGCGATCCGACAATCAGGTCGCTGAAGTCAGGCATCGAAGGCGAGGTGTGCGGCTCGTGGAAGCTGAATGAGCCAAAGGCGACGCCGCAGCCGGGCATGTCGTCAGCCGGTCGTTCCCGGGCCTTCACGCCGCGCGGAGCCGTGACGACCTGCGCCTCCACTGCATGCTGTTCGGACCGCACCTGGAAATGACGTTTCACGCTCGAACGCATGCTGTCGAGGAACACCTCACGCGATTCGTCGTGTGGAAGCACGAGTGCGAAGTCGTAGCGTCGCTGCTCGAGTGACGCGGGGATCACGATGCGGCTCGAAGAGGTGTCGAAGAGACGTGTCAACACCGGTCGCAGTCGCACGTTCTCAATGACCCAGAAGTCAGCATCGCAACCACCGGCCGGCGGTGCGTCAGGCGGATGGCGGCTCGGTGTGATGCGTGCCTCGTACGACGGTGGGAGCGGCGGCTTCTCGAAGATGGCAATCGGCGTCACCGGTTCGAACGGCGCATGCGTGGCGCTGCTGCCAGGCTCGTCAGCCGTCGGAGGACCCGTGAATGATGCGTCCGGCAGTCGCGTGATCATCGTCTGTGGAGCTTGTCGCACTCCGGCAAGCGCGGCGGCCAGCTCGATCTGCGCCAGCAGCCGCAAGTCGGGATCGGGAATGCGTTCGAGATGCCGCTCCGCACGCGTTCCTTCATAACTACCGGCCTTGTAGAGGATGCTGCGGAACGCGCCTGCCGACGGCCAGCAGGCTTTGGGTGCGCTGTTCGGGCGACGGGGGTCCGTGTCTGAGTCGTACGCATCGCCGGCAAACGCGAATGCGCGGTCGAAGTTCGTGCGCAGTTCCTGCGCAACCGGCAAGAACGTGTCGAGCAGCGTCAGGTAATCGTGCGATGCACGCTCCTCGAGGTCCGGTTCCCGCTCGCGTGGTGGACGCGGGAGGTCGGCGTCGGTTTCCATCGATGGCGGAACGAGGTGGGAGGCACCTTCAACCCAACCCGGGTACATCGATTCCCATCCGTATGGAAAGCGTGATGCGGCTCTGGCGAGTTGTGAATGTTGTGAAACGAGCTCGTCAGCGAGCTGCGGTTCGAGATGTCGGCATGGCCCGAGCAGGGTGAACAGAAGATCCTGACGGGCGGACGAGAAGTGCGCGCCTTGCCGTGTGAACGAGCCGCGCTCGTCGGGCACCGCGAGGATAGTCGTCACCACTTCCCGGACGAAGGTTCCGGCCTCTTCCTGCGGCAATGCGCGCCAGTGCTGGTTGAACATCGTGAGGAGTTCGGAAATCGTGTGATGGCTCAGACGGGCTGGTGTCAGTTGCCTCCCGGCGCGCGCCGCCTGTATGGCGCGTCGCAGCAGCGCTGCCCTGGTTCGCCCGTCCTTTACAATGCCGGGCGCCCGTGCCGCCACGTCGTACGGATAGAAAAGGTCCGGCGCCCCGGTCAGCAGGTAGTCCATGGCCGCGTCGTGGTGGCCGGCCTCGAACATGCGATACAGCGCCATCACGACGCGATGGCTCTGCATCGGATCGTTGGCAAGCGCGCCGAGAAGGCGGACAGCAACATCGGGCGAGATGGCGCCTGCGGGATCGAGCGCCTCGCCGAGCAGGATCTGACGCGTCGGTTCCTCGATCGCGTTCGCGACAGCGATGCCACGCTCGAGGAGATCTCTTGCCTGCTGCCGATCGCGACCTGCGGCCACCCGGGCGAGGTGCACCAGCGCTGCGGCTCTTATTGCAGGTGCGGAACGTTCAGCCTGCTCCAGAGCGGACGAAAACAGCGGGTCGAGCATGACCTGACGCAAGGGACTCAATTGTCCTGAAGCGGCAGAATCGTGAAGCGCAACGGGATGACATTCGGGTCCTGCGACGAGTAGGTGAAACCGCAGGGATCGCGCAGATCCTTCAGCGCGAATCTCACATCGGTGGCCATCGCGACATAGTCGATGCCCCATCCCGGCAGCGGCGTGCTCTCTCCCCAGGCGATCCTTCGTGCCAGGTCACCCCTCGGACCGCGCATACCTCGGAGGCTCGCCACCACTGGAGAGGCCGCCAGATCGCCCCACGTCGGCATGCGTACAACAAGGGAGCGCGATATGGTCCGCGAGATGACGAAATCGATCAGGCGCATCGCGTCGAGCGCGTCGCTTCGACGCTGGTATTCCGCATCGGTTTCGGTGTCGCCGTGCAGACAATTGCCCCGCCCGGACTGTTGACCCGGCGGAAGCGGGTCGACAAGCGATCCGACGAGCAGAACCGCATCGACGGTCATCGGTGCTCCTCGAACCACGGCAAGGCCATCACGTCTGAGCGTATTGAAACCTGGGAGTCTGAAGGTAAGGGCGTAGGTTCCCGGCAGCACGTCACGGATTTCATAGCGTCCAGTTGCGTTCGTGACAGCCGTACGCAGCGGTTCCGCGCCCGGCTTCGTGACCGCCAGTTCGACGGTCACACCGGGCAGCGCGGCCCCGGCGGCGTCCCTGACGATGCCGGTCACCGATCCTTGAGCGAACACCTGCCCGGGAAGTAGAACGAGGCAAATCCACAGGAGCGATCGGTGCTGCAAGTCATCCTCCGTCGCTTCATCAATGATGTGACCGACGATCGTCCACCAGAATACTATGAGCGCGGTCGAGGCTCGTTGTCATCGAACTTCGGGCTCGAAGCGCCCCGCATCGAGGTCGAGCACGTGCTGACCGATGAGACGAGGCGGATCGTCGAAGGTCCCTCGCGTCCAATCGAACCCACGCTGCAGGATGCGGACGGTGATCCGTGACAGCGATTCGCCGAAGCGCTGGTGATAGTCGCGCCGTGTCGCGGCGACGGCAGCGCGGGTCGAATCCGGCCAGGGCTCGCCGCGAGTGGCAAGGCCGATCGCGCCACTCAGCGTGTCGACGCCGCCGGGCAGTTGACGCACGCGTCGATCGAGTTCGTCGCCGGTCAGGCCCCCGATCGAAAGCTCGTAGCGCGCGGTCTTGGCACGCAGATGGGTATCGAACGCCTCCTTCGACGGCCAGGTGTATGAATACATGCTGTAGTCGGAGAAGAACGGCTCGGATTCGACGCGCAACGCGCTGACGATGGGCTGCTGAAGCGTCAACATCACAATCGCGATCGACGTGAATCTTGGCAGTGGCACGGGCGTGTCGAGGGGTGTCTCGTCAGACTCGTGGTGAGCCTGCGATCGCGACGCACGCTCTGCGTCAGTCGCTCGAACGCGAATGGTGACGCGATCGAGCACCGACCATGGCAGGAACGCGAGAAAGAGCGCCCACCACGCGGGCCAGAACAGTCCCTGAAAGAGATAGAACCCGGCGAGCATAGCGAACCCCGCCAGGCCGTAGAGTGCGCGTACGGCTGGATGCTTGAAGAAGGCGACTGTCCAGAATGCGCCTTCGATCATGACCGCGCCGAGCGAGAGCGCGACGGCGGCGACGTCCGATCGAGCCAGGAGCAGACCCCATGACACCGGCGCCGTACGTGCGTCTTCGATGAAGTGAAACCGCACGGCGCCGCTCGTGATCCAGGCAACCCCGCTCGTGTCGAGCTTTGCAAACGCGGCAGCCAGGAACGCGATGCCCAGCGTGAGCCCTGGCAGCCACACCGCCAGACCACGCAGCGATGGAGAGACCGGCGGCGGCACGCGCCGCCGCCATCGCGCGATCACGGTGTGCACGCCGATGCTGTCCCGCCACGGAACGAGGACCAGCATCCAGACCGTGATGAGCGGAATGCCCCAGTCGTGCATCCCTTTCGAACTCAGGCCGACGCCAACGAACAGCGTCATCGCCGCCGCGGCCGCTGCCAGCGTGAGGCGCGGCAGGAGCCCGATGGCAAAGCAGAGAAGCAGGACCGCCGCCGCGTGCCAGATCCACACGATCGCGTCCGGGCTTGCGGACAGCGTGCGTACGAAATCGAGACGAGCCAGCCACGATGATAAGCGTTGGTGCTCCGGTGAGACCGCGTCAAGCACCTCCCTGCGCAGTGCAGCGAACAACCCAAGTCCCAATGCCAAACGGTAAGCACCGAGGGCGCGCGCCGAAAGCGGCGGCATGCGCTCGGCGAGCCACAGGCCGAGACTCCTGGGAAACGAGCGCACTGCAGCCATGACGAGCGCCGCGAACAGCGCGACGAGAGGCAATCGTTTGGGCTGGAGGAACACCGCGAAATGGGCACGATAGACGTCGCGAGTCGCCGGAAACTGCGTGGCGGCCCACGCCCCGAGCGGTACCCAGCGCGCCTGCGACGCACCGTCGGCGGCCAGGCGAACCAACGGCACTCGAGTGGCGGTGAACAGCACCGCGGCGGCGAAGACCGCCAGCAGGACGCTGCGTCCCACAACGCCGCGCGGCACACTGATCTTCACGTCTTTCGACTCCGACATCAGCCTCATCGCGCGCTTACGAGAGTAACCTGCCTGCAACGGTTTGTTGGGCGGTCGCTTCCGACAGGGTAGGATACCGACCTGTGACGTCGAAGATCACCTCGCCATTGATTGATCCTCTGAACCGTGAAGCAAGTCTGCGCGCCCAGGCGGCGGCATTTCGCGAGTTTGCACTCGCAGGACCTCCGCCGGGCGAAAACGCCCTCGACCTCTGGATGCAACACGCGGCCGGTCTGATCTTCTTCGAAAAAGTCCGTGCCGCTGGTCTGGCAACCCTCGAGTCAGCTGCATCCGCGGGAACCCGCGCGGCCGTCGAACTGGCTGTCGATGCGATGACATATGCACTCATGATGCAGATCGACGGCGTTTCTGGTGGACTCCGCGGCGGTGGAGTGGAGATCGAGCTGTCGTTTGGCGTCCAGCTCACGCGAGGCGGCGCGCCTGTCGCCCAGCTCGATCTGCGCCAGGGCGATGGTATGTGCATGGGCTTCCACTCGTGGGTCGAGGGCGACTTCGGTGAGAACGCGGTCGTGGCGCCATCAGCGACCAGGAAGGCGCCGACGCTGAAAAACAGGAAGGCGTCGAAGGCGAAAAAGCGGTCCACGTCGCGAACGCGCCGGCGCAAGTAGTCTGTTCGTTGGTCCGGACGACGTATCACCGTTTCAGTTGCAAGAGGCGCAGCGCGCTGTCGTTGTCCTCGTGAAGGATCCTGCCGCAGTGGAGAAGGCGACTTGGAAGGTGGTCTCGCCTCCGCCGCGATTGGCTGCGGCGACGGCCGATGCGCTCCTCGCGACGTGGCGCGGCGCGCAGCACGTCGTCTCAGTCGATCCGCTCCACGGCGGCATCATGAACTGGAATTACGCCGTCCGGTTGTCCGGATCGGCGGAGCGATGTGTCCTGCGCTTCTACGATCGCGCGCCGGCATCCTGTGCGAAGGAAGTGCGGATCCTTGCGCTCGTGCGCGGCGACGTGCCGGTGCCAGAGGTGCTGCACGCCGAAGTGAACGGTGCGGACGGCTATCCGCCGTTCTGCGTGCTCGAGTTCATCGACGGCATCTCGCTCAGGGACTTGAGACGACGCGGCGATGCCACAGGCGTCGGCGAGGCCTCGTACGATGCCGGCCGATTGCTGCCTCGACTCGGTCGACTTCGCTTTCCACGATCCGGTCTGCTGTCGCCGGCACTCCAGGTGCAGGACGGCCCGTTCGCAGACGCGGGTCTTGGCGAAGTCGTCGAACACTTCGTGGCGTCGCCGTTGTTTCGCCATCGGATCGACGCGGCGCTCATCACGCGCATTCGCGATTTCGTGGCTGTCATGGGGCGGACCGAACTTCGGTCTGCCTCGCAGCATGATGGTGCCTGCCTCGTCCACGCCGACTTCAACTCACCGAACATCTTCGTGCGGCAGGACCGCGGCAGGTGGCGCGTGGCGGCGATTCTCGACTGGGAGTTTGCCTGTGCCGGGTCGATCCTCTGTGACATCGGCAACATGCTGCGGTACGAGCGTCCCGGTCAGCCGCGGTACGAGCCGCACTTTTCTCGCGGGCTTGCCGACGGTGGCTGGAACGCGCCCGACGACTGGTTTCTGCGCGCTCGTCTGGCCGATTTGCCCGCGCTCTGCGAACTGCTGACGCGTGACGATGTGCCGGAAGCAGTCGTCGAGGAGCTGCGGGATTTGATCGTGATGACGACCAACGCTACGCAGGGTTCACACCCGTCTTCTTTCCCATCGACAGACGATGGGGCTTGACTTCGCGGCTCGGGAACGCGGATGATGCTCCCCATCGTTTATCGATGGGAGAGTGATGGCCAAGACCACGCCGCCGCCCGATCTGCTGCCCGGCACGCTCGATCTCCTGATCCTCAAGATCCTGGCGCGCGACTCGATGCACGGCTACGGCATCGCGCAGCATCTCAAGGCGGCATCGGACGAAGTCCTGCAGGTCGGCGAGAGCTCACTCTATCCCGCGCTGCAGCGCTTGTTGTTGAGCGGCTGCGTCAAAGCCGAATGGGGCGCGTCGGAGAACAACCGGCGGGCCCGCTTCTACACGCTCACCGCGATCGGGCGCAGGCGGCTGGCCGCCGAGCGCGAGGAGTTCGATCGCATCATCGTGGCGATTCACAAAGTGCTGGCGGCGTCGTGATGCGAAGCCTCGTTCGTCGCCTCCTCTACTGGATTCGATCGCGGCAGCGCGACGCGGCACTCGACGAGGAGCTCGAGTTTCATCTGGCGATGAAACAGGAGGCGCTCGAGCGCGACGGGATGACGGCCGGCGACGCGCGCGTCGCGGCGCGCCGCGAGATCGGCAACATGACGCGTGCGCGTGAGGACGCGCGGGCAGTGTGGATCTGGCCGTGGCTCGGGAGCGCGCGGCAGGATGTCAGCTACACCGTTCGCAGCCTCACACGCCAGCCTGCGTTCACGCTGACGGCGCTGGTCGTGCTCGGCGTGGCTATCGGCTTCAACGCGAGCCTGTTCACGGTGTTCGCCGGCCTCGCGTTTCGACCGATGGCCGGACTGATCGATCCCGACCGCGTGGTCATCGTGTCCAGTGTCAATCCTCCGCGCATCGGCGGCACCAGCGGCCTGTCGTTTCCGGAGTACGCGTTTCTCGCCGCGCAGTCGAAGACGTTTGCTGGACTTGCCGCCGCTCACCCGATGTCGGTGCGTCTCGAAACCGGCGGCACCGGCCGATCGACGACGTCGTACTTCGTGACCGCCAATTACTTCGACGTGCTTGGCGTCCGGATGGCGCATGGGCGCGGATTCCTGCCGGGCGAAGACGGCCGCGGATCGGTGCAGACCGTCGCGATTCTGAGCGACGCGCTTTGGCGAACGCGATTCGGCAGCGATCCCGCTGTCGTCGGACGGGACACGCGCATAAACGGGATCGCATTCACGATCGTCGGCGTAGCTCCGCCAGCGTTCGTCGGCCCCGCGGGCGCGGCGCAGCGCATCTGGCTGCCGATCTCCGCGATGCCGCTGGTGCGGCCGAACGATGGGTTCGCGGCCGGCATCCTCGATCGGCCGCAGGATTGTTGCGTGACTGTGACCGGGCGGCTCGCGCGCGATGTGACAGACGACGAGGCGCGAGCGGAAGTTGACGTGCTGGGCCGCCGGTTTCGCGCGAGCATGAACCTGCCGGGGCGGCCGCTCGTGCTCGGCGGCACGCAGTTCCTGACTGGACGCCGTGCGGCCGGCACGGCGCTCGCGATTCTCGGTGCGTTGTTCCTTGGCGTTGTCCTCGTGCTGCTGATCGCCTGTGCCAACGTCGGGAACCTCCTGCTCGCGCGCGCGGCGGCGCGGCTTGGCGAGATCGGGGTCCGCCTTTCGCTTGGCGCGGACCGGGCGCGAATCGTTCGCCAGCTCCTGACGGAAGGCTTCGTGCTCGCCCTCGTCGCTGGCCTGGTAGGGATGCTCATGGCGATCTGGCTGCCGCCGATCGCGCTCCGGTTGCTGTCGGGCGAGGCACGGCCGTTCGACATCGATGTCGACCGATGGGTCTTCCTGTACGTGTTGATGCTGGCCGCGATTTCCTGCATCGCGTTCGCGCTGGCGCCGGCCCTCCACGCCACGAGGCTGGACATCGCCGCCGCGTTGAAAGACGATGCGCGACTGCTCAAGTCGAGGTTTCCACTGAGAAGCGCGCTGCTCGCCGTGCAGGTGGCCGTATCGTCGTGCTGCTGGCGAGCGCTGGATTGCTGCTGCGCGGCGTGACGCAGGCTCGCGTCCTCGATCCCGGTTTTCGCGTCGACGCCGTCGCCATCGCGAGCATAGAGGAGGAGACAACGTACGATGAGGCTCGTTCGCGGGCCCTGCTTGCCGATCTGACCGCGGAGCTCCGTCGTGCGCGCGTGTCGCGGTTCGGCTTCGTTACCAACGAGCCTTTCGGAGACAGCAGCAGCTTCTCCGGCATGCGCCTTCCCAACGAGAGCGTGCAGCAGACGCGAACGATCGAGTTCCTGAGGATCTCACCGGGATATTTCGCCACGCTCGGCATCCCGATTCTCGATGGCCGCGACTTCGTCGACGGCGACGAACGGCGGAACGTCGTGATCGTGAATCAAACGATGGCCCGCCAGAACTGGCCGGATGGACGCGTCGTCGGTCAGACGTTCTACGGCACGGGCGATCACACGGTGTTGGAGATCGTCGGCGTCGTTGCCGACTCGCACGTTGCCGAGATGCGGGCGATTCAGCCGCTCATGTTTCTCCCGCCCGGAGAGCACCCGCAGCAGGACGGCCGTCTGCCGCGACTGCTGTTCTCCACCGACGATCCGTCGGCGGTTGCGACCGTCGCCACAGCGGCCCAGCGGATCGACCCGGGTATTCGCGTCGAGATCACGGCGCTTCGCGACCGGCTGGAAGACTGGCTTGGAGGCCTCAGCCTGGCGCCGCTGATGGCGTCGACGCTCGGCGGGTTCGCGCTCGGCGTGGCCACTGTCGGCATGCTGGGCGTGTTCTCGTTCGCCGTCCGCCAGCGGACGCGCGAGATCGGAATCCGGATCGCGCTCGGCGCGAGCGCACGCGAGGTGATTGGTCTCGTCCTGGTGTCGAACTCGAAGGCAGTGATAGCCGGTCTGTGCGTTGGTGGCATCGGGGCGATGGCCGCATCGCTCGTGCTCCGCAGCGCGCTCTTCGGCGTGAGCCCGCTCGACCCGATCGCCTATGGCGGCGTCATGCTGGTGTTCGCCGCAGCCGCGTGCGCGGCGAGCTACGTGCCGGCACGGCGCGCCATGCGCATCGATCCCGTGCGCGCGCTGCGGTACGAATAGGTCCGGCTGAAGACTACGGGCGACGCTCGCGGCTGATGATTGAACTCGTCGGAGTCGCCGGATCGCTAGCGGTATTCCTCACCGATGCCGTCGACGAAGAATTCCACCCGGCCGCAGCGCGGGCACACGTACACGTCAAAGCGTTCGCGTTTCACGAACAGCTCGCCGAGCTCGCCGAGCACTCCCCAATTCGTACCTTCGTGGAAGCGCCTCGTGCCGACATGCTCGAGCTTTCGCTCGCAGCGGGGACACGCGATCGGATGCCGTTCAGTAGGCTGACCCTTCACGTCACTCGTTTGGGATGCGGCGCGTTCCGCAGCCACAGGTCGAAACGTCGGGTCTTCCACACCGTCCTGCGATGTGCCGCAGTTCCAGCACACATTCAGGAAATCGTCTCCCGATTCCCGGCACTTGCTGCATGTCCACATAATCGATCGCTCGAGCTCACGAAGCGCGTTGAATTCCCGCGCATGACGACGAGCGGATCGATATGAAACTTCTTTGCGGGCGGCTGGATGAGAACGACGCAGGCCGCTCGCGCACGCAATTCCGCGTTACGTTCGAGTGCGTCATCGCGTGATTGACGATACGCTGCTTCGTCGTAAGCGCCTCCTGGGCGCGGGGGTGCTGACCAGAAGCCCGAGGAGCACTGCGACAAGGCAGGGCACCTATAATCGGTCGCGATGCCACTCGGACCCAAGGCTAGCGGGCTCGCGTTTCTCGTACTCATGATCGTGGTGATCGGCGGCATGTACGCGGGCGGAACGCCCTGGGCGCTGCACATCGGAGGCCGATCGACCTGGGACCAGCAATGGGACGGCTACGGCGGGGTGCAGGCGAGCAACGGCGGGCGGTACGTCCTGTTCGCGCACCTGATGGGCAACATGCTCACCGGCGAGATGCCGGCGAATTACCGCAGCGCCGGCGCCCATGGCAGGTCCGACAACTTACGCGGCACCGCCGAGCTGTGCACTGCCTCGGGCGGCACACATAAATTCAAGCTGACCGGCATCGTCGACAGCTGGTGGGCCACAGAGGGCGCGCAGACGACGATCGGTCTGACTGGCGGCACACCCGTGCGGCTGCCGTCCGGTTGGGTCGTCGCGCTGCGTGGCGCATGGCATGGCCCGGCGCTCGAGCTCCACACCGACAACTCGTTCACGACCGTATTCACGCCTGCCGGGGAGATCCGCCGTGTCACCTCGACGGCGGACGCCGGCACCGCGCAGGTCACCTTGCGCTACGGATCGCGCGAAGAATTCATCGCGGCGTGCCGCGCGCTTCAGCACCGATGAAGATCGTCATTTATCAGAAGCCGACCTGCACGACATGCCGGCAGGTTCACGCGGCGCTCGTCGAGAGCGGTGTCGACTTCGACGCCGTCGACTATTACGTCGATCCGATTCCCAAGAAGAAGCTGCTCGACCTGCTTCGCAAGATGGGCGTATCACCGCGTGAGCAGCTGCGCACCAGGGAGCCTGTCTACAAGGCGCTTCGCCTCGCCGAGCGCGAACTCACCGACGATGAGATCGTCGATCTGATGGTGAAGAACCCCGATCTGATTCAGCGGCCAATCGTCGAGAAAGGCGCGCGCGCGATCCTCGCGCGTCCAGCGGAGAGACTCAAAGAAATCCTCTAGCCCTCATTCAAAGCATCCAACGAGGGCTGCGTCGTGCGCGATCATCCTGGCGAACTCTCGCCACACCTCTCGCCCGGAGAGGATTGTGTAAAAGTCCTCTTTCATCGAGGGCGCTCGTTCCACGGCGATCCTCCATTCCTCTTTGGAGAAGGGCTGCGTTCGGATGGATTTCCAGAAGCCTGTTCGCGCGAACAACTCCCCGATTGTCTGGTGGTGCCTGCCGATCTGCAGGCTGCTGACGAGATAGGCGGCCATCCCGGTCTGCAGGCCATGGAGCCGCTGCCTCGCCCCGGTCAAATCAAGCGCATGAGAAATGAGGTGCTCACTTCCACTTGCTGGTCGCGACGACCCGGCGATCTCCATGGCAATGCCGTTCAGCATGAGCGCCGTCGCCAGAAGCCGAATTCCCTGTTCGTCCGACACGGGATATGCGATGAACTGAAAGACGCTGGCATCGGACATCAACGCAGCCAGATCGTTTACTGGAACACCCCGCCTGTGAAACGCGAGCTTCCAGTCCGAAACGGCTGTGAACTTGGAAGACAAATCGCCAACCCCAGAATGCCAGACCGTCAACGGTGCCCGTTGACAGATGGCGAGATCGACCACGACCGCTTCAGGAAGACTGGTGGGCACGGATCGGCGGTTGCCCTCCAGTGTCAAACTCGCCTGTGGCGAGCAGAAACCGTCGTTGGAAAGGGAAGTCGGCACAGCGAAGAAGGGCAGTCCAGCCAGCGAGGCCGTATATTTCGCCACGTCGAGCGCCTTGCCGCCACCGACTCCGATTATCGTCTTGCACGAAGAAGGCACTGCGCCCAGCAGGCGCACCGCCTCTTCTACGCTGGCCTCCTTCACTTCATGGAACAAAGCCGGATCGATGCCGTGCTCCCGAAGGCTCTGTCGAGCCACGTCGAGGATGGAGTGCAACAGGCCGTCGCTGTAAAACAGAGCGACGGGTGTCAGGCGAAAGCGCGCTAAGTAAAGTCCCAGGCGCTGCAGTGCGCCAGGCTTGATGCGCACCAGCCAGGGCAAATTGATCGCTACCTTCATGCGAGTGCCCTCGCAATCTCAGGCGAGCCTCCGAGCCTCTTCTCTGGTGTGGGAAGACGTACCGATCATGGAAATTGGTTCACCAGAGCCCGCAGGGCCGAGCCGTCGAACTCGACGATGAGCGGCGGTTGCGGAGCGTAGTTGCTGTAGCGGATCCACGTCGGCTTCACGCGCACGTGGATCAGGCCGGCCCAGGTGAGGCGCTCGCGCCCGTCCGGGAACACGTCGAAGTAGACCTCGCGGATGCGCCTCAGCTCGTCGCCAGACGGCATGTCGGCGATTCCCTCGTACTGCACGGTGCGTTCGACGCCTTCCCCGATGGCGCCGATGACGAACGCGATCGAGGGATTCGCGCGCAGGTTCTTCGCCTTGCGCGAATCGGTCAGCGTGTCGAAGACAATCTCGAAGTCGTCCGAGACGGCGATGCCCACCACGGCGGCCTGGACGCCGTGATAGGGTGTCACGCTCGCCTGGGTCGCCCAGCGCTCGCTGCGCATGAACGACAGCAGTTCCTTGCGAGTCATTCAGTGTCCCGCGAGCGCCGCGCTGAGATTGCCCTCGCCGCACGCAAACTCGATCAGTTTCCGCGCGTCGCGGAGATTCGGCATGGTGCTAATTTAACCCGAAGGCCGCTCGACGAAGTGGCGTGTGATACTCTGCCTGCCCATTCCGTTAGGCCGGGCCGAGGAGGGCATTCGGACGTGCGCAGGACGCTTCCAATCTGTCTCGCGTCGGCAGCACTGACCGCAGCGATGAACGCATCGCTGTTGCACGCGCAGGACGGCGACTCGCTCGTCAGCGTCTGGGATGGTGTCTATACAACGACGCAAGCCGGGCGCGGCAAGGCCACCTTCGATGTCAGTTGCTCGCGCTGTCACAACTCGGATCTGAGCGGATCGGAGCGCGGGCCGACGCTGGTCGGCGACAAGTTCTTGTCGAACTGGCTGGACGGCAGCCTCGACGCGCTCTTCAGCTTCATCAGGGACCAGATGCCGCAGGGCAGCGCGAACATCGTGAGCGATGAGAGCAAGGCCGACATTCTTGCCTACATCCTCCAGCGCAACAGCTTTCCGACTGGCACCACCGAGTTGACGACGAACGGCGCCAAGCTCGACACGATACAAGTCCTTCGCAAGGGAACGGCGCCAGGTCTGCAGAACCTGTCGTTCGTGCAGGTCGTCGGTTGCCTCGAACCAGGCCCCGACAATCGATGGGTACTGACTCATTCGAGTGCCCGCCCCGGCAACCGCGCGCGCGTCGTCTCTGCCGGGGAGGTCGAACGCGCACGGGCCCGCGCGTTGGGAGAGGATACGTTCACGCTCGTCAGCGCAACGCCCTTCGCTCCTGCGAAGCGCCAGGGCCACAAAGTGGCTGCGAAGGGCCTGCTGTATCGACAGCCAGGCGACTACCGATTGAACGTCACCGCGCTGGAGACAGTTGCAGATACCTGCGCGCGGTAACCTGGTTGACCTTTGACCTTTGACCTACTGAGGAGATGCAGCGTTGTTAGCCGCCTGCGCCGACACAGTGATTCCGCGCTCCTGCATCAACCGGCGCAGCAGATCGGCTGTAGTCTTGCGCACCTGAGGGGGGCCTCCGCGGCCACCACCACCACCGAGACCCATCGCCACGTCGAGGGGCGTGCGCCCGCGGCGATCCTTCTGATCGAGCCTGGCGCCATGCTCAGCGAGATATGCCACGATCGAATCGGCTCCACGAGCGGCCGCACGGTGGATGGCCGTCTCTCCGTTCACGTTGAAGGCGTCGAGATCGACGCCCGCTTCCACGAGCAGTTTGATCGCAGCGAGTGAATCCGCTTCGGTCGCCGGAACGCTCACCGACGCGGATCCGGGATAGACACGCTGCCCGCCGCCGGTGGCGGCAATCATCGCCGCGGTCGTCAAGTCGGCTTGTGTGAGGTTCGGATTCGCGCCGCCATCGAGCAGCAGCTTCATCAATCTCGCATCGCCACTCTTGGCCGCACGCGCGAGCGCTGTCGTGCCGAGGCTGAGCGAGGGATCGCCCGTGTTCCGCGTGTGCCGCCCGATGATCGGGCGCTTGAGCGGCACGTTCGGATCCGCTCCATGCCCGAGCAGCGACCGCACCATGCCGGCGGGATCGAGGGCGTCCTCGAGCAGGGGCATCGGACGCCCCCACACGGTCTGAATGGTGTTCATGTCGACGGCCGCATAGAGCGGAGTCATGCCGTTCTTGTCGGCCACGTTCGGATTGGCGCCCTTCTCCAGCAAAGCCACCGCGGTATCGAAGTGGCCGTTGATGATTGCCAGCGTCAACGCCGTCGTTCCATCGGGATCGACCAGATTCAGATCGGCGCCGCTGGCGGCCAACGCGCGAGCAGCGTCGATCGAGCCGTCGCGAGCGGCGTACATCAACGGCGTCCAGCTTCCAACCGGCTGCACGGCGTAGATCATGCCCGCCGTCTTGAAGACGAAGTCAGGGAACTCGAGCTTCTTCGATCGCGCGTTGACGTTGGCGCCCAGCTCCACGAGCAGCTTCACAGCGTCGGCGTGGTTTTCGATCGCCGCGTACATCAGCGCCGTCTCTCCCTGCCACTGTTCGGCGGCGTTCACGTCGGCGTCGTGGGCCACGAGTGCCTTGATCGTCGCGACGTTCCCCGTCCGCGCGGCGGTCATGAGGATCGTTTCGCCTTCCCCCACAGTGACGTTCGGTTTGGCACCGGCCTTGAGCAGCGCTTCGACAAGCGCGGCGTTACCATTGGTGGCGGCAAGGGTGAGCGGTGTCACGCCGTAGCGATTGGCGGCGTTGGCCTTCGCGCCCGCAGCGATCAGGAGCTGCGCCATCTCGCTGGCGTTCGCATCAACGGCCCAGTGCAGGGCGGTCGTGCCATCAGGCAGAGCGGCGTTGACGTCGACGTGCTGTTTGATGAGCGCGCGCACACTTGCGACATTGCCGCTCTTGATGGCTTCGATCAGCGGAGAAGTATTGCCGGCGGCGGTCAAACCGACCACCGCCGCGACGACGACAATCCAGATCGCGCTCGCGCGCCCTCGATCAGATGTCATGGCGCGTCTCGATCAGATCGAAACCTCGCCGGTGCTCAGCGTTCCGAAGCGCTCGAGATCGCAGCCGAACAGGTTGGCAACCGACAGCAGGCAGTTCGCAAACGGCGTCTCGGGTGCTGTCTGTATGTGACGGTTGCTCTTGAAACCGACGCTCCCGCCACCGACCAGCAGCGTGGGGATGTTGAGCCGTGAATGCGTGTTCGCCTCGCTCATCCCGCTGCCGAAGAGAAGCAGCGAGTGATCGAGCAGCGAACCATCGCCGTCCGGTGTGGTGCTGAGCCGCTCGAGAAAATCAGCGAACAGGCTCATGTGATAGGTGTTGATCTTCACCAGGTTCGGAATGCTCTCAGGTAGCTCGAGGTGGTGCGTGGTCGAGTGATGCGGTTCGGAAATACCGAGGTTGGTGTACGAGATCATGCTGGCGTCCTTCGCCATCATGAACGTCGACACACGCGTAATATCTGCCTGGTAGGCCAGCGCCGCCAGCTCGAACATCAGTCGTGCGTGTTCCTCCCACGATTCGGGAATCCCGAACGGCGCATCCACGTCCTGTAGCGACTTTGCGGCGGTCTTCTCCGACAACTGAATGCGGCGCTCCACCTCGCGGACGTGTTCCAGGTACTCGTGCAGACGCCCGAGATCGCGAGCGCCAAGCCCGCGCTCCAGATCCTTCACGTCGTCAGTGAGCGAATCGAGGATGCTCTTGTCGGTCTGCTTCCGCTGTTTCCGCTGCACGGCCGTACCGGGCCGTCCGAACAGACGCTCGAAGACGACACGCGGGTTGATCTCCATCGGCACCGGCGTCGTCGCCGACGACCATGAGATCGTGTTCATGTACGCGCAGCTGTACTGCGTGTCGCAGCCGCCGATGTAGCCGGTAAAGTCCTCGGTGGCGAGCTCGAGCGAGGGCAGCGGCGTTTCCTGTCCGATCTTGCGCGCGATGACCTGATCGACGGTTTCCCCGCTGTAGACATCTTCGGCGAACGTCTTCTTCGGGACGGCGCCGCTCAGCCACGCCGACACGGTCGTCGCGTGTCCGTCGAGCGGATCACACAACTCCGAGACGACGGTGACGTGCTGGCGGAATTTCTCGATCGGTTTGAGGATCGGAGTGAATTCGAAGTTCGATCCCACGGTGGCGGGCGTCCAGTAGCCGGGCCGCTCGCCGAGCGGCACGAACACGGCTCCAAACCGGCGAGGTGGGTTCGCGGCGGTCTTGACGGTTGGCGTCAGGGCCGGAATCATCGCTTCGAGGAGCGGCAGCGCCAACGTGGCGCCCATCCCACGGAGAACCGTCCGACGCGCTAACGCCTTCTTGGAGACGAACATCGGTCGCTCCTTTCTACGGGCCGTTGCGCCCCGATCCTAGCACGTTGACCCGAGCCTCACGCTCGGGCGATGCCTTGATGCGCATCGTAAATGGCGTGCTCTTCACGATGCCGAGCACGAGGGTCGAGAATCGATAGTCGTGAGTCGCCGCCTCGCGGATGATGGTCCGCACTGAGGGCATGTCGTCGGCCGCCACGCCTCGGCCCAGCGCGTAGGTCATCAGCTTCTCGACGACAGTTCCGACGAAGAGTTCGGGCTGGTGCAGCAGCGCGCGCCGAAGCGAAACCACCCCGTCCACCTTTGTGCCGTCCAGCAGCTCGCCCGACGCGTCGATGGGCACTCCCAGCGAACCGCCGTCTCGGGCGCGCCATCGGCCGACGGCATCGAAGTTCTCCATGGCGAGGCCGATCGGATCGAACAGCCGATGACAATTCGCACACACCGGATTCCTGCGGTGCGTTTCCATGCGCTGCCGCATCGACAACACGTGACCACCTGATTCATCGGGCTCCGGAAGCGGCGGCACGACGCCCGGCGGCGGTGGCGGCGGTGCGTTCAGGATGTTGTCCAGAATCCACTTGCCGCGCACCACAGGCGAGGTTCGCGTGGCTTGCGACGTCACCATCAGGATCGCACCCTTGCCGAGCAGCCCCTTGCGCGCATCATCGGTCAGCGTCACGCGGCGGAACTGGCTTCCGTACACATTCGGAATCCCGTAGTGGCGGGCAAGCCGTTCGTCGACGAACGTGTAGTCGGCCGTCATCAGGTCGAGCACGTTGTGATCCTCGCGCACGATGCTGTCGAAGAACAGCTCCGCCTCGCGACGGAAGGCCTGGCGGAGGTTGTCGTCGAAATCGGGGAACATCATCGAATTCGGCTGATGATTCGTGAGGTTCCGCAGATACAGCCACTGGCCGGCGAAGTTGGTGACGAAGCGCTCCGACTTCTGGTCGGCCAGCATGCGACGCACTTCGCGGTCGAGGACGGCCGGCTCATGTAACCGGCCCTCCGCGGCCACTTTGATCAGTTCATCGTCCGGAATGCTGCTCCAGAGGAAGAAAGACAGGCGTGATGCCAGCTCGAGATCGCTGAGGCGGTAGACACGCCCTCTAGCAACCCGCTCGGGTTCGCGTTCGGCGCGGAAGACGAATTTCGGGCTGGCGAGTACGCGCTGCAGGGCCACTTGAATGCCGCGGTCGAAATCGCGCTGTTGCCGGCCCGCTCTGAAGAAACCCATCAACCGCTCGACGTCGTCATCGGTCCCTTGTCCGCGATAGGCGCGGCGCATCAGGGCCGCCACGATCTGTCTGGCGCACCGCTCCTCAGCGCCCACCGCTGGTTTGCACGTGAATATCCTGCGTCGACTCGGCGTATCGCCCGGACCGGTTGGTGTGAACGGCCCGGTGATCGTGAACGTCGACAGGTGCGGAATGCCGAGAGGATCTCGGGTGTCATGCGAGCTGCGGATCGGTCGCGTCGTTCTCACGGGATCGCTCGCGTCGCTTTTCTTGATCCAGGCGGCCGTGATCTCGTGCGGCCCGGCCGTCAACGACACCCGAGCCTTGGCGCGCTCCTCGATCTGATCCGCGATGAGCGTGTTGTTCTCCAGATTCGCGGCCCAATCGTCCGGTCCGCCCAGTTTGGTGAGATGGACGCGGACGCCGTCCACGGCGTATTCCAGGACGTGTTCGTACTCGAGACCGCGAAGCACGCCCAGGTTCGTGCGGAAGAACTTGGAGGACAGCTCGTACTGGCCCGCGACCTGGATGGTGGGTAAGGCGAGAACGCCGCCAATTGTTCCGAACGGGAGTCCCTCCACGTGTCTGTCCTGCGAGGCGTCCTGTGGAATGGTGTAGACCTCCGCGGCCGGACTGACGTCGGGATCGCCCACCGCGAGCGAGCTGACCTTGCCCGCTGCGCTCACGTACTGTTCCATCAGCGTCGCGTTCACACCCAAGACGTCGGCAACGTTGTCGAACCCATATGCCGAGTCGTCAGGCGGCAGCAAGGTGGTGGGGTCGACTTCGAGATCCAGCAGATCGCGGATCGCGTAGGCGTACTCGGTGCGGTTCAGGCGATGCAGTGCCGGACGACCCGGGTCCGGGTTGGCCCGAGCCGCGTCATCGAGCGCTCCCGACAACGCCGTCACGAGTGCGCGCCGCGTCGCAGCGTCCGGTTGAGGAACTCCGCCGGGCGGCATCATGCCGACTTGTACTTTGCGGATGACCTTTTCCCATACGTCAGCGTCCGTTGCCGGGTGATCGACATCCCGCGACTCGAGCACAAGGCCGCCGGTCTTCAGGCGCGCGTTATGACACGTGATGCAGTACTGCTTTGTGAACTCGCGAATCGTCTGGGCCTGCGACAGTGACGCGGCCGTCCGTACCTCACCCCGAGCGGCAGCTCCGGCCGGCACGCTGCTCGAAGCTGCCGCCACAATCGCGGTGGCAATGCCCAACAAGATACCGACACAGGCTCGCATTCCGGACTCCTTGCCTACTCGACGTGCGCGACGGAGTGTGCTGGCCTTCGATGCGCAGTGTCAAGGGGAGGTCCGCATGCCTCTTCCTTCCGAGAGCGATGTTGAACGTTCGCTCGTCACCGGTTGCGAGAGAGCAGGTCCACTGCTCCAAACGAGCCGAATCGGCACAGTTGAGTTTCGTGGTAGCGCTACAAGTTCGAGCCGGCCACGGCGTTCGCGGTCATGCCGGCGGAGGATCACTAGAGCGCCGGCGACGCTGGTCCCTATCTTGTCTATTCGCGATCATCGGAAGCGCATGCCACCGCCGATCGCGAAGCGGAAGTCGTGGCTGAAAAACGGGTCATTTCGAACCTGGCTATTCGCGTCCAACACCGTGCCGGGATAGCGGAGCGCGCGATCGCTCACATCAACTCGCACGAATGTGCGGCCGGTCGGATAGATCTCGATTCCGCCCCCGAGATCGATCGCGAGCACTGTTTTGCCGGCGGCAAGCACACATTGAAGCGGCGGCGGAAAGATCGCGATGCAGGGAAACGGCCCCGGAGCCTCGCGAAAGCTGACGAACCCCGCGCGCGCCTTGGCGAACGGCCTCACGTTCCGAACCTGTGGTCCCCCGGAGACGCCGCCCAGTACCTCGATCCGGCTGCTGCTGAACGCGGGGGCCTCGGGAAAATCCTTCAAGTAGAACGCGACCTCACCTTCGGGACCGAAGCTCTCGTTCGGACGCCACGAAGCGCTGATACTGACGCCTATATCGGTGGAATGGAATTCCGAGGAGGCCGCCGTCACGAATTGAACGCCCAGTTCCGTGCGAGGTTGCGTCTGCGCAAGAGCAGAAGGGGTTGACGTCGCGCACAGCAGCACGCAGAGCGCACACGCACGCCAGTTCACAGCGATCGCGAGATACATCGTGTCTCGGAACCCGCCGCCCTCAGGCCGATGGTTGCAACACGCCGAGCCGCCAGGCCGCTGATCTAGGGAACGATCGGACTCGAGCGGTCCACCTTCGTGCCTTCGCCGACCATCAGGGTGGGCGCATAGTTCTGCTGCTGGCAAATGTATTCGAACAGCTCCGTCCCGTTCTCCCAGCGCAGGTTCGAGACGCCGGTGAACGTCGACGTGTAGGCCCCCGGATCGTCGATGGTCAGCTCGTATTTCATCGAGTCGAGCGCGGTGCGCGTGTACTTCTCGATCAGGTGCAGCTGCGACGTGTGCGGAAGCTGGCCGCGATCGATCCAGAAGCCCTCGTTGAAGCCGACCGTATCGACGACCAGCGTGTCGCCTTCCCACCAGCCGATCGAGTCGCCGTAGAAGCTCGGCGTGAGCGTATCCGGATGCTTGCGGCGGTCCATGTAGATCGTGCGGTAGGTGTGCGGGCCGCCGATGTCGAAGATATAGGCGACCTTCGCGTCGGGCAGTTCCAGGAATTCCGCACCGTAAGGTGTCAGCCACTGGCGCGGGCCTCCCGACGGCTTGCAACGGGTGTGCGGCTCGAGTTGCATCCGGCGGCGATCGTCGGACACCGCGCGTGTCCACTCCATGTACGGAATCGCGGTGCACGGGCCGGCCGCGCCACGACCGAAGCCGCCGGCTCTACCGGGTGCCGCGCCGCCGCCGGCAGCGCGACCGCCTTGCGGCCCAGCGCCCGGGTTGAGCGATGGGGGAGCGGCCGCGGCGTTGCCGTTGCAGAAACCGAGGTTTCCTCCGACCCAGACTCCTTTGAGCGTTGCAGTGTTGCCCAATACGATGTGACCGCTCGGGTCGCGAGGCGCTGGTTGGTTGGCCAGCCGGCCTCTGGCCGCCTGTTGCCGATTCTGACGTGCAGCATCCTGGGCTTGATCCGCGGCACCCCCTTGCGGCACCGCTACCTGGACGCCGTTGTTCGTGCCGGCTGGTGGCTGCTGCGCCGCCCCTTGGGCCGCGAGGGCCATGCACCCGAGCATGCCGATCGCCGTGGTCGCGAATGCAAGACGGATTGAGGCCAGTTTCATAGGTGCGAATCCTAACACGCTCTTGTCACGGACGGTCAGGCCGCGCTGGCCGGACCCAGAACGTGGGTGCCTCCCGCGTCGACGAACGCAGACACTGCGGCACGATACTGCACGCCCGCCTTGCGCGCAGTGACGTCAAACGATGGCGTGCCACGGAGCCGCTCCAGCCACGGATCCCAGCGCATCATCCGCACGGCGTTGAAGCCCCCATCGATGGCTGCGTCGAGCGTCTCCTGCGCGCGCGGGTCGTCGAGCCTGGAGAGGTAGCGAGCGAGCCAGTACAGCCCTTCCGGATCAGGGAAGTCGATCGTCAGCAGATGATCGATTGCCGCAAGGCATTCCTGCCGATCGCCTTCGAGCAGTGTACGAAGCGCGACGCTGTATTGGCGAATCGTGAAGTGCGAAAGACGCTGCTCCTGTTCTTTCAGATACGCGATCGCCTCGGCTTCACGGTCGAGAAGCGACAGCACCATCGCCCGCAGCGAGCCACCGGCGATCTTTCGGCTTTCGTCGAGCGCGACGTCCAGCTCCCCACGCATGAAATACGTCTGCAGCGCTGTGGTCGGGATCAACGGATCGATCGCGATCGCGCATCGATGTGCAGCGGCGGACGCATCGAGCAGCCCCGCATAGCGGCAGGCGTGGACCAGGCCTGCGTAGAGGTCGGCATCAGTTGGACGTCGCCTCGCCCTCGTCAGCAGCCTGACCATCGAGGCGACTGCCCGGCCCATATCCACCTGCAGATACGCGTAGTTGTTCTGCGCGACCGAGAGCTCGGGGTTGAGCGACATCGCCCGCTCGAATGCCTCGTCGGCCTGCCGGAACCATCGGGCAACGTCCTGACCGCTGTACTTGCCGATCACCCGGTAGAGACGGCCGAGGCGCGCCCAGGCCGGCGCGAACCGAGGGTCGGCATCGAGGCACTTCCGATACAGACCGAGCGCCTCCTCGAATCCTGCCGGGTGCCGCGCCAGCTCGTTGGCTCGCAGGTACGACTCGTACGCGGCGGTGCTCGACGGAACGTCGCGCCGTACTGCGATCTGATCGGGCACGGTCAACGGCCTGGCAAGAGACTCGACGATCCGGGTGACGACGCGATCCTGCAGTTGGAAGAAATCGCCGGCCTCTGTTTCCGACGAAGTCGCCCAGACGATACGGCCGCCGGGGGCCTCGATCAGTTCGCTGCCGACGCGAACACGATCGCCAGACGGCATGATCGTGCCGTTCAACACCACGTTGACATCGGCTTCCGCAGCTATGCGAGTCAAATCGATTTCGCCGGCACCGAACCGGCTGGCCAGCAGGCTGGACCTGACAGTGAGCGCGGAGATCTCGCTGAGAGCGGAGACGATGGCGTCCGCGAGGCTGAACCGCAGGAAATCGAGGCCGGGATCAGACGCGAGCAGTCGAAACGGCAGCACCATCAATCGCACCCGGCCTACGAGCACGCCGGAGGCTGCTGGTCCAGGCGATTCGGACGCGCTCGTGGGAAGCGTTCCACCCGACTCGAGCGTGGTGCGCACGCACTCGAGCGCCGCGTACAGCTCCCGAACGCTTCCAAACCTGCGCCCGAGATCCTTCTCGAGCGTTCGAGTCAGGATGTCGGTGACCGCTCGCGGGATCGCCAGATCGTCATCGAGCGGCTGCGGCTCGAAGTGCAGAATGGCGGCGATGACGTCGCTCGGTGTCCCGCCCTCAAACGGGGGACGAGCCGCGAGCATCTCATAGAGAACGACACCGACGCTCCAGATGTCGGAGCGCGCGTCGACGTCGAGGCCACGTGCCTGTTCAGGCGACATGTAGCGCGGAGTCCCGAGCAGCAGACCCGGCAGCGTTCGCACGACTGACGCCTCGTGCGGTTCGGCCGGCTGCAGCAGCTTCGCCAGACCGAAGTCGAGAATCTTCACGTGCCCATCCGGCCTCACCATCACGTTCTCGGGCTTGATGTCGCGGTGCAGGATCCCGCGCTCATGCGCGGCGGCCAGGGCGTCGGCGATCTGTGCCGCGATGCGCACGGCTTCGTGGACTGCAAGCCGCCCGCGCGTCAGGCGTGCGCGCAGCGTTTCGCCTTCCACGAATTCGCTGACGATGAACGGCCGGCCGTCGAGATCGCCAACGTCGTGAATGATCAGGATGTTGGGATGATTCAGGCCCGATGCGGCGCGCGCTTCGGTGCGGAACCGAAACAGATTTTGCGGTTCCAGCGCGAGGTGAATCGCCAATCGCTTCAACGCGACGCGGCGATCCAGCCGATCGTCGCGGGCGAGATAGACGTCGCCGGTTGCTCCGCTGCCGATTCGAGACACGACGTTGTAGTGCCCGATCGATCGTCCGGCGAGATCCGCCTCCGGCCCTGCCTGTTCCGTGAGCAGATCGTTCGCTCGCTGTTCGAGAAAGTCATCCGTCCGATTGGATGCCGCGAGCAGATCTTCCACCTCGCGCTGCAATGAGATGTCGCCGGCACACGCGTGCGAGAGATAGCCAGGGCGCGCGTTGGCAGGCAACGCCAATGCGGTTGCGAGCAGGTCCTTGATTAGTGCCCACTGTTCGGAGTGCACGACCGCCTCACTCTGTCACGGCTGGCTGACCGCGCGATACAGCCACGCCTTGGCGGTGGCCCAATCACGTTTGACGGTTGCCACCGATACCCCGAGCGCCTGTCCCGTCTCTTCGACGGTCAGACCGCCGAAGAATCGCATCTCGACGATCTGCGCCTGGCGCGAATCGACCACCGCGAGCATCGTCAGCGCCTCATCGAGGGCGAGCAGCGTGAGCCCACGTCTCTCATCGGAGCAGTCGTGCTGCTCTTCATCGAACGAGGTGATTGACAGATCGCCGCCCCGCTTGTCGCGCAGGCGGCTCCTCGCATAGTCGACGAGGATGCGGCGCATCAGCGTCGCAACGGTGGCCATGAAGTGCGAGCGGTCACGCCACCGCATCCGCTCGAGACCGGCCAGCTTGACGTAAACCTCGTTCACGAGTGCAGTCGTCTGGAGCGTGTGTCCGGCGCGCTCACCTCGCATGTAGTGGTGCGCGAGTCGGCGCAGCTCTTCGTACAGGAGCGGCAGAAGTCGATCGCGGTCCGCCTTGTCCCGATTCGCCCAATCCGCAAGGACCGCAGAGATCTGCGAGCGTGAGGAAGCCATGTCCATGCGCGTCGACGAGCGATTCTACATTTCGATTGGACTGGTGTGGGGAGTGAGCCCTTTTGCGGACAGAGAGCGCCGTATCGAGTGAGGGGCATTGGCTTGCCCCGGGAGGTCGGTATGCGAACAGCACGTTCTCTTCGTCTTGGGACACTCGGTGCGCTGATGGCATTGACCGCCGCCACGGTAGCGGCCAGCTCTCAATCGCGCCCGTTCACGGTTGTCCTCGATGGTAACGCCCAACCGGTCGTCACTGGGTGCACCATTCAAAACACCGAAACCGGGACCGGCTATGCCACCCACATGGGCACGATTACCTGGCAGTCGTCGGAGTCCGTCGATGCGTGCGGCCCGGACACGATCGTTCACGGACAGATCGTCATGACGTCCGCCACCGGTGAGCAGGTGACCGGCACGTACACGACGATCGCGCAAATCAATTTCCCAGCCAATGAGGTGAAGGCAGCCGGCCTCTTTACGATCACCGGCGGCACAGGACGGTTTTCCGCCGCGTCGGGTGACGGGGTCATCAGCGCCGAGGGCAGTGTCCTGCCGCCCTCCGGCGTCCTCGGACATCTCACCGGAACGATCGACTTCTGATTCGGTATAGACCGCGGAACGTGCGTGAATGAACCGTCTTCTTGAGCTCGAGGCACGGACAACAGGGCGTGTCCGTGCCTACGATCTCGCCAGCACCATCGCGGTCAACTCCTGCACACGATGTCTCTCTGGGGTTCATATCTCCTCCGTTCATGTGAATTTTCGAGCCGTTCCGGTCGATGAAGACGGATCACGACGCAGCTGCGGTCAAATTGATCGATAATCACCGCGCCCCCCTATGAAACATCTGAGCCTGCTGCTCGGACTCGCGACGCTTGTGAGCGTCGGATCGTCGGTTCGCGCACAAGGGACTCCCACAGGCCTTCCGCTCGCGAACGCTTCGGAACCGGCTGCCGCCCAGGCCGCCACCGAGTACTCCCGCGCCCGTCTGGACCAGGATCTCGCAGCGATTCAGATGTTCCGGCCGGAATACCCCTTCTGGCGGTACATTTTCACGATTCCCGACGGACGAATCGCGTTCGGCAGCGCCCAGGACGGACGGTTATTGGCGATCTTTCCAAACGCCGGCGACTGGGCGCGAGATGGTGTCTGGGAAGAGCAGGGGCTGAATGAGCTCCTGAATGGACGAACACTTCCCAGGGATTTGGATGCGCGGCGCGACGAGGTCGTTCGTCTGCTCACGCCGGTGACCGGCCCGCTGGTGCACAACCCGACCCGCGGGGAGTTCCTCACGCCGAACGCGCGGCGTTACGGCGGTTTCCTCCAGGAATGGGGGAAGATCTACGAGCGGTTTGGCGTGCCGGCAGAAATAGGATTGGCCCAGGCCATCCTTGAATCAGGTCTCGATGGGCGGGCCCGCTCCCGCGCGCGAGCCGTCGGCTTCTGTCAGTTCCTGAGCAGCAACTGGGCGTTTCTGAACAAACTGTCGCCGGCCGTGCTCGAGGCCTACAACCAGACGACCCAGGCGCCGTACTGCGCTGCCTACCTGACGATCCTCGCCACGATGTACGGGAGCTACATTCCAGCGCTCTCGGAACATCACGCCGGCGGCGTCAACGTGGGTCGGACGGTGATCAACGGCGAGCGACTCGGTGGTGTCGGCTCGCGCGAGCAGTACTTCCTCGGGTCGGACTTCGCTGGGCGTCTTCGGGAGATTTCCGCTGAGCGATATTCGGACCTGTTCCGGACGTACGGATACAAATCGTCTCTGTATGCCGAAATGGTGTTCGGCAACATGGTCAACGTGAAGCGATTGACCGCCGAGTACCAGCAGTCGGCGATTTTCGCGATGCGGCTGTCGACAGCGCGCCCTGCGGTCGACATCACCGCCCGGAGCGGTCTCAAGCTCGATGTCGTGAAACGCTTCAACCCGGCGCTCGGCAAGCGAGTTCCCGCGCATGCAAATCTCTACCTGCCCATCTACGTAAAGGCGTTCGGCCCCGACGTCTCGTTCTGGCATCGTCCACCGACGCCGCAATATGCTGCGGTGCTCAACGACTTCCTGCACGTTGAGAGCGGTATCGAGCGGTGGCACGAGGCGTCATTCGAAACGACGCTGCGGGCGTTCCAGAACCGTTTCGAGGCGACACGAACCGAAGAGGGGTCGGTGATGGCGACGACGCTCGCGTACGTGATCAGCGATCTACGCACCAGCCGCCGAGCGGCGATCCTCGAAGAGTTCCGCACCAGCGGACGGATTCTGGATCTGTTCAAGCAAGGCGTAGACGAGTTGGGCGTCACCATCCGGGGCACTGTTGCAGCCGGTCCCTCACAACCCCCAGAGGAGAGTCGACAACCCGCAGAGGAGAGTCGACAACCTCCCGAAGAGAGTCGGCAACCCCCAGAAGAGCGTCGCTGAGCCGAACGCACCGTTACTGCGGCAAGGCGAACGCGATGTACGCGCTCGGCAACGCCGGTCCGCCACCGCCCCGGCCTTGACGGCCGCCGGCTCCGGGTTGGCCGGCCTGCGCGGCAACCGCCTCCGGGGGACCAGCGGACGCTGGCCCTGCGGCTCGTGCGCCCGCGTTGTTGAACGAAGCCGGGAATGTGCCGGTCGCCTGTGCCACTGGCAGTACGACGAACTGCCGCCCGTTCACCTGATAAGTGGCCGGCATCCCCTCAGCACCGTTGGGAAGACCGTGCTGCCAAAGCTCCTTACCGGTGTCGCGATCATAGGCGTGCACCTTTCGTTCTGGACCGGTCGCGAGGAAGATCAATCCGCCAGCGGTCACGAGCGGTGCGTTCCGCGGAAACTGCACGCCGGTGTTGTTCGGGATGTTGTACTCGGGCGGCGCTTCCTGCACGCCCGCGGGAACCCGCCACACGATGTCTCCGGTGTTGAGGTCGTACTTCACGATCTCCGACCACGGCGGCGCCGCCGCGGTCATCGATCCACCCGGGAAGTTGATGTTCAGGAAGTTGACTGGCGATGTGAACTCGACCCGCTCGCCCTTGGCAACCGCGTCGACCAGCTCTTTCGCCTTCGCCATCAGCTCCGCTTTCTGCTCCGGCGTGACGATTGTGTTGCCGCCGCCCCGACCGCCGCCACCCCCGCCGCCGCCGCGCGCGCCAGGTCCAGCCCCGCGCGGAGGCGCCGGCAGCGAGAGCCTGATCATCGTCGGCAGCGACTTGTGGACGACGTAGAACTCGCCGCGATCGGGATCGACCGCGCTGGTCCCGAAGTTGGCGCCGCCGTTGTGTCCCGGCATCTCGATCGACCCTTCGAAACTTGGCGGCGTGAAGAGCCCGTCGTTGCGATACGTCTTCAGCCGCGCGCGCAACTCGTCCTGCGCCTCTTTCGGCAGGTACGGGTTGATGTCCTTCTCGGTAAGCGACTGCTTGGCAAACGGCGCCGGCTTCGTCGGGAAGGGTTGCGTCGGAGAGGTCCACTCGCCGGGCACATCGGTCTGAGGAACCTTTCGTTCCTCGATCGGCCAGATCGGCTGACCGGTCTTCCGATCGAAGACGAACAGGAACCCCTGCTTCGTGGCCTGCGCGACAACCTGTCGCGGCTTGCCGTTCTGACGGATCGTCAGCAGCTTGGCCGACTGCGGGATGTCCCAGTCCCAGAGATCGTGGTGAATCAGCTGCTGATGCCAGATCCGCTTGCCGGTGCGAGCGTCGATCGCGACCAGCGAGTTGGCGTACAGGTTGTTGCCCTTGCGATCGCCGCCGTAAAAGTCGTAACGCGCGGTGCCGAATCCGATGAACGCAATGCCGTTCTCCTCGTCGACGGTGAACTCGCTCCAGTTGTGCACGCCACCGCCGACCTTGTAGTGGCCTTCGGGCCACGTGTCGTAGCCGAACTCGCCTTCGTGCGGAATGACATGAAAGATCCAGGCGAGCTTTCCGGTCCGCACGTCGTAGGCGTGGACGTCGGAGGGCGGGCCGCCGTAATTCGGTCCACCTGGCAGCGGGATGATGAAGAGGTTCTCGAAGATTCGCCCGGGATTGCTGGTGCCGACAGGACCTGCCGGCTTCCGCTCCATCGCGTCGCGTAGATCGACACGACCGTTGTTGCCGAAGGAGGTGATCGGCTCACCATTCTGCGCGTTGACCGCGATGACGTCGCCGCGCTGCAGGAAGATGAACCGGCGGTCGGAGCGATCGGGACTCTCCCAGTAATTCATCCCGCGCGCGCCGGTGGGCGCCACGCCTTCCTTGCGCCAGATCTCCTTGCCGGTCGCCGCATCGATCGCGGCGAGCGCGCCGCCCCCAACCGGGGCATACATCACGCCGTCGACGACGACGGGATTGAAGATGCTGTTGCCGGTGATGGGGAAGCTCCAGGCCACATCGAGCTTGGCGACGTTCTTCTTGTTGATCTGATCGAGCGCGGAGTATTGCGAGGAGTGCGCACCGCCCGCGTAAGACTGCCAGGTCGTGTACGGCTTTGCCGACGCACGACTGGTGCCGCCCTGCTTGCCCTGAGCGAGCCCAAAGGGCGAGTCGAAGGGCGTCGCCAGCGCGATTGCGACCGCGATTCCAGTCAGCGAGACGATTCCACCCGCTCTGCGCATGAGAGATGACCTTTCTCGAAAAGGAATTGGCCAGGATTGTACAGCGGAGCGCGTTGACGAAATAGCTCGTCGTGGTCGGTGTCGTCGACTCTCCTCGACACCGCCTCCGGTCCGCGGCCCGTCAGGTTGACATCAGGCGCCCGCTGGTGTTATTTTTCTCGCACGTGCGAGAAAAATAACAGATGGCGAAACCGCTCGATGCTCTGTTGAGTCGACGCGAGCGGCAGATCATGGACATCCTCTTCCGCCTTGGCCGCGCTACGGCCGCCGAAGTGATGGACGAACTGCCCGGCGAGGCTGGCTATTCCACTGTCCGCACACAGCTCCGAGTGCTCGAGGAGAAAGGGCACGTCCGTCACCAAGACGACGGGGTGAGGTTCGTGTACGCGCCGGCGGTGCCGCGTCACGCCGCACGGAAATCGGCCGTGAGGCATCTGATCGACACGTTCTTCGACGGCTCGCCGGAGAAAGCGATGGCCGCCCTGCTTGGTGGCGAGGCATCGAAGCTTTCGGCCGAGCAGCTCGAGCGCATCGCGGACCAGATCGAGAAGGCGAGGAAAGAAAGGAAAGAGGCGTCGCGATGAGTCTCGCGCTCTCGGCGCTGGCCGACGTCACCATCGTCCTGGCTCTCGCGCTCGGCATCTCGGTAGCGCTGAGACAGCGCTCGGCATCAGTGCGGCACGCGGTGCTCGGCGCGGGGCTGCTGGCCGCGGCTGCTGCTCCCGCGCTCGAGATGATCGTTCCCGCCTGGGAGGTGCCGATTGCGTGGGGATCGCCCGCGCAGGACGCCTCTTCGGCGTTGACGTTGGCGATGACCTCACGGGCTGTAACCGATGGCGGCGGCGCATCGACCGCAGTTCCCCCACCGAAAGGGGTTTCCTGGGTGGATGCGATTCGGATGGCCTGGATGGCGGGCGCACTCGTCGTTCTGGCAGGCTTGATCACCGGCTTCGCGCGGCTCGCGCGCGAGACGCGGCGCTGCACGGTCATTCGTTCCGGTCCTTGGCGCGAGCTCGCGGACAGATTGTCGCTCCAGCCCGTGACTCTTCTCGAAAGCCACAATCCCTCGCTTCTGTTGACGTGGGGCTTCTTCCGCCCGAAGGTCCTCCTCCCGTCAGGCGCCGAGTCCTGGACCGCCGAACGGCGGGTCGCCATTCTCGCTCACGAGCTCGCGCACATCCGCCGGGGCGACTGGGCGTTGCAGCTCGCCGGTGAAACTGTGCGCGCCCTCTACTGGTTCAATCCGCTCGTATGGATCGCCTGCCGACAGCTGCGCCACGAAAGCGAATACGCGTGCGACGACGCGGTGCTCTTGGCAGGAATCGAGGCCACTGATTACGCCACACATCTGCTGGATGTGGCGCGGCACGCCGCGGGGTATCGCCACTTGAGGACTTCGGGTCTCGCTGTAGCGAATCCATCAACGCTCGAAAGGAGAGTCTCGGCCATGCTGAGTCAGACGCGAAATCGAGAGCCGCTCTCACGCCGCGCGCGTGTGTGTGTCGTAGCCGCTGCGATCATCGCGGCCGCTCCAATAGCGGCGATCGCAATCACCGGGCCCGCTCGAGAGTCCGCGATGAGCGTCGCTGATGTCGATGTCGTGTTGGCAGCGTCCATCCCCGTCGAGACGAGTGCACCCAACGCGCTGCGCCCGGCAGACCCCGCAGCCCGGCGCTCGCGTTCGGCCGCGCCCGTTGTCCCGGCGCAGCAAGAGCCCGGCTCGATCTCAGGTGTCATGACAGACCTATCGGGCGGTGTACTTCCCGGTGTCGGCGTGACATTGACTGAAACGGCAAGCGGCGTCGTGCACTCACGTAGCAGCGATGGAGCAGGCTTTTTCGCGTTCGCCGACCTGCCGCCGGGACGCTACCAGCTCGTGGCCGTACTTCCTGGCTTTGCGAACGTGACGGTTGATCTGACGCTCGCAGCGGGCGAAAGCGTAGAGCGCAGGCTCTCGATGCGAATGGGGGCGATCGTCGAAACGATTACGGTTCGCTGTGGGACTGTCGGTGCCGCGCCGCCCGCAATGACACGCGGAGTAATGGCGCGCGAGCGGCCAGCGGCGACGCCGCTCTTTACGATGTTGCCGGCAGCCCCCGCGGCGCAGGATCGGCCCGCGACGCCGATTCAGCCGGTGCGGGTGGGCGGAGTTATCAGGGCGCCCCAGAAGGTGAGGGACGCTTCTCCGGTGTGCCCGACGGCTCCGCTGCCGGCATCAGGCGCGGTCGTCATCCTCGAGGGGTTTGTCGGCCCCGACGGAAAGGTAAGTGTCGTCACAGTGCTTCGCTCGGTCCCGCCGTTCGACCAGCCAGCGGTCGACGCGGTGCAGCAGTGGGAGTTCACGCCGACGCTACTGAACAACGTACCGGTGCCGGTCATTTTGACAGTCACTGCGCTTTACCAGAAAGGCTAGTTCCCTTGTGCCTGGCGATCGTGGCACAAGGGTTCTCGACTCAGTGAATCGACGCTTCGTTCACATTCTCGTCGTCGATTTCGAGGTGCGGGATCTCCAGGCGTCGCACTGACTCAATCACGAGCGCGAGCGCGTGGTCGACTGTCTTCGAATTGTGAGACTCCCGTAGTTGCCGACGGGTGTCGCGCAGCACTCGCAGAACCTGGGCGCGGTCGAACCGCTGCCCTTGGCAGTGATCGCAGAAGCTCATTGCTCCGTTGCCGTCCTTAGGAATCACCTTGCCACATTGACGACGCTCAGTCCAGGCCGCAAACAGAAATATTCTGATACAGATGAGCGTCGCCCGGGCGATGATTTGAGCATGGGCAAGCGGATTCTTGAAGTCCCGTTCACCGCGCGCCGCAGCGATGGGTGGCGCCGGACGCTGATATTCGAGTGACCAATCCCTGGTGTTCGGCTGCCGATTTCGCGTGAGGGGCGCATCACTGGAATCGGATCGTCGGAGTCGGAAGACAAATCAGCGCTGTGACCGAAAGTGCTGCGTTCCTTGCATCACGATTCACGCATGAGCAACGCCGCCATTACCTACGTCATCCATGTGGCTGCGACATCGGAGCAGCTCTGGAACGCGATGACGAGCGCCGAGGCGCTCGCGAAGAATTGGGGCCGGATCGAATCGACGTGGACGAAAGGTGCACCCGTCAGCGAGGTCGACGAGTCCGGCAGAGTCTTGTGGAGGGGAGAGGTCCGGCGCAGCGAGCCTCCGCGTGTGCTCTCGTACACGTTCGACGTGATCGGCATCAACGAGCCGGCGACTGACGTCACCGTCGAGATCGGGCCGCCGGCCTCGCCGACGGCACCGGGCTCTCAGGTCGTGCAACTTCGCCTCACGCAGTCGGGGTTCGCCGACGGCAGCCAGCTGATGGCCGGCTGTGCGCGAGCGTGGCCCGAAATCCTGAGCAGCGTCAAGACGTACCTCGAAACGGGGCGGCCGCTGGGGTTCGCCTGGAAACACTGACACCTGCGTGTCTGCAGGAACAACAGACGATCAGCGCTGCGCGTACTGCTCGCTGAGCTCTGTGTGACGAGCGGCGGTGTCGCCGCCCTTTGCGCCCTCAGCCGTGAAGAGCTGCCGGATTTCGCACTCGCCTTCGCCTGCCACTTCGAGAAACCGTTTGGTTAGCGCGATCGCCTCTTCCTTCGATTTCGCCTCCAGGATCGCGAATCCGCCGATCAGCTCCTTCGCCTCGGCAAAGGGTCCGTCAGTGACCGTGACTTTCGTGCCTGTCCTCTGCACTCTCGCACCTTTGGCGCTCGGCAGGCACCCCTCGGTCGACACCAGCCAACCCGACTTCATCCCTTCCTCGATAAGCTGTCCCATCCGGTCGATCTCTTCACGCGTCGGCGGGGTACTGCGTTCAACCGTCTTGTAAACCGATAGAAATCGCATCGTCTTTACTCCTTGCGGCCGAGTGGCCCAAAATCGTCGCTCTCATTGAGACGTCGGACGGCGACCCCGCAAATCGACACGCCGGTCTCTTTTTTTTGGGCGGGCGCGAGATTTTTGGCTTCGAATGTCCGCCCGCCATGAGACCGACAATCTCAGCGTGCGTTTCCCTCGGGAAGGGCGTCGCACTTCACGCAGTTGAGCGTCACACCGATGAATCCGGCGCGTGATTTCTCCGACAGGACCCAGGGCCGGATCTGCCACGGGGGATCATGTCTGACGTGCTGGGTGTGGCCGCACTCGAGATCGGCAACCCAGTGCTGCTCCTCGTCCTGATGGAATCCAATGATGCGGCGTTGCACGACATCGCCTCGCCTTTGAAGAATGTCTTCAAAGGTACTCGCGCGTGGTCCAGCAGTCGACCGGCGCACGATGAGCTCGCTCCTTCCAGCTTCAATCCGTGGTGGGGGGTCGCGCAGCATCGCGGCATCGGCGGCACCGTGTAACCGGGTCAAAAACACTTCCTTGTGCTCGCTGCGTGCCTCTTTCGCGCATCGCGGCACACAGATTTTCAGGGAGTCTTCACGTGGCATCGACATTGCGAAGGTGCGGAACGGTCGCGCTCGCGGCATCGGGTTTTTTTGCGGCCTTGCGGTGGTTCCTCTTCGACGGTCGATCTCCTAATGGGCGTCGTTCCCTGGCGAGAGCTGACTCGTCTCTTTGGTGGGTGTTGTGCCATTTGGAGTTGATGCGCTCGTGATCGTGCTCGCCTCGAAGTATGGCGGGATCTTCTGGATATTTCCGCCACTCGTGACAGCGGGCTCGCTTGTCGGCGCCGCGTTGACGTACTGGGTGGGACACAGTGCGGGAGGTGCGGGCTTGACGCGGCTGGTATCGCCGAGCCACCTCGAGCGCATGAAGAAACGCCTGGAGAAGAGCGGCGCCGGTGCCCTGGCGGCTGCCGCCGTCATGCCACCGCCGTTTCCATTGACGCCGTTCGTGTTGACGTGCGGTGCACTGGACTTCGATCGATGGCGGTTCTTCCTGGTGTTCGGAGTGATGCGGCTGATTCGCTTCGGTACCGAGGCAGTGCTGGCCAGGCACTACGGCGATCGCGTGCTGCAGGTCCTCCAGTCGGACCAATTGCAGCGCGGGGTGATGATGCTCGTCCTGGTGGCGTGCGCAGGGACGATCGCGTCAGCGTTCCTACTGTGGCGCCGCATGCTGCGTCCGCAGGCGGCCTAATCTAGAGAGCAGTTTTCGTTTCCGTGTAGCTGCCATCCCTCGTCCTTGGGACTTGGTCACACGAAGAACCAAGCACGAAGGACCAAGGACGCGCGTTACACCGAAGCGTGCGCGCTCTGGTCGGTCACGCGCGCTCGTACGTCTCGGTCAACATGCCGAGTCTCTGCATCACCTCGGCGGTCAGTTCCCCTTCGCGTATTCGCCAACGCCAGTTGCCGCTGGCGGTGCCTGGTCGATTCAGCCGTGCTTCGCTGCCCAGACCAAGCAGATCCGGCACCGGTACGATTGCCGTTTCCGCGACCGATGCGAGAACCGCGCGCACGAAGGCCCAGTGGACCTCGCGACCGTCGAGATCGAGATAGCGCCGCGCGTAGTCGCGTTCCTCTGCGATCTCCACCTCCGAACGAGTGCTGTGCCCGCTGTCACCTGTCCACCACCCGACGATCGTGTCGTTGTCGTGAGTGCCGGTGTACACGACCAGATCGCGACGATAGTTGTGCGGCCGGAACGTGGGTGCCTGCGGATCGGTGCCGAACCCAAACTGGAGAATCGCCATCCCGGGAAGATCGAATCGCTGGCGCAGCGTCTCGACTTCGGGCGTGATGACTCCAAGGTTCTCGGCCACGAGCGGCAGGCGATCGAGCTTCAGGGCTCCGCGGACCGCCTCGAAGAGTGATGCGCCAGGCCCCTTCACCCATCGGCCACGCACGGCGGTCGTCGCGCCCGCCGGTATTTCCCACGATGCCTCGAATCCGCGGAAGTGATCGACGCGAATGCGATCGACGAGCGTGAGCAGCGCGCGGAATCGATCGATCCACCACGCATATCCGGTCTCGTGCAGGACGTCCCACCGATAGTGTGGGTTGCCCCACAGCTGACCGGCGGCGCTGAAGTAGTCTGGCGGCACGCCCGTGAGCACTGTCGGGTCGCCGTGTTCATCGAGCTGGAACAACTCGCGATGCGCCCAGACATCGGCACTGTCATGCGCGACGAAGATGGGCAGGTCGCCCATGATCTCGATGTCGCGCGCGTGGCACGCGTCACGTAAACGCGCCCACTGCTCGAAGAAGAGGAACTGAACCACCTTGTGCATCCTGATCTCGGCGCTGCACTGCGCCGACCAGCGCGCCACCGCCGATGGATACTTCCTGGCGATGTCGGGCTCCCATTCGATCCACGGGGCGTCCGCGTGCGCCTCCTTGACGGCCATGAACAACGCGTAGTCGTCCAGCCAGCCTGCCTGCGCACTGCAGAAGCGATCGAATCGATCGTGCATTGGCGTGGAGCCGTCGGCGTCGAAGCGATCGCGGACAATCGGCCAGATCGCACGTCGATGGGCAATGACAGAGGGAAAGTCGACGTTCCCGGAACGTGGTGCCGGTTCGGGCGGGAGCCCGCCGGCGTCCGACTCGGTGAGCAACCCGCTTTCGATCAATCGCTCGGGGCTGACGAGCAGCGGGTTGCCCGCGAACGCAGAGAAACATTGATACGGCGAATCGCCGTAGCCGGTGGGTCCGAGCGGCAATACCTGCCAGAGGCGCTGGCGTGCCGCTGCAAGACTGTCCACGAATGCAAAGGCGCTGGGCCCGAGATCGCCGATACCGACGCCGCCTGGCAGCGACGTCGGATGCAGCAGCACGCCACTCGAACGACGCATAAGACCCTGTCTCGCCGAAGCCTTCGGCGGAGGCGGATTACAGGTGCGGTGCGGCGTCGCTGCTACGTTCCCGCTTGGAACGGAGCTGTTCTTCGAGCAGTTCTTTGGCCGCCTCCTGCCCGCCGAGTCCGAAGGCGATCGCCAGGCCCAGCATCAGGGCGCCGAACGTGATCGCGAACGCAGTCAGTACGACCGAGGTGGCGAGTCCGATCTGCTCGAGCGCCATGACGACACCGAGCGCGATGACCAGGACGCGCAAGGAGCCGCTCAACAGCCGCGCCCCCGGCAGTCCCGCGTTCACCGACGCGAGCAGCGTCGCCCGCCACAGGAAGTTGGCGACGAGAAATCCGAGCACCAGCACGAGCAGCGCCACCAGGAAGCGCGGCACCAGCCGGAAGAACTCCTCGACGAGTCCGCGAAACGGCCCGAACTGGAGCGTGTCGACTGCCGACACCATGAAGCCAAGCCACACGATCCAGAAGATGACCTTGGCGATGAGGACCTCGGCGGCCGGCATGTCAGCGGTACGCAGCATCTCGCTCGCACCGCTGCGCATCGACAGCCGATCGAACTGCAGCCAGGTGAGACCGCGCTGGATCACACGTCTCGCCACGAGTGCGACGACGAATCCGACGGCGAAGATGATCGTCGCGGCGACGAGACGAGGGACGAACAGGACGAACGCGGTGGCGAAGTTATGCCAGGACTGAGCGAGCGCATCCGCGATTTCTTGAATCATCGGGACCTCACAGTTTCATCCGACCAACTGGCAACGAGTGCCGGCTTCAACCGCAGGAAGGTATCGCAGAGGGAGTCGAGCCGCTTTTGAACCGTCGCGGGCCTTTCTCTGACGGTCTGTGCCATGAATGCGGCCGCGCGCCACATGTAGACGGGGGCGAACATGTCGGCCAGGTGATCGAGGCTCACCCGGCCGTGCCGGATCGCGGCGGCAAATCCGTAGACCGTCCTCACCCATAATTCGTCATCGAACCGGGGCTTCGAACCGTTGGCGATGGCGACGACACCCGCACCCACGCCCGGCTCCAGAACCTCCTTGAGCAGCGGCGTGATCTCGGTGATGTCGTGCCGGGCCTGCTCCGCAAGGCTCTGGAAATCCCATGGCGCCGGGTCCGATGCGGTCGCCGGATCGTTGCCCCACGTCGGAAGCTCGGTGAAGTTGTTGGCGGTCAGCCAGAACGATTCGTGCGCCCGCATGCTCTCGACGAGCGACAACACGACCTGGTGAATGACTTCGCGGAGCGTGACGCTCCCTGGTGCTGGCGACGATGCAGGACGCCAGATCTGGCCGACGCTGAACCGCTGCGTGGCGGCCTCGGTGCGCAGCCACAGATCGATCGCGAACCGCGCCGACTCGTAGTTCCAGATCTCCTGCTCGAGGCAGTGCGACGCGAAGCGTCCGGAGCAGCCGAACTCGACGCCGAGCGGCTCGTCGAGGCCAATCGCGTACAGCGTGCGCACGAGCGGGCGGACCAGCTGGGTGATGAGCACGCCGTCGCGCGGATGCCGCCGGTAACGCGGCGTCAGGAACTCGACTTTCGATTCCGCGATGATCGCGATCAGCTCGGTCACGCGCTCTGCGGTGGTTGCGGGGCCGCTCGGATCGATCACCGCCACGACCTTCGCCTGCGTCAACTCGCTGGCCGCGAAGATGGCGCGCAACGCGGTGTGTTTGCCCGGCAGGCCGTGATACGGCGCCATGACCCGATGCAGCGTCCGCAGCGGATGCGACGTCTGCACCATCTCCGACTCGAGAAATGACGCGGAGCGAACGAGATCCGGCGTGCCGTCGGTCGAGCCGCCATCGGAGTTGATCATGACCGTGCGCAGTCGTGGGAAGTCGCGCGTGAACGACTGGTGGACGGCCCGGAGGACGTCGACGATGGTCGCGGCGTTGTTCAACGTCGGCAGCCCGACCAGGATGTCCACCTGGCCCACGGCAATCAGCTGACGAAGTAACGCGTCAGAAAGTGTGCTCTCGTGCTCCACGATGCTCGGCGCCGCCCGGCACCGTTCGGGTGCCTGCCGCGCGAAGGCCGCGCCTACAGCCAGCGCAGCCGGAACCAGTAGAAGTCGTATGGCCCCATCATCATGATGTACGGCTCGCGTCCGATGCGCGGAAAGACGCTGTGACCGAACATCTCGATCGGGATGGCGCCGGCGAGCCCCGCGAGCTCGAGCTCGACCGCTTGTGCCGTGCCCGCCAGATTGCTGACCACCAATATCGTTTCGCGATTCAGGGTTCGCGTGAACGCCAGCACCCGATGGTTGGCTGGCCTGACGAACTCGATCGATCCGCGACCGAACGCGCGCGTCGAGCGACGCACTTCGATGAGACGCCGCGTCCAGTTCAGGAGCGACGTCGGATTCCGTTCCTGAGACGCCACGTTGATCGACTGGTATCCGTACACGGCATTCGAGATGAGCGGCAGCCAGAGACGCTCGGGGTCGGCCGTCGAGAAGCCGCCATTGACGCCGCCGTTCCACTGCATCGGTGTGCGCACGCTGTTGCGATCGCCGAGGAAGACGTTATCGCCCATGCCGATCTCGTCGCCGTAATAGAGGATGGGACTGCCGGGCAGCGACATCAACAGGGCGCTCATGAGCTCGACCCGACGGCGATCGCCGTCCATGAGCGGCGCCAGCCGTCGCCTGATGCCAAGGTTGATACGCGCCCGCGGGTCCTTCGCATACTCGTCCAGCATGTACTGCCGCTCGAACTCGGTCACCATCTCGAGCGTCAGTTCGTCGTGGTTGCGCAGGAACAGACCCCACTGACATCCCTCGGGAATCGGCGGCGTGCGTTCGATGATGTCGATGAGCGGCTTGCGATCCTCGAGCCGGACGGCCATGAACATCCGCGGCATGATCGGAAAGTGGAACGACATGTGGAATTCGTCGCCGTTCCCAAAATAGGGGCCGACGTCCTCCGGCCACATGTTCGCTTCGGCCAGCAGTACCTTGTCGTTGAAATGCGCGTCGAGACGGGTGCGCAGATCCTTCAGAATGGCGTGCGTTTCCGGCAGGTTCTCGCATGACGTGCCTTCGCGCTCGACGAGATAGGGCACGGCATCGACGCGAAACCCGTCGACCCCGAGGTCGAGCCAGAACTTCATCACGTTCCAGATCTCTTCGCGGACCGCGGGATTGTCGTAGTTGAGATCGGGTTGATGACTGAAGAACCGGTGCCAGTAATATGCCTTCGAGACCGGGTCCCATGCCCAGTTCGACAGCTCGGTGTCGATGAAGATGATTCGCACGCCGCGATACTTCTCGTCGGTGTCACTCCACACGTACCAATCACGGCGCGGATTGTCTGTGGCACTGCGCGCTTCCTGGAACCACACGTGCTGATCCGACGTGTGATTCAACACCAGCTCGATGATGACGCGCAGACCGCGGTTGTGCGCTTCATGGAGAAAGAGCTCGAAGTCCTTCAGCGTGCCGTAGCTCGGATGCACGTTGGTGTAGTCCGAGATGTCGTACCCGTCGTCCTTGAACGGCGACGGGTACATGGGCTGGAGCCACAGGCAGTCCACGCCGAGTGACGCGAGGTGATCGAGCTTCGACGTGAGTCCGGGGAAATCGCCGACGCCGTCACCGTTGCTGTCTGCGAACGACTTGACGTGGAGCTGGTAGAACACGGCGTCCATGTACCACAGCGGGTCCGGGCGTCTCAGTGTTGGCATCGAGGTGTCGTCATGCCTCCTCTAGTGTAAGGTCTCCGACAGCAAAGCTCAGGCACCAGCGTGAAGGCGTGTCCAGAACGCATCAACCAATGCGGCGCACCCGACGCGGTCGGACGAACGCAGCGGCTGCGAATGTTCCGGAGTCGTGCACACGGTTGCCCCACGGCGTCGATCACGTGACGGGTTGGCCGTGCTTCCGTTGACCGCTGCACGTACCTACGTGCAGGACGGTCGTCTCTCATGTATCACAGGCTTTACATCGACCTGCCTTCCCGATGGACGGTTCGTGACGCGACCCCCTCCGTGGGCCGAGGACGATCTCGATTGCGAGACCGAGTACGCATTCGACCAAACGTAGAGGCTACCTTAAGGTGTCCCAATCGCTCTTTTCTTGTACGGAATCTCCGGGATCCTGGCGTCGCATATCGCGAGCACTCACGAATATGAGCACGAGCGACGCGCCGATGAACGCGCCGGATCGTTCGCGGCAAGTGCTGACGCGCGTTGGTCCGTCATGCACGTGTCCCAGCTCATCCTGTGATCTCCGTACGTCGACGGAGCGGATCGTGCAAGCAATCGCAGTCGACTGGCCTGTGCCAGGGCGCGATGATCCGCGCCGGGGCGGGGTTGATGCACGGCTGTGTCGGAGGTGGCGAACAGCGTGTCACACGACTGGTCTTCAGAACATCACGCAAGTCCGTTCTCTCGTCCGCGCGCCGAACGCGATGAACCCTTGTCCCGTTCGTCGAGCGAGGCCTCATCAGGCGGCCTCAGTCTCGAATACGCTCTCCGCCGGACCTTGGCCAACCCGCGTCTGGCCTTCGATGTCGTCCGCGGCTTGCTGCGGGGACAGTACTACCGGTGGAAATTCAAACTCCTTGGCCGGCGCGTGGTAATCGGACGGTTCTTCCGGGTGACGGGACCATTGGACATTCGCGGTCCCGGCCGGGTGGAATTCGGCGACTTCTGCACGGTCATGTCGACGCGGCTCCGCCCGACCACGCCGTACACGCATTCACCTGATGCCGTCATCAGGTTCGGCAATCGAGTGATGCTCACTCGAACGAGACTCGGCTGCGTGACGCGGATCGAAGTCGGCGACGATGCGGGACTGGCCGAGGCGTTGATCATGGACTCCGATTTCCATTCGATCGAGGTCTCCGCTCGTCCGAGGTACAACACTGCCGGCCGCTCGAAGCCTGTCTATATCGGCATCAATAGCTGGATCGGTGCTGGTTCGATTGTGCTCAAAGGCGTGCGCATCGGCGCCAACGCAGTCGTGGGCGCCGGCGCAGTCGTCGCGTCGAACGTACCCGCGGACTGTGTGGTCTTCGGGAACCCTGCGCGCGTGGTCTGGCGCGTCCGTTCAAAGTCAGCGGTCAGCAGCCCCGGCTCGGTGCCGGAATCGACCCGCTAGGTCCTGACGCGGATCGCGATGGATTTCAGCTGGAATGAACAGCAACGGGAACTTCGCGCCGGCGCGATTGCGTTCGCGCGCCAGACGCTGAATGCCGATTTTCACGCCCGCGAGCGGGCCGGCGAGTTTTCACGCGAGCTGTGGCGGCAGTGCGCGAGATTCGGCGTCCAGGGCATGCCCATGCCGGAGGAGTTCGGCGGCGCTGGTTATGACGTGATGACGACCATGCTCGTGATGGAGGCGCTCGGATACGCCTGCCTCGATCAGGGATTGCTCTTCTGTCTGCATGCCCACATGTGGGCGATAGAAACGCCGCTGTTGCGCTTTGGCACGCCCGGGCAGAAGACGCGATACCTGCCGCGACTGTGCGACGGGACACTCATCGGCGCGCACGCGATGACCGAACCGCAGACCGGCACCGACGCGTTTTCCCTGCGCACCACCGCCGATCCCCGAGGCGACCGCTACGTGCTCAATGGCTCGAAGACCTTCGTCACCAACGCGCCCGTCGGCGATCTCTTCCTCGTCTTTGCCACGGTTGACCCGCGCAAGGGCATGTGGGGGATCACCGGTTTCCTTGTCGAGAAAGGAACGAAGGGCCTCACTGTCGGACAGAAGCTGGACAAGCTCGGGCTCACCACGTCGCCGACCGCGGAAGTGTTCCTCGAAGACTGCGAGATCCCGGTCGAGAATCGGCTCGGGAAGGCGGGACAGGGCGCCGCGATCTTCAACCACTCGATGGCGTGGGAACGAAGCTGCATCCTCGGCAGCACCGTCGGCGCGATGGAGCATGAGCTCGAAACATGTGTCGAGTACGCGAAGACTCGAAAGCAGTTCGGCAAGCCCATCGGCAGCTACCAGCTGATCGCGGGCAAGCTCGCCGATATGAAGGTGAGGCTCGAAACCTGCCGCATGATGCTGTATCGCGCCGCGTGGGCGCACGGGTGCGGGGAGCCGAACGCGCTCGAGGGCGCCATCGCGAAGCTCACGATCAGCGAAGCGGCCGTCGCATCAGCGCTCGATGCGATCCAGATTCACGGAGGCTATGGCTACATGCGCGAATACAACGTCGAACGTCACCTGCGCGACAACGTCGCCTCCCGGCTCTATTCCGGCACTTCTGAAATCCAGCGCCTCATCGTCGCTCGGCATCTTGGCCTGTCGCCCGGCACGTAATTGGTACGGTTCGCCGAGTCGGTTCCATGAGTTTTCTCCTCTGGCACGGTTTCCGACATTCCGCGAAGGCATGTCCCGACAGGTCCGCCGTCCAATGGCGGAATGACACCCTCACATACCGCGAGCTCGACGCTCTCAGTGACGCTGTGGCTGCCACGCTCTCCGCTGCAGGCATCGGCCGCGGGCATCGCGTCGGACTGTACATGCCGAAGACGCACAAGAGTCTGGTCGCGATGCTCGGGATCTCGAAAGCGGGGGCGGTGTACGTCCCAATCGATCCCCACGGACCTGCGCTCAGAGCGGCGTATATTCTCAGCGACTGCGCCGTTTCCGCCGTGGTCGCGAGCGACGATCACCTCGAGTCGCTGCATGAGCATTCTGCGTCCCTCCCGTCTTTGAAACTGGCCATCGTCGTCGATCGTGACCGGTCGTCCAGCAGTGGGTGGGTCGAACAATGCGCGTGGCAGGACCTTGGTGCCGCCGCGCCATGCGCACCGACCGCTGCTGTCGAGACCGATCCTGCGTATCTGCTCTACACATCCGGATCCACGGGAACACCGAAAGGCGTGATCATCACGCATCGGAATGCGTTGACTTTCGTCGATTGGGCAGTGGAGACGTTTGCGGTTCGCCCGCAAGATCGGCTGTCCAGCCACGCGCCGCTTCATTTCGATCTGTCCGTGCTCGACGTCTATGCCGCCCTCACCGCCGGGGCATGCGTCGTCATGGTTCCGGACCAGGTCTCGATCTTCCCGACCGAGCTGACGAAGTGGATCAAGGCGCAGCGCATCAGCATCTGGTACTCGGTTCCGTCGGCGCTCGTACGCATGCTGCTACACGGGCGCCTGCGCAACCTGGAGTACCCGGACCTGCGCGTCGTGCTGTTTGCCGGCGAGGTCTTTCCTCAGAAGTACCTTCGAGACGTCATGGGCATCCTGTCGGGAGCCGAGTTCTTCAACCTTTACGGACCGACCGAAACCAACGTCTGTACGTATTTCCATGTTCCCCGCGATCTCGATCCGTGCGCGACATCCATTCCAATCGGCATCGCCTGCGCGAACACCGAAGTGTTTGCGGTGAGCGCCGACGGGCGGATCGCTGACGTGGGCGAGGAAGGCGAACTGCTGGTGCGCGGCGGCACGGTGATGGCCGGCTACTGGGGCCTCCCCGAGAAATCCTCGCAGGTCCTCGGCAGCAACCCGTTCCAAACCGCTTTCACCGATCGCATCTACAGGACTGGAGACATCGTCCGGCAGGAGCGCGATGGCAACTACTCCTTCGTCGGGCGTCGGGACCTCATGGTCAAGTCGCGAGGGTATCGAATCGAGCCCGGCGAGATCGAACAGGTGCTGCACCAGCACGACAAGGTCAGGGAAGCGGCAGTCATTCCCGTTCCCGACGACGAAGTCGGGGCGCGACTCCGGGCGTTTGTGGCGCCCCATGACGGACAATCGCTCGAATCGGACGATCTCCCATCGTTCTGTCTGGGACGGCTGCCGGTCTACATGGTTCCGGAATCGTTCGAGGTACTGAACGAGCTGCCCAAGACTTCAACCGGCAAGACCGACCGCCAGGCACTCCTCGCCTCGCTCCGCGAGAAGGTCGAGACATAGCCATGCTGAAACAGGAACTCGCCACGTTCATCGAAAAGAACCTGCTTGGTGACGATCGACGAATCACGGTCGGAGACACGACCGCCCTCATCGAGGATGGCCTGATCGACTCCATGGGATTGATGCAGATCGTATTGTTCCTGGAGGAACGCGCCGGAGTCCGTGTGCCTGACGATGACGTCACGCCGGACAACTTCGAGACGATCGTGAGGATCGAGGCGATGGCCGATCGCCTCCGCTCGCAGCAGGCGAAGACCTAACCTGGTCCTTATATGAAATGCGCCCTAAGTGTCGGGGTGCTACTCGCGAGACATGCCCGGGAGGTGCCGCTTGTGCAACAGGCGCAGTGCCACCAGATCCTTCTGCTCGATGCGAAGCTCTGTGGCAATCCGGTGGATTTCGCCCTCCTCGGCCATCGAGATCGCGTCATCCGTCGCCGACACAGTGAAGAGGCATCGCATCAAGGCCAGCTTCTGCTCGTAAGTAGCCAACGCTGAAAACTGCCTGGCCACGAGGTAATTCGCCGATCCACCAAACAGCAGATTGCTTGTCTTCGCCAGTTGAACGACGACCATCGCCTGTTCCTGTGAGAGCTGCCCCTGATCCCGGACAAGCCCCTCCATGGCACGCGTCTCATCCGGCGACACGTTCAGGTCGGCGTTCGCGACACGCCCGAGCAGATAGGCGAACGCGGCCAGAAAACGGGCACGGTCTGGCTCGAGATGGTCCAGCGCCTCGAGCGTCGCACGAAGCGGCGCGAATTCAGGCTCGTTCGGTGTCTCGAGACCCAACCACGCACGAATCGACTTGATCGGCATGCATCCAACACTATCGCACCGGACTCTCGCTCCCGAAGGGCCTCCTCGTGGTCGATCAGACGAGCGCCGAGCCGCACGTGCCGGGCGAGGTCGCGATCCGCTGGATGAGGACCACGTCAGCATCTGCAAGCCGCCCGACCGCAACGCGCCGCTCTACAAGAGCCTGAAGCGATTCGTCGCAGAGGTGCTCGCGACAACCACAGGCGAAGCGCTGCCGGCTCGTCCCGTGGATCTCACCGGCGAGTGGGTCGCCGAAGTGACCCGGAAGAACCTGAAGCCCTATCCGATCACACGGGAACCATCGCGGGAGACTCGCTCGATCTGATCGTCCCGGATGGCAGCGGGCACGGGCGGCTGTTGGCCCGTCGTAGAAAATCATTGTAAAGAACGATCGTGACGCGAGAGGTTGACTCGTCGTGGCTGTCTCCCTCAAGATGCACCCTTGGAAATACCAAGCGGCAGGTCAGTCGTGTACCGGGTTCTGGTCGTCGACGACTACGAACCTTGGCGACGCCACATTCGTTCAGCCATCCAGACATCTCCTCATTGGCGAATCGTCGGCGAAGCCGTGGATGGGGTCGAGGCGGTTCAGAAAGCTCAGGCGCTCGAACTGGATCTCATTCTGCTCGATATCGGGTTGCCGCGACTTGACGGCATCCAGGCAGCTCGACAAATCCTCTCGCTTCACCGTGACTCCAGAATCCTCTTCGTCAGCGAACATCAGTCCCCCGACATCGTCGACGCGGCGTTGGCGACCGCGGCCGGCGGCTACCTCCTGAAGTCGGAGGCCGGACGCGAACTGTTCTTCGCAATGGACGCCGTCGCGAACGGCTCGTGCTTCATCAGTGCACGGTTGGCCAGGTCCATCGACGCGACCGCGAGCAGCCAGCTTTCGTTGAAGTAACGGTAGGCGCGCCCGCGTCGTTGGTACAGAGCGGACGTTGTTGCATCCCTTCGCTCGTGATGCGCAGTACGGCTTGCAGAAACGCGAGCGCGGCCTGTTGCCCAGTACTTCGTCGAGTCTGGCTCCATATCGCAGCTGTCCGGCAGCGGTGCGTTCCAGCGCGCTGTCAATCAACCGTTCGCCGCCGGCTTCGAGAAACGCGCGATGCCCGTATTCGAGATCCGCAGCCCAGCGCAACGCGGCGATCGAGTCGCTCTTCTTGACGAATCGAGACAGGCGCTTTCGCGCACGGGTTCCAGTCGATCAGGAAGAACAGCCGTGATCCGCTCAGGTCATCACGATCCCCGCACATGCGCTGCCCGACGCAGGTGCCGTACGCCGCTTCCGTCGTGACGGTGCGTTCGCTCCATATCATGCCGCGGCCATCGAACAGCCCCTTGAAGAACTGAAGGCGGGTTTGGTGGCGCATTGAACGAAGGAGGTCAAAAACCCACGCTTCTGGACGGCACGCTCACGCATCCGGCGCGAGTCGCAACTGCGCGAAATTCACCATCACGTTGGTTTTTCCTCGCGACTGATGGAACGTCGGCCCCCGAATGACCGGCCATTTCTCGCATCTGACTCCGGCAGGATTCCTGCGTTCGCAACTGCGGAATCCGGTGATGGAAAGAGGGACGTGCGATGAGCCGACCACTCGTCTACCTCTTCATCGTCAAGGCCTTGAAGCCGGCCGATGGTTACTACAAGTTAGATGTGTATCTGTACTACGCGCTCACCTTTCTCATTCCCGTGACCGTGGGTTGGAAGGAATCAGGACCCCGCCGACGTGATGACATCGCGGACACTCGAGCGAGGAACGTCGGGAGATGACGAGTCGCTTTGTCGGCACACCCTACAACCAACTGCGCAGCAGCGGATCATTTGATGCCATCGTGATCGGCTCGGGTATCGGCGGACTCGGGATCGCCGCCTTCCTGGCCAAGGCGGCCCACCGGCGCGTGCTGGTCCTGGAGAAGCACTACACGGCCGGTGGATTCACTCATGTATTCCATCGTCCCGGCTTCGAGTGGGACGTGGGCGTGCACTACGTCGGCCAGGTCCACAAGCCGGGCTCGCCGGCGCACGCCCTTTTTGAGTACTTGACTGAAGGCCGTCTCGTGTGGAACGCGATGCCCGATGTCTACGACCGTGTGAACATCGACGGGCTCCGCTTCGACTACGTGAGTGGCCGGGATCGTCTGCGTGAGGCGCTCGTCCAGACCTTCCCTCGTGAGCGGACTGCGATCGATCGCTACTTCACGACGATCCAGCAGTGTGTGCAGCGTGTTCCGTTTTACTACGTCGAGAAATCACTGCCCCGTTTCCTGGGCAGCATTTTCGGCCGCGGTCTGCGCGCGCCGTTCTTGAAATTTGCGAGGCGAACGACGGCTGACGTCTTGGATGCTCTTGGAGCCAGTCGAGAGCTGAGAGGAGTGCTGACTGCTCAATGGGGTGACTATGGCCTTCCGCCCGGGCAGAGCAGCTTTGGCATGCACGCCGTGATCGCCGAGCACTATTTCGACGGTGCCGCGTATCCGATCGGCGGCGCGAGCCAAATCGCCGCAGGAGTGCTCCCCGTCATCGAGCGATCCGGAGGGACCGTGGCGGTGAGCGCCGAGGTCGACCGAATCCTGGTCGATGGTGTCCGCGCCGTTGGCGTTCGTATGGCCGATGGCCGGGAGTTCCGCGCGAATCTCATCGTCAGCGACGCCGGAATTCGGACGACGATGGATCGCTTGTTAGGGGATGGTGCGCCGGAGGCGGCAAGACGCGCTGCAGAGCGGACAAGACGTCTCCCCCCCGCGGGTGGACATCTGTGTCTCTATGTCGGGGCGACGTTCCCCTCTGCGGCGCCGACGCTGGATGCCGCAAACCTGTGGATCCACCCGAGTCTTGATTTCGATGGCAATCTGTCGGCCTTCGACCGAGACCTCGAGGCCCCATTCCCGTTTCTGTACATCTCTTTTCCATCTGCGAAGGATCCATCGTTTGCGGCGCGCTACTCCAATCGGCACACGATCGAAGTCCTGACGGCGGTGTCGTATAAACACTTCGCGCAGTGGGCCGGATCAGATTGGAAACGACGACCCGATGCGTACGCGGCGATCAAGGCGCGACTGGCCGAACGTCTTCTGCGCGAGCTGTATCGGCACGTGCCGGCTGTCTCTGGCGCGGTCATACGCTCGGAGTTCTCGACGCCGCTGTCCACGCAACACTTCGCGGGTGCACCACATGGCGAGATGTACGGCCTCGCGCACACGCCGATGCGCTTTCAGTCGCGCGACCTCGGGCCTCGCACGGCTGTTGGCAATCTGTTTCTGACTGGCCAGGACGTCGGGACGTGTGGCGTGATGGGCGCGTTGTCGGGCGCGCTCGCGACCGCGTCGACGATCCTGGGACGGAATATGTTCGGCGAAGTACTGAAGGCAAGATCTCTGTCGTCAACACGGCACGCGGGCATGAATCGTTGAACCGTGTTGCGGGCGGGACTCAATCGACAACCTGCCTTTGACCAGTTGCATCCTTTCTTGCATGCTGACGAGGCCGAGCCCTTCACCCTTTTTCGCGGCGTCGACGTCGAAGCCCGCACCGGCGTCGCGAACCCGGAGATGAATCTCTTGCGGCGTGCCCCACAACGCGACGTCGAACTCGGCGGCTCCACTGTGTTGAGCCGCGTTGTGCAAGGCTTCCTGCAGAACCCTGAAGAGACAGAGCGAGACGTCGGAGGGGAGGATGAGTGGAAGATCGTGGCTCTCGAAGTTGACCTTCAGTTTCCGCTGCTCGCTGAACTCTCTGCAGAATCCGCGGGCCGCCGCAACGAGTCCGACATACTCCAGTTTTGAGGTGTGCAACTCGTGCGACAAGGCCTGGAGATCGCTCAAGACCTCCATAGTCTGCGCTCGCAATTCGTCCAGCCGTTCGCCCACGACCGAGGCCTGCGTCGGCAGCTCTCGTTTGACTTCCTCCAAGCCGATGGCCAGGAGCGAGAGACGCTGGTTCGTATGATCGTGCAGGTCTCTGGCAATGCGGGCACGTTCCTTCTCCTGTGCCTCGATCAACCGGCGGTTGACACTGGCCAGTGCCTCCTCCGTCTGCTTGCGCACCGTGATGTCGCGGATCGCACTCGAGACGAGAATTCCTTCCTGCGTTTCAAGCGGGCTGAGACTGATCTCCACTGGAAACTCAGTCCCGTCCTTGCGCAGGCCAAACAGCTCCAGGCCCGCGCCCATCGCGCGCACACGCGGATCGGTGAGGAAACCGGTGCGGCGGGCAACGTGGCTGCTCCGCAAGCGCTGCGGAATGACAGTCTCAATAGGCTGATTCAGCAGCTGCTCTCGACGGTACCCGAACAGCCGTTCGGCCTGTGCATTGACGAGGGCAATTTCGCCTCGCTGGTTGACGATCACAATCGCATCAGGGGCCGCCTCGAGAAGCCCGCGAAACTTCTGTTCCGATCGCCGGAGGTCGCTCGGACTTGGAATGGCGAGCGCCACGGGAACCAGCGGAATCAGCAGAAGCGCGGTTGCGACTGACGCGAGGGCCGTCACAACCTTCACCGCCCCTGCAAACCAGTAGTCCGCGTGCCACAGATTCCACACTTCCATGGCGTGGGTGGCACCGCAGGACACGATGAAGGCGCCGAAGCACAGAAACATCCAGTGAAAGGGGAGGTCATGCCGCTTTCGAACGAAGTAGACGAGCGTGAGCGGAATCGACAGATACGCGAGGGCAATCAGCGAATCGGAGATGACGTGCAGCCAGACCATGCCTGGCTTCCACAGATAGCAATACCCATGGGGCATGAAGGCGTCAGAAGCAAAATAGTGTGTGAGCAACTCCATGTCGAACCTCGACTCGTGGATGGGAAACGCTGGCCCGATCGGTGCCTCGCCTGCATTCGTGGCCGAGGAGATCTCAACGGCTGAACTAGTGGGCGGTGGAAGGGGCGCATCGTAGACGCTTCGCACGAGGATAGGTGACCGTCTGCGGTGCATCAAGGCGACGTACGATCCAACCCGGCTCTTCTACGTTCATCACCGCGTCGGAGGCGACGCATGGGCTTCGCGCCTGCGTGAGGCGCAAGTCCGACGGAGCGACACATGACAACCAGAGAGATTGTTCAGGGCTACTTCGACGCGTTGCAGCAGAAGAGGAACTGGGACGCGTCGCTATCCGATGACGTCGTCTTCACCAGCTTCACCACTCCGATGAGACGTATCAGCGGACGAGCGGCAGTCGTCGAGGCGACCAAAGGCTTCTACTCGATGATTCGTGCCGTCGACGTCAAAGATCTGATCGTCGAAGCCACACGAGCCTGCGCGCTGACTCGTTACGAACTGCACCCGCCGTCGGGGCGGCCGTTCGCCTGCGATGTGGCTGAGGTGTTCGGCGTACGGGATGGCTTGATCGTCTCGTTCGACATCTACTTCGACAGCGCACCGTTTCCCAGGGCGAGTTCACCACGGTCCGAGGACAGCTAGACGAACAGTGTCTTCTTCAGAACCTGAAACCGAGTTTCACGACGAACTCGTTCGTGGTATTCACGGGCTCGTAGGCGCCGAGCTGCTGTTCCGCCGTCACGTCGTTGACTGTAAACGTCGCCGTCTCGTAGTTCACCGGCGAGGAGTTGATGCTCCAATGGACATACGACGGCTCAACCGACCAGTGCCTGGTCACCTGATATCTCCCGCTTGCGCGCAGGCCCCACCCCTCATGCTGGGCGAACGAGATATCGCTGAAGCCATCGATGGTGAAACCAGGCGCCGTCGCCGTTGGTGGAATATCGCCGCCACCCAGGTACGAATCGCGGGTCGTTTGCCAGCCATGGAGCAGGCGATCGTATTCGACGTTGAAGCTGAGCCCGTGCGAAGCAGCCCGGGTGCGCGCGGTGAGACCGAGCGGAAGATAGAGGTAGTCGTCGGTGCGATATCCGGCGGCCCCGCCGATGCCGTTCGACAGGTGGCGGAAGCCTAATCCGGTTTCTGGCGACAGGCCCCATGCGTGGCCGATGAAATCTTTGCCGACGAGACCCCGGGCTTCCACATACCAGTCTTTGTCGCCGGCCTCGCTGCATGGCGACGCATCACCGATATCGAGCGCGTAGCCGTTTGGCGAGGAACTGTCGGGCGTGATCAGAAAAGGTGAACACCAGCCATCGTATGTGGTGTTACCGACCGTGCCGCGGACATCGGCCTGAGCAAACCAGCGCTGGCGCTCGTTGAGCGCCAGCGTGCCCGTGTACCCGCCCCCGATCTTGCCGCCGTGAATCGAGATGCTTTGCGTGCCGGGCTCGTTATAGCGGTAGCCGCCAAAGCTGACGTTCACTTCATGCCCGATCGGCGTGGCCAGGATGGAAGCACCCGGCGCAGCCTCATGCGGTAGAGCGGATCGGGTGGGGGGCGCAGGCGTTTGCGCAACCGCCCGGATTGACACGAGTGCCATCACACCGGCGTACGAAAGACATCTCACGGCTGTCGCGATCGAGGTTCTATTCATAATCAGCTCACGATTCTGCCAGCTTACTTTCGAATCGTGCGCGCTATCGAGCCGGGTGCGAAGTGTCGTCGTTATGTCTCACGGCGGACAGCAGATTGTCATGCAAGTTCCTCACAGCACGGCTGGGACGCGCCGCTCCCACGTCGAGACGGGCAATTGTCCGAAATTGTCACGGCGGCTCGATGGCAAGACCGCTGAGATCACCAAGGCAGCCGCGACGTGGAGTAGCGCGCGCGCTTTAAGCCCACGCGTCGCGACGTCGGCGCCTATTGTTCGCGCAGCGCCGCCATCGGGTCGATGCGGGCGGCTCGACGCGCCGGGGTCAGCGTCGCCGCGGCGGTGACCGCGAACAACACAACGGTCACGGCCACGTATGTGAGCGGATCGAGCGGGCTCGTTTGATAGAGAAACGACGCGACCGTGCGGCTGAGGGCCAGCGATCCCACGAAACCGAGCGCGAGCCCGATCAAGCCGAGCGAGAGACCGCTCGCCAGCACCATCCGCAACACCGACGAGGCACTCGCGCCGAGTGCGGTGCGGATGCCGATCTCCTGCGTCCGCGACGCGACCGATCGATGAATGATGCCGTACGCGCCAACCACGGCCAGCAGCAGTGCCACGGCCGCCAGCGTCGCGAGCATCAGCGTCTGGAAACGGCGCAGTGCGACGCTCTGCTGCATGCGCTGTTCGACGGTGACGATGCCGTAAGGCGGCGCCGCGGGATCGAGCGCCTGCAACTGATCGCGAATGGCCGCGCGCAGCGCTTCGGGGTCGCCGGTCGTGCGCACCGCGATGTCCATCTGGGGAATTACTCCCGGTTGGAACATGTACGGGATCGCGGCCTCGTCGAGCCGCTGCCTCCTTTGGTTTGCCACGACGCCGACGACGGTCTTCCACGGGAAATTCGCGGCCGGATCGAGTCCGTACTTGAACCGCTTGCCGACCGGATCGTCACCCGGCCAGAACCGGCGCGCCATCTCGTCGTTGATGACCACGACGGGCGGGGCATTAGGCGCAAGGTCGCGCTCCTCGAGCAGACGACCGCGCAGCAGCGGGATGCGCATTGCTTCGAAGTAACCGGGGACCACATTGTCCTCGGTGAGCGGCGGCGACGCATCGGACGGCCGCCGCGGCGGCTGCCCCTCGAGCGCGATCCGGTAGTCTGGTTGCCGATGGATGAAGAAGTCGCTGATGGCGCCCGCTGCGAAGACTCCCGGCAGCGCGCGGATGCGCTGCAAGGCGTCGGTGAAGAAGGCCGCGACCTTCGGACGGTCGTTGTAGGTACTGGGTAGATCGATCTGGAGCAGGAGCACGTTCGCGGAATCGAACCCACGATCCGTGGACTGCACGCGAACCAAGCTGCGAATCAGCAAACCCGCTCCCGAGAGCAGGATGACCGCGAGCGCGATCTCTGTCACCACTAGACCCTGGTGCAGTCGTCTTCCGCTGCGTCCGCCGAGCAGGCGCGGCCCGGCGTCGCGAAGCGCGTTGGCCGTGCTTCCAATCGATAGTTGGAGCGCGGGCAGCAGACCAGCAATCAGTCCGCAGCCGAGCGATGCCATCAACGCGAATGACAACACGCGCGCATCGAGAACGATCGTGTTGGCCCGGGGCAGCACGCCGGCTGCCCACGTGCGAAGAGCAAGCATTCCGAGCCAGGCAAAGAGCCCGCCGATGGTGCCGGCGAGCAGCGACAGCACGACGTTTTCCGCGAGCGCTTGTCTGATGAGCCGCATCCGGCTCGCGCCGAGGGCTGTTCGGAGCGAAAACTCACGACTGCGGGCCGTGACCCGCGCGAGCATCAGATTCGCGACGTTGGCGCACGCGATGAGGAGGACGAATCCGACGGAGCCAAAGAGGAGCCAGAGCGACCGCTCCGTCGTGGGGCCGATCACGCGGTCCACGAGCGCGTCCGTGGTAACGCCGAAGCTCGCGTTGCTGGTCGGGTACTCGGTTCGCAGACGCGCGGCAATGGCATCCATCTCGGTTCGCGCCGACGTGATCGTCGCGCCCGGCCTGAGTCGACCGAGTACGATCAACGCGTCCGCGCCGCGGCTGTTTGGCTGCTGCCAGTTCGATCCGAAGAAGAGCGGGCGCCACAACTGCACCCCCGCGGTCGGCAGCTCGAAGCCGGGGGGCATCACTCCGATCAGTTCCACACCGGCCCCGTCCACTTGAATCGTCCGGCCGATTGTCTTGGGATCGCCGCCGAAGCGCTGCTGCCAGAGGCCGTAGCTGATGAGAACGGCCGTCGACTGTTCCTTGAAGTCGTCGGCGGTGAACGCGCGGCCAGCGATGGGTGCCGTGCCCAGCAGCTCGAAGAAATCCGGCCCGACCAGTCCGACGTTGACGCGCTCTGGTTCGCCGTCACTGGTCAACGTCCCGCGGGTGAACTCGGGACGCAGATAGGCGGCCATCTGCTCGAACTCGCGGCTCTGCGCCTTCCAGTCGCGGAAGTTCAAGTAGGAGGAACCGTCGGAAAGATTCTGTTGCCGGTTCCACGTCCACATGACCGCAATGCGGCCTGGATCGTGGTACGGCAGGTCGCGCAGGACGACCGCTTGCAGCACGCTGAAGATCGCCGTGTTGGCGCCAACCCCGAGCGCCAGCGTCAGCGCGGCGACGATCGCGAAAGCGGGACTGCTGAACAGCGAACGGACCGCATATCGGAGGTCGTGAAGGAAGGAAGTCATGGTGGACGCCGGCTTAGACGGTGAACCGTCCGATACCGTTCGTGCTCGTGCCATCGTCGCCCTCACGTTCATGTAGTTGCATCGAATCTCGTTTGGCGACTCACCATTCATTGAAGCCTCTTGTTCATCCAACGCGACTTTGTTACTTTCTGTTCAAACCCTCAGAACCCGAGCTCCCAGCACCCAGTTCTGAAACCGCGACTGGAGGACAGATGCCGCGTGTACTTCAGCAGGCTGCCGTGATCCCGTATCGGATCCGCAACGAGCGCGTCGAGGTGGCCCTCGTGACGACGTCCGGAGGGAAGGGCTGGATCGTGCCGAAAGGGTCTGTGTACGAGGGCGAGCGGCCACGCGACGCGGCGATCCGGGAAGCCGAGGAAGAAGCCGGACTGCGCGGCGTGGTGTGGCGGAAACCACTCGGGTGGTACCACCACGTCAAGGGTAACGATCGCCGGCGGGTTGATGTTTTCGCCATGCGCGTCACGAACGTCGCGGACCGTTGGCTCGAGGATGACGTGCGGCGGCGACGCTGGATGCGCATTCCCGACGCAGCGGACTGTCTGCGCGAAGAACTGCAGCGGCTGATCCATCACCTCGACGTCCAACTGAACTCGTGAGCGATGACGGAAATGAAGCACGGTGTGGCTGCCGCAACCGAATCGGTTTACGTCGTTCCACGAGAAGTCTCAGGAGAGGCCATTACGAGGAGCCTGCAGGCGCTCCTGCCGACCCGGCATCATGCGATTGCCCGGCACCGGTTCACCGTCCTCGACACCTTCGACGAGCGCGTCCGTCGGGCCGGCGCCCGCCTGACGCGCGGCGGCGCCGACGACTCCACGGTGGCGTGGCAGACGCGCGGGACTTCAAGCCACTTGAAGGTCCGGTTGAAGCAGCCGGCGAATTTTGCGTGGGACTTTCCCACCGGGCGACTGCAGCAAACGCTGGCCTCGGTCATCGGTCCGCGGCGGCTTCTCGAACAGGCCGACGCCGAGGAGTACGGATCGCTGCTCGAAGTGCTCGACGATCGCGGCAAGACCGTGGCACGTCTCCGGATTGCGTCTGGCCAGGCCCGGCTGCCGTCGCCACGAGCTGCGTGGCGCCCGTTGCCGACGATGGTCACATTGACGGCACTGCGCGGGTACGAGGACACCTATTCGCGACTCGTGCCGGTGATCGAGAGTCGTCCCGGCGTTCAGCCGTGCCCTGAGGGTTCGCTTGACGTGATGCTGTCGGGGGCTGGCGCGCCGATGCGGGGCGACGTATCGTCGCCTCGCGTGGATCTCGCATCGACGGTCCGCGCAGACATCGGAGCGCGGCAGATTCATCTGGCGCTCGTCGGCATTCTCGAAGCCAACGAACCTGGCCTCCGCGCCAATCTGGACACGGAATTCCTCCACGATTTTCGTGTGACCGTGAGGCGAACGCGCTCGCTCCTCGGTCAGATCCGACGCGTGTTCCCAGCAGAGGCGGTCGAGCACTTCTCGACGGAGTTCTCGTGGATCGGACGTTTGACTGGTGCGCCTCGCGACCTGGACGTACTCGTCCTGGCACTCAGAGAACGTGGCGCCGAATTTTCCGCTGCCGACATGCAGGTGCTGCGGGAGATCCTCACTCAGGCCCAGCAGCAGGAACACGACCGGCTCATCGAAGCGCTGGACAGCCAGCGGTATCGACGTCTCATTTCAGACTGGAAGGCATTTCTGCAACGGCCGGTGTTGACCACACCCGAAGCGGTCAACGCGGGAGACCGTCTGGCACATGTCGTTGCGAGGCGGGCGTGGCGACTGAGCCAACGAATCGCCGACACCGCCAGGATCATCGACGGCCAGACATCGGCAGCGCGACTCCACGAAATCCGCATCGATGCGAAGAAGCTGCGCTATCTGATCGACGTCACGCCAGCGTTTTGCGATGCCGCCGATCTGGGGTGCGTCGTTGGCGCCGTGAAGAAGCTGCAGCGAGTACTCGGCGACTTCAACGACGCCGAAGTGCAGGAAAAGCGGCTGCTGAACTGCGGGCTCGAGCTGGGCGCCGCTGGTGGCCCGCCTGGCGCCCTGCTCGCGCTCGGGCGGCTTGTCGAGCAGAGCTGCCAGCGTCGGGAACGGTTGCGCGACGAGGTCGTCGCGACACTCGAACGCTTTCGGGCCCCTGAGACACGGACGGCGTGCCGGCGCGCGTTCAGGCGATCGAAGTCAGAGGAGCGAGCGCGATGAAGACCGTTGCCATCTACAACATGAAAGGCGGGGTCGGGAAAACAACCGGCGCGGTCAACCTGTCGTATCTCGCCGCGGCAGCAGGAGCGCGGACGTTGTTATGGGATCTCGACCCACAGGGAGCCGCAACGTTTGCGTTCCGAGTGCAGCCGCATGTCGAAGGGTTCGGCAAGAAGAGCCTCGAGGACGGCCATGCGCTCGGCGCGGCCATCAGAGAGACTGATTACAACAACCTGCATTTACTGCCGGCAGACTTCGCCTACCGGAAGTTCGAGCGGCTTCTCGATTCGATTGGCAAACCTGAACGCTCGGTGACGTCACTTCTGGAGACGCTCGGCCGCGACTTCGACGTGGTGTTTCTCGACTGCCCGGCAGGCTTCTCGCTGTTGATCGAGGGGATCTTCGCAGCGGCTGATGCCATCATCGTGCCCACGATCCCCACCGTGCTCTCGTTGCGAACGCTCGCACATCTGATCCAGTGGGCCGACCGTTCAGAGACACGGTGCAAGGTCGCGGCGTTCTTCAGCATGGTCGATCGCCGAAAGACGCTGCATCGGCACGCCACCGAATGGTCGGCAGCAAACCCGCAGATCTTCATGCGTGCACAAATCCCCTACGCGAGCGTCGTCGAGCAGATGACAGTTCACCGGAAGCCGCTGGCGATGTTCGCTGCACGGGAGTCTGCTACGGAGGCGTTCGCAAAGGTCTGGGAAGAGCTCGACACACGTCTTCAGGGAGAGACCAGCTCAGTGGGCCAGCAGGAGACGTGGTCGCAGATGCTGAAAGCGGTCGAATCGCTGATCGAGCGGCTCGAATCGGCCAACGGCCATTCCGAGACTCCGACTCCCAGCGACGAAGGCTCGCGAGCAGCGCACGACGTCCATTTCGTCCATCGCTTCGACACCGAGGAACAGGACCTGGAGCGGTCGGGTCACGTGCTCGAGCTGCGCGAGCTCAGCGGAAAGGTGTTCGTCGTGAGCGCGCGATTGGACAGCGACGAGGCTGCGGGAGCGAACGAAGAGGCACAGGCTCGAATCGACAGCGCATGGGCCCTGCAGATCCTTTCCGGGGAACTGTCGCCGCTCTCCGCGCTCGAACGAAGACTGGGCCGCCCTGGACCAGGCCCACTCGAAAGCATTCACAACAAGATTGCCGGACGGAAACTCCGGCGGACGGACACGCGCGCCGCGACGACTGACTGCCAGGCCGAAAGCGTGGCGGCCGGATCGGTTCCCGTCACATCAGGCGAGCGCGGACGGACGGTGTAATACGCGCATTGCGGGCAGGTCAGCGCCGATCGCGCGCTTCACAGCATGGCAGGATGCGCCGCTCTCCCGCGCTCGCAGACGACGCCGCCACACACGGCCCCCGCAATCCGCACCAAGTTGAGGGTCACGAAGGTCGCGGGCCCGTAGGCAGCAAGGGCCGACGACATCTGGCCGGACCCCCCGACCAGGCCGACGTAGATCAGCGTCGCGACGAGTCCCATGAGAAAGCCATGCAGTACGAGATGACTGTCGATGCCCCGGCCCAGCCACAGCACGATCAGGAATGCCGCCGCGAAACAGCCGACGCCGATGATCACCGCGGACGCGGGCGAGACTCCGCTGGCGATGTCCACACCCGCCGCCGCAAATCCGCCAAGGAGCACGATCGCGAGAACGACCTCGATGAGAAAACCGCCGAGCAGCACACGCAACCAGTAAATCCTCATCACGTTACTCCTCTTCCTTGACTACGGTGCGCGTCTGCATCGGCCCTTGCCTCAGGGCTGTGACACGGTGTCATAGCGGAGCCGCTTCTGCGAGGCGGCGCGTTGCGTCGCGAATCTCACGCAGCACGGCCAAGTGGGCTGTCGAATACTCCGGCCGAGGCGCGTGGTTCGCATGAGCCGACAGCATCGCATGCTCGTCGCCGAGGCCTGTCGTTCGACTTCGCCTGACGCGGTCGATAATCAGGTCGCGCACTTCTGCGGCATTGTCCAGGCCCTGCAGGACGCCCACGTGCGCGCCAGTTGTCTTCTCCCCTCCATGGCTCGTTCTCCTCGAGGCGCCCCCCGCCGTCTGCACGATCACGTCGGCGATGCCAAAGAAACGCTGCACGGGACCCTGCGCGACTTCGACGTTTTGAACATTCTCGAACGTGATCGTCGTCTCGTGAATCACCCAGATGCCGCGTCTGATGCGAAGGCTCCGATCGGTCAGCACGTACCAAGTGGTGTCGTATTTGAGGTGAAGGCCGACGTACGCGATCACATCTGGTGCGATCAGCACGATCACGAGCGGACCGATCAGAATGACGCCCACAATGGGAAGGGCGACAAAGACAGCAATCCAGAGGATGAGCGGGACAATGTCTCCCGGGAGGAATGCCACCCAGAAAAGGAATTTCAGATAACGAAGATAACCGGCCGATGGCCTGATCGAGCGGACCGCCTCGCCCGACGACGGAAGCGTTGGAGGCTCCGGCGGGACTTTGAACAGTGCGACGATGCCTGCCCAGATGCCTCGATAGATCCATTCGGCCGCGGCGTCGACAGTGTGGCTCACGGCCGACCGCTCAAACGGGTCTCGAGACGGCGAAGCGAGTCGCGGATGTCCGCGAGCAGCGCAAGCGCTTCGTCATCAGTCGCGCCAGCGTGCGATCCACTGTCGGTCGCGTGAGCCACAACAGACGTACCTTCGCGCACGCCTCGCATCTTCGTGTACAGGTAGTCGCGCAAGGCTTCCGCCTCGAGCACCCCCTCGATGGTCACTTCCGCCGTTGACGAACCCGCCGCGGTTTGGATGCTCACCGTCGCCAAACCCAGCCACCGTTGAACGATGCCGTTGGTCAAGTGAATGTCCTGAATGCGTCGATACGTGACGTTCACTTCACTGCGCCACAGCAGGCCCTGCCGCTTCCACACGCCCTCATCGTCAAAGCGGAACCGCATGGTGCGGTACTTGATATACAACACGGTCATCGTGACCGGAAACGCCACGAGGGAAAGCAGCGCAACGATGAAGTAGTACGTAAGGAGCCGCTCGTGCGGCTCAGTGATAGCCCTTGCGTCGAAATTCTGTGGTGGTGTCACGATCGTCAAGCTGCCGGGCGGCCGGTTGTGCCACAAAGACTAGCACGCCCCCGTCGGGTCAGATCGACTGCCCGTGCGAAGGCTGAAGCGAGCGGATTCGCCCGATTAGGACGATTCGATCGCGAGATCGAGTACGCCCTGTCATCAGACGCTCGAGAGCTTCCGCAACGGTTCGAGCCAGCCGAAGATCGAGTTGCCGATCTCAGGGAACACCGACGCGATCACGACGAGCAGTGGCAACACGCCGTACACCGCCACACGCTGTACGAAAGCCCAGTTGATGTCCAGTTGTCCCGGCGTGGTGTTGCGGAGACGGCTCAGAACGGTCTCGCGTTCCATCCCGACCAGGATCCAGATCGACGCCAACGACGCACCAGCGACCGCAAGGAGGTCGACGGTCAGCATCGCCGAGCGGCCGTTGAACGAGTACAGCAGGTGCGCCGCTGTCAGAAACATGAGGCAGAGCATCGCGGTGAAGAGCGCGGCGATCGTGCGGGCCACGATGTCCCGGAGAACGAACCCGAACTGAAGGGCGATGAGTTCTTCGCAGCGACGCAACAGCCCAGCGTGCTCGTGCGCCATGTTTCGGTGACGGATGGAGTCCGAGTCCAGTTCCAGTGCGGCTGCCATTCTCATTCGCTGCGATATAGCGATATCCGCCTGACCAACATCTGTCGGGCCGCCGACGGTCGTCGCAACCGGGATTCCGCTCGGAGGAGCGCTCTGGCGATTGGGAACCAACCGGCACCAGGCCGTCCTTTGCAACAACAGGACGATGGCATCAGAGACCTCCCACAGGCGCATCCAGCTCGAGCTCTGCGTGAACGGCGCGTGCTGCTGCTCCACGATCTCCTGTTCGAGGCTGGAGACATGAGACGCGACTGCGACGTTCCTCCCGATCCCACCGAAGTCCCTCTTCCGGATGGTGAGCTTCGTCTCGACTCTGTCGTCCTGATCGAGAGGTTCCCCGCGCGGTTCGTCATCGATGCGGGACCGTCCGCACCCGCTGACCTCGGTGCGATCTCTGAGCACGCGAAACTCCAACGCAATCTGGTCCGCCCTGCGCGCGACGGGCAGGAGCTCCATCAACCGTGGTGGTGTCAGCGACAGGTTCCACGGCACCAGGTTGGCGATCGCCGTGAACGATCCTTCAATCGGCGATTGCGCAAGCCATTTCAGATGGGCACGTGCGGTGTTCCAGATCGTGAGGCCTTGGGCGAGGTTCAGGAGCCCCAGCATGAGCACGGTGGCGGAGGTCGCGCCGAAGAACCACGTAAATGCCTTTCCTTCGATGGTAGAGATCCCCCCAATGCTGAGAACAGCGACCACCAGGACCAGCAGGATTCCGGCGGTATATGACACAGGGAGATTCTGCGCTGGCATGTCCAGCACATCGCTCAAGCGCGCGCACGCCTGCGGACGCCGATCATTTGGCGACCAGGTCGGTGGTCTGTTCAGCAAGTCGAACGCCCGCGATTTCTTTTCGAGTTGGGCGTATCCCCATCCGACCAGGGATAGCCGCCGCATCCCGCCGAAGATGCCCGCGTAAAGCGCGGCAAACAGACACAGCGTGGCGGTTGCAGGCGAGATGATGCCCCCTCCAACCAGACGCGCCAGTGTCAGCTGGACATCTGCAGGGGTGTCGCCCGACACGAGCCCGACGAGGTAGACGATAAAGGCACACAGGCCGAGCGCCAGCAGCGCGATCACTGGCGACAGCAACCATCTCGTTCTCCTTCGTGCCGCCTCCGGACCCCAGTACACATGCTGTGCCTCTCTGGATGTCCTGGGCAAAAGGGCTGGAAGCATGACACCGATCGTCACCAGCGTGACACCGACGAGTACACCGGACGGACTCGACAACAGGAAGGGAGTCAGGACGACGGTGACCCACGCAGAGATCGCAGCCAACACGGCGAAGCAAATCACCAGACTGATGCGGTGTAGACGCGCGGCGGTCTTGTGCGTCATCGGCGGCGCAAGCACTCGAAGGACCGGCCACTTCAGAAATGTGCCCGGTCTCTCACCCTTCCGCAGGCGGTGGCGCATGAAGAGGAGCATCAGTACCTGCGCCAACACAAAGAGGCCGACCACGGTGAAGACGATTCGGGCCTGCGTGGGAAGCGGCGGCAAAGGGATCGGGCTGAAGTCCTCCGGCGTGCCCGCTGGTTGAACATACCCGGCGTTGTCGGTGCCCTGGGCGTGATCTCCAGGCAACGGCCAGAAGCCGTCCTCGCCGATCACGCTGACCGACACGCGCGGCACGCACTGAGTGATTGATTCAAGATGACGATCTTGCTGGTCCCCTACCGTGCTCGGATCGCAGTAGTCCCGCAGCGCGGACTTCGAGTCCATCAGAAGCAGAGTCGCGTTGAAAAGCCCCTCCGCGGCCCAGCTCTGGAACGGCTCGCGCGTGTGCGGATCGCTGGTGGCCCTGCTCTGCGCCGTCAGCGACAGGGGGTAAGTCGAGGCGACCAGCGTGCCTCGAAGATACGGGATGTAGTCCTGGTGGAGATACAACGCGTGCGCGCCAATCAGGAACAGTTGCACGTCGGGCACCGCGCGTTTGACTTCGCGCGCCAGAAACAACACGTCCCGGTCGTCCGTCGCTTGAATCCCGACCGCCGTCAGCCGTTCGTGCCGGATCGTGTCGAGAATGGTGTCAACCGTGGCATTGACGACCGGGGAGGTGAGCTGCGGTCGAAGAGCCGGGATCTGATCGGCAGGCGGCGTCGTCTCGCGCATGTTGAGGGGAATGGCGGGCGAGGGCAGCACAGTGACAGTGTCTCTCGTCGTCTCGGGACTGTCGCTTCGGAGCTGCGACACATGCAGCGGAAAAGCGAAGACCTCCGCCTCTGCGAGGGGTTTGCAATCGTCTGGTCTGCGCGTCGAACCTTGCACGGGGGACAAACCTTTGCTCTTCTTCAGGGCTTGCCTGTCCGCGGCTTGCCCGTACGCGGTGTTGCTCTCCCTCAGAATGGCGACATGCGTCCCGCAGCGCCACGACGAGTTCATCCCCTCGAGAAACGCGGCCATGACCGGCAAGGTTTTCAACGTGGGTTGAACCGTCGCGTGGAACTCGGCGCTGGGAGCAAACCTCTGAAAGGTTTCGAGGTTGTCGTCCGCGCTGGCAGAGCCGGTGATGACACGGGTCCTTTTGAAAGCCCCTGCGAACCGGTCATCTGGATCGCCCAGCGTGAGAGCCATCGAGAGCGTCGAGCCGGAGAATGTCGGCCCGAGAACGTCAAGGCCCTCTTTGTCGTCACCCGAGCACGTGTGCCACGCGCGAATGAACTTGATGGCATTTCGCAGTGCAGAGCGGTGCATGCCGCTGGTCGGAGTCTCGAGGGCGAGCAGAACAACGCGGAGGTGGACTACACGTTTGCCATCGACTGAAGACGAGGTGTCCCCGTCTCTTTTTTGGGAGTCCCGGAAAATCAGCGCGCCTGGCTGCCGCTCGTGCAGACGGCTGTCGTTGGCCACGGGATTGTCGGTTCTCGGATCAGTCCTCGTCCAGTCGATCAGCCGGAACCTGTCCAGCAGGTACGCTGACCGGCTCATCGCCGCCTGAATGGCGGTCAGGCTCTGGTCGGCGAACCATCCGGCGTTGGAGTCAACGTAGTCGGGCACTGTGGCCACGATGAAAGTGACGTCATATCGGGCTGCGCTCTCGCCGGTCTGCCTCCTGGCTCTCTTCGTGAGCGCCAGAAACGAGCGCCAGTCGCGCAGCTGGTTCAGCGACGCCTCGGCGACGGTCGTCAGTAACTTTCGTGAAGAGGATTTGGGGTCCTCGTCGTCCGGGGCCGACAGGAGATAGCCGTTGAGCGTCTGCTCGTCACTCGTCAAGTCATCCACGTCGCACTCGCCCGATTGGCCGCTCATGCGACGCTCCAGTGCAGCGTGAACCCTCGCGATCGCGGCGGTGACTCTCTCGACCGAGATGTTGTGGAGGTTGGCGGCAGTCACATCTGAGGTCCGGCTCGCCTGATCGCGCTGAATCGGGAGGCCCATGGCATCGCCGATGGTTTCCATCACAGGCCTCAAGTCGGAGAGCCACGGGCCCGTCAGGCGAATCTCTTCTCGTAACTGTTCTGCCGGCTTCACGGCCATCTTGGCGGGCTCAGGTGCGGGTGTCTGTCGGAACAGACCGCCTGATAGAAGCCCGGCGGCCACGACGATCGGCAGGAGGCCAACGCCGAGGGATTCCGGTTTCGTCATGATCCGCACTCCCTGCTGATTTGAACGCGGGGCGGGCTCGTTTCGAACACGGTCCGATCCATGCGCATCACCACCCGGACAAACGTCACCGATGCCGCGGCATATCGCGGGAGACGAGCGGTTGTCTCGCACATCCGTTAGGAGCGTTCTGAGTGCCCCGGTCGACCTGGGCTAGCCGAGGGCGAGGAAGTCGTTCGCGTCTCGATATTCGAATCCCAGCCGGCGTGCGAAGGACCGGTCCTGCGGACCAGAGCCGACATAGATGCACTGTGACGGATCGAGGCAATAGCGTTGGATGAATACGACGCCCAGCCCCGGCAGCGGCTTGCGGCACCAGCACGCCGGCGCGCCGGCGGCGTGCGGACAGTAGAGCACCTCGATGGCGACCCCGAGTTGTTCTCGCATCCGCGCGAAATCCGCCTCCACCTGCTCGCTCGTCATCGTCCGATCGGCGATCTGCGGACGCCACGCGAGCCCGAGGAGCAGCCACCCCTGGTCTTGATAGCTGCGAAGCGCCGGTCCGTGATTGGCGACCGCCTCGTCGCACCAGACGATCAACGCTCTGTTCTTCAGTGCTGGATCGAAGGTGCGCTCGAACGGCAGCATGTCGATCCGGGAGAAGCCTTCCGATTGATGTGGAGGTTCGAGCTCGCGCTGATGGCGGAACTGCGCGTTGGGCGCGAAGGTATTGGGATCTCGCCGCGACGCCTTCCGGATCTCGTCGGGCTCGAGCAGCCGCCCGTACTTCGAGACCATTCGCCAGGCGGCGTTGACCTGCGCAGCTTCGACACTCGTCGTGAGCCACACACAGCGCACCGGCAGACCCGACTTTGTTGCGGGCCGTATGACGAGCGCGCGTGAGGCGCGCGATACATAGGTGTTGTCGAGGACGATCCTCGATCCGCCATTCGCTATCGACGCCTCCAGGGCGGGCACGAGATCACGCAACGATCCTCCGGCTTCGTCGCGATTCAGCCGGACGTACCCTCTATCGACGTACTCGCGCGCGACGGTACTCTTGCCCGCGCCAGGCAGGCCCATGATGAGCACGACCTCGCCTTCGCGTCCGGGCGCAGCGGCAGGCGCGAGACCACTCGCGCCCAGCGTCAGTCCAAAAGGAAATGCCTCATCGAGACGCGAGCGATCATCGCCTGTGAGCTGGATCGCGTTCGCGTGAACGATCGATCGCAGGGTCTCCACGCGAGTCGGCCCAGGAATCGTCACGATCGTCTCCGACAGATCGGCGAGCCACGCCAAGGCGATCTCCGCGGCGGTCGCTCCGTGACGCTTGGCGATGTCAGTCAGGACGGGATGGGAAAGCGTTCGCTTGACCCAACGCGATCCGCCGAGCGGTCGATACGCGACCAGTTGAATGGCGTGAGTGGCACAATACGGGACCACTCCGTTCAGCACGTTCTCGTCGCGCCAGACGCTCAGCTCCACCTGCACGGCGGAGATCTCGGTGATGCGCCTCGCTTCCTCGATCTGGCCGACGGTGACATTGCACAGGCCAATCCGCTCAACCAGCCCCTCGTCCTTGAGCGACGCCAGCGCGCGGACGCTGGTCGCGAGCGGCGTCCTGGGATCCGGCGCGTGGAGTTGATACAGAGCGATGTGCTCGACGCCGAGCGCGCGCAGGCTGGCCTCACATGCCGCACGCAGATGACGCGCGCGTCCGTCTGCCACCCACGCTCCGCCCGGCCGTGTGAGCCCGCCCTTGGTGGCAACGATGATGCGGGAGCGGTCTCCGTTCCAACTGCGCAGCGCGCGGGCAATCACGCGTTCGTTGTGGCCGGTCTCGGAATCGTCCAGGCAGTACGCGTCAGCCGTATCGAGAAAGGTGACACCGGAATCGAATGCGGTGTGGAGCAGATCGATCGCGCGCGCTTCGTCTCGATCTGACTCGGTCGACAGTCGCATGCAACCTATTCCCAGCCGTCGCTCGGGAGCCATGTTCGATCGCCGTTCTGGTTTCGTGCCGTGATCGGCCTTCGCGTTTACGCCACTATAATCGCGGTGGCTGTTGCCGCTCTGATCGAATCGTCCCGCTTTGTGAGGTCGCTATGACAGTCGCAGCACGTCTGGTTCTCGGTGCGTTGTTCGGCTTCAGTATCAGCGTCGCGATTGCCGCCACGCCGGTGTCGGCGCAGTCGACGTCGGCGGGGCGCGCGAGCCGCGTCGTCGATCTGTCGGGTGAGTGGGAGTTCTCCGCGAAGCTCCTCAACGACATGACCTATCGACGCTTGACGCTCAAGAGCGAAGGCGAGACGTTGTCAGGCCGGTTCGATCAGGTGACGTTGCAGGGCGCGGTCAAGGGAGACGCGCTGACCTTGACCGCGACGAATCCGAACGGCCAGCGGTTCGGCGACTTCAAAGGCAAGGTGAGCGCCGGCGAGTTGACGGGAACGGCGTCGTGGCCGGGCATCACCGGTGACGTCGCGTGGTCGGCGCGGCGTGCGAAGAAAGCGCCGGATACGCCGCAAGTGCACAACTTCGAACCGACCGAGTTTCATCGGGTTTTTTCGGACGCGATTCCGCCGGTCCTGCACATCTTTCCTGGCGACATGGTCAGGACGTGGACGGTCGATGCCGGCGGCACCGACAGCAAAGGGGTACGGCGGTCGCAAGGCGGCAACCCGCAAACCGGCCCGTTCTACGTCGAGGGCGCATTCCCCGGCGACACGCTGATCGTCAAGTTGACACGCGTCCGGTTGAACCGCGACTCCGCGATCAGCAGCAGCCAGATCTCAGGAAACGCGCTGACTCCAGGCTACCTGCAGCGCACTCGGTATGAGCCGAACTTCAACAGCGACTGGATTCTCGATCGTCAGGCGGGTGTGGCGCGGCTGAAGGAGCCGAGCGAGCATCTGAAGAACTACACCGTCAAACTCCAGCCGATGGTTGGGTGCATCGCCGTCGCCCCGCCGGCGCACCAGGCCTTCCGCACCGGATATCCAGGGACGTTCGGCGGCAACATGGACTACAACCAGATTCGCGAAGGGACCACTGTGTATTTGCCTGTCTCCGCGCCGGGAGCGCTGCTCTTCATCGGCGATGGCCACGCCGCGCAGGGCGACGGCGAACTGACCGGCAATGCGCTGGAAACGTCTCTCGACGTGGAGTTCAGCGTTGATCTCGTCAGGGGGCAGTCGACCGCCGGACCGCGCGCAGAGAACGACGAATACCTGATGTCATCGGGCGTGGGCAATTCGTTGGCCGACGCCCTTCAGCTCGCGACGACACAGATGGTGAGCTGGCTCGAACGTGACTTCAAGCTCGGACCCAATGAAGCCGCAGTCGTTCTCGGAACGTCGATGCGCTATGACATCGCCGAAGTGGTCGATCCGCTCGTCCACGTGGTGGCGAAGGTCCACAAGAGCGTCGTTGCGCAGCTGAAATGAGAACGATCGCACAGACCAGGACTCTGCAGGGCCGGCGAAAGCCGGCGCTACGCACTGCTCGCCAGCTGCGAGAGTTGGAGGTTGTTACATGAAAAGGCCGGGCGCTGCGGAATCTGCCTCCGCGTCAATCGACGAGAAGATCAAGGAGCTTGGGGACTGGCGCGGGAAGACACTCGCGAAAGTGCGCCGAATCGTTCACGAGGCAGATCCTGAGATCGTCGAAGAGTGGAAGTGGGCGAAGGCCACCAATCCCGGAACGCCAGTCTGGTCCCACGGCGGCATCGTCTGCACCGGCGAGACGTACAAGAACATCGTCAAGATGACGTTCGCCAAGGGAGCTGAGTTGAAGGATCCTTCGCGTCTATTCAACTCGAGCCTCGAGGGGAATGTCAGACGCGCCATCGACATTCACGAAGGCGACACGATCAATGAAGCCGCCCTGAAGGATCTCATTCGCGCCGCAGTGGCGCTCAACCTCAAAGGCAAGAGCAAGCCGACGGCCAAACGACGCTCAGCCCCCGTGTGAAGTCCTGGTGCGTGCTCCGACGATGGCCTGCTTCAGTTCCGCCTCGCACGCGGCCAGCTGCTTTTCCGCTTCGGCCCGCTGCCGCTTGCCTTCGGCGGCGATCCGGACGGCATCATCGATGGTCGCGATCAAGGCGTCGTTGGCGACCTTCACGGCGGCGATGTCGACGATGCCGCGCTCCACCTGGCTGCGTATCGACTGCGTGGACGTGCGCAGCGCCTCCGCGTTCGCGGTCAGCAATTCGTTGGTCAGATCGGTCGCCTTTTTCAGCGTGTCGCCGGCCTCGGTCGATCGCGCGACGGTCACCGCGAGGGCGAGCTGCTGTCGCCACAGCGGGATCGTGTTCGCCATCGTGGATTCGATCTTGGCAACGAGCGCCGCATCGTTCTGCTGGACGATCCGGATCGACGGCAGGCTCTGCATCGTGACCTGGCGGGTCAGCTTGAGGTCGTGGACGCGACGTTCGAGATCGTCACGCCTGGCCCGCAGGTCGGCGAGGCGCTGGCCCTTCAACACGTCTTGGCTGGCTTCCGCTTCGCGCGCCAGAGCCGGCAGCTCATGGGCATCCAGTCGGCGCAACCGTTCGTCGCCGGCAGCGATATAGAGCTCGAGCCGGCGAAAGTAGTCGAGGGTCCGTTCGTACAACCGATCGAGCATGCCGATGTCCTTCATCAGCGTGCTCGTGTGTTTGTCGAGGCGGTTGCTGATCGCGTCGATCTGTGAACGCACCTGTTCGTACTGCTGCAGCACCCTGGCGAGAGGTCGACTGCGGCCGAGTATGCGCGCGACCAGCCCAGGCTTCTGCTTCGGGTCGATCTCCTGCACGGAAAAGCCGCGCAACGTCGAGAGCATCTCGTTCAGCGTCTGTCCGGCCGCGCCGGTCTCCTTGTTGCGAACACCTTCGAGCATCTCGTCGGCGACCGACGTCACGTGCTCCTGCGCACGCGTGCCGAAGAACAGGATCGTGTTGCTGTCGCTGATATCGAGCTCGGCGAGGACGCGGTCGATGTCCGCGCGGCGCTCGGGCGACGTGGCATCGTAGGGCGGAATCTCTGCGACCGGCAGTGGCGTGTCAGCCGCGCGCGGAAGCGCTTCTGGCGCGGTCGTCGGATTCGTGTCGCTCATGATCGTCTCTCCCGGAATGTCCCGGCGCGTCTTGTTTGAGGCGCGCGTCCAAAACCGCCATCTCGACATCGAGCGCCACGGCATCGCTCTCGAGCAGCGCGCGGTGCTGCTCGGAAAAGGTGCGCTCCATGTCGACCAGCAGCGTGCGAAAGTTGTCTTCGAGCGGACGGCTTCGAAGCCCCGTATGCGTACGGGCATACTCACCGGTCACCCGCTCGGTACTGTCGAGAAACAAGTTGAGGAATCGACGCGCCCGCGCGGCCTTGTGCGGGTCACGCGCGATCTCGGCGAGGATCTCCCGGCCGACCGACGTGATCCGGGCCAGCCGCACTCGAAACTCGGGTACCGCGATCGCGTGCGACGCAGCGTCAATACGCCGAAGCCGGAGATGCGCCTCCTCGAGTTGATCGCCGATGCTCGTCACGTCGAGGCCCTCGACCTTCGTCACCGCCAGGCGGCCCGCCCTCATATCGAGGCCATAAAAACAGAGATGGCCCGCGCCGCCAAGTGCGGCGAACACCAGGCTGCCGATTGGGCTGTGCCCTGCGGTCAGCGCGGCCAGTCCCGCGCCGAGGCCCGTCAGCAGAGCGCCGGAAAGCTTGCGCGGCATCCACGTGAGCGCAATTTGATCGCCGAGCGTGTAGCGCATCTCGGTGGTCAGCCCCCGCCACGTCAGCACTCCGGCGCCCCAGAAGCTGGCGAGCGCCGCGGCTGCGAGCGTGAGCGTTCTTGTGTTGTCGCCGATGAGCGCGGCGGCGATCACGATCAGCAGCGGCAGCGGCAGCACGAGCAGCGCAGCGGCTTTGAGCACGGTAAGGCCGGCACGAAGTCTCGCGAGCGGCCGCTCCTTGAGGAGCCGGTCGATGCCGGTGTTCACGCCAGCGGCTCCGCTGTTCCTACTGAGCATGCTGGAACGAGCCGGGGCTGAGCCGTTGAGGCGCGTCGGTAGAGGAGCCGATCTGCAACACCGCCTGACACCCCGGAACAAGGATGGCAAAGCTCAGAAGCAGAAGCCCGGCAAGCCGTCTGAGAAAGATGGGCATCGCGACTATCGCGAGGTGCGGACGCGTTCGTCATGAGCGCGTCTGTACACAGCATACGCGCACCGCGCGTCACTACAAGGATCAACGAATCCGGGGCGGCGCCGGTTCCAGCTCATCCTACGTGCTGCATCCTTTCCTGGCTTCTTCGAATCCGTCGAAGAGGCGTCCAGCATGGTCGCCGGCCAGCGTCTCGAGCCGATGCGGCTGGCCCTTTTCGACGGTGTATCGCGCGACGTCGCCCTTCGATCGCAGGAACTCCGCCTCACGCTTCATCTCTTCGTGCCACCGGTACTCGTCGTTCTCTCCGACGTACATGAAGACGCAGATCTTCGAGATCGCCTGCAGCTTGGCCGGTGTCGGCTCCCACAGGTAACCGGGGAACGCCGTGACCGACGTGAAGTACTGCGGATGGGCAGCCGCGATATGCATCGCCGCGATGCCGCCATTCGAGGGCCCGAGGATGTGGAACTTCCCGCCTTCGATCTTGTAGTGGGAGAGAATCTCCTTCAGGAAGTCGGGGAAAATGCGGTCACCGCCTTCGAAGAACAACTGGCCGTCAGGGGCAGCGGGCGCAAAGACGATGTATCCGCGTTTCTCCGCTTCGGCCCGAAGGTTCCTGTTCAACACGGCATCGACCGTGTTCATCGTCTGCGGCCCGCCGCCGAGCGCGATGATCGCCGGGTACGACTTGCTGGCGTCATAGCCGCCCGGCAGCACGACTTTGTAGTGCACAGTGAGACCACGAGCAGTCGTCGTCTTTTCCAGTACCTCGGCCCGCGCTGGCAGACATAGCGCGACTACCGAAATCACTACAGCTGCAATGAGCCTGCGCACGGAGATCAAATCGGTCATGCAGGAATCCTTTCCGCGGCAATTCTAGCGCCTACGTGTACGCATTTTCGATCGTGGACCACGTGTGTCCGACGCCTGCCAGCACCCGACTGGCTGACGCATGCAGAGACGCGTGAATCAGTTCGTCGTCCACTGTGTGGCGGCCGACATCTGATTGCCGTGGTCGTCAGTGAACGACACGATGAAGTCCATCACGATGGACCGACTGGCGTTCACGTTGCCGACGATGCCGTAGATGACGGTCACTGGAACGTTCAAGATGCCCTTGGCGCCTACGCGACTGGTACCGGAACGCTGCGCAATCACGTCCGACGTGTAGACAATCGGCGGATTGAAGTTGGTGACCGTAATCGTGTTGACGTTCCCGCCCAGACCCGCGGTCTCCTGAATCGTCACGTTCCCCTGCACGCGCCACTGGAAAACCCTGCCGCTCCCGTCGTTCGCCGCACATGGGGACAGACAGTCCGTTGCGGTCACCGGGTTGGGTGAAATCGCCGCCGTGAGGTTTGCTTGCGTTGGCGCGGGTGTGGGTGTGGTAGGTGAGTTGCTGCACGCAGCCGCGAAGAGCGCTACGGACAGAACGCTGGCGCGCATTGTCATTCACTCGCCCCTGCAAACACTAGCGGGGGAGTTGCCACCTGGTCAACACGAAGCGGCGCGTAGGGTATGATTCGCCCCATGGCCATGACACGTCGCGACGTCATCAGGATGGGCGGTGTTGCCGCTGCCCTGGGCGCATTCGATCTCCGCGAGGCGGGGGCGGCCGATCCGTCCTTGGGATTGATTTTCCCACCCCTCAACTACCCGATTCCGCCCGATGCGAAACGGCTCTATCCGAAGGGAGTCGGGTTTCTTGGCAACGGCGTCGGCCTCCCGGGTGGAATGACGGTCGAAGGCTACGAGGAGGCCGTGCCGCGCATCATTCCCGCGGCGCAGGAGCTCGCCAAGCAGGGCGCGAAGGTCATCTCGGTGTTCGGCTCGTCGCTGACGTTCTACAAGGGCGCGAAGTTCAACGAGGAGCTGACCCAGAAAGTCACGAAGGTCACGGGCGTCCCCGCGACGACGCAGAGCAACGGGCTGATCGACGGGCTCAAGACGGCCAACGCGCGCCGTGTCGCCGTGGCGACCGCCTACACTGACACGGTGACCGCGCGCCTGAGGATCTTTCTCGAAGAGCACGGCTTCACCGTGACCGCGGTCAAGGGGCTCGGCTACGAACGCATTCCCGAAGGCGCAGTGACGCAGGACGTCCTGTTCAAGCTGGGTGCAGATGTTTACGCGATGTCGAACAAGGCCGATGCGCTCGTGGTGTCCTGCGGCGCGCTTCACACGCTCGATCTGATCGTCCCGCTCGAGAAGGAAATCAAGGTGCCGGTCGTGTCATCGACGCCGCACGGCTTGATGAACGGCGTGCGCTTGCTCGGCGCGAATCCGCGTGTGCAAGGTTTCGGCATGGTGTTCGCGAAGGCCTAGGAGCCACGCCCTTCCTGGCGCCTCTTCGAATCCCTTCGAAGAGGCGTAGCTTGTATGTCAGCTTCAGCCGGATATCGTGACGCGCCCCGTGACCGCGAGGTGATCGCACTCGTCGGGCTCGCGCACGGCACATCGCATTTCTTCCATCTGATGTTGCCGCCGCTGTTCCCGTGGCTGATGAAGGATTTCTCTCTCAGCTACACCGATGTCGGCCTGCTCACGACGACCTTCTTCGTCATCAGCGGCATCGGACAGGCGCTCGCGGGGTTCGTCGTCGATCGCGTTGGTGGCTGGCGGGTCCTCTGCTTCGGCGTCGGGATGCTCGCACTCTCCGGGGTGGTGCTGGCGATGGCAACCAGCTATCACTGGTTGATGCTGAGTGCGACGTGCGCCGGCCTCGGCAACAGCATCTTCCACCCTTCGGATTTCACACTCCTGAATCAGCGGGTGAGTCAGCCGCGATTGGGACACGCATTTTCGATTCACGGTGTCTCTGGCAACGTGGGATGGGCGATCGCGCCACTCTTCATGGCCGGCGTCACCACGATGCTCGGTTGGCACGCCGCAGGATTCGGTGCCGCTGCGATTGGTGCGGCGGTTTTCACCACGTTGTTTCTGCGTCGTCGCGCGCTCACAGACGTGACTGACCTGATGACGTCGCGCGTCGCGAGCGACGACGTCCACGACCGTGCCGGACAGTTCGCCTTTCTCGCCTCTGGGGCGGTGTGGCTGTCGTTCGCTTTTTTCCTTTTGACGACGATGGCGTTCGGCATCCTGCAGAACTACGCTCCGGCGATTCTGAGCCACGTCTACGGCGTGTCGCTCGTCGTCGCAAGCAGCGGGCTGACGGCATATCTCGTGGGCAGCGGCACCGGGATGCTGGCCGCCGGCTTTCTGAGGGACCGTGCCGATCGGATGGTGGCGCCGGCACTTGGATTCGCCGCGATCATGGCCGCCGTGCTTGCGTCGGGCGGGATGCCACGAGTCGCGTTATGGCCGCTCATGCTCAGTATCGGATTCGGCGTCGGGTTCGCCGGGCCAGGCCGCGATCTGCTGGTGCGTCGTGCGGCCACGAGTCGTTTCGGCCGCAGCTCGTTCGGCCGCGTGTACGGGTTCGTCTATTCCGGTCTGGACACCGGGCAAGCGCTGTCACCGCTCGTGTTCGGGCCTGTTCTCGACGCCGGTCGTTTTCGTCAGCCCCTCGTCGCGATCGCGGTGTTGCAGGCGGCTGCACTGCTCACGGCACTCCGCGTCAGCAGCAGCGTGCGGTCCGTCGAGACGCACGTTGTCACCGCTGATCAGCGTTCCACCGACGCCTTCCCCGGTACGTAGCGCGCCACGACGCGTAGCAGGTCGTCCATGTCGAACGGCTTTTGTAGCACGTCGGCGATACCGCCGATCTGCGCGGCACGAACCTGCGCGTGTTCCGCGGCGGTGACGACGACGATCGGCACGTTCCGCCCGAAGCGCGCGCGCAACTCCGACGCACATTCCCACCCATTCATGACCGGCATCAGCATGTCGAGCAGAACGACCGCAGGCATCTTTTCGGCAACAGCCTCGAGCGCTGCCTTGCCGTTCTCGGCGCACCTGACTTCATACCCCGCCAGGTGGAGCATCATTCGTACGGCGTTCCGCAAGTCAGGATCGTCGTCGACGAAGAGCACTTGTGATGGCGGAGCCGATTCTGGAGACACAATTCTGTAGAGGTCCATCGCGCACCCTTTCGGGATGGCCTGTCGCGGAGTAGCACGTCCCGTGCCTGCGGACCGATTACAGGCGTGGCCCAGTTTCGTTGCCGCCGAAAAGGGCGGTGCCCGCGGCATTCCGCGGCTCGACACCCGGCTCCGCAGTCCGCGTCCGCCGAACGATCGTCATTTCGACGATCCGCTTTGGACGCTAGCTGCGCCTGGGCGAAGGCATCGAACGTGCACCGATAGCTGCGAGCGTTTGCAGCAGGAGGTGAAACGCGATGGCTACCAATCTGATCGCCCAGATGATGAATGAATTCCGGGGCGACACGCTGAGCAGCGTCGCCTCGGCCATCGGCGAGACGCCCGATCGGACGCAGACGGCACTTGGCGGCGTGCTCCCGGCGCTGATCGGTGGTTTGGCCAACAACACCACGAGCAGCGATCAAGCGAATTCACTTCTCAACGTAATAAAGGGAAACCGGCTTGACACCGGGCCGGCCGCCGACATCGCGAGCGCGGTCCGCGCACCTGGCGGTGTCAACAGTCTGATCGGTACGGGACGGGGCCTCCTGGACTCACTCTTGGGCGGGCGCGTCGGCGGAATCACGGATTGGGTATCGTCCCTCTCAGGCATCAATCGGTCATCTTCTTCGTCATTACTCGGTCTCGCGCTGCCGCTGGTGCTCGGACAGATTGGCAAGATGGTCCTGAACTCGGGCGGCAATGCGTCGAGTCTGATGAGCCTTCTGGGGGACCAACGTCAGTTCCTGCAGGATGCTCCATCAGGCCTCAGTGGTGTTCTCGGTGAACCCGCCGCACGGCAGGTAACAACATCTGAACATGAAGGTGGGCGTTACGTCCGGGCGTACGAATCCGAGTCGAGGCGTCCGGCGGCAGTTGCCGGCACGTATCAGGAGCCGGCGCGCCGCAGGTCGTGGCTGTGGGTCCTGCCGCTGCTGGTCCTGGTTCCGCTCCTGTTGTTCCTGCTGTCGCGCCGGACCGAGGCGCCCCGCCAGGCCGCGGTCGAGACACGGCCGGTCCCGGCGGCCCCAGGCCGGGACGTCACGCGGCCCGCTCCCGACGTTCCCCGAGTCATTCCGCCAGGAGGCGCGGCAGGCCTCGGCGCCTTCATCGAGAAAACCCTGCCGAACAACGTCACGCTTCGCGTCCCAGCGGAGGGCATCGAGCGGAAGCTGGTCGAGTACATCGAAGACCCTAACCAGTCTCCAACCAAGGAGACCTGGTTCAGTTTCGACCGGGTCGAATTCGAGCCCGATTCGGCCACGCTGCTGCCGAAATCATCGGAGCAACTGCAGAATATCGCCAACATCATGAAGGCGTATCCCAATGTGAAGCTGACGATCGGCGGCTACACAGACAACACCGGGGACGACTCACGTAATGTGAAGCTTTCTCAGGATCGCGCGACTGCGGCGATGAACCAGATTACCAGCCTGGGCATCGATCCGCCGCGCCTGTCCGCGGAGGGTTTCGGAAGCGCGAACCCGATTGCAGACAACGGCACGCCGGAAGGTCGGCAGCGCAACCGGCGCGTCGACATCCGCGTGACCGACAAGTAAAGCTGCGCACGCACGACGCTCGGCGCGCACCTCAGGTATCAGACGTCGAGAATCGGGGGTGCTGACGTTCGCGTCAATCCCGCGGCAGGCGGTCGCTCCCGACTGAACACGTCCTGCAACAGCTCGATGTGGGCCGTGTTCAGCGGCACGAACGCGCCACCGTTCAACCTGCTGAACACGCGTCGCGCCACGTCGAGATGATGGGCGCGAAACTGTGTCGGGTCGGAGTAGAGGGCCACCGAGTCGACGCCGCAGCAGGCCGGGAGGAACGAAAACCCGCCGAAGGTGCCTACGAACGCTCTGGCTCGACTGATGATTTGCGTCTGAATCGCCAGGTTGTTCGCGGGACTGACCAATTGATCGATCCTCATCAGCCTTTCTCGATCGGCGATCGGGAACGGGCGATGATCGTCCAGACACAGCGACGTATCCAGCAGGATCACGTCGGTGTCCTCGGTGAGTCTGTCGACGATGTGGTTCGCGATCTCTCGGTTGGCGCGGATGTTGGGGAAGGAAGCATTGTCATACAGCTTGACGGCGACGTAATCCTCCGGCAACCGGCCATCCACGTCGGTTGTTTCGACAGGAGGAAATATGCGGTAGGCACTCAACATCTCCACCAGCCGGATCGACGCCTGGTTTCGCCAGAACGGGAAGAAGAGCTCGTACATCAACGAGGGATGCAGCGTTTCGTATTCTCCTATCCCAAGCGAGCGCCGGACCTGTTCGAGGATGTCTCTGTCGAACTCTCCAACCTCCTCCTGTTTCAGGTGCCCGCGTGTCTGTCTCAGGCTCCGCTCGTACGACTGGTCAGCAGGAAAGAGATCGAAGACCTCCTGGTAGCTGCCGCAGATATTTCGATACCAAGCCGCGGTTCCTCCGCGCGACAGTGCAATCAGGCGACTCGGGTCGACACCGGAAGATTCCGTGACCCAGCGGAGAAATGGAATCCAGTAGAGCACTTCGAACCCGACCTCGCCCAACCACGGTCCGACCAGGATCGGCTTGTCGGATTCGGTCACGCGTGCACGCGCTCGCTCGGCGAGTTGCAGGGCATGTGATTCTGCTGCCGAATAGCGAGCCTCGTGCTTCGCCTTTCCGGGCGTGGTTGTTTCCTTCTGGTCCGACACGCGAGGCACGATGTGGCGCACGGTGAAGTTCCGACACGCATCGATCCGGAAGGCAGCGTCCATGAGCCGCGCCGCAGCGGCGCGAAGCCAGGACAGGCGCATGAGTCCCGCTTTGGGGTGAAGCAGGAGCCGGAGGAAGGCAGCCCCGGTCCGCGCGGCGTCCGTCCCCTTCGATCGTTGCTTGGCGATCAAGAACGCCAACTCACTTCGCACGGCAAGAGGGAACAGTACCGCACGCCATGCATGAATCCACAGCGGTGTCCTGGCTGCGCGCTTCCTGGTGTCTCGTGCCACGCGTTCAATCGCCTCGACAAGTCGCAGTGCCGACGGCACTTCGCAGCCCTGCGGGCGCACAAACGCTTCGACGAATTGATCATCCCGCGATGGGCTCTCGCTGGCCTTCGAGCAGGCCGACTCCAGCTGCTCCAGATGCGTCGCCACGTCATCTGATACCTGGAGGATCCCGCCGTTGGCCTTGACCAGATACTGGAAGTGGAGCGTGCCTTCCTGGACGTCGGCGAACTCCGGTGCGAGCATCGTGTAAACCGGCCGTCCAACAATCGCTGCCTCGATGAACGCACTCGTGTTCAGTCCGATCACTGCCGCGCTGTGATAGAGGGAATCGTAGTAATCGGCTTTCGCTTCGCGTGTGAGCGGTGTCGTCCCCGCTCGCGGCCACACCACCACATTGTCGTGACGGGAACGGGTGACGGGGCCCCAGGCTTGAACGTTCTCGGGATGCGGACGGATGAGCACCCCGGCGTCGCGAAGCCGGGGGTGATTCGCTGCGTGCACGTCGTCGATCCATCTCGAGACGAATGCCGCTTCGTCCGGAGCGACGAAACGCGAGGAACAGACGTAGAGCAGAAACGGCTTATCGGCTGCCAGCCCGATACGGTTGCAGAACTCCTCTCGTGGACGTGCGCGCCACTCGAACCAGTGATCGTAGGTATGGGCCCCTGTGACGGCGACTCGTTCCGCCGGGACGTCATGCAGAACGATCGCATCGTCTTTCTGCGTCTGGTTCCACACAGTGACCAGGTCGGGCAGCTCGTAGATCGATCCTTTCGTGGTGAGGCTGTCCCAGCTTCCCGCGCAGAGCGCAGTCCTGATGCCTAGAGCGTTCGCGCTCCGCACGTAATCCACCTGGGGGGACGCGAACCACGAGAGCGGCGTCACCATGACGACATCCGGCTGGCTCTGAGCAATGAGCCGCTTCACCTCCCGGTTCGGCGGAATCGCCCGTTCCGCTGCGGAGAGCGTTGCGGTGAGCGCGCGAAGCCCGAGCCGGCTGCGCAGAAGAGGAAGTCGACTCAATCGCACGACGAAAGATGGAGCTCGCTCCTCCACGCGTCCACGAAGTTTGGGCGCATGCCGGTAAACGGGATGTAGATAGCAGAGGTAATCGAGTCCTGCTCGCATCCGCTGCGCCAGCTCCCTCCAGACAGAAGTCCCGCGCCGGCTGCCAACAAATGCCAGCGAACGATAACGGGCGCGGAGCTCCCGGACGAAATCGTGATCGAACGGCCCGTCGCCCTCGCATGCGATTTGCACCTCGTGCCCGCGCTCGGCGAGGCGGCACAATACGTTCTCGAAGTTTCGAACGAGCCCCACGTGGCGCATCGAAAACAGAATTCTCATGAGAAACGGTTCACTAAAATGCCGTTGCGCAGGCGTCGATGATTAGCTTTTTCACCACACCCAAGAGGTTTTCTGGCCACACCGGTGTCATTCAACGGAATGCGCTGCAGAGCTGGACGCGGCTCGATCCTGATGGCGAAGTCATTCTAATGGGCGACGAGGCCGGGGCCGCCGACGTTGCCCGCGAGCTCGATCTGATCCACGTTCCGGAGATTTCCCGGAACGAATACGGCAGCGCGCTCCTCGACTCTCTGTTCGCGCATGCGCACACTCGCGCGAGACACGATCTGCTCTGCTACATCAACGCGGACATCATCCTGACGAAGGATTTCATCGAGGCCGCGCGGCGTGTTCGAGATCTGCACAAGCCGTTCCTGATGTGCGGAAGACGATGGCGGCTGGATGTCAGCGAGGAGCTGGCGTTTCAGCCGGGATGGGACGACGCGCTACGGCGAGAGGCCATCGAGCGTGGCCATCTGGACGACCCGCTTTGCGTCGACTACTTTCTGTTCACCCGAGGGCTCTTCGGCGAGATTCCGCCGTTTGCGATCGGCCGCCGCCGTTGGGATCGATGGCTGCAGCATCGAGCGCGATCGGGGCGCGGCCTGTATATCGATGCAACCGAGGTCGTGACGGCCATCCACCAGAATCACGACTACGGCCGGGTGGGATTCCTCGGACACAAGCGGGGACCTGAAACAGCTCGCAACATCGCGCTGGCTGGCGATCAGTGTTCCGACCTGCGCGATGCCACCTACAAGCTCACGACGACAGGGGTCGCACGTGCCATCGACGCGGTTCGCCTTCGCTGGCGCATCCGGAAGGCGGCCGACACAGTCGGTCGACGGCTCAAGCGGTTCGAGCAGGACATCTCGACGACGCTCGGCGAGCGCGGAACCAGACGATTCGTGAGAGCCTCTCACGGTTTTCGCAGGTTGCTGAAATCCGGAAGCCCCTTCAAGAAGCACCGGGTCGCCGTCATCGGCCTCGGCAAGATCGGCTTTCCACTTGCCGTCTGCCTGGCTCACAAGGGCTCCACGGTGATCGGCGTGGATGCCGATCCTGGACGACTGGCGACCATTCAATCGGGTCGATCACCGTTCGATGAGAAGTTCGTGGGAGAGCTCCTCGTCCGATCCAAGCGCCAGCTGACCCTGCAGATGGACACGGAAAAAGCGGTCTTCCTTGCTGACGCCACCTTTCTGGTACTCCCGACGCAGCAGGCAGACGCGGGCGGCTTCACCTCCGAGCATCTTCTGTCCGCGTGCGAGACCATCGGACGCGTGCTGGCGCACACCAAGCGCTATCACCTCGTTGTCATCGTCAGCACCGTGTTGCCAGGATGGACCGACGGCATTTTGCGCACGGCGCTCGAACGAGCCAGCGGCAGGAGAGCGGGGCTCGACTTCGGTCTGTGCTACTGGCCTGCGTTCGTGGCGCTCGGCAAGACCGTCGAGGGGTTTCTCTCACCAGACGTCATGCTCATCGGCGAATCGGACCCTCTCGCAGGGATGAGGCTCGAACGCATTGTCGCGCCCATGCGGGACGAGCGGTCGCGTTTCTTGCGCACGAACTTCGTCAACGCCGAACTTGCCAAGCTCGCCCTCAACACGTACGTCTCGACCAAGATCAGCTTCGCGAACCTCCTCGCCCAGATGTGCGAGCAACTGCCAGGCGCCGATGTCGACGTGGTGACGTCTGTTCTGCAGTCGGATCGCCGTGTGGGTCGTGGGTATCTGACGGCGGGATTGAGCTATGGGGGGCCGTGTTTCCCCAGCGACGTCCCCGCGTTCGCGGCAGTGGCCAGGGAGCTCGGCGCATCACACGCACTGGCGGACGCCACCGACGGCGTGAACAAGGAAGTGATGGGCCGTCTCTTCCAGCTCATTCAACGCACGACGCCCAAGGACCGCACCGTCGGGATCTGTGGGCTTTCCTTCAAGCCCGATACCGTCGCGTCCGACGGGTCACCTGGACTGCTGATCGCGCAGCATCTCGAAGCAGCCGGGTATTCGGTTCTTGTGTACGATCCGCGATCAAAAGGCCACCCGCGGGACTGGGGCAATCGCTTCACGGCTGCGGACTCGTTCGAGGACTGCATCCGTCGCTCGGACACGATCGTTCTCGCGCTTCCCGATGACGAGTTCACGCGCATGGATCCCGAGGTCCTTCGATCTCACGGCGTTCGACGGACGGTGATCGACTGTTGGAGGATTCTCGATCCCGAAACGCAATCCCGCGTGGTTCACTATCACGCGTTGGGTCTCGGACCAGTAGCACCGTCAACGTGAACCGACCGACCGCACTTCAGGCGTCCTTACAATCGTGAGACCCCGAGTCGAAACTTGGGGTTGACTTCGTTCTCGATTCAGGACGGGCTGAACGGAATCGAGCGGTTCTCGCCAACCAGCGTTGGCGTCGATCTTGCCAGGTGTCGCGACGGCCCCCGCCAGGAGAGAAGCAATGCTTCTACGATTGGGCGGAGCCTTGGGTTTGGGGAATCGGGACCGTCGGCGGCAACCACGAATCGTACGGTATTTCGACTGCACCTGGTCGAGTGCATGGGGAGAAGAACACGCCCGCATCAGCAGTCTCAACGCCTTTGGGTGCTATATCGAGAGCCGGTTCTCGGTACCAGCAGAAGGCACCGAGATCAGCGACCTCACGGTCAGTGTGTCTACCGAAACGCTTCTCCTTCAAGGAACCGTCATCGATGCGACGCCGGGCATCGGATTCGCGGTCCGCTTCACGCAACTGGATCCACACATCTGCGACTGCCTGAAGGGGTTGGCTGACGTGCGCCATTCCTGATCGTGCTCTCGAGATCACGCGCGTCAGCGTCGAGTCCTGGGCCCTCGGGTAGTTCCTCTTAGAAACTGCGCGGCTTCGACGCGGTGACCAGGCTGGTCGCCGCGATCGGGTTGCCGTACCAGAAGCGCCATCCGAGGCGTCGCCTCGTCGTGGTTGCGCCGAGCGCCTCGATCGTCCGTGCGTAAAGCGCCGTGGCGCGGATGTCCGCGATCACGAGGCGGCCGCCAGGCTTCAGCACGCGCCACGCTTCCGAGACTGCCTTGGCGCGGTCGGTATTTGTCCGAATGTTGTGAATCGCCAGACTCGAGACGACGAGATCGAAGGAGCCGTCGGCGAAGGGCAGCGCACGCATGTCGCCGGTTTCGATCGCGACGCGATCGATGACGCCTTCGATCGTGGCGTTGCGTCGCGTCACGTCGCTGGCGTTGCCCGACTGATCGCGCGTGCTCCAGAGATCGATGCCGGTCGCACGGCCCGAGGTCAGGCGCTTGGCAATGGCGACGAGCACGGCGCCGCGACCGCAGCCCATGTCGAGCACGCATTCGTCGCCGCGCAGCCGCAGCCCGTCGAGGATGCGGTTCCACACGACGAACTTCCCGCGCCGCGTCGCATAGTGGAAGCTGACCGCATTTCCCAGAAAAAACACCCCATAGAAGGACATCAACGCCGTGAGATGACGATCGCCCCCGCGCCATGCGACGATCGCTCCGAGAGCGCTGGCGACGCCGATGATGGCAAAGATGACGAGGGCGTAGGGCGCGTCGTAGCCGTAGTCGGCGTGTTCGGTCATGTGGACGCCAGCCGTGAGGACGTGAGTGTAGATCAGGCATATGGTGTCGATGGTGAGGATTCCACAACGAGTGCTCGACATCGAGCTGCCGCCCTTCGACCCCTTGAACCTCCGCGCCGGGGAGTTGCGTGCGCAGGGGCGCGACGTCATTTCGCTCGGGCAGGCCTTGCCGTACTTTCCGCCGCCGCCATCGGCCGTCCGTGCCGCCCAGGCCGCGCTGTCGTCGCCACACGTGCACTTCTACTCGACTGATCCGGGAAGGCCTTCGTTGAGACGCGCGCTCGCCGGGCAATTGCACCAGGAGACCGGGGCCGACTGCGAGGCCGGGGATCTGGTGATTACCGCAGGCGCCAACCACGCATTCGCCACGGCGCTGACCACATTGGTGAACCCCGGCGATGACGTCGTGCTGCCTGCGCCGTACTTCACGAACCACTACATGCAGGTGCAAGCGTCCGGAGCGATCGCGATCGAAGCACCACTCGCCGATCAGAAGGCCTACACCGTGACGTGGGACGACGTGTCGCGAGCGGTGACGCCGCGCACGCGTGCGGTGGTGTTGTGCACTCCGAGCAACCCGACCGGCGCAACGATCGCACGTGCCGACGGCGAGCGGATCGTGAGCGAGCTGGCGTCCCGAGGCATCTGGGTGATCAGCGACGAGACGTACATGCAGTTCGTCTACGGCGGCAGGCACTGGAGCGCGGCGTCGGTCAACGACTGGCGCCGCAGCGTCGTCGTGGTCGGTACGTTCTCGAAATCGTTCGCGATGATGGGATGGCGGGTCGGCTTCATGCTGGCCGACCGAGTTGTCTGCGAGCAGGCCACGAAGATTCAGGACGCGATGATTATCTGCGCCCCGACGATTTCACAGATCGCCGTTGAAGCAGCCGTGACCGAGGACTGGGACTACGCGCGGCAATTCCATGAGGAGTTCAAGCGCCGCAGGCACCGCGTCGCCGAGCGGCTGGCGGACGTGCCGGGACTGGAATGGTCGCCTGCGGCCGGCGGCTTCTTCGCGTTCGTGCGGGTGCACGGATGCACCGATTCGACCGCGCTGGCCACACGCCTCCTCGAAGACGCGCACGTCGTCACGATTCCTGGTGCAGCGTTTGGTCGCAGCGGCGAGGGTTGCCTGCGCCTCTCGTACGGGTCGGTGGGCGAAGGCGAGTTTGAAAGAGCGCTCGAGCGCCTCGCATCATATTTCTCTCGTCGATGAGCTGTCGCGTACAGCTCTCCTGTATTCAACACGCTTCAGAAACGACGAGCATACTTTTCATTCCCGCACCTGTGCTGTGAAGCGATCTCTTCCGCGGATTGTCTCGACATCCGTGGCTTCCTCGCCCTGGCAGGAAACGTGCTCATCCTGCGACCCAACCGGGTGCGTCGTTGTGGCACCCCGTCCGTTCCCCCGAGAGAGGGAGTAATGATGCTGCGATATGTCACGTCGACCGTAGTTACATGCGCGCTCGCGGGCACCGTGAGCGTCGCCGCACAACAACAGCCGCCAGCGTCACCGCCGCCGCCGAAGGAGGAAGCACCCAGGGAAGCATCGAAGGCAACGCTCACCGGTTGCGTCGCGGAGGCGAAGACCACGGATGGTGCGACCGCGTACATCCTGGAAAAGGCCGAAGGAGGCACCGCCCAGCTTTATGTGCTGCTCGGTTCGACGCCATCCGAGATCGCAAGCAACGTCAACAAGAAAGTGGAAGTGACGGGCCCGGTGCGCGAGCCTGGTGCGCCTCCGGCTGACGAAGGTGCTGCCGCCAATCCGAAGGTGCTGCGTCCGCCGGTCATGCAGGTGGAATCCGTGAAGGTTGTCGCTGAATCCTGCAAGTAGGGGGCGAGAGATCGATCGTCGGGGCCGTTATCATTGCGGCCCTCTTTTTGTTCGGCAGGGTCCGCCTCGAGGCGGACCCTGATCGACTAATCCATCGCATTGGCCACTCTGATCACGAAGTCTCTATCCACGCGTCCGAACAGCGCATAGAGTCGATCGTTGCCGCTCCATATCGCTACGATCTTTCCTGGCCCATACACGTCTGAGATCATGACTCCCGTTCCGGTTCGCGTCTTGAACTCGCGCACCAGTTCGCGGTCTTCCTTGGGCATGGACATGAGCAGCGCAGGGCTCACCGCGAGATCGGCGCCGAGGAGGCGAGCATCGCGCTCACTCATGCCGAGCGATCGAAACGCGACGCGATAAAAGCGCTCGAGATCGAAATCCACCGGTTTGATCAATTGGAAGGGAAGACTCTGGAGCAGCAGCGTCCCATCGTAGTCGGCGATGATGACCGGGCCGGCGCGGACCTCGAGCACGACTCCGTTCCAGCTATCAGGCACCTCGCTGGCTGATGCACCCGCCTGCGCGGAGAGGTATCGAATCGCAGGTGTGCGCAGGCGCAGCCGCGTCGACGCGACGCCGGTGACCGAGTAAGTCGGCGAAGTAGAGAACACACCGACCGCCGGCACGCGCGGCACAAAGCCTGCGGCGTTGCTGGCTGCCTCTATCGAAGCCACGCTGACTGGGTCGAGACGAAGCTCCATCTCGGTAGAGAAGAAGCTCGCGGCAGCACCGTGCTGGTCGTAATCGGCGATCATCACTTGAATCCTGCCGAGCACCACTTGATCCCAATACCGCTGCGCCACTGCTCGCGGCGCCGGCAGTACGAGCGTCACCGCGCATCCAGCGAGCGCGCAGGCCGCCCACAACAACCGGCCATGCGGTCGCGTTGCGATCCGCCGTTCGAGACCTGTCCACCCGGCCGCGAGGTCGGGCCACGCCGCCGAGGGGTCGGCGGCGATCATTCGCTGGTTCACCCACTCTTCGAGCTGGTCATGCGTCGCCATAACGTTTGATGTACTCCTGTCGGAATGATTCCTGTGCCCGGCGCAGCATCGTGCCGATCGACGTGGGTTTCAGATTCAGCACCTGGGCCAACTCCTCGTACGAGAGCCCCTCGGCACGGAGGGCGACGAGCTGCGCGTCCTGCGATCGCAGGACGGCGAGAACCGTGCGGATCTTCGTCCGGTCTTCGGCGGTCTCTCGAGACCGTTCCGGATCGTCGACGGGCCGGTCGATCCCGAGCCAGCGTTCGTACTTCTCGCGTCTCGCCCGCGTCCGAAGTTCGTCGACAGCGGTCCTCACGGCGGTTCGGTACAGCCAGCCGCTGCACTGCGGTCCCTGGGCGCGTGGATGCCGCCACAGTTTCCAGAACACCTCGACGGCCAGCTCCTCGGCGCGGGAGGGATCCTGAATGACCCGGACGATCACACGAGCGATTCGCCGGTAATGCGTGTGGAACACGTCATCGAAATCGAACGCCTCCGCGGCAGCATCTGCCGCCGCGGCTGCTTCTGTTTCGCTGCTCACAACCCAACAACGATTGGCGGAGCCGGTTTGTGACGAACTCCGCCGTCGCACACGTCCTGCTCAGCGTTAGAGCGATCAGAACGGGGGGACGAAATGTGGCGGTGTATCAAATGCCGACTCGTCGCTTCGAGAGGGCCATCCCAGCTAATCGGCCGCCGATATCGGCCCGCGCGCAGGGCGGCTTAACGCAATCGTCGAGCATGTTCCCGCCGATCAGGAGTACGGCTTGCACCTCCCAGGCGAAAGCCCCCAGGAGGAAAGCACATGAAGCACAACATCCCGATTGCAGTGGCTGCGCTCGCGGTGGCTTTTGGCGGCTGCAATGCACGGACTGGCGCCGAGCGGAGCGCGAACACAGTGACTGTCACCGGCTGTGTGCAATCCGCTGAGCAGGGTCTGGGTTCAGGCGACAAGAAAGACATCGATCGATTCATGCTGACGAATGCGAACGTCGCTCCGAGCGCTGGAGCGGCTTCGTCAGCGGCGCCTGGTGACCGGGCGGCACGTGACCAGGCGCGGAGCGATGCCTCCGCACCTCCGGTCACATCGCCGAGCGCGACGGCGTTCACGCTCGACGGGAAGGCGAGCGAATTGCGCCAGCACCTCAATCATCGGGTGGAGATCACCGGACGCCTCGAGGACACCAAAGCCAAGGACTCGTCGTCAGCGACGCCCGAACTTCGTGTCGACGCGGTTCGCATGATCGCAGCGTCGTGTAATCCATAAATCGACGTCGCAAGGGGCGGGTGTCTGACCCGCCCCTTGTCGTCGATTCGCCCCTTCGTTTCATGCTATCGTCCCCGCGTCCCGGGCGGCCGCCCGGATGTTCCGACCAGGTTCGGTCTCCCTATTCAGTGTCAGTAAAGGAGCGGCGCCGTGCCTGCAAAGCTGTCCGCGGAATTCTTCGGCACGTTCTGGCTCGTGCTCGGCGGGTGTGGGAGCGCAGTGCTCTCAGCTGCGTTTCCCAACGTGGGCATCGGACTGCTCGGCGTGTCGCTGGCCTTCGGTCTCACCGTGCTGACCGGCGCCTATGCGCTCGGTCCGATCTCCGGTGGCCACTTCAATCCCGCCGTGTCCGTCGGCTTGTGGGCGGGTGGTCGCTTTCCCGCTTCCCAGCTCGTGCCGTACATCGTCGTGCAGGTTCTTGGTGCCCTGGCCGGCGCCGGCGTGTTGTTTCTGATCGCGAGCGGCAAGGCGGATTTCAGCGTCGCCGGAGGATTCGCGTCAAACGGCTACGCGGAGCATTCGCCGGGTGGCTATTCGCTGAGCGCGGCGATCGTGAGCGAAATCGTGATGACGTTCATGTTCCTCGTGGTCATCCTCGGCGCCACGCACAAGCGTGCTCCGGTCGGATTCGCCGGCCTCGCCATCGGCCTGGCCCTCACGCTGATTCATCTGGTCAGCATTCCGGTGACGAACACCTCCGTCAACCCCGCGCGGAGCACTGGCCCAGCAGTGTTCGTCGGGGGATGGGCGCTTCAGCAACTCTGGGTCTTCTGGATTGCTCCGATGATTGGTGCCGCGCTCGCAGGGTTCGTCTACAAAACGGCGCTCGAAGGGCCGGTCGAGGCACCTCCGGTCACCGGCCGCAGGGCGTGACGAGCGGGCTCGCGTGCACCGCCGGTCTGCTGTAAGCTTCGCCGACAGAATGGAGCTGCGCCACCTACGCTACGTTGTCACGCTGGCCGAGACGCTGCACTTCGGACGCGCCGCCGAGCAACTGCATCTCAGTCAGCCGCCGCTCAGCCATCAAATCCGACAGCTCGAAGAGGAGCTGCGGATCAAGCTCTTTCACCGCACCAAGCGCCAAGTGCAGCTCACCGAAGCCGGCCGCATGTTCGTGCAGGAGGCACGCGTCATCCTGGCCCAGGCATCGCTTGCCGCGAACCTGGCGTCACGGGTGAACCAGGGTGAAGTCGGTCAGCTCACGATTGGCGTCGCCGGGCCGGCCGACGCGCCGATCTTCGTGCAGATTCTCCGCGCCTTCGCGAAGAAACACCCGAGGGTGCGGATCGTCCTGCGCAACATCAGCAGCCTGGATCAGACGCAGGCCATCAACGAGGGCCGACTCCACGTCGGCTTCGTGGCGCTCCCGATCGACGATGCCGGCCTTGCGACCGAGACGGTCATCCGCCAGCCAATCATGATCGCGCTGCCACCCGACCACCCGCTGGCGAAATGCGAGCGGGTCCCGTTGCAGGCGCTGTCGGGCGAGCCGCAAATCATGTTCGCGCGAAGCAACGCGCCACGCTTCTTCGACCAGGTGCTGGCCGCGTGCCGCGAAGCCGGCTTCAGCATGAACATCGCGCACGAAGTCGACAACCTCTACACCGCCTGCGCGCTGGTCGCCGCCGGACTGGGCGTGTGTCTCGTCCCTGCGGGTGTGCAGGACGGACATGCCGCGTCGATGGTGCTGCGGCCGGTCACACCGGCCCTGCCGCACACCGACATGCACATCGCGCTCGCCTACAAACCGCAATCGACAAGCGAGTTGGTACCGCTGTTCGTCGATGTCGTGAGAGAGGTTGTCGCGCAACACAACAGACCGAAAGCGCGGTCCGCATAGAGATGACGAGGAATCAGGAAGCAGGAATCAGGAATGGCTGATTCCCGATTCCTGACTCTGATTCCTGAGTCCCGATTCCTGATTCCTTCTAAAAATCGAGCTGCGCGCTGATCTTGAAGAAGCGGCCGACGGTGATCGAGCGCGGGTAGAGATACGTTGAGGTCGCGCCCGGAGCAGAGTACGTCGTGTTGTACACATCCGGCGTGTTCGAGTTGAACAGGTTGAAGATGTCGAGCGCGACGAGCGTCTTCGTGCGGCCGTATCGCAGATTCTTGCCGATCCGCATGTCGGCCTGGCTCAGTCGCTCGTAATTCAACTTGCCCGGCTCGACGAGGTTCAGGAACTCGACGGCGCCGCCGCTCGCGAGTGGACGCCCAAGGTTGGTCAACGCGAGTGGCACGAGCACCAGGCCACTGAGGCTCTGGCTGGTGATGCTCGGGAAATTGTTCCCAGGATAGGGAACGCTGTGCCAGGTGCCGCTGAGGAGCACGTCAACCTTTGGAACGTTGTACGACGCCAGCCCTTTGATGTTCGTCAGGAACCCCGACTCGCGACGGCACATGGACGCCGGCCATTGGCCGGCCGAGCCGTTGAACTGCTTGCCGAAGGTGAGAGAGCCGCCCGCAAACAGGGCAGGCACGTAGATGTCCGGATGCGCCGCCACCAGGCCGCATTCGTCTTCGACCACGTTGCCGGTGCTGGTCCCGCCCTGGACAGTAATGTTTCGCAGACGCGCGGTTGCACTCACGTCGAAGCCGTTGAACGTGTTCGAGACGCCCCCGAGCTTGTCGGTGAACGTCTGGTAGTTGTCGACAACCCCGAACTTGCCCGGCTTCATATCGAGGAACGTCAGGCTGTAGCCACCGCCTCCCGGCAGTCTGGGATCGGTCGGCACGTTATACACGAAGGGATCGAAATCGGCCGGTGTGAGCGCACGGTTGATCGTCGTCTTGAGGTTTCCCCAGGTCCTTCGGATGTAGTCCACCTCCACCGAGACCCTGGGAGCGACCTCCTGCGTCATGCCCACCGTCAGGTCCCAGCTGTACTCACGCTTGTTCCAGCCGCTTGTCGTGTCGGGATCGATCGTGAGCGGGTTGATGGTCTTGCCGAAGCTCGGATTCGCCATCGCGCCGCACTCGCCGTTGGCAGCCGGATTCAACAGGTCGCACTGGGGGATGTAGTCGCTATTGATGCCGAGCCCACCCCGGTCGTTCCACGATCTGGTGGTGCTCGTCACGAAATGTCCGGCACCTGCGGGACTGTAGGATGCCCACTCGTCGACGGTGTTGGTCGTGGTGACGTAGCGACCGAAGAAGACCTTCGCCGCCGTCTTGCCGTTGCCAAACACGTCGTAAGAGGCGCCGAACCGCGGCTGGAGTTCGTTGAGATGCAACGGACCGTCAGTGGCCGCGAAGTCGATCGCGGTCGGCAGGAAGACGTTCGGTCCGAAACTCTGCGCTCCGAAATGATCCGCGAGGTGTTCGTAGCGCAGCCCGCCTTGCAGAGAGAGCCGGTTGACCGACCAGCGGTCCTGCGCGTACACCGCGAAGATACGCTGCCGCTGCTGCTGCTGCGATCCCTGATCCGCGAACATGGTGAGCTGCGTCGGCGCGCCGGGCGTGTGGATGTTGTTCGCAGGATCGACGAACCCGCCGCTTACCTGGTACGTGAGCTGCGAGCCGTTGTAGAAGTTCTTCGGGAACGTCGAATCGTTCTCGTGGAAGCGCGCACCGAATTTCGCGCTGTGCGATCCGGTCACGTACGACACCGCTCCCTGCGCAACGGTGGTGAATCCCGTATGCCCCGACCAGTTGGCCGAACGGTAGTTCAGGTTGGTGAACGTGACCGGTCCATTGGGCGTGACGACGGTGATCGCAGCGTCCGACACTGGAATCGTCGTCGGGTCGTACGAGTTCTTCTGCTGCGCGCCCCACCAGAAGTTCGGTCCGAGCTGCACGTTCGCGTCGAGCAGCAGGCGATTGGTGACCGGTGATGTCCACCAGACCTGGCTCAAGATGCTCGGATGGTTCTCGTTACGCTGAAGCGCCTCCCTCGTTGCCACCAGGCCGGTGAACGTGAGACCGGAGCTCGAGCCGCCGGCGTCGCAGTGCAGGCAGTTGTAGTGGACGTCCGTCCAGCCGACGATCTTGTTGCGCGGCGTCGCCTGCCACGTCAAACGAACCGAGTGATTCCGCCACTCGCCGTCGTCTTCCGATTGCTTGCTGAAATCCGGGTCGTAGTCCCACCTGGCGTTGTTGCCGGCGTTCTTGTTGTCCCACATGCTGGCGACCGACTGCCGGTTGTACTGATAGCGGTAGGTGCCGAAGAACCACAGCTTGTCGCGCACGATCGGACCGCCGAACGACGGGTTG
>DASWZV010000064.1:0-2569 GCA_036407095.1 Vicinamibacterales bacterium | reverse complement strand
ATCCGGCGGAGCTGATCTCCTCCACCCCGATGCCGCCGGCGCTCGCGCGCATCGTTCGCCACTGCCTCGAAACGGATCCTGAGCAACGATTTCAGAACGTCCGGGATCTCGGCTTCGATTTGCGCAACCTCTCGGACAGTGCGTGGACGAGAAGGCCGGCATGGCACCGCCGTCGCTTTTCGCGCAGGGCCACGTTGGGCCTGCTCATCGCGCTGTCGATCGTCGCCGCGGCGGCGCTGGGTTTTCTGGCCGGGCAACGTCGCACACAGATGACGGCATTTCCCGAGGCCAGGATCCCGACAGTTCTCCGCCTGACCGATTTGGCCGGCATCGAAGAATTTCCATCGATTTCGCCGGACCGCCGACAGGTCGCGTTCACCGCCAGCGTCGCCGGCTACCGTCAGGTGTTCATTCGTCTGCTCGCCGGCGGTTCGCCGGTGCAGATCACACACGATGCCGTCGATCACCAGTCTCCGCGATGGGCACCGGACGCGAATTCGCTCGTGTACTTCTCGCCGGCCACACCGGGGCAGACGCAGGGCGCCGTGTGGAGGGTTCCTGCGCTCGGTGGTTCGCCGCGACGGGTGATCGACAGCGTGGGCGCTGCCGATGTGAGCAGCACGGGCTCTCTCGCCTGTTTCAGGCTCACGGATGGCAAGATCCAGCTGGTCACGGCATCGCTCGACGGCACCGGGCCTCAGGTGCTCGCGCGATTCACCGCTGGCTACCACCTCAATCCGCGCTGGTCGCGGGACGGGCGATGGATTGCGTTCCAGCGAGGCGACGGCCTTCGGTTCGATATCTTCGTCGTTTCGCAGAGCGGGGGCGAGCCCCGGAAAATCACGGACGACCGGAATGTGATGAGCGGCCTTACCTGGCTGCCGGACAGTTCGGGCGTCGTCTACGCCTCGAGTCGTGGAAGCACTGTTCCGTACCTGCCGCCTCTCGCGTTGTGGCAAGTCGGGCTCGATGGCGGAGCTCCCCGGCAGATTACGCCGGCGGACGTCTGGTACGAGCAGCCCGATGGTCACAAATCGGGACTGCTGGCAGCCGCGACGATGCGAATGCGGTTCGATCTGTGGCAATTCCCCTTTGGAGACGCGCCTGCAGACAATGTGCGTCGCGCGAGTCAACTGACGCGGCAAACCGGCCAGGTCCTGACACCGACGGACGCGCCCAACGGAAAAGACATCGCCTTTCTGTCCGACAGCGGCGGCCACGGCAACCTGTGGGTGCTGTCGACGGAAAGCGGACAGCTTCGCCAGATCACCTTCGAGAACGATCCCGGTGTGACCGTTGGCGTTCCGGTATGGTCTCCTGATGGAAAGGCGATCGCATTCGTGTCGTCGAAAGGTCACACGGGATTCGACTTCGGCGTGTGGCTCGTGAATCCTGACGGCACGAATCTCCGCAACGTGGTGAGGCAAGGCCTGGGCATGGCCTGGTCACCCGACGGGCGATGGGTGTACTACACGGAATCCTCCGCCGGCACGCTCTACAAGATTTCTGCAGCGGGCGGCGTTCCCGTCAAGGTCCGATCGGAACCGACCCGAAACGTCGTTGGGGTCACGGACACGACCCTCTACTACATGGTCGAACGGCCGCTTCTCGATGGACGGCCCGAGTTCGAGATTCGTGCGGCCAGCCCCGAGAATGGAGCCTCGCACGCGTTGGCGCGGGTTCCGGCGTCGCGCGTGCCCGGCTGGCAAATCGTGAATCCTGCGCTCTCGCCCGACGGTGAGTGGCTCGCCATGCCGCTCACGGACGGCTTCACGACGAATGTCTGGGTCCTATCCACGCGGACGGGCGCCTGGCGGCAGGTCACCGACTTCAACGGCCGCTCGACCTTCATCGCGCGCCGCGTGTCGTGGTCGCCCGATGGGAAGTCTGTTCTTGCAGCCGTTGGTGAGGGGGATGCCGATATCGTCCTGCTGGACGGTCTCGTGAAGTCCCGGTAATTGGGATGAGTAACCGCTCGATGCGCTGGCTCGACGATCTCAAGCAGGATGTTCGCTACGCCTGCCGGATGATGCTCCGCGCGCCGGCATTCGCCGCCGTGGCCGTGGTCACACTGACGCTCGGCATCGGCGCCAACACCTCGATCTTCAGCGTCGTCCGCGCCCTGGTTTTCAAGCCGCTGCCGTACGTCGAGTCCGACGAGCTAGTCCGCCTGACGGCCGACGTGCCCGCCACGGAGTCGCCCAACGGCCGCCCCGTGCGTTCGGGAACGGTCAGCAGCTCCGAGCTGGCCGAGATCCGTTCCCGCGTCCGGGGACTGTCGCACGCGTCGTTCAGCGGGGGTGTCGCGTTCAAGACGATGGCGAAGCGGGGCGAGGCGCGGCGACTGCAGGGCTCTCGCGTGTCGCCCGGCCTCTTCGAGACGCTTGGGATCTCCGCACGGATCGGCCGTACCTTCGATGCCTCTGGACGCGACGGCAGCGCGGTGATCGTGTTCAGCCACGCCGCGTGGCAGCGCTATTTCGGCGGCGAGCCGGCGCTCGTCGGCCAGACGGTCGCGCTCTTCGACAGTCTGTCACCCAACAGCCAGATCAACCTCGAGGGCTACACG
>DASWZV010000063.1:0-4972 GCA_036407095.1 Vicinamibacterales bacterium | reverse complement strand
GTTGACGTTCCTTACCGTAAGGAGGGTCGATGTCGAAGCGTGGTGTCACGAAATGGTCCCTGCTCCCCATACTCGCCCTTCTTTGCGCAGGGACTGCGGCCGCCCAGGGCAGCGGAGGAACGATCTCCGGGCAGGTCACCGATTCCTCCACACAGCGACCGCTCGGTGGCGTGGAGGTTTTCGTCGTCGTCAACGGCACGCCGACGACGAAGGGTGCGCGCACGGCCGAGGGGGGACGCTACACGATCTCGGACGTGCCCGCGGGTAGCGTTACCCTGCGCGCGCGGTTGGTGGGCTATGCGCCCAAGGATCAGGTGGTCGCGGTCAGCGACGGCCAGACCGCGACGGCGAACTTCTCGCTCGCGCAGCGCCTGACGGTGCTCGATCAGGTCGTCGTCACGGGCACGGGTGGCGCCGTCGAGCGCCGCTCGGTGGGCAACGTGATCGAGTCGATCAACGCGAACGAGGTGATTCAGCAATCGGGTGCGCGCAGCGTCGAGCAGTTGATCGGTGCACGCACGCCGGGCGTCATCGTGCTGCCACCCACGGGCCAGGTCGGCACGGGCGCACAGCTTCGCGTACGCGCCGTCAGCAGCCTCTCCTTGAGCACCGATCCGATCATCTATATCGACGGCGTGCGTATGGACGGTGACGTGTCGCGTGGTCCCACGCAGCGCGGTGGCGCCGGCGCGAGCCGGCTCAACGACATCCCGCCTGAGGACATCGAGTCGATCGAGATCATCAAGGGTCCCGCCGCGTCGACGCTCTACGGCACCGAAGCGTCGAACGGCGTCGTGCAGATCATCACCAAGCGTGGGAGGTCCGGAGTGGCGAAGTGGGACTTCAGCACGCGTCAGGGCACGAACTGGTTGCAGAATCCCGAGGGTCGCGCGGGCTTGCTGTGGTACATCGATACGACGACCAAGCAACCGGCGAGCTTCAATCTGTACAAGTATCAGATCGATCAGGGGAAGGGACCGGTCTTCACGAACGGCAGCAACCAGGGCTACCAGATGGCGGTCAGTGGTGGTACTGACGCCAATCGATACTACCTCTCGACCGGCTACGATCACGACGTCGGCGTCGTGGACTGGAACTGGGACCGGAAGTTCACGATCCGCGCAAACCTCGATGCGCAGCCGATGAACAAGCTGCGCATTCAGGCGAATGTCGGCCACATCCGCGATCGCCTGCGCCTCGCGCAGCCTGGCGGCATCAACCCCGATCCGTTCAGTAACCTGGTATGGGGACGCTTCAGCCTCATTCCGAGAACTGGCGGCTTCGGCTTCGCGCCACGGGACCTGTGGGGCACGGTCCAGAATCGTGCTGACGCCGACCGCACGACGTCGAGCATAACGACGATGTACGAGCCCTGGTCCTGGTTCACACATCGGCTCGTCGCGGGTCTCGACTACGACAGCGAGAACAACTACGAGTTGTGGCCGCGCCAGTTGCCGGCAAATCAGACGTTCTACGGCACACAGGGGCTCGGCTTCAAAAACGCTGCGCGCGTGTCACGCAGCTTCCTGACGCTCGACTACTCGGCGAACGCCAAGTACTCGTACAGGTTCCTCGACCTCACCTCGACCTTTGGCTTGCAACATTATCGGACGGAGTCGAGCTCGATCTCGGCCACGGGCAACACGTTTGCGGCGGCACCGCTCACCACGATCGGCAATGGCGCAACCACGACCGGGAACGAGGCATACGTGGCGAATGCCACGGTGGGCCTGTTCGTGCAACAGCAGTTGGCGTGGCGCAATCGCGTCTTCCTCACCGGGGCAATCCGTGGCGACGACAACAGCTCATTCGGTAAGGATTACGAAGCGGCATACTACCCGAAGTTGAGTGCCTCGTGGGTGATCAGCGAGGAGCCCTGGTTCAGTCTTCCGTTCGTGAACAGCCTGCGTCTGCGCAGCGCTTTCGGAGCCGCTGGCACACAGCCCGGGACGTTCGATGCCTTACGACTCTACTCATCGATCGTTGGTGCAGCGAACGCGCCTGGTATCGTGCCGAACTCCCCCGGCAACCCGGCACTCAAGCCGGAGACGAGCAAGGAGTTCGAGCTCGGATTCGAGACGAGTGTCCTCAACAATCGTGCGGACTTCTCATACACCTATTATGGGCGGAACATCACCGACCAAATCGTGAGCGTGCCGCTGCCACCATCGCAGGGTGGTTGGCTACAAAGCCAAACGTTGAACATCGGACGCTCCAAGGCGTGGGGCCAGGAGTTCGCCGCCAACGTTCGCGCTTTCCAGGGACGTCGCGTGAGCTGGGAGCTTGGCTCTGAGATCTCCACGAACGGCAACAGAATTCTTACCCTGAACGGGCCGGTACCGGGGACGAAGTTCTTTACGGTCGGCGGTGGCGGCCAGGCGCAAAACCGCCTGGGCTGGTCGATCGCCGACATCTTCATGATCAAGGTGCGCTCCGCACCCGCGAACGGCAGCGTGACCGGCGCGATCTGCGACGGCGGCACTGGCAAAGATGGACTCGAGCAGGGCGGCGCCGACGTACCATGCGCCACGGCGCCCCGTCTCTTCTGGGGACACACGCAGCCGACATGGCAGCTAGGCTTCCACTCGACAGTCACGCTGTGGAACAACCTGAGTTTGTATGCCCGTGTCGACGGCAACGGCGGCAACGTCCAGTCGAACACCGAGATCCGCGCGTTGCACAACCAGGGCAGCTCGCAGGGCGTCGTGATGAAGGATCCGATTCTCGCGGTCTATCGGTCGCTCGAGGCGGACGCGCCGGGCACATACAAGGCCGGCTTCATGAAGCTGCGTGAGCTTTCCGCGACGTACACCGTACCGGGCCGGTTTGTCTCACGCCTTCGCGCGAGTGGCGCCACGGTCAGCGTGGCAGGACGGAATCTCTCGACGTTATGGACCGCGCAGCATGGATGGAAGACGTCGCGCGACGGCGAGATATACACCGGCATCGCCGATGGCCACAGTTGGGACCCAGAGCTCCGCGCGGTTGGATCTCTCTCCAACGGTTTTCAGACGATCATGCCACCGACATCGAGCTTCGTGACCACGTTCCGCCTCAACTTCTGACCGACAGAGACGAATCATGCGAACGCATAGGATTGCTGCGCGCACTCGCCGGTCTGCGGCGGCGCTTCTGATGATTGGCTTCACCTTCACAACGGCCTGCGATCAGCTGCTCGGTGTCACGAATCCGAGTGCGGTGCCTGACGACTTGCTCTCCGATCCGACGCTCATGCCCGCGCTCGCGGCTGGCGCGATCCAGACGTTTCAGTGCGGCGCCATGCAATTCGCCGTGACAGGAGGCATGCTCGCCGGCGAGTACTGGTCGTCGAATGGCTTCGTCAATAACCACACCTGGGAGTGGCGCAGTATTGCCGACATCAAGAACTCCCCCGGATCGTGCAACTACGGTCAGGGGACGACTTCGATGGGCTTCTACACGCCGCTCCAACAAGCACGGTTTCAGCTCGACGATGCGTTCGCCCGCTTCGACAAGTTCAGCGACGCGGAGATCGCGAATCGTGCGAAGCTGATGGCCGAGTTTCGAGCGGAGGCAGGGTATGCGTTGGTGCTGCTGGCTGAGGGCATGTGCGAGATGACCATCGATGGCGGGCCGAGCATGACGAAAGCTCAGGTGCTCGCCATTGCGAAGGACCGCTTCAACGACGCGCTCACGAGAGCGACCGCGGTCGGCGATGCAAGCTTGCAGAACATGGCACTCGTTGGGCTCGCCCGTGCGGCTCTCGATGATGGCGACATGGCCGGCGCGGCAACGGCCGCCCGACAGGTGACCACGAACTTCGTCCGGAACCTGGAGTTCTCGACTTCGGTCCAGTCGCGTGAGAATCGCATCTACGATCTCAACGTGCTCCAGGATTTCCTTTCCGTTCCGCCTGCGTATCAGAACCTCACGGTCATGGTGCAAGGGCAGGCAGACCCTCAGCCGGATCCTCGCGTACCGGTTAAGAACATGGGCAAGCTCGCGAATGACGGCGTGACGCCGTACTGGCAGCAGCTCAAGTTCGCGAGCGGTGGCGGCGTCGGACTGCCGATCGCGAGTTGGGCCGAGGCACAGCTCATCCTCGCAGAGGCGGTGGGTGGCCAAGAGGGACTCGACGCGGTGAATGCCGTGCGTGCGACCAAGAACATCCAGCCGCTTGTGCCGCTGCCCACGGACGACTGGACCACGCTCGTACTCGAGGAGCGGCGGCGTCAGCTCTACAGCGAGGGTCAGCGCTACGGTGACATGCTGCGGAAGAACCTGCCCTTCCAGACGGGAACGAATCGCAAGGGGCAGATCTACAGCAGCCTCACGTGCGTACCGCTTCCGAATGTGGAGATACAGAACAATCCGAACTTCCAGTAAGCGTGATTGCTGAACGTACGAGCCCGCCCGGCGTCGATGCGCCGGGCGGGCTGGCTTTTTTCTACGCATTGCGAGACTCGCCTGAGTGGCGTGATGGAGGCGAGGAGGAAGAGGTGATTCCCTACCGAGCCTCCCTTGTCGCGTCCGGGAGGCCACCTGGCGTCTCGAGCGTGAGACTGTTGAAAGTTTCCGCATTTCGGCCGGTGGCTTCGCCGGCGAAACTCCAACATTTTCGGTACGCGGATGACGCGGATTGGGCGGATCGTCGCGGATCCGCGTCAATCCGCGTCATCAGCGTCATCCGCGGTCCAAATCGTTGGAGCTTTGTGTCTGGGAAAATCAGATCCCCCTTCTCGCTTGCACTCTCTACGTCGCTGTCGCTCCCCAGGGCGGGCCTCGAAGGCGGCGCTTCGCTTCGTAGCGACGGATCTGCTTTTGACCCAGCCTGTTTAACCGACCGCCAAGCCTAGTCCACGAACGCCCACAACAGATCCCGGCTGCGCCGATCGAGCGTTGCCGGATCGCCGAGTCGATACAGGTCACCCGCGACGTCGCGAATGAGTAGCGCTCCGCCGGGCAGTGAACGCGGCCAATCATCCAAGTGCGT
>DASWZV010000062.1:0-9297 GCA_036407095.1 Vicinamibacterales bacterium | reverse complement strand
ACGAACGTGCCGTGTACCCTGGCCGTGATCGCCGGCGCTTCGTCGCTGTCCTGTGCCAGCACGTTCGATGTGCCTCCGCACACCAGGGCGAAGGCGGCTGCCACAATCCCGATTCCGCGCGTGTTCATCGTCTACTCCTGCTGCCCTTCACTGGAACAGGCGGGACTGCGGAATCACCTGCACCGATTGTCCCGGATACGACCACTGCAACCTGGCCGTCGCCTGGCCCGCATGCTCGTAGTACTCGAGGGTAATCGTGTACTTGACGCCGGCGGTGAGCGAGACGCCGTTGCTCGTGTTCGTCGCCGACGAGTGGTCCGTCCAGTTGTTGATCACGCGCACGCCATTGATCCACAGCCGGACGCCATCGTCGGAGATCGTCGTGAAGCGATACGTGCCGGTTACCGGCGCCTGAACGCGTCCGGTCCAGCGGACCGAGAAGTTGTCCGCGGTGACGCCTGCCGCCGGCGAGGCAGTGCCCCACGTGAAGTTCACGGTCGGATCGACTCTGGTGAGGACGAGCGTGGCGAAGTGTGTGCCGTTGCCTGGGTCCTTGTAATACTGCGCGGCCAGGCCATTCGCGGGAGCGGGGTTCACGGTCACCGTCACATCGTCCTGCGACGAGAGGACGCTGTCCGACGCGGTCAGCCGCAGCACGTAGCTACCGGCTGCCGAGAATGTTGCCGACGTGTTCAGCGCGTTCGGACTCGAGAAGGTCACGCTTCCGGGACCGCTGACCTTCGTCCATGTAGTCGTGACGTGTGCCGGCGGAGAGGGCAGTCCGTCGTCTGTGGCTGTTCCCTTGAGCGCCCCTGATGCGGGCAATGTGACGCCCATGTCGGCCCCCGCGTTCACGACCGGTGCGTGGTTGGACGGCGCGGGGTTGACGGTGACCGTCACGTCGTCGCTGACGGTCACGGCGCCGTCGCTGACGGTGAGGCGCAGGACGTAGATGCCGTCGGCGCCGAAGGTCGCGGTCGTGACCGGCGCGTTGGGGTTGGCGAACGTCACGGTTCCGCCAGCCGAGTCCTCGCGCCCGCTGATCTTGCTCCAGGTAATCGTCAGGCCTGAGCCTGGCAACCCATCGTCCCGCGCGATGCCGTTCAGGGTGGCAGCAGCGGGAAGGGTGATTACCCGGTCCGGTCCCGCATCGACGGTGGGTGGCTGATTGACCGGAGGCGCGGGATACAAGACCCATTGCGGCACGATCTGGAGTGCCTGACCCGGATACGCCCACGACAGCCTGGCAGTTGCCAACTGTCCATGTTCATAGAATTCCATCCGGATGTCGTACTTCTGATTGGCGACGAGCGCAATCGTGGCGGTGTTCTGCACGACGGCGTGATCCGTCCAGTTGTCGACCAGCAACTGGCCGTTCAGATACAGACGAACCCCGTCGTCCGATGCCGTCGTGAAGGTAAAGGTGCCGGTCACCGGCGCCATGATCTGACCGCTCCAGCGGACCGAGAAGTTGTCGGCCTGTACCGCCGGATCGGGTGCGACGCTCGCCCAGTCGAAATCCACCACGGGATCGGTGCGCGTGAGCGCAAGTGCGGTGAAGTACACGCCGCTGCCCGCGTCGTTGAAATACTGCGCGAGCAGGCCGGTCCCGGACCCATCAGGAGCGGCGACGGTGACCGTCAGGTCGTCGCTCGACGTGGCCTCGCCGTCGAAGGCGGTGAGACGGATCTGGTAGCTGCCAGGCACCTGGAACGTTGCGCTCGTCGTCAGCGCACCGGGCAGGGCAAACGTGACCGACGCCGGCCCGTTGACGAGGCTCCACGTGGTCGTGAGCTGTCCCGGCGGCACCGGATTGCCGTCGTCGGTCGCGGATCCGGTGAGCGTGGTGCTCCCTGGCGACATGAGGTTCTGGTCGGCCCCCGCGTTGACGACTGGCGCGGTGTTGCCACCTGACGGCCCGACCAACCCATAGACGACCAGCTTGTTCGACAGCGTGGCCACGTAGACCTTTCCGTTGGCCACCGTCGGCGGGCTGAACTTCGAGAAGTTGCCGAGCGTGTCCCTGGTGGCATTCTGCTGACTGTTCCACAGCTCACGCGTCACATCGCTCGCGTCGTAGGCGCGGAGGATGCCGGGCTGCGGCGCGTGATTGGCGTCGCCGCCGCGTGAGAGCGTCGCCCACAGAATCCCCGTTCCCGCGGCGCTGCCGTTGGCCGACACCGACAGCATGCCTCCCGGCATGCCGCCTGGCGCAAGCGCCGTGCCTTGCGCGCTCGCAGGTGTCGTGAACAGCCCGCCGACGAGCCGGAACACCTTGAGCGGATCGCCGGCCGGCCAGAGATAGATCGCCGGACCGTAGGTCGGACCGTTCCAGTACACCGGCGCGCCGTTCATGCGCGCTGCGGACGACGCCTGAAAGCTCTGGACGATCTGCCCGTTGTTGCCCGAACGGAAGTGCCCCATGTTCGTGCGGTCGACGACGTACATGACGCCTTCCTTGCCACCGCCGACGACCAGATTCGTGTTCGGGACGAGCAGGGCATTCTGGATTCCGAGATCTTCATCGGTGGCGTTCAAGAACGACCAGTTGTAAGGCGTGAACCAGTCGAGCAGGGTGCCTGCCGGACTGACCTTGATGAAGCTGTTCCCGAAGTTCCGTCCACCGACGTCACCGCTGAACGATCCGTTGCCGGTCAGGGCGTAGAGATTGCCCGTCCCGTCGGCGGCCAATCCTCCGCCCGACTGCCAGATGCCGCTGAGCCCTCCGTCGGGAGAGGTGTTGTAGACCATCACCTGCTGGAGGCTGGCCGCGTCGTAGCCGAGAATCCAACCGTGATACGGACCCTGATCGCAGTACGAGGCCCATGCGATGTAAACGGTGCCGTGATCGATCAGGAGGCCCGAGCGCTGGTTTTCGGTTCTGGCGTTGAACGCGATGTTGTTCTGCGCGTCGCGGCCGTCCCCGGTGCCGGAGACGTTCGCCTGAATGACGATCGGGCTGCCGGTCCTTTCGCTGCCATCGCGAATGTCGATCGCGTGCAGGCGCTGGACGAACGTCCCGTTCTCCTTGGTCCGGGCAACGAAGTACATCGTCTGCGACGGCACGTCGATCGCCGGAGTGGCGGCGATCCCGATGTTGCCGGCGAAGTCGACGTAGGTACCACAGGCCTGGCCGACGTCGGTGCGCGACACCGGTACGATTCCGGCCGCGGGGTTGGTGTAGTTGACGCGCCACAACGGAGACGCCGCGGTCGGATTGTCGGCATCGAAGGCGTACACGCTGTCGTTGTTGGTCGCCACGTAGACGATGTTGCGAACGCCGACGCCGGGAATGTCGACATTGTCGACGTACAAGGGCTGCGCATAGATCTCATCGTCAACCGTTCGCTCGAAGAGCTTCCCGAATTCACTGACGTTCACATTGCTGGTCGTGAGCACCGTTTCGGTGAGCGCCGCGCCGGTCCGTGCCGCGTCGTTGTGTTGGGTGACGACGGTCGTTTGAGCGAGGACGGGGAACGGAAAGAGGAGCGCGCACAGGACGAGGAGACCGGTCGTTCGGCGGATCATGCGGACGAGCGCGTTCACAAGATCTGCGCCACGTTCGGACCCACGGCATTTCCGTGGTGCCCTCCTCAGGCACGGCGCGAGCGGTCAGGTTCGATCGATCGGATATGCAATTGAAACAGCAAAACTGTCAGGCGCGCCGGCGGCAGCGATTCCGCGGCAGTCTATCCGTTCACGGTCCGCGGCTGAGATTGACAGTATTCGGACAATCCGTATACTGACGATTCTTTGCGGAGGCAACGCACCCATGCCTGTTGTGGTTGATTGGTCAACGCTTCGCCTCGGGTCACGGGCGCTACACTGGATGGCGCGGAGGGTGGCCAGTGGCGATCACCGACTTGTACAGACCGGGACACTTGATTCGTCGAGCCCAGCAGATTGCCTATGCGCTGTTCATGGAAGAGTGCGCGGGCCACGGTCTGACGCCCGTGCAGTACGCCTCGCTGATCGCGCTGCGCGAGAAGCCCGGCATCGATGCCACCCGCCTCGCCGCGATGATCGCATTCGATCGATCGACGACGGGCGATGTGCTCGAGCGATTGGAGAAGAAGCGTTTGATCGCGCGGACGGCCAGCCCGAACGACAGGCGCGTCAAGCTCCTGCGCCTGACGCGCGCGGGTCGCACGTTGATCGACGCCGCGGAGCCCGCCGTCGATCGATGTCAGCAGCGAATCCTCGAACCACTTGCACCTGCCGATCGCACGCAGTTCATGCACGTGCTCCATCAACTCGTCAAGTTGAACGACGAATCCGCTCGTAGGCCGTCGAAGACCCGCACGGACTTGAAGATCGTGAAGCGCCGGTAGGTCCGGCCGACGGAGGCGGTCGGCGATGACCGCGCCCCCGCAGGCGACGGTCGTCCTCTGCTTTCTCGTCGCGACCTGCGAGGGCCTCGACCTCCAGGCCGCGGGCGTGGCCGCCGAAGGACTGCGACCGCTGTTCCGCCCCTCGCACGCGGCGCTGAGCTTCTTCTTCGCGGGCGGGACGGTCGGCCTGTTTCTCGGCGCGTTGATCGGCGGGCGACTCGCCGACACGCACGGACGTGCGCGCGTGCTCGTCGCCTCGGTCGCGCTGTTCGGACTGTTCTCCCTGTGCACCCCGTTCGCGCCGGACATGGGATCGCTGATCGGCCTTCGCGTCCTGACGGGGCTCGGACTCGGCGGTGCGTTGCCCAATGTGATTGCCCTCGTGTCGGAAGCGGTGCCGGCTCACCTTCGCAATGCGAGCGTCGCAGCTGTGTATGCGGGCACGCCGTTCGGAGCGTCGGTGGCCGGCGCGATCAGTCTCGTGGCTGGTCCGGCGCATTGGCAGGCAATCTTCCTCGTCGGCGGCATGGTGCCGCTGATGCTGGTGCCGGTGATGCTCTCGAAGCTGCCGGAATCGCCGGTCTTCGAGCATATGCGCGATGCAGCGCACCCGGGCGTCGCTGTCGCGGATCGTGCGATCGGGCAGCCTGCGACGGGACGATTCGCCGCGCTGTTCGCCGACGATCGCGCCCTGCCGACGATGCTCCTGTGGGCCAGCTGTTTTCTCAGCCTGCTGACGATCTACTTGTTGCTCAGCTGGCTGCCGACGTTGCTCCGCAACGCGGGCATCGGATCGAGCCGCGTGGCCGCCGTGCAGATCGGGTTCAATCTCGGTGGGGCGCTCGCGGCAATCGCCGCGGGGCATTTCTTCGAAGGACGCGCCCGGCGCGCAATCGTTCTCGCCGTCTTCATCACCCTCCCGATCTTTCTCTACGCGCTGGCTCGCATGCCCCACGACCTCGTGACGCTGTCGTCGATCGTGTTCGCGCTCGGGTGCGTGGCCGCTGCCGGGCAGGCCTTCTTCTACACGTTAGCGCCCGCAATCTATGCAGCCCCGATCCGGGGCCTCGGCGTTGGGGCGGCGGTCGCGGTGGGACGCTTCGGTTCGGTCGTCGGTCCGTTGCTCGGCGGCCTGCTCGTCGCGACGATCGCGGATTCCTCGGCCTCGCTGATGCACCTTCTGCCCGTCGCGATCGGGTCGAGCGCCTGCGCGATCCTCCTCGCGTCGATCGTCCGGCCGACACCACCATCATCATACGGAGGACTCATGCCACATCTCCCGACATCCCCACACGCGGACGGCTCACCCACGCCGCTGATCGATCGGATCGCCACGGGCCACGTCGTCGCGGCCGCTCTGCACGTCGTGTTGCGCCTCGGCATCCCCGATCGCCTGTCGAATGGACCGCGCACGATTGCGGACCTGGCACGCGACAGCAAGACGCACGAGGACGCGCTGTACCGCGTCATGCGAGCGCTCGCGACTGTCGGCATTTTCGAGGAGATGTCTACACGACGGTTCGGGCTGACAGCCGCCGGCGAGATGCTCCGTCAGGACGTGCCCGGCAGCTATCACGCGCTCGCGCTGTGGTGGACGGCGCCGTTCGGCTTCCAGGTGTTCGCCGACCTCATGCACTCGGTGCGTACGGGACAGCCCGCCGCCGAGAGCGTGACCGGCATGCCGATCTTCGACTACTTCACGCAGCACCCGGAAGTATCGACGATGTTCAACGAGGCGATGACCGGATTCAGCGACGTCGTGGTCGCGGCCGCCCTGAAGGCGTATGACTTCTCGGGCATCAACCTGCTGGTCGACGTGGCGGGCGGCCACGGCGCGGTGCTCACCGCCATCCTCCACGCCTATCCACGCATGCAGGGCGTGCTTTTCGATCTCGATCACGTCACCGCTGGCGCGAGGCCACGGATCGAGTCGGCTGGACTTCACGATCGCTGTCGCGCGGAATCGGGCGACATCTTCACGTCGGTTCCCGCGGGTGGCGACGCCTACATCATGAAGCACATCATTCACGACTGGGACGATGAGCGAGCGGACATCATCCTGCGGAACATCCGCACGGCGCTCGGCGATCGGCCGGGCCGCGTGATCCTCCTCGAACGTCTCATGGCCGCCGGCAGTGAGCCGGACTTCAACAAGGTGTACGATCTGCAGATGCTGGCCGGGCCTGGCGGGCGCGAGCGCACCGAAGATGAATTTCGTTCGCTGTTCGCGCGCAGCGGGTTCGCAGTAACACGCGTCGTGCCGACTGCGTCGCCGCTCAGCGTGATCGAGGCCGAATGGCGATGACTGGCGCATCCGGACTCGCCGTGGTCGGAATCGCAATGGGCGTTGCCCCGGCACCATCAGTGCTCATCCGTTTGACGAGGGCTCGAGCGGACGCTCTACGAAGACCTTCCGACGCACGCGAGTGACGTGCGACGGCATGAGACGTCATCGTGGTACGCATGGTACGCTGGGGTGGTCACGTCATGAAACCGTTTGCTGCTTTGCTCAAAATTCTCATGCTGCTGACGTTCATCTCGATCCGTCTTGCAGCACCCATCGAAGCTCAGAGATTCGTGGATCAGGATGGCGGAGCCGTTGCCAGCCCGCGTGCCGGTGAAGTGCCGGCGGCACTGAAGGGCATTACGATTCAGCAGAAACTGAATACGGCGATCCCGCTCGATCTGCATTTCCGCGATGAAGCTGGACGTGACGTGACCCTGCGGCACTACTTCACGGATCGCCCCGTGATTCTGAACCTGGCGTATTTTCGGTGCGCGGTATTGTGCCCGCAAGTCGTCCGGGGACTCGCCCGTTCGCTCAAGCAGCTGACGTTCCACGCCGGCCAGCAGTACACCGTGCTGACCGTCTCCTTCGATCCGGAGGACACCCCGCCGACAGCAGCGGAGAAGAAGAACCTTGCGCTGGCAGAGCTCGGTCAGCCCGCAGCCGCGGAGGGATGGCATTTCCTCACCGGGGATGAGGCATCGATTCGAAAACTGACGGACGCCGTCGGCTTCGTCTACCGGTGGGATCCACCGACGCACCAGTTCTTCCACGCAGCGGGCATCATGGTGCTCACTCCAGAAGGCAAGCTGTCGAGGTACTTCTACGGCATCGAGTTCCCCTCCACCGATTTGCGTCTCGGCCTGGTGGAGGCGTCCCACGACGAGATGGGCTCGATGGCGGACGCGGTCCTGCTGTTTTGCTGCCGCTATGATGCGTCAACCGGCAAGTACGATTGGATCGCAGGGCGGCTGTTGAGTATTGCGGGCACGCTCACGCTTCTCATCCTCGTGACCTTCCTCGTCATTCTGGCCAGACGCGAGCCCGATCACCCGCAGACGGGGTAGGGGCGAATGCTGCAGGAGCCGGTCGCCAGAGCGGGGACCAGGAGGCACCGTATCGACGACGGGGTCGCCGGCCCCACGCTCGCTGGCGGCATCGGCCACAGCGCCTGAAACGGCATCTGACCGACGTCATCTTTACCCGACAAAACGGCACTGCGCACCGCGTGGGCCGGAACGACACGGCGTTCAGCTAGCGTGCGTGGTACGACGCGACCAACTTCTTTCGACTGAACCAGAACATTCCGCCCGCATGGCAGACTCCCTACACGTCGGCACGCCGCTGTCAGGCGAAGGAGTCTCGGGTCCTTGTGGAAAAACAGATCAAGCCACGACATGGCAAAATAGTTTGAGGTCAAACGATACTCAGAGTTTTGATGCGTGAGGTGGACAGACATGAACGCGAACGAGGTTACCAGACGCACCGCCGAGTCGGCCGCCATGCTCATCATCGGAGACGGCGTCCTGGGCGTGTTGAGGCCAGCCGAGCATTGCCTGATCTGGAGCGCGGGACCGCAGTGGTGGCGCGAGATCGTCGGGTGGTTCGCGGCGCATCCTAAAGTGACCAGAGGCGCTGCCGTAGTCGAAGTCGGCGCTGGGCTCTGGCTCGCGATGCAGAGCCAGCAAGACATCCAGGTGGAGCGCCCGGACGAGGCGCGGTCGTTGCCAGCCTGAGCAGTGGCGCGTCGGCGCGTCGATTGACTGCAGGACTACCCAGTCAGCGTGACGACGCCAATCGAGCCTGGGGACTCATTCCGTTGTGTCGCGAGGGTCAGTGAGATGCGGGCGACGACCCGACGGCGGCGCCGTCGATGAAATCGCCGGCGTGTTGGCGCCGGCTGCGGAAGAACCGGTACAGCAGCCAGATATCGATACCGGCGACGGTCGAGAAGACGGCGACGGCGATCGCACCGTTCGCGATCCCCAGCATCAGGAGCAGGGAGGCGAGACCGAACGCCACCACCCACGCATCGAAGCTCATGCACACTCGACGGAATGTCTCGGCGCGCACCCGGCGGATGATGATCGCACCCAGGGGAACGCCTATCGCCAGGCTCGGAAGGATCTGCAGCGACAGGGCCATGCTGGTTGTCGTGAACATGCCCGCGTAGAGATACGCGGCAGCGGTCATCGACGACTCCGCCAGCCTGACCAGTCCGAGCGCTGCCCGGAAATCACGTTTGACATAACCCTGATTGCTCAACATCACGGCCAGCGGCGGGCCGGAGATCGTGGTCACCGAGTAGAGCACCCCGAGACCGCTTCCGAACGCGAGCCCGACCCGACGCTCCGATCGAATGGGTCGCCGGAAGCCGGCGGCCTGGAGCAGGATCAGTGGAATCAGGCACGCGAACGTCCACAGCTTCATCCAGGATGGGCTCACGCTCGCGACCAGGACGGTGCCGACGACGACGCCTGGAGCGAGCCCGGCGATGATCGGCAGCACCCGCCGCCAGACGCGGCTCACACTCTCCCAGTTCATCAGGAGCACGTAGGCGTTGAGCACGACCTCGATTAGCACCAGCGCCGGATTCAACACGCGGTTGCTGAGAAACAGCAGCGCCATCGGGACGGTCAGCGATGAAAACCCGTACCCGAGCGCGCCGTTCACCGTGGC
>DASWZV010000061.1:0-4948 GCA_036407095.1 Vicinamibacterales bacterium | reverse complement strand
GCCGGCAGTCGGGCCGTCGTCCTCGCGCCGTGGTTTTTCGCGGTCGTCAATGCCGTGCCGGTCATGCGCGACGTCGGCACGTGGGTGCACGACTGGCGCCGGCCGCGGCTCGATCTGCAGGACGACATCTTGTATCTGCGCGACGTGCCGTCGGTCGTGCCGGCGCTGAAAGCCGCTTTTCCCGATCGGCAGTTCTTCCGGCTCGAGCAGCTGCGCGAGAGTCCATTTCTCGTGCTGGTGCCGCTTGACGGCGGCGCGCCAAGGCCGCTCGATACGGGCCTCTGATTGGCGCCGAGCCGATCACGCGACGCGGTCGTACACGAACAGGAACTCGTGAAACGTATAGTGCCGGCCGATCCATTCCCGGTTGCCTGGAAAGTATCGTCTGGTCGTGACGGCGTAACCCTCGCAGGCGAGCAGGTGGCGCTCCTTCAGGTACGCGACATTGACGAACGTGCGATGCGTGCTGTCGAAGTCGTAGCCTTTCGCGCCGGGAACGACGAAGACGACGCGATTGATCCCGAGAGACGCGCACGATCGCAGGATCTTCCTCACGAGGAGGTCGGCATCGGTGAAGTGCTCCAGGACGTGCGCCATGACGAGCGTCGAGTAGGTGTTGGCCGGCACGGTGCCAACGAGCGGCTGTTCGGCGTCGGCGTCGTAGAGTTGCGCGTTGAGCCCTTCCCGCCGCGCCGCGTCCACGAGATGCGGGTTCACCTCGAGTCCCAGCGAGCCCGGCGGCAGCCTTCTCAACAACTGCCCCGCGCCGAATCCGAGATCCACCGCGCGGCCCCGCACTTCCCGGAGCAGATTGTTCAGATAGAAGCGCTTGATCGCCCGGCGCAGCGGATTGCGGCTCCGGCGCAGCTGACGATCGGCGTACGCGCCGTCAAAGACAGGCTTGGCCGTCACTGGGCCGAACCCCTGAACATCACGCGATAGAGCATCAACCGCGCGATGTTGTTGGTCGAAGCGAGCACACGGGCCATCATCAGATCCCCCGCGCCGGCGCGCCACTGTCCCTCGTTGGCCTTCTGGGCCATGAGGCCTGCGAATTGGGCCGACTGGCGCGCGCCCAGAACGACGCTCCACGCGCTCGACGAGACGCGAAACGACGCCAGGCAGTCGGGAAGGTAATAGCCGTCGCCGTGTGCGAGCAGGCGCAGCCAGTAGTCGAGATCCACGACGTAGGGAAACGTGGCGTCGAATGCGCCAATGGTCTTCGCGAGATCGAGCCGAAACATGACGCCCCCCGGCTCGCCGATGACATTCGTCCCGCGATGCAGACACCGTCGAAAGAGAGCCGCTCCCGTGAGCCGCTGTGGTTGCCGGCCAAACGGGCGCCGCTCGAGGATCGGCTGCCCGCGTTCGTTCAGGATCGTCCGTGCCGAGAACACGAGCGCGAGCTCCCGTCGCGTATCCGCCTCGAGCACTTCCAGCTGACGACGAAGACAGTCCGGCGCGAGCAGATCGTCCTGCGGCAGCAGCCTGAAATAGCGGCCGGCGGCCTCGTCGAGGCAACGATTCCAATTGCCCTGCGGCCCGAGATTCCGTTGGTTCCGCAGGCACCTCACGCGCGGGTCCTTGTACGCCGACGCGATCGCGTACGTGTCGTCTGGCGAATCGTCGTCGATCACGACCAGTTCGAAGTCGGCAAAGGACTGCGCGAGGACCGACTCGATGGTGGCGCCGATATGGGCGGCACCGCGGTAGGCGGGGATGCCGATCGAAATGGTGACCGGAGAAACGGGCGGCGGGCCGACCATTGACACTCTGGATTGTACTTTCGGTGACGATCGAACTATGGCATAACGAAGCGCGTGCATGCGACTCGCCGTGAGCACGTCTGGTCAGTTGCCGTCGGATCGATTGTGGCTCTCGCTCTCCTGTTTAGCGTCTGGGCGGTCTCGGCTGGCTGGGCTCACAATCTCCTCGACCTTCATGGATTCCGGCAGACCCAGACCGCCATCTCCGCCTACTACCTGGCGGCCGGTTCGCCATTCTTCGCGTACGAGACGCCGGTGCTCGGTCCACCCTGGTCGATTCCGTTCGAGTTCCCTCTTTATCAAGAGGTCGTCGCCGTCCTGGTTTCTTCGCTGCACCTGAATCTTGAATCGGCCGGGCGACTGGTGAGCGTGTCCTTTTTCTACCTCACCCTCCTGCCGTTCCTCGATGTCCTCCGCTCGCTTGGCGTTGCGCTCCGTGACCGGCTGATTTTCGTGTGCTTTCTTCTCGTGAGTCCGCTCTACCTCTTCTGGTCGCGAACGTTCATGATCGAATCGACGGCGCTCTTCTTTTCAATCGCCTATCTCGCCCTGTCGATGCGGTTCGTCAGCCATCACCGCCGTTGGTCGTGGCTCGGCGCGTTGATTTGCGGGTGCCTCGGCGGCCTCGTCAAGCTCACGACACTCTATGCGTTCTGGGTGGCCGCCGTCGCGTTTGCCGCATGGAGGATCTGGCAACGCGACCGGATCGACTTACGGCGACTCGCGATGCTGTGTGGTCTGTTCGCTGTACCCGTGGTGACAGCCGTGGCCTGGACTCGCTTTGCCGACGTGCAGAGGTCGCTCAATCCGTTTGCCGACTTTCTCCAGGCCTCCAACCTGACAGCCTGGAATTTTGGGACGCTGCACCAGCGGCTGGACGTCTACCCGACTTGGTGGGCGATTTCTGTGCGCACGATCAAAGACACCTGCGGCACGCTCGCCTTTTACGTCACCGCGGCATCGATCCTGTGGTCCCGCAAGTACTTGTCCTACTACATCAGCTGCCTCACGCTGTACCTGGTCAGCATGATGACGTTCACCAACCTGCATGTCATCCACGAGTACTATCCATACGCAATCGGTATCTTCGTGATCAGCGCGCAAGGCTTTGCCGTGTCGTCCCTGCTTCAAGGCACTCGCGTCCAACGCGCCGCAGGACTGGCAATGGTGGCGCTTTTTCTACCGTTGTCGGCCTGGTCGTACATCAATTATCAGTACGGCTTCCAGGCACGCGAGACACGTGGTGTGACGCCGTTGGCCCGGGCGGTGGAAGCGCTCTCGCGGCCCAGCGATGTTCTCATCATCTACGGTCTCGACTGGTCATCAGAGCTTCCGTACTATGCGCATCGGCGTGCACTCATGATTCGTTCGCCACAAGAACTCACACCCCAGATAATTGACTCCGAGAAGACGGCCATCTCGCAGCAAGGCTACAGGGTGGGCCCGCTTGTCGGGTGCCACCTCTCTCAAGCCTATCTGCGCACTCAGGCAAGGCTGTGGGGCTTAGATCTCAGTCGTGAGACTGCGCTTCAGGACTGTCACGCGTACCGACCAGCCGACTGAGGCAACCAACAGCCGAACCTCCGCAGCCGGCCAGCCGGGGTTCGATTTCATTCCGGGCCGCGCCCGGCCGGGAAGCTGCGGCGCGCGGGCCGGGGAAGAGGTAAAACATAGTTGGCATGCCCGCACGGCTTGGAGCGGCGGCAGTGGTGTTCTCGATCCTGCTCGGGCCGCAGTCCGACACCGCCCGCCGAATCGACCAGGACACGCCGATCCGTCGTGAGATTGCGCCGCACGAGACGCAGACCTATACCGTCCAGGTCGGCGCCGGTCAGGTGGCACGGCTCGCGGTCGCTCAGCGGGCGATCGATCTCGATGGCCGGGTGACCGATTCGGGCGGCCGCGTGCTCTTCGACGCGACCTATCTCGATCGCGCCGAACGCCTCGTGTTCGAGTGGATCGCGGAAGCCGCCGGTGCCTACCGCATCGACCTCACGCTGCGATCGGGACACGAGCCCGAAACGTATCTCCTCTCTCTCGACGTCCGGCCGGCGCGAGAGGATGACCATCGGCGGATCGCGGCCGAGCAGCTCACTGCCCAGGCACAACGGCAGCGCGCGCAGGGAACGACCGACTCGCTCAAGGCGTCGGTGGCCACCTTCGAGAAGGCGATCGCCGCCTGGCGCGCCCTCGGGACCGGAGACGGGCTCGCCAGCGCCCTCCGGGGCCTGGCCGCGGTGCGCCGCACCCTCGGCGCGCCGCGCGAGGCCATCACCCTGCTGACCGAGGCCGCCAGCCTGCAGACCGACGACGTCCGCCAGCGACTGCTCACGCTGCACAGTCTCGGCCTCGCCTACTTCATCGCCGGCGATTCCCATCGTGCGCTCGACATGTTCACGGAGGCCCTCGCTGCGGAGCGAAAGGTGAACGATCGACAGAACGAGTCCAAGACGCTCAACAGCATGGGTTCCGTGCTCAACAACCTCGGAGAGATGCACGACGCGCTCGAGGCGTACCAGCAGGCGCTCCAGGTGACGGATGTGGACGACGAGATGCAGCGCGCGAGCGTGGTGAGCAATCTCGGCGTCGCCTACAGCAACGTCGGCGATGTGCCGAAGGCCACCGAGCACCTCACCCGCGCGCTCGAGATGCGGCGATCGCTCGGCGATGCGCGCGGCCAGGCGGCGACCTTGTACACGCTCGGGAACCTGACTGTCGAAACCGGCGAGCCGCAGCAGGCGCTCGCCTATCTCACCGAGTCGCTGACCCTCCGTCGTCGTGCGGGTGATCGTCCGGGCGAGGCCTTCACCCTCCAGGCCATCGGATCCTGCTACGACACGCTCGGCGAGACGCGTCTGGCGCTCGATTACTTCGATCAGGCGCGAGTGATTCGTCACGAGATGGGAAATCGCAACGACGAAGCCGATACCCTCATGCATCTGTCGGCGACCTACGGCCGCCTGGACCAGCGGACGCCAGCGATCGCCGACGGAGAAGCCGCACTGCGACTGATGCAGGACGCCGGAAATCATCGCGGCGAGGGCGAAGCTCTCGAGTCGCTCGGAGCGTTGTTCCTGTCGTTCGGCGATCCGCGGAAGGCCCTCGACTTCTTCGAGCGCGCGCGGCCGCTGGTCCATCAGGCGAACGACATCCACGTGGAAGCGCGGGCGGACGGCGGCATC
>DASWZV010000060.1:0-16314 GCA_036407095.1 Vicinamibacterales bacterium | reverse complement strand
GGCTTCATGCCGCAGTCGGTGCTGAGCGTGATCTTCTCCGGCGGCACCACCGCCAGCACCTTCTTGATGCGCTCGACGATCTGCTCCGGCCGCTCGATCGCGTTCGTCCGGATGTCGAGCACACCCACCTGCACCCCTTGCTCCTTCGGCAGGTTCTTCAGGAACTCCACCCCGGCCATGTCGCGATTCGCATAGTCGAGCACGAACTCGCTGATCCCCGCCGTCCCGAAGAAATACGGCAGCACCGTCTGGTAGCCCTCCGGATAGTTGGCGCTCAGAATGTCGTTGCCCCAGGCATTGCCGAAGCAGAAGTGCCAGCCGATCTTCGCCTGCACGCCGTCGCAGCACTGCTCGACGACCTCGCGGATCCACTTGTAGTCGTCCTTGTTGCCGGTGAAGAGAGGCAGCCACGGGCCCAGGTCCTCGAGCTGCAGATAGGTGGCGCCGGCAGCGACCAGGTCCTTCATCTCCTGATTGAAGATCGGCGCCAACGCGTAGCTCAGTTCCTTCGCGTCCTTGTAGTGCTTGAAGTGCACGTGCCAGGCGAGGTTGATCGGGCCGGCACCCACCGAAACCTTGATCGGTTTGGTGGCGTGCTGCTTCGCGACCCTGTAGAGGTCGGCGAAGCGCAGGCGGCTGTTCTTCACCGGCCCGTTGTTCACCACGCCGCCCCAGTCGTGAAGCATCTCCTGCGGCATGTTTCGTTCGGTAAGACCGACGGTCGAGGGATGCTCTTCCTTGGCCTGCTCGAACCCGTCGATGCGCTCGTACAGATACCAGCAGAACGAGCCGATCACGCCGACGTAGTCGTCGTACCACATGTTGCCGTCGGTGACGATGTCGAGGCCGGCGGCTTCCTGATCACGAATGACGGTGGCGACCGCGTCGTGATACGCCTCTTCGTGCTGAACTTCCTTGAACGCAACTCGAATATCGCGGCCGAGCAGCTGATGCTTGTACCAGTGCGGCCGCGGATACGATCCGACCATCGTGGTCGGGAGAAGCTTGTCTACAATCTTCGTTGCCATGTAGCCCCTCTACTGTTAGGCGAATATATCGGTGGGCGTCACGGCCCCCCGGTTCCCCGTTTTCCGGGGCCAGATCTTGACCCTTGCGTGCCCAGGATCGCAAGCGCGTGCAAGAATCAAGATCTGACCCCGCTCACTACGCCAAGCCGACGATTATTGCACTAAGTGCCCCTGGTTGGCAGTCCCTGGAACATGCGGCAAATACAATTGAACTGTGTCGCGCGTATATTGCCTTTTAGAATCGAAGCCAACGCTTGAGTTTTCGAGGAGATCTGATGTTGCGACGTGTTGACCTGTGTGTCGTGTGTACGCTGCTGCTGATCGCCGCAGCCTGCGGCGGCGGATCGTCGACTCCGAAGGAAGGCGGTCAGCCGGCCGCATCGACGCCGGCGGTCCCTCCGGAAGCCCCGATCCCGTTGCCAGGCGAGAGCACGATCACCGGTCGCATCAAGTTCGAGGGCACCGCTCCGACCCCGAAGGTGATCCGGATGGATTCCGATTCGCTCTGCATGCCCGAAGGGCCCAACACATCCGAAGTGCTCGTGGTCGGTCCGGACAACGGACTGCGGAACGTCTTCGTGTACGTCAAGGACGGTCTCGGCGATCGCACGTTTCCAGCGCCCAAGACGCCCGTCGTGCTGGATCAGAAGGGCTGCAAGTACTCACCCCACGTCTTTGGTGCGCAGGTGGGACAGCCGGTCACGATCATCAACAGCGACCCCACCCTCCACAACATCCACGCGATCGCGAAGTCGAATGCGGAATTCAACGTCGGACAGTCGAAGAAGGGCATGACGACGACGAAGACGTTCGACAAGCCGGAGATCATGGTGCCGTTCCGCTGCGACGTCCATGGCTGGATGAACGCGTTCGGCGGAATCGTTCCGCACCCGTTCTTCGCGGTCAGCAAAGCTGACGGCAGCTTCGAAATCAAGGGATTGCCGGCGGGCACCTACACGCTCGAAGCGTGGCACGAGAAACTCGGCACGCAGACGACGAAGGTCACCGTCGACGGCAAGACCAGCGCGATGACGAGCTTCGCGTTCAAGAGCTAGATGAGATGCGTGTAATTCAGAATGCAGAATGCAGAAAGAAGCCAGGAATTCAGTGCCGCATTCTGCATTACGGGTTCGCCAGGTACGACGCTCCGCGTAGATGCCTTTCATGCAGGTCTGTCCCTGCAAAACGAAGACGGCGAGCGGCGCTACGACGTCCACCTGTACTCGCCGCGCCTCCCGGCACGAGAAGCTGGCGAGCATCACGATCCCGCGCGCGACGTACAGCCATTAGCTGGTTGCGTTCAAGCGCGGGCCCCATTTGCAGCGGCACGAGGTAGTTGCCGAACGCGCCGAAACCGGCGACACAAGTCTCGAGCATCCCATCTACCGCCTGCTCGCAAGGGCAGGCGAGTGGCGTGCAGTGAGGGCGCCTCGACCACGCGATTGGTGTATATTTCCCGCCGCTCGAACTGATCGATACAGTTGAAATGGGGTCGGGAGTCATTTCTGTGGATGTGCTCTGAGAAATGACTCCCGACCCCTTGAGGAGGAGTTGAGCCCTATGCGTTCCGTTCAGTCTCGTGTCGCCCTGCTATTGCTCTCGGTGCCGATGACCGTTGCGCTCGCGGCGTGCACGCCGCCAGCCGAGGCGCCGGGAACAGGCGCAACGGCGCCCGCCGCAACCGCGCCCGCCAAGCCGGCGCTGTCGCAGGTCGAGCACGGACACATGCTGATCATCGGCGGCGGATGTCACGACTGCCACACGCCGAAGAAGATCGGTCCGAATGGCCCCGAGGCCGACATGAGCAAGATGCTGTCGGGACACCCCGAGAGCGCGGGCGTGCCGAAGCCGTTCAAGCCGCAGCCGGGCCTGCCGTGGGTCATCCACGTGAACGAGCACCTGACGGCGTGGAACGGTGCGTGGGGCGTGTCGTTTGCCGCGAACCTGACGCCCGATATGAACACTGGTCTGGGCATCTGGACCGAGGACATGTTCGTGAACGCGCTGAAGCAGGGCAAGCACATGGGGAAGAGCCGGCCGATTCTTCCGCCGATGCCGTGGAACTGGTACGGACAGCTGCCCGAGGACGATCTGAAAGCGATGTTCGCGTACCTGAAATCGATTCCGGCGATCTCCAATCGCGTGCCGATACCGCTGACGCCGGATGGCAAGCCGATTGAGCAGCCCTAGACGCCTTGACCGCGTCTTATGCTTGAACTTGGGTCATGTTTTCCCCGGGCAGGGCGTCTACGTCCGCGCAAAGCGCGGGCAAGAGACGGTGTGACTAGCGAGGCGGAGCGGGCCGGCTCTCGACATACTCGCCAGTCTGAGGCGGAGCCTCGCTAGGCCGGTATGCACTACTTCGGCAGGTTCGATGAGGGTGCGCTGACGGAGCACCTGATCTTCGAGGGGCGCAGCGAGGGATACACGAACGCGCCGCTCGTGGACCACGCGACGGGCTCGGTGCACACCGGCCTCAGCATGAACCAGCTGGCGCCGGGCGGGTGTATTCACCCGCACGTGCATTCGTTCGAAGAGGGCTTTTATCTCTTGAGTGGGGAAGCCGTCTTCACCGTGAACGGTTCGAGCTACCGGCTTGGGCCTGGCGACTTCGGGGCGATCAAAGTCGGCATGCCGCACGCGTGGTTTGGCTCGAGCGCCGTTCCCGTCCGATGGCTTCAGATGGCGGCGCCTCAACCCCGCCCGGCTGGCGCCGAACGCGACACCTTCTTCCTGAAGGATCGAACCGTGCCGAGCCGCGCGGAGCGGCTCGACCTGAGCAACCTGGGCGGCAACCTGCTCGGGCACTTCGACGTCGATCAGATTCCGCCGCCGTCGGAGCGCAAGGGTGGCCTTCAGGGGCTCGAAGGCGTCTTCTTGAAGTGGATGATCGACGAGAACTTCGGCGCCATGCACCACCGCTTTCTCTTCATCGAGTATCAGCCTGGAGTGAGCATCGCCCCGCACGATCACACGTTCGAAGAGGCGTACTTCATCCTCAGCGGTGAGGTCGAGGGTACGCTGGACGGGCAGTGGTACCGTGCACAGGCCGGCGACGTGTTGTGGACCGGCGTCGGGTGCGTGCACACCTTCGTCAACACGAGCAAGAAGCCGGTGCGGTGGCTCGAGACGTTTTCGCCGCAGCCGCCGAAGGAGAACGTCTTTCGTTTCTCGGCCGACTGGCAGAAGAAAGCAAGGGAATTGGAGGGGGCATCATGACGACGCGCACGCGTCCTTACACTGGCGCCGAATATCTCGAGAGCCTTCGCGACGGGCGCGAAATCTGGATCTACGGCGAACGCGTCAAGGACGTCACGACCCATCCGGCGTTCCGGAACACCGTGCGGATGATCGCGCGGCTCTACGACGCACTCCACGATCCCTCGAAGAAGGAGGTGCTCACGACGCCCACTGAAACGGGCAACGGCGGCGTGACCCATCGCTTCTACAAACCAAGCCGGAATGCCGAGGAGCTCGTCGCCGCGCGCGATGCGATCGCGGAATGGGCCCGCGTCACCTACGGATGGGTGGGCCGCAGCCCCGACTACAAGGCCGCCTTTCTCGCGACGCTCGGCGCCAACTCAGGGTTCTACGCTCCCTACGAGGAGAACGCCAAGCGCTGGTACAAGCAGGTCACCGAAGAGGTCTCCTTCGTCAATCACGCCATCGTCAACCCGCCGGTCGATCGCGACAAGCCGCTCGACGATGTGAAGGACGTGTACATGCACGTCGAGGAAGAGAGCGACAAGGGCCTGATCGTGAGCGGCGCCAAGGTCGTCGCGACGACATCGAGCCTGACGCACCTCAATTTCATCGCCAACAACGGCGCGCTGCCGATCAAGACCAAGCCGTTTGCGTTCGTCTGCATCGTCCCGACCGGTGCGCCCGGCGTGAAGCTCCTGTGCCGTCCGTCTTACGAAATGACGGCCGCCGCGATGGGTACGCCGTTCGACTATCCGCTCTCGAGCCGGATGGATGAGAACGATTCGATCCTGATCTTCGACCGGGTGCTCGTCCCGTGGGAGAACGTGTTCGCCTACGGCGATATCGAGAAGGTCAACAACTTCTTCCCGCGATCGGGCTTCCTGCCGCGATTCATGTTCCAGGGGTGCACGCGACTCGCCGTGAAGATGGACTTCCTCGCGGGCCTGCTGCTCAAAGCGGTTGAAGCGACCGGAGCCAAGGACTTCCGAGGTGTGCAGGCGCAGGTCGGTGAAGTGCTTGCGTGGCGCAACCTGTTCTGGGGTCTCACTGACGCGATGGCGCGCACGACGATGCCGTGGACGCCCGGCTACGTGCTCCCGAACCTCGACTACGGGCTGGCCTACCGGGTGATGGCCAGCATCGCGTATCCCAAGATCAAGGAGATCATCGAGAACTCGCTCGCCAGCGCGTTGATTTACCTGCCGTCGAGCGCTCTCGACTTCAAGGTTCCCGAGCTGCGGCCGTATCTCGACCAGTTCGTGCGTGGCTCCAATGGCTACTCCGCGGAGGACCGCGTCAAACTGATGAAGCTGATGTGGGACGCGATCGGCAGCGAGTTCGGCGGCCGGCATGAGCTGTACGAGCGCAACTACTTCGGCAACCACGAGAGCATCCGCTTCGAGACGCTGCTCGTGGCCGATGTCACCGGCGCGACCAAGCGGTACAAGGGTTTCGCCGAGCAGTGCATGGCCGAGTACAACCTCGATGGCTGGACTGCAGGCGATCTCGTGCGCTCCGACGATGTCAGCGTCATCATGAAGAAGATGACCACGACGTAAGGACGTGTGGACTCCATCTCCATCGACCCGCGGACTTTTCGTCAGACAGTCGGCCGGTTCGTCACCGGCGTGACCGTCGTCTCGATCGAGAGCGAGGGGGAGGTTCGCGCGATGACGGCGAATTCCTTCACGTCGCTGTCGCTGGATCCGCCGCTGGTGCTCTTTTGTCTCGGGAAGGACACAAAAGCCGGGCAGCATATACGGAAAGTGTCCGGATTCGCCGTCAGCATCCTCAGCCACGAACAGCAGGATCTGTCGTCGTACTTTGCCGGCACGTGGAGAGGTGATGATCCGCCGCCGTTCACGTTCACGACGTGGGATGGTGGTCCGAGACTCGAAGGCTGCATCGCCGCACTCGGGTGTCGGATCAGCGCCATCCACGAAGGCGGCGATCACTGGATCGTCGTGGGCGAGGTGGTGGCGACCTATCGAGTCGAGGAAGGATTGCCGCTCGTGTTCTTTGGTGGACGATACATGACGATCGGCGATGTGACGTGAACGGCATCGACGCCAACGGGAGTCGCTCATGCTAGAGGGCGTAGATCGTCTGATTGACCTTGCGGGCCTGCGCACGTCGGCGTTGACCGGAGCCACGTCCGCTCAACTCAGTGACGCCGTCCAACGCTGCGACAGGTCGACGCTTGCCTGCAGCGACGGACATTTTGCGGCGACGTCGCGTGATGGGAAGACGGTCCGGCTCGCGCGGACGATCGCCATTCCGCTGCGCTATTTCGTGGCGAAGATGTATCACGGTCCGTTCCTGGTCGTCGCGACGCGGATGGACGAGATCTTTCTCTGGTGCCGCGAGCAGCGGATCGCCTGGCAATTCGATCCGGCGTACACGCGGATGGTGCCCGCGCACTATCTCGTCGAGCTCGATCAGGTCGGCTGTCCCGATCCCGCACCGCGCTATCACCGGTTCTTCAGCCCGGCGATTGCACGAGGGCCTGCCGACGTCGAGGAGGCGGGAGGCGCGTACATTCGCGCGGCCTACGACGCGGTCGAGCGATGGGTGGCGGAAGTGCCGCCCGATCAGACGATCGCGGTGGCGTTTTCGGGCGGCGTCGACAGCACCGCCACGCTGCTCCTGGCCAGGCATGCCGCCAGGACCCTTGGACGGGATCCGCTGCAGATTCGCGCGTTCACACTCGATCTTGGCGGAGGCGCCGATGCCGTGCAGGCCGAGCGCGCCGTGCGCGAGCTGGGCATCGAGGGTGCGTGGGAGCGGGTCTTCGTCTCGCCGGGTGAGTACGATCTCGAAGGGGCGATTCGCCTCATCGAGGACTACCATCCGCTCGACGTGGAGTGTGCCGCCACGGCCGTGTGTCTGCTGCGCGGCATCCGCGAGCGGTATCCGGCGCTGGGGTATCTGCTCGACGGCGATGGCGGCGACGAAAACCTCAAGTCCTATCCGCTCGAGGACTCCGACCTGACGCTCTCGAGCGTGCTGCGCAATCCGCTGCTCTATCAGGAGGGATGGGGCATCGACGCGATCAAGCACAGCCTCGCGTACTCGGGCGGGTTGTCGCGCAGCTACGTCAGGACGTACGCGCCGGCAGCTGCGCTGGGCTTCGAGGCCTTCTCGCCCTTCACCGTACGATCTGTGATCGCGTCCGCGCTTGCGATTCCCTTCGAGCAGATCGTCGACGGCCGCGAGGAGCGGCTGAGCGCGCTCAAGCAGGACGTCGTTCGCGCCGGCATCAAGTCTCTTCTCGGGATCGAGATGCCGGTGAACCAGAAGCGCCGGTTCCAGGACGGCGCCGCCGGCACGTTCCGCGCACGCGTCACGAAGGCATGGTGCCGCCGGACGTTCAATCGCCTCTGGCAGGAGCGGCAGAGAGAGGCGGAAACGTTCGATCAGCGCTCCGGCAACGAAACGTCCGTGAGCGTTTAGTGTAGGCCGGGCCTGTCCTGCAGGCCCGGCGTCATCCGATGCGAAGTACTTCGGACGATCGCTTCGTCCTCGAACACCGTCCCTCCAAGAATCTCCTCAATCCGCATCGCGCGTACGCGTCGCTCTGGGAAGAAGAGCCCGACGCGACCGGCGCGCTGATACCGACCGCCGTCATCTTCCTCAGCAACCGCGAGTGCCCCTTCCACTGCGTGATGTGCGACCTGTGGATGAACACGCTCGATGAGACGGTCGAGCACGGGATGATCCCGCGGCAGATCCGAGACGCGCTGGCGTCACTGAACGCAGCGCGCCACGTGAAGCTGTACAACGCGGGGAGCTTTTTCGATCCGCAGGCGATTCCTCCCTCGGACGATGATGAGATCGCCGCGGCGATCGTGGGTTTCGATCGCGTGATCGTGGAATCGCACCCTGCCTTTCTTGCCGGCGCGCATGGTGAGCGTTGTCTTCGTTTTCGGGATCGCATCCCCGGTCAGCTCGAGGTCGCGGTCGGACTCGAGACAGCGCATGAAGGAGTACTCGAGCGGCTGAACAAGCGGATGACGCTCGATTCGTTCCGCCGAGCTGCCGACTTCCTGCGCCGCGAGGGGATCGCGCTTCGTGTGTTCATCCTGCTGAGCCCGCCGTTCATGCGCGTGGATGAAGACGTCGAGTGGGCCTGCCGATCGATTGACGAGGCAGTGGCGTGTGGTGCGACGGTGTGCTCGATCATTCCGACTCGGTCGGGCAACGGTGCGATCGAAGCGCTGGGTGACGAGTACCATCGACCCAGCCTCGCGGCGCTCGAGCAGGTGGTGGAATACGGGTTGTCCGCCTTCGCCTTCGGCTTCGGCGAGACTCGCCGAGGGCCGCAGACTCAGCCGCGTCTCGGCCGTACAGTACGGGTGTTCGCGGATCTCTGGGATATCGAGCGTTTTTTCAACTGCAGTTGCTCCTCGTTGCGCGCGGAGCGGTTGCGCGCGATGAACCGCGAGCAACGCGTGTCCGAACGTGTGAGCTGCGCCTGTAAGTAGGGTCCGCCTTCAGTAACACCTGTACGTAGGGGCCGCCTTCAGGCGGCCCCTGGTGTTCTGACGTCAATGCAGTGATGCCGCAGGCGCTTTCGTGTCAGCCTCGGCGCCTTTGCCGAAATAGATCGACGCATCGGCGATTTGGCCGAGAGCAATGGTGCTGCCCTTGAACACACTCACGCAGCCGCCGGCGCCTCGGCACGTCAGGAGTTTGGGGCCAATGAACTCCTCCGCCGTGAAATTCCGGAACGGTGGTCGCTGGAGCGACACCAGCACGGGACGCACCTGCGTTTTCAGAGCGCGATCGAATTTCTGATATTCGGGCTCCGGACCCTTGGCGACGCCCGGGGGTAACGGGTTCGTCGGACCGCCCACAGGAATCACGACGAACGTTCGACCGGGATAATCCAGGTCCAGCATCCTCGCGATCCCGATGTCTTGGCCGGTGCTGGCAAGATAATCGCCGGGTGCGGTTCGGAAGAAGTGGGCGGCCCCGTAAATGACGAGAGCCTTACCGTGCTTCTGAAGCACCTGCTCCCTCAGCACCGAGACAGCGGCGGTCTCACGGCTACGGTTGTCTCCGGGTCCAGGGTCACCGCCGAAGACGCGGATTCGCTGATCGGCAGGCAGCTTTGAATTGACGTCGCGGACAGCGTCGAAGAAGTCCGCGTTCTGCGGGGAGTTCGGCATACCGGCCCGCCCGCCGGTTGTGGTGGTCCAGACCTGCGCCAGTTGCGTGGAGGATACGGCTTCACCGCGAATGTAGCGGTCGAGCGTCGCCTGTTCGGTGGTGCTGCCGAACTCCACGACGATCGACCGCACCTTCCTTGCGAAATCCGAATGGCGAACGAGAGCGATTCGCAGGTCAGAATCCGCTTTCCGATTGTGGTCCTCGCCGAGTGCAAGAATATCGGCCTGATCGAATACAGACACCAAGGCTTGGACGATCTGAACCACACCGGCCGCTTCGTCGGGCAGCCGCACGTTCGACCCCTGAGCCATGGCAAAGGTGGCCACCAATGCGAGACCGCAAATTGAAGCGAGTTGTCGCACTTGTACCTGCCTTTCCGATCCTTTGGGGGCTTTATTGGCGATAGCGAACGGGGACGACGGATGCAGTGACGCCGACTCGACTTTGGACGGCGTCCAGTTTAATTCGTCCGTGGGGCACCACGTCCGTCATTGACTAGGCTAGACTGGCGAGCCAACGTGGGTTCTCGGGACGGAATAGACATCGCGATCGTTGGATCCGGGTTCGCCGGGTCGATTCTCGCGATGATCGGGCGGCGGCTCGGATATCGGGTGATGCTGCTCGAGCGCGGACGTCACCCGCGGTTTGCGATCGGCGAATCGGCGTCACCGCTGGCCGGGGTGCTCATCGAGCAGCTCGCGGATCGATACGACCTGCCGCGTCTGCGGCCGTTGTCGGCGTACGGCACGTGGCAGCGTGCGTACCCTGATGTGGTCTGCGGTCTGAAGCGCGGATTCACGTATTTCAAGCACGAGCGCGGCGAGCGCTACCGCGTGGCGCCTGATCGATCGAACCGCCTGCTCGTCGCGGCCAGCCCGAACGACGAGGTGTCGGATACGCACTGGCTGCGATCGGACGTCGATCAGTTTCTCGTGCGCGAGGCGACCGATCTCGGCGCTGACTACGTCGACGAGGTGGCGCTCGAATCGCTCGAGCGCGACGCGAACGGCACCATGGCGCTGACCGGTGTGCGGCGAGGCACTCGCTTCAGTGTCCTCGCCAGCTTCGTCATCGATGCCAGCGGTCCGCGCGGTTTCATCAGCCGCGCGATCGGCGTCGAGGAGCTCGGTTTCGAGGGCTACCCATCGACGCAGGCGCTGTTCTCGCACTTCGTCGGTGTGCCGCGCTGCGACCACATGCCTGACTTCGATGCGGGAGGCGAAATCCCGCCGTACCCGATCGACGATGCGGCGTTGCATCACGTGTTCGATCGCGGCTGGATGTGGGTGCTGCGCTTCGGCAACGGTGTGACGAGCGCGGGCGTTGCCGTCGATGACACGCTTGCACGCGAACTGCGCCTGTCCGAGGGCGAGCCGGCATGGCGGCGGTTCCTCGATCGGTATCCGTCGATCGCGGATCAGTTCTCGGAAGCGCGCGCCATTCGCGAGTTCACCTGGATGCCGTGCGTCTCGTATCGCGCGTCGACAGCGGTCGGTGATGGATGGGCGATGCTGCCATCGGCGGCCGCGTTCGTCGATCCGCTGTTCTCGACCGGGATTCCGATGACGTTGCTCGGGATAGAGCGCCTTGCAGCGGTCCTGCAGGCCTCAGGGCTGGGCAAGGCAACAGGCCAGGGGCCTGGCCCGGCCCTGGCCCCTGAGGCCTGGGCCCAGGGGCCTTACAGCGGCCTCACGCTTACGGAGGCCGATCACACCGCGCGGTTCATCGCCGGTTGCTACGCGGCGTTTCCGCGATTCGATGTCTTCACCGCATACTCGATGTTCTACTTCGTGTCTGCGAGCTTCAGCGAGATGGCGCGTCGGCTGACGCCGGATCGATCGTCGCGTGGGTTTCTGTGCGCCAACGATCCGCGGCTGGGTCCTGCGATCGTGCAACTGTCACCGGCTGTGAACATGCCGCGCGACGCCGCTGACTTCGAACGCGCGGTCGCGGCGGCGTGCGAGCCGCTGAACATCGCGGGGCTCTGCGATCCGGTCAAGCGCAATGCATACGGCGTCGACGTGGAAGACACAGTGCGCAGCGCGTTCAAGCTTGGGCTCTCGGGGAATCAGGTGCGAGATTCACTCAACATGATGATGGGTGTAGGAGGACGATGATGGCTCTCGATCGTCGACGGTTTCTCGCGGCGACTGGTGCCGGCGTGTTCGCCTCGGCCTTGCCGGCCGGTGCGGCTGAGTGGACCGACGCCGAGCGGGCGAACGTGCAACTCGTGCGCGACTTCTGTGCGTCATGGTCGACGCGAGACCTGAAGCAGATCCTCCCGCGTCTCTCCGACGACTGCGTCTATCGCATGTCGGAAACGACGCCTGCGGTCAGCGGCCATGCCGGCGTGACCGAGCGCCTGGGATCGTGGATGCCGAGCTCCGATCTCGGCATCGAGTTCAAGGTCCTCGACACGTTCGCGTCCGGGCCGATGGTGATGAACCGTCGCATCGACAGCTTCAAGTCGACCACGCGTCCGCTCACGTGGGAAGGCGTCGGCGTGTTCTTCGTCAAGGACGGAAAGATCAGGGAGTGGTCGGACTATACGATCAGGGTTGTGCGCTGACGTTGTAACATCATCCTTTCGCTTTCGTCATCTGCTCTCGAATCAACGACACCATGCCTGAGGCGGCGGGCGTCAGATACCGGCCGCGCGTCGTGATCAGGCCGACAGACACGGTGAGCGACGGCTCGGTCAATTGCGCGGCATGAAATCCTTCTCCCCACTGTCGATCGGGCAGACACCCCGACGGCAGGATCGCGATACCGACGCCCGCGCAGACATGGTGAAGGATGCTGATCAGTCGATCGACGATGACCGTGTAGTGCAGGTTGAACCCGGCCGACACCGCGGCGGCGTCCGTCAGCCGGCGGAGATACGTGTCGTTCGGCGCTGACACGAGCGGTTCGTCCCGCAGATCGGCGAGCCGAATGCGCGGCCGCTTCTTCGCGGCCAGCGGATGCGACAGGGGAATGAGCGCCAGCAGCGGCTCTTTCCGGAGCGGGATCGATTCCATCAGATCGGGCAACGCGTTGACGTAGCCGATCCCGAAATCGGCAGCGCCGTTTCTGACGTCCTCGACGATTTCCGACTGCCGGCCCTCGCGAATGCGGATCTCGATCATCGGCCGCGTCTCGCGATAGCGCCGGACCAGGAACACCAGCGGATTGATCGCGAACGACGAATAGGTGGCGATCGTGATGCGCCCGCGCTGCTCGTTGGTCACCTCGCTGAGGTTTCGGACGGTGTGCTTCAGATCGTTGAGCATGCGCTCGGCGACGGCGACGAACTCGCGGCCTGCGGTCGTGATCTCGACGCGCCGCGTGTTGCGTGCGAACAGCGTCACGCCGAGCACGCGCTCGACCCGCTTGATCGTGCGCGTGAGCGCCGGTTGAGAGGTCTTGAGATATGCCGCGGCTGCCACGAAGCTGCCGTACTCGGCCAGCGCGAGCACGGTCAGCAGCTCGCGCGCTCGAATGTCTGGAATGTCGGACGGATGCATGCTCCCCGCGCTCAGAACTTATTCGCGACCCGGAATTGTAGTCACTATCAGGTCGACCTCGAAATAGACACCTCGACCGCCGCCGGTTGTTCTCCAGCCCATGAATCCGGTAATGTTCTCTGTTGCGAATATGCCGTCGGGGGGCCTTTTATGAGGATATCTGCGAGTTTTTCCGCGTTCGCGCTGGTGACGCTGTCGCTGGCCGCGGCGGGCGCACCTGCCTACGCGCAAGTGGCGGGCGCCGGCACCGACTTCGTCGGCGTCTGGCAGCCCCGGTATCAGGAAGATCAACCGGAGCGCATCCCGGGACCCGAGCTGCGCGACTACCTCGGGCTGCCGATCAGCGATGCCGCCCGCCAGTTTGCCGATAGTTGGGATCCGTCGCGAATCACGCTGCCCGAAGAGCAGTGCCGTGTCCATGTGTCGCCCTACATCTATCGAGGGCCGACCAACCTGCGCATCTGGGAAGAGAAGCACCCGAAGACACAGGACCTGATCGCGATCAAGCACTACACCAGCACCTACGAGCAGACGCGCACCATCTGGATGGACGGGCGGCCGCACCCAGGTCCGAACGCCGCTCACACCTGGATGGGGTTTTCGACCGGCCGCTACGACGGCGACATGCTGATCGTCGAGACAACGCATTTGAAGCAAGGTTGGGTGCGACGCAACGGCCTGCCGATGAGCGACCAGGCGACGATGACCGAGTACTACGTTCGCAACGGCGACATGTTCACGCAGGTCGTCGTGCTCGTCGATCCGGTGTACCTGACCGAGCCGCTCGTGAAGAGCCAGGAGTTCTATCGCAGCGCGCGTGAGCTGCCCGCGCAGACGTGGCTATGGGTCTGCGATCCGGTCGTCGAGATCGCCGATCGTCCCGAGGGTGAGGTGCCAGCCTATTTGCCGGGAGAGCACCCGTTCAAAGACGAATTCGGCCGCCGCCATCAGCTGCCCGAGGTCGCGACCAACGGCGGTGCTGCGACCATGTATCCCGAATTTCAGGACGTGTTGAAGAAGACGCCACCGCCCCCACCGCTGCCGCCTCCATCCAAGGGGGCATCGCGCGTGACCGGGCCGCCGCGGGATCCACAGAACCAGGGACAGGGCCGCTGACATGACTTACAAGTTACAGGCTCGCGCGCTCCGGATCGCGTGCGTCGTCGCCGCGATGTGCGTCGGGGCCGCGTTCGCGATCGGCGGCCGCGCCGTCGCGCAGCAGAATCAGAACTTCGACAACGTGAAGATGGACATCGTGGAAGTGCGGCCGAATGTCCACATGATCGTCGGGGCTGGCGGCAACACCACCGTGTTCTCGGGTGACGAAGGGATCATGGTCGTCGACACGCAGTTCCCGCAGGTCAGCGACAAGCTGCTGGCGGCGATTCGATCGATCAGCACCGCGCCGATCCGATACGTGGTCAGCACGCACGTCCACGCCGATCACATCGGCGGCAACGAAGCGATCTCCAAGGCGGGGCGCACACGGGCGGGCGGCAACGTGGTCGGCGACCTCGGCGCGGCCGCGACTTCAACCGCCGGCATCATCGCGCACGAGAACGTGCTCAAGCGGTTGAGCGAGCCGGCGGCGGGCGCGACGCCGGTGCCGTTTGCGGCGTGGCCGACCGAGACCTACGCGAACAACAAGCGCGAGTTCCTGTTCAACGGCGAGGCAGTACAGATCATCCACGAGCCGAACGCCCACACCGACGGCGACAGCCTCGTCTTCTTCCGTCGCAGCGACGTCGTCGCGACCGGAGATCTGTTCACTACCGTGATGTATCCGTTCATCGATGAAGCCAACGGCGGCACGATCAACGGCTACATCAACGCGCTCAACGCCATCCTCGACATCACCGTGGCCAGCAACGTGAACGAGGGCGGCACGATGGTGATCCCCGGGCACGGCCGCCTCTGCGACGAGCAGGACGTGATCGAGTATCGCGACATGACGACGATCGTGCGCGATCGCATACGCGAGTACGTGAAGCGCGGCATGACGCTCGAGCAAGTGAAGGCGAAGAAGCCGACGCTCGATTTCGATCCGCGCTACGGCGCGGACAACGGCTTCTGGACGCCGGCGATGTTCGTCGAGACCATCTACAAGGAAATGGTGAAGGAGAACCCAGTGAAGACGAAGCCGCTGGCCGCGCCGAAGGGGGCTCCGTCACCTCGTGGCAATACCTCGACCAAAGGGAGCGGTCAATGAGCGCGCGGGGAAGAGCAATGCGGATCAGGCCGCTCGCGGCAACGGGGCTCGCGGTCGTGGTGTTCGTTGGTTTGTACGTAGTGTCCGGCTTCAGCCGGACCGTGACGACGCCGCTTCTGGCTGCACAGCGCGCGTCCCAGGCATCCACTCCCGAAGGGCAGACACCTCCAGCGGTGCCTGGCGGCGGCGGTGGTCGGGGCCGCGGTCGCGGCGGACCGGTCGGCCCTCCGCCGCCCGCACGTCAAGGCGCGCCGGTCGATCTCACCGGGAACTGGGTGTCGGTCGTCACCGAGGACTGGCAGTGGCGGATGCGCACCGCCGCGAAGGGCGACACGACGAGCGTGCCGTTGAATGGGGAAGGTACGCGCGTGGCGAACGCGTGGGACCCATCGATGGACGGACGTTGTGAGGCGTATGGCGTCGGCGGTCTGATGCGTATGCCCGGCCGTTTGAAGATCAGCTGGCAGGATGACAACACGCTGAAGGTCGAGAGCGACGCCGGTCAGCAGACGCGATTGCTGCGGTTTGGTCCCGCGGCATCGATTGCACAGGGAGGAACGCCGCCGGCGCGCACGCTGCAAGGCACGTCGGTGGCCGAATGGGTGCGCGGTGCCGGCGCGTTCGACGCGTTCCTCGAGCGCGGTGCAGGTGCCGGTGCACCGCGCTGGGGAGAGCTCAAGGTCACGACGACGAATGTCCTTCCGGGCTGGCTGCGACGCAACGGTGTGCCGTACAGTCAGAACGCGTCGATCACTGAGTACTTCATCCGCTTCACGAATCCGACCGCGGGCGACTGGTTCGTCGTGACCACGGTCGTCGACGATCCGACCTATCTGGCGCAGCAGTTCGTGACGAGCTCGAACTGGAAGAAAGAGCCGAACGATTCCAAGTGGAATCCTACGACGTGTAAAGCGAGCTAGCTATGAAACGACGAGACTTCATTGGCTATGGAGCGTTGGCAGGCGCTGGCGTCATGCTCGACGCGCGGATCTTTGCACAGACCGCGCGCACGCCGGGTGAAACGGTAACGACAAGCGCGGGCAAGATTCGCGGCTACGTCGACAACTCGGTGCAGGTGTTCAAGGGCGTGCCGTACGGCGCGTCGACGGCTGGCGCTGGACGCTTCCTGCCACCGCAGAAGCCGCACGCGTGGACCGGCGTGCGCGACGCGTATGAGTGGGGCGGCCGTCCTCCC
>DASWZV010000059.1:0-2788 GCA_036407095.1 Vicinamibacterales bacterium | reverse complement strand
AGGCCAGTGCCCTCCCCCGCGAGCAAGGACGGGCAGGCCGCTGCGTCGCCCAGCAGCACGACAGAGCCGTCGCTCCATCGGGACATGTGGATTTGGCTGACCCGATCGAAATAGAAATCGACGGCGTCGTCCATGGCCTCGAGCAGGTCGTGGGTTTCCCAGCCCATGTCGCCGAAGTCGCGCCGGACGATCGCCTGCTGCTCTTCGCGGTCCCGAGGGACTTCGGCATCGATGCGCTCGGGGTGCCAGACGAACAACACCAGCGTCTCTCCGCCGCGCAACGACACGCGTGCGGCCTGCCGGCGCCGCACGGTGTGCGACACATGGGTCAGCTCGTCGCGATGCGGGTAGCTCTGGATGCGAAAGGCGGCGATGTAACATCCGAGAAAGCGTTCGAACTGCGATTCGGGTCCAAACGCCAGCGCTCGCACTTTGGAGTGGAGCCCATCGGCGCCGACGATCACGTCAAAATGCTGGCAGCTGCCATCTGAGAGCCTCGCGGACAATCCAGCGCCGTCAGGCTCGAGCCCGGTGATCGAGACGCCGAAGTGCGCCGGAATGCCATCGCACGCTCGGAAGAGAGCAGTCGCCAGATCCGATCGCGCGAGGCTGATGAACCGGCCGTGCAGCGCCTGGCGCATCGGCGTCAGATCGACGTGCGCCTCTTCGCGGCCCTGGCGATCGACCATCAGCATCCGTTGCATCTCATAACTCTGTGCACGCAGGCTCCCGAGGATGCCCATGCGTTCGGCGATGGTGTAGCCGAGCCCCCAGAAATCGATGAGATACCCGCCAGTGCGGAGAGCAGGTGCCTTTTCGAACAGCACAGGTTCATGGCCCAACCGTCTCAACCAGTACGCGAGCGCCGGCCCCGCCACGCCTATCCCATTGATGCAATCTTCACGATGAATTCCCTCGATGGAGTCTGAGTCGTCTTGTCAGCTCAATCACCTGACGTGCAATCGGGCGTCCAAGGGCTCATCGCGACGAAGACCTGGCCGAGATTCGAACTCAGCGGACCAGAGCCATCGAAAAGGCCGATTCCCGCGATCTGACGCAATGCTCAGCAAGACAACACGCCGGCCAGCGTCTTCATGAAGACGCGAATGTCGCCGATCTGCGCGGTCGTCGAGATGAACTCGAAGGCGGTCGGGCTGACGGACGTGGTGCGGCCTTCGAGAATGGCCGTCAGCGCCGCTGGCAGGATGGGACATTCGTCCAGCAATCCGAGCACGCTGAACCAGGCGGTCATGTCGAGCATCGCGAGCACGTCGGCGGCGTCGCGCGCAAGCCACGGCGTGCCGGCCTCGCGCTGCTTCACGAGCTTGCGCCGCAGCGCGTGGAGCCCACGGCGAGTGTCGGCGTCGGCGCACTGAAGATCGGCCAACGTCGACATGAGCTGATCCGCCGCGAACAGGCTCACCTCCTGGTACAGCGCGGACCAGCCCACTTCGAACGCCGTCACGAGATCGTGATCCACGAGAAACGCGTCGGGCGGCGGGGCCGTGTCCAGTTCTCGTGGCGACGATGCGTCCGGCGAGGTCGCCCCCGGCCACCCCGCAGGCCAGCATTCGAGACCCAGGTTGCAGATGCACGCAGCGGCATCGGACGCTTCCCGGGGCGTGAACGGCCGCGACTGAACGGAGCATCCCGCCAGCAGTGTATTCGCCAGGAACGCATGCTCACGATTGCGTGTGAGGTATGCGTTCTCATCGTGGTGCAGCACGAACGCCATCAGCCGTCGCAGGAGCGTGAGTCTCGCGGCTCGAGGGTCCTCGTCTGCGGCTCCGAGCAGCGCCCGCGGCCGTTCCCCTATCACGCCTTGGCCGCCGTAGCCTTGGCGAAGGAGGCCAGCTTCCACCAACAATTCGATGACCGCGTCGATTGATGTGGGGATGTCGTCGTCTCCGCTCGCGGAGACGTCTGCCGAGCCGTTGTCTGGCGCTTTGGGCGCACCAGCGGACGTGCCTTCCCGTGCGGTGTCCGCTTCTTCTTCCGTCGCGCGAAAGTAGGCCGTGGCGATAGGGTTGATTGCGGTCGGGGCCGTCGGCGACGACGCCTCCCTCGACGCGGGCATCGACGCTCGCGCCGATGCGTTCGGCGCGTGTGGTGTGTGTTGCGGCTGTCGCGCCATCTCGAGAAAGGCGCGCGCGTCGGCCGCAGTCGCGTAGCCCTGCCGCGATCGCCGTCGCTCCCGTTCGATCGCGACGTCGTGGAGGTGCTGCTCCGGTGCCACCAGCAGATCGTCGAGGCCGTCGATCTCGGGCATGGAGTTGGACAAGCGGCGGCAACCCTGCATCACCGCATGAAAGTAGTGGTGGTGATCGGCATCGAGCGTGACGAGGAGCGTGACGATCGCATCCCACGCATCGGTTCGCCGCGCTCGGATTAGATAGCCGCCCACTTCACACTCGAGCACGTCACCGCTCGTCTCGCTGTTCATCAGCTCGTGGCGATCCATCGGCTCGTCATCACTCGATGCGGTCGGCTCGAACGTGCCCGGATCGAAGACACGAAGGTAACGGCAGAGGCCGACGATCACCACGTCCTTGTCGAGGGCGGCGACGGTGCGTGCTGCCACCGAGTCTCCGGCGTCCACCAGCACTTCGAGCCATTCGCCGAAGCGATCGACATCGAAGTGTTCGTCGCGTCCCGGCTGCGCGTGGCGCCAGAGATCGAGGTCGAGCAGGGACGTGAGCTGCGCGGGCGTGGCGGAGGTGACGAGCTCGCCGCACGCATCGAGTCCGCGGTACTGAACGAGCTGGTGCAGGGTCTCGGGCGCGAGGTG
>DASWZV010000058.1:0-198638 GCA_036407095.1 Vicinamibacterales bacterium | reverse complement strand
GGGGAAACGGGACATGACGTCGACGTGATCAAAATCGACAATTGCCGTTGCCCCCGTTGCCACCGTTATCCCCGTGTGACCATCCCGTTCCCCCCGTCTCCCCCGTTGTCTGCTCTCAAAGTCGCTCGCCGACTTTCATGGCACGGGTGAGCCGCGCTCATGGCGACTCCGTGTTGATCTTCCCCTCCGTGTGCTCCGTCGCCTCCGTCTCCCTCTCAGCTCAATTCCTCTCGCGCTCGAACGTCAACCCCAGCGGCGTTGCACCAAGCACCATCAGAAACCCGAACGCCGCCCAGCCCGCGCGGTTGATGGCGGTGAAGCGGGCATGCTCGCCCGGTTGCAGCACCATGTCGTGCGTCTTCCAGAACAGCGTGTTGTGCGCGCGGATGCGATGCGGGCCCGCGGGCAGCTCGTGTGTGATCGCCTCGCCGTGTTTGAGAATCGCGATGTCGTCGCCGTCGACCGACACGAAGATCTCTCGCACGCCGGCGTCGGTCGGCGACCGACGGCTCACAGTGATGCACGCAACGTCACTCATTCGCGCGGCGATCACGTCGGCGGCTGATCCTTCGAGCCCCCCTGGCGGTCCGTTCTTCGACCTGGTGTCTCGCAATTCCATGAACACAACGTACCATCCTAATCCGGGACCCGCCCTCACCCGGAACCCGAACCCCTGAACACTGAACCGGGCGTTCGAGGCACAATTTAGTAGATCTGGTGTTGAAGAGTTTCCGCATCCCGCTCGGTCGTGCGCATCTGCTGGCATCCTCGATCATCCGCGAGGCGCGGCGGGCCGGACTGCCCGTCGAGAAGCTGACACCGCTCGGCAGTCTGCGCCGTCATGCGCCCGACGTCGGCGATGTCTCGCTGCTCGCCGTCGCGCCGGCGCAATGGCACGGCGACGTGCTGGACGGATTCACGCGACTCCCGGTCGTGATCTCGGTCGAGTCGATGCTGCCGACGAGCGTCGAGATCGCGACCGAGCGCGGATGCGTGCGCCTGCATGTCACCACGGGCGACGACGCGGGTGCCGCGCTGGTGTGGCACACGGGGGCCCATCGTCATACGCAAGCGCTGCAGAAGCACGCGGCGCGGCGCGGGCTCACGTTTCGCGATGGGCTACTGAGCCGTCACAATGGCGTGCTCGTTGCCGCGCCAGACGAAGAGGACCTTTATCATCACCTCGGGCTGCCCTACATCCCGCCGGAGCTTCGCGAAGGCAACGGTGAAGTCGAGGCGGCCGAACGCGGCCGCCTGCCTCGACTTGTCACCCGCACGCACATCCGCGGCGATCTCCACATGCACAGCACGTGGAGCGACGGGCGCGACAGCATCCAGCACATGGTGCTGGCGGCCAAACAGCTTGGGTACGAGTACATCGCGATCACCGATCACTCGGAGCGCGCGTTCGCATCACGCAAGCTGCTCGCGCTCGAGATCCCGATCCAGCGTGAGGAGATTCAGACACTCCGCACCCGCGTGAGCGGGATCGAGATCCTGCACGGCGTCGAAGTCGACATCATGGGCGACGGATCACTCGACTTCAGCGACGAGCAATTGCGTGGCTTCGATATCGTCCTGGCCTCGCTCCATGACGATCAGGGACACGACGGCGCGCGGTTGACCGAGCGGTATCTGAGCGCGATCCGTCACCCTCTCGTCAACATCATCACCCATCCAGCGAACCGATCTCCGGCGGTCTCGGCGGGCTACGACATCGACTTCGATCGTGTCTTCAGCGCGGCGGTCACGACCGGTACAGCACTCGAGATCGATGGCGCGCCCGGACACCTCGACATGGACGGAACGGTCGCGAAGCGGGCCGTCACCGCCGGTGTGACCGTCACCATCGACAGCGATTGCCATCGCGCCGAAGCGCTTGCGCGCCAGATGCAGTTCGGCATCGCGACGGCGCGACGCGGGTGGGTCGAGCCGACTCACGTGCTCAACGCGGGCAGCGTCGAGACGGTTCGTCAGTTCGTGGCGAAGAAACGTGCCGGTCGCTGACGAATGGGAGGACCACGTGCCAGTCATTGACGAACGGGAGGGCGACGCGCTGATCGCTGCCGAGCGGGGGGACCGCCTGTCTCTCGCGCTGCTGGCCGCCACGTGCGTCGTCGCGACGATCGCGTTCTGGGCGTACACGCGTACGTTGTTGCCCGGTGTCGACCTGGGAGATACCGGCGGATTTCAGGCCGGCGTGCTTTGGCGGGAGCCAACCGCCCGACGCGCGTATCCGCTGTATTTCGCCCTCGCCGCCCCGTTCACACAGTGGCTGAGCGCCGCGAATCCGGCACGCGGGCTGAACCTGTTCTCTGCGGTATGGGCCGGCGTCGCCACCGGACTGCTGACATTCCTGGTCGGTCGTCTCACCAGGTTCACGCTTGCCGGTGTCGTGGCAGGACTCCTGCTCGCGTTTTCGCACACGTTCTGGACGCAGGCGGTAATCGCCGAGGTGTATTCACTGCACCTCTCATTGGTCGCAATGTGTCTGATCGCGCTGTATGTCTGGTCACGGCGACCGACAACCATCCGACTTGGAATCTTCTTCGTGGTGTACGCGCTGGCGTTTGGCAACCATCTGAGCACGATTCTCCTGCTCGTGCCCTGCACGGTGTTTCTGTTTCTCGTCCATCCGAACCCGCGACAACTGCTGCGGCCATCGATCATCGTGCTGGCACTCGTCATCGCTGCCGCGGGCGCGATGCAGTACGCGCAGAGCTTCACGTGGTTGTGGACGTCGATCGAGACGCCGCCAGCGTGGACCGATCGCATCGCCGCGTTCTGGCTCGACGCGACCAAATCCGACTGGCGTGCCGACATGGTGTTCGGAGTCCATCCAAGTCAGCTCAGAGATCGACTCGCGATGGTGTGGTGGGACAGCCGCCAGCAGTTCGGCCTCGCGGGACTGGCGCTCGCCGCATTCGGTGCCTTACGTGTGTGGACCGTCTCTGGACCCTGGGCGGTGTTCCTCTGGCTCGCGTACATCATCTCCACTCTGTTCGCGCTGACCTACAACGTCGGCGACACGCACGTCTTCCTTCTCCCGAGTCACTTCTTCACTGCAATGGCGGCCGGGATCGCATTGACACCATGGCGTGCCGTCAAGTCGGCTGGTACAAAAGGAGCGGCCATACTCTTCCCGTACACCCCGCCCCCCCCATCCACCCGACCCACCCGATCGACCCTACCCGCCCCATCAACCCTATCCAAGACCCTCGCGGCCCCATCCACCGTACTCGCCGTGCTCGCCCTCATCTATGCCGGATGGCGAGGCTGGGAGACGTGGCCGGCAGTCGATCGCCATGCCGATCGGCGGGCCGACGCGTTACTCAGCCGGCTCACCCAGGACGTCGACGAGCGCAGCGCGCTTCTCGTCACGAAGATGGACTGGCAGATCGAAAACATCGCGCTGTATTCGGGACGATACGAGCGCCCCGGTCTGGCCTGGGTGAGACTCGACGATGTCCTGCCTCACTTTCCGTTTCTCGTGCGTGACAACCTCGCTGAGGGCCGCGACATCGTCCTCACCGCCGATGCCGCGCGCGAGGTGCGCTCCACGTTCGGCGACACGTTTCCGATCGTTCAGGATCAACCGGGTGCCCCGTCGGTTGCGGCGCTGGCCAAACAGGTGCCGCGAGGCGCCGCCTATATCCTGACGTGGCTCGCGCCGCCCCCTGTCGCCGCGGATTTGTCCGATCTCAATGCCGGCGTCGGTGCACTTCTCAATGCCGGCATCGGTGTCAATGTCAATGCCGGCATCGGTGTCCCCAAGAACGGATCACCCCCCGCCCGTGCCGACGCGGGCTACGAGGTGTGGGCCGGAATCGCTGGCGAGGAACCTGCTTACCATCGGTCATCGGCTAATCCTTTCGTCGATCAATTCGCGATCGCGGGCGACGTGTTCACAGTTCGGATGGATTCGTGGCTGCCTGAAGACACGTTCCGGCGCGGTGGATTCGGGCACATCCTGCGCGGCCGCGAACATGTGCTCTGGATCGAGCGGGGTGTGTCGCTGATGTGGCTGAAGCAGAATGGCGAGCCGGCTCAGGTATATGCGGCAGGCCTATACGCGCCCGAGGCGCGCTTCCGGATCACTGCACCCCCGGTGCGACTCGCCAGAAAGGCCGATGGCAGAGTCCAATCACAGTAGACTGAGACCATCCGTGCGCATTCCGACCACCCTGTGCGTCCTTCTCATGATCGCGGGCGCGACGCACGCCCAGAAATCGGAGTCGCCCGACGCGTTTGCCCGCGCCCTCCAGAAGCGGTACGAGGGCATTCGCGATTTCACCGCCGATTTCGTCCACACCTATCGCGGCCGAGCGCTCAGAACGGAGAGCCGCGAGCAGGGCACGGTCAGCATCAAGAAGCCCGGTTTGATGCGGTGGGTGTACATGAAGCCCGAGCGGAAAGAGTTCGTCTCGGACGGGCATAAGGTGTATTCCTATATCCCCGAAGATCGACAGGTGATCGTGACGACCGTCCCCGCGGAGGATGCGGCCACGACGCCGGCGATGTTCCTGGCTGGAAAGGGCGACATCGTGAGGGATTTCACCACGGCATTCGAGAGCAATCCGCCTCCGGGTACGGTGTCCCTCAAGCTCACGCCCAGGAAGGACGAGCCCGAATACGAGTATCTGATCATCACGGTCGACGAGAAGACGCTGCAGCTCCGGGCGTTGACCACGCGCGACCGGCAGGGCGGCCTCTCCACGCTGAGCTTCACGAACCTGAAGGAAAACACGGGCATATCCGATAAGGAGTTTGCATTCCGCGTCCCGAGAGGCGTGGACGTGATCACAGATGGCACACGCAAATAGTCGTCTGCTCAAGCATTTACCGATCGTCGTCACCTGTGCGCTGACCCTCGGCGGGTGCGCCACGTCCAGAGCGCTCAAAGCCGGCCAGACGGCCGAGCAGCTCCAGGACTACGACCGGGCGATCGTGGAATACACGAAGGTCCTGCGTGAGCGTCCCGATGACCGGACGGTGCGGCAGGCCCTGGATCGCGCCAAGCTCCGGTCCTCGCTCGATCACTTCACCCGCGGTCGACGATTGCATACCGGCGGCCGTCTCGATGAAGCGATGGTCGAACTGCAGACGGCCGCGGAACTGAACCCCGCCAACAAAGAAATCGCGGACGAACTCGGGCAGGTGCGCACGGAACTGCGCAACAAGATCGCTGTCGCGCGCGACGGCAAGACCGAACTCGAATCGCTGATCGATCGGACGCGCAACCTCGCGCCCGCCGGCTACGAGCTGCCGGCCGACGTGCGCATGCCGGAGTCGCTCTCCTTTCCCAACGCGTCCGCGCGCGACGTGTACAACGCGATCGGCAAGATCGCGAACATTTCAGTCGTCTTCGACCCGCAGTTCCGCGATCAGCCGGTCAGCATCGATCTGCGCAATGCGTCGCTCGAAAGCGCACTCCAGTCGCTCGGCGCGGCGACCCGAAACTTTTATCGCGTCACCGCGCAACGTACGATCACCGTCGTCCCTGACACACAGGCCAAGCGGCAGGAGTACGAAGAGGAGATTGTCCGGACCTTCCCGCTCAGCAACGCGGATCTCAAGGAGACCGTCGACCTCCTGCGCATCGTGATCGATGCTCGTCGCATCGCTCCGGTGACGGCGACCAACACGATTGCCATCAAGGACACGCCAGCGCGCGTCGCCGCAGCAGGACGGCTCATCGCCGCGATCGACAAGGCGCGGCCCGAGGTCGTGATCGACGTCGAGCTCCTCGAAATCGATCGCACGAAACTGAAGGAGTACGGACTGCAGCTCGCGTCGCCGGTCCCGGTCGGTACTTCCGATCCCACTGGAATCAACAGCGTGGCGGACATCAATCGTCCGAATCTCACGCTGCAGAATCTTCGCAACCTCACTGCATCTGACGTGGTGCTGACGAACCTCCCCGCGCTGTTCTTCCGCCTGCTGAAGCAGGATACCAACACGCGCATCCTCGCGAACCCGCAGCTGAGAACGTCGGAAGGTATGCCGGCACAGGCGAAGTTCGGCGACCGCGTCCCTGTTCCTGTGACTGTGTTCTCTCCGATCGCGACCGGCGGTGTGAACCAACAGCCGATCACCTCGTTCAACTACGAGAACATCGGCGTGAACATCGACATCACGCCGCGCACGCATCACGACGACGAGGTGTCGCTCGCGCTCAAGCTCGAGGTGAGCAGCATCTCAGGAACAGGATTCGGCGGACTCCCCACCTTCGGCAATCGATACATCAGCACGGTGATTCGCCTGCGCGACGGCGAAACGAATCTGCTCGCGGGATTGATCCGCGACGACGAACGTCAGGTGCTGAGCGGCATTCCTGGCCTCAGCGACCTCCCAGTCGTGGGCCACATGTTTGCGAAGACACACCGTGAGACGCAGGAAACCGATATCGTCCTCACGCTGACGCCGCGCATCGTCCGCGTGCTCGACCTGAAGGAAGAAGATCTGCGACCGTTCCGTGTCGGACGTGATGGCGATCAGCCCGGCGTCCTCACGCTGCCGTTGCCAGCGGCGGTTCCACCGGCCCAACCGCCGCCGCAACCCGCGCCGCAGCAGCCGCCACCGGGCCAGCAGCCGCCTCCCGGTCAGCAGCCGCCTCCCGCAGGGCCGCCAACAGCGCCCATTCGGCCCCCGGCGCCGCCGACGACGACGGCACCGCCGCCGCCTCCGGAACGGTAGAGCGCGGGCTTCAGCCCGCGCGGACTGACGCTGATCGCAGGGCTGACGCCGATCGCGGGGGCTGAAGCCCCCGTTCTATTCCACTTTCGCGACTTTCGCGCCGAGCGACTGCAATCGATCGACGAGCTGACTGTATCCGCGCTCGACGGTCTCGAGCGGCGTGACGCGACTCTGCCCTTCCGCCGCGAGGCCCGCTGCAATGAGCGACATCCCTGAGCGCAGATCGCGACTGTCGAGCGTGCGCCCGCCACGCAGTTTCGTCGGACCGGTCACGATGATGCGATGAGCGTCGGCGAGGAACAGGTCGGCTCCCATGCCGCTCATCTGCTCGAGCGCGAAGAGACGCAACTCGTACATCCAGTCGTGCACGAGGGTCCGGCCCGCCGCCTGCGTCGCAAGCACGGTCACGAGGCTGACGAGATCGCTCGGGAATGACGGCCACAGCCCGGTCGTGATTCTCCGAATCGCAACCGGACTCGACGGCTTCACCTCGAACACGCCTGCCCGCATGCCGCACTGGACGTTCATGCGTTGCAGCACCGCGGAGACGACCTCCATGTCTTCGTCGCGCGCGCCGTCGATCGCCATCTCGCCGCCGGTGATCGCGCCCACCACTGCCCAACTCCCTGCTTCGATGTAGTCGCCGCCGAGATGATGTGCGGCGCCGCGCAGCTTCGGCACGCCTTCGACGCGGATGTTCGACGTCCCGATGCCGGAGATTCCCGCTCCCATCTTCGCGAGGAACTCACACAACTCGACGACGTGCGGCTCGGTTGCGGCGTGGCGAATCTCGGTCACGCCCGTGGCAGAAGCCGCCGCGAGGAGCGCGGTCTCGGTGCCGGTCACCGATGCCTCGAACAGGTACATCGACGCGCCTTTGAGGCCGTTGGGCGCTTCGAGCATGTGATCGGCGCCCTTGTGTTCGCGCGCACCGAGCGCGCGCAGGGCGTCCATGTGTGTCGCAATCGTCCGTCGCGCCGGAAAATCGCCGCCGGGAGGCGCGATGAGCGCCCGGCCGCACCGCGCCAGCAGTGGCCCGAGCAGGAGCACCGATCCTCGCAGTCTGCCAACCAGCGATCGGTCGGGCGAGTCGGTGGTGATCCGCGGTGACCTGATCTTCAGCGTCGTCGTCCCGATGCCCGCGACTTCGGCGCCGAGGTCGAGCAGCAGGCGCGCCATGACCTCGACGTCGCCAATCCGCGGGACATTGGTCAGGACGCACTCCTCTTCGGTGAGGAGGCACGCGGCCAGCAGCGGCAGGGCCGCGTTCTTGTTGCCCTCGACGAACACACGGCCTTCGAGCCTGTGGCCGCCTTCGATCAATAGACTCGACATCAATGTGCTCGTTGAAGAAACGCGACGTCGGGGTCCTGGCTGAACCCGACGAACACCGGTTCTGGTCGGAGCCACACGCCAAACCGATCGGCGACGCCTCGTTTGATCGCGGACGCAAACCGCACGACGTCGCGCGCAGACGCGGTGCCGCGATTCACGATCGCCAGCGGATGTTTGGTTGAGATGCGGACCGGGCCGTCGCCGTATCCCTTGCTGAACCCGGCGCGCTCGATCAGCCACGCCGCGGGTATCTTCACATGCGATTCGGTGCTCGCGTAGCCCGGCACCGCTTCACCTGTGGCTGATGCGATGCGTTCGCGAACATCTCCTGTGACCACCGGATTCATGAAAAACGATCCGACACTGCGCGTGTCGGGATCGGCGGCATCGAGGACCATGCCCTTACGTCTGCGAATCTCGAGCACGGCGTTCCGCACCTCGACGAGCGTCGGATTCACGAGATTCATATGCGTCACATATGCCATCACGTCGGCGTACGCCAGCGTTGGCGGACCGGCATTCACTCGAAACGTCACGTCGCAGACGACGAATCGCCCGGCATCGGAGGTCTTGAATCGGCTCATGCGATATGAGAAACGACAGTCTTCGCCCGACAAATTCTGGGTGCGCCCTTCGACGGTGTCGTAGACCGTGACGCCCGCGATCGTGTTCGAGACTTCCTGCCCGTACGCGCCCACGTTCTGAATCGGTGTTCCACCGACGGTCCCCGGAATACCGGATAGGCACTCGATGCCGGCCAGCCCGCGAGCCACGAGCGTCGCGACGAGCCCATCCCAGGACTCACCTGCTCCTGCAGTCACCACGGTACTGTGTGACTCTTCAGCGATGGCGAGACCTGTGATGCCGACGCGCAGGACGAGCCCGTCGAACCCCTCGTCGGCGATCACGAGATTGCTTCCACCGCCGAGCACGAACAGCGGAACGTTGTGCTCCTGCGACCATCGATGTGCGGCCGCAACATCCTCGATGCGTTCGGCCTCGACGAACCATCGCGCCGACCCGCCAACGCCGAGCGTGCTGAACGGCTGCAGCGGTACTCGCTCGCGTGGCACGATCAAGTTACTGGAGAGCAAGGAGCTTTCCTTCCTGTGCTACCAGCGCGGCGAGTGCTTCCCGGCGCGTGCAGACCTCGAACTCCACCCAATCACCGGGCGCCAGTTGCCCGGCCAGCGGAAGATCCGCCGTGATGACGGTTGCGATCTGCGGATATCCTCCGGTGGTTTGCCGGTCGCCGACCAGCACGATCGGATCCCCTGACGAGGGCACCTGAATGCCGCCGGTGAAGGCCGCGTCGGAAATCATCTCGCGCCCCTCGACGCGCAGGAGCGTCGCGCCTTCCAGACGGTACCCCATTCGATCCGATCGCGGCGTGACGATGAAGCGCGCGCGGCGCAGCCGGTCGAGCGCTTCGTCGGTGAAAAAGCCGTCCTGCGGCCCCGGCAGGACGCGAAGGCGCGCGCCGCCCGACACGATCGGAGGCACATCGATTCGCCGCGGGAATCGCGTTCGGGTGGGCACACCAAGCGGAAGGCGGTCGCCGGCAACGACCGCCCGTCCCTCGACGCCGCCGAGCGCACACAGCGCGCTCGTGGCGCGGCTGCCGAGCACCGGTGGCACGACGATGCCGCCGTCAAACGCCACGTACGCGCGCGCCCCCGACCGTCGCTCGCCGAATCGAAGGACACTGCCAGCCCGGCACGCGACCGGCGCGTTCACCGCCACCTCAGAGCCATCGAGTCGTGCTCCAAGATTCGCGCCGGCAATCGCCACAACGGCATCGGCCTCGAGTCTGATTTCCGGTCCGAGCAGGGTCACCTCGAGCGTCGCAGCGTCATCATCGTTACCGACGATCGCGTTGGCGACACGATGGGACACCCGATCGAGCGCACCTCCCACGGGCACACCGCTGTCCTGACGTCCCCAGCGGCCGCGATCCTGAATCGTGGTGAAGAGCCCGGAACGCAGGACGGTGATGTGCCTGCGCGAGGGAGACTCGAACTTCACAGGCACAGGTGACGTAGGCCGTTCCGCCACATGAACATCGGCCGCGCGCGTTGGTATGAACCGAACGACATCACCCGCGGAGAAGAGACACGGCTGGGCACGATTCGCATCGAACACACGAACAGGCGTCCGGCCAATCAGCCGCCATCCGCCGGGAGACTCTCTCGGGTAGACGCCAGTCTGTCGTCCGGCAATCCCCACCGAGCCGGCCGGGACGCGGACTCGCGGGGTTGCGCGCCGGGCGATCGCAATCTTCTGGTCGACGCTGCCCATGTATGCGAATCCCGGCAGAAAGCCCAGCATGAACACCCGATACGGTGTATCGGCATGCAGGCGCACCGTCGCCTCTGGGCTCGCGCCCGCAAATTCAGCAACCTCGTCCAGGTCAGGTCCTGCTTCCCCGCCGTACTGTACCGGCACTTCCACTGTGTTCCCGTGCACATCGCCGGGCGAGATCGTTGACGCACGATCGATCGCGCCTCGAACCGCTTCAACGTCGACGACGAGCGGATCGAAATGAACCGCGACGGTGCGATAGGTCGGGACGACATCGCGAACACCGTCCACCGATTCGCGGCGGATGGCGGCGGCGATTGCAATCGCACGGGCGTTGACGGCCGGGTCGATCACCTCGTCGAGTTCGAGGAGCAGCGCGGCATCGCCCGCCTCGCGGATGCGGGGTAACTTCACGCCGCCAGCGCCCGCAGCAGCTTCTGGTGAATGCCGCCGAAGCCGCCGTTCGACATCAGCACGATCACATCGCCGTCGCGCGCCTCGGCGGCAATCGTCGTGACGATCTCGTCGACCTCGGGAATGTAACGCGCGTGCCTGCTCGCGCGGCGTAGATCGTCGACGAGCTGCTCAGCCGAGAGCCGTTCGCTGTCGGGCAGGTTCGATCGGAACACGGCAGCCACGACGACTTCGTCGGCGGCCCCGAAAGCGCGAGCGAAGTCGTCCTGAAACACGCGCCGGCACGACGACGCGGACCGCGGCTCGAAGACCGCCCACACCCGCCGGCCTGGATAGCCGTTCCGCAGCGCTGCCAGCGTCTCGTGCACCGCGGTTGGATGATGCGCGAAATCGTCCAGAACGGTCACACCCCGAGCGATCCCGACCGTCTCGAGCCGGCGCTTGATCCCTTTGAAGCCTCGCAACCCCTCGGCGAGCACCTCGGGAGTGAGGCCGACGTGAGTGCCGACCGCAATCGCTGCCAGGGCGTTCCTCACGTTGTGCACGCCGAGGAGCGGCGATTCGAATCGACCGAAGGCCTCGCCGCAACGCTGAACCGTGAAGCGCGTCAGACCGTCGCGATGCTCGATGTCGCGTGCACGCCACGTCGCCTCGTCTGCCAGGCCGAACGTCTCCACCGGACTCACAGCCATCGGCACCAGCGCATGGGCATGCGGGCTGTCGGCACCGACGAGCAGCAGCCCGTTGCGTGGAACGAGACGAACGAGTCGGCGGAACGCCAGCAGCACCGCCTCGAGATCGGCGTAGATGTCGGCGTGATCGAACTCGATGTTGTTGATGACCGCGACATCCGGGAGGTACTTCAGAAACTTCGCGGTCTTGTCGAAGAACGCGCTGTCGTATTCGTCGCCTTCGATCACGAAGTCGCGTCCTCGCCCAACGCGGTAGCTCGACCCGTGATCGCCGAAGTTGAGCGCGATGCCGCCAACGAGAAGCCATGGGTCCAGCCCACCGTGAGTCAGGAGCCACGCGGTCAACGATGTGGTCGTCGTTTTGCCGTGCGTCCCCGCGAGGACGATCGATCGCGCGTTCCACAGGAAGTGATCGCGAATCGCTTCCGGCAGCGAGCAGTGTCGCACTTTTCGCTCGAGCACGACCTCGAGTTCAGGGTTGCCACGCGAGATCGCGTTGCCGACGACCACCAGATCGATATCAGGTGTGATGTGCTCGGGCAGATAACCGCTCAGCGTCGTGATCCCCTCCGCGACGAGGAAATCGCTCATCGGCGGGTAGACCTGCTGATCGGAGCCCTGCACGTCGTGCCCGCGACTCTTGAGCAGCGCAGCCAGCGTGGCCATCGCCGTTCCACACACACCAATCAGATGGATTTTCATTACGAAACCGGAGATTCCTCGACGACGAGCGCCGGGCGCGGACGTGTGGTCACTCGCACGCGAACACCGAGCGGCAGCGTCCAACATGCCCCCGTCGTGTGACCGGATGGGAAGCCAAAGACGACCGGTCCGCCGCTGTCCCGGGTCATGCGCTCGATCACCTGACGCGCTGTGACCGCTCCACCCGGCTCGTCACAGCCGCGCATTTCACCGAACACCAGCGCACGTGCGCGGTTCAGGATGCCGCTCAGTCGCAACTGGGTCAGCATTCGATCGATTCGATATGGCCGTTCGTTCACATCTTCGATGAACAGCACGCAGCCCTCGGGCGGGTCGAAGGCAAACGGCGTCCCGAGGGAGGCCACGAGCTGCATGAGCGTGCCCCCGTACAATGGACCGCTCGCCTCTCCTTCGCACAACGCGACCAGTCGTTCCGGCGCAAGCTCGAGCCCGCAGCCGTCCTGCGTCAACGCGATGAACGATCGTTCGTCGTATCGCGTGGCGCCACCCGCCAATAGTTCCTCCAGCATCGGGCCATGCAGCGCGGTGACACCACACGAGCAGGTCAGCCACGACAGGAGCGACGTGTTGTCGCTGTACGCGATGAAGAGTTTGGGGCTCGCACTCACCCGCGCTCGATCCAGCAGGGGCAGGAGGTGGACGCTGCCGAATCCGCCTCGCACCGCGATCAGCGCCGCGATCTGCGGGTCTTCCCAATGCTCCATGAACGTGGTGGCGCGCAGGTCGGGCGAACCGGCCAGATAGCCAGCCTCGGTCGAGAACACGCGGTCGTCGTAGACCGGAACGAAACCGAGGCGACGGAGCTCCTGAACACCACGGTCGAATTCGTCACGGGCAAGCGGACTCGCCGGCGCGACCACTGCAATCCGGTCGCCGCTCTTCAAGGCGCGCGGCTTTTTCATTTATTTACTGGTGTCTGCCCCGTGAGCGCAAGCCGGCCGCTCCGTTGTCGCGTCCGACGACCGCTGTCGACAGCACGTTGTCATTCGTAATCATTCGGCACGTATCGTCGACGTCTAGGCGAAGCGCGCCATCTCGTCCACGATGCGCTGGTGGGCATCGCAGCCGAGCACGTGACGGAGCTGTGGCGGACGGCCGGTCGCGACCGGCGCAGCAAGGAATCCTTCCTTCGCGCGACGCAGCCGCAGGAAGGTGTCTTCGAGCTGCTTGAACGGAATGCGATCCTGCTCGACCGCGTGCACCAGCGCTTCGAGCGTGCGGGCCTGGATTTCGACGTCGCTGCTGCAGATCAGTAACGCGTCGCACCCGGCGGCAATCGCCTCGACGGCGGCGTCGGGCACTTGGTAAGTGGCGGCAATCGCCTTCATCTCGAGATCGTCGCTGACGATCACACCGGGGAATCCGAGCTCCTGGCGCAGCAGGCGGTGCACGATCCGTCGCGACAGCGTGGCCGGTTTCTCTTCATCCAACGCCGGTACCAGCACGTGCGCCGTCATGATGAAGGCGACACCAGCCCGAATCGCCGCTTCGAACGGCACGCATTCGACGCGCCTGATCCGATCCGGCGGGTGCTCGACGAGCGGCAGCGCCAGATGCGAATCGACCGACGTATCGCCGTGCCCCGGGAAGTGCTTGCCGCAGGCCGCCACGCCGTTGTCCTGCAGCCCGCGGACGATTGCGGCACCCAACCGCGCCACGCCGTCGGCGTCCTCGGCCAGCGCACGGTCGCCGATGATCGGATTCTTCGGGTTGGTGTGGATGTCCAGCACCGGAGCATAGTCGAGGGTGATGCCGACCGCCCTGAGCTCCGCCGCCAGAGCCGCGCCAAACCGGCCCGCCAGCTCCACGCTGCCGCTGCGACCGAGCGTCGCCATCGGCGGCCACCGTGTGAACGGCTCTTTCAACCGCGCGACGCGACCGCCCTCCTGATCGACGCTGACCCAGAGCGGCAGCTCGGTCGCCAGACTCTGTACATCGCGCGAGAGCTCCGCCACCTGCTCGGGCGCCTCGATGTTGCGCGAGAAAAAGATGACGCCGCCCAGCGAGAACTCCTTCGCGAGCGATCGAATCTCCGGCGTAATCGTGGTTCCAGGAAGGCTGCCGATCAACAGCTGACCGATCTCGCGGCGGATGGTGCCGGGCACGAAGTGATTATAAAACCTCGCAGTTCAAAGTACAGGGTTCAATGTTCCAGTGCCGGGTTCCTGTTCACAGTTCGGCGTTTCGGTGTTCCCGGTCGCGGCTTCACGAGTGACGTCGCGTGAACCCTTGACTGACGGCGGACAGGACCACGGAATGTGGAACCGGAGTCCGGCACCGGAACGCTGAACCCTCGACATCGTGAGCGTTGTTCGTAACACAACCAACTCGAAGAGTTCACGTAGGCTCGTCAGATGCCAACGAGACCGGCACCAGCATCGCGTTCCTATCGATATCTGCTTGGAGATGCGAGACGCGAGAGCGCACGACTGCGAGCCCAGGCCAAGCTGTGGGATCCGACGGCCTTCACGTTGTTCGATCGACTGGGCATCCGGCGCGGCTGGCGCGTGCTCGAGGTCGGACCAGGACAGGGATCGCTGCATGTCGAACTGCGGCGACGCGTGCGAGGACCAGTCGACGCAGTCGAACCGTCGCCGGTGTTCCGATCGAGGATTCGTCAGTTGTCGGCGCGTGACGGCTTCGGGCGCGGTCAGGTGTGGGAGACCACGCTTGCGCAGAGCGCATTGCCTCGTCGAACCTACGATCTGATCTTCGTTCGGTGGGTGTTCCTGTTCCTGCCCAAACCCGAGCAGCACGTCCGGCAGCTCGTCGCCGCGCTCAAGCCTGGCGGGCTGCTCGCGATCGAGGACTATCGACGCGAGACGCTCTCGATGATCCCGTGCCCGCCTGAATTCGCCGCGTTTCTCGGCGCGGACGCGGCGTTCTTCGCAACACAGGGCGGTGATGCCAGCATCGCGGGCCGTCTGCCTGCGATGTTCGAGCGAGCGGGTCTCGAGGTGATCGACATCACGCCGGCGATCAAAACGGGTCATCCCGGATCGGCGGTGTGGAACTGGCTCTCGACATACTTTCTGGGTGTGATCGATCAACTCGGTCGCCTGCCGCCGTTCACCCCCGCGCAAGCCGCAAGCATTCGACGTCAATGGATCGCAAACGCGCGGAAACCGACATCGCTGCTCATCGGGCCGACCTTGATCGACGTCGTTGGTCGGCGCCCATGAGACACGAGATTACGGAGACGCGGTTTCGCACGGAGTCGCCCATGAGCGCGGCTCACCCCGTTCCATGAAGTCGGCGAGCGACTTTGAGAGCAGACAACGGGGGAGACGGGGGGGGGGAACGGGATGGTCACACGGGGATAACGGTGGCAACGGGGGCAACGGGAATTGTCGATCTTGATCACGTCGACGTCATGTCCCGTTTCCCCTGTTTTCTCCGGTGTCCCCGTGTTGATGCCTTTCTCCGTTTCCTCCGCAGGCTCCGTTTCCGGTGGCAATGGCGGAGCACATTTTCTGAGCAGGCACGGAGAAACGGAGGTCGGACGGAGGCTGAATCGCTGGCCAACGCAAAGTGCGCGGTTGGAGCCCTGGCCATCGGCCGGCGCATGGGACGAGAGTCGCCCACGAAAACAAGCGCGCTCGGTGATCACATTCGCGTTTGTTATCGCGGGCGGCTCTCATCCCATCGCGCGCGCAGCACGCGACCCAACCGCGCCGGAGTCCGGAGCGACCGGTCTGCCTCCGTCCGACCTCCGCTGCTCCGTGCCTCCGTGCGAAAACCGTTTCTTCGCAAACCTCCGATCCTGCCCCGGGAGAGCCGCACCCTATAATCCAAAGGTGCGCATCCAGACCTCCGCCCCTACCCGCATCGATCTCGCCGGCGGTACCATCGATATCTGGCCCCTGTATCTCTTTCATCCTGGTGCGCAGACGCTCAATGCTGCCATCAGCCTGCGCGCGCGAGCGCGCGTCGAGCCGCGCGACGATTCGCGTATCGTCATCCGCTCTGAAGATACTGGCGCCTCGGTCGAGGCAGAAGACTGGCGGGAACTCTGGAACCCGAAGGATCTGCGGCTGCTCTCGCTGCTGGTGCACTTCTTCGAGATGCGCGGCATCACGCTGACGACCTCCTCGCAGTCGCCCGCGGGAGCCGGCATCGCCGGCTCCTCCGCGCTCAACGTCGCCGTGTGCGCCGCGCTCGCAGAGTGGAAGCGCCTGCACTACGACCCGGAAGGCCTGCTGCAGGTCGCAATGAATGTCGAAGCGCGCGCCATCAACGTGCCCACGGGACTGCAGGACTACCGCCCGGCGCTCTATGGCGGACTCGCCGCCGTCGAGCTCGATGCCGACGGGGTGCGCCGCGTCCCGCTGAGCGTGGATCTGGCCGAGCTCGAACGACGCATCGTGTTGTGCTACACCGGTGAGCCGCATTTTTCCGGCACCAACAACTGGGAGATCATGAAGCGGCACATCGATGGCGATCGACACGTCTTCGATTGCTTCGAGCGCATCCGTGACACTGCCGTCACGATGCGCAAAGCGCTGGAACAGAGCGATTGGGACGGCGTCAGCCGCGCGATCGGCGAGGAGTGGGACAATCGCAAGCGGCTGGCTCCTGGCGTCACCACGTCCGCGATCGACGATCTGATCGCACGCGCCAAGGCAGCCGGTGCGACGGCCGCCAAGGTCTGCGGCGCGGGCGGCGGCGGGTGCCTCTTCTGCTACGGTCCGCCGGCGGAGCGCGAGGCCATCCGCGGCGCGCTCACGGCCGGAGGCGCCCGCGTCCTCGATTTCACATTCGAGCGCCACGGGCTGTCGCGTGGATAACAAGATGGTCTCGCAGGTCCTGGCGCAAATCGCCGACCTGCTCGAAATCAAGGGTGACAACGCGTTCAAGGTGCGCGCGTATCGCACCGCGGCCGAAACGATTGCCACCTGGCCGCAGCCGGTCGCGACGCTCGACGATCAGGCCCTTCGTGCGATCCCGGGCATCGGCAAGGATCTCGCCGCCCGCATCAGCGAGCTGGCACAGACCGGCACTCTCACCTATCACCAGGAGCTCCTCGCACAGTTTCCACCGACGATCCTCGACCTGCTCCGCCTTCAAGGCGTCGGGCCGAAAACCGTTGCCCTGCTCTATTCAGAACTCAACATCCGCACGGTCGAGGAACTCGCGGCCGCTGCGGCTGACGGCCGCCTGCGCACGCTGAAAGGGATGGGCGCGAAGAAAGAGGCGCTCATTCTCAAAGCGATCGCCGAACGCGCCAAGGACGAGGGGCGCCATCTGCTGACCGAGACGTCGGCGACAGCCGCGGATCTGGTGGCGTATCTTCAACCGCTTGCGCCGGGCGTCGAGTTCATCCCGGTGGGCAGCCTTCGTCGCGGTTGCGAGACCTGCGGCGACATCGACATCCTGGCGGTCGGCGGCGACGAGCGCCTGATGGACGTCTTCAGCTCGCATCCGCGGGTCGAACGCATCCTCGGCCACGGCGACACAAAGACCAGCGTCCGGCTCACCGGGGGCTATCAGGCCGACCTCCGTCTCGTTCCCCGCGAAAGTCGGGGCGCCGCGATGCAGTACTTCACGGGGTCGAAGGCGCACAACATCGCCGTCCGAGATCGGGCCGTGCAACAGGGCCTCAAGCTGAACGAGTACGGACTGTTTCGAGTGGACGACGACACGCGGCTTGCGGGTGAAACCGAGGAAGGCATCTATCAGACGCTCGGCATGTCGTGGGTAGCTCCTGAACTGCGCGAACTGCGTGGCGAGATCGAAGCCGCGGTGGCAGGCACTCTGCCCGCGCTCGTCTCGTTGTCCGATCTGCGCGGCGACCTCCACATGCACTCCACCGCCACCGACGGACGTGACGAGATCGCCGCGATGGCTGCCGAAGCGAAGCGGCTTGGTCGCGAGTACATCGCGATCACCGATCACAGCAAGGCGCTCGCGATGGCCAATGGCCTCGACGAACAGCGCGCGCTCGAACACGCTGCGGCAGTGCGCGCCTTGAACGGACGTTTCGACGGGCTGACCGTGCTGGCCGGCATCGAGTGCGACATCTTGCCCGATGGCTCACTCGATCTCTCGCACGACTGCCTCGCCCAGCTCGACATCGTCATTGCGTCGGTGCACTCGCAGTTCTCTCAGGATCAGCCGCAGATGACCGAACGCGTGCTGAAGGCGCTCGAGTGCCCCTGGGTCGACGTGCTGGGACATCCGACCGGTCGGCTCCTGCTCAAGCGCGAGCCGCTTCGTCTCGACATGTCCGCCGTGATCGCGTCGGCGGCGCGACATGGCGTGGCGCTCGAGATCAACTGCCAGCCCGATCGCCTCGATCTCGGTGACGCGCATGCGCGGCTCGCCCTCGAGCATGGCCTCTCACTGGTGATCTCCACTGACGCCCATTCCACCCGCGCGCTGCAACGGTTGCAGTGGGGCGTTCTCACGGCCAGACGCGCATGGGCCAGACCCACCGACGTGCTCAACACGCTCCCGGTCGATACTTTGCGCGCCCGCCTGCGCAGAAATCGGAGCAGCTGATTGGCGAAGTCGCCCTCGGGGTTCGTCTCGCTCAAGTCGCTCAAGCAGGGCGCATCTGATCCCACGGCTGCAATCGCGGAAATACGACGCATCTACTTCAAGACGACGCGTCAAACGATCGACCACGATTTCGACCACGCGATCGAACTGCTGAAGAGCCTCGCGACCGAGGAGGAACGCGAGCGCGCGACCGTCTACATGGAGGGGATTGCGCAGATGCGGAAGGACTGGGCGCGGAAGAGTGAACGAAGTGGAAAGACTGGAAGAAGTGGAAAGATTGGAAGTTCGAAAGTGAAGAAAGGCGAAAAGTAGAACCAGCCTACTGCGGTCGCGTAGCGCTCAGGCAACAGTGGCGAGGTGAGACCACCACAATATCGCCGTTCCACATTGCGTTCTGAACGCTGCCGATGAACCGCAATCGCGGCTCAGTCGTCGGCAGAGTTCTTGCTTCGCGAACGTTCGATAATGGTAGCGCGCACCATTGGGAGGCTAAGTGTAAGGATCGCATGGGCGATGGCTCTCTGCCTGATCACTGCCTGCCAGGGCAACCAGCTACCTGCGAGCCCTACACCATCGCCCGTGCCAGCGCCGTCACCGTCACCGTCACCGGACCCCTCACCATCACCGAATCCGTCACCATCACCGAATCCGTCACCATCACCGACCCCGTCACCGAACCCGAGCCCGGGTGCACCTCCGACCTTCCAGCTCACTGGACGCGTCCTCGACGCGTTGGGGTACGAGCGCTTCTACGGCGACATCCTGAATCTTCCACGCGTCACGGCATCAAGTACGCTGACCGGCATCCTCGTCGGCGTTCCTGCCGGCAACAGCTACACCTTTCCAGCCCTGCCTGCGGGGACGTACAACCTGGCTGCGGCGGAACAAAACGGGACGACGGTCTGCTTTTCCAAAGCTGAGGCAACCCTGACCGTGAATGCCGATGAGATCGAGTCTGGGAAGACGTCGGTCGTCAAGGACTTCACCCTTCAACGCCGGCACGGAAATATTCTCGTTTCTGCGAGGGAGCGCCTGCCGGAGGGCGGCAGCCGGCTCGTGTCTGGCGTCAGGATGGAGATCGCCTGGTCAGCAACCGTACCGGCGAACGTCGGGAAGTCAGTCACATCGGGTGACAGGTTACTGTCCGACTACAACGCTGTGATTCCGGACATCTTGTGTGACGCAGTCCGCATCCGCGTCACCTACTCAGGCGAGTCGCCAACGGAGTTCGAGGATCGCCTCTACCTCTCTGACATCCCGTCGTTCGGTCCATACGCGCCCGCACATGAGGTCTACGCGTATCGTTGAGAATCGTTCATTTCGGTAACGCGAAGCTCAGAATGAGATCGCCGCCTCGGCGCCCTCTTTCTCCTCCACCAGAGGCAACGGCAACGAACTGCTCCCCGTTCACCATGTAGGTCGACGGCGATCCGAATACGCCTGCGCCGGTGTTGAACTTCCACAGCAGCTGACCGGTCCTGGCGTCGAACGCGAAGAAGTAGCCGGCTTCATTGCTGCCACTTCCCACGAAGACGAGCCCGCTTGCCGTGACGAGCGATCCGGCCTGACCGTAGCCGTCGTACTTCTGCTGCCATTTCAGCTCGCCCGTCGTCGGATCGTACGCAGAGAAGTACCCTCTCGGCGGACGTCCGGCATTCGTCGGGTCGTCGATCGCGTTGACGTACAGCAATCCGGTTCGAGGGCTGTACGAGAGCGGCCCGTAGTTCGCGCCTCCTCCCATGCCGGGCGCGATGATCATGTTCTGCCCGGCCGGCGTAAATGCCGGAACCACTTTGAACTTCGCGAGCCGTTCGGCGGGAATATCCTGCGGAACCACGGGCGCCACTGGCATCATCGGCTTCCCCGCCGCCGTGTGGGGGATCGGCTGCGTCGGCCACGGCTGTTCACCGGGCATCGCCCCTTCGGTCGGCACCGGTATCTCTTTGATCGGATGCACCGGTTCGCCGGTCTCGCGATTCAGGATGTACAGGTAGCCGTTCTTGCTGGCTTCGGCGACCGCTCTGACGCGGCGTCCGCGTACCTGCATGTCGAACAGAATCGGCGGCCCGCCCGAGTCGTAGTCCCAGACATCATGGTGCGTCTGCTGGTAGTACCAAGCCAGTTCGCCGCTATCGAGCCGAAGCGCGACGATCGAATCGCTGAAGAGATTCGTGCCCGTCCTCTTTCTGCTATCACCGAAGGGGTTGCCGACGGCGACGTACAGCAGCCCCAACTCTGGATCGATCGCCGGCGTCTCCCAGATGCCGCCACCGTTGCGCTCGCCTCCGACCCATGTGGGCCCTGCGATCGACCAGCCCTTATTCCGTTCGTCTTGAGGAATGGTATTGAAGTGCCACAGCACCTTGCCGGTGTGCGCATCGACGGCGAACACGTGGCCACCCGGAATGTGGCTCTCGCTGCGGGTGCTGCCGATGTAGAGCACGCCTTTGTAGATCTGCGGTGCCGTCGTGAACCAATACCCCATGCTGATCGCGGTCTTGGCATCGGGATATCGCTCTTTCAGCACGTCGAGGATCACGCTGGCCTGGCCGTCCTTGCCAAAGCCGGGCATCGGTTTCCCGGTCTTCGCGTCGAGCGCGAACAGAAACGAGCCGCCCGCGACGTAGACGACTCCCTCCGAATAGCAGACCCCGCGGTTGCGGAAGACATAGCCTTCTGCCCTACCACCGCCGAGCAGATTCGTGACGTCGTACGTCCACCGCAGATGCCCATCGACCGCGTCGACCGCATACACGCTGCCACGCGAGTCAGTGACGTACATCACGCCATCGACGATGACCGGCGTCGTCTGATTGCTGACGCCGTCGATGACGCCGTGCTGAAAGAGCCAGCGTGGCGTCAGCGACTTCACGTTGGACGGAGTGATCTTGTCGAGCGCGGAAAAACGGCTTCCGGCGAGATCGAGATTGTGCAGCGGCCAGTTGGTGGACGTTGACGTGCCGGGCTGCTGCGCCGACAGCGCCAGCGCAGCGAACCCAAGGATGCAGGTGAACGCAACGAACCGCCGCAACATCGTCACCTTCAGGGCATGCGCGAGGATACGTAGGCAGCAATCGATACGAAGTCCTCGGGGGTGAGCTTCGCCACCACCGGCTTCATCAGATCAGTCCAGACGCCGTGGCGCGCGCCCGCCTGCATGTCGTACATCTGACGCACCATGTAGCTCGGCGATCGACCAGCGATCCCTGGAACCGGACCCAGCCCCTTCAGATCCGCGCCATGGCACACGCTGCACCGGACGGTCTTGCCGTTGCTGCCGGTCGTGACGAGCGCCTCGCCTCTCTTGATGCTGCCGACGGGTACGTAGGCGACGAATCCCGACCGCGGATCGCGCAGTGTCTCCGTGTGCTCGACATTCTCGGGAGTTTCGATGATGCGCATGCCGAGCGGCTCGGTCTCGTTGCCTTCGAGGCGCAGATACATCCCGCCCTGAATGCGCGTCTTCGGCACCGTCCTCGACTCCATGACCTTGATCCAGGGCGTCCACTTCATCGAACCGAAGTAGTCAGCGGCCGCCTTGATCTCGTCAGGCGTCATGCCTTTCGCGATCTGAATCATGACGTTCGTGTTCGCCTTGCGCGGCTCGGCACTCTTGCGGACATCGGATCGGAAGTCGTTCATCTGCTGGATGAAATACGAGGCCGGCAGCCCGGCCACGCCTGCGTTCTCCGGACGCCCCTTGCCGTTCGGGTAATGACACAGGCCACAGGCGCGCACGTCCGGTCTGCGTCCTTTTGCCACCACCTCGGGCATCGCCGGGTGATCGTTGGGGAACCAGTCGGCCGGACCGAACGCGTCGCGAATCGCGGCCAGCGGGAAGCTCAGTGTGCTGCCCGGCAGCGTGCGCGGAGTGGGATCGGGTGCGGCGGGCTGGCCGGCCGGAGCAGCAGCGCCCCCTGGCGGGGCCGGTGGGATGGCGTAAGCCCAGGCCGGAGGCTCAGTGGCGGCTCGAAGCACGCCGGCCGTAACCAGGGTCGCCGCACCAACGACGACGACACCAATGAATGTGCGCATAAGTCGCCTCCGAATCTGTGCCGATCGAATGCCGGCGGTCGGCGGCTACTTATCTAGCACAGTTTTCTTTCGGGCGGTGATGCGAAGTACGTCCGTCCGAAAGCCGCTCTCCGTCAGCCGTTTCCCTCAAACAATCGAGCAACGCGAGCGATCGTCGCTGCCATATCGGCCAGCGCCGTGTCTGCGAAGAGCCCGATGGCTGCAATGCCTGCCGCCCCCGTTCGCTGCAGATCGCAGGCGGTCGCTTCAGTGATGCCGCCGACCGCCAGAACCGGCAGCGGCGTGCCAGCGCTGACCTCACGCAAGGTCGCGACTCCAGCGGCCTCGACACCGGGCTTCGACGAGGTGGCAAACACGGTCCCGAACATCAGGTAATCGAGCCCCCCATCCTCGGTCGCACGTCTGCTCTCGTCGACGCTGTGCACCGAACGGCCGATCACGAATGCCGGTGGCGTAATCGCACGCACGCGAGACGCTGGCACCGAATCTCCGCGCAGGTGCACTCCACCCGCGCCGGCGGCCAGGGCGACATCGATCCGATCGTTGACGAGCACCCGCGTACGAGTGCCGCGCGCCGCCTCCACGCAGCGCGACACGAGCCGAACGAGGGCGCGTCCATCGAGATCGCGCTCGCGAACCTGCACGAGATCGACGCCGGCCCGTGCCGCGGCTGCGACAGCGAGTACGAGGGCATCCTCTCCGCGATCCCCGAAACGCCGCCGGTCGGAAATCATACAGACAACCGGACGCACGCGACTCTACCCGGGCCCTGTAAATGCAGAATGCAAAATCAACAATGTGAAATGTTGAATGCACAGTGTGCCCGGTGAACAGGCGTTCTCCGCCTGCATTCTGCATTCTGAATTCTGCATTTCTGTTACTGGTCTTCTGCTGGAGACGTTCGCCGGATCGAGACGACCGGCTCGCTGAGATGACGCGCGGCCAGGAACGACCAGATCTCCGCGATCCCCGCCAGCATGTTGACGAGCCCCAGCCCGGAAACCGCGCCGCGCACGTAGCTGTTCATCAGGAACATCTGCAGCGGCGGCCACAACTGCGCAAAGTAGTTGCGCTCCCAGTAGCCGGACCACGGCAGGACGACGAGGACCAGCCCGGCTTCGAAGAAAAACACCGTCAGCAGCAGGCGAATCACGCGAACGGGCTCCGCGGTGTTGTGGCGTCGAGCCGCTCGAGGTGCCGAATGTCGCGAACTATTGCCACAGGTGCCAGAGGACGGCGGGGGAACGCATCAATCCATCGTATCAAAGAGGCCGGATTGTGGACGGAAGGTACGGCGATGGAGCGCCGAGTAGCCGAAGCGGGCGACGGCCGCACGGTGCTCCGCGGTCGCGTAGCCCTTGTGACGATCGTAGCCGTAGCGCGGATCCTGTTCGTGCCAGACCATCATCTGCCGATCGCGCGTGACCTTGGCCACGATCGACGCGGCCGCGATTGCCGCGCACCGTCGATCGCCGTGGAGGACCGCGCGCTGCGCGAAGTGGAGATCCGGGATCCGGAACGCATCGACGAGCACCAGATCAGGAAGCGGCGCGATCGCCATCAATGCGCGCCGCATCGCCTCGAGCGACGCGCGATGAATGTTGATCGCGTCGATCTCAGCAGGCTCGAGCGCCGCCACCGACCATGCCAGCGCCTTGCGGATGATGAGGTCGTGCAGACGTTCGCGCTCGATTGCGCTGATCGTTTTCGAATCGGCGAGCCCCGGAATATGAGCGTCGGGATCGAGGATGACGGCACCGGCGACGACCGGCCCCGCCAGACATCCGCGCCCGACCTCGTCACACCCCGCGACGCGATAGAACCCCCATCGCCGTGCGGCGTTCTCGAGAGTCCTCATTGCGCGGGTGCGAACCATGAACCGTGAACCTCGATCTGGAACCCGGAACCGGAGCTGTGGACCTATGAACGCTGAACCGTTCTCTTACGTCCTCTTCGTTTCCTTCATGCGCGCAGCCTTGCCCTTGAGATCGCGCAGGAAGTACAGCTTCGCGCGGCGCACGCGCGCCGACCGCACCACGTCGACCTTGGCGATCGTCGGCGAGTGCAGCGGGAAGATGCGCTCGACGCCCTGACCGAACGACACCTTACGGACCGTGAACGAAGCGCGCGTGCCGCCCCGATGCAGGCCGATGACGATCCCTTCGAAGATCTGGATGCGCTCCTTGTCGCCTTCGCGCACTTTCACGTGCACGCGGACGGTGTCTCCAGACTTCATGTCCGGCCGTTCGGTCGTCTGGGACTTCTCGACCAGCTCTATCGCGCTCATGATTCGGTCTCCTTCTTGATCTCTTCGAGCAGCACTCGATCATCCTCGTCCAATGCCGCGTCCGCGAGCAGGTCCGGCCGCCGCTCGAGCGTTCTGGCCAGCGCTGCTTTCCGTCGCCACCGCCGCACTTCGGCGTGATGCCCCGAGAGCAGCACGTCCGGCACCCGCCGCCCCGCGACTTCCGCGGGCCGCGTGTAGTGCGGGTAATCGAGCACGCCGCGGGAGAACGACTCTTCCGCGACCGACTGCTCGTCTCCCACCACGCCCGGGACCAGACGACTCACGGCGTCGAGCACGACCAGCGCCGGCAGCTCGCCACCGCTCAACACGTAGTCGCCGATCGAGATCTCCTCGGTCGCGACCAGCTCGCGCACGCGCTCGTCCATTCCCTCGTATCGGCCGCACAGCAGCGCGACATGTCCCCGGGCCACGAGCCGCGCAGCCCCGGCCTGCGTGAACGCCCGTCCCTGCGGCGACAACAGCACCACCGCTCCCGGCGTTCCGCGCGTCGCCGAGATGTGCGCCACGGCGCGCATCAACGGCTCGGGCTTCATCACCATCCCCGGACCGCCGCCGTACGGCATGTCGTCAACGCTGCGGTGACGATCGGTCGTGAAGTCGCGCAGGTCGTGGACCTGCACATCCAACAAACCGCCCGCGATCCCGCGAGAGATGATGCCTTCCGACAGGCCGGCCTCAATCATCCGCGGAAAGATCGTGACGATATCGAACTTCATCTCACAGGCGATCTCGCCGACGCCTCGAGGCGCAAGGCGGACGCCGCTACACGTTCAAGTCGAGCAACCCGTCCGGGGGATCGATCCGAATCCGTTTCGACCGCACGTCGATCTCGACGCATATCGCCGCGACGAGCGGAATCAACACCTCGCCGCGGGTGCCGTCGATCACGAGCAGACTTCCGCTCGTGCCGCCCTGGACTCTCACCACGGTCCCGACCGGTGCATCTGTGACGGTTCGAACCACGCAGCCGACAAGGTCGTGATGGTAATACGACCCGTCGCTCAGCGGCTGCAGCGCATCCTCGGGGATGCGGAGCTCAACCCCTGACAACCGCTCGACGTCCTCGATCCGCTCGAAACCCTCGAACCCGACGATCGGCCTGCCCTTTTGCACCCGCATCGTCCGGACCGTCAATCGTTCGTCGCCGCGTGCAGTCCGGCACCACAATGTGGCGCCTTCCTGGAAGCGCTCCTCGACGAAATCGGTCTCCGGCGTGACAATGACGTGCCCGCGGATCCCGTGGGGCCGCGCCACGCGACCAACCAGGATCATGGCGTCCCACGATGGGGACTCGGCCACGATCAGTCTCGAATATCCAGTTGCGCCCGAACGCCGTGGCGCTCTGCCGCGACCGCCACCAGAGTGCGCAACGCCGCGGCCGTTCTGCCCTGGCGACCGATGATCTTGCCCATGTCGCCCGGCGCCGTCGTCAGCTCCACGATCGTCATGCCGCGCCGTGTCGACTCCCGAACCTTGACGGCGTCGGGATGGTCGACGAGCGCACGCGCGACCACTTCGACCACTGCGCTCAGCGGGCTCACTTTCGCGGCGCCCGCGTTCGCAACCTGACCCGACTCGTCGGCCATTACTGGGCCGCCGGCGTTTCCACGACCGCCGACAGATCACGCGTCAAGTGCTTCGCGAGCAGCGTGCGCACCGTATCCGATGGCTTTGCGCCGCGCTTGAGCCAGTGCTCGATGCGCGCCTTGTCGATTTCCACCTTCGCGGGTTTCGTGCGCGGATTGTAGGTGCCGACGTTCTCCACGAAGCTGCTCTCACGCGCCGACCGGGCCTCGGTCACCACCAGACGGAAGAACGGCTTCTTGGTCGTCCCCACGCGCCGCATGCGAATCACTAACATCTTGTCGCTCCGCTCCTGTCGATTACCGTGATTTGATGAGCCCCCACGGCCCACCTTTCTTACGCTTCTTTCCACCAGCAAAGGAACCGAATCCCTGCTGCCCCTGGGCCATCTTGGGCAGGCCCTTCGTGTGCCGCAAGGCCGCCGGGCCGCCCTGGTTGATCATCTTCATGACCTTCTTCATCTCCGAGAACTGCATCAGGAGACGATTGACGTCCTCGACCTTCGTACCGCTGCCCGCCGCGATCCGACGGCGTCGGCTGCCGTTGATGATCTGATCGTTCTGACGCTCCTGCGGCGTCATCGACGAGATGATCGCCTCGACTCTGGCGATCTGCTTGTCATCGGGGCGGTTCTGCGCAAGCTCCTTCATGCTGCTGAGACCAGGGATCATCCCGAGCACGTTCTCGATCGGGCCCATCCGCTTGATGGTCTTCAGCTGCTTGGCGAAGTCTTCGAGCGAGAACTGATTCTTTCGAAGCCGTTCCTCGAGCTTCTCGGCCTCGCCCTCCTCCATCGCCTGCTCGGCCTTCTCGATGAGCGAGAGCATGTCGCCCATGCCGAGCATCCGCGACACGATCCGGTCGGGATGAAAGAGCTCGAGGTCCTCGATCCGCTCGCCGCTGCCAACGAAGGCAATCGGCACGCCGACGACGGAGACGACCGAGAGCGCCGCGCCTCCGCGCGCATCACCATCGAGCTTCGTGAGCACGACGCCGGTTACACCCACGCGGCGATTGAACTCGCCTGCGCTCTTGATGGCGTCCTGGCCGGTCATCGCGTCGGCGACATACAACAGGTCCGAGGGGTGCACCGCATCCTTGATCGCCTGCAGCTCGTTCATCAGGTCGTCATCGATGTGGAGTCGGCCGGCGGTATCGACGATGACCGTATCGAATCCCTTGGCCCTGGCCTCGGCCAGCGCTCCCGACGCACGCGCCACCGGGTCCATCGTCTCGGGCGCGTAGACGCGGACGCTGGCCATCTCGCCGACGACCGAGAGCTGCTGAATCGCGGCGGGCCGTCGGACGTCGGTCGACACCATCATCGGGTGTCGGCCCTGGCGTTGCAGCCAGTATCCGAGCTTGCCTGATGTCGTCGTCTTACCAGAACCCTGGAGTCCGAGCAGCAACACCACTCGCGGCGACGGTGCGTGTTTCTGAAGTCCGCCTTCGTCGTCGCCGAACAGGGCGAGCAGCTCGTCGCGCACGATCTTGACGACCTGTTGCACGGGGCTGAGGCTTCTCAGGACCGTCTGGTCCGTCGCCTTGTCGCGAACGCGATCGATGAACGCCTTGACGACCTGGAAGTTGACGTCCGCTTCGAGCAGCGCCAGACGGATCTCGCCCAGAGCCGATTCGATATGCGCATCGGTCAGCCGGACCTCGCCGCGCAGGCCCTTGAACGCTTCCTGAATCCGGTTGCTGATCGATTCGAACATGGATGACTGCCGGCTCGCAGCGCGCAGACTGCCGGTGGTGCGACCAACCCGGACGATCGGTCGCGCCGGAGCCGACGCGCGCAAACCCTTATCTTATGGCAGGTTGACGCCTCCTGGCAAGGCGAGTGTCGACTATAATCCTGTGAATGACATCCCGCGTGTCTCGTCTTCTCATCCTCCTCGCCTCGAGTCTCGCGGTCGTGCTCGTCCTGTCGCGATCGATGGGGGCGCAAAACCTCGGGACCATCGGCACCGGAACCGCCGGTGAATCCACGGCCAAAGGGGCCGCAACCACGCCCGCCGGACGGGCGCCGCGCCTGCCGAACGGGCACCCCGACTTCAGCGGCGTCTGGGATCACGCGTACGTCCCCGATATGACCGTGTCGAACGCTCGCACCCCGGCACTTCAGAAAGGGGCGGGCGAACTGCCCCTGACGCCCGCCGGGCTGGAGAACATCAAGCAGTACAACCCGGAACGGGATGGTGACTACACCGGGATGTGCATGCCGTTCGGCCTGATGCGATCGGTGAATGCGCCGTATCCGTTCCAGATCATGCAGAACGACAGGTACTTCGCCTTCCTCTTCGAGCAGAGCACCTGGTTCCACATTGTCCCGTTCAAGACCGAACACTCGAAGGAACCGAACCCTACCTGGTTCGGCGAGTCGATCGCGAGGTGGGAGGGCGACACGCTCGTCATCGACACCGTCGGCTTCAATGGATTCACCCGGCTCGATACCATCGGCCACCCGCACAGCGACCAGCTGCATCTGGTGCAGACGCTGAAGCGCACCGACGCGGGGCACATCGGCTACACCGTGACGATCGACGATCCCGTCTATTACACGAAGCCGTGGACCAACGAGCGGACGTTCACCCTGTCGAAGACCGAGATCCTCGAGTACTCGTGCGAGGAGAACAACAAGTCGCTCTGGGAAGGCCGCATCAAGCTATGGCTGCCACCCGGAACGTCACAACCGCGTACGAAATAGAGAGCATCGTAGAGCGGGAGCTTCCTTGGCCTGAGCGAAGTCGAAGGCAGCCCCCGCATCACCAGATGTCCGACGAATCCCTGCAGAAAATCGCCACCACGATCGGCGTGCCGGTGGCCCGCCGCCACATCTTCCTCTGCGCCGAGCAGACCAAGCCGAAGTGCTGCGACATGGAGCGCGGCGTCGCGGCCTGGGATTATCTGAAGAAGCGGCTGAAAGAGCTGGGCCTGTCGGAGCAGGGCGGCATCCTGCGCAGCAAAGCGAACTGCCTTCGCATCTGCGAAGGCGGTCCGATCGCTGTGGTGTATCCGGAAGGTGCGTGGTATCGGGAGTGCGATCCGCCCGCGCTCGAGCGGATCATCCAGGAGCACTTGATAGGTGGGCGGGTGGTTCAGGATCTACTGATCACCGAACACCCGTTGCTGTAGGCGGGCAGGAAAACTGGGGCCGACGGGCGACAGACACCGCGGATTGCCATCAATCCGCTGATGTCGTCGCCGCTCAGAAACGGTCGCTCACAATCACGAGCTCGCCGAGCTCGTCTCTCCGGCTTCTCCGCTCGGCTCTGCGTTGCTCGTCGTGGATGCGCGCAGAGGCGTCGCGGCGATCACGCTCGCGCCGGTCCACGATGACCGTCACATCGGCAATCCTTCGAAGCTCCTCCTCGAGATGAGCAAAGGGCCTGCGGAGCACCAGGTACGTGTCCGGGCGGCCGACTGCAGACCGTGATCGTGCGACGAGAATCTTCTGCGTGTGATTCTGCATGTGCCGCCTCGGGTGCTCTGCGTTCTCGGGCGATCTCACGATCATCGGCCGTTTGGGGTTCGAAGCTGCTTTGACGACGGGGTCACGCGGGACGTACGACCGTTGGCGCTGGTGTTGTGCGTGCGGTTCAATCGACGGCCGATCGCCGTAATGACGGACTGCACACTTCGAACGAGGCAGCCGTCTTTGAGCAGCGGTTCGGATTTCGACACGGCGACGGCCAGCTCACGTAAGCTCGATGCGCCGGTCCGCGTGCGCCACAAGCGTCGGAATGCGTCAGCCTCCGAGATATCCAGGTACGTCATGAGCACTCGCTTCGCCCGCTCGATGTCGTTTCGGAGCGCGAGCGCCTCGTGCAGATCAACGGTCTCGAGCCGGATCGCCTGAAATTCTCTGAAACGCTCGAGCGCAACATCGATGATCGCGGCGCAGCGAGGGGCGCTCGTCGGGGTCACGAGCGCAGCCATGATCCCGGCCTCGTGGGCTCGCGGGACGAATTCCGCCGCGCTGTGGCCAGCGAGGAGAACGATCGGCAGCGGTTGATTCGCGAAGATCGTTCGCGCGGTCCTTATCCCGTCGAGACCGTCGAGCCGCAATTCGATCATCACGAAGTCGGGCCTCAGTCTGGTGGCACTGACGATCGCCTCGCGGTGATCCCTCGCCGATCCGATGACGTGATGTCCCAGAGTCTCCAGTTGCGCTTTCAGCCGTGCGGCGGCGCCTGGCTTGTCCCCCACGAGAAGGATCCTGAGGCCGCGGGTCGAGGTTCTCATCCGGATCGCCAGAGTTGTAAGAGGCGTGAATTTTTTGCAACCGTGCGCCGTCCCCATCCCTCGAGGAGCGAGGTCCCTCGGCTTCTCAGGTGCTTCCTCGATGGCACGTCCATTGCGGAGATTTGGCGGGGTCCAGCAATGTACTTTGGTCGTCGCGTCGGCAGCGTGTTCTCTCTGGAACTGCTGGTCGCATTCGCAGTTCTGAGTTCTGTCGAAGCTCACGCCGCGAGCTACTACGTGGACAACACGGCTGGTTCTGATGGCAATAGCGGGACATCAGAGTCCGCGCCATGGAAGTCGCTCGGAAAGGTGAACGGCTTCACGCTCCAGCCGGGCGACGTGATCAACTTCCGCCGCGGGAGCGTCTGGACCGGCACCCTCACGATTTCGCGCAGCGGCGTGAGCGGCAATCCGATCACGTTTCAGGCATACGGCACGGGGAACGCTCCGCTGATTCAACGCGCGCCCGCGCCCGAGTCCAGCGGCCTGACTCACAGTGTGGTGGTCAACGGGAGTTGGATTGTCTTCCAGGATTTCTTCATCACGAACGCGCACGAGGCGGGGATATTCCTCAGCGCGACCGCCAACCACAACGTGATCCGCAAGAATGAGATCACTGCCACCGGCTACGGGGCTGCCGTCTACGGACAGTTCAATCTCATCACGGAAAACAACGTGCATGACCTGCACATCATCGAGAACAACGCTGGCGGCGGCAACTACGGCGCGGGGTGCTTCTTCTTCCAGCAAGCCGGCAGCGGCGGAAACGAACTCTCCTACAATCGCGGCATCAATTGCAGGGCCGCCGATTCATTCTTCGGGTTCAATGGAAAGTTCGTGGAAATCTTCAACAACGGCGACAACCTCTACGTGCACCATAACTACGCCGAGAACCCGCAGGGCTTCTTCGAAGCGGGGGCCAGTGGCGGTTCGGGCACGGCAGCGAACGTGAGACTCGTCTACAACGTGTTCGTGAACTCGCGCGCTGATGCCGCTCAGCCGCTGACGACCTTCTGTTTCAATACCGGCAGCTTCGGCATCACCATGTCGAATTTCATTTTCGACAACAACACGGTCTACCAGCAAACGGGTGACGGGAGCATCTGGAGAATCTTCGGATGCAACTCGAATCTGTCGTTCATGACCGTGCGCAACAACATCTTCTACGGTGATGTCCAGATCGCCAGCACCAGCAACTTCACGCACGCCAACAATGTCTACAACATCGTGAGCGGCTCACTGGTCGGATACATTCTGGGGTCGGGGGAGCGCATCGCCAACCCGCTCTTCGTCAACCTTGGTGCGCGCGATTTCACGCTCCAGGCATTGAGCCCTGCCATCGACGGGGGGATGAGCCTCGGGTACACGACGGACTTCGCCGGCAAACCCGTGCCTCAGGGTCTCGCTCCTGATGTCGGCGCTTACGAGTTCGGCGTGGCCGCCAGTCAGCTTCCGGCCGCCCCGACCAATCTCCGCTTCGTCGGGACGCAGTAAGGCTCGACACTCCCCGTCGAGTCAGCGAGCGCATCGCCTCTTCACCGCGCGCCCGACGCCCCAGCGCTCGATGGTTCCACTGACGCCGTGGTGATGGCGGCATCGTCGATATAGATCGTCGTCGGGCTGGGCGAGAGAATGTCGCTGTAGTTGTTCACCGACCACTCGTTGGCCCCGTTTCCCGACGGATATCTCGTGCGAACGCCGTTCATGTTGAACAACTCGACGTCGTCCTGCCAGACGATGATCTGGCCCTCGAATGTGCTCGATTGTCTGAGATACACCTGCAAGTGTGTCCAGCGCCGCACTGGAATGTCTTTGACGGTTTGCGAGTAGCTTCGCCCGCCGAACTCGTCCTGATGCGGGCCTTCAATCGAAAGGCCCTCCCACCAGTTGAGATACACGAACATTGGACCGCGTGGTCGGTTGCCGACCTGCAGCGACCAGAACACGTCATTGAGCGTCGATCCGCTGCGCGACTTGAACTGGAGGATGTTCCACCACAGAGGGACGATGTACTGTTGGGGAAAGTAGAGCCAGGCGCCATAGCACGCTTCCTGATGAAAGTGGCTCTCGGTCCAGCGAAACAACCGAACACCGGACGTCTCGGGAACGTGGGGCGTCACGATGGTCGCCTTCGCGGAGAACCGGCCACTTCTCGCCACGTCGTCCGACGCGGTGGACGTTGCAGAGCCGCTGTTGAATTCTCCGCCGCCGTCGCCCTCGTACCACTGCGAGAGATCGCCGGTGTCGTGATCGGCCGACCACAACACGTTCCCACAACGCGGCTGCGCGACTCTCGCGTCACCTGCCTGGGGAACCGTGTGAGGGCGCGGGACCGAAGCATCATATTCATGGGAGGCGAGCACGAGCGCGAGAGCACCCACCACAACGACGGGAATTCCGAGTGCGCGATTCACCATCGGATAGCGGTTGGCGCTGGCGAGCAGGTCGCTTCGAGCGCAGCCAGCGAGGGAGCGGATTCTTCAAGCAGTTCCAGCACACATCCCCGCCTCATGGGCGAACGTCGAAAGCATCGACCACGACGTACCCACTGGTCGCGGCCGGGTTTTGTCGACCCGTCGCCTCGATCGTCAACGTATGCGTCCCACTCGCCAATCCCGTGGCCTCGTAAATCGTGTTCTGGTATCCCTCCTGAGGGTAGGCAAACGTATCGATCTCGGCCACGAAAACTCCGTCCAGGTACACGTTGGCGATTCCGGTACTGGCTTTGCGGCATCCGATCCAGCTGACCCCCGTCCCGCTGAAGGTGAACGTCGCTCGCGATCCCTCCACGCTGGAGGTCGCCGCGGTCCCGAGGCTCCACGCTCTATTCAGGTTGCCTTGCGTCCACGTGCCGCTGTAGGTGACCGACGGATCCGTCTCGTCGAAGCGCATTCCCAACTTCTGCACCTCGAACGCATCCACCAAGACCCGGACGTCCGACGACGCAGCGTTCTTGCGCCCCGTCGACTCGATCGTCAGCGTATGGTTCGCGTCTGCCAGAGGCGGCGATGTATAGACGATGGCCTGGACGCTCGGTTGCGAATCGTACAGATCGAACTCGCCCGCGAAGCTGCCATCCAGATACACGCGAGCGATTCCCGCGTCCGCTCCGCGATAGCCGATCCAGCGGATCGACGTTCCATTGAACGCCAACGTGGCTTGCGCGCCCGGCGTGGTCGAGAGAGTGGCGTACCAGCCACTCCATGATGTGCTGGTGTCCCACCCGCTCCAGCCGGCGGTGTAAGTGAGGTCTGGATCGGTATCCTGCAATCGCGAGACGACCTCTGGGGGGACGTCGAATGCATCCACCGTCACCAGGGCGAACGGACCGCTATTAATAGCTGTCGAATCGTTCCTGTTCTTCAGTCCGGTCGCCTCGATCCTCAGCACATGGCTGCTGTTGGCCAGCCCCCTCGCAATGAAGACGGGCACATGGACGTCGTACGACCTCGCGTACATGTCAACGTCCGATACCAAGACTCCATCCATGAATACGTGAGCGATGCCACTGTCGGGGCCACGCATGCCGATCCATGCGACCGAGGTCCCCGTGAAGGTGAACGTGGCCTGGGCGCCCGGGGTCATCGAATACACGGCGTCCCCCCCGCTCCATGCGAACCACGCGCAGCGGCCGGTTTCCGAGCAGTGGTCTCTATCCCGAGTCCAGATGCCGCTGAAGCTCACCGAGGGATCCGTTTCTTCATAGCGGTTCACCCCCTCAGACGGCGGGGCATTGTTGGCCACCGTGATGGTGACCGGGTCGGAGGTGGTCCGGTTGCCAGCCGCGTCGCGGGCCACCGCCGTCAGCGTGTAATTGCCGTCCGGGACATGGTTCGTGTACGCGGTTGCCGTGTAAGGAGCCGAGGTGTCCTCCCCGTCGAAGTTGATGCCGTTGTACTGAAACTGGACACCGGCGACGCCGACGTTGTCGGAGGCGTCGGCGGTTACGGTGATCGTGCCGGAGACGGTGGCACCGGATGCGGGAGACGTGATTCTGACTGTCGGCGGAGTGGTGTCGCTGGGCGGGCACGTCAAGCCCGGAATACACGGTAACTGCGCGAAGGCTGTGAGCGGAAACAAGCTGAGAATTAGAAACAGAACCGCCGCGTACGTGCGTCTGCCAACGGTAGACATGGTTCTCCCCTGCTCGCCAAGCGCCGCGGGCAGAAACTCTGCACGTGACGCGGTCATTCGTGGATGAGGCTCTTCGTTGGTTGCGATGTGTGAAGTGATCGGGCGTCGGATCGTGTTGTCAGCGCGCGAGCGCGCGGCTCGTGCTCGTCGTCGTGCTCGCCGCTGAAAGCGCAGCCGAAACAGCGGAGTACGCGTTCAGAAAGCCGGCGCCGACTTCGTGCGTCGCATAGCCGGGCATAGGCGTCGCCGTCGATTGGAGAATCGACTTGACCTGATCCGGGGTCAGCGCCGGGTTCACCTCCAGCATCATCGCCGCCGTTCCAGACACGTGCGGCGTGGCCATGCTGGTGCCGCTCGCCACGGCGTAGCGGATATTGTCAGTGCCGATGGCAATGTCATCGACCTCGAAGAACGTGGCGACCCAGATGCCGGTGGTCGCACGCGCCGCTATTACATGAACACCGGGAGCGGTGATGGTCGGGTGAAAGAGCGGATCTCCAGGAATCCCTCGAGAGGAGAAGTCTGCGAGCGTAGCGCCGTCCTTCGTCGAGGCCGCGACGCAGATCGCCCACGGTGGAACACAGTACGGGTTGAGCGTGTTCGTCTCGGGGCCCTGGTTCCCGGCGGCCCAGACCACGACCATGCCAGCGTCATGGAGCATGCGGCTTGCTACGTTCATCGGATCGTCAGGCGAATATGGCCAGCCGGTCGTTCCCCAACTGTTCGAGACGACTCGAATGTTGTATGCGGCGTGGTTCTGCAGCACCCAGTCGAATGCCTCGAGACCCGCCAACATGGTCTGGACCTCTCCCCCCCCCACGCCGATGAGGTTCGCTCCACGGGCGACGCCGGTGTACTTGCCAGCGAGCGCGGCTCCTGTCCCCGCGGCGATCGACGCCACGTGAGTCCCGTGGCCGCTCGTCGTGTCCGTGTTGGGAAGGTTCTCGACGAAGATGCCGTGTCCCGTCCCTATCACGTCCGGCAGCACCTTCACGTTTTGAATGACCTTCGAACCGAACGGAAGATCTGGATGCGTGCCGTCGATACCGGTGTCTATGATCGCAATCCCGACTCCCTGGCCCGTGATACCAAGCTCATTCCACACTCGATCGGCGCCGATGGCAGGCACGCTGTCCTTGAGGAAGTAGGAGAGCTGACGATTGAGATAGACGGACCGGATACCGCTCACACCCGGCCCGCCAATCAGGCGGGAGATCTGGTCGGCAGTCCCTCGCACGGCGATCATTGGCAGCGCCTGGAAAGCTGCCGTCTGCAGTCCGACGGCGCGAATCGGTGCAAGCTCGATCGCGGTCGGGCGGCGGCTGAACGTCACGATCGCTTCGATACTCTCACTCGAGGCCGCAGTCGTCAGGCGCTGACGAAGGGCCGGATCGACCTGAATCGTCGGAGCGATCACAGGCGGGACGGATGGAACCGGCAGTTGCCCGCCGGCCGATCCGGTGCGACTCGCGAGCGCCGCTACCAGGGCGACCGTCGCAATGATCAGCAAGTGCTTGCGCATGGATGTGTCCTCACTGTTCAGGCGTGAATCGGCGTATGAGACGTGGCGGCGGCAGAACTGCCCCGGAGCGCCGACGCCTCTTCGAACGCTCGGGCGGGCTGCGCGGTGTACCACTCGACGAAGCGCCGCACGCCGACGCTGAACGTCGTGCGCGGCGCGTAGCCAAGCAGGCGGGTCGCTTTCTCGATGTTCGCCCACGTTCGGGGAACATCTCCGGGCTGCTCGGGTTGCGGATCGATGGTCGCGCTGACGCCACACGCGGCTTCGAGCTCGCGGATCACATCCTGGAGCGAGACCGCCCGATTGTTTCCGAGGTTGATGATCTCGAACATCGTGGCCGTGTATTCGATCGCGCGGAGGATCCCGGCCACGACGTCCTCGACGAACGTGTAGTCGCGCATGCTCCGGCCGGCGCCGAGAATCGGAACGGGCTGACCGGCGAGCATGAGGCGCGTGAACTTGTGCACCGCAAGGTCCGGGCGTTGTCTCGGCCCGTAGACCGTGAACAGGCGCAGCGCCAGGAATCGGATTCCGTGCAAGTGGCTGTAGGTGTGGCCGAGCAGTTCGGCGCTGACCTTCGTGCTCGCGTACGGACTGATCGGCCGCAGCACGTCATCGTGTTCGCTCCACGGCACGCGCGGATTCATGCCGTAGACGCTGCTGGACGAAGCGAAGATGAACTGGCGAATCCCTCGCTCGCGCGCGAGCTCGAGGAGGTTCAGCGTCCCGGTGACGTTGACGTCCTGGTACGCGCCTGGATCGTCGATCGAAGGACGCACCCCCGCTTTGGCAGCCAGATGCACAATCGAGTCGTAGCGTCCAGTCAGCCCTCGACGCATCGCTTCCCGATCGCGAACGTCGGCTTCGAGAAGCCGCCAGCGGTGATTCTGGCGATGCTGCGCGATGTTCCGTTCCTTGATGGCGCGTTCGTAGAACGCATCGAAGTTGTCGAGCACGGTGACGCGATGCTCCGCCCGCACCAGCGCATCGACGAGATGGCTTCCGACGAATCCGGCGCCGCCGGTGACGAGCACGTGCATAGAAATGGACCGTGATGTGAACTGCGGCCAGATTGGGAGGGCGTTGGATTACGAGGCTCGTCGTCCGGTGAGCCGCGTCTGCTCGTGCACTTTTCTCGAGGCGCGATCCACGCAGGCGTTCAACTGCTGCGCCAGCGAGCCCACAGCAGGCTCGATGAGGATGTTCTCGCGGTGCGCGTGGACCTCATGGACCTCCAGGTGGCCGTTCAACAGCGCCCCCCACCCCATCGTCTGGTCCGGCACGATACCCAGGAGTTGTTTGGAGGCTCGGAACAACGTCACCCCTTCGCCGGCGTAGGGCTTGACGGTGTAATTCAGCACAATCCCCTTGTGGAGCGTTCCGATCGCCTCCAGCTTGTACTCGAGGGAATGCCGATCTCCGAGATTGAGACGAGTGAGCCAGGGATCGATCAACCGCTCGGCCTTCAACTGCGCGAGTGTCAGCAGGCGCGTCACTCTGCCGGCAACCTGACGAATGCGTGCCTTCCCTGCGAGCGCCTCGAGGTTGCTCCACTCGAGATCCAGCCGCTTGATCGTGCGATAGAGCAGACGACGGACGAACGTCACGTCGGGCCGCATCCTCGGATAGTCCGGTGTGACCGTGTGGACCATCGCGAGCAACGCGACGCGCTGGCCCTGCGCCTCCAGCTGCTGCGCAGCTTCATAGGCGAGATAGCCGCCGAGGCACCACCCGCCGATGAAGTAGGGGCCCGCTGGCTGTACCCGTCGGATCTCGCGCACGTATCGAGCGGCCAATTCTTCAAGCCGTGGTGTCGTCACACCCTGATACCGATGCCCGTTCAACAGGTCGGACTGCAGCGCATAGAACGGCTGGTCCGTCCCGAGACGTCGAGCGAGCGCGTAATACTCCAACACGTTGCCGCCTTCGGCGTGCATGAAGAACAGCGGCGGCCTCGTACCGTGTGGTTGAATCGGCACCAGCGGCGACCAGCTGGGCGTGAGATCGTTCTGCTCCAGAATCCGGGCCAGCTGTTCGATCGTCGCGCCTTGAAAGAGCGTGGCGAGTGGCAGGCTCCTGCCAAATGTCTTTTCGATCTGCGCGAATAGACTCACGGCGAGCAGCGAATGCCCACCGAGCTCGAAGAAGTTGTCGGTGACCCCAATCGGACGCACGCGCAGAACCTTCTCCCACAGTCTTGACAGCTGTGTCTCCACCGTGGTGCGCGGCGCCACGAACGATCGTTCCGTCCCCGACCGAACCTGATCCGGTGCAGGGAGTGAGCGGCGGTCCAGTTTCCCATTGGGCGTCCGTGGCAGCGACGCAAGGGTGACAAACGCTGCCGGCACCATTTCTTTTGGAAGCGTCGTTCGAAGGTGATCGCGCAAGGCGTCGACAGTGATCGATGCCCCGGGAGCGGACGCGACATACGCGACCAGACGCTGGTCGCCGGTCCGATCCTCCCGCGCCACCACCACCGCTTCCCGTACGCCGGGGTACCGCTGCAACGCGGTCTCGATCTCCCCCAATTCGATCCGATGGCCTCTGATCTTCACCTGGTGATCGACGCGCCCGAGGAACTCGATGCCGCCATCGGCCCGATAACGCGCCACATCACCTGTCCGATACAGCCGCCCGCCGGCTTCGGGAGAGAACCGATCGTCGACGAAGCGTTCGGCCGTCAGCTCCGGACGATTGTGATAGCCGGCAGTCACTCCATCTCCTCCGATGAAGAGCTCGCCCGACACGCCGACGGGCACCGGCCGGCCGAATCGATCCAGGATGTAGATCCGGGTGTTGGCGATCGGCCGGCCGATGGGCACAGGACGACGCTCTCCATCAACGGCGGCAATGGTCGACCAGACGGTCGTCTCGGTCGGGCCGTACATGTTGAGGACGTCGCCCGAGACGACTCCCGAGAACCGATCTGCGAGATCATCGGGAAGCGCTTCCCCGCCCAGCAGCATCTTCCGCAGCGGCCGCAACGCGGCCAGCGACTCCGGTCTCATCGCCAGCATGCGCGCCATCGACGGCGTGCATTGGAAATGCGTGACGCCGTGCGCCGCGATCTGCGCGGCAACCGAGTCGTCACCCCGTTCGCGAGCCTTCGACAGGTTCGTTTCGCGGACACGATTCAGCAGTGTCAAGCTCGCCATGACCGAATCGAAGTCGACGCCGAAATCGATGAGGCAGGCGATCTCGTCGACTCCAATTTCCTCGAGACGCCGGATCATCGCGAGACACGTCTCGGGCGTCCCCAGAAAACCGCCAGTGCTGAAGAAACGTTCGAAGGCGCGTTCGTGCAGATCGTTCATGTCGGCGTCGGACAGTTCTGTCAATGCCCGGTCCTGTTCGACACTCGAAGCCAGTTTGCGTGCGAGATCCGACGCCGTCCGCAAATAGTTCAGCAACGGCTGGCGGACGGTCTCGCGCACCTGCGCGAGGTCAGCGCCGACGAAGGTGTGCAGCATCAGCGTCACCGTACCTTCGCGTCCCTCGCGGCCGTGCCCATGATCGCGCCACGCCTTGCGATAGATCGCGATCTGGTCCGCCAGTCCCTCCACGGTCGAGCCCAACAGGTGCGTCAGCAGGTTCGCACCGATCTCACCGGCCACCCGAAATGTCTCCGGGTCGCCGGCCGCAGTGATCCAGACGGGAAGCTCGGGTTGGACAGGTCGTGGATAGATCCGCACGTCGACGTCGCGTCCCGTCCCATTAACAGCCGTCACCGACTCACCGCGCCACAATCGACGCACCTGTTCGACGTCGCGACGCATGATCTGTTTGCGATCGGCAAAGTTCGCTGGTGCGAACACGAAGTCGTTGACATGCCACCCCGACGCAAACGACACGCCCGCTCTCCCTCCTGACAGGTTGTCGACGACGGACCACTCTTCGGCGACGCGGATGGGATGTTGCAGAGGTAACACGACGCTCCCGCCCCGGACGTGAACACGCGTTGTGATCGCGGCAAGAGCCGCGCTGGTCACCGACGGATTGGGATACAAGCCGCCAAACGGGTGAAAGTGCCGCTCCGGCGTCCACACTGCGGAAAAGCCGTGGGCATCGGCAAACTTCGCGCCCTCGAGGAGCAGCCGGTACTTGTCGCTCCCATCGTTCGAGCTGTTCGTGTCGCTGCAGGCGAAGTAGAACAAGCTGAACTCCGCCGGCTTTCTGCGAGCGTTCGTCGCTGCGGTGATGTGCGACGCCAGTGTGGGAGCCTTCATGTCGTCGCCGCGCTGCAGGACGACCTTGAACCCGCGTGACAACGTCCAGAACAGCTCCAGAACGGAAATGTCGAACGAGATGCTGGTCACGGCCAGCCAGACGCCGGGATGATCGGCGCCGAGCCTCTCGTCCATCCCGGCAAAGAAGTTCACGACGTTCCGATGGCGTACTCTGACTCCTTTCGGTTTGCCCGTCGAACCCGACGTGTACATCACGTACGCCAGATCCTCGGAGGACACCATCGCGTCGAGGTTCTCCCGGCGCTCTCGCGACATCGTCTGCACGTCGGTATCGAGATAGATCGTCGTGCGGCTGAATGGCCCGAACTTCTTGGCGAGACGCTCCTCCGTAATCAGCACGTCAACACCGGCGTCATCGAGGATGAAGGCGAGACGCTCGTTCGGGTACGACGGATCCAAGGGCACGTATGCCGCACCTGCTTTCAGCACACCGAGCAGAGCGACCATCATCTCCAGCGACCGCTCCACGCAGAGCCCGATCCTGGTACCCGGACGCACATCGATCGTTGCGAGATGACGCGCCAACTGGTTGGCGCGCGCGTTGAGTTCGCGATACGTGAGTTCTTGGCCCCCGATGCACACCGCCGGCGCGTCCGGTGTGCGTGCCACTTGCGCTTCGATGAGTTGGTGAATGCACGACTGACGCGGGTAGTCGGACGCCGTCTCGTTCCATGCGACGAGGATCTGGTGCTGCTCGCTCCGTGTCAGCAATGGCAAGTCGACCACGCGCCCGTCGGGGTTCGCAGCCATTCCTTCCAACAGCGTCGCGAGGTGATCCAGCATTCGCCGGACGGTCTCGCCGTCGAATCGGCGGCGGTCGTACCCGATCTTCAGACGAAGCTCGGGGTCGGCCACCGCATAGACCATGAGCGCATAGTTGGTCTTCTCGCGCACATGGAACGTGCTCTTCTGCCATTGGCTGCCGAGTCCGCGAAGCGTGGCATTGAGCGAGAAGTCGGTGAAGTCGAGGACGCTGTCGAACAGAGGCGTGCCCGGAGGCACCTCACTCCAGCGTTGCACATCGACGAGCGGCGCATGCTCGTACTTCAACACCGGCACCTGTTGAAGCCGCAGGCCTTTCAACCACTGGAGCAGACGGGCGTCGGCGGGCACTCGTATCCGGACGGGAACGGTATTCATGAATACGCCGACGATCGCGTCGGCACCGTCAAACGTGGAGCGACGGCCCGCCCGGACCTCGCCAAAAACGACATCGTCTTCGCCGCTATAGCGATTGAGCAGCAACGCCCACGCGCCTTCAACAAACGTGTTCAGGCTCAGGAGATGACGCGCGGCCAGGGCCGCGAGCGTGGCGGTGGTGCCACCTCGCAGGCACGCTTCCTGGAAGCCGATGTCGTCTTGCATCGGCTGGCCATCGCGTGGCGATCCTCGAAGCGGCTCGATCGGCCGATCGACCACGAGCGGCGTCGGCGCCGTAAACCCGTTCAGCGCCCGCCGCCAGAACGTCTCCGCGGCCCGGTGGTCCTGTTTCTCGAGCCAGTCGATGTATTCGCGATAGGGGCGTGATGGCGGCAGGTGGAGGTCGGTTCCGTTCGAGAAGGCATCGTAGAGCGCGAAGACCTCCTGCAGGATCACGATGGCCGAACGTCCATCCGCCAGAAGATGGTGGATCGTCCACACGCATTGGGTGTGGTCTTCGCCAATGCGGAAGAGGGCCAACCGTGTCAGTGGGGCGTCGGTCAGCACAAAACCGCGGCTCCGATCCGATCTCACGTACGCGTCGAGCCGTTCCTCCTGCTGTGGCAAGGGGATGTGCCGCCAGTCTTCGACATGGAAGGGCAGATCGACGCTCGTGCGGACGCGCTGGACCGGCGCCTCGAGACCCTCCCAGTGAAAGCTCGTTCTCAGGCTGGGATGTCTGGCCACGACGGACTCCCAGGCCCGCTGAAATGCCGCGAGGTTCAGATCGTGACCAGCCAAATCGAAGATCGCGTGGTCGACGTAGAGCCCTGCCTGTCGGTCATACAGGGTGTAGAACAACATGCCCTGCTGCATCGGCGACAGCGCGTACTGATCCTCAGTGGAAAGCGAATTCTCCATGCCGGCTGACCGTTCGAAGGAGTGGTATGACGCGGGCGGGACGCGTTCAGGCAGTCGGGTTCGCGATCGTCGACTGGCGGTCGACCGCGACGCGCGACGCGACGAACTCGGCAATCCGCGCGATCGATTTGAAGTTCTCCACTTCCATATCGTCCACCGACGTGGCGATGCCAAATTCCCGCTCCAACAGAACCAGCAGCTCGACGAACCCAAGCGAGTCGAGCACACCGTTGTCGAAGAGATTGGATTCCGCCGAGGGTATCTCCACGTTCAGGCCCTCGGCGAACAGGCGCGCGATTCGTTCATGCAGATCGTTGTTGCGGGACATCGAGAGTCTCCTGATGCTCTGAGTGCAGCAGATCGAACCACAGCCGGTCGTACATCTGTCCATCGATGCAGTGGCACTGCCGTTGGCGGCCGATCAAGCGGAACTTGAGCCGTTTCGTGATCTTGATCGATGGGTTGTGCTCCACGATCCACGTGTGAATCGCCTGGAGTCCCAATTCCTTGAAACCAAGCGTCAGCATCCTCGAGGCGGCCCGTGTGGCGTAGCCCCGGACCACGTAGGACTTGTCTCCGACCACGACCCAGATGTTCGCGGTCTTGAAGTGCGGGTTGATGTTGCCGAGCGCCACGATCCCGATCGGTGTGCGATCGGCGTCAGTCGTGAAGAGCCGGACCACCAGGCTCCTCCGCTGGATCGAGATCTTGAGCCATTCGGGGCTGACTTGCTGCCGGCCATCACTGAACTCCAACCACTGGTAGTTCTCTTTCTGGGCAAGCCAGCGAGCAGCCAGTTGGAAATGTTCGGGCGCGTCGAGCGTTAGGAGCTCCATGGATTACGTCTCTTTCGTCCAAGCGATCACAAAGCGGTCACGGATCACTGCACTGGATGGAGAGCGGCGTCGAGCACCTCGAACGTGTGTGTGAGCTCTTCCGGATCCGGAGGGGTGTCGAGAATGATCGAGCGATACCCGGCGCCGAAATAGCGAGCGAGCTCGTCGGCCACCTGTGCATAGCTGCCGACGAGATACGGGCACATCGCCTGGTAGTTCTGAAACGGTGTCAGCCAGTACACGCTTCCCTCGACTGCCGGCCCGATCCCGGCGAGCTGCTTGTGCCATACCGAGTCGGAAACCTTCTCGGCCAGCTGGCGGGTGATCTGGCCTTTGCGATCGTCGTGGAAGCGTGCCTGCGCGACATCCCAGGCGTCGCTCTCCGTCGGTCGCGCGAGGATGCCCACTCGAATGCCGAGCCTGAGATCCGACGGCTCCTGAGGCGCTTCCTCCGCCGACGGCTTGGGATACTTGATCGCCACCGCGCCCAGCGTCCGCGCCGCAGCTATTCCCGCCTCGGACGATCCGGACACGAACACGTCGGGAACGAGATCCGGCAGCAGCGGTGGCTGTAATTTCAGCTTCGAGACGCGGTGGAATTCCCCGTCGTAGCTGACGGGCGCACCATTCGTGAGCAGTCGCATGATGACCGTGGTGTACTCCGTCAGGCGCGTATAGCGCTGGTCGTGCGGCGTCGAATCGCTCAGCGCTTCCAGGTCGTTCTTGAAACCGCCGGCGACCATATTGAGGTCGAGGCGACGGCCGTGGAGGTAGCTGAGCGTCGTGATCTGCTTGGCCACCCAGTACGGATGCATGTAGACGGGCTGAATGGCCACGAGCGGACGGAGTGTTCTCGTGTGCTGAATGATCAAGTGCGACAGCGCCCAGGGATCCAGGAGGCTGTTATCCGAGAAGACGAGGATGCCCGTGCAACCGGCCGACTCGCTCCACTGCGCGATGTCGATCAGCCGCTCGAGGTATTGCTCCTTGGGGACCCGGCTTGACGGCGGGCACGTGGAAAACACCTCAATCGGAGAATCGGACTTCATCGTTGGTCTCCTGCTCGATCAACCTCGGTAAGAGTTCCGCGTCGCGTGGGTCAGACCGCGAGCCCTGCCGTCGCACTCAGAGAGCGAAGACTCGCGCCAGGTAATCCGTCAGGCTCAGGGCGTCGAGATCACCAGTGACGCAAAGTGCGCTTCGGGCATTCGCCGGCCAGCGCGAGAAGCGGACCAGGGGCGCTGGCGAGGACTCGATGTGATCGACGAGTTGCACCTCCGTTCTTCGACTCGAGCCATCCGCATCGAGATAGATTCCGCACTCCCGGGCGGTGTCGCCGCGGTCGAGGATGTACCCCTGCTCTTCGAGAAACGCGGCGATGCCAGACGGAACATCCTGTGCCAGACCCACAAACGGGCGAACGCCTTCAGTGACATCGAGCACCCGTCCGTTCAGCACGCGATACGAGCTGTCGAACCACTCCGAGCTCCCGGCATCCGCATGCACGTGACGAACAAGAACGGTGGCCCTCCCGGAACAGTTGAAGCGCAGTCGCAGCCCGCCCGACTGAAGCGGCCCCACGGCTACGCCAAACCCGGCCTTCTCCTGCCACCACCGGCTCACATCCCGCAGCTGAGCGATCCACACACCGGGCCGCATTCGCTCGGCTGCACTCAGGATGCCCTCGAGCGCCTGGCCGCACTGTTCGTACGACTCAGGATGAAACAGCACGACGAACAACTCGCCGCGTCGATGGATGTGGCGCAGCATATCGGTCCAGACGTCTGCGATTCCCGCGGCGTCGAGTTGCAATCCATCGCTCAATTGCAGGTCGTCAGGGAGCGAGCAGGGAATCTCCACGATGCCGTTCGCGAGCCGCGGCGTGGACACCACCGTATCGGAAGACTCGGCTCGATAGAACCGGCGGAGATTCTCGAAGATCGCTGTGCCGACGCTGCCGTCGGGCACGGCGTCTGCCCACCAGATCGCGCGATTGCTGCTGTAACCCACGAGGCCATCGGGAATGACCTCCTTGAGCTCTTCGGTCCCGCTCAGGTACGGGCATCGGTACCCATCGGCTTGAATGCCGCACTCCTGAAACGCCGCCGCCGCTTTGAGAAATTGCTGGCTGGCCTCGGCTCGCGACAGGCTTCGAAAGTCGACATGCTGGTAGCCATGGATCGCGAGTTCCGCGCCCATCGCCTGCAATGTCTGGCTGAACTCGCGGTAGCGGCGCAGAATCCACCCGGGAATTGGAAAGGTGGGATGACAGCCGTGCCGGGCGAGCGCTTTGACACAGTCGAGTACACGCTGTTCGGCCTTCGGAGACGTGACACCGTAGCGCGTGGCCAGCGCAATCGATCGCCTCGCGACGTAGCCGGCGCTCCGTTCCCTGATCCACCATGCCCATCGCTGACGTCGCGAACCAGCCGGCGCGCGCGCCGCTCGCTTCGCCGCGTCCGTGGCTGGCGAATCACGAAACAGCTCCTGATAGCACTGCAGCAGATTGCGGGCAGAATGGGGCCACGCGAGCGTCGACTCGATCCGCTGTCGACCCAGCGCCCCCATCCTACGTCTGCGTTCTGGATCGTCCATCAGCTCCGCCAATGCAGCGGCGAACGCTCGTTCATCGCTCGGCCGAACGTAACAGGCCGCGTCGCCGGCTGACACGCGATGCTCAGGCAGATCGAACGCCACGATCGGCTTGGCCAGCGCCATGTACTCCATGATTTTGATCGTCGTGGACCGGTCGTTGTAGCCATTCGACGGCGCCGGTTCCACGCAGATGTCCGCCGCCGATAGATACGGAAGCCAGGAAGGCGGAGCCAGCGGACCAGTGAACCAGACATACGACTCGACGCCCAGCGTCGTTGCGAGCGTCCGCGCCCGCGGCCACGCGCTTCCGTCGCCAACGAGCACACAGAAGAAGTCCTCCCGGTGGAGGTCGCAGGCCAGGTGGCGCAGCGCCCTCAGGAGGTACTCGACGCCATCCTGATCGCCCATCCCGCCGACGAAGCCGAGAATGATCCTGCCGCGGCGCCGGAGGCCGGGATCCGGCGCGCACGGCTGAAGATCGAGATCGGGGCCGTTGCGCACGACGGTGATCCGTTCGCGCGGAACACGGCTACGCTCGATCTCGACCGCCATATGAGACTCGTTGGCCGCGATCACGCGGTCGGCCACACGGCACGAGAGCTTTTCGAGCCAGACCAACAGGCGATAGGTCGGGCCCCTCCCTTTTGTACCGAACTTGACGTCGTACATCTCGGGCGAGAGATCGTGATGATCGAAGACGAACCGGGCGCCGAAGAGTTTGTAGAACAGGGCGATGAAGACGAACAGGTCCGGAGGGTTGTGGGCATGCACGACGTTGAAGCCATGTCTGAAGAACACGGCCAGCGAGAGGACGAAGCTCGCAGCCAGCGAGTACGCGTACTCCCACGCAAACCCGAGCGCGCCCGGGACGCCAGGCAAGACCGGGTAGCGATACACCTCGACACCCGCCACGATTTCGTGACGCAGTTGTCCGGGAAGCGTGGGTGCGATCACCGTGACGTGAGCGCCCGCGTCCACCAGCGCCGTCGCTTCCGCTTTGACGCGTCTGTCCTGCGGGTACGAACAGTTCTCGACCAGCATCAGCACGCGCGTTCCGTTGGTCCTTTTCACGATGGTCAACGCTCCACAGTCGCGTCGGAGATGATGTCTTCGATTTGCAGAGAGAGCGCGCCGGCGCGGGAGAATTACGCGGTCCCGGTCGCGGCTGTCACGCTCGATTCGAAGACGTCGAGCAGCCGCCGGCGATCAATCTTCCCGTTCGCGTTGGTCGGCAACGAGGCGAGCGCGAGCCAATGGAGGGGCAGCATGTACGAGGGAACCAGCCGGCCCAACTCGCGTCGGAGCTCTACGCGTGTCGGGTTGCAGCCGGCTGCGGCTGCGTAGGCGCAACAGATCGCCACGCCTTCGAAGCCACCGACGGGAACCGCGACGACCGCGCACTCTCTGATGCCCCCGAGTGCATTCACCGCCCCCTCGATCTCGCCCAGCTCTATGCGGTAACCGCGACTCTTGACCTGAGAATCGCGCCGCCCCAGAAAGTACACGAGGCCATCATTCCCGGTTCTCGCAAGGTCCCCTGTCTTGTAGAGACGCTCTCCCGGTCGGTAGGGATGCTCGACAAACGCAGCCTCCGTGCGCTCTGAGTCGCCCCAGTAGCCGCGGACGACACCGACGCCGCCGATATAGAGCTCTCCTGTCTCCCCTGTCGGAACCATGTGCATCGACTCGTCGAGGACGAGCAGCTCCTCTCCTTCGCACGCGCAACCGATCGGAATGACGGCCTGCACATCGTCGGGACACCCAGGGACGGTGTAGTAGCTGCTCACGATGGTGGTCTCAGTCGGGCCGTACAGGTTCGTGAAGGTGACGTGAGGCAAACGCTTCATCCAATAGATCAGCGAGGTCGCCGGCAGGACATCGCCGGCCCACATGACCCGGCGCAGCGCCGGAAAGTCGTTCACGCCGACCACGTTGAACTTCGCCATGTAATTGAGGACCGACGGGACCGAAAACCACTGTGTCAGCGCGGAATCGCGGATGAACGCCGCCAGCTTGTTCGGGAACGTGCTCAGTTCGGGTGGAACCAGGTGCAACTCGGCTCCCACCGCCGCGGCGCCGAACACATCGAGAAAGGACATATCGAAGTACAAGGGCGGGTGCCCCGACATTCGATCCGATGCGCTCATCGAAAAGTGCGTCGCTGCCCAACGAACCAGGTGCATGACGTTGGAGTGTGTGATCACAACTCCCTTCGGGACGCCGGTCGATCCCGACGTAAACAGAATGTGCGCGGGGTCACTCGGCCGGTTCGGCCCGTCCACGGGCGCATCCGAGTAGCCAGCAAGTGCGGCAGGCGTGAAATCGACGTGCAGAGTCTCCGCCGGCTGCGACTCGTCCAGCCAGCCAATTGACAGGCGCTTCCGCCAGCCCGCGTCCTCGAGGATCTCGCTGAGTACGCACGTCGCAGTTTCGGCCGTCAGTACCCAGCGGCTCTGACAGGACTCGAGAATCTTCTTCAGTCGGCTCGCCGGACTTCCCGGATCGAGCGGTACGTAGATGCCGCAGGCTTTGTAGATGCCCAGCATGGCGACAATCGCCATTGGGCATTTGGGCATCAGCAGCGCGACGCGATCGCCTGGCTGACATCCGCCGTCCTGCAGCAGTCTCGCCAGCCTGTTCGAGAGCGCATCCAGCTCGCCGTAGCTCAGCGTCGAGGCACCACATACGACCGCCGTCGACTCAGGCCGCCTGCCGGCCTGCTCGATCACCAGGTCCTGAAGAAGCCGTTGCATTGAGACTCCGACCAAACGCGTGCGTTCGGGTATTCGTTGAAGGCGGCCGACCCCCACGAGACGGCGGCCGATCGAGCTGCGGTTTACGCGGGGGGTTGGACCGATGCGCCGTTTCTCTGCGGTTGGTGACGGGCAACGATCGACTCCCCCGCCCTGAGCCGATCGCCAGGTTTGACCGTCACCGTGAGACCAGCTCGAAGCGGCAACACCAGATCGACCTGCGAACCAAACCGAATCATCCCAATCCGCTGTCCGCGCGCGACGTCCTCGCTCTCGTGAACGAATGACACGATCTGACGGACCAGACGCGAGGCAATCTGGACCACCCCGACTTCCAGATCGTCGTGCTGGATCACGGTGGTCATCCGCTCGTTCTGAAGAATCATCTCCGGTCGGCGCAGCGAACCGAAAAGGCCGGGGACATGTTTGCTCACCGCAATCCGCCCGGCGATGGGCGCGCGATTGACGTGAACGTCCAGCAGCGTCATCGCAATGCCGATCACCGCCGCGTCCCGCATTTGAAGTGTCGTCTTCGTGAGCTCGCTCAGAGGATAGCTGCGTCCCCCCTTGGTCGATGTCGGCAGCGACCCGTTGCGTGACTCGCGTACGTAGACGACCTCACCATCGGCGGGGCTCACGATGACGTTCGGCGCAGGTGGTATCGCTCGCTCTGGATCGCGATAGAACCGGTATGCGACCAACCCGGCGGCAGCGCCCACGGTCAGCAGCCAGCTCAGACCGGCTCTGAGGAGAACATCATCAGACTCATGGACGAGCGCTCCCGCAATCTGAGCGAGCGGACTCGTCATCAGACCGAGTGACACGGTAACCACGGCTGCTCTGCGCACACCCAGTCCCCACTTCCACGCCAGGGGCAGTGTCGTGGCCAGCGAAAGCGTCATCCCAGTCAGGATGGATGCCGGCACGCGTCAAAACCCTCGCCTGATATAGAGGTAGGGAATCAGCGCCAACTCGACGAGCCCGGGCAGAAGATCCTCCCGGCAGAACACCGATTCGATCTGAAAGGTTCTCAGTGATCGAATGAACTCCTGCCAGGCCAGCCGATCACCCAACATCTCGACCACTGCCGTCGGCATGTCGGTGACGAGACGGATCCATTGGACGCCCGGGCGCGTCTGGCACACGGGAACTTGCACGCCCAACTGATCGAGGAACTGGAGATACGGGAAGTCGACACCCGCCTCGAAGCCGAGCGTGTGATAACCCCAGACGCGGGCATTGACATCCAGCAGCTTGAACACTCCATCGCGCGGGTCGAGCTTGTATTCGACCTCGACGAGGCCGTAGTAATCGATGGCTCGAAGAAAACGACGTGACAGTTCAGCCAGCTGCGGCACATCCACGGTTTCGACAAATGTGCTCGCTCGCCCGAATTCCGGAGGATGCTGACGACGCCGCCTGGCGGTCATGCTGCCGATGGCCTCGCCGTTCTTGAAGAAGGCGCAGTATGCGTATTGTTGGCGGCCGTCACCAGGAATCAGCTCCTGGACCATGACCTCGCCAGAGGGAACAATGGCGGCAGCCTCCAGAAATCGCTCCCGAAGTTCATCGCGATTGTTGGCTCGCCACGCCTTGGCCTTGGTTGCGTAAATGAAGTGTTCCTTGATAGCCGGCTTGACCACCAACGGCTGTTCGGCGTCGATGTTCTCCAGGTCGTCGACGTGCTGTGGGTACCAGGTGCGGGGCGTCGCGATGCCGATCTCCGACGCCAACCGGTACGTATTCCGCTTGTCCCAGACGTGCTTGATGCTCTGCCACCCTGGTGTCGGCAAGCGGAATACTGCCTGGAGGGTCTCCCGATGGCGCGATAGCGCCGCCACGATCTCATCCCGAATCGGATAGAGCACCCAGCCCGCCAGTCCTTTCCGGCGTGCGACTTCCAGCAACGCATCGACGGTCTTCCCTTCATCACGAAGATCGGGAACACGCACCGCATGTGTGACGTAGCGGGAGAAACGCGAAATCGAGTACTCGTCGTCGATCACACACACCGGCACTCCGTGTCGTCCGACACTGCGCGCGACGCCGAGGCCGTGGAATTCGCCTCCGAGAACTATGACGCCGACGTCATGAGAGGTCATCGCTCGTTAGGCAACCCGGAATGAAGTGAACAGGGGTGAGGGGGGGCGGAGCGATCCGCGTTGAATTCGTTTCGTTACTCGCGAGCGCTGGCGAGCGCAAGCTCGGGTCGCGCCTTGGAGTCGCCGTTCGCGTGAGGCCGACCGATCGAGTCGTAGCTGAAACCGTACGACTTCATTTTCGCAGCGCTGTACAAGTTGCGGCCGTCGATCACGATGGGTCTCCGCAGCGTCATCTTCATGCGAGCGAAATCGGGATGACGATACTCGTTCCAATCGGTGACGATCACCAGAGCGTCGGCCCCGTTCAGCGCGTCGTAATTCGACTCGGCGTAGCAGATGAGGTCGCCAATCCTGTTCCTCGTTTCAGCCATAGCGGCGGGATCGTGCGCCGTCACCGTCGCACCATCCGCAACGAGCATCTCGATCAGGGTCAGCGACGGAGCCTCACGCATATCGTCGGTATTCGGTTTGAACGCAAGTCCCCAGATGGCAATGTGCGCGCCCCGCAGACTGCCACCCAATGCCGAGCGAAGCTTGTCGAAGAGACGACCCTTCTGTCGTTGGTTGGCGTGCTCGACCGCTTCGAGGACGCCGATGTTCTCACCGGACCGGTGGGCGGTGCGAATGAGCGCCTTCACATCCTTCGGAAAGCATGAGCCGCCATACCCGGGACCCGGGAACAGGAAGGACGGGCCGATCCGACAGTCGGATCCGACGCCCTTGCGGACCAGATCCACATCGGCTCCCACCCTCTCGCACACGTTCGCAATCTCGTTCATCAACGAGATCCGCGTGGCCAGCATGGCGTTGGCCGCATACTTCGTCATCTCCGCCGACGCGATATCCATGAAGATGATCGGCCTGCCGGTGCGAACGAACGGTGCATACAACTCCGCCATCACACTGCGCGCGTGATCCGACTCGACCCCCAGGACGACGCGATCCGGCTTCAGGAAATCGTCTACAGCGGCTCCCTCTTTGAGGAACTCCGGATTGGAACACATGTGAAACGGATACCTCGCCGATCGCGCGATGGCCGCCTCGACATGCACGGCAGTCCCGACCGGCACCGTCGATTTCGTCACGATGACCGCTTCGCGCACGAGGTGCCGGCCAATGGTCTCCGCGGCTTCCAGCACATGGGTCAGGTCTGCCGATCCGTCCTCCTCAGGCGGCGTGCCGACGGCAATGAACACCACTTCCGCACATGCGACGGCCGCGGCCACGTCGGCGGTAAAGCTCAAACGCCGCTGCCCCTGGTTGCGTTCGACCAGGTCCTCGAGGCCTGGTTCATAGATCGGAATGCGATTCTCACGCAGCAGGCTGATCTTGCGCGCGTCTGCGTCGGCACACACCACTGTGTTGCCTGTCTCCGCCAGACACGCGCCCACCACGAGACCGACGTATCCGGTGCCTATGATTGCAATCTGCACATCGACTCCTTTGAGACACTCCTGAGCGTGATTGCCGCTGCATCGTGCTTGCAGGCGACGGCACCGAGGTAGCCTGGCGCGGGCCACAAGTTGTGCAGCTGCCAAGACGAGGGCGGGTAGGGACTGCGCTCGCGTCCGATGCCCTCGCCCGTGGCTTTCATCAGGGCTTCCTTCCGTGTCCAGCACAGAAAGAACTCTTCGATCCGGCGCTCCGGCGGTGCGGCGAGTACACGATCGGCGTCAACGCGATCCAGGTGCCGCAAGGCGATGGCGTCAGGTTCCGGAATCTCGCGCATCTGTTCGACGTCGACGCCCACCGCGGAGGTCTGCGTCAGTGCATAGAGAGCGAGCGCACCGGAATGCGACACATTGAAGAACAACGAAGGCCGACCCTTCGGTCCGGCGATAAAGGGCTTGCCGAACTGCCCGTAGGTGAACGCGATCGTCGAGGCAGGCTGCCCGAGGTATCGCGCCAGCAGTTCCCGAAGAATTCCGCGCGACCTCATATACCGTTCGCGATCGTCGTCAGAATGGAACCGGTCAGCCCTCACCCGCTCGTCGGCCGAAAGAGTGTCGTGCAACCGGCATCGATCCAGATGGAACTCGTCCAGCGATGCGCACCAGACGTGTATCTGGTTCGCTTCGAGACGAATCCCTACGTTCGACGGCGCTGAGGTGAGCGCAGCCAAAGCTGCGCCGTGTGCAACGCTGTTGATCATGCGAGACGTTTCCTCGAACGTGCAGTCAGATTGCTCGTGACACCAGCGACCGAATCTGCTCCACGCGGCCGCCGGCTTTCACGAACGTGAGATTGCACTCGGGGATGCAACTGGCTTCGCCGTTCGAGAACGCCAGCGGCCGGCCGCACCGGCAGATCCAGCCCTTCACCCGAGCCGGCGAGCCGACGGCCAGAGCGTGCGGAGGAAGGCTCCTGGTCACCATCGAACCGGCTCCGACCATGGCAAACTCACCAATCGTGATCCCAGGCAGGATGATGGCGCCAGCACCCAGCGACGCTCCTTGCTCGACGAGAGTCGGCTTGAGCCAGCGGCGATCGGCGTATCGGTGTCTCGCGTCCGCCAGACGAGGCGAGCGTGGATAGAGGTCGTTGGTGAAGACAACCAGCGGGCCGACGAACACGCCGTCCTCGAGGTGAATGCCTTCCCAGACCATGTTGCCGTTCTTGATCGTGACCTGGCTTCCGATGCTGGCCCCCGACTCGATGAAGCAGTGCTCGCCAATGTTGCAGTCGGCGCCGATCGTCACGTCCCGCATGACGTGCGTGTATGCCCAGATGCGAGTGCCCTTCCCGAGGTTCGAGGTCTCGACGATCGCTGTCGGGTGTACGAAGAGGTCGGTCATCTCTCTGGTCCCGTCACGTCGCGAGTGTGGAGCGTGGCTGCGGGATCGAGCGGCGCGATCTGCTGAAGCGAGGGAATCGCCTTCTCGAGCGCGGCGCGCCAGAGGCGCGATCCGTCCTCGACCGTGTAGCCCCGCAGAATCGTCGAGCGCGCGTTCCACCCCAGGGCGCGGCGCAGCTGGTCGTCCTCGAGAAGGCGCTGAATGGCGGCGACGAATGCCTCCCGATCGTCGTCATCGACCAGATACCCGGTTTCACCCGGGCGGACCACGTCAGCCAGATCGCCCACCGCAGGCACGACGACGGGGAGCCCGCATGCCATCGCCTCCATCATCGCCAGCGAAAGGCCCTCAGCGGACGAGGTGAGGACGAATACCTTTGCGCGGTTGTAGTACGCCTCCGTGTCCTCGTGAAAGCCGACGAAGTCGACGCGATCGGCGATGCCGAGACTGCCTGCCAGCCGTGCGAGATCGTCCCGAAGCGGCCCATCGCCCAGAATGGCCGCGCGCACCGACGGACGGCGCACGGCCAGATCGGCGACGATGCGAAGGAAGAGGTCGACTCGCTTGCGCTTGATCAATTGCGCAGCGAGGATCAGATCGTAGTCGTGGCGCGCGGGCGCGGGCCGAAACCGCTTCGCGTCGATCTTGCTCGAGATCACGTGGATGCGATCGGGTGGCACGCCGCGGCTCGCGAGATAGCGCTTCGTCTCCGTGCCGACGACGACGATGATGTCCGTCCGCCTGAGCACGCGCAGATACACGGCTTCGAGAAACGTGCTCGGGCGCCGCACCTGCCACTGATCCATCCAGTACCCACCGTCGATGATCTCTCGCGGACCACCGATGACATGGATGCAGACGCGCCGGCCGGTGAGCGCTCCGAGCACGTACGCGAGGAGGCCATGCGGCATCATGTAGATGCCCATCACAAGCCACGGCCTGTGCCGGATGATTCCGACGCACATCGCCATGACGCGCCGCGCGACGTGGAGCAGCCTTCCCACGCGCGGCAGAGTGTTCGCGAGCGGCGAAGGCCCCAGTGTCAGGTACTGAACGTTCGACAGCGCCGGGCCGGCCGCATCCTGCACCACTACGAGCGTGCGCACGTCGGGCAGACCGTGCAGCGGCAGCAGCTTGCCGCGGGTCAGGTTCGCGCCAAGGGGATTCGAGATGAGTATCGAGACGCCGCTCACGATGCCGGGCTCCTTCCGGGCCCTCAATGAACTCCTGCCGCGGGCGACGTGTCCGCCACCCCTGAGTCGCCGGTCACCGCGTGCCGCATCGAGCCCGACACGGCTGTACGAACCTCACGGCTGTCGATATACAGGTCGCGCCAGGCCGCGTAGTTCAACAGTAGCCAGATGATCCCGCTGTGATCGGCTTCACCCCGGCGATGTTGCGCGAGCAGGTTCCTGACGCCCGCGCGATTGAAGACGCCCGGAGGCAGGCGGCTGTCGCCCGCCTCCAGAAAATCGCCCGCCATCTCGTACAAGCCGCCCCGGAGCCACTCGCGCAGCGGGACCGCAAATCCCTGCTTCCGCTTGCGCAGCGTCGACGGCGGCACATAGCGTCGTATCGTGTCGCGCAGGATCGCTTTTGTCTCCCAGCCACGAAGCTTCATCGATGGCGGAAGCCGCATCACGAAGTCGACGAGGCGATGATCGAGCAGCGGCGAGCGCACTTCCAACGAATGCGCCATGCTCATCCGATCGACTTTCACGAGCATGTCTTCCAGGAGCGCCAGGCGCACGCCCAGATACAGCGCCTTGCTCACCTCGGGCACGTCCGATCGCAGGACCCCACGGACGTCGTCGGCCAGGAACCGCACTGCGCTGGACCCAAGTCGAGCGGCCGCATCCGCTGTCAGGATCTGGCGGAACACATCGGGACGACAGGGCGATCCCTTCAGGAAATATCTCGACTCGAAGGGCCGCTCGCTGTCACCCAGGACTCTGGCGGCGTGCAGCGCACGGTAACGCGGACCCTGCGGCAACCATTGGGCGGCGTTCTCGACGATGGCGGGAAAGTACCGCCGCCCTGTCCATCGGGGCACGCGCCGGTAGAGTTCCGCGAAGCGTATGCCTTTATAGAGCGAGTACCCCGCAAACAACTCGTCACCACCGTCGCCACTCAGGATCACGGTCACGTGCTCGCGCGCGAGCTTCGAGACATGGTAAGTGGGGAGCGCCGAGGGGTCGCCAAATGGCTCGTCGAAGTGACGAACCAGCGTGAGGACCGTGTCAGGGAGGCACTGCTCAAAGTCCTGTTCAGTCAGCCTCAGCACGTGGTGGTCCGTGCCGAAGTGCCTGGCAACCACCTCGGCGTCGGGGGACTCATCCCAGCCGCGCCGATCGAATGCGATCGTGAACGTCTTGATCGGGCGCAGGCCCGCTTTGTGCGCGTACGCGACGATCGTGCTCGAGTCGAGGCCACCGCTGAGGAAGATCCCCAGAGGAACATCGCTCATGAGTCGAATGCGGACCGCTTCGCCGAGCAGCGCATCGAGCTCCTCGACGACCTCCGCTTCGCTGCGCGATCCCATTCCGTCATCGTCGATACTCAGACGCCAGTACGGCTCGACCGCGACCTCGCCGGATTCGTACCGATACGTGAGCCAATGGGCGGCCGGCAGCTTCCGGATCTCGCGGAAGACCGTCCGCGGTTCAGGCACGAAGCCGTACTGCAGATATGGGCCGAGCGCGTCCACATCCGGTTCGGCGAGGCTCGGATTTGCCGTGAGGATCGCCTTGATCTCCGATCCGAACAGCAGCGTGCTGCCTCGCCTGGCGTAAAAGAGGGGCTTCTTGCCGATGCGGTCACGCGCCAGCACGAGGCGGCGGTTGCGCCGATCCCACACGGCGATTGCAAACATGCCACGGAGTTGTTCGAAGGCGTCGATCCCTTTCTCCTCGTAGAGGTGAGCGATGACTTCCGTATCCGAGTTGGTTCGGAATATGTGTCCCCGCTTGCGCAGCGCGCTGCGCAGCTCGAGATAGTTGTAGATCTCCCCATTGAACACCACTTGGACGAGACCGTCCTCGCTGCTCACCGGCTGCTGGCCGCCGTCGACGTCGATAATGCTCAAGCGGCGCATGCCCAGGCCGATCCCCTCACCCAGGTAGACGCCACTGTCGTCGGGCCCGCGATGGACGAGGGCATCGGTCATCCGATGCACGACCGATCGCAGGTGAATCGGTGCCACGCCGGGGTTCACGATTCCGGCTATGCCGCACATATGGGAGTCGTCGAGCTCGTCTCGTCGCTGGTCCAGCGTCGCGATGCGTCCGGGCTCCCCGATCGATCGATGAAGAGCCGGTACCAGAGTTCCACGTTGACGAGCGCCCAGAGCTGAGGCCCACAGCTCGCATCGCCTCGCTCGTTGCGATCGATCAGCGACTGCACGTATCGCGGATTGAAGAGGCCGCGGCGTCGGACTGCATCCGATGACAGAAGGTCGCGAACGAACTCTCGCGCCTCCGCTCGGAACCACACTGACAGGGGGACCGGGAAGCCTTGTTTCTTCCGGTGAACGATCTCCGGCGGCAGCCAGCGCCGGGCGACCTTTTTCAACAGGTACTTTCGCGTCAGCCCATGCACTTTGAGATGGGACGGCAGCGCCGCTGCGAATTCGACCACTTTGTGATCGAGAAGCGGAACGCGGGCCTCCACCGAAGCCGCCATGCTCGTCTTGTCGCCACGGGCGAGGAGATCGTCCGGCAGCCAGAGTGTCGTGTCGAGATGGAGCATGCGGCTCAACGGATCCGTTGCGTCTGTCTGTGCCAGGCACCGCGCAAAGACGTCGGCGGCCGATGTACCGTTCAACAGGCGTTTGACCTCGTCGGTCAGCAGCGCCGACTTCATTTCAGGATTGAAGAGCGGAAACCAGTTGACGAGCCGCGAGGTCTCGTCGGGCTGACAGAGCGCATACAGGGCGAGCCGGGGTCGACCGAGCCCGGGCAGCCGAGACGCGCATGCGAGCGCGAGCGACTTGGCCGATCGAGGAGCGTACCGGAACAACGGCGACAGCTTGTCGCCCGCGTGACGCGCATAGCCGGCGAACAGCTCGTCTCCGCCTTCACCGGTGAGCACCATCTTGACGTGACGTCCCGCCAGTTCCGCCACCATATAGTTGGCGAGCGTGGCGGGATCACCGATCGGTTGATCGAGGTGCCAGACCACCCGTTCCGAGCGGGCCGCGAGATCTCGGCCGTCGACGACGACTTCGTGGTGATCGGTGCCGAAGCGCTGCGCGACGCGCCGCGCCCACGGCAACTCGCTGACCATCGCGCCGGCGCCATCGAAACCGACGGAAAAGGTCTTCGTCGGTGTGGGCAGTACCTCGCTCATCAACGCCACGATGGTGCTCGAGTCGAGCCCGCCGCTCAGAAACGCGCCGAACGGCACGTCACTGACGAGGTGCAGCGCTACCGCTTCGCGCAGGAGCGCGCTCAACTCCTCTGCGTACGATTCCCCGGAGCGAGACTCGTGGGCGCGATTCGCAAAAGACAGCCGCCAATACGAGCGCACCTTCGGTCCCCGGGCATCGCAGGTCAGCAGATGACCGGGCGGCAGCGCGTGAATGCCGTCGAACATCGTCTGCGGTGCGGGCACGTACTTGAGTGAAAGGAAGTGTCCGAGACCTTCGAGATTGGCTCGCGCCTCGACCGCCGGGTGCCGCAGCAGCGCTTTGATCTCCGATCCGAATGCGAGGAGACCACCCCGGTCCCAGTAGTACAGCGGCTTGATCCCCAATCGATCGCGCGCGACGAGGAGCCGCCGCCGCCGGGCGTCCCACAAGGCAAACGCGAACATGCCGCGCAGGTCGAGCACGCAGTCGTCGCCCTTGTCCTCGTAGAGATGCACGATCACTTCCGTATCGCTGCCGGTCCTGAACGTGTGACCGCGTGCGTGCAGACGCGATCTCAGCTCGCGATAGTTGTAAATCTCTCCGTTGAACACGAGGACGATGCTGCCGTCCTCGTTGAAGATCGGCTGGTTCCCGCCGGTAAGGTCGATGATGCTCAGCCGCCGCGAGCCAAGCGCGACGTTCCGGGTCACGTACGTACCCTTGTCATCCGGTCCCCGATGCCGGATGCACGAGAGCATCTCATCGAGCGTCGGTTCACCAACCGGCTTTCCACTGCCGTAAGGAAATGTTCCGCAGATTCCGCACATGACAACCTCAGAGCGACGCGTGCCTTCGCTTCATCGCGATGAGCGTGATTCCCGATGTCCACAGCACGGCGCGGAGCGCGCGAGACGCCTGGCGTTGGCGGCGTCGAGGCAGTCGTTCGATGACTCGTTCGATGGCGCAGAGATAGTGCCGATAGGCACGGCTCGGGATCGGTAACGGTCGTCCGCCAAATCGAGCGCGCACTCCATGTGGCAGGCGGAACGCGGCTGCCACCCGTGCGAACCCCGCCTGGCGCAGCGCCGCGTCCAATTCGCGGTAGGTGTACTCCTTCAGATGCATCCCCTCGGCGCGGTCGGTGCCGAACACCCGCGACACGTCGAACGGCCCTTCGAAGGCGTGCGGCGTCGCGAATACATACCGTCCGCCAGGCTTCAGGATGGAGTAGACGCCGCGGAAATGCGCGACCAGATCGTCCGGGTGCAGGTGCTCGATGACCTGATCGCTGATCACGGCATCGAAGGACTCCGGGGTCTCGAAGCGATCGAGATGAACACCGTCGGACACGCACCAGCGCAACGAGGTCTGCTCCGACGTCCATTTCGCGCCACGCTCGCGCGTGATCTCCGTTGCCGTGCAGTCGTATCCGAGATCCGCCAGCGCCGCGATCAACCGGCCCTTCCCCGAACCGACCTCATACACTCTGTTCGGGGTCCGCCCGATCAGGCCAGACCAATCGCGAGCAGCCTCGACCGCAGGCTCCCCGGATTCCGTCCCGATGAGATCGTTCAGCCATCCGAGCTCCGAGTACAGAGACGTGTAGCAGCGTTCGAACACTTCCCATCGTTGCTCGGGTGCCGACGACAACAGCTCCTTCGTCAAACGGCGTTCGAGCGTCCAGTGATGGAGGACCATCTCTTCGGTCACTCGCGACTCTTCCGGGATGCGATAGTTCGCCTTGTACCGTCGAACGAGCTCGTGACCACGAGGCTCGTCGAGCCTCCCACGCGTCGCGATCGCTGCGGCTTTTCCCACGGTTGTACGTGCGAGACAAGAGGAACGAATGTGGCTGCGGACGGGACTAGGGTGTGCGAATCTCGGCGTTGTCGACGAAGAAGTACGCGGGCTGCGGCTCGAGCCCGCTCGTGTAGTTGTTCACGCTCCACTCGGTGACGCCGCCGGAGTACTTGGTCTGGACATTTTCGACGTCCCACAAGAGCGTCCCATCCTGCCAGACCTTGACCAGCCCGGTCGAATCGCCACGGCTCCGGTAGAGCGCTTCGATGTAGAACCACTGATTGACCGGCACATCCAGTGACTCGGTTCCCGGAATTCGCGACGGGAACGTTCCCGTCTGCCAGTTATAGAGGCGGAGGTACATGTTCCCGGTGGGCGGGCGATTGTAGATGTTGATTGCATAGAATGCGTCGTTCTGCGTGGCGGTCTTCGACTTCCAATTGAAGATGTTCCAGAAGAACCACGCCGGATCACCGACGAGCGTGTATTTCTGCGGGATGTAGTACCAGACCTTGTAATAGAGCTCGTCGAACGCGCGCGGCTCGGCCCATCTGAACATCCTGGTGCCGGCCGCCTGCCCGCCACCGCACGAAGCCACCGACACCATCAGGAGGCCGAAGTTTCCTCCATTCGGAGGAGCCGGCGGATACGGTGTATTCGGGTCGTCGTCCCAGAGCGCGAACGAAGAACCCGCCCACCCTGCGCCTGAAGGCGATGCGCACCCGCTGTCGAACTCTCCGCCGCCCGAGGCCAGCCCCCCTGGGTAGTACCAGTCGACATCGCTTGCCTCCTCATGGTCGGCGAACCACACGACCTGACTCTGCGCCCGCGTCGTCGACGGGAGAGAGCCCAGCATCCCGGCGACGAGAAATGCGGCAACGATCAAGACTCTAGGCAGTCGAGAGCGTGTGTCCATGTGCTGCCTCCTCGCTATGCGGCGTGGTGAAACCTTGGCGGAGGGGACGACCCACGGGTTTCTTTCCACGCGCCTCGATGCCGTTGTAACCCTTGGTGACCTCGACGTCGGTCAGACCGGCGCCGCCGAACCACTTTCGCATCGTGGAGAGTGCCTGCGGAGAGTCGTAGCGGGGTGAGAGCATGTCAAAGGTGTCGAGGTACGCCCACTCCTTGAGCAAGTCTCCCGTCACTCCGGCGAAACTGTAGTCGGCGACCAGCAGCCGCCAGTTGATCGAGTGCCCGATACGAGGGATCTTTCCAAACGCCCTGCTCAGCGGCCACATCGCATCCACCCATTTCGTGGTGAGTCGATACAGCCGCTCCGGAGACATGTTCCGTGTCAGCGGTCTGACGTAATTCTTGGTCTGCAGAAACGATCCGATCAGGTTCTTTCGGTAGACATCGACCACGAGCTCGCCTCCCGGCTTCAACATCGGCGACAGGGCCATGAACGCACGATGGACGTCGGGCGTGTGCTGCAGCATTCCGAAGCAGAACAACTTGTCGAAAGAACTACGAGGGAAGGGCATGTGATACACATCGCCCTGAACCACCAGGACGTTCGGTTTGGCTCCGTTGGATTCGAAGTTGGCTTCGACCGCAGCGCTGTAATCCATGGAGACGATGAAGGCACCTGTTGATGCCGCCTGTTCGGTGAATCGTCCCGACCCACTCCCTACCTCGAGAACGATCTGACCCGGCAGGTGCCGGGGCCATCGCGTCTCTTCGAAGAACCGCTTTTCAGAAAGGCTCAGGCCCGTATAGCTGTCGTACTGCGTCCTCGCGTGCATCGTCCATTCGAGGCCGAAGCTCGACGCGTAGTTCTCGTTGGGCACGAACCGCGGGACACCCCGGACGACCGGGTACGCCGCTCGACAGACGGCGCATTCGAGCCGCGCATTCATCAGGACCTGCCCCTCGCGATCGTCAGCCGAGTCGATGACGAGATCGCCAGCGCAGATCGGACAGACGAGATAGATCAGATCGCTCTCTCGCATCTTCGTTCGTCCCGACGATTCAACTGATTCCGCCGCGGCCGGCGGCAACGGAGCGCAGACCGTATCTGCGCGGTAACAGCGCCTGGCGATACGACGCGAGCGTCTGCTCCGCGATCACGCCTGGACGGCACTCTCTGTCGAGTCTGCGCTTGCCATTCATTCCCAACTCACGGCGGAGCCGCTCGTCTCGCAGGAGCCGAACACTCGCGGCCGCCAGGGCTCGCTCGTCGCGGGGCGGCACGAGGTAGCCTGTGACGCCGTCATCGATCATCTCGGGAAGGCCCCCGACCGTCGTCGCCACCACCGGCTTGGCCCAGGCGTATGCCAAAGGAACGACCCCGCTCTGGGATGCCTCGATGTACGGGAGCACCACCACGCTCGCGTGTCGAAACAACTCGGCGCGCCGTTCCTCGGAGATGTGCTCGTTGTGGACCACGAAGCGATCGACATTGACCATCTGGCGCCGATATCGATCGAAATCATCACCGTGCCCGGCAATGACGATCTTGGCGTCCGGTACTTCGCGGGTGATGAAGGGTTCCGCACGAATCAGGTACTCGAGGCCCTTGTATTCCCAGATGCGGCCAAAGAACAGAATCGTCGGCTCTCGTTCTCGCACCGGCACCGACGCGAACGCGCTGCCCAGGCTGATGTGCGGTACGACGTCGATGCCCGCCTCGGGAATTCCGCACTCGTCCGCGATCACCCGCTTCACGTAACTGACGTGCACGATGAGCCGAGACGCCCACCGGAACCCGAAATCCATGACGGACTGTGGTGTCTTCTTCGAGACCTTGTCGCCGATGTGGTGCCGTGCATCGTGGACGGTCAGCACGAGCGCATACCGCCGCAGCAGCGGCAGAAAGAAGTTGAACCACAAGTGGCCGTGCTGCACGTGAACGACATCGGGCTGGAATGCCTTGATCCGGCGAACCAGCTCGAGACACATGCGAATCTGCCGGCCCGGTTGCCGCAAACGGGGCTTTACGAACGGCTGCAAGTAGACGCGTGGGTCGAGCGCTTTGAGATGCGGTTCGACAACCGGCCACGGAACGAGCAGCGTCACGTCGGCAGCCCGGCTGAGCCCGCTGGCCAGCCTGACGCTGTATTCGCCAAAGTCGAAAGACACGAGGGCGACGCGCATCGTTACTTGTTGAAGCGATGAGGAAAGCCGAACCGGACTACTTCTTTGCCCACGCGCAAAAGCCGTGATTCATGCGAAGGTGGATGTAGTAGAAGCGAAATCGCGCCCAGGTGATTTCATTGCCTGTGTGCTTGTGCCTGACCACGAAATACGCCAGGGCCGTCGGAACAGTGATCGCCGAATTCACTAACGCTGACAGCACGCGCCACAGGCCGGGGAATCTGGAAATCTGGTAGAACGTCAACACTTGCCACAACACGCCACCGTACCCGTTGCCATCGGGCACGAATAGTTTGTACTCGCTGAAAATGCGCAGTAGCCTCTCGAGTTCAGTAAACGTGAACCGGTGATAATCCATCACGTCGTGAAAACACCAGAAGAATGGGACGTAAATGAACACCTCGCCGCCAGGTCTAAGAACCTTGTGAATGTTGACGACTGCCGACGTGTAATCTTCGACATGCTCCAACACCGCAGCACAATACACGCCGTCGAAGGTGCATGACGGGATTTGCGTGTTGCAAATGTCATCGACCAAATCGGGTCGATAGTCGGCGATGACGTCAGTGGCGACGATGCGGGTTTTGGCGTTCGTCGACAGCCCACGGAGCGTTCTGTTGCTATGCGATGTGCCACTTCTGCCACCAACGTCCAGGACCGTGTCCTTGGAGGCCACCCGGCGTTCGTATTCGATCCTCGCGCTCACACGAAAATCGATCTTGCTCTGGGTGTCTTTCAACAGATGCATCACAGAAGACATCTCAGTTCAGGAATCCTGCGTATCTCAACCAGTCGACGCTGTACCGCAGGCCCCGATTGAGATCGACGGCCGGTCGATAACGGAGGAGTCGCTCCGCCTTTGACCAGTCGTAAATCGCCCGCCGGCTGTACAGTTGTTCGAGCTCGGACGACGACGGGCTCGAGGTCAGCCACGCCTTCGTGCGCTTCATGACCGGCGCCACCCAACCTCCCCGCTCGTACACTTTCATCAACGCCCCGCTATACCGCGCGAGCGCGATGTGTGCCGTCGTTCGCACGGCGCCTGTGAGCATCGACTTCGCCTTGGCTCGACGCGCCGATCGAGCGTCGAGATCCGGGCGCCCAAGGGCGGCGTTGAATCTCTCGAAGTACTCGTTCCAGGTGAGGACGTCGGGTCCGACGACGTTAAAGGCCTGCCCGACGGCCGTTCTGTAATCCAGCGAGGCGAGCGCTGCCGCGACCAGGTCGTCGATGTACACCAGGTTGCACGTGCCGTCCCCGTACCCGGCGTAGCGTCCCCACCGGCCCGATTGCAAGCGTACGGCGAGCGCTGCCGTCCACTGGTCGCTCCACGGACCGTACACAATCGAGGGCCGGAATACCGTGATCGGCAGCCCGCGAGCGGCGGACTCCCACACCAGACGTTCGGCATCGATCTTTGCATCTGCATAGTCGCTGGTGCCGGGCTTCAGGGGCGCGGTCTCGTCGACGTTGCCGCTCACAGCGGCTCCGTACACCTCCGCGGTGCTGAGATGGATCACACGCGAGACACAGGCGCGCGCCGATGCGTCGAGCACATTGCGTGTGCCGTCGACGATGACGCGCCTGTCGCCGACGGCGCAGTGAACGACGACGTCAACTCCCTGCACCGCTTCCCACACCTGATCGGGATCGAGCACATCACAGGGGACGACGTTCATTCGAAAGCGCGCCGGGCGCGCGGCACGTGCCCAGCTCGTGACGCCGACGTGCGCACGCGCGAAGCCTGTCAGGCACAGGATTTCGGCGAAGCGGCTGCCGATGAAGCCGCTGCCGCCGGTGACGAGGATGACGCGATCGGTGGACATGGAATGCTGAGGACGCGGAGCAATTACGCAGACGTCGGCAGCTCGGCCGGCGCCTCCGCGGCGTGCTTGCCGCGCGCGAGCGCGTGGTGCTGCGGGTCGACCCAGGGCATCGGTATCCTCGTGGCGCGGCGATAGCATTCGTCGAGAAGTTCGAGGGATGGCAGTACCGATGCCGCCGGCGCGAGAGGAGCCGCCTCTCCGCGAATCACGTCGAGAAAGTTGTCGAGAACGACACTGCCGAATGCCAGGTAGTCGCCTGGATCCGAACTGACGTTGAAGCGCTGAGGACGACCGTTCTCACCAGCGACGGTGAGCTGACGCCAGTCTGTCGCTCCGCCTTTGATATCACCTCTGGTGCCGACGACGCGGTAGGTGTTGGACAGCCTCGACAGCCAGCTCAATCTGATGGTGATTTTGCAGGCGCGGTGCTGGAGGACGATCGACGCGACGCCCTCAGGTCCTCCGAATGAATCGGTTGCACACGAGACGACCGTGGGCCTGCCCCGAAGCCACCAGCAGATCGTGTCGAAGACGTGCGCGCCCTGGTCGAACAGCACGCCGCGCGATGCCGGGCTGCCGGGTGAGAAATGCCAGCCGGAGGCGCTCTGCCAGTCGAACCGGACGCCCTCCGAGTGTTCGATCGACACACACTCACCGATCGCGCCGGAGTCGAGCAGTTCCTTGACGCGGCGGAATGCCGGGAAGGCACGGCGGGTCTGATTGACGCACAACCGCGCACCCGATCGCGCCGCCTGGTCGATCATGGCAGCGGCGTCATCGGCGGTTCCGGCGAGCGGCTTCTCGCACAGCACGTGAACGCCTCGGGCGAGCAGCGGAATCGCGACTCGCGCGTGCAATCCGGGTGGTGTCGCCACGATCGCGGCATCAATCTCGTCGGCGATCCTTTCAACGTCGGGGGTCACGCGCGCCGCGCCAAATTTCGCGGCCAGCCCGCGCGCACGTGCCACGTCGGGGTCGACGAGCACTGCGCGCTCGATGATGTCGCGGTGCGTCGCGAGCGCGGGCAGATGGTAGATCTCCGCGATCGCTCCGCAGCCCACGACGGCTACCCGCAATCCGTTCGTCATCATGGCAACCCTCGCAGGAATACCGCGACCTCACGCGGCGACGACACGCGCAGCAGCGCGAGCGCGCCGAGATAGATGCCGACGCCGCCAGCGACCAGAGCGGCCGGGCTCGCGTGCCGAGTCAACGCGAGGAAGCCGGCCAATGCCGCGGCTGCGAGCGCAGCCTTGCCGAACGTCATCAGCACGCGGGCCGGATTGGGTCGGAAGGCGTTCACGCAGAACAGGCAACAGGCGAGAGCGGCGCTTCCGAGCAACGCGCTTGCCGCACCCACTGCGCCCAATCGCGGGATCAGGGCCAGCGACAGACCGGTCGCGACGACGGCCGTTACCGCGCCAACACGGAGTGATCTGATCTGCTCACCACGGGCAAACAGCAGGTGGCTGACGAAAGGGTTGACGAAGTTCAGCACGAAGACCCAGATCACGATGCGAAGGACCGGAACAGCCGCGCTGTACGCGTGGCCGTACAACGTCGTGATGATCCAGTCCGCGAACGTCGCGATGATGACAACCGCGGGCAGCGCGATGGCCAGCATGTACTTGACCGAGTCCTCGCCAACTCGCCGGAACGACGCATTCGACTCCGCATGCAACCTGGACAGATGTGGAAACATCGCGCTCGTGAAGCTGGCCGCGAGCGGCGTGCCGACGTTCGTGATTCGCGACGCGGCGGCATAGAGTCCCACCGTCGCCTCTCCATGGAAGACCGAGAGCACGATCGTGCTCACGCTCGAAGTGATGTTGGCCAGCCAGTTCTCGCACGCGAACGTACGCCAGTCGCGGCACAGGCGCTTCGTGAATGCATACGAACCCGGACGGGGGATCTGGCCGAACAACCGCCAGAGAACGATGATGTAAACACTGGCAAGCGCGGTGCGCGTGAGGATGAGAGCGGTGAACAGGCTCTGCCCCGAGTGACCGCGTGAGAGCAGGAACACGCCGATGCCGGCATAGAGCGCCACTTCGGTGAACGTTCCCATCATCACCACCGGCGCCTTCCCGACAGCGACGAAGACCGCTTCGCACAGCACCGCGAACGACGCCGGGACGAGCGCCAGACAGACCAGCCACAGCATCGAGCGCACATCTGCGCCGTACCCCGCCAAGGGCGCGGCGAGGGCGAGCGCTCCACCCATCAGAGTGGCGAGGGGGATGACGAGCGGTGCCGCCGTCCCCAGATAGGTCGGACCAAGTGCGGGCGCTTTGGCGATCTCTCGAGTGATCAGAATCCCCAACCCGGTGACGCTGAGCGTCAGGAGAAGATCGAAGTACATCCGCACCAGCATGAATCGTCCGAATCCGGAAACGCCGAGAAAGCGGGCCGCGCTGATCAGGAACAGGAAGGACAGCATCGCCACCAGAGCGCGGCCGGCAAACAGCGCGGCGGCGTTCATCGTGACCGGAAGCGGTGCGACCCGGACGGTCATCGTGGCGCGAGCCTCACCGGCGGTGTACTGATGCGATGCATCACCGCAATCAGCGCGGCCACGATCCACAGAAAACTCACTTCCGAGCGGCTGCTGTAAATGTCCACCGCCATGTGACCCATCTGGCCAACGAATGCCGCCGTGAACCCGAGCGCGAGCGGCGACAACATCGGGTCGCGGCGCTTCCACACCTCCCGACCTCGGCGAACGGTGCTGACCAGAAACCACACGAACGCGACGAATCCGCCGAGGCCCGCCTCGGCCCAGACCAGCAGGTATTTGTTGTGAACGGTGTACAACCACTCGCCGGTGAAGGTCGCCTCATAGCGAGGGAGCGCCGCGACGTAGTTGTTCACGCCGATACCGAGCAACGGACTATCACCGATGATCTCGAGCGCCGTCGCCGCCAGTGGCAACCGCCCGCGGGCAGAGCCGTAGTCGTCCCCTGTCAGCCGCGTCGCGATCGTCGACTGAAACACCAGCAGGACCACGCCGAGAAAAGCGAGGAAGAGAAGTGGAGCTGCCAGACCGCGTCCGGCATTGCGTCCTGCGGTTCGCCGGAAGGCCAGGCACGTGATCGTCATCGACACGACAGTGGCCACCCATGCCGCTCTCGAAAGCGTGCCGACCAGTGCGATGAGACCGAGCACGACGCCAAGTCCCGCCAGCAGTTTCTGACGTCGCTCCAGACTCGTCGCGAGTACAGCCAACGCAGGCGCCAGGATTAACTCGAGGTAGGCCGCCGCATTGATTGGCGATCCGAGCGTGCCGTAGAATCGCGGGCCGCCCAACTCCTGCGTCGACGTGTCGACGAACACCTTGAAGCCCGCAACGTCGACGCTCTCCGCCGCCGTGCCGATGATGACGATGACCACGCTCTCGACCAGCAGACCCCAGAGCATCATCATGACGACGAAACGCACGTCCTCGCGCGTGCGAATCCGGTTGACCAGGTAGAAGAAGAGCAGAAACAACTGCACCATCAGGAACAGACCGCGGGCGTACAGATCGGCGTCGCGAGCAACCACGGCCGACACGACAGCGAAGAACAGATACAGCGCGAGCGGTCGTACCAGCCGGAACGGCGCGAGCGGCTCCCCGACGTTGCGCGCGGAGACACGCTCGATGAACCACCCGACGTACAGTCCCAACAACGCCAGCGTCGTGAGCGAGACGTCAAATCCGCCCAACGCGCCCAACGACGCCGGGTCGTCGAGGTACGCGAAGTTCTCGTCGATCTGCAGTGGGACGTCGAGCAGTGCAATGGCGAGGAGGATTCTCTGCGTCGGGCCCGCGAGCGCCACCCAGGGCGCGAACAGCGCGGTGATGAAGCCGGCGCTTCCCCACTGCGCGCCGCGCTGGGCAACCGTCCACGCACGGATCGCGGCCGGTCTCGTCATGCGACCTTGACGTGCCCCGCGACGAATGCCCGCACCGCCCTGGCCACTTCTTCGACCGCGTCAACGGGAAGCTCGGGATACATCGGCAGCGACAGAATGCGGTCCGCGATTCCCTCGGTGATCGGAAAGTCTCCCTTCCGATATCCGAGACCGCTATAAGCAGGCTGCAGGTGAATGGGAATCGGATAGTGAATCCCGGTCGCGATCCCGCGTTCGTTCAGGCAGGCCTGCAGTCGATCGCGGTCATCGCTCTGAATCACGTAGAGATGCCACACCGGATTGGCGTAGGCGGCGACACGCGGCACGACGACAGCGTCGCCGAGCAGGCTGCTGTACCGCTCCGCACGGCGTCGCCTGGCATCGTTCCAGGCATCCAGATGCTTCAATTTGATCGTCAGCAGCGCTGCCTGAAGATTGTCGAGCCTGCGGTTGAACCCGATCGTGAGATGGTGGTACTTCCGCTCCTGCCCGTAGTTGCGCAGCATCTGTAACGAACGCGCGACGTCGGGGTCTCTCGTCACAACGATGCCGCCGTCGCCGCAGGCTCCGAGGTTCTTGCTCGGGTAGAAGCTGAAGGCTGCCGCGTGACCGAGCGATCCGACTCGCCGACCTTTGTACTCGGCGCCGTGCGCCTGACACGCATCTTCGATCACGACCAGCGCATGCTCGCGAGCGAGGTCGAGAATGGGATCCATGTCCGCCGGCTGGCCATACAGATGCACCGGCAGGACGGCCCGGGTCCGCGGCGTGATCGCGTCCGCCACCCGCGAGACGTCGAGCGTGTACGTCAGTGGGTCGATATCGGCGAGCACTGGCGTGGCGCCTGCGCACGACACCGCGAGTGCTGTCGCGATGAACGTGTTGGCAGGCAGGATGACCTCATCGCCTGGCCCGATGCCGTAGGCGCGCAATGCCAGTTCGAGCGCGGAGGTGCCCGAGTCGACGCCCACGGCATGCTGGCACCCGCAATATTTTGCGAATGCCCCCTCGAAGTCGCCGACATCGCGCCCGAGAATGAACTCAGCATCGCGCAGCACGCGCGCCGTCGCCGCCGTCAACTCGGCGTCGATGGAGCTGTGCTGCGCCACCAGGTCGACGAACGCGACGCTAGACGGCCTGTTTCCAGTCGTCATACGACGCGTCCTTTGCGACCTCGACCGGTGCACCCTTCAAGCCCATCGAGCGATCGACGGCCTCGAGCACTCGCACGACGTGCTCTCCGTCACGACCGTCGCTCCTGGGCTTCGCGCCCGAGCACACGCATTCGAGAAAATGCTTGCACTGATTCTTCATCGGCTCGCTCACTTCGAGTCTCGGACTGACGATGTCGCCGTCGCGGATCTGAAGGTGGTACTCGCCGTAGGTGAGCGGCTCGTCGGGCGTCGCCTTGACGCCCTTCTCGAACACACGCACCTGCTCGACGCCATTCAGATCGTCGAACACGATCCGCCGGTCGCTTCCGACCAGCACCAGCTCCCGCGCCTTGTGAGGATCCGCCCAGCTCACATGAATGTGACCGACCACATCACTCTGACTACCCTGCTGGTAGCCGAGCGAGATGAACCCGACGTCCTCCCGGCAGTTTCGCAGGACCTTGGCACCCACGGCGCTCACCCAGCGCGGCGTGCTATCGAGCAGGAAGTTGAAGATCGCGATGTCGTGAGGCGCCAGATCCCAGAGGGCGTTGACGTCATGGCGGATCGGGCCAAGGTTCGTTCGTGACGAGTAGAGGTAGTAGACCTCGTCTCGCCCCGATTGGATGTACTCCTTCACTTTACGGATGCCGGCGTTGTACACGAAGGTGTGCCCCACCATCAGGACGACAGACCGCGACGCTGCCGCTTCGACGAGGAGCGCGGCGTCCGCCGATCGCGTCGTCAACGGTTTCTCGACCAGCACGTGTTTTCCTGCCGCGATTGCCCGGCGAGTGATGTCGTAATGCGTCGTCGCGCTGGTGGCAACGACGACCGCATCGACGCCGTGTTCGTTGAGTGCGCTCTCGAGCTGTGTCGTGAGCGCAACCGCTGGAAACCGGCGCCCCACTTCCTGCAGCCGCTCCGGCCGCTGATCGCACACGACCACCACGCGGGCACCGGGCAGCTCGCTGAAGACCCGGACGTAATTGATGCCCCAGTACCCGCATCCCACGATCGCAATACCCGCTAGATCGGCCATGTCCTCCTCACTTCGCTCCGCGGCCTGACAGCACCGCCGGCACGGTGGCGGCGAGGATCTTCAGATCCAGCCAGAGCGATTGGTTGCGGACGTACTCGCAGTCCATCCGCATCATGTCTATGAACGGAACGTCCGCGCGGCCGTTGACCTGCCACAGACCGGTGATGCCGGGCAGAGCCATGAGCCGTTCGGCGTCGGATTCGCGATATTCGGCGACCTCGTACAACGGAACCGGCCGTGGTCCCACGAGGCTCATCTCGCCCTTGAGGACGTGAACGAGCTGCGGCAATTCGTCCAGACTCGTTCGTCGCAGCAGGTGTCCGAGGCGCGTCACCCGCGAATCGTTGGCCAGCTTGAACCGTGTGCGTCCCTCGTCGGCGACGAGCTGACCCCGGACGAACGCCCTCACGTGCTGCCGGTGCAGCGACTGATCGGCCCCCGCGACCATCGAGCGGAATTTGAGGCACCGGAATGGTCGAAGCTCCCAATAGACACCTCCATGCCAAGAGCAGCGCCTGACGCCAACGCGGTCCTGCACGAACAGCACCGGACCGCGAGAGTCGAGTTTGACGGCAACCGCCAGGATCGCCATCAGTGGGAGCAGCAGGACGAACAGCGACGAGCCGAGCGCGAGATCGATCACTCGCTTCGCGAGGAAATACCACCGCCGGTCTCGAGCTCCCAGAGGGCCGACGCCGCTCGTCGGCAGCATCACGACCGGCCCCATTCGTCGGAGCATCACGACCGGTTTCACAGACGCACGTGCAGAAAGCGGCGCCATGGCGGGCATTCGCAGAGAGGACCGCGGGGCGAAGCCCGCCGGTCAGATCAGCTTGTAGACAGCCTCAGGAATGGGAAAAGTGCGGTCGTTCAGCACGACACCAAGGAGGGGGATGTGCAGATCCTCGAGACGCGCCAGCACGTTCCGGACGATCTCACGACGGGTGACGTGCGCTTTGAGAACCAGCACGACTCCGTCGACGAACCGGCTCAATGCCATCGACTCGGCGCCGAAATCGATCGTGGACGTGCTGATCACGACGTGTTCGAAACGAGCGCCAAGCTCCTGCAGGCACGCGCGCATCCGATCCACGTTCTCGAACGGATCGACCTCCGTTGCCGTTTCTGCGCTCACCAGCCACAGGTTGTCCGGAGCCAGCGGTCGAGCGAACGCAGACGTGGCCACCGGGCTCGTCATCGAGGCGGCGAGCCCCTCGCCGACTCCCGCGCCAACGAGATCACGTGCGCGCCCGACCAGACCGTGCAGCTTGGGAGCACGCACATCCGCGTCCACGACGCAGACCGATCGGTGTGTCAGCCGGGCAAGTGTCTCACTCACTCGCAGACAGACGTGCGCGCAGCCGTTGTCGTCTTCGACTCCGGCAAACAGCACGGCCCGCGGCGCATCGGACGCGGACGTCAGAAACAGACGCTGAACCAGCTTGATCTCTTCCTGTCTCGTCAAGTCCGCGACCTGTTTCGACGACTCCGCGACATCGCTGTCAGCGGAATCGCGCGAGTCGGTTTCGGTCGCACCCACGAGCCACTCGGCCAGTGCCTGCACCGTGCTTCTCTCCCTGCGGAAACTGCGCGCCCACTCGTGGACTCTGCTGCTCACGACTGCCCTCCTTAACCTGCGCGGCCCTGCGACGGAACGGGCACCTGCGGGATCGCCGCGATCACCCGTACGCCGAGTACCGTTTCAATTTCTTCAGGTGTTCGAAACGACGGGTCGAGAGCATCGACAACGAACGCCAGCACGAGACCGAACAGGGCGGCGGCAACCGCCGCAATCAACAGCAGGAGCGAGCGCGACGGACCCGACGGCTCGAACGGCACCGTAGCCTCTTCGGCGATCGCCACATTCACGATCCGCTGGTCATCGAGGGCGTTGGCAATGCGGGCCTCCTCGCGCTTGCGCGCGTAGGTCACGTAGTTCTGCTCGGCCTGCGCCGCAGTGCGGACGAGTGTCTGCTGGGCAAGCCCGACCTGTTCCAGCCTTCGCGCCCGCGTTTGATACATGGAGAGGCTCCGAGTGGTTGACACGGCGCGCGCTCGAAGCGCCGCCAGCTCGGATCGACCCTTCGCGAGTTCCGTGACGAGATAGTCGTGAGTTGGATTCTGGTCGGTTGTTTCCTCCACGAGAGGCGAGCGTTCTGCTTCTGCGATTGCCGCCTTCACCTTGGCGATCTGCGCTTCGACCTCACGAACAGGTGGGTAATCGGGCTGAAACGCTTCGAGAAGCTCGATTCGCTTCAGCTCGTGGCTGCTCAACGTGATGTAGAGCTGCTCGACGAGTCGAGCGGAGCCGCTGCGGACCTCTGTTGTCCTGCGTATGGGCGTCGAGTCCAACTGCGATTGGAGCACTCTGATGCGCTCCGATGTCTCTGCGATCAGTGCCTGCGTGGCCAGTTGGCTGGCCTCGAGATCGCCGAGCAGACGAAGGGCTACCTCTCGTTCGGATTGCACTGAGACAACGCCTTCGTCGTCGTTCTGTTGCGTCAGCTTTGCCTGCGCCAGCGCCAGTTGACCACCGTACCGCTCGGTCTCGCGATCGAAGAAGTCAAACGCGCCGGACGGACGGTGGACGGCCAGATGCTTCTCGAGATATCGGGTGGCGAGCGTCTTCAGTACGGCCGTCGACGTCTCCGGCTGCGTCGACGCAAAACTGACCCGAATGATGTTCGACTTCCTGAGCGGCTGAATCTCCAGCTTTCGCGTGAATCGCTGGACTGCCGCCGCAGTCTCCCGATCGTTCTCCTTGGGCTCATCGCCACCCCGGACCAGCTTCTTGAGGCGCGCGACGACTCCGGTCTCCTTCGTCCGATCGAGCCCCGCCGCCACGACGACATGTTCGAGGAGGTCACGACTCTTCAGCAGCTCGACCTCCGAGTTCAGTTCCTCCTCGGTCACACCCGGCCACGTCGACTGCTGCGAGGACGCCTCCGGCGTGACGAGCGGGTCAACGCGCTCGCGCTTGACGAGGATCTTCATCTCCGATTCGTACTGCGCCGGCCGCAGTAGCACCAGCAGGCACGCGGCGCTGAACGTGACGAGAAACGAGACCAGGACCAGCCGCCGTTGGCGAAAGCCGATCGACAGCAGGTCCCGGATCGTGAATGTCGCAGACCGCCTGCCTGTTTCGATGCGGTCCTTCGCCGCGTGTCCATGGGGCGCCGCGTGGACACGACCGTCGACGCGTGCGCGATCATTCGACCGAGGCTGTTCTTCCATGGCATTCATCCTCAGCGCAACAGACTGAGAATCCAGAGCGACGGCGTCAATTCGCCGATGTTTACGTGCCGGCCGCGCGGAACGAACAACATGTCACCCGGGATCAGCCGCACGTCGTCGCGCAGCTGCGCGTCCTTCAGCATCTTCTTCAAATCGAGCTTCCTGGCTTCGACTCCTCCCTCGCGCTGCTGCCGGAACACCACCACTTCGGACTGCTTCGCTCGCTCGCGGAGCCCGCCGGCGATTGCCACTGCCTGCGTGACGGTTGTGGCACCGCGCAGATCGTATTTGCCGGGTCGCTCGACTTCTCCGGCCACGATGAAGTACGGCTTCTCGAACTCTTTGAGCCGGACGGTGACGATGGGGTCGCGAAGAATCGAAGAGTATTCAGAGCGAAGCGTTTCGGTGAGCTGGGCGAGCGTGAGGCCGTCGACATGAAGAGCGCCACGCGCGTGAAGCGCCACATCGCCGTCGGGCTGGACCGTCAATGTCTGATTGAACGTCGCCACAAACGGGAAATCCAGCTCGATGACGTCGCCACTCCGGAGGCGATAGCGTGCGTCCGGCGCGCTTCCGGTAGCCGACGTCGGTTGAACGAGCGTGCCCGCCCCCGCGGGAGGTTGAGGAGACTGTGCAATCGCCGGCAGTACACTGACCAGCATCGCCGCCGTCACGAGACTCCAGAATGGCTTGGTCATATCTCTCCCGGATAGTTCTCGAGAGCCGCGATTGTGAGGTCGCTCGATCGCGCCACGATCACGTCGGTTCGACCGCCGTGCCGTCGACGACAACCGCGACGCTTCGATGCAGGAGATGGATCGAGAGCACCAGGAGTCCCTGCTGCTGCCGGTTCTCGACCAGGATGCCTTCGACGCCGCTAAGAGGGCCGCTCGTGATGCGAGCACGCTGCCCTTGTTTCAAGTACGGATGCGGGAGCACTCGCTGGCGTGATGCATCGACAATCTCGATCGCTCGCATCTCTTCATCGGGGAGCGATATCAGGCGATCCCAGCGCTCCCCCAGCAGTCGCGTGACGCCTCTGACTTTGCTCACGTCGATGTACGTGGCCTTGTCGATCGCGGCCCGAAGAAACAGATACGAGGGAAACATGGGCGCGCTGATGAGGCGTCGAACGCCGCGACGGCGGGACCAGACGTCGATCTTCGGGAGAAAAGCGCCATAGCCCTTCTCGACCAACTGATCGTGGACGCTCTGTTCGCAGTGGCTGTGTGTCCAAATCGCGTACCATGATCGTGCCATCGGTGCCCGTTGTATTTCGTGGGAAAAAACCGATTCGCGAAGGGTGATGTCCGCCAAGGGCTTCGCCCCCATCGGTGCATTCTGCGATCTTCTGCAATGCACCGACCTCTAGTCGCGACGCCTGCCAACTTACGTACCAACGAGCGAGGCGTGGCCGAGGATTTCGCGAAGCAGATTCTCAACTCTCGGTGCAGCTGCAAATCAGGTGAAACCCTGAAACCAAAATTTGAGAACCCTTAGCGCGTTTCGCGCCTGGCCCCTAAGGGGTTCACCCGAACAGCTTCCGCGATGACGAACGAATTCGGTCGCATCTGCTATCGCGCTCAGCTAACGGGTAAGGGGCGTGATGTCGGGAGTTTGATATACCCGACGCGAGCAAATTGTGTGAAGCGTTTGTACTGGGTGGGTGTCGTTCAGGATCTCTTGATCACCGGGCATCCGCTCTCTACTTGATCACGGTCAGTTTGACTTCCACTCTGACGATTTCAGCGCTGACGCGATCGGTTGCGGCAGTGAACTGCGTCGTCTGTCCGTCCTTGATGAACAACGTGTTCGTCGACTGATATGAGCGGAACACCGGATTCCCGGTCGTGTTCTTGATGTCCCCCGGATCGGTGATGATTGACGACTCGTTGATGGTCAACGTCAATTCGAAACGGCCGTCTTCGAGCGCGGACGCTGAGGCATCGATGTTCATTCCAACGTTCTCGTAAGTGACCGAGCTCGTCGTCGTGGCGGGCTTGCCGTCTTGAGCCGGCACGACGACCTGCTGGCGAATGGGCACTCGCGACCCCAGCCTCAATGACGCGCCCTGGCTTGGCCCGCGGAACCCGATCGCAACTTCCGACGACTTCAGTGAGAGGACGTACGGCAGGCTGCTGATCCGCTTCTCGCCTTGATAGCGTGAAACGACGACCTGCAGTTCGAGCGGGATGTTCTGCTTCACCTTTGCGGGCGGCTGCGCCTGTGCGCTTGCCGAAGGCGCGCACACCACACCGATCGCCATCACTGCCGTGGTCGCAACAATCACCAGTAGCTTCCTCACAGTCGTTCTCCTCTCATTCGAGTCGTTCGAGCGCCGCTTGTACGATCGGTTCGACCTCGATGGGATCGAGCGTGACCGGGTCGATCTTCGGCATCTTGTCCACTTCGACCGGCGCACTCAGGTCGGGCGCACCAGGAAGCGAGGCCCTCAATTGCGTTTCTCGTCCAGGGACCATGAGCGTCGCGTATGCGCCCGCCTCGTTCCTGGCCAGGATTACCTCGGGCAGTACGATCGCGTGTCGGGCCTCGATCGGCGGTGACCTTCTATCCTGCGCGGCCGGAGGCCGCGATACCGGTCGAACGGGAGCACTATCGGGGACGGTTGCAACGATCGTCTCCGCTGCGCCCCGCGCTGGAGCTGTTGCAACAAGCGGCGTCTCTTTCGACCACCACTTCGGCCACAACACTGCGAGGACGACGGCCACAACCGCCACGGCCGCAAGCGCGGGCATCCACATTCGCCATGCGCTCGATGACGGCTCTGCGGCGACACGTGAGCGCACCCGCGCCACGAACTCGGGTGACGGATCGACGGCCAGGGCCGCTTCGATCTCGCGCGCGAGGGCAGTATCCCCTAGAGCGGTATCCCCTAGAGCGGTATCTTCTAGAGCGGTATCTTCTAAAGCGGTGTCGTTCAACGCACCGGTCTGTCGCTGACCATCCATGACAATCGTTCCCTCAGCTGCTTCCGCGCCAGGAAGAGTCGCGATTTCACGGTGCCCTCAGGCACATCGAGCAGCGCGCTCACTTCCTTCATGTCGTGTCCTTCGATGCCGGCGAGGACGACCACCAGGCGAAGCTTCCCGGGCAATTCATCGATAGCGGCCCACAAACGCTCGGCACGCTCACGGGCCAGCGTCGAATCGTCTGTGATCGTCGGCCGATCGGATTCGAATACCAGCTCGCGAGTGACCCGGCGGCGGTTGGCGCGCAGACGATCGAGCGCCAGCCGCCAGGTCATCCGCACGAGCCATGCCCGAAAACGATCACGATCGCGCAGCTGACGAAAACTGCGATACGCCTTGGCAAAGGCCTCTTGCGCCACATCCTCGGCATCCTCGCGATGCCGCAGGACCCCGAATGCCACCCGAAACGCGAGCGTCGATGACTCGACCAGCCGCGCCTCGAACTCCCGTTCGAGATCCTCATCGGGGGTCACGAGGGTGGCCGGCAGTCGGTCGACGCGCTCATGCATCAGGCTTCACCCAGGCAAGACGCCGCGGGCCTGCGGCTGGTTCACGGCGGTCTTTCGCGTCCGCCTTGGACACGCGTCACACGGACGACAGCTTGTGGCCTAACTTGTCCTTCTTGGTTTTGAGATATCTGCGCGTCGATTCGTTCGCGGGGATCTCGAGCGGGACGGCTTCGGATACGGCGAGCCCGTAACCCTGGAGGCCGACGAACTTTCGCGGGTTGTTGGTCAGAAGTCGCATGGTGTGCACGCCGAGGTCGCTCAGGATCTGCGCGCCGATGCCGTAGTCACGCTGGTCGGCCTTGAACCCGAGCCGCTCGTTCGCCTCGACGGTGTCGAGGCCCTGATCCTGCAATTCGTACGCGCGGATCTTGTTGACCAGTCCGATCCCGCGGCCTTCCTGATTGAGATAGAGCAGCACACCGCGGCCTTCGGAGGCCACCGCGCTCATCGCAGCATCGAGCTGGGCACCGCAGTCGCACCGTGCCGAATGGAAGACGTCTCCGGTGAGGCACTTCGAATGCACGCGTACGAGCACGTCTTGGCCGTCGCCAATCTCCCCGCGCACCAGCGCGACATGCGTCTGGCCGTCGAGCTGGCTCTCGAATGCGTAGATGCGGAAGGCGCCGTGTTCGGTCGGCAGCTCCGCCGCCGCGGCACGCTTGACGAGCCGCTCGGTGCGCATGCGGTACTGAATGAGATCTGCGATGGTGATCATCGGCAGCCCGTGCTTCTTCGCGAACCTGGTGAGCTCGGGGACGCGCGCCATCGTGCCGTCGTCGTTCATGATCTCGCAGATCACACCGGCCGGTTCGAGTCCCGCGATGCGCGCGAGATCGACGGCGGCTTCGGTGTGACCCGATCGCACGAGCACGCCGCCGCGACGGGCACGCAGGGGAAAGACGTGGCCCGGCCTGGTGAGATCGCGCGGCTTCGAGTCGGGTGAAATCGCGGCGCGCACCGTGGCGGCGCGATCGGCCGCGGAGATTCCGGTCGACGTGCCTTCTCGCGCGTCGATCGACACGCACATCGCGGTGTCGCGGCGTGACGAGTTGTCAGTGACCTCGAGGGGAATCTCGAGCTGATCGAGCTGCTCCGGCATCATCGCCAGACAGATGAGCCCGCGGCCGTTGCGGGCCATGAAGTTGATCGATTCGGACGTCACCTTCGACGCCGCCATCGTCAGGTCGCCTTCGTTTTCGCGATCCTCGTCGTCGACGACGATCAGCATGCCGCCGTTCGCGAGGCGCGCGACCGCTTCCTCGATGGACGCGAACGGGCCCCGGCGTCGTGCGCCCTTCGCGATTCGTATCCGGGCCGGCCTGTCAGTCATGGTTCCCTCGCAAACACTTCGGCCATGCGCGCGATGTACTTGCCAACGACGTCGCACTCCAGGTTCACGCTCTCACCCGAACGGAGCGACGCGAGATTGGTATGACTCCAGGTGAACGGGATGATCATGACGTCGAACTGGCGATCGTCGAGCCCCGCCACTGTCAGGCTGATGCCGTCCATGGCGATCGAGCCCTTCCGGACCAGCAGCGGCGCGAGCGGCAACGGGAATCGGACGGTGATCCAATGGGCGTCGCCTTCCTGACGCATCTCATCGATCGTGCCGGTCCCGTCGATGTGGCCCTGGATGATGTGCCCGCCGAATCGCGCATCGGCGCGCATCGCCCGCTCGAGATTCACCGGCTGCTCAGGATGCAGCGAGCCGAGCGTGGTGACGCGCGCGGTCTCGGGCCCGACCTCGAAGTGCACGTCCGCCCCTTCGACCATGGCCACGGTCAGGCAGACCCCGTTGACCGCCACGCTTTCACCGACCGTCAGTTCCGACACGAGCGACGTCCGAAGACGGAGTCGATACCCCGAGACGATCTGCTTCAACTCGGTGACGTGACCGATGGATTCAATGAGGCCGGTGAACATAACCTTCGATCAGCACATCGGGGCCGAGCGGCTCGACGCGACGTTCGACGAGCGCCACCGATGAGAAGCTGCGCCCCTCGAGGAGCGGAACGCCGTCAGGACCGATCCACACCGGCGCCACGTAGAGTTGGACGTAGTCGACAAGGCCTTCGTCCCACAGAGCCGCGTGTACTCCGGCCCCGCCTTCCACGACCAGGCTCTGCACGCCGCGCGAGGTCAGTTCGCGGAGCGCCGCGCCCAGGTCTGGTCTCTCGACGGGAACGACCGTCGCCCCCTTCTCCGTCAATGCGAGCACGGCCGAGCCTCTGGTCTCAACGGCTTCGCGAGATGTGAGTATTATCACCGGTCCGGCTGAGACGGTCGATAACACGTTCGCGGTAGCAGGCGTGCGCAGACGGCGGTCGAGGATGGCCCGCACCAGCGGCCGCTCGCGGTACACCTCGCGCGCAGTGAGCAGGGGATCGTCGATCAGCATCGTTCCGGATCCGACCGCGATCGCATCGACGGTGGCGCGCATGTATTGCGCATGGCGCAGTGACAGTTCCGATGAGAGCGCCGTGCGCTCACCCACCCGGACCGCGATGCGGCCGTCGAGGCTGGTCGCGGCTTTGAGCGTCACGAATGGCCGCCGCTCGCGCACCGCCGTCAGGAACGGCTGATTGAGTCGCACCGCCGCATCGTGCTCGACGCCGACGTCCACCTGGATTCCGTGCGCCCGCAACGTCGCGAACCCAGTTCCGCTGACCAGCGGAAACGGATCCTCCATCGCGGCGACGACGCGCTTGATGCCGGACCGGATGATTCGCTCGGTGCACGGCCCCGTCCGCCCGGTGTGCGCACACGGCTCGAGGGTGCAGTACAACGTCGCGTCGCGCGCCGCATCGCCGGCCTCGTCGAGGGCGTTGATCTCGGCGTGCGGTTCGCCTGCCTTCTCGTGCGCACCCTGGCCGACGACGACGCCTTCGTCAGAGACGATGCAGGCGCCGACGATCGGGTTTGGCGTCGTTCGTCCAATCCCGCGGCGCGCCTGCTCGAGTGCCCGCCGCATCCATCGGATGTCGTCTACCACTTTTGCTGAAAGAGCGCGTCGACGTATTCCTGCGGCGAGAACGGAATCAAATCGTCGATCCCTTCGCCGACGCCGACGTAGCGTATCGGCAGCTTGAGGTCGTGCGCGATCGAAACGGCCACGCCGCCCTTGGCCGTTCCATCGAGCTTGGTCAGCACGATGCCGGTCACGCCAGCGACGCTCGTGAATTCGCGGGCCTGCTGAAGTCCGTTCTGTCCAACGGTCGCATCGAGCACCAGCAGCACTTCATGCGGAGCCCCCTCGGCCGCGCGGGCCGCGACCCGCCTGATTTTGTCCAGCTCGTTCATCAGGTTCACGCGCGTGTGGAGGCGCCCGGCAGTGTCGACCAGGATCGGATCGCGGCCGCGCGCTCGTCCGGACTGGATCGCATCGAACACGACCGCCGCGGGATCGGATCCTTCCTTGGCGCGGATGATGTCGACACCCGCGCGCCTGGCCCAGATCTCGAGCTGCTCCACCGCCGCCGCCCGGAACGTATCGGCCGCACACACGAGCGGTGACTTCCCCGACGCCTTCAGCAGGTTCGCGAGCTTGCCGATGGTCGTCGTCTTGCCGGTCCCGTTCACACCGACGATCAACGTCACGTGCGGGTGGTGGCCGTTGGGGGCCGGGCGCTCGACGGCGTCGAACACCTTCCGGATCTCGTCCTTCACGAGGTCGCGGAGGCTCTCGCCGTGTCGCGACCGATCCCGTACCGACGTGACGATGCGCTCGGTCGCAGGGATCCCGACATCGGCGGAGATGAGCAACTCTTCGAGCGCTTCGATCGTGTCGACGTCGACGGGCCGCACCCGTTGCTCGTCGGCATCGGCCTTCTGCACGATCTCTTCGAAGCGAGTGACGATCTGCTCTTTCGTGCGGGTGAGCCCCTCACGCAGTCGATCGAGAAAACCCATACCTCTACCCTACCTCGGCGCGTTGCGGTCTCACCATCAATTCGCCGAGCGCCGTACGGGGATCCTTGCGTCCCGCGAGCAGCTCGCTGACCTGCGCCGCGATCGGCAGCTCCACGCCGTACCGGGTCGCGAGGGCAAGCGCCGCCTCGGTGGTGCGAACACCCTCGGCCACCATCTTCATCTCACCGAGCACGTCCTGCAGCGCACGGCCATGCGCGAGCTCGATCCCGACATGCCGATTGCGGCTCAACGTGCCGTTGCACGTCAACACGAGATCGCCCAGACCGCTCAGACCTGCCAGCGTTTCGCGCTTGGCCCCGGCCGCGCAGGCAAGCCTCGACATTTCAGCCAGACCGCGTGTGATCAGGCCCGCCAGCGCGTTGTGCCCGAGGCCGAGCCCCTCGACGACACCCGCTGCGATCGCGATCACGTTCTTCAATGCCCCGCCGATCTCGACACCGAGCACGTCGTCGGTGCCATACAGGCGGAGGTACGGTGATTTGAAATCCGCCTGAACGACCTCGACGACGGACGGATCGGTCGACGCGATGCAGACCGCGGTCGGCAGCTCTCGTGCGACTTCGACGGCGAAGCTCGGTCCGGACAACACCGCCACACGGACGTCCGGCAGTTCCTGATTGACGATCTCGGACCCGCGAAAGAGCGTGTCGCGCTCGAGGCCCTTGGTCGCGCTCACCACGATCGTGCTCGGACGCACGTGTGCCGCGGCGCGGCGCAGGATGTCCCGCGTCCCGTGCGACGGCAGCGCCGCGACAACGAGCTCGGCGTCCTGAAGCGCGGTCGACAACTGGCCGGTCGCGTGGAGATTCGCCGGGAACTGAATGCCGGGCAGATACTGCGCGTTCACGCGACGCGCCTCCGCCTCCGCCGCGAGCGACGGATCGCGAGCCCACAGACTGACGTCGTGTCCCAGCCGCGCGAGGTGGATCGAGAGCGATGTGCCCCAGCCTCCTGCTCCGAGAACGGTGACGGACGGAATGAGCTCCTCCTAATCGACGGGTTGACCGACCCGCCGTTCCGTGCCTTTGGTGAGTCGGGCAAGGTTCGCGCGATGACCGTAGATGATGAAGAGCGCGGCCACCGCGGCACCCGCGCCGACGATCATCGGCGCGTCGCTCGCCAGCGTGATCCCCACCAGCGTGATCGCGCCGATCATCGAGCCGACAGACACGAAACGTGTGACCCACACCACCAGCAGAAACACGACCGCGGCGCCACTGAGCCCCAGTGGTGTCAGCACGCCGAAGGCGCCGGCTGCCGTGGCCACCCCCTTCCCGCCTCGGAATTTCAACCAGATCGGATAGACGTGGCCGAGCATCGATGCGAGCGCCGCGGCCACGGGCAGCGTGATACCCGATGCGAGCCGCTGCGCGATGAGGACCGCCGCGGTTCCCTTTGCCGCGTCGAGCAGCATCGCGACGACGGCGACACGAACGCCAATCGTACGCAGCACGTTGGTCGCGCCGACGTTGCCGCTCCCGACGTCACGCAGATCGACGCCATGACGTCGCGATAACAGCAACGCGAATGGGATCGACCCCATCAGATAGGCCGCGATGATGACGATGGCACCGTTCATGTCTTGTTCAGACGCGTCTTCTGCATCGGCAGGTAGGTCGGCCCTTTTGAAGATACGCGACTCTCGAACAGTGTAATCGCCCCGACCGCCGTCGTGCCCAGCACGACGTCTGTGAGATCGCGAAAGAGCGCGGCGGCTTTGAGCCCGGCCGCCTCCTTGACACGCCCCAACGTCAGATGCGGACCGTAGGCGCGGGCCTCGGGTGGGACACCAACTTGCGTGAGCCGCGAGGTGACTTCGCGCTCGACCGCGTCCAGACTTGCGCGATCTCCGGCAAGTCCAGCCCAGAGCACCCTCGGCTGTCCACTCGGCGGAAACCAGCCGAGCCGCTCGACCGTCAACGAAAAGGGTTGGACCTCGATCGGCGGCTCGAGCACAGCACGAATGCGGGCGTAGCCAGCCTCATCGGTGTGGCCGATGAATCGCACCGTCACGTGCAATCGCTCCGGCGTGATCCACGCAACCCGTGCACGGGGCGCCTGGCGCGCGGCCCGCCGTGCGAGCTCGTCGAGCAGATCGCCGGCCGCACCGACGACCGCGGAATCGAGCTCAATGCCGGTGAACAGCCGCATCGAGCAGCATCCGCCTGACCATGTCGAGCGCCGATTGCACCGCTTGAAACTTCACCTGCGCTCGCTCGCCGTGAAACCGGAACGTACGGACGCGTTGATCGGATGCGGTCGCAACGGCGATCACCACCGTACCCACGGGCTTCTCCGGAGTGCCGCCTGAGGGACCAGCGATACCGGTGACGCCAACACCAATATCCGCGGGCGCGCGTCGTCTGATGCCATCGGCCATCGCGATCGCGACCGGTTCACTGACTGCACCGTGCCGTTCGATGAGCGCCGACGGCACGCCCAGCAGATCGTGTTTCGAGTCGTTGCTGTACGTGACGATCGACGCATCGACGTAGCGTGAGCTGCCTGGAACATCGGTCAGCCGCGACGTGATGAGCCCTCCAGTGCACGACTCGGCGACGCCAATACGCAGACCTCGCTCAACCAGCAGTTCGCCGACGATCTCCTCGAGCTGACGGCCGTCTGTGCTGTACGCATCCGAGCCGACCGCCGCCACCGCCTCTGCGACCGCGGCATCGAGTGCCTGCAACGCGGTTGCAGAGGAGGCGTGTCGGGTCGACAGGTGCAGTTCGATCGCGCCCGGTGTCGCGAGAATCGTCGCGGCGACAGACGGCGTTCGCGCTGCCCACGTCTTGTAGAGCGGGCTGAGCACTTCGTCGACCTGCGATTCGATGCGCCCGGTGATCCTGATGAGACGGCGGACGAGCGGCGCCCCGAACGCGCGCTCGCGCAACCATCCTTCGGTGAGCGAGGTCAGCATCGGCCTGAGCTCGCGCGGCGGGCCAGGCAGCAGCACGACCACACGATCGTCGTAATCGATCCACAAGCCTGGTGCACTGCCGCGAGTGTTCTGGATCACGCGCGCTCCGGCAGGCACCATCGCCTGGCGGCGATTGTTCTCGGGCATCGGCATCGCGAAGCCCCGTGCGGCGAAGCGGGCCCGCAGAAACGCAGTGATGGTCTCGTCTTCAGCCAATGGGCGCCCCAACGCCGAGGCCACGGCTTCGCGCGTCACATCGTCCTCGGTCGGGCCGAGACCGCCGGAGAGGATGACGAGATCCACTTGTTCGAGCTCGGCGACGAGCAGCCGCATCAGTTCGTCGCGATGGTCGCCGACGATCGCCTTCGAGGTCACATCGATGCCGAGCTCGTTCAACCGCTCGGTGATGAAGAGCGAGTTGGTATCGACCTTCGATGGGGACAGGAGCTCGCTGCCGACGGCGATGATCGCCGCGCGCGAGAGGAGCGTCATGCGAGCCATCCAGGCGCCAGCGCGATCAGCGCGCGCATCACGAGATTGCCGTATATCGCGGCCATGCCGTCATCCGCCATCACGCCGAGCCCGCCAGGCAGTCGCTCGAAGCGGCCGGACGGCCACGGCTTGAAGACATCGAGCACGCGGAAAAGCAGAAAGCCAACAATGGCTCCGGCCAGGTTCACGGGAATGAGCGCCAGCGTGATCAACATCCCGACGACTTCGTCGAGAACGACCGGGCCTGGATCGACCCGGCCGAAATGCCGTTCCGCCTCGTTCCCGCTCCAGACCCCGATCGCAAACAACACTACGATCAGCGCGAGCTCGATCGGGATCGACCCCGTCCTTCGAACGAGGAAGAACACCACGAGACCCGCGGCCGAGCCAAAAGTGCCCGGCGCAAATGGCGCGTACCCGATATACCCACACGTGGCGATGAACACGCCAAGCCGACGCATCACTGAGATCTTGTAGGTCAAAGGTCAAACGTCAAAGGTTAAAGGTGACTACACCTACACCTACACATTTGACTTTACCTTTGACATTTGCCTTTTGACCTTTGATCTACGGGGGCTTATACGGGTGGCAATTCTACGACGCGGGTCCCGGCCGCGCGGTCGTGCAGTGCGCGACGGTAGGGATCGACCAGAACAGGAATGAAGCCCGCACCAACGGCGAGCAGCGACACTGCGCTGACGAGCGTGCGTCGTGCCGCCCGTGCCGGGTCGAGCGGACCGTCTTCACCCACTACCCGGATCTTCATCGCCATCTTGCCGATGGTCTGCCCGCATGCGGCGGTGAACGCGCCGAAATACGACAGCTTCACGAGCGCGAGAAACGCCAGGATCGGCACCGGAGGCAGCTGCCCCCAGTCGCTGAGCGTGAGCGCTGACATCCGGAGTGTGGAATACACGACCAGGAAGTCGACGCCAGACAGGATCGCCAGATCGATCAGGCCCGCGGCCGCACGCCGCGTCGGACTCGAGACCACGACGTCGCGCGCGAGTTCGTCCGTGGCACCAACAGCCGGTTCTGCCAGTTCGTGAGTTGACACCTCCGACGGTTCGAGCGTCAGGCGCCCTCCCTGTGGGTCGAGCACTCTCGTCGACGTCCTGAGCCCCGGGAGATCCGGCGTGCGTCGAACTGCCAACGGCGGCCGAGGCGCCGAGGGCACCTTGATCAGCGGCTCGTCGTCTTCCTCGCCGTGCGACGAGAACAGTGGGAACGACAGGTCGGGCGTTTGCGGCACGGGCGGCGGCGGCGGCGCGGCGGTCGCCACCGCGGTCGGAGGGCTCGACGCACCCATAGGTTCCTTCGCGGTTCGCAGGGCGACGGTGCCCGGGCCCTGTTCGATTCGCTCGAGCCAGATGTCGTGCGGGGGCTGAAGGCCGGCAGCCTCGCGCATCGTCAACCCGGGATCGATGGATGGAGATCCGGATGCCAGCAACGAGAAATCGTAGCCGCAGTTCTTGCAGCGGTCGCCGGTCTCGAACCCGAGATAGTTGCACTTCGGACACTTCATCGCCCGTCTCCCCCCGCTGCCGGGGCGGTCGACTCCCGCAGAACGATGCCGAGCAGGCCGCGCTGGATGTCAGCCGTCAGCCGATCCGCTTCGCCACGCAGCGGATCGGCAATGTCCACTTCGCCGAGCACTCGAAGCGCATCGTGCGGAAGTCCACGCGAGTACAGATCACGCGCGCGGGCGAGCCGCATATCGGACCCGCGCACCACCGGAAGCGGATCGGCGAGCGCCCGTTCAGTCGACGGGCCCGAGACCGGCAACTCGACGATCCACGAGCGCACGGCAAGCGCGCCAAACACGATGACGCCCGAGACGAGAGCGGCGGCACCGATCGTCAGAAACCACCCCGTGCGCAACCCTTCCCCCGCGGGACGACGAGCGTCGGGACGGCGGCGACGAGTGTGCGCGGAGGCGGAGGGTGGTGGCTCGGACGCGAGATCGGCGTGGCTGACGCGCTGAAGAAACACGAGCGCCGTTTCATTGGGGCCGCCCGCGTCGACGGCCCGCGTCAACAGCTCACGGGCTTTCTCGAGGTCGCCCTCGTGGTACGCGGCGACGCCGGTATGGAGCAGCTCCTCCGATTCCCGCTGGCGCTCGGCGAGCGCGTCGCGCGCGCGCTCGATGTACGCACGGGCACGGCCGTGCCCGCGCTCGAGAAACGCGACTCGCGTCCAGATGTTGATCGCCTGTTCGTAATGACCACCGAAATACTGATCGAGGCCGGACAGCAGGAGCTCCTCGATGCGCGCGGCTCGATCGGCCTCGCTCAGCGGGCCGTCCTGTGCGGCGGGGCCTTGCCGCGGGCGGAGATCTGCCGGATCAGTGCGAAGCGGTTCGGACATCCGCTGGTGGAATTGTGTTCCCACGGCCTCACGGGCGCCGTGGTCGCATGATTATCGGGCAATTCCACGCATGGGTCAACGACACTTCGAACGTGGCGGACGCGATCGATCGCGTCGAGACCGGCTGTGATACAAGCAGGACGTGGCGATCATCGAGTGCGTCCCCAACGTCAGCGAAGGCCGTCGCGCCGACGTGGTGAAGTCGATGACCGATGCCGTCGCACACGTCGCCGGGGTGCGACTCCTCGACTGGTCGTCCGATCCGTCGCACAACCGGTCGGTCCTGACCCTGGCCGGCGATGCGGCGCCGCTCAAGGCGGCCGTGCTCACCCTCTTCGATCAGGCCTCGCGACAGATCGATCTGCGATCGCACACCGGCGAGCATCCGCGTCTGGGGGCGGTCGACGTGGTGCCGTTCATCCCCATTGAAGGGGTCACCATGGCCGACTGCGTGGCGCTCGCGAAGGACGTCGCGTCTGAGGTCGCGTCGCGCTTCCAGATCCCGATCTTTCTCTACGAAGAAGCCGCCTCGCGCGCGTCTCGCCGCAACCTCGAGGACATCCGTCGTGGCGAGTTCGAGGGGCTGGCTGCCAAGATTCGTGCTCCGGAATGGGCGCCTGACTTCGGTCCTCCCCGGCCGCACCCGACGGCAGGTGCCAGCGTGATCGGTGCGCGGATGCCGCTCATCGCCTACAACGTCAACCTCGCGACCGATCGTCTCGACGTGGCGAAGAAGATCGCTGCGGCGGTGCGCCACAGCAGCGGTGGATTCAGATATGTCAAAGCGATGGGCATCGCGCTCGAGGATCGCGGCATCGTTCAGGTGTCGATGAACCTGACGGACCACGAGAAGACGCCGATCCACCGGGTCTTTGACGCGGTGTCGCGCGAAGCGCAACGCTATGGCGTGAGCATCCTCGAGAGCGAGATCATCGGACTGACTCCCGAGGCGGCGCTCGTCGCTGCCGCGCAGCATTACCTGCAGCTCGAGCGATTCTCGCCGTCGCAGATCCTCGAGCGTCGTCTCCGCAATGAGGAGTAGTCACTGAAGGCTGAAGCCCCCGCTCTACGAATATGGTTGCGGGCGGCACCTCTCTTGCGTGGCCCGCGCCGTGCCGCCTGCTTTCCGTGAGATCTGTACTCGCGGCGTGACACTGCTGGCCTCGGGCCTGCTCCTCGGCTGGCCTGCGCCAGGTGCGGCGCAACCCGCGAGAACCGTGCGCACGTTTCACGTGACGCGCGTCGCGCGCGCACCCGTCATCGACGGCAAGCTGACCGACGAGGTCTGGTCCTCGGCCGAAGTCCTGAAGGAGTTCACGCAACAGGATCCCGATGAAGGCAAGCCGGCGACCGAGCACACCGAAATACGGCTGCTCTACGACGACTCGGCGCTCTACGTCGGAGCTCATTTGTTCGATCGTGAAGCGAGGCGCGTCAGCAGGCGGCTGGCGACGCGCGACGGCGATGCCGACGCCGACCGATTGACGATCTATCTCGATCCGATGCACGACCACCTGACGGGAGCGATGTTCCAGGTGACCGCCTCGAACGTGCAGAGCGATGGCGTGCTCTACAACGACACCTGGAATGACATGAGCTGGGACGCCGTGTGGCAATCGCGTGTCAGCCTCGATGCCGACGGGTGGTCGGTGGAGATGCGCATTCCGTTGTCGCAGCTCCGCTTCCCCTCGGGCGATCACCAGACGTGGGGCATCAATATCGCGCGATACATCCGGCGGAAGAACGAGTCCGTGTGGCTCGAGATGGTGCCGAAGAGCCAGACGGGCCTGGTCTCGCGCATGGTCGACCTGACCGGATTCGACGGCCTCACGCCGGCTCGCCGTCTCGAGCTGCTTCCTTACACCGCCGGACGTACCGAGTTCGTCACGCCCGGGAAGCTGGGCGATCCGTTCAACGACGGCTCACGCATGTTTGCCTCGGCCGGGCTCGACATGAAGTGGGGGCTCACGAGCAATCTGACCGTCGACGCAACCGTGAATCCCGATTTCGGACAAGTCGAGGTCGATCCCGCGGTCGTGAACCTGAGCGCCTTCGAGACCTTCTTTCCCGAGAAGCGGGCCTTCTTCCTCGAGGGCGCGCAGATCTTCGGCAACTTCGGCCGGCTCGGATCGAACAGCTTCTGGGGCTTCAACAACTCGGAGCCGCAGGTCTTCTACTCGCGCCGCATCGGGCGCGCGCCGCAACTGCAGGCCTCGGGCGACTTCGTCGATCCGCCGACAGCGACGACGATCCTCGGGGCCGCCAAGCTCACAGGAAAAACGAGCAGCGGTTGGAGTGTTGGCCTGCTCGAGGCAATCACGAGCCGCGAGACGGCGCGAACGAGCACCGATTTCGTCGACGGCAAGGCACTCGTCGAGCCGTTCTCGAACTACGCGGTCGCTCGGGTGCAGCGCGATATCGGCCGCCGCGCGGGCGCCGGGTTTGTGACCACCGCCGTCTCACGCCGTCTCGATGAGCCGGTCGCGGAGGCCGCGCTCGTCGGCGGCGCGTACATCGTCGGCGGCGACGGCTATGTCTTTCTCGATCACGACAAGGACTGGGTGATCACCGGGAATTTCGAAGGCAGCCACGTCGACGGCTCGCGTGACGCCGTCCTCGCGCTTCAGCGAGCGCCCCAGCGGTACTACCAGCGCCCGGATGCACCGCATGTGCACCTGGATCCCACCGCCACGTCGCTGAATGGCTACTCGGGTCGATTGAGCCTGAATCGCAACAGCGGCCTCGTCCAAGTGAACGCCTCTCTGTGGGGCGTGAGTCCCGGGTTCGAATCGAACGATCTCGGTTTTCACACCACAGGTGATCGGGCGGGCGCGCACGGCGTGATCCAGTGGCGCAACGTCACTCCCGGCAAAGTGATTCGATCGCGCAACTTCTGGCTCTCGAAGTTCTGGGTGTGGAACTTCAACCGAGAGCTCCAGAGCGACGGCACTATGGGCAACGCGAGCTTCACCTTCATGAACTATTGGAACGCCGGTGTGAACGCGATCGTGAACCGGCGGTCGCTGGACGATCGCTTGACGCGCGGCGGCCCGCTCGCCGAGAACGCCGCCGATCGCGGGATCAACTGGAACCTCGGGACCGACGGACGCAAACCGTTCTCGATGGATGTGAACAACTCGTACAGCTGGAACGTGCGCGGAGGCTGGAGCCGAAGTGTCGGTCTGAATTTCAATGTGAAACCGGCCGACCGCGTGCTGGTCTCGGTTGGCCCAGAATGGAACCGGTCCTACGGCATCGCGCAGTACGTGCAGACCGTTGTCGACCCTACCGCGCTCGCGACCTATGGCGGCCGCTACGTCTTCGCCGGCATCGATCAGTGGCAGCTCGCGATGACGACGCGCGCGAACGTCATCTTCACGCCGCACGTGTCGCTGCAGGTCTACATGCAGCCACTCGTCGCGACCGGTGACTACGTCGGGTTCAAAGAGCTGGCGCGACCGAGGACGCTGGATTTCCTTCACTACGGACAAGGGCCGAGCACGCTGTCGTTCGATCCGGTCGCGCAGACGTATACCGCGGATCCCGACGGCAACTCCGGCGCCGCGCTTCCCTTCACCTTCAACAATCCCGACTACAACTTCAAGTCGCTGCGTCTCAACGCCGTCTTCAGATGGGAGCTCCGCCCCGGCTCGAACTTCTACGCCGTCTGGACGAGACAGCAGCAGGACACGAGCGACCCTGGCATCTTCGCCCCAGGCCGGGACGTGCGCAGGATGTTCGGCGCGCCGGGCGATGACATCATCCTGTTCAAGATCGCTTACTGGATCGGGCGGTAAGTCGGGCTCGCAGCGTTCCTCCGAGCTCTCCTGTGCTTGCGATCGAGGCTGCTGCGATGAAACAAAACGGGGCCGCCTGAAGTCGGCCCCAACGTACGACGGTGCAAACGTACGACTTTCAAGCTACACTCCGGTTCCTGTCACATATCCAACCATCCCGCCGGTCCGGTCAGCTATCGCCTACAGCCGTCAACAGAGTTCTCGCTGAAATCCGAGAGGCCCAGGCCGGCGGTCGGACGATCGTGTCGCTGATGCGCGGTGAGCCCGACTTCGATACGCCCGCCCATATCGTCGATGCCGCGGTGGAGGCGATGAGGGCGGGACGCACGCGATATCCCGATAATCGCGGTGAGATGCCGCTGCGTGAGGCGATCGCCGCCAAGCTCGCGCGCGACAACGGGATCAGCTACGACCCGGGTTCGGAGATTCTCGTGACGACCGGTGCGACGCTGGGCATTTACGTTGCCCTCATGGCGGTGGTGAACGAGGGCGACGAGGTTCTGATTCCCGATCCGATCTACGACGCCTATCGTTCGCCGATCGGGCTCGCGGGCGGGTGCGCCAGGCCTGTGCGATCGTCGATCGACGATGGCCGCTTTACGCTGACGGCCGAAGCGATCGAGTCGGCCTTGACGTCGAAGTCGCGGGTGCTGCTGCTCAACACGCCGTGGAACCCGGTCGGCACGGTCATGCGCAGACGCGAGCTGGAGGCGGTTGCCGATCTCGTGGTACGCCGGGGGCTGACGCTCCTCAGCGACGAGATCTACGAAGCGATCACGTACAACGGATCGACGCATCTGTCTCCGGCCGCGCTCTCGCCCGAGGCCAGGGCGCGCACGATCGTGATCAACAGCCTTTCGAAAACCTACGCCATGACCGGCTGGCGTGTCGGCTATTGCGCCGCGCCGGAGCCGATCACGCAGGCGATGTTCCTCCACTTGCAGCAAGCGAGCCGTGGGCCGGCGACGTTCATTCAGGATGCGGCGGCCGCGGCGCTGACCGGTCCACAGGATGCGGTCGCAGACATGCGGACCGAGTACGCGAGACGTCGCCAACGCGTGCTCGACGCGCTCGCGTCGGTGCGTCGCGTGCGAGTCCTGGCTCCGGAGGGCGGCTTTTTCGCGATGGTCGACGCGCGCGACACCGGCGTCCCGTCCGACGAGATCAGAAAGCGATTACTGATGGAGGCTGGCGTCGCCGTCATTCATGGCGCCGCGTACGGCCCGGGCGGCGAAGGCACGCTCCGGGTGTCGTTCGCCAGCGGCGGCGAGACGCTGACGCGCGGGCTCGATCGGCTTCATGAGGGACTCGGCGCGCTATGACGGTCGCGCAGGATCCGGCGTCGCAGACGGGCGCCGACGTTCGCCATGTCGATATCGCCGCGCTCGAACGGGCGCTCACCGGCACGGTCAAAGGTGAGTTTCGGTTCGATCGCGTCTCGCGCGCGCTCTACGCGACCGACGCCAGCGTCTACCAGATTGAGCCGCTCGGGGTCGCGCTCCCGCAGTCCAGAGAGGATCTGGTCCGGCTCGTTCGACTCTGCCTGAAATTCCGCTGCCCCATCACGATGCGTGGCGGTGGAACATCACAGGCCGGTCAAGCTATCGGGCCAGGGCTCGTGATCGACACATCGAAGTACTTGCGATCGATCCTCGAGGTGAATGCAGCCGAGCGCTGGGCTCGCGTCGAGCCCGGCCTGGTGCTCGACGAGCTCAACGCGCATCTGAAACCGCATGGATTGCGGTTCGCCCCCGACGTGTCCACGGCCAGCCGCGCCACCATCGGCGGCATGATGGCCAACAACTCGAGCGGCGCGCGATCGGTCTACTACGGCAAGACGATCGATCACGTCATCGCGCAGGAGGTCGTGCTGTCCGACGGCTCGGTCGTCGAGTTCGGCCCGGTCGGTCCCGAGGAGATTCAGGCGAAGTGCGCGGGCAACTCGCTCGAGTCCCGCTGCTACCGCATCGTGCAGGATGTCGCGTCGCGGAATCGCGACGAGATCGTGCGCCGCTTTCCGAAAGTGCTCCGCCGCGTCGGCGGTTACAATCTCGACGAGTTCATCACCGCCGATCGGCCGTTCAACCTCGCCAAGCTGATGGTCGGCTCCGAAGGCACTCTTGGGGTCGTGCTCTCCGCGAAAGTGAATCTCGTCCCGCTGCCCGCCGCCAAGGCGGTGCTCGCGATTCAATTCGCCAGCCTTCTCGAATCGCTCGCCGCGGCCCCGCTCATTCTTCGGCACCGTCCATCGGCGGTCGAAGTGATGGACAAGTCGATCCTCGACTACACACGACAGAGCGCGCTGCTCGAAGGGCTGCGACGCAGCTTCATCGACGGCGATCCGGCATCGCTGCTGTGCGTGGAGTTCTACGCCGACCGGGCGGACGAGCTGCCGCCGCGTCTGCAGGCGCTCGAACGCGATCTTCGCGAACACAACTTCGGCTATCGCTATCACCATGCCCTCGATCTCGCCGCACAGGCGCGCATCTGGAGCCTGCGCGAGGCCGGTCTCGGCCTCTCGATGGCGATGAAAGACGATGCCAAGTCGTTGTCGTTCGTGGAGGACACCGCGGTCGCTCCCGAACGCCTGCGCGATTACATCGAGCGCTTCCTCGCCATCGTGGAACGGCACGGGACCACGGCCGGCGTCTACGCCCACGCCTCGGTCGGCTGTCTGCACGTGCGCCCGGTCGTCAACATGAAGACGGAGGCGGGGGTGAAACGCTTCGAGGCGATCGCCAACGACATCTCCAATCTCGTGATCGAGTACGGCGGCGCGCTGTCAGGCGAACATGGTGACGGACTCGTGCGCAGCCCGTTCATGGAGAAGATGTTCGGGCCGGTCCTGTACGAAGCGTTCCGCGCGATCAAGCGCACGTTCGATCCCAACCGCCTGCTCAACCCCGGCAAGATCGTCGATGCGCCGTCGCTCACCGCCAACCTGCGCTACGGCCCGCGCTACTCGGCAATCCAGCCGATGACGTTTTTCGACTTCGAGAGCGGCGGCCTCGCCGGGGCCGTGGAGATGTGCAGCGGGCTCGGCGCCTGCCGCAAGACGCTCGAAGGCACGATGTGTCCGTCGTACATGGCGACACGCGAGGAGCAGCATTCGACCCGCGGGCGCGCAAACATGCTGCGCTTGACGATGGCGGGCCGGCTCGGGGAGGCGGGGCTGGGCGATCGCGGCGTCTACGAGACGCTCGATCTGTGTCTCGAATGCCGCGCGTGCAAAGCCGAATGCCCGGTCGGTGTCGATGTCGCACGCTTCAAGAGCGAGTTCCTCGCCGACTACTGGCTGCGTCACGGCACGTCGCTCGAGGCTCGCGTTCTCGGGCATGCACATTCGGCGGCCGTCTGGGGCAGCCGCCTGGCACCGGTCTCGAACTGGGTTGCCCGTAGCGCACCCGCTCGCGTCCTCAACGAGCACATCGTCGGGATCGATCGACGTCGTCGCCTGCCGCGGTTCACGCGACGCACGCTCACGCGGCGCGTGCGAGGCCGGTTCGGCCGGGGCGCCGCGAGCGCACCAGACGTGCTGCTCTTCAACGACACATTCACGAATCACTACGAGCCTGAGATTGGCGAGGCCGCGCTCGATGTGCTGGCGGCGGCAGGCGTACACACCGCGCTGGCAGGCAACCACTGTTGCGGCCGTCCTCAGATCTCCAAGGGCCTCCTTGCGAGCGCGCGTGAGATGGCCGCGCGAAATGCGGAGGCGTTGTACGCGGACGCCGAGGCCGGACGGCCGATCGTGTTCTGCGAACCGAGCTGCCTCTCCGCCGTTCGCGAGGATGCACCGGCGCTGTTGCGTGGCGAGGCTCGGCGCAAGGCCGAAGCGGTCGCCCGTGCCAGCGTCCTGTTCGAGGAATTCGTGGCCGCGCGCGCATCGCGTCTTGCCCTTCGGTCGAGACCAGGCGCCATCCTGCTCCACGGCCACTGCCATCAGAAAGCGATGGGTCTGGTGGGATCGTCGAAAGCGCTGCTCTCGACGATTCCCAATGCGCAGGTCGTGGATCTCGATGCGGGATGCTGCGGCATGGCCGGCTCGTTCGGATATGCGAAGACGCACTACGACGTGTCACAGGCGATCGGCGAGCGCAAACTGTTTCCCTCCATTCGAGCGAAGGCGGCAAATGCTGTCGTGGTCGCTGCCGGAACGTCGTGCCGGCATCAGATCCACGATTTCACCGGGCAGAGCGCTGTTCATCCTGCGGTCCTGCTGCGGGGATTGATCGAGCCATGAATCTGGCGTGGTTGTCGCTTGGGGCGCTGGTCGTCGCGATGGTGGTGAGCTGTTTCAGCGAGGTCAACGTCGGCGTGCTCGGACTGGCGCTGGCGTGGATCGTCGGCGTCTATTTCGGCGGGATGCGGATCGCCGATGTGTTTGGCGGCTTTCCGGTGCAGCTGTTCCTGACGTTGGCCGGTGTCACGCTGCTCTTCACGCAGGCGCAACTCAATGGCACCTTGGATCGCGTCGCACACGCAGCGGTCCGGGTCTGCCGTGGCAACACCGGCCTCATGCCGATCATGTTCTTCGCGCTGGCCGGCCTCATCGCGTCGGCGGGACCGGGCAACGTCGCCACGGCGTCGATGATCGCACCCATGGCGATGGCGGTTGGGATGCGCGCGTCGATTCCACCGTTCCTCATGGCGATCATGGTGGGCAACGGCGCTCAATCAGGTTCGCTCTCGCCATTCGCGCCGACCGGCATCATCGTCACGCGTCTGATGAACGGCATCGGGCTCGCCGGCCACGAGTGGCGGACCTACGTGCTCAATCTGATTGCACACGCGATGGTCGCCTTTGCCGGCTACTTCCTGTTCGGCGGATGGCGGCTGTTCAAGAACCGCTTTCAAGGAGGAGATTCAGACGCCGCCGACACTCGATTCACGGTGCAGCACTGGGTCACACTGTTCGTGATCGGGTGCGTGCTGGTCGTGGTGCTGGTCTTCAAGGCCGACATCGGCATGGCGGCGTTCACCGGCGCCGTCGTGCTGGCTGCGCTGAAGATCGCCGACCACAACCAGTCGATCCGTCGCATGCCCTGGACGCCGATTCTCATGGTCAGCGGCGTGAGCGTGCTGGTCGCGCTGCTCGAGAAGACTCGCGGCCTCGATCTCTTCACCGAGCTGCTCGCGAAGATCGCGACACCGGGAACGCTGACGGGCGTCATTGCGTTTGTCACCGGCCTCATCTCGGTCTACAGCAGCACATCGGGTGTGGTGCTCCCGACTTTCCTCCCGACCGTACCCGGACTGATTGCGCGACTGGGCGGCGATGCGTACAGCGTCGCCTCCTCGATGAACATCGGTGCGCACCTGGTGGACATGTCGCCGCTCTCGACGACAGGGGCGATGTGCCTGGCTGGAATTTCAGATACGTCGCAGGTGCGGCCCACCTACAACAAGCTGCTCGCGTGGGGATTGTCGATGACGATCGTCGGCGCAGTCGGCTGTTATTTCTTTTTCTAAGACGCTAGTTCGAACTGCCAGGCTGTGGATCGCTCAGCTTCATCCGAATCGCGGCAAGGTTCGTGCTGATCACCCAGATCGCTCGTGTGTTGGGAGTGTCGTGCACGTCCATGAGCTGTCGTTCGATGGCCCTGACGGCTCGGAGGATTTCTTCGCGCTGCTCCGGCTTGAGGATCAAGTCCATGTCGCGATTCTCTTTGGTCCACCTGAAGGCGGACACGACGTACCGGTCCGGCTAAAGCCGGACACTACGTACTGCACGCTACGTACTGCACACACGACTCGCGACCCACGCGGTGACTTCCTTGCGATGGCTGGCGTCATGCTGGGCCATCATCGACGGCACGTCGCAGAGTGAGACGCGGCCGACGCCCTCCTGCGTACCCGAACGCTTCCACTGTTCATCAGTCAGTCGCCGCAGGATGGCGACGTTCGTACGTCGCACGTATCGAAACAGGTTGAGCGCATCGCCCAGAGGAAGACGACTGTAGTTTCGCGTTTTCGCGATCGCCGCCCCATTGAAGTCGGGCAAATTGGGCTGGTCCTCGCCGAGGAGACGCTTGATGCGCACCGCGTAGCCTTCGGCCTCGAGATCCGCGAGATGCCAGCAGATTTCCACCGGTGACACGCCATCGGGGCCGGGGCGTGCAGCGTCGTCATCCGAGAGCGACCCGAAGCTCGCGTCGAGCATGTCGGCCATTTCGAGCAACCCCGCCATCAACGCATCCTGATCACCGCCTCGCATCATCGTGTAACGCATGTGACCGTCCTTTCTCCGGCGGGCTCGGGGGGCGCCAGATTATCGCAGATCGAGGGCGCGCAGCATCCGTTTGAGAGCAACGACGCGATAACTGCGATCGACCAGGTCTGTCACGGTTTGCCAGTCGAGAGGACCGTCAGCGCGGAGACTGACCCACAGTCCGCGCCCGTACGGCGTCGTGAAAAATTCCTTGCGCCGGAGCAGGCGGGCAACGTCGGCGGGTTCGAGTCGAAAAGCGATCGAAGGTTGGCCCTTGACCCGTTCGAAGGCGACGAATGTGCGGGTGCCCGCTTTGAAGTTCGGATGTCCCCACGAGGCTGTCTCGCGCGTCTCAGGCAGCGCCAGGCACAGCGCGCGAAGTCTGCGTAGTGTGCGTTCGCCGCGGCCAGGTGTGAGCATGCATCACCGCGCCGGCTGTGACGCGGGCTGCCTCGCGCCGGCGCGGGCGGCGCGCTGTTCGGCATAGCCTCGCTCGATCGGCCAGACATCGATCACGTGCTCACCGTCGACGACGTAGACCACATCGTGGAGATTGACGGTGGGATCGGTGTGCGAGGGCACGAGCTGTACGAGATCGCCCACGGCGATCGACGCTGCAGGTGGCAGCGCAATCGTGGCGTGCTCATCGTTGAGCGCCGTCACCCTGGCGCCGTCGATGCCGTGCACCGACGGGAGCCCATGATCCTTGGTCATCGCCTTGTGGCCGCAATCGGCCACACACCGATCGGGCGATGGCCGACTCACCACGGTGCCGAGCACCCAGAACGCCTGCTCGAACGGAACCTGAACTGCCGCGTAGTGGGTGTCCATCAACGCATATGAGCCGGCCTGGATCTCCGTAATGCCGTCGACGCGGCCGCTGATGTCGTAGGTGCCCGTCCCGCCGGCGGAGACGATGTCGCACGAGAGTCCAGCCCGGCGCACCTGCCCGGCTGCAGCGGCGAGCGCACTCATCGCCTCCCGTGCACGAGCTTCACGCTCGACTCGATCGCGGATCGGCTGTATGTGACCTTCGTATCCCATGACCCCGCGCAGCACGACGCCGCCGGTCGCGTCCGCCTGTCGCGCCAGTCGGAGCGCGTCACCGGGCGCGACACCGCAGCGCCCCTGCCCGACGTCGAGATCGATCAGCACGCCGATGCGGACGCCTTCGGCACGCGCGGCGGAGGCAAGCCCCTGGAGACCCTCGACCGAATCGATGGCGACCGTGACCGTCGTTCGCCGCCGTATCGCGGCGACTCGAGCCCATTTCGATGTCCCGACGATCTCGTTGGCGATGAGAACATCGTCACAGAACGGCGCCACGATCTCCGCTTCGTCGACGGTCGCACAGGTGAGCCCGCTGCACGATCCCGCGGCGAGCTGGCGGCGCGCGATCTCGGGAGTCTTGTGCGCCTTGAAGTGCGGGCGGAGCCGGCACCCCCCGGTGGCGAAGAATCGCGCCATGCGCGCAATGTTGCGATCGAGCGCCGCGGCATCGACGATGAGCGCCGGCGTCGGGATGTCGGCACGCAGGCGCGGACGAGCGGCGGCCTGGCCGCGTTCGCTAGGCACCTTCCTCTTCCTCGACCCGCCGCGCGGGCATGATGCCGAACGCGCGCATCTTGCGATACAGATTGCTGCGCTCGACGCCGAGCACCTCCGCGGTACGCGACATGTTGCCCTGCTGGGCCGCGAGCGCCCGGAGAATGTACTGCTTCTCGAACTCGTCCCTCGCGTCGTGCAGCGGCGCCATGATCGCCGGCTTCGCCGTCGTCAACGCCGCGGCCGACGGCGGACCGCTCGATTCGAGAAACAGGAGATCCCGCGACGATACGCGATCGCCCGGCACCATGATCATCAACCGCTCGACGAGATTGCGCAGCTCGCGGACGTTGCCCGGCCAGGCGTAGCGTTGCAGCGCGCGCACCGCATCGGGGTCGAACACTTTCGGCCGCCGTCCGTATTCGCGGGCGAGCATCGCCATGAAGTGATCGGCGAGCAGCGGCACGTCCTCGACGCGCTCGCGCAGCGGCGGCACGAAGATCGGAACGACGTTGAGTCTGAAGTAGAGATCCTCGCGGAATCGTCCGGTGCGAATCTCCGAGGGCAGATCCTTGTTGGTCGCGGCCAGCACGCGCGCATCGACGCGAATCCGCGTCGATCCACCGACCGCCTCCATCACCTGCTCCTGGAGCACGCGAAGGACCTTGGCCTGTGTCTTCAGGCTCATGTCCCCGATCTCGTCGAGAAAGATCGTGCCGCCGTGCGCCATCTCGAACTTGCCGCGCCGCTCTGCGACCGCGCCCGTGAACGCGCCGCGCACGTGGCCGAAGAGCTCGCTCTCGATCAGCTCTTCGGGAATCGCGGCGCAGTTGACCTCGACGAATGGCGCCAAGCGGCGACGACTCATCGCGTGGATGTTGCGGGCGACCAGCTCCTTGCCGGTGCCGTTCTCGCCGAAGATGAGCACGCGACCATTGGTCGGCGCCGCCATGGCGACCTGCTCGCGCAAGCGCGCCATGCCGTAGCTCTCGCCGATCATCACGTGCTGGGCATCGACCCTGGCACGCAGCGCGATGTTCTCGGCCTCGAGGTGCCGCTGCCGCAGCGCATTTCGCACCACGAGCACCGTCTTCTCCAGCGAGAGCGGCTTCTCGACGAAGTCGAACGCGCCCATCTTGATGGCGCGCACGGCCGACTCGACGTTGCCGTGACCGGAGATGATCACGACCTGCGCATCGTTCTGCCGCTCACGCATGCGCGCGAGCGTCGCGAGCCCGTCCATCCCCGGCAACCAGATGTCGAGGACGACGACGTCGTAGACCTGCGTGGCGAGCCGCTCGAGACAGACCTCGCCGCTCTCGGCGGAATCGACGTCGTATCCCTCGTCCCGGAGCACCCCGGTCAGCGCGCTGCGGACGCCGGGCTCGTCGTCGACGATCAGAATCGATGGCATACGTAGGGGTCACCTTCCCTGGCCCGCCGAAGCTGCAGAGCAGCGACGGCGGCAGGCGGCCCGAGTCATGGGATCGATCAACACGGCAACTCGATCACGAAGCGCGCACCGTGCGGCGGGTTGTCGGTCACTTCGATCCCGCCTCCGTGCTCGGAGACGATACGGCGCACGATCGCGAGGCCGAGTCCGCTGCCGCGCTGCTTGGTGGAATAGTGTGGCAGAAAGAGCTTCTCGCGTCCTGCGGCGGGAATGCCGGGCCCATCGTCGGCAACCGCGACGCGCACGGTTCTGCGCGCCGCATCGTGATGGGTCTCGAGATCGAGCGTGCCCCGCCGATCCATCGCTTCGATCGCGTTGTCGATCAGATTGATGATGACCCGCCGGATCTGCTCGGGGTCGAGCGCCACCTGTGGCAGTTCGCTCGCGAAGCGCCGGCGGAACACCACCTCTGGACACACGCCCTGATACAGGGCGAGCACGTCGTCGAGCAGGGCATGGAGGTGGGTCGGCACGGCGCGCGGCGCCGGCATGCGCGCGAACTGCGAGAACTCGTCGACCAGGCCTTTGAGCGATTCGACCTCGCCGACGATCGTCGTCGTGCACTCGTCGACCAGGCTCCGCATCGGCGGCGGAGCCTGCGAGAAGTGCCGGCGCAGGCGCTCCGCGCACAGCTGAATCGGCGTCAGCGGGTTCTTGATTTCGTGAGCCAGCCGTCGCGCGACTTCCCGCCACGCCGCTACGCGCTGCGCGCGCACGAGCGGCGAGACATCGTCGAGCACGATCACCAGGCCGTCGCTGCCGCCATCGTCGCGGCGAAGCTGTGTGGCCATCACCGCCAGGTGGACTTCGCGCCCTTCCCGGGTAATCGACACGTCCTGCGGGCGCGGGTCCACGCGATTGCGGGACGCGTCCTCGATCGCGACCGCGAGCGGCTTCAACTCCTGCGACCCGAACACCGCCACCGCCGGCCGCCCGAGGACGTGCGCATCGACCCCGAGCAGGCGCGATGCGGCGGCATTCCAGGTGCGAACGCTGCCACCTGCATCCATCGAGATCACGCCGGTCCCGAGCCGATCGAGAATCGTTTCGACGTATCGACGCCGACCTTCGACGTCCTGGTGCTTGCGCTCGAGCTCCACGGCTGATCGTTCGAGACGTCGACGACTGGCCGAGACTTCACCGGCCATCCGGTTGAACGCGTCGACGAGCGAGCCGAACTCGTCGCCGGTCTCCGCCTCGACCCGGTGATCGAGCCGGCCCGCGCCGATCTCGTCAGCCGCCAGTGCCAGCATCTGCACCGGCCGCGTGATGCGCTTGGCGAGATAGAGGCCCATCCACGTCGCGCCGACGAGGATCATCAGCGTGAGCATCAGGAAGAACGAGAGATAGACGCCTGCGATCGGCTGTTTCAGGACGCGCAGCTGCTGATAGGCCTCGTACGCCGCAGTCATGCCGCGGGCCCGCTCCGCAAACTGATCCGTCAGGTAGCGGCTCGCAATCACCACCGCCGAGACCGGTCCGTTCGGCGTGACGCGAACCGGCATCGCGGTGCGAATGAGGTCGCCCCCGCCCGACACCTGCTCGACGATGCGGTTCTCCGTGCCGCTCGATGCCGTACGTTCAGCCAGACGATCGGCCGAGGCGCGCGAGTACTGTCGGGGAATCAACGGCGCCGCGACGTCGACAAACGGTGTGACCTGAAGCAGTCCTCGATTCGAGACGCGATACACCTCGACGAGATCGATGCGCTCCTGGAGCACGTCCGGCGCCACCAGATCGCGGACATCCGATGGGCTCGCCGAGGCCAGATCGATCCGGGCGAGCGCACGCGCGAAGCGCTGCGCCTGCGCGGTCACGAGCCGCTGCTGCTGTGCGTAGTAGTCGCCGGCGATGCCGTTGGCCGACGACAGCACCTCGTTGAGATCGGCGTTGAACCAGCGATCGACGTTGTTGCGAATCAGCTCGCTCCCGATCAGGAGCACCAGCACCGTGGGAATCAACGTCATCGCGAGCAGCACGGTCACGAGCGTGAAACGGAAACGCGCAAACGGGAGCGCGCGGCGACGTTCCACGATCAGTTTGATGATGTTGCGGGCGAGCACGAACGTCAGCGCGACGAGAATCGTGAGGTTGGTCGCCGACAGCGCGTAGAGGACGACGTCGGCAAGAAAGTCGGGCGCGAGCGTCGTCGATCGGCTGCCGAGCGCAAGCAGGCCGATGAGCGCCAGCAGGAGAGCGAGAATGCCGGTCAGCAGCAGCGGCGTGTTGTCGAGGAACGGCTTGCGTCCCTGCGGCGCAGAGCTTCGCCGCGGCGGCGGCGCCGCCGGTTTGGCCGGCGTTGGAGACTTGCGAAGCGTGGCGACCGGCCTACTCCTTCGAGTTGAGCAAATCTTTCAACTCGCTCATGAACTCGCTGATGTCGCGGAAGTGACGATAGACGGAGGCAAAGCGCACGTAGGCGACCTTGTCGAGACGTTTGAGCTCGTCCATCACCAGCTCGCCGACTTCGTTCGTGCCCATCTCCTTCTCGGGACGCTCCTGCAGCGTCGCTTCGACCTTGTCGGCCACGCCCTCGATGGCGGCGATGCTGACGGGCCGCTTCTCGCACGCCTTCAACAGGCCGGCGATGAGCTTCTGTCGCTCGAATCGCTCGCGCGTGCCGTCCTTCTTGATCACCATGTACGGGATCTCGTCGATCCGCTCGTAGCTGGTGAATCGTCGTCCGCAGCCGAGACACTCGCGCCGTCGACGGATGACCTCGCCTTCCTTGCTCTCGCGCGAGTCGACAACCTTGTCGCCGAGATGTGCGCAGAACGGGCACTTCATTGCAGGTGCGACGTCCCTGATGCCCGTGGCAGCGGCGGCTCGTTCACGTCATACGACCCGTCCGGCGTCTCCTCTCGTGCCGCGCCGGCCAGGTTCTTCAGGCGCGCCACGCTCAGGCCATCCTGCACCATGACCAGCAGCCCGAGCGCCACGATCGGCACGAACGAGATCCCGTGAGTGACGATCGCGCCCGCGACCGCCTGATCGTTCTGCGCGCCGAAGAAATGCGTCACGCCCCACTGATACGCGGCGTGATAGCTCCCAACCCCGCCTGGCGTGGGAACGGCGACGCCGATCACGAGGAGCGCCTGGAGCAGGAACGTCCCTTCGAACGGCATCGCAATCCCGAACGCGATCGTGACGGCCCACGCTTCTGCCGCAATCGCCAGCCACACGACGAACGACCAGAGGATCGCCATCACCATGGCGCGCGGCTCACGCGCCGCGGCAAACCCGCCGCTGAACACCGCAACCACTTCTTCGATCCGGTGGGACAGCCGCCCGGGCAGCACGCGCGCGGCCATGCCGACCAGCGCGCCGATTCGCTCGGGGTGCGTCGCCAGAATCCACATCAGCACGAGGAGTACCACCGCGACGATGGAGGCGATCGCTGCCGACACTTCGACGGGACGCAAGAAAACCGCCGGCAAGGCGCCAACTCCTGAGAAGCCCCAGACGTAGAGCGCCAGCAGCGCGAGCACGGCGATGAGATCGAGCACACGTTCCATCACGACGGTTGCAAACGTCGCCGAGGTCGGCAGGCCTTCCCTGCGCGACAACAGATAGGGTCGAATGACATCACCGATGCGCGCAGGAAGAACCGCCAGCGCGGCAAATCCGAGCACCGTCGTCCGAAGCACCGTCCGGAAGCGCGTGGGACCGATCGGCTCCAGCAGGTACTGCCACCGAACCGCGCGGGCCCAGTACGTCGCGAGCACGAATCCGAACGACAACACGAGCAGATCGCCGCGTGCCTGACGCACGTGCCTCCACACATCAGCCACGTTGGCGTTTTTCAGAAACCAGGCGAGCAGCCCGAAGGTGAGAAGCGTAACGATGGCGGTGCGTAGTCGCATGAGGGAGCCCACAATATATCAGGCTCTTCTGGGTCAAAGGCCGGTGCTGTTGCGTACGGTTGCGGACGTGTTGTCACACCGGTAAGATCGCGGCTTCCTTGACCGGCGCCCTGCTCGGAGGTCACCCGAGGGTCGAGAGGCAGGAACAACCACGTTGCCGCTTGCAGCTCCCCTGATCGACACACGGCTGAACGGTCTTGCTCCGCATCGACACGGCAAGGTGCGGGACATCTTCGATCTGGGCGACTCGCTGCTGATGGTCGCCACCGACCGCATTTCCGCGTTCGACTACGTGCTCGGATCAGGCATTCCCGATAAGGGCAAGGTGCTCACGCAGCTGTCGGCGTTCTGGTTCGCGCGCACCAGGTCGATCGTGCCCAATCACGTGCTCAGCGTCGACGCGCGGACGTATCCGCAGGGCCTCGACCGGCACGCGGACATGCTCGCCGGGCGCTCGATGCTCGTACGCAAGACGGTGCCGGTTCCGATCGAATGTGTCGCGCGCGGGTACCTGTCGGGGTCGGGCTGGAAGGAATACACGGCCACCGGCACCGTCTGCGGGATCGCGCTGCCGCCGGGCCTTCGCGAATCCGATCGCCTCCCCTCGCCGATCTTCACGCCGGCGACCAAGGCCGAGAGCGGCCACGACATCAACATCAGCGAAGCGGACGCCGGGCGGCTCGTGGGACCGGCGCTCATCGAGCGTCTGAAGGCGCTGACCCTGGCGCTCTACGATCATGGTGTTCGCCACGCCGACTCGTGCGGCATCATCCTCGCCGATACGAAGTTCGAGTTCGGGCTCACCGCTGAGCACGAGATCATCCTGATCGATGAAGTGATGACGCCCGACTCATCGAGGTACTGGCCGAAGGACCAGTACTCGCCGGGCGGCGCGCAGCCAAGCTTCGACAAACAGTACGTCCGCGACTACCTCGAACAGATCCACTGGAACAAACAGCCGCCGGTGCCCGCACTTCCGGAATCGGTCGTCGCGCGCACGCGTGAGAAGTACCTCGACGCGTTCAGACGCCTGACCGGAAAGGATCTGGACTCGTGGCGCTGAAGGAACAGCTCGACCGGCTCGTCGACGAGATGGTCAGCCGCGGTGTACGCTACGAGGACGCCGCTCGCGAGTTCGAGAAGAAGTTCATTTCACACGTGCTGGTCAAAGCCGGCGGCAATCTCTGCGCCGCGGCCGACCAGCTCGGCATGCACCGCAACACGCTGAGCCGCAAGATCGCCGAGTACCATCTGCGGCGTTCGGCCTCTTGACACGATTTTTTCCGTCCCTCTACAATTAGCAGTTGCACAGGATGAGTGCCAGCACTCAGGACCTGGGCGTGCGAATTCCCGAAGGAAACCCAGGGGCCCCCGCCCCGCTACTACCAGACACTCTGGAGTTGAGAAGACATGAAAGTCAGACCGCTACACGACCGCATCATCGTTCAGCGCATCGAGGAAGGCGAGCAGAAGATCGGGGGGATCATCATCCCCGACTCGGCCAAAGAGAAGCCGCAGCAGGGCAAGGTCATTGCCGTGGGCCAGGGCAAAGTCAAGGACGACGGCAAGCGCCAGCCTCTCGACGTTCAGGACGGTGACACGATCCTTTTCGGCAAGTATTCGGGCCAGGAGATCAAGATTGACGGCGAGGACTACCTCATCATGCGTGAAGAGGAAGTGCTCGCGGTGCTCGCCGCCAAGTAGAGCGGGGTCTGCAGACCCCGCGAGAGGCGGCGGAGTCGTTCGACTCCGCGGCCGGTTTTTTCGCGCGGATTCAAGGCCGCGCGACGGATGGAGTGATTAGGAGATGGCAAAACAGATCATTTACGGCGAGCAGTCGCGGCAGGCGATTCTCCGCGGCGTCAACGCGCTCGCCGACGCAGTCAAGGTGACCCTCGGCCCCAAAGGGCGCAACGTCGTCCTCGACAAGAAGTTCGGCTCCCCCACCATCACCAAGGACGGCGTGACGGTGGCCAAGGAGATCGACCTCAAGGATCCGCTCGAGAACATGGGCGCGCAGATGGTGCGCGAGGTGGCCAGCAAGACGTCGGACACCGCCGGCGACGGCACGACGACGGCGACGGTGCTCGCACAGGCGATCTATCGCGAAGGCGCGCGGAACGTCGTCGCCGGCGCCAACCCGATGGAGATCAAGCGCGGCATCGAGCGAGCCGTCGAGGTCGTGGTCGACGAAATCAAGAAGATGTCGCGTCCGGTGTCGGGCAACATGGTCGCCCAGGTCGGCACGATCTCGGCGAACAGCGACTCGACGATCGGCAAGATCATCGCGGAAGCGATGGACAAGGTCGGCAAGGACGGCGTGATCACGGTCGAAGAGGCCAAGACGCTCGAGACCTCGCTCGACGTCGTCGAAGGCATGCAGTTCGATCGCGGCTACCTGTCGGCGTACTTCGTGACCGACGCGGAGCGCATGGAAGTGGTCCTCGAGAACCCGGTCATCCTGATCCACGAGAAGAAGATCTCGTCGATGAAGGACCTGCTGCCGGTGCTCGAGCAGGTGGCCCGTCTGGGACGCCCGCTGCTGATTATCGCGGAGGACATCGAGGGCGAGGCATTGGCGACGCTGGTCGTCAACAAGCTGCGCGGCACGCTGCAGGCCGCCGCGGTCAAGGCGCCCGGCTTCGGCGATCGCCGCAAGGCGATGCTCGAGGACATCGCGATCCTCACCGGCGGCCGCGCGATTACCGAGGACCTCGGCATCAAGCTCGAGAGCATCAAGCTCGATGATCTCGGCAAGGCCAAGAAGGTCACGATCGACAAGGACAACACCACGATCGTCGAGGGCGCCGGCAGCTCGAACGCGATCGAAGGCCGCGTGAAGCAGATTCGCGCGCAGATCGAGGACACCACCTCCGACTACGATCGCGAGAAGCTGCAGGAGCGCCTTGCGAAGCTGGTGGGCGGCGTCGCCGTCATCAAGGTCGGTGCGGCCACCGAGACCGAGATGAAAGAGAAGAAGGCGCGCGTCGAGGACGCGATGCACGCGACCAAGGCAGCGGTCGAGGAAGGCATCGTGCCCGGCGGCGGCGTTGCGCTGGTGCGCTCGAGCAAGGCGCTCGAAAAGCTGAAGCTCGACGGCGACCAGGCTGTCGGTCTCGCGATCATCAGGCGCGCGATCGAAGAGCCGATGCGGTGGATCGCCCAGAACGCGGGGCAGGAAGGCTCGATCATCGTCTCCAAGGTCAAGGAGATGAAGAACGACGAGGGGTTCAATGCGGCGACCGAGACCTACGAGGACCTGGTCAAGGCCGGCGTGATCGACCCCGCCAAAGTGGTTCGCAACGCGCTGCAGAACGCGTCGTCGATTGCGTCGCTGCTGCTTACGACCGAGGCGCTCGTCTCCGAGATTCCCGAGGAGAAGAAAGAGGCCGCGGGTGGACATGCCCATGGTGGACCCGGGGGCATGGGCGGGATGTACTGACCTCAGTAAGTCAAAGGTCAAACGTCAAAGGTGGGGCGGGCTTCTTCGGAGGCCCGCCTTTTTGTAGATTGTGTCGGTGCGATCCTTCCGATTGTCGGTGCGATCTTGAAGTCGGCTTCAGCCGGACCGCGCACCGACCGAACCCACGATCGCACCGATCGAACTCGGGATCGCACCAATCCCCGTCAGCAGGATCGCACCGACCGCGTCAGCTCGATCGCACCGACCAGTTTTATCTCAGAGTAAACGTCAGCTCGATCGTGACGAGCACCGCGACCGGTTCGCCGAACCGGGTACCGGGTTTGAACCTCCACTGCTTCGCGGCCTTGATCGCTTCCTGATCGAGGCCGAAGGTGGAATCGAGTGACCGGACGATCTCGACGGAACCGACCTCGCCACTGGGCAGGACGACGCATTCCAGAAGGACGGTGCCCTGCACCTTCGCGCGCATTGCGTCGGCGGTGTACTGCGGTTTGACCTCTTTGACCGGCTGCGGCAGGTTCACACCATTGCCCGGGCGATAGGCACCGCCCCCGACGCCGCCCCCGAAGCCGGGCCCGAGGCCCGAACCCGTTCCGGGACCTGCGCCGGTCCCCGTACCTGAACCGGTCGACGCCGAGTCCGTTTTCGATTCGATCGCGCCTGGAGATGTCACGGGTGCCGCGGCAAGCGGCACGGCCGGAATGTTCAACGCCTGGACGGGCGGTGGTTCTTTTTTGATCTCCGGCGTCGGCTTGGGCTCGGTGGGTACGGAAATCTTCTGCGGTTTTTCAGTTTTGACCTCAGCCTTCTTCGGCGGGTCGGGCAGCTTGTTGCCGCCGCCTCCGCCGCCACCGGGGCCCGGATCGGAAAGCCAGATGATCTTGTCCGACAGTTGATCCGGGAGAATCGCCTCATACGCGCGTCTGGGCAGCAACGCCGCGATCAGGAAGAGGAGCCCGATCACGATGAGATGCATGACCAGGCCCGCGCCCATCATGCTGCGGACGCGGTTCGTGGGCTGCTCGAAAACGCCGAGAACCGTAATGGGATCGTCCGGTCTGAGACTGAGAGACGAGGACGTGGGTGCCGGCTGTTGTTGCTGTCCGCGCTGGGTCGTCGTCGCCATGGTCAGTTAATCGGACGATACAGAGTGGATCTATTGTCCACCGCAGAACCCGCGGCCGCAAGGGTGCAAAACGAGTGCCTCAGGCTCGGGGGGATCCCGTATCTTCCCGTCTTCTTTAGGACGCCATCGATGCAGATTTCGGCCTGTGCAAGGGACACACCCGTGACCCGTCTACTCTGCCGTGTACCCGTCTCGGGCTCGAACCCGAACGCCTGGAGCCTGATTCCTCACTGCAACCCTGAGCGAACGCCATTCGCGCGTGCCTTTGGCGACTGGCGTCGCCGGCGTGTAACCGATCAGGTACTGGTAGCGAATCTCCCGCGCGATCGTGCTCAAGGTCACATCGAGCTCTTTCGCGTCCTTGAGCTGAAACGATCGCCCACCGGTCAGGGTCGCGAGTTCCGCGGCCAGTGGTGGGCGGTTCTTTCCGAGCGTGATCGGATAGATCAGCGCATGGCTCCGCCTGGCCCGGTCGATCACGTCCGAGACGGTCGCATGGCTGTAGCGATCGGTGCCGTCGGAGAACACGATGAGCGCCTGACGGCCCGACTCACCTTCGAGACGGTCGAGCGTCAGCAGGATCGTGTCATGTAGTGCGGTGCTGCTCCACGGATCGAGCGCGGCAATCGCCTCAGACTGGGCGGCGCGATTTGTCGACATCGGCGCGATGATCTCAGCCTCGTCGCTGATGGCCACGACCATCGATCGATCCGTCGGCCGGAGCTGCCTGAGGAATCCCTGCGATGCCAGTTTCGCGAGCCGAAGCGGCTCCCCTGCCATGCTGAAGCTGCGGTCGACCCCGAGGACGACGGTCGCAGGGAACTCTCCTGCCGTGAAGGTGGAAATGGCCTGCTTCTGCCCGTTCTCGTAAATCTCGAAGTCCGACTGTGTCAGTCCCATGACCAGGCCGCCGCGGGCGTCGGTCACGGTCGCATAGACTTCCACGAGCTGCACGCCGGTGGAGAACTGTGGCACCCGTTCCTGGGCAGACACGCCGTTTTCTAAAGAAAAATTAAGGATCGGCGCGCTCAAGGCGAGGGCCAAGACACTCGCACCCGCGTGGTACAATTGGCGCGGAAGGTGTGACATGGGAAACATAGGCATTCCCGAGCTGCTCATCATTCTCGCCATCATCATCCTGATTTTCGGCGCGAACCGACTGCCGGAGATCGGGCGTGGGATCGGGAAGGGCATCCGGAACTTCAAGGACGCCACCAAAGAAGGCGCTGGGCCTGAAAAGTCCTAGGGCTGAAAAGTCCTAGCGTCGACGCCGTCCCTGCTTTTTCGCGAGGCGCTCACGCCTCCCGGGACGCATCGTCGGCCGCCGCTCCTTCTTCGGCGCCACTTTGCTTCGATGCGGTCCGCGCGCGCGCTCGTCGCGCCGAACCGCTTCGAGGATCTCGACCAGCCCGAGATCGACCTGCCGTCGCTCCATATCCACTCTGACGACCTGGACACGGACGCGGTCTCCCAGCCGATACACCTTCTTCGTGTTCTCCCCTTTGAGCACGTGCTGCTGTTCGACGAATCGGTAGTAGTCATCGCCCATGCTGGAGATGTGGACCAGCCCCTCGACGTAGTGATCGACGAGCTCGACGAACAGACCGAACGCCGCGACGCCGGTCACGTAGCCGTCGTATTCATCTCCCACCTTGTCCGCCATGAAGCGGACCTTCTTCCACTGTAGCAACTCGCGCTCGGCGTCGTCTGCGCGTCGCTCCATCTCCGAGGCATGACGGGCCGTTTCGGGCAGCTCATCAGCGAGCTCCTCGCGTCGCGCTGCGCTCATCGCCGTGTGACGGGATTCGCGGAGCATCCGGTGCACGACGAGGTCCGGATAGCGGCGGATGGGCGAGGTGAAGTGCGTGTAGTGCTCCGCGGCGAGACCGAAATGTCCGAGGCTCGCCGCGTCGTATCTCGCCTTCTGCATCGTCCGCAGCATGAGCACCGCGATCGGACGTTCCTCGGGTTTGTTGCGAATGCGATCGATCAACTTCTGGAAGTCCTTCGGCGAGGGGGCGCGGCCTTCCGCCCCGAGGCCGTAGCCGAGCGTCGCAATGAAGGCCTCGAAGTCCTGGACCTTCTTCGCGTCCGGCGCTTCGTGCACCCGGTGCAGCGCTGGCACGTGGCGCGCGACCAGATGCGCGGCGACCGTCTCGTTGGCGAGCAGCATGAACTCTTCGATGAGCCGGTGAGCGACGTTGCGCTCCAGTGCGACGATGTCTTCAATCTGGCCCAGCTCGGACAGGATGACTTCGGCTTCAGGCAGATCGAAGTCGATCGATCCTCGTCGGCGTCGTCGTTGATTCAGGATCTCGAAGAGCTCCCGCATCAGCTGGAACATCGCCACCAGATCGCGATACTGCTCCATCACCGCAGGGTCGCGATCGGTGAGGATCGCATTCACCGCCGTGTACGTCATGCGCGCATTGCTGTTGATGACGCCGTCGTGGATCTCGTAGCGGACGACCGTGCCGCGGCCGTCGACTTCCATCAGGCACGACTGGACGAGTCGATCGACGTGGGGATTGAGACTGCACAACCCCGTCGCCAGCTCTGAGGGAAACATGTGCACTGCGCGCTCGGGGAAATAGACCGATGTGCCGCGGTCATAGGCTTCCTCGTCGAGCGCGCTGCCCTCTTTCACGTAGTGCGAGACATCGGCGATGTGCACGCCGAGCCAGTAATGCCCGTTCGGGAGCCGCTCGATCGTGATCGCATCATCGAAATCGCGGGCATGCTCGCCGTCGATCGTCACGGTTGTGACGCCGCGAAAATCGGTGCGCCCGCGGATGTCGCGATTCTTCACGGCCGTGCCGAGTCGGCGGGCCTCATCGACGGCGTCCTCCGAGTGTTCGTCGGGGATGTGGAATTTGCGAATGATGATCTCGGTGTCGACGCCCGGCTCGTCGATGCGGCCGAGCACTTCGACGACGCGGCCGGCGGGGCCGCGGGTGGGGGTCGGCCAGCGCGTGATCTCGACGACCACCATGTCACCCGATTCTGCCGACGACGACTGCCCCGAGGCCACGTGCACATCCGCGAGCACGCGCCGGTCGAACGGCACGACGTAGCCGAGGCGGTCGTCGCCCGCCTCATAGCGGCCGACGATCGTCGCGTTGGCACGTTCGAGCACGCGGATGATGCGCCCTTCGACGCCCCGGTCGGTGCGTCGTTCGATGCGCGCGACCACGCGATCGCCGTGCATCGCCTCTCCAATCTGCGTCGCAGGGATGTAGACGTCGGCGCGCTCTCCGGTCGTGACCTGTTCCGGCACGACGAAGCCGAATCCCGCCGCGTTGGTCGTGAGCGTGCCCACCACCAGATCCATCTTGTCGGGCAGGCCGAAGCGATTGCCGCGGATGCGCAGGAGATCGCCGGAGGCGACGAGCGCCTTGAGCTGTCGTTTGAATGCGGGCACCTCGTCCCGCGGGATGTGAAGGGCTCTGGTCAGTTCGCGAGCGGTCGCCGGATGGTGGACGTTCTCGCGAACACGTTGAAGAAGATCTTCGGAACTACGCAACAAGTATCACCTGCAAGTCGCCGACGTTCGTTCCGGTCGGCCCGGTGCGAATCAGATCGCCGAGCCGATCGAAGAACGCGTACGTGTTGTTGTCTGTGAGATAGCGCTCGGGTTCGGCGATGCCTGCCGCCCGCGCGCGTTCGAATGTGGAAGCGTCGACGACCGCGCCCGCTGCATCAGTGGGGCCGTCGATGCCGTCGGTGCCGATGCTGGCCGCCGCGACGCGCGGCCCGAGCGGACCGATCGCCTGCGCCATCGCAAACGCGAACTCCTGATTCCGTCCGCCCTTTCCTGATCCCGAGACGGTGACCGTCGTCTCGCCAGAGGCGATCACACATGCGGGGCGAGGCAGCGACGCGATCGCGCGCTGTGCACGCTCCACGTGCTGTCGCGCGGCGATGCGGGCTTCTCCCGTCACCGGTTCGGCCACGACCGACACGTGAAAGCCCAATGACTCGGCGGCGCGCCGTGCGCCGTCAACCGCGCCGCGCTGTGCGCCGATCACGCGCGCCGTGGCGCGCGAGAGTCGCGAATCGCCGGAAGCGGGGGTGTCCGGGATCCATCCCGCCGCACCATCGCGAAGCCGACGGACCACGGCTTCGGGATATCGTGTCTGCCCGCCGCGTCTCGTCAGCACGTCGAGCGCGGCAGCGAAGGTGCTGTCGTCGGGCACCGTCGGACCAGAAGCGATCACCGACAGGTCGTCCCCCACGACGTCGGAGATGGCGAGCGTGAGCACGCGGGCCTGCGCCGCCGCCGCCAGCTGACCGCCTTTGATTGCAGACAGATGCTTTCGCACCGTGTTGAGCTCGTAGATGTCCGCGCCCGCTTCCATCAGCGTGCGCGCGGTCTTCTGCTTGTCCTCGAGTGTGAGCCCATCCGCCGGCAGCGCCATCAGCGCGGAGCCACCACCCGAGAGGAGTACGACAATCAGATGATTCTGCGGTGACACCGAGGCGACATCCATCGCGCGACGCGCGCCCGCGACACTGCCAACGTCCGGAAGCGGATGTCCGGCGTCATACCAGACAGTATGCGGCGGAAGCGGAGAATCTCCGGCGGCGCGGCGAGGCCCGATCCCGATCAGGGTACTGATACGTACTTTCACGTCCGCGGCGAATACCGTGATCATCGTGGACGCAGCCTTGCCGGCCGCGATCACGTCGACTGCGGCGGCACGCGCGAGCGCGTCCGCGATGTCGGCGTCGGCAAGCGCGCGACGCACGAGACCTCCGGCATTCACGGCGTCGATCGCCGCGCGCAGCACCGTGTCTAGATCGTGTCGAAGAGAACGCAGTTGGTGTCGAGGGAGGGAAACAGAAGAAGGCGTCAGTTCACTTGCCGAGGATCAGACCAGGCCGAAAGTCCGGTGACCAGGTCGAACTGTCTGAGCACATGGCTCACGACCCGGTCGGCTTGACCCTCGGTGCACAACCGATCGAGCTGCGACATCACCTTGGTCAACGCTTCTTCGACATCACTGATGGTGCGCTCCGAGTAGTACTCGCGCTGCGCGTCGAGGCAGCGCTGGCACCTGATGAACTCTTCTCGATAGAAGCTCGAAAGAGAGTGAAGAACCGGGTCGCAGGGCGGCCGCGAATCGGTCAAGAAACGTGAGAGGCGTTTCCGCAACGCGGGCATAACCTGGGTTAATTCCAAGTCTAGCCAGCGCAGCAAGCGTCTGTCAACGCAGCGCTGTCAATACAGGACTGCACTGCCCTCCGGACCGGGTCTACCCGGCGTACCGAGCGGCAATCAGCCCCCCGATTACTCCTGGCGGCAAATCCCCCGGCAACCAGAGAATGCGCACAGGCGGAGCGGGAGAAATCGAATTGCCGCCCGGCCAACACGGCCCCGGAAGTCCCGCCCCAGGTTGGCGGCAATCACCATGAAGCCCAGCCATAAGCTGTAATCGCGGGGAGGGCCCTTGCCCCACCCCGCAGGAAGCCTTCGGCTTCGAAGGGCCCGCTGCGGCCGCCGTCCGTCAGCCCAGCGCGCGCTTCAACAGATCGCTCGCGAGCTTCGGATTCGCCTTGCCCTTGCTCCCCTTCATCACCTGTCCGACGAGAAAGCCAAAGGTCTGTTGCTTCCCCCCGCGGTACTGTGCGACGGCATCGGCGTTGACGCGGATCACTTCGTCGATCACCGCTGTCAGTGCGCCTTCGTCGCCAATCTGCGCGAGCCCTTCGATCTCGACGATCTCCTGGGCCGGGCGGCCCGAGTCGTACATCTTCGCGAACACGTCCTTGCCGACCGAGTTGCTGATCGTACCCTTCTCGATCAGCGTGATGAGTCCGGCCAGTGCGGGCGGCCGCAGCGGCACGTCATCGATCTCCTGGCCGCGCTCCTTCATCGTCCGCAGCACCTCGCCCATGATCCAGTTGCTCGCGGCTTTCGGATTGACGGCGGCTGCCGTCGCTTCGAAGTAGTCGGCGAGCGCAGAGGACTGCGTCAGCACGCCGGCGTCGTAGGCCGGGATCGCATACTGCGACACGAACCGCCGGCTCCGCGCCTCGGGCAGTTCGGGCATCGTGGCGCGGACGCGTGCGATGCGGGCCTCGTCGATGACGAGCGGCGGGAGGTCCGGTTCGGGGAAGTATCGGTAGTCGTGCGCCTCCTCTTTGCTGCGCATGGAGAACGTCCTGCCGGTCGACGAATCCCAGAGACGCGTTTCCTGCACGACGCGGCCGCCGGTCTCCACGATCTCGATCTGCCGCTCGATCTCGTACTCGAGCGCCTTCTCGACGTAGCGGAACGAATTGACGTTCTTCACTTCGGCCTTGGTGCCGAGCGCGGTCTGACCGGCAGGACGCACGGAGACATTCGCATCACACCGGAGGCTGCCCTCTTCCATGTTGCCGTCGGTCACGCCAATCCACACGAGGATGGCGCGTAGCCTCGAAAAGAACTCGGCGGCCTCCGCCGCGGACCGCAGGTCGGGCTCGCTCACGATCTCGATGAGCGGAACGCCACTGCGGTTGTAGTCGATGTAGGTGCGGCGATCGGAATCGGGAAAGCCTTCGTGGAGCGACTTGCCCGCGTCCTCTTCCATGTGGATGCGCGTGAGCCTGACGTGCTTCCTCACGCCGTCGACCGTGATGTCGAGTCCACCACCGAGCGCGAGCGGCCGTTCGTACTGCGAGATCTGATAGCCCTTGGGCAGGTCGGGATAGAAGTAGTTCTTGCGCGCGAAGATCGAGCCGGGCTGCACCTGGCACCCGAGTGCCAGGGCGGCCTTGATGGCGTCGTCGACGGCGACGCGATTGAGTACAGGCAGCGCGCCGGGCAGACCCAGGCACACCGGACAGACCTGCGAGTTTGGCGGCCCACCGAACTCGGTGCGGCAGCCGCAGAAGATCTTCGTCTGCGTGCGCAGCTGGGCGTGGATCTCTAAACCGATGACGGCTTCGTAGGCCACGTGTCGTACGTAGGGGCCGCCTTCAGGCGGCACGTTGCTATTCTCGTAGGGGCCGCCTTCGGCGGCCCTTGCTCCTCTCGGAAAGCATCAAGCTTTTGGACCAGCAGCCTTCACCGACGGGGCGACATCGTTTTCGAACGTCTTGAAATTCTCGACGAACATCTTCGCGAGCTTCGCGGCCTGCTGGTCGTACTTGGCGGCATCGGGCCAGGTGCTGCGCGGATCGAGCACCGCATCCGGCACGCCGGGGCACGAGGCCGGCACATCGACGTTGAAGGTCGCGTGGCGACGATACTCGACGCGATCGAGCTGGCCGTTGAGCGCCGCCGTGATCATCGCGCGCGTGTGCGCGATCTTCATGCGGCTCCCCACGCCATACGGACCGCCGGTCCACCCGGTGTTGACCAGCCAGACCCGCGCCTGATGCGCGGCAATCCGCTCGCCGAGCATCTTCGCGTAGGTGTTCGGATTGAGTGGAAGAAACGGCGCGCCGAAGCAGGTGCTGAACGTCGCCTTGGGCTCGGTGACGCCCTTCTCGGTTCCCGCGACGCGCGCGGTGTAGCCCGAGAGGAAGTGATACATCGCGCCTTCAGGCGTCAGCCGCGCAATCGGCGGCAGCACGCCGTAGGCATCTGCCGTCAGCATGACCACGTTCTTGGGATGGCCGCCGCGTCCCGACATCTCGGCGTTGTCGATGAAATCGATCGGATACGAGCCGCGCGTGTTCTCGGTCAACGACGCGTCATCGAGATTCAGCGCACGGGTGTCGGGATCGACGACGACGTTCTCGAGGATGGTGCCGAAGCGCCGGGTCGTCGCGTAGATCTGCGGCTCGGCCTCGGCCGACAGCTTGATCACTTTCGCGTAGCAGCCGCCTTCGCAGTTGAAGACGCCGGCGTCGCTCCAGCCATGCTCGTCGTCGCCGATCAGCCGTCGCTCGGGATCGCTCGAGAGCGTGGTCTTGCCTGTACCCGAGAGACCGAAGAAGAGCGCGGTGTCGCCGCCGGTGCCGATGTTCGCCGAGCAGTGCATCGAGAGGACGCCCTGCATCGGCAGCGTGTAGTTCAAGATCGTGAAGATCGATTTCTTGATCTCGCCCGCGTAGTTGGTGCCGCCGATGAGCACCAGCTTCTTACCGAGATGCACCACGATGAAGGTACCGCCGCCTTCGGCCCGGGTGCCGTGCCTGGCGGCATCGCCTTTGAAACTCGGCGCGTCGATCACGGTGAACTCGGGCCGGTGAGCGGCCCGCGTGCCGGGATCGTTCTCGGGGAGGAACATGTTTCGCGCGAACAGGTTGTGCCAGGCGAACTCGTTGACGACTCTGATCGGCAGCCGGTACTTCGGATCGGTGCCGCCCCACGCGTCGAGCACATAGAGATCGCGGTCCTGCAGGTGCGCCATCATGTCGCGGTGCAGCACGTCGAACTTCGACTCATCGAGCGGCCGGTTGACGGTTCCCCAGTGGAGATGCCGCTCGCTGCTGGCTTCACGCACGAAGAACTTGTCGTTGGGCGATCGTCCGGTGTGCTGACCGGTCTTGCAGACGAGCGGTCCCTCCGCAGCGAGAACGCCCTCGTCGCGTCGGAGCGCCTCTTCGTAGAGCGCGGCAGGACTCAGGTTCCAGTGGACGCGTCCGGATTTGACGAGACCCAGTGCCTCAAGACCATGCGCCCGCTCAACCTGGATTGACATCTACGTGGCTCCTCCTGATGCGGCGATCGATCGTCCCGGTGAAACGATCATCGACAACGATGACCCGCGACCCTCGCGCGAAGTGGTAGATCGTACCGGTGCCATTGGAATCAAGTCAACCCATCCACGGGCGCGGCGGCAGAGGGACCGGGCCAGACCGTGTGCAATTCGAGGTATAGTGTCATCAAGGGGAAACATCAGTTTCCCCGTCCTGTAAACGCGCGTTCCTGGCGGCCGTAATCTTGATGAAGACACCCACTCGAGGCGCTGCAACGCACGGTCGGAGTCAGGCGGTGGTGGTGGCCGCGCAGGCCAAATCGCCAGGCAAGCCCCACCAGGCGTCACCCTCACGCGAGTCGGAAGTGGCCGCCGCCGTCAAAGCACTGGTGCTGGCGGGCGACCGCGATGGGGCGCGCGAACGCTTTGCCGAGTTGGTGGCGCGACAGCAGCGGCGCGCGGTGCGGATCGCGTTCAACTATCTCCGCGATGCCCACGACGCCGACGAAGCGGTGCAGGACGCGTTCTTGAAAGTGTTTACGCACATCACCAGCTATCGCGAGGAATTCCCGTTCGAGGTGTGGTTCACCCGCATCCTCGTCAACGGATGCCTCGACTTGCGCAAGGCACGCGCGCGGCGGCTGCGATGGGCGCTGCCGATGCCATCGGCGCCCGACATGGTGCAGATGGAGCCGGTTGCCGATGAGCCGAGCCCCGAGCAACGTTTGATGTCGAGCGAGCGGGCCCGTCAGATCGCCAGCGCGGTCGAACGCCTGCCCGATCGTCAGCGGCTCGTGTTCACGCTGTGTCACGTCGCCGAGCAGACCACGAGCGAAGTCAGTCAGGCGCTCGGCCTCAGTGAAGCGACGGTGCGGGTGCATCTGTTTCGCGCGGTGCGCAAGCTGCGCAAGCTTTTGACGGGTGAAAGTTCGAGCGCCACGCGCGTCGCACCGTCGTCGCTGCTCGATCGGGAAAGGTCCGCTGTATGAACCGTACCCACTTGACCGACAACCAACTGATCGAGCTGTCTCTAGCGGGTATCGATCGCACGAGCGAACCGCACCTGGCCGAATGCAAGCACTGTGATGCCCGCATTGCCGCGCTGACCTCGATGCTGAGTGACGTCGACGGTTCGCTGACCGCCGAGGTCGACGAGGCATTTCCTCCGGAGCGGCTCGCGCGTCAACAGGCGCAGATTCTGCAGCAGATCGAACACGAAGGACGACCGGCGCGCGTCATCGCCTTCCCCGCCGCGCAGAGCGTGCCGGTGCGCGTGCATCGTCGTCGGTCGCGCCGCTGGGTCGCCGCCGCCGGTGCCATCGCTGCCTCGTTCGTGGTCGGCATCCTCGCCGATCATCTGACGTACGAGCTGTCCCGATCGCGTCCCGTCGCGACACATCTGGCCGTCCGCACAGGCGATCAGCACGCGCCGGTTCGCACCGTCGCCGCGTCGCTCTCCGACGACGAGCTCCTCGGACAGATCGAGGCCGCGGTCGGCAGCACCGGACCGGCATCGCTGCGAGCGCTCGACGCGATGACGCCCCGCGCCTGGGACGATCGCTAGCTGCTTTGCCTCCGCTGATCTTTCGTAAGGGCCTCGACCGCCGCCACGAAGTCGCGCACGTACTCGAAGCGAGCTATCACAGCGATCTGATCGCGCAGATCAAAGCGGCAGACTACGCGTTCGAGTCGGGTCGCCTTCGTGTGCACCTCGCCCGCGAATTCGGCTTCTGCTACGGCGTCGACCGCGCAGTCGATTACGCGTATCAGGCGCGCCAACGTTTTCAGGATCGACCGGTCTATCTCACCGGCGAGATCATCCACAACCCGCACGTCAACGATCAGATTCGGGCACAAGGGATCCGTTTTCTGAGCGACCCGGGGACGACGATCGACGCGTTGACGCCCGACGACGTGGTGATCCTCCCGGCGTTCGGGATCCCGGTCGAACTCCTGGAACGGCTCATCGGGCGGGGCTGCACGCTCGTCGACACGACGTGCGGGTCGGTGCTCAACGTCTGGAAGAACGTCAAGCGCTACGCGCAGGACGGGTTCACATCGGTCATTCACGGGAAGTTCCGCCACGAGGAGACACGAGCCACCGCGTCACAGGCTCAGCACGCCGGCGGTCACTATCTGGTGGTGCTCGATCGTGCAGAAGCAGCGGTCGCGTGCGGCTACATCAGGGATGGCGGCGATCGTCAGCACTTCCTCGCCGCCTTCGAAGGCGCCTGCTCGCCGGGGTTCGATCCAGACCGCGATCTCGTCCACCTGGGATGCGCCAACCAGACCACGATGCTCAGCTCCGAGTCGCTGGAGATCGGCGAGATGTTCCACGACGCGATCCGTGACCGCTATGGTCGCGACGCCGTGGACGCGCACTATCGCGCCTTCGACACGATCTGCAGCGCGACTCAGGACCGTCAGGACGCCATCATCGCGCTCCTGGCCGAACGACCGCTCGATCTGATGATCGTGCTGGGCGGGTACAACAGCAGCAATACCTGCAATTTGGCCCGGATTTGCGCGGGGAGGCTTCCCACTTACCACATCGCCGACCCCGACCACCTGGTCTCGGCCCTCGAAATCCGCCACAAACCGGTGGATGCCAAACAGGAAGTCGTCGGCCGCGGATGGTTGGGGAATGGCCCTCTGGTGATCGGTCTAACCTCAGGGGCCTCAACCCCGGACAACCTCGTCGAACAGGTCATCCGCCGCCTCGAGATCCTCGCCAATCCCTGACCGCCCAAGGGGTTTTCAGACACCCCGGCCGCACCCCGTTCGTGTTACCGTATGTCTTTGCCTGATTAGCAGTAAACGGCGTTTGGCGATCAGTCGTATCGCCGGACAGCAGGGTATGACAGCGAAGCATCTGCTCGGGCCGTTCGTGGCCCTCGTGGCGCTCGGGTGTCTCGTAACTCAACCGATCTCCGCGCAAGGGTCGAAGTGGTGGCAATCGGAACAGTACCGGCGCGACCTCGGCCTGTCGACCGAGCAGAGCCGGCGTCTTGAAGAGATCTTCCAGGCCGCCGTACCGACATTGAAGGCCCAGAAGAAGGCGCTCGACCTGGCCGAAGCCGAATTCGAACGGCTCATGGAACATGGTGACGACGGTTCGGTGATGGATCAAGTGGAGCGAGTCGAATCAGCGCGGGCGGAGTTGAACAAGTCACACACGATGATGATGCTCCGCATGAAACGCGTGTTGACGCCCGACCAGTGGGCACGGTTCACCGCCTTGCACCAGGCGGCCGAACGCGAGCGCTCCCGATCGAGCGGACGCGGCGGCGGCACCAAATAACGTCGGTCGGCATTTCCGTTCACAGGACTTAACAGGTTTTACAAGACACCATGAAGACTTCGTGTGCCTTTTTGACTCTCCTGCTCCTCGGCCCCGGCGTCATGTCCGCCGCGGCTCAGACCCCCTCTGACCAGGCTCGCTACGACGAGATCGCGAAGTCGGCGGCGCAGCAGTTTGCCATCGCACGCGAGTCCGGCGACCAGACGCGTCCGACGATTCCGATCACGACGCCCGGTCCCAACGTCGAGTTGACGCTCGACGATGCGACGGCGCGTGCGCTCGAGAAGAATCTCGACATCGCCGTCGAGCGCCTGAATCCCGAGATTCAGGATCTCAACATGGCGCGAATTCGCGCGGTGTATCGGCCGACCTTCACGTCCGCCCTCGGCCACCGCGCTGTCGTCAACCCGCCGACGAGCGTGTTGAACGGTGGCATCGTCACGCAGAACGACACGTCGACGTACAACGCGGCGATCTCGCAATCGCTGATGTGGGGCGGCGGCAGCCTTGCCGTCGGGTTCAACAACAACAAGCAGGTGTCGTCGAACAGCTTCGCGAACTACAACCCACTTTTCAACTCCACATTCAGTGCGACGCTCACACAGCCGCTGCTGCGCGGGTTCCTGATCGATGGTGTGCGCCAGCAGATCAAGGTAACGGCGATAAACAAGGACATCTCTGACATCAGCCTGAAGGGGACGCTGGCGTCGACGGTGGCCAACGTGCGCAATGCGTACTGGGAGCTCCTCTTCTCGATTCAAGCCGTTGATGTCGCACGCGGGTCGCTCGACCTCGCCCAAAAACTGGTGCAGGACAACAAGGCCCGTGTCGAAGTGGGGACGATGGCGCCGCTCGATGTCGTGCAGGCCGAGGCCGAGGTCGCCACGCGACAACAGGCGGTGACGGCGGCGGAGGCGGCTGCCGGCACGGCGGAGCTCGCATTGAAGCGCCTGATCGTGAGCGGCACGGATGATCCGCTCTGGCGCTCCAAGATCACGCCGATCGATCGTCCCGAGTTCAAAGAAGAGTCTCTGGATGTCGAGGGTGCGGTTCGTCTGTCGCTCCAGAATCGAACGGATCTGCTGCAGGCGCGCAAGACCCTCGACAGCAACGACATCACGTTGAAATTCCTGCACAACGAGACGCTGCCCAATGTCGACGTGTCGGCGAACTACAGTGCCCAGGGTCTTGGCGGCACCGCGTACATCCGCAGTACCCCAGGCGTCACCGGGATCGTCACCGGAACGATTCCCGGCGGCTACAGCGACGCTTGGAAAACGTTGACCGGTCTCGACTATCCAACGTGGAATTTTCAGTTGAACGTGAGCTACCCGCTCGGCGCGAGCGCGACCGAAGCGTCTTACGCGCGCGCGAAGGTGCAGCGCAATCAGACGGCGGCGCAGATGAGATCGCTCGAGCTGTCGATAGCGACCGAAGTGACCAACGCGGCGCTGCAGGTCGAGAGCAACTTGAAGAGCTACGAGGCCGCACACGCGGCGACCGAGCTGGCGCAGACGCGTCTGCAGGCAGAGCAAAGCCGTTTCGAAGTGGGTCTGTCGACGAACTTCTTCGTCGTCCAGGCCCAGCGCGATCTCGCAACGGCACAGAACACGGAACTGCGGGCGCTGCTCAACTATCGGAAGAGCCGCGTCGACTACGAGCGATCGCAGCAGGCACCGGCCGCCCGTGGCGCCGGCGTCACCGCGATCGCAGGAGCCGGCGGGCAATAGCGCCATACCGGCGGCTACGCCGGCGACAGATACCGATTCGAATCGCAGGGAGGCAGGTTCGTTTCGTTCATGAAGAAACTGGTCATTGGTGCGGTCGTGGTGTTCGCGGCGCTGGCTGTTGCTGCGTACTACCGCGGAATGTTCGCAGGCTCGTCTGCGCAGCAGACGGCCGGTCAAGGTGCGCAGACCGGCACAGAGGGTCGGGGCGGCGGACGTGGGGGCGGCGGCGCGGGATTTCCGGGCGGCGGCCGCGGCCAGTTCGGCCGCGGTCCGATGACCGTCGAGGTCGCCCGCGTCACGCGCGCGTCGATCTCCGATGAAATCCTCGTCGTCGGCAATCTGATTGGCGATGCCACGGTGTCGGTGGTGCCTCGGGCCGCCGGCCGCCTGCAGGACATCTACGTCCGGCTCGGCGATCGCGTGAGCCGCGGGCAGCGACTCGCGAAGATCGAAGACTTCGAGATCGTCGAGCAGGTCAAGCAGGCCGAGGCCGCGCAGGAAGTGTCGCTGGCGACGATCCGCCAGCGCGAGGCCGACCTGAAGCTCGCGCAGACGAGCGCCGAGCGATCGCGCAGCCTGTTCGAGCGTCAGCTGCTGCCGAAGCAGACGCTGGACGACAACGAGGCGCGCTATCAGGCGGCGATCGCACAGCTCGATCTCGCACGCGCGCAGACGACGCAGTCGAAGGCGAGGCTCGACGAGCTGCGCATCAACCTCTCGAACACGATCGTCACGTCACCGGTCAACGGCTTCGTCGCCAAGCGTGCCGTCGATCCCGGTGCCTACGTCTCGCAGCAGGCGCCGGTCGCCGATGTCGTCGACATCACCACGGTGAGGCTCATCGCCAACGTCGTCGAAAAAGATCTGAAGCAGATGAAGTCGGGCGACCCGACACGCGTGCAGGTCGACGCGTTCCCGGGTGAGACGTTCATGGGTCGCATCGCGCGGGTATCGCCGGTCCTCGATCCAGCCACGCGAACGGCTCCGATCGAGATCGAAATCCCAAACAAAGACTTCCGGCTGAAGCCCGGGATGTATGCGCGGGTCGGCATCACCACCGACGTCAAGAAGGAAGCGCTCGTCGTGCCGGTCAACGCGGTCGTCGACCTCGGCGGACGTCGCGGCGTGTTCCAGCCGCAGGGAGATTCGGCGGTCTTCCACAGCGTGCAGGTGGGCACCGAGCAGCGTGAGCTGATCGAAGTGCTCGGGGGCCTTGCCGAGGGCGACCTGGTGGTTACGACCGGTGCCGGTGCCTTGAGAGACGGCGATCGCGTGCTGGTCAACGGACGGACGGGCGGACGTGGCCGGCGCGGCGGTGACACCGCAACGACGGGTTCGGCCCAACCCCAACCCGCCGGAGATGCTTCACAAGGCGGCCAACGGCCCGCGGGCCTGCGAGAAGGGGGATCGCCGCGCCAGGGCGGATTCCAAGGTCGCGAGAACGCGACCGATGGAAAAAGTCGCGAGAACGCGACAGATGGAAAAAGTCGCGGGAACGCGACCGATGGAAAGAGTCGCGAGAATGCGACCGATGGGAAGAGCGGATCGCGCGGCGGATCGCCAGATGGCGAGAGCCGTCCGTACGGCGGCGATGCCGGAAAGCGGTACGGCGGCGATGGCACCGGGCGCCGCAGCGGCGGCGCTCAGCGGCTGCCGAGTCCCTCGTCTCAGGAATGAGTTCGGAACACAGCTGTGACGCCTGCCTCGCCGAAACCGCGAGGCGGCGAAGGCGGAAGTTCATTCACGTAACGTCTTCTCGGGTGTCGTTATGAGCATTCCTCGTCTCGCGATTCATCGCCCGGTCACGATGTTCATGATCAGCGCCGTCATCACGCTGCTCGGCGCGATTTCGCTCACACGGCTGCCGGTCGACCTGATGCCCGAATTCGAGCAGCCGACGCTCACGGTGCGCACGACCTACACTGGCGTCGGTCCGCTCGAGATGGAGGAGCTCATCACGCGGCCCATGGAGCAGGCGGTGAGCGCCGTGCCGGGCCTGACGCGCGTGAACTCGCAGTCATCCGAAGGCAACAGCCAGGTGCAGCTGAACTTCGAATGGGGCTCCGATCTCGCAGAGGCGGCCAACGAAGTGCGGACGCGCGTCGATCGGATGCGCAATCGTCTGCCCGAAGACGCCGATCCGCCGACGATCTTCAAGTTCGATTCGAACTCGCAGCCGATCATGCAGCTCGGCATCCAGGGTGACTACGACCCGGTGACGCTGCGTGAGATCGCCGAAAACGAGATCTCCCCGCGCTTCGAGCGCGTCGACGGCGTCGCCGCCGTGACCGTCAACGGTGGACTCCGCCGCCAGATTCACGTCGAGCTCTCGAAGGAGAAGATCACCGCGCTCAATCTGTCGGTCAACACCGTCGTCAACATGCTGCGGTCGGAGAACCAGAACACGCCGCTCGGAGAGATCTATCAGGGCGACTCGACGTTCCTGGTGCGGTCGCAGGGCCAGTTCCAGAGCCTCGAGGACATCAAGAACCTCGTCGTGATGACTCGCGAGAGCGTGCCGGTCTACATCAGGGACATCGCCGAGGTCAGAGACACGACCGAGCAGCGCCGCTCGTTCATGCGCATCGACGGCAAGCCCGGCGTCCAGATCCAGGTGCAGAAGCAGTCGGGCAAGAACACGGTCGCGGTGGCGCAGCTCGTTCGCGCCGAAGTCGAACGCGTCAACAAGGAAGTGCCCGGCATCAAGATGATCGTGACGCAGGACAGCTCGATCTTCATCCAGCGCGCGATCGACAACGTGCAGGAGCATGCGCTGGTCGGCGGCGTGCTCGTGATCCTGATCATCTTCGCGTTCCTCCGCAGCTTCCGCTCGACCCTCATCGTCTGCACGTCGATCCCGGTCTCGGTCATCGGCACCTTTGCGTTGCTCTACTTCGGCGGGTTCACGCTCAACACGATGACCTTCGGCGGCCTGGCACTCGGCATCGGCATGATCGTCGACGCCGCGATCGTGGTGCTGGAGAACACGCACCGGCATCTGCACATGGGCAAGGACCGGATGACCGCCGCCATCGACGGCAGCGAAGAAGTCTGGTCGGCGATTCTCTCGTCGACGCTCACGCACATCGCGGTGTTCGTCCCGCTCCTGTTCCTCTCGGGCACGGCGAGCATCCTCTTCACGCAGCTGTCTTTCGTCGTGATGTTCTCGCTGGCGATGTCGCTGTTCGTCGCGGTCACGATCGTGCCGGTGCTCTGCTCACGGTGGCTGCTGACGCCGGCGGAAGAGGCCAGGCACACGGGCGTCATGGCGAACCTGTATCACGCGAGCGAACGCTTCCTCGAGGGTATGGACGATCGCTACCGTCGTGTGGTCAGCCTCGCGCTCAATCACCGTCCGACGGTCATCGGTGGTGCGGCGACGCTGGTTCTCATCGCGGCACTGCTCTACTCGCGCGTGCCGGTGGAACTGCTTCCACAGACCGATGAAGGCGAAGTCAACGTCAACGCCGAGCTCGCGGTCGGCACGCGTGTCGAGCGCACCGAGGAGGCCCTGCTCCGCCTCGAGGAGCGGGTCAAGGAGAGGGTGCCCGAACTGAAGAACGTCATCGTCAACGGCGGCGGGGGCGGCGGCAACAACGGCAACTACAACGGCGGCAACGGTCAGACCCACCGTGGTCAGATTCGCATCATCCTGAAGCCGCGCGCCGAGCGGACCCGGACGAGCGATCAGATCTCGCAGGCGCTGCGGCGCGATCTGGCTGGCCTTCCCGGCGTCGTCGTACGGGCCAACCCGGCGGGCGGCAACTTCCAGATCAACCGCCTGCTCGGCGGCGGCAACAACGGCAACCAGCAGGGCAGCCGTCTCTCGCTCGAGATCCGCGGACACGATCTCGACGACGCGCGCCGGATCGCGCAGGATGTGCGCACGATGATGGAATCCACGCCGGGCATCGCCGACGTGAACGTCGGCCGCGAGGAAGGACGGCCCGAGATGTCGGTCCGTGTCGATCGCCCGAAGGCCGCGCTGCTCGGCCTCACGGTATCCGGTGTGGCGACGACGATTCAGACCAACGTCGCGGGCACGACGGCGGCGCAGTTCCGCGAGCGCGGCAACGAGTATCCCGTGGTGGTGCAGTTGCGGCAGGCCGATCGCGAAGAAGTCGCTGACATCGGCGACGTGCTGCTCAACACGCAGGGCGGCCAGGTCGTTCCGGCCAAGAACGTGCTGGCCGTGACGCGTGACGCCGGCCCGGTACAAATCCAGCGCAAGAACATGGAGCGGATCACGAACGTGAACGCGGAGATCGAGGTGCCGCTGAGCGAAGCGGTTGCGGCTGTCCAGGAGCGGCTCGGTCAGGTTCGCGTGCCGCCGGACTTCTCGGTCGGCTTCGGGCCTGAGCTCGAGGAGCAGGCGAAATCGTTCCGTCAGCTGCAGCTCGTGCTCATTCTCGCCGTGCTGCTGGTATACGCCGTCATGGCATCTCAGTACGAATCGCTGCGCGATCCGTTCATCATCATGTTCTCCGTGCCGGTGGCGGCCATCGGCGTCGTCGGCAGCCTCATCCTGACCGGCACATCGTTCAGCCTGCAGGCGTACATAGGCATCATCATGCTCGCGGGGATCGTCGTCAGCAACGCGATCCTGCTCGTCGACTACATCAACACGCTGCGACGGCGCGACGGCATGGCGCTGCGAGAGGCAGTAGAGATCGGAGGCCGCACGCGTCTGCGTCCTGTGCTGATGACGTCGATCGCCACCATGCTCGGCCTCGTGCCGATGGCCATCGGCATCGGCGAAGGCGGCGAACTGCAGGCTCCGCTCGCGCGCGTCGTGATCGGCGGTCTGCTGACGTCGACGATGGTGACGCTGGTGCTGGTGCCGGCGGTTTACACGCTCTTCGAAGAAGGCTGGGCGGGACTGTTCCGTCGGTCAAAACCGGAAGCCTCCGAAGCTACAACCTAGCTCGCACGCTTCACCGTGCGCGACGGTAGCAACATAGAGCGCACGCTTCAGCGGACGCGATTACCGCGGGGGCTGAAGCCTCCGCTCGCTTTGCGAGCTAAGGCAGGTCCGCCGTAGCCTTGGCATAGGCGGAAGCCCCTGCTCTACGTGCTCAGGGCTCGCAGCAATTCCTCCACACTCTTGCCTGTGACCGGATCGCGCCAGTCAGGCGCGATCTCGGCGAGCGGTTCCAGCACAAAGCGTCGTTCCCTGAATCGGGCATGAGGGAGCGTCAGTCTCGCCGATTCCTCGATCGCGGCGTCATACAAAATCAAATCGAGATCGATGGTGCGCGGCGCGTTCGGATACGGCCGCACCCGACCGAGCGAAGCCTCGATTGCCAGCAACTGCTCCAGCATCGCATTGGCCGACAGCGTCGTCTCACCAACGGCGGCGGCATTGAGAAACATCGGTTGGGGGCCCGGCACACCGACCGGCGCGGTGTCGTGAAAGGTCGAGACGCGAAGATTGTGGACGATCGGCGCGAGCGCGGTGAGCGCGTCGTGCAAGTGCTGCTCGCGATCGCCGAGATTGCTGCCAAGGGCGATCGCAACGGGAGTCATGAGAAGGCTTTGGGCTTTGGGCTCTAGGCTCTGGACGCTGGGCCCATTCTCGAGGTTCGCGTTTCGAGTCCGAGTCGCTATTCCTGCCAGCGCGCGGGAAGAACCTCCCCGACGCGCGCGACGCCGCCGGTGCGGCGTCCGATCACATCCTCGAATCCCGACGCGGCCTGCTCGAAGAGATGCTTGTGCTCCATCGACTCTCCCAGCACGACATCGAGCATCGTCCGGTGGCGCGCGTGGGAAAGGTCCTTCACGCGAGGCCGCCACTTGTCGACGAATGCGCCGAGCAGCTTCGCATCCTCGGTGAGGATGCCGTGAAACGCCGACACATCGTTCGTCTTCCTGCCCTTGGGGACTTCAGGCACCGGTGCGATCGACGCAGCGGCCGGCATCGGCGCCCCGATCTCCTCCAGCGCCGACTGCAGCCACGTCAGTTGCGTCTCCTCGCGCGCGATCACGTACTGATATGTGTTGTTGAAGTCGTAGTGGCTGACGACGCGCGCGCTCGCCTCGTGACGCTGGATGAGCGCCAGACGATCGGCGGTGAACTCGGTGAGGAAACTGCGAAGGTCGTCCTTCTGCACGGAGGTGTATGCCTTCTTCTCTCGGTTGGCCCTGCGCGTCCTATGCTTTCTGTTTTTCCTTGCAGGCGATACAGGACCCGGTCCAGGGAATCGCTGTGAGCCGTGCTTCGGCGATCGGTTCGCCGCAATCGCGGCAGATGCCGTAGGTGCCTTCTTCCATACGCCGCAACGCGCCTTCGATCGCCTGCAGGATCTTGGCGTCGGTCTGCTTCAGTTTCAGTTGAACGTGCACCTCGTTGTTGCCGGCGGCCTGATCGGCGACGTCGCCCTGGCGGCCGGAATTGTTCTCCATCGTCCACTGCAGCGGTTTGGCGGCACTGCCCCCGAGCAACTCGCCGCGCTTGCGCATCAGCGCTACCCGAAATACTTCCAGATCCATGCCGGAGTGCTCCTGCGCGGCCCTTCGCGCCAGGGCCAAGCGGAGATTGTACCACGCCCTCGACCGGAAGGCGCTCTGGGCAGAGCCCCTCGACTCGCGTGAATGCGAGCGCTCGCTCGGGGCAGGCTACTCCGCGCGCAGCGTTGCGAGCGGCTTGCGTCGGAGGACGTCGAGACTCGCGACGACGCCCACGGCAGCGACGACCAGCGCGGTGGCGAGGATGCCCCCGATGGTCAGGAGCGGCGCGGCTTCCCATTCGAGATCGAGCGCGTAGTGGGCCACCGACCAACTGAGGGCAATCGCCCCGAGCGCGCCGACGGTGCCGGCGATCGCGCCGAGAACCCCGTATTCGAGCAGCAGCATCGCCGCGATCAAACGGCTGCTGGCGCCGAGGGTCTTGAGAATGGCCGCTTCGTAGACGCGACGGAACTTCGTCATCGAGACGGCGCCGACGAGGATCAACGTGCCGCTCAGAAGCACCAGACCGCCGACGATCGTCACCGCCAGCGTGACGTTGTCCACGATGGTCTTGATCGTCTTGATCACCTCGCGGAGATCGATTACCGACACGTTCGGGTACTGCGTCACGAGCTGCCCCTGCATGCGGGCGCGGGCCGTGGCATCAGTAGCGCCTTTGACCGCCGCAATGTAGGTATGCGGCGCCGTGTCGAAGGGACCAGGTCGAAACACGATCATGAAACCACCGGCACGAAAGTCGCGGAAGTCGACAGACCTGAAGCTGCGCACCCGGGCCGTCACGATCCGGCCGAGCACGTCGAATCGCATCTCGTCGCCGAGCTGGATCTGAAAGCGGTTCCGCAGGCTCTCTTCAATCGACACTTCGGCTGTCTCTGGCGGCGGGCCGTTCCACCACGTGCCGTCGACGAGCTTCTCGTTGGCCTCGAGGTTGGGCCGATACGTGATGTTGAATTCGCGCGACAGGCCGCCTCGTCCCCGCACGTCCTCGTAACTCTCCAGGTTCACATCCCGGCCGCGGACGCCGACGATGCGCGCGCGAAGGACGGGGATGAGTTTCGGGGCGGGCAGGGCACCGTTGGTGCGATCGATCAAGGCCGAGACACCCTCGCGCTGTGCGGGCTGGATGTCCATCAGGAACATGTCAGGCGAGTTCTCACCGACCTGGACCTCGAAGTCCTGAAGCAGGTTCGCCTCGAGCGCGCGAACGCCCAGGATGAAGAAGGTACCGAGGCCAACCGCCAGCAGAATGATGCGCGTCTGATTGCCGGGACGAGCGACGTGGAGAACCGCTTGTCGCAGTGCAAACGATCTCGAGTAGCGCAGCGGCTGCACCGCTCGAACGAGCGCGAGACCTGCCAGATGCAGCACGAACGCCACGGCCACGAATCCGCCCGACAGCATCAGGCCGACGCGAAGCGAGCCCGCCTGCCACGCGGCGACGCCGACGAGCGTTGCGGCGACGACCGACGCCACGCACCATTTCAGCCAGTCGAATCGCGGCGGCGCGGGAATGTCCTGCCGCAGCAGCAGCGACGGCTTCACATTGCGAACTTCGAGGAGCGGTACCACCGAGAACAGCACGGAGACGAGGAGACCGATCGCCATCCCCTGCAGGACCGCGCCCATCGTCAGCCCGTACTGCACATGCAGCAGCGAGGCGAGATCGCCGACGAAGAACGGCAGCACCTGAAGCGCCACCGCCGCGATGACCACGCCGAGCACGCTGCCCGCAAGCCCCAGCAGCAGGACCTGGGCGAGATACACGGCGAGCACCTGTCGTGACGTGCTGCCGACGCACTTGAGGATCGCGATGCTGCGAATCTTCTGCTGCACGAACACGCGCGTCACGCTCGAGACCCCGATGCCGCCGAGAATGAGCACGACCAGGCCAACGAGGCTCAAGTAGTTCTCGGCCCGCGTCAGGTTCTGACTCATGCGGCCTTCGTTCTGCCGGTAGGATCGCGCCGAGACGAAGTCGTTGACGAACGCGAGCGACAGATCTCTCGCGAGCATCGTCGCCGCATCCCGCTGGCCGGGCACCGGGGGTGGATGCGGCACCTGGAGCAGCAGCTCGTACGAGGCGCGGCTCCCGAACGACAACAGGCCCGTCGACGGCAGATCGGCGAAGTCGATGAACACGCGCGAACCGATCGAGAAGCTTCCAAGGTTACGTCCCGGCTCGCTGTCGATCACGCCGCGGATCTGAAAGCGCTCGGTGCCGATGAGCAGATCGTCACCGACGCTCAGGCCCAATTGCGCCAGCAGCTCGGGCCTCACGAGGACGCCGTGATCGCGCAGCAACTGATGCGAGTACTGGCCCGACACGAGCGTCATCGTCCCGTACATCGGGAACGCGTCCTGCACGGCACGCAGTTCGACCATTCGCGTGGTCGTGCCCGTGGCCGGCCGCACCATCGTCGCCATCTCGATCGTCTCGAACACTTCGCCGACGCGTCCGGTCGCCTGCTCGCGTGCCACCGCTTCACGAACCGGTGCGCCGATCGGCCGATCGCTGCGGACGACGACGTCCGCGCCGGTCATCGCCCGCGACTCCCGTGTCAATCCTTCGCGGACGCTTTGAATCAGCGACCGGATCGCGACGATCGACGCGACACCGATCGCAATGCACACGAAGAAGAACAGCAGCCGGCGCCAAGAGGCTCGAATCTCACGAAGCGCCATGGCGACGATGAACGTCATCGCAGCGCTTCCGCCTTGTCTTGCGTACTCGAGACCGCCGGCGGCGTCTCATGCTGTGGCACCGGACGACCGTCTCGCAGCACGAGTCGTCGATCCGCAAGTGCCGCAAGCTCCGCATCGTGAGTCACGAGCACGAGCGTCGCCTGACGAGCGCGCCTGACATTCAAGAGGAGGTCCATGATGTGACGCCCGGTCGTCGAATCGAGATTGCCAGTGGGCTCGTCGGCCAGCACGATCGGCGGATTGTTGGCGAGCGCGCGTGCGATCGCGATGCGCTGCTGCTCACCGCCGGACAGCTGCGACGGATAGTGATGCGCGCGATCCGTCAACTCGACTTCGTTCAGCAGTTGTCGCGCGCGGGCAATCGCGTCGCGCCGGCCCGCAATTTCCATCGGAATGAGGACGTTCTCGAATGCCGTGAGCGAAGGGACCAGATGAAAGAACTGAAAGACGAATCCGATCGAGTCGCCGCGCAGCTTCGCGAGACCGTCCTCGGACAACTTCGTGATGTCGACGCCATCGATCAAGATCTGCCCTGTCGACGGACTGTCGAGGCCTGCGAGCAACCCGAGAAGCGTCGACTTTCCGCTTCCGGATGGCCCCACCACGGCGATGAATTGTCCTGAAGGGATCGTGTAATCGAGCGGGTGCAGGATGGTGAGTGGGCGATCGCCGCTCTGCACCGTTTTGGAGACGCCGCGAAGCTCGATCATCGTGCGGCGCTCCGACCGGCGTTCTTCTCGAGCAGCGGCTCCAACGCCTTCCAGATCGTCTGCTCCACGATGCGCGAGCCCTCGGCATTCGGATGGATGCCGTCTGCGATGTTGAGTGCTGGGTTTCCAGCGACGCCCTGGAGATAGAAGGGCACGAAGGTCACGTCGTGCTCCCGCGCCAGCTCACGATACACACGTCGGAACTCCGATGTGTAGGCCGGGCCGAAATTGGGAGGCGCTTCCATTCCTGTCAGCACGACCTTGATCCCCCGCGCCTGGGCGCGCGTGATCACCTCGGTCAGGTTCTTTTTCAGATTCTCGACCGGCAGTCCGCGCAGGCCATCGTTGGCCCCGAGCTCCATCACCAGCACACGCACATCGCCATCGAGCGACCAGTCGAGCCGGCTCAGTCCGCCGGCCGATGTATCTCCAGACACGCCCGCATTCACCACTTCGTACGGATAGCCCTCCGCCCGCAGATGCGCGCCGATGAGCGACGGCACCGACTCCTCTTTCGCGAGCCCGTATCCGGCAGTCAGGCTGTCGCCCAAAAATACGATGCGGGCAGGATGAACGGATTGGGATTGCGCAGGCGCGGCGGGTACAGGCCGCTTCTGCTCAATCACCGCATTCTCAGGCTGGCCGCACGAGGCGCAGACCAGCGAGGCAACGCTGATTTGAATCTGTAGAGCCACGATCGACACGACCCGTGACATGAACATCTGTTTCATTATGTTATAAGACGCACTCATGCCTCCCTCGTTCCGGTGGCAGGCCGCGTGACGTCATTCACGATCACGCCGGGCCCGCTCACTCAAGCATTCGACCAGTCCTGCGGACAACTCGGGCAACTCGGGTTCGCAGAGGCGCTCTGGCAGAAGCGACTCGATCGCTGGACTCCCGATCCAGCGGTTCAGCAGCTGATCGTCAACCGTCTTGGCTGGGTGAACGCGATCGATTTCATCGACACGTCGCGCGCCCGGCTCATCGCGTGCGCCGACGCCGTTCGACGTGACGGTTTCACCGACATCGTGTTGATGGGGATGGGGGGATCGAGCCTCGCACCCGAGGTGCTGCGTCAGGTGCTTGGCATCGCACCGGGCGCTCCCCGCTTGCATGTCCTCGATTCGGTCGATCCCGACGCGGTGCGGGCCGCGACCGCACGTGCGGGCACATCGCTCTTTCTGCTCGCGAGCAAGTCCGGCTCCACGATCGAGCCAAACGTGATGGCGGCCGAGGCGCGACGGCGCGTGATCGAAGCGGGCCACACGAATTGGGGTGCGCGGTTCATCGCCATCACCGACAACGGCACGGTCCTGCACCGGCAGGCCGTGAGCGATGGGTTCCGCGACGTCTTCGTCAATCCGTCCGACATCGGCGGCCGCTACTCGGCCCTCTCATTCTTCGGCATGGTGCCTGCCGCGCTGATTGGCGTCGATCTCGATGCGCTGCTCGGTGATGCCCGCACGATGGACGCCGCCTGCCGCACGACGCCCGTGAGAGACAACCCCGGGTTCGCGCTCGGAGCACTGATGGCTGCCGGCGCGAACAACGGGCGCGACAAGCTGACGCTGCTGCTTCCCGCGCGCCTTCAATCCCTCGGGCTCTGGATTGAACAGCTCGTCGCCGAAAGTACGGGCAAGCACGGCAAAGGCGTCGTCCCGATCGCGGACGAACCGCGCGACGCACGTTTCGGTGACGATCGCATCATCGTGAGCGTCAGCGTCGGTGATGAGCGTCCGGATGCGGCACTCGTCGATCGCGCGCGTACCGCAGGAGCACCGTTCGTGGCGCTCCACATGACCGACGTGCACGCCCTCGGCGCAGAGTTCCTCAGATGGGAGGTCGCGACGGCCGCGGCGGGACGGCTCATGTCGATCAATCCGTTCGACGAGCCCAACGTGCAACAGGCCAAAGATGCGACGCGTGCGCTGCTCGAAGTCTTTCGACGCGACAAACGCCTTCCCTTCCCCGAGCCGCATGCCGAAGTCGGTGGCGTGCGATTCACGCTCAGCGAGGCCGCACAGACTTCGCTCAACGGCGCGCCTGCCACTGCGTATCTCGATGCGACGCGCACGGGCGACTATGTGGCGCTGCTCGCATTTCTTCCGCCCGACGATCCCCGCTTCGTCGAGCCGCTTGCGTTGCTGCGCGCCCGTGTGTCGAGCAGGACCGGACGCGCGATGATGTTCGGCTACGGCCCCCGGTATCTGCATTCCACGGGACAACTCCACAAGGGCGGCGCCGACAACGGCCTCTTCATCATCATCACCGCCGATGCGGATGAAGACCTCGAGATTCCGCGGGACTCGTTTTCGTTCGGGATATTGGAAATGGCGCAGGCGCTCGGGGACTTTCAATCACTCGATCGCGCCGGACGCAGAGCGCTCTTCGTGCAGCTGCCGCGCCGTGATCCCGGACTGCTCGATCAACTCGCCGTCTCGCTCACCGCCCGGTAGAACACGACGACTACTCGCGTCGTACTACGACCGCCGTGGCGTTGTCGCTCGCGCCACGCGACATCGCGAGGCCGACCACACTCTCGGCGATCTCCGCTACGGTCTTCCCGCTGCCAAGCACGTCTCTCAACTTGTTGTCAGGAACCGAGCCGTGCACCCCATCGGTGCACAGCAGCAGGATATCTCCGGCGCGGAAATCGAATTCCGCAACGCTCGGCTGCAACTCCTGCCTGAGCCCCACGACCTTCGTCAACACATGACGCATCGGATGATGGTCGACACTGGGAAAGCTCTCACCGGCTCCCTCCATCGCGACCGAGACCCATGAATCGTCGCGGGTAAGACGCTTGAGGGTCCCTTTGCGCCAGTGGTACGCGCGGCTGTCGCCGACATTCGCGAAAAACGCATGCTTCTCGTCCAGAAGAGCGGCCACCACTGTCGTGCCCATCCCGGCATAGTCGGACTGCCCCGACGCCGTCGTGAGGATCTGCTCGTTGGCGGCTTGAATCGCGAGGTTCAGCCGAGCAACTGTGAGTGGCGTGGCATCGGCGAAGAAGGCGCCGATGGTTCTGACCGCAATATCAGATGCGACTTCGCCGGCGTTGTGACCGCCCATGCCATCGGCCACGATGAACAGCCCTCGGGCGGGGTCGACCAGCAGCGAATCTTCGTTCGTGGGTCGGCGGCCCGGGTGGGTAACGCCATGGGCCGCCAGCGGCATGGGCCACGATTATAGCTTTCAAGCCCTTGTATACTTTGTATACTGGCGGCCGTGGCGACCGCCTCTTTGCACACAACTTTGGCCCGAGCCGGCGTCGCCCTGGAACGCGGCCGCGGTGCCGAGGCTGCATCCCTCCTCCAGCCGCTCCTGCGGTCCCAGTCATTCAATCGGGAGGATGAGCTCCAGGTACGGTCGTCATTGGCCGAGGCCTGGCTGCTCCAGGACGATCTCGTCCAGGCCACATCCGCATTGGGGCGACCACCAGATACTCTGCAGGATCGGATTTCCGACGCTCGTCTTTCCGCCCTCTGGCGTCTCCACGGCAGGATCGCGTTTGCGCGCGGCGAGCAGTCTCGAGCGATCGGACTTCATACCCGCGCCCTGAAACACGCGGAGTTCGCGCACGAATCAAGAGCCATCGGGCTGGCCCATTACGAGCTGTCGATCTGCTACAACCAGGTCGGTGATTCCAGTATCGTCCGCGAGCACCTGACCGAGGCCGCGTCCGCGCTGCATGCGGCAGGCGACCGACGACATCTCGCGCTGGTTCACTCGCTGTCAGCGGTATTGCTCGCGCAGTCAGGACGCAGCGATGAGGCCACCGCCGCCCTCCGGCAAGGCGAGCGGATGGCCATGGCCATTCCCGCTGACGATGTCGTCGCAGGCATCGTCCACAATCAGGCCAACGTCGCGCTCATGCGTCATCGCCACGATCAGGCGCTGGCCCTGGCCGAGCGCAGCGTGGCGCTCCATCAATCCATCGGATCGGGACACGGGCTGGCAGTTGCACTGGCGACCCTCGGACAGATCTTCGTGCAACTCGGCGATCTCGAACGCGCCGAGCAGATCCTGACGCGCACGCTCGAAGTCAGAAGCCCGGTCCAGTTTCACGAGACCACCGGCGCCGTGTTCGACACGCTCGCGCAGATCCACATGATGCGTGGATCGTACGAACGCGCAGGCGACTACCTTCGCCAGGCCAGCGACGCCTACGGCGGGTACGGCACGAAGACCATGCGATGGTACGAATGGTCGGTCAAAGTGCTCGGCGTCAAGCTCGCGATCAGACGACGCGCGTACGACGAAGCTCTCGCGATGGCAGATGCACTTGCGCAGGCGCCCGGCGTTCCCCCAGCCGATGCGATTCAGGCCGAGCTCGCCGCATGCGAAGCGCTCGTCGTTGCCGGCCGCCGCGCCGAAGCCGAAGAGCGGTTGGATGGCTGCGAAGGGCAACTCGATCCGCGAAGTACTCCGGCCAATTGGGGCGAGTTCCTCAGAGTGCGAGGCCTCGTACGGGAGCAATCCGGACGGCCGCACGCCGCACAACATGATTTCGCGCAAAGCGCCAATGTCTTCGATCTGCTCGGCGAGCGGTATCAGGCGGCACTGAGCCAACTGGCGCTCGGGCGCCTGGCAGCCACGACCGGATCGAGGATCACGGCCGAACGGAATCTCGATCTCGCGGCCGCCGTGTTCAAGACGCTCGGCGCCCAGAATGATCTCGATGAAACGGCCGATGCCCGTCGCCGCTTGAACGATGCGGTGTCGCCACAAGCCGCACTCTCGGCCTTCGACGTCGATGAAGGGATCGTGCGACGCCTCGTCGATGCCGCGATCTTCCCCGAACTGTTGTCTCGGGAGATGGCCACCGCCCTTCTCGACACCACCGACGCCACTTCCGTCGTCGTGTTCGTGGAGTCGTCGAGCGGCGAGCTGCGTATCGTCGCCGCCGCGGGCTGCGATACGACCACCGCACGCTCACTGGCACGAGCGGCACATCAGAGCAGCAGGGAACACGACGGCGGTCGGCTCCTGATCGAATCGCTGGGACGCGATCACGACGGACCGCGCCGATGCGTGCTCGCATCGAAGCTCGCGCTATCCGAGCTTGCGATGGCACGGTTCAAGATGTTCACGTCGATCGCCCGCCAAGGATTCGAGTTGTGTATCGCACGCGATCGTCCGTCGCAGGCGGTCGACGCGGGAAGCGAGCGACCCCTCGAACCGCTCCTGCCCGGATTCATCTGCGCAAGCGCCGCCATGTCGCGGCTGACCGATCAGATCCAGCGGTTGCAGGGACACAACCTCACCGTGTTGATTACCGGTGAAAGCGGAACCGGCAAGGATCTCGTGGCACGTGCGATTCACATGGGGTCGCCGCGTCGCTCGGCGATGTTTCTCCCATACAACTGCACGACGACGACGCGGGAGCTCGCCGACAGTCAGTTGTTCGGTCATCGGCGCGGCAGCTTCACGGGAGCCGTCACCGATCAGCAGGGGCTCATCCGCACGGCCGCCGGTGGCACGCTGTTCCTCGACGAAATCGGCGATCTTCCGCTCGACATTCAACCGAAGCTCCTTCGCTTCCTCGAGCAGGGCGAAATCATGCCGGTCGGTGAAACGCGACCGCAGGCTGTCGACGTCCGCGTCCTCGCCGCAACGAACGCCGATCTCGAACAACGGGTTTCGGAGGGAAAGTTCCGCGAAGATTTGTATTACAGGCTCAGCGTGATCCGCATTCAGGTGCCCCCGTTGAGAGACCGCCGCGAGGAGATCCCACACCTGAGCACGTTCTTTCTGCGAGACGCCTGCGAACGGCTCGGCAAGCCCGACGTACACCTCAGCTCTACGACGCTCGATCTCTTCGCGCGGTATTGGTGGCCTGGAAACGTCCGGCAGTTGCGCAATGAGGTCCAGCGGGCCGTGGCGATGAGCCCTCCTGGAGGGTCGATCGAGCCAGAGCACCTGTCCGCCGACCTCACGGCCCCGGTCCTGGCTGCCGGTTCACCGTCCACCCTTATGGCCGGCGGGCCGCCCCCGTTTCAGCCGGGCAACCTCGCCGCTGCCATCGAGTCGGTCGAGCGACAGCTGATCAGCACGACGCTCGAGCGGACGAGCGGTAACATCTCCGAGACCGCTCGCACCCTCGGTCTCACACGCCGAGGGCTCTATCTGAAGATGGCTCGCCTCGGCCTCGATGTCATCGCTGCGGATATCTAGTAACCAGGTATACACGCACTATGGCTACAAAGTATCCAGACTCAGCGCTGACCCGAACTTTCATATTTCCACTTTAGTTATTACCCATCAATAACTTAGCGATTAACTGGCCGCAGCGGCCAATTTCCTGGCGGGTAGGCCTGCGCATTGATTGTAGGAACGGCGCGGAACTGTCTCCCAGGGGGCCAATCGTGATCGACATCACTCGCCAGCAATCCACCGCCGTCCGTCACCCACGGATCGGCAACCGACGAAAGGTCAGCGTTCCTGCCAGACTGACATGGAGGGACGGTGGCGGCACGTTGCGCTTCGTGTCGGTGATCATGCGCGACGTGAGCGAGGTCGATGCGTTCGTCGAGTGCCAGGTGCCGGCGTCGATCCCCTTGTATCGGCTCGTTCATTTCCAACTGGAACGGCCGGCGCGTGAGGGTTCGGATCTGCCGGCGGCCCTTCGCGAAGGCAAAGTCCTCTCAGCCGTGTATCGCGTTGGCCCGTACAAGACATCCACGGGCACACCGAATGGCTATGCGTTGCGTCTGCTGGTTGACCCGAAGCACCAGGCGATGGCGACGCGGCCATCGCGGGCGTTGGCGGTCGCGAATTAAAGAGTCGTTCGCTCCAGCCTAGGCTGAAGCTACGGCTCGTCCGCCATAGCATTTCGCGAAGGCGGAAAGCCGGACGCTACGACAGCGACAACTTCTTTCTCCAGTAGCGCGCAAGGCCGATCCACAGGTACCGGAACGCGGCCGCGACGATGTATTCCTCCACGCGCGAGTCGTTCATGTGCTGTCGCAGTTCCTGGCGGAGCCACGCCTCGAAGCGGACGCTGCGCTCCTCATCGGTCCCCGGCTCGCCAAGCGACGCGCGGACCCGTCCGGCCGCCTGCCGTAGATGATCGCTCAACTCGGCGCAGTGATCGCGGACGCGCATCGACGGACCGAAGTGTGTGAGAAAGAGCGTCGACGGCGACCACGCGAGAATCGTCTCGAGACTCGTCGCCCATAGTTCGAGGTCGACGTCAGGAGGCGGCGTGGGCGCAAGCACGTAACCGCCGTCGACACAAACGCCCGCCGTATCGCCGACGAACGCGACGCCGCTCGACGCATCGAAGAAGCTGACATGATGCGAGGCGTGGCCCGGCGTGTACGCCACCTTGAAGATTCGCCCTCCGGCCTCGACGCGATCGCCTCCGACGAGCGACACGAGACGGTTGGTCGGCACCGGCGCGAACTCCCCCCACAAGCGATCCATCTGATCGCCGTACAGACGTGTCGCGCTGTCGAGAAGCCTGGTGGGATCGATCATGTGGCGCGCACCCCGCTCGTGTACCGCGACGGTCACATGCGGATGTTCACGAACGATGGTGCCGCTTGCGCCTGCGTGGTCCAGATGGATGTGGGTAAGGAGGATGTGACGCACGTCGGACCAGCGGATCCCGCGCGCCTGCAGGCCCAACTCGAGCGTCTCGAGACAGCTCGTGGGGCCCGGATCGATGATCGCGACACCGCCGGCGCTCTCGGCGATCGCCGCGGCGATCACGTTCGGTCGCCCCTGAAATCGCAGATCGATCCACGAGAGGCCCTGACTCAGTGTGGTCATCGACGTCATCCGTCCGCGGCATGTGTCGGCGCCGCGCCCCGGTCCGAGGATTATACTGGTCGGTCGAATCTCAGATGTCGAAGACCGATCCAGCCGACGTGCTCACGACGGTTGCGCGGCTCGTCGCCGAAGCGCCGAGCCTTCGCGACGTCGTCTCGCGCCTCGCGATCACGCTGCGCGCGTCGATCCGCTTCGAGCGTCTGCACGTGCTGCGGCTCGATCGCGCCGACTCGTTCGTCCTCTATGTGGCGCGCGAGACCGGCGAGATCGAAATGACCGAGCACCGCGTGGGCGATTCGGCGACGCCGCTCGACGCGGCGGGCGACGCGGCGCAATCCCGACTGCTCTGCACGGTGCGTCAGGGATCGCGTGTGCACGGCGCATTGTGGCTGACGTCCAGCGATGGCGGCGCCTTCAGCACCTCGGATCAGACGCTGATGGACAGCGTGGTCGATCTGCTCGGGCTTGCCTTCGAGCACAACGCGATCGTCGATCGCGAGAAGCTGCGGCGCGAACGGATCGATAGCCTGCGCGGGCTGCTCCACACGATGGCAGGGGCCCTCGACATCCGGCATATCTTCGGAGAGGTGTCCGACGTGGTGCGCGGCGGCCTGCCGCACGACATCCTCGCCATGACGTCGTGGCTCGAGGGTGGGACCTACTTCCGCATCTACGCGATGGCAGGAGGACCGACCCACGAGCCCGACCTCTGGGAGCCGCGCCAGCTCACGGGAGACGATCGCGCGCAGCTGCATCGTGAGGCGTACGTCATTCACCACACCGACACCGAGATTACGCCCGACAGCACTCGCGGCTATTTCTTCCGGCGCCTCGGCGTGCAGTCGGCGCTCCGGGTACCGATGCCGCTGGGCGGAGAGATCTTCGGGTCGTTGTTCTTTCTCTCACGGCAACCGGAGTCGTTCTCCGAGGACGACATCGACTTCGGCAGACGTGTCGCCGATCACCTCGCGCTGGCGCTGTCGCACCAGCGGCTCGCGGAGACCGCGCGCAGTCATGCGGAATCGCGTGAGACCGCCGCACGACTCGAAGCGCAGGTCGCCACGTTGACCCGCGAGCTCGAATCGCGCACCGGTCAGCGGCGTGTGGTGGGCCGATCGAGACAATGGAAGGACGTCCTGGCGCACGCGGCGCGGGTCGCGCACACCGAGACGACCGTTCTGCTGACCGGTGAATCGGGCACCGGCAAGGAAGTCGTGGCGCGATTCATCCATCACGCCTCACGCCGGAGCCAGGGCCCCTTCATCGCAATCAACTGCGCCGCACTGCCCGATCAGCTGCTCGAGTCGGAGCTCTTCGGACACGAGCGCGGGGCGTTCACCGGCGCGGTGGCGAACAAGCCCGGGCGAATCGAGCAGGCGGCGGGCGGCGTGCTGTTCCTCGACGAGGTCGGCGAAATGGCGCCGACCGTGCAAGCCAAGCTGCTGCGCGTCCTCGAGGAACGCGAGTTCATGCGACTGGGCAGCACGCGCGTCGTGCATGCCGACATTCGCGTGATCGCTGCTACCAACCGCGATCTCCACGCCGCGATGCAGCGCGGTGAGTTTCGCGAGGATCTCTATTACCGCCTCGGCGTGTTCGAGATCGCGCTGCCGCCGCTGCGCACGCGGCTCGACGACATCCTCGAGCTCGCCGATGCGTTCCTCGCCGAGATCGGCGAGACGGTCGGGCGCCCGGCGGCGGGGATCGCGCGCGATGCCAAGGATCAATTGCTGGCGTACGCCTGGCCCGGCAACGTGCGCGAGCTGCGCAACGCGATCGAGCGCGCCGTGATTCTCGCCGACGGTGGCCTGATTCGAGGGGAGCACCTCCCTGTTACGGTGCCCCGAGCCGTCCCGCGCGGAGACGACGTGTCCGGGGCGCCGCTGCCGGCGGGGGGCGTGAACCTCGAATCGATCGAGCGATCGCTCGTCGTGCAGGCGCTCAAGCAGGCGCGTCACAACAAGACGCGCGCGGCCAAGCTCCTGGGCCTCACCCGCGCGCAGTTGTACTCACGCATCGAGAAATACGGGCTCGCGGAGAGCGAATCGTAGTGGCCGCATTTCTCTCACGGCGAACACGCCGTGTGACCGTTGCGCTCGCCACGATCCTGCTCTTCTTCGTGCTCGCGGGCGTCACCTATCAGAGCGTCTCGAACGCCCTCGAGCGGCGCCGCTATCGCCACCCGGGGAAGCTCATCGACGTCGGCGATCACCAGCTGCATCTGTACTGCGTCGGCGAAGGACGTCCGATCGTCGTACTCGAAGCACCCGCGGGTGGCATGTCGATGAACTGGGCGTGGGTCCAGAACGCCCTCGCGTCGACCACGCGTGTGTGCAGTTACGATCGCGCCGGCCTGGGATGGAGCGAGGCCGGAGACGAGGACTACAACCCGGCACGCGTGCCCGACGATCTGCATACGTTGCTGCATGAGGCAGGGGAACGCGGACCCTATGTCATTGCTGGCCAGGAGCTCGGCGCGGTGTTCGCGGAGATGTTCGCAGCACGCTATCCGCGGGAGGTTGTCGCGCTCGTGCTCGTCGGCGATCCTGCTGAGACTCGCGCGCCGGCGTCATCGGTGCGGATGTCCTGGACGTGGCCGTGGCTCGCCCGCATCGGGGTGTTGAGGGCGACGCGGTCGCTGTCGAAACACGCGAGCGGCCTGCCCGGTTCTGCGAGCGCCCCGGCGCAGGCATTCCTCAATCGCCCCGACCATCTCACGCGTGCCGCCCAGGAAGTTGCCACGCTCGGTGCGATCGGCGGATTCGCGACCGCGGGACGAATCGATGAAGGGATTGCAGTGACGTCCGTGAAAACCGGCCAGCAGAACCCGCCCGTGATGCTCGGATCGAGCGAAGAGGCGGGTCCGGTGACGCGCGCGCTCACCGCTGTGATCGAGCGCGCGCGAGCACATTGATTGCTAGGCTTTGACGCGAACCGTGAGCGGGGCGGTCAGACGGGTACTCACGCCGGAACCGGGCCCCCTCCGCACCTCGTCGCCTCGCGTCGCGAGCACGGCGCCGGTGCCGGCGCCGCCGCCAACGGCTGCGCCCTTGGCTGCGCCGCCACCGCCACCGAGCAACGCGCCGATCGCCGCGCCGGCGCCGGCACCGATCGCGATCTTCGTCGCGTCCTTCTTCTTGGTGGCCGGTGCTTCGTGAGAGATCGGCGCCGTGCGGATGTCGTAGCGCTCGTCGCCATGACGGAGCGAGTTGAATCGGTACGCGATGTGCGCTCGACCCTTGACGCGACCCGAACGCTGGACCTGCGTCACCGTTCCGCCCAGCTCGGTTCCGGCCGGTAGAACTTCCTGGCCGTCAAAACTAACAGCCTGCCGCAAGACCGCACGAACGGGATCCTCAACTCTGCTGGTGTCCGAAGCGACCGCCGACCTGAGCTCCAGTCGAAGCGTCGTCCCGGCGGGCAGGGTGACTTCCCTGAAGACCGGCTCCGCCGGCTTTTCAGGGGTTGCTGTCGCCGGCTTGGGGTCCTCTCCAGGCACCGCCGATGGAGGTTTCTGCTCTGAAGAGCTCGACCCGCACGCGGCGCAGACGCCGGCGAGGACCACGGCACATAACCATTTCTGCATGGCGTCGCTCCTGTTCTGCATGGCGTCCCTTGTTGCGGTAGATCAGGTCAAAACCGTATCGGTTTCAGACACCGACCTCGGCCGTGATACCCACTTATGAGCATAATCGTTCCGTACGGTCGAGTCATCTCCAGCTCATGCCAAATTCCTGCCGGTGTCGATAGTGGCCGCCGGCTAACCGTTTGTCCGTGATTCGTCCCACCCTTCATTCTTCTGTTAACGTGGATCTTCTATGTTGAGATGTTTGGGCTTCGCCTTGGTACTTCTGTTGTCTCTCTCCGGTCCGGCCGTAGCCCAACGGCTGCCCGGCAATGTCCTGCCGGAGCATTACACGCTGTCGCTCACGCCCGACCTCGAGAAGGAGACGTTTCGAGGACGGGAGTCCATTCGCGTGACGGTGACCGAACCCACGACTTCTGTCACGCTCAACGCAGCCGAGATTCAGTTCGGCGAGGTGACGATCACCGCAGGCGGGCGCACCCAAACGGCCAAGGTCACTATGGACGCGGCGAAGGAGACGGCTACGTTCACGGTGCCGGAGCGACTCGCCGAAGGCCAGGCCACCATCCAGATCACGTATACCGGGATCCTCAACGACAAGCTGCGCGGCTTTTACATCAGCAAGGCCAACGGTCGGAAGTACGCCGTCAGCCAGATGGAAGCCACCGATGCGCGTCGCGCCTTTCCGTCTTTCGATGAACCCGTCTACAAAGCCACCTACGACATCTCGCTCACCGTGGACGCGCGCGACACCGCGATCTCGAATGGCCGCCAGCTGACCGACACGCCCGGTCCCGAGCCCGGGAAGCACACTCTCACGTTCGAGCGGACCCCGAAGATGTCGTCGTATCTCGTCGCGTTGCTCGTCGGCGACTTCGTCTGTCGTGAAGGCGCCGCTGATGGCACGCCGATCCGCGTCTGCTCGACGCCAGACAAGCGCGAGTTGACCGCCTTTGCGCTCGACGCCGCCGCGCAGGTCGTCAGGTTCTACAACAACTACTTCGGCATCACGTATCCGTTCAAGAAACTCGATCTCGTCGGCATCCCTGACTTCTCTGCCGGCGCCATGGAGAACGCGGGCGCCATCACCTTTCGCGATCGTCTGCTCCTGGTCGATCCGAAGGATGCCTCCATCATGGCGCGCAAGCGCGTCGCATCGGTCATCTCGCATGAAATCGCGCATCAGTGGTTCGGCGATCTCGTGACCATGCGGTGGTGGGACGACATCTGGTTGAACGAAGGATTCGCGACGTGGATGGAGAACAAGCCGCTGGCAGCCTGGCACCCCGAGTGGCACGTCGAGCTCGACGAAACCGATGACACCAACGGCGCGCTGAGCCTCGACGCGCTCCGATCGACGCGCTCGATTCGCATGAAGGTCGAGACGACGGCGGAGATCAATGAAGTGTTCGACGGCATCGCGTACCAGAAGACGGCCGCCGTGCTGCGGATGATCGAATCGTATGTCGGTCGTGACTCGTTCCGGCGGGGCGTGGTGTCGTACCTGAAGAAGTTTTCGTACGGCAACGCCGCGGGTGAGGACTTCTGGAACGAAGTCACCCGCGTCACCGGAAAGCCCGTCGATCGCATCATGCGCAGCTTCGTCGACCAGGTGGGTGCACCGGTGCTGGCGGTGCGGAACAAATGCGTGAACCGGACGAACGAGGTCACGGTAACAGTCGATCGTTTTCTGGGAACACCGGACGCCAAACCGGGCCCGCAACAGACATGGACGCTCCCCGTCTGCTTCAAGACCGGGAGCGGCGCTCCTCGCTGCGAGGCGATCGATCGGCGCGAGGCCATCATTCGTCTCGACGGATGCGGGCCGGTGTTCGCCAACGCCGACAGTCGCGGCTACTACTTCACCGACTACGCGCCCGATCAGGTCCGGGCAATGGCGGCACATACCGGCAGCCTCACAACCTCCGAGTGGATGAGCCTGCTCGATGACGAATGGTGGATGGTCCGCGCCGGGAGACACGACATCGATCTGTATCTCGATCTGTCACACGCACTCGCACGTCACGACTCACCAGACATCCTGAGCATGCTCGAAGAGCGTCTGAGCACGATCGACGGCACGATCGCGAGCGCGGAAGAGCGGCCGCGTTTTGAAGCGTGGGTGCGCGAGCAATTCGCGCCTGCGTTGAACGCGAGCGGGCTTCCCGGCGATCCGGGGGACTCCGACGACCGCCAGCATCGACGGGCGACTCTGTTGTCGATCGTGGGCCTGATTGGCAACGACGCAGAGGTCCAGAAGCGTGCGCGCGAGCTTGCGCAGCGATACATCACCGACCCGTCATCGCTCTCGGGCACGCTGGCGCCGACGGTCCTGCGCGTTGCTGCCGTTCATGGCGACAGCGCGCTCTACGATCAGTACTTCGCGCAGCTGGCCACGACGAGCGCGAACCCCGAGCTCTATTACCGTTTCTTCAACGCGCTGCCATGGTTCACCGATCCCGCGCTCGCGAAGCGGACGCTCGAGTACGCGGCGTCGCCAGCAGCGCGATCGCAGGATTCCGCAGCGCTCATCGGTGGTCTGCTCGAATCGTCGGCCACCAGCGAAATCGCGTGGGAGTTCACCAAGGCGCAATGGCCGGCGCTGCTGAAAAAGCTCGATATCTTCGAGGGGGTCCCCGGCGTCGTCGCGTCGCTGAGCGGCTTCTGCTCGGCGTCGCGCGCCGCTGATGTCAGAGACTTTTTCGCGAAGAGCCCCGAACCGGCAATCCGGAGGACGCTGCAAGTATCGCTCGAGCGAATCGACAATTGCGTCGCGCTGGACACACGTCAGTCGAAGCCGTTCAGCACCTGGCTCAACATACAATCCGGCACGAAGTAGCGCGCGGGCTTCAGCCTGCGCGACGATGCGCGGGCTCAGGCCCGCGCAATACTGTAGAAACGTCTTCGGCGGCGCGTCCTGATATCCTCGCCGGACAGCGACTCGAGCAAGGCCACGATCGCATCGACATCGGCGTCGTTCAGTTTGAGCGGCTTGACCCGGACCGTGAGCCAGGGATTCCTGATGCCGCCGTCGTTGTACACCTTCACGACCTCGCGCAGCGTCTGCATCGACCCGTCGTGCATGTAAGGAGAATGTCGTGTGCTTCTGGTTACCTGACTCGTGGCGCGCCTCCAGGATGCGCGGTCTCAATTGTACAATGCGGCTTCGGCAGCTGGCCGAGGTGCAAGCCAAAACCGGTCGCTATTGCGTCTTAATTAGCCAGGGGCGAGAATGATCGTCGTGCGGTGCCGCCGCGCCCTCGTCGTCATGGGCATGCTTTTCGTCGCAGCATGGCTCGTTCCCGCTTCAGCCGACGCCGCAATTTCGCGCCATCACAGCAAGCGTCCGCGCATCTGCCAGGGCTCGCCCAACTTCTGCCTGGCCTGGAAGTGGCACAATCGGCTGAGCGCTCCGCACAGAACCCACCGGCCGGGTTCTGACGACGTGTTCGACGATTTCGACGATCGAGATACCGGCATCGACCCGATGGCCGATGCAGCCACCGACAACGACACGACGTCGGCATCGGACGCCGCAGCCGCTCCTCCATGGGTGATCGCTCGACGTACCGCTGATCCGTACGCGGCGCTCCTGATCGTTTTCCGCAAGCTCGTCGCCCCTCGTCCACCACCCTCGATCTAGCCGTTCGACAGTCTCGGGCGGGTTGTACTCCGTACGCCCGTCATGCGGGGGGCTTCCCCCCTTTCTTGTCGGAGGAGTTCGTATGCGGATCGTGTTGGCCGACTTGCGTGGAAGAGACGGCTTTGTCAGCAAGGACACCGTGGCTGGAGGCTACGGGTCGCGGCTGAAGCCTTTCTCCAAGACGACGGAATTAGTTTCACTCATCAAACAGCGCACGCACGACGTGCCGAGCGTGCAACTGGCATACCTGGCGGCGATCGCGGCCGAACACGGACATGACGTTCGCGCCACGCGCGACGAGTACGTCGAGGGCGACGTCGCGATTGTCCTGTCGTCACTCGTCGACTTCCGTCAGGAAACCGCCTGGGCGCGCGGGATGCGAAAGCGCGGCGTTCGCGTCGGCTTCGTGGGGCTCGCGGCCTCGAAGATGCCCAACCTGTTCGCCGACCATGCGGACTTCCTCATTCGAGGCGAACCGGAGTCGGCTTTCATCGACCTCGCACGCGGCGCGACGCTGCAGGGACTGGTCGACAGCCGTGCGCTTCCCGATCTCGACGTGCTCCCCTTCCCGCGGTGGGATCTCCTCAACGCGCAGATGCAGGCGCGGGTGCGGCTCCCGTGGGGCGTCAGACCGTTCGGTGGCGTGTTCCCGGTGCTGGCGAGCCGCGGGTGTCCGGAGTTCTGCACCTATTGCCCGCACCGCATCCTCGAAGCCCATCGGATGCGATCAGTGGACGGGATCGTCGAAGAGCTGGCGCAACTGTGCGCGTCTTCGCCACGGCCGTACGTGCTCTTCCGCGACCCGCTCTTCTCGGAGGAGCGCAGTCGGTGTCTGCAGCTGAGCGAGGCGATCCTGTCGAGAGGGCTGAACCTGACGTTCGAATGCGAGACGCGTCTCGATCGTCTCGACCCGGAACTCCTCGACACGCTCCACCGTGCGGGTCTGCGTGCGATCAGCTTCGGCGTCGAATCGCTGTCGCCGCAGACGCTCAAGCGTGCGGGCCGTCGTCCGATTCCCGAAGCGCAGCAGCGGATGGTGATCGATCATTGTCGGAAGAAGGGGATCGCCACGGCGGCGTTCTACGTGTTCGGGTTCCCGCAGGACGACTGGTCGTCGATTGCGGCGACGATCGCGTACGCGATCGACCTCGGTTCCACGGTGGCGCAGTTCAAACTGCTCACGCCCTATCCCGGCACGCCGCTCTGGAAGCAGCTCGAACCGAAGGTGTTCGAGAAGGATTGGGAGCGCTTCGATGGCTTCACGCCAACGTTCACGCATCCCAACCTCACGTCCGAGCAGTTGCGGTTCCTGCTGGGCGCGGCCTACTCGCGTTTCTATATGCGTCCGTCGTACGCGGCTCACTGCTTCCGGGTCGTGAAGTCACGACCGGGCCGCTTCGCGAAACGGCTCGATCGCGTGGTGGCCGCCTACCACAGCCGCGGTGAAACTGCATCGATGTCGAGGTCCGTCACATGCTGAAAGCGATCTCCCGTTACGGCGCCCGCGTGATCTCGAACACGCAGCAACTGGCTGGCGATCTCGATCGTCGCGGACAGCTGATCGAGGGGCCGCACATCGCGGAGTTCGAGCAGGCGTTCGTCAACCGGATCGGCACGGCGGATGCGGTCACTACCTCCTACGGCCGTATGGCCTTCAGGTACTTGCTGCAGGCGTACGATCTGCCGCCTGGCAGTGAGGTCATCTTTCCGGCACTCACCTTCTGGGTGGTGCCGGAGATCGCGCGAGTCTCGGGTTTGACGCCAGTGTTTGCCGACGTCGACCCGAACACCTTCGCACTCTGTCCGAAGGCGTTCGAGGCGGCGATCACCGAACGCACACGGATGGTGGTGCCGACGCATCTCTGGGGTCTGCCGTGTGACATGGATCCGATTCTCGAGATCGCCGCGCGTCACAACCTGCTTGTCGTCGAAGACTGCGCCCACGCGCTCGGCGCGGAGTATCGCGGCAGGCAGGTCGGCACACTCGGGGATGCCGGGTTTTTCAGCTTCCAGACGCTGAAGCCGCTGAACAGCTATGGCGGCGGCATGGCCGTGACCGGCAATCGCTCCGTCGCACAACGGGTGCGCGCATTTGCCGAGAGCGAGCCGTGGCCGACGGTCAAAGAGATGCGATGGAACCTCTTCAAAGGGCGGGTCCAGCGCATCTCGACGCGACCGGATACGTTCACCTGGACGCTCTTTCCGGTTGCGTACGTCGCGTCACATCTGGGTATCGACGCGAGCGCGTGGCTGTGGGAGAGCGTGCGGCCACTCGACCCGTTCCCCGACGCCTACCACCGCAGATACACGAACGTGCAGGCGGCGATCGCGCTGGAAGGCTTGAAATACCTGGATGATTGGACCGAGCGCACGCGCGCGCACGCGGATCGGATCAACCGGGCGCTACGAGGCCTTCCAGGTGTACACGTGCCGGTCGTTCCGCCCGATCGGACGCATGTGTATTACCAGTACTGCGCCTACGTCCCCGACCGGGACGCCACGGCTCGCGAGTGCATCCGCCGCGGCGTCGATGTCGAGACATTGCATGTGGACGTGTGTACCCGCCTCGACATGTTCGGCACGCCGCGTCCTTCTCCCGGCGCGGACCGTGGAGCGCAGGCGGTGCAACTGCCTGTCTACGAATCGCTGACCGACGACCAGATCAGGCGTGTGGCCCAAGTCGTCGTCGAGAGTCTGACGCCGATGGCCCCGACCAGCGCGCCTCAGGTCCCGCAGTCGCAGCCATGACGTTCACACCCTCTGATTGGCCGGGTGGACTCGCTTACTTTGTCGTCTTTTTCGCCGCGCTGATCGAGGGTGAGGTGGTGTTCATCGCAGCGGCCACGTTGGCCGGGCAGGGATCGCTGAACCCCGTCGGGGTGTTCGCCGCGGGGATGCTCGGCGCGGCGGCCGGCGACCAGATCCCGTTCTATCTGCTTCGCTATCACGTGCGATCGTGGCTCGATCGCGTGCCCGCGATGCGTCGCGTCAGCGGCACGCTCGTGCGCGCCGTCAGTCGGCGGCGGGCGTTGCTCTCGTTCCTGATCCGGTTTGCCCCGGGGCTGCGGCTCGCGATCGCATCGGCGTGCGCCTACGCCGAAGTGCCACCGCTCGTGTTCTCGACGTGCAGCATTGCCGGCGCGTTCGTCTGGGCCACGTGCATCGTGGTCATCGTCGGGTGGCTCGGCCCGCACTGGCTCTCGAAGCTCGGACTGAGCGGCTGGTGGGCCATGCTCATTCCTGCGGCCGTGGTCCTGATCATGCTGCGGACGATCGCATGGGCACGCCGAATCGCCGACGAGAACCCGGGGGCGATTGAACCGGAGCCTGGGGAGCCGGAACGCTGACGGTCAGGCCGCCGTTTCTTCCTGGGGCTTGCCGTTGCCGTTTTCCTCGAGCCACGCGGCAATCTGCTCGCGTGACCACTCGTGATGATCGTTCAGGTGAACGATCATCGCGGACAGCAGCAGATGCTTCTTGCAACCTTCGATCGGGCAGCGCTTGATCGTCCCCTCGAGACAATCGAAGAACCCGACGAGATCCTTGGTTGGCCGTCGGCCACCCATGTCCTGCGCAAGACGATAGATGCCTTCGTAGGCCGCGCCTAGCGCGCACGACGCGCGGCGGCCGACGAAGTAGTCGCCGAATGCCTGCTCGGGCCGTCTCTGAGCACCGGCGCGGATAGCCGAAGCCAGTTCCTTCGTTCCGTGGTGGATATCGCTCATGCGCCCCTCCCTCCTCCATCAGGATACCCGACTGGGCGAGAGCTGAGCGACAAGAGTGTCAGCAAGGTGCCTTCTCCGTAATTCGCCCGAGCGATCGCGGGTCACTCCACGACCACGGATCGGGCAAATTCCAGAAAGGTTTTGCGATTCCGGTACCCGAACCGTCGCAGGAACGTCTTTTGCGCCTGTCATGCTCAACCCATCATGCCCTTCGCACGACTTGGTACCGATCTCGCCATCGACCTTGGCACGGCCAACACCTGCGTCTTTGCCCTCGGGCGGGGCGTTGTGCTGAACGAGCCCTCGATCATCGCGTTCAACACCGTAACCGGAGCCGTCGAAGCCGTCGGCGACGAAGCGCGGAGTATGCTCGGACGCACACCGGAGCGCCTGCGTCCCATTCGCCCCATTCGTGACGGGGTGATCGCCGATTTCGATGCCGCCGAGAAGATGCTCACCTACTTCATCAAGAAGACGACGAAGCGGGTGGGCGGCTGGTCTCGCCCGCGCGTCGTGTTCGGCGTGCCGGCTCAAATCACACCTGTCGAGCGCAGAGCTGTGAAGGACAGTGCCTATCGCGCCAAGGTCAGCGAGGTCTTCCTCGTTGACGAGCCGATGGCGGCGGCGCTTGGAGCGGGACTCCCGATCACCGATGCGGAAGGCAACATGATCATCGACGTCGGGGGCGGCACCACCGACATCGCCGTGATCTCGCTGGCGGGCGTCGTCCTCAGCCGATCGGTGCGGGTGGCAGGCGACGCCTTCGACGAGGCGATCATTTCCCACATGAAGAGGTGCCACGAGGTGCTGATTGGCGAGCGCACCGCCGAGGAGATCAAGTTTCAGATCGGGTCAGCTACCGAGCTGGATACGCCGCTTTCGATGGAGGTCAAGGGGCGGCATATCGGCAAGGGCGTGCCCGTCCGAATCACCGTCTCCGATGGCGAGATTCGTGAAGCGCTCTCAGATCCGCTGAGAACGATCGTCAACCTGATCCTCGAGACGCTCGATCAGATCCCGCCCGAGCTTTCGGGCGACATCTTCGACCGCGGTATCGCGCTCTGCGGCGGCAGCGCGCTGCTGCGGAATTTCGATCAACGCATCAGGCGGGAAACGTCGCTGCCGGTGCAGATCGTCGATCAACCCCTGTCAGCGGTCGTCATCGGCGCCGGGAAGATGCTCGCAGACAAGACGCTGCTGAAGAAACTCGCGGTGCACTGAGCAGCGGTCCGCGCCGAGGCTCAAGCAGACCACGAGTCCGTTCGCAGTTGCCGCAGAACGGTCGCGCGGGGCGACCCGATGAGGACGTTGGCGGGATAATGTCCAGCGCAGACCGCACCGTATCCGACCACTGAGTTGTCCCCGATCGAGGTCCCCGCAAGAATCCCGGCCCTGGCCGCGATCCACACGTTGGCACCGATCCGCACAGGCGCCATCTTCACCTCGGCGCCCGGTTCATCGCGATGGATGTCGGTGCTATGGAAGTTGGTGTCCATGATCGACGCGTTGGCCAGGATGCCACGCGGCCCGACACTGATGTGCGTATAGCAGGCGAACTGCGTACCGTTGAGGAATGTCCCATCGCCGATGTCGATGACCGCGGCTTCATCGTAGGTCCACGGCGTCACGATCATATCGACGACGACGTCGTCGCCGAATCGGACGGTGCCAGGCCCTTTGATCCAGAGCGTGCCGAACACGCGAAGGTTGCGACCCGCCTGGAAGCGCACGCCTCGTAGACGGCACGATACACGGCACCAGTACCCTCTCGCCAGCGCGCACAACACGACGACGGCTCTCCTGGGCGAGCGGACGGCCGCCCTGACGCGGGCCCGCGAGACGAGCAGCATCGGCAACAGTGTGTGCCTGAAGGCACCGACCTGCCCATCCGGTCAAAACCCACGACACTACCCATCCGGCCCTGATGAGCCGTCGGGAGCAACCGAAGCCGTGCTGGATGAGAAGCGTCGAGGAACTGTCGCAGTATGACCGACGCCCTCACTCCGAAGATGACGGGTCGCAACTTCAACTCCTCGACAACGGTTCTCGGTATCGCGACCAATTGAAGACCTTCGCCAAGCTGTTCCTGCGTGGGCTCTGAAAACCGCACCCGGTAATATTTCGGTAACGCAGTCGAGGCTACACTGCCGCGCGATCTTCACTCGCTTCAAGGTGCGATGAAGGGACAGGCAACTTTTGAACGGAGTCTTCGCATGAAGCAGATGTTCACGGCATCGCTCGCTGCGTTTGTGGCGCTGGTATCGACTGGATCGCTGCTGGCTCACCATTCGCTCGCCAATTACGACACCACCACCGCTGTCCGCGTGAAGGGAACCGTCTTCCAGTTTCAGCCGATCAATCCTCACAGCTACATCTTCCTGGACGAGAAACGCGCCGATGGAGCGACCCGTCGATGGGCGGTCGAGGGTCCCTCGCTTCTTCAACTGAAGCGAAACGGATTCGCACAGGATGTTCTGAAGCCCGGCGACGTCGTTGAGGTCTGCGGGTACGTCCCCAAGGAAGCCATCATCTGGCAGATTGCGAGCACCGATCCTTCCGCCGTCAGCCCAGCGGGACGACTAATCAATGCTGAAGTGCTGCTGATGCCTGATGGACACGAGCAGCGCTGGGGTGATTACGGGGTGCACAAATGCTATGCGCCCGGATACAGGGATCAGCACTCGAATTAGTTTCGACCCTGGCGGCTTTCGCAGCAGCTCCGCGCGTTTGGCTTCGTAAACGCCTGGTGATCAGCGCTGAACACGGGAGGAAAGTAAGTGTTCGTTAGCTGGGTGCCCGGCCCCGGAATCGAACCGGGACGGCCGTGAGGCCCTGAGATTTTAAGTCTCATGCGTCTGCCAATTTCGCCAGCCGGGCTCGTCTACTCAGTGTAAGTCCACCAGCTGTCTGCTGGAAGCGGCCTCGACGACTTGTCGTCTCTGGAGGCTCGATACGGTTGTGTGCGACGGCGTCTGTAGCCGGCTCTGAAAACTTCACGGCTGGCGTACTTAGTTATGCCTTCACAGAGACATTAAGTCCTGACGAACCTGAATTCGACGCGCCGTTATTTTGAACGGCATGGACGTCCTGATGTTTGGGACGGTGTTCTCACTCGCCGCAACACCACGGCTTCGGATGAATCATCGATGGCTCCATTCTGTGGCGGTGGCGGCTACGACATAGACCATGGCGGCACGAGTTGCCATGGCGGCGTAGCCGACAATGGCGCGATCCTTGCTGCCGTCGCGGGCGCGGACCGGAAGGCACATCGTCCCTGAGCCGGGCACGATCGCATTGTCATCGGTCGCTGTGCCCCTGTGCCCGAAGCGTCGTCGTGTCCGAGTCGGCCATCCCTTCACAAGGCGGTAACGTCCGTGCTCCACAAAGGAGTTCTCCCCATGAAGATGAGAATCATCATCGGCGTCGGCGTATCGGTCCTTCTGACTGGTCTGTCATTCGTGAATCGCGCGGAGGCCGACACCGCATTCCGTGTCGAGTGTCTTGCCCCAGGAGACAATGACTTGTTTCTTCTCGATCCGCAGGTCTTCTCACTTCCTGACCAGAAGGACGAGTTCCGCGACTACATCGACCTGTGCCTCTCGGTACAGGGCCATCCAAGAGTGCAAGGAGCCTTCTTCCGCTGAAAGAACAGCTGAAAGAACAAGTCGGGATGGGCCGCCTGAAGGCGGCCCCTACATCGTCATCGCGTCTTCGAAGAGGCGTGCGAGTGCATCGCGATCGACCTGACGCGGTGACAGCTTCGTCAGCCGCTCCTGCGCCAGCGTTCCTTCCACGAGCGCAGGAATATCGGAGGACGAATAGCCCACGGTGCGCAGGCCGATTGGCGCCTGCAGTCGCTGCATGAACCAGGTGATGCGATCAGACAGGAGGCAACCCGCGTCGTCCAGGCTCCCTGCCTCTGCGCCGAGCGCCTCGGCAGCGGTGCGATGGCGTTCGGGATTCGCCGAGGCGGTGAAACGAAACACGGCTGGCGCATTGAGCACGACGGAGAAGCCATGCGGCACGAGCGCATGATCGGAGGGATAACCGGGTGCCCGGTATTCCCTCACGCCACCGGCCACCGGATACGCCATCGCGTGCGGCAGGTGCACGCCTGCGCTCCCGAATCCGATGCCCGCGAACGACGCGGCGAGCATCATCTGCCCACGCGCCTCGATATCGTCTGGATCGTCGACCGAACGCACGAGATAGGCCGCGACCATCCGCATCGCTTGCAGGGCCCAGACATCGCTGATCGGATTGGTGCCCTGGTAGCTTGGCCGGAGTGAGGGGCGTGCCGGCCGCGGTCGTTCGGTGAACGGGACGACGGTGTAGGACTCGACGGCATGACACAACACGTCGAGGCCGGCTGACGCCGCAACCGAAGGCGGCAGCGTCAGCGTGTGCTCGGGATCGAGATAGCCGAGCGTCGGCTTCAGATGCCGGCTCGAGATGCCGGTCTTCACATGACGCTCGATGAGATCGAACACCGCGACGCCGGTCGTCTCGCTTCCAGTGCCGGCTGTCGTCGGAATCGCGAAGAGTGGCTTGAGAGGACCCGGCACGGGCAGGCCCTTGCCGATCGGCGCGTTCACGTAGTCGAGGAAGTGCGCCGGCGGGTAGGTCGTGTAGAGGTTGGCGGCCTTGGCCGTATCGATGACCGATCCACCACCTACCGCGACGAATCCATCGCACGCCTCGCGCCGTGCCGCGTCGATGGCGTCGATGAAGGAAGCATCGCTCGGCTCGACGCGAACACGATCGTAGACAACGGCCTCGACGTGGCTGGTGTGCAGAGACTCGAGCACTGTCTCGACCGGCGCGAGACGGGCGACGGTCGAATCGGTCACGACCATGATGCGACGAAGACCGCGATCGGCAGCGTCCATCCCGACCTCGCGCGTCACACCAGGTCCGTACCGCACGGCCGACGCGGCCATCTCGAACGCAGTGTCGTTGCCGTCGCGCATCGCTAGTTCGTCGACTGGCCTGGACCGATCACAGGTGTCCCGGTCGGTCCACTTGCCGGTTCAGTTTTCGCGGACCTGTCCACGATTTTGGCTAAACTCAGCCATACAGATCCACGCAAACTACTGAAAATACTGATTTTATAGGTCGATACAGGCGACCAGGAGTGCGATATGCTGATTAGCGGGGACTCACGACGCGTCGCCTTCTCCGCGACAACCCTCATACCACGTCGTAAGTCCCCACCGGCCCAGCCGGCGGTTTCGCCCCGCCGGCACGGGCCATTTTCTTTTCACCAGTCGAACCACACACCGACACGCCGACTCGCAGTTCAGTGCACTGTGCTCGATGTCGCCGACGCCGCCGATGCCACAGGAGTCTTCGCACGCTCGGTCGCCATCACGTGCTCAATCATGTCGTTCAGCCTGCGCTCGGCAATGTCGAACGGCCCGGCGACAATCGCGCCCAGCGTCATCTCGAGCGCAATCACGACACCGCCGCTCTCGAACGGGTTCACGATCCAGCTGAAACCGCGCAATGCCACCGGTCGATCAGACGGCGCGTCGGGGTTCCTGGCTCGCTCGAGTGCGCGCAGCATGCCGACGAGCACCGAGTTCACATCCGCGTCGGTCCACTCTCGGGGGTCGCGACCGACAGGACTGATCGTAGAGGTCGTCGCGTGATTATCCCCACGCAACCAGATGTCGACGGTGATCTCCATCAAGGACACTGTAATTCAAAATGCAAAATGCGAAATGCAAAAAGGCGCTCGCTGCCCCGCTGCCTGTCTCTTGCATTTTGCATTACCCCTCGTCCAACTGCCGTGCCAGTTCCTCCGGCTCACTCGTCGGCGCCTGACATGCGAACTCGCGGCAGAGATATGCCGTCGCTCGCCCCTCTCGCTGTCGCAGGCTGGCGACCCACGGGAGTCGCGCACCCACAACCTCTCGATCGCGCGTACTCACAGGCAGCGTCACCATCGTCGGTCGGTAACGCGCCCTGATCACATCGAACAACGCGATCGTGTCCGATGCTCCCCGCTCGCCGACGATCACGATCTGCGGGATACCAGCATCATACGACGAGAGGGCGGCGAGCATCATAGGAACTGTGCGTGCCGCCTGCGCGGCGCGACCCGAATAGGCCTCGAGCGTCAGTTCGATCTTCGCTCGATAGTCGTCGCCAGCCGATCCGTCGAGGCCAAGGTGGGCGAGCACCAGAAGATTCAACACGCCCACCGAGCTCGCCGCAGGCTCAGCGCCGTCGTAGTCCTCCTTGAGCCGCAGCAGCACCGAGTCATCGCGCCCGGTCGTGCTGAACCAGCCGCCCTCGACAGGGTCCCAGAACAACTCGTCCTGACGCGCCTGAAGGTCAACGGCCCACTCGAGCCACTGCGGGTCGCCGTCCGCCTGAAACAGTTCGAGCAGCCCGAAGATGAGGAAGGCGTAGTCTTCGGCATAGGCATCGACGCCGGCATCTCCCTTCCGATAGCGACGAAGCAGCGTGCGCGTTGATGCCTGCCACAAGCGTGATTTCACGAACGTCGCGGCCCGCTGCGCATCGGCGAGGTAGGGGGACGTCCCGCCGAGCACGCGGGCGGCACGCGCGAATGCGGCGATCGCGAGGCCGTTCCATGCCGTCAGGACCTTGTCGTCCAGATGCGGGCGGGGCCGGAGCGACCGGCGCGACAACAGTGCCGCCCGTGCCCGCGCCAGCCTCGTCTCGAGCTCTTCGACGGATTGCCCCCTCTCGTTGGCGATGTCGTCCAGGGAACGCGCCGTATAGAGGAGGTTCTTTCCAGTGAACTCGCCCTGCGGATCCGCCGGCGCATTGCCCGAGGGCCGCACTCCGTACCGTGCGCGGAACAGATCCGCATCGGCGCCGAGAACGGCGCCGATCTCCTCGTCGGACCAGATGTAGAACGCCCCTTCCATCTTGTGAGGGTGGGCCTCATGTGCAAGGTCGGGGGGCACGCTGTCGGCATCTTCTGCCGAGTAGAACCCCCCGTCTGGATCGGAAAGGTCGCGACGGACGTACTCGAGCGTGTCGATCGCGACATGTGCGAAAAACTCATCACCGGTGATCTGTGCCGCCTCGAGATACGCGAGCACCAGTTGCCCCTGGTCGTAGAGCATCTTCTCGAAATGCGGGACGCGCCACTCGCTGTCCACGGAATAGCGATGGAACCCGCCGCCGAGATGATCGCGCATCCCGCCAAGTGCCATCGCGCGGAGGGTCACGAGCACCATATCGCGGGGTCCGCTGTCGCCTGTCCGGGCATGCTCGCGCAGCAGGAACAGCAGCTCGCTCGGCCGCGGGAACTTCGGCGCGGTTCCAAAGCCGCCGCGGCGGCTATCGAAGGCTACGGTGAATTCATCGACCGCCCGACCGAGCACGACGGGCGCGTCAACCGTCTCTCTCCCACCACTCGAACGCACGGCACGGAGCCGCTCGACGATCGTCGCTGCCGACTGCTCGACTCTGGCACGCTCGTCGCGCCAGACGCGTGCGATCTCTTCGAGGATCTCCGCGAAGCCGGGCCGACCCCACCGCGCCGATGGCGGAAAGTAGGTCCCGCCATAGAACGGCCGCAGCGAGGGCGTGAGCCAGACGCTCATCGGCCAGCCGCCGGATCCCGTCGTCGCCTGCACGAAGGTCATGTACACCCGATCGACATCGGGGCGTTCCTCGCGGTCGACCTTGATGGACACGAAGTCGCGGTTGAGGATCTCGGCGATCTCGCGGCTCTCGAAGCTCTCATGCTCCATCACGTGACACCAGTGGCACGTGGAATAGCCGACCGACAGAAAGATCGGCTTCGACTCGGTGCGGGCTCTGGCAAACGCCTCTTCTCCCCAGGCGTACCAGTCGACCGGATTGTCTTTGTGCTGGAGCAGGTAGGGACTGTGTTCAGCGGCGAGACGATTCACTTGCGTGATTGTACTGGCTTGGGCTGCGGAGCCCTGCGCAGCCGGGCCTTGATCTCCTGAAACCGCGTCGTGTCATGACGGCCGCCGTGGTGCCTGTCGACGGCGGTCCGCAACTCCGCGATGCGCTCCTGCGGCGACGGATGACTCGAGAAGAACGCTTCTACACGGCTCGGGTCCCTGCCCTGCTCGCGTCGCAGGATATCGAACAACTCGATCATCCCGCGCGCATCCCATCCCGCCCGCGTCAACAGAACGAGCCCGACCTTGTCGGCATCGCGTTCATCATCGCGGCTGAACTTCAGGAACGCGCCGCTGGCGAGAAACCCGCCCGCGACCTGCACGGCACCTGCTCCGCCGGCGTTGCCGAGCATCGCCCCAAGCAGACCCAGCCCCCAGTTGGCGATCGCCACTTTCGTGAGTTGTGCCGCGGCGTGGCGTTGCGCGATGTGTGCGATCTCATGGGCGAGCACACCGGCGACCTGTGATTCGTTGGTGGCGACCTGCAGAACACCGCGATGGATCCACACGGGCCCGCCCGGCAGCGAGAACGCGTTGATCTCGCGTGTATTCGCGATGACGAAGCTGTAGGGATACTTCGGCCCCGGTGCGACGCGAACCAATCGTCTCGCCACGTCGTTCACATAGGCGGTGACCACCGGATCCCGCAGCTCGGGCACATCCTTGCGCATCTGCGCGTTGGCTTGCCGCCCGATCTGGATTTCCTGATCGACGGAGATGAGCTCGAGGCCGTCGGTTGCGATCGGTATGCAGCACACAGCTGCGACTCCGACGAGGACGCCGGGTCTAAAGACCCGGCCTACACTGTCAGTGCTCATACGCGGGGCGATTGTGCTGCCGGCACATCATCGGGACGTCTTCGCCGCATGCGGGCATAGGCCGCGGTGAACTCGACGCCGTACATGAGGATGATCGACGATACGTAGATCCACAGAAGGAAGCCGAGTATAGCGGCGACCGATCCGTGAATCATCCGCATGCCGGTGTTTCGCCCGATGTACCACGAGAAACCGTCGAAGGCCAGCCGCCACAACACGCCCGTCAGAATCGCGCCGACCCAGACGTCGCGAAACCGCGTCTTGGCATTTGGAATGAAATAGAAGACGAGACCGACCGCGATGATGACCAGCACCGTGCCGAGATATTGAAAGCCGAGCGTCTGCACGACATACATCCCCCTGATGTTGGTCACGATCGCGCCAAACCGCGATCGCTCGACGACCTCCACGAGGCTGACGATCATCAGCGCGACCATCATCACGCCGCCGGCGGCGACGAGCATCAGGAACGACACGAGACGATGCTTGAGGAAGCTGCGCTGCTTCTCGACACCCCACGCCTCGTTGACCGCGCTCGTGACCGCCCCGAAGACGCCGAGCGAGCCCCACACGAGCGCCAGCAGGCCGCCGATGCCGATCTGGACCCGGGCGGCCCGGAAGGCATCGAGCTGATTGGTCACGAAATCGAGCTGAGTCGGAAAGTAGCGGAACACGAAGTCGAGCACGGCCACGCGGTCGTGCTCGTCGGCCGTGACTGCGCCGAGGAGCGAGAGAATGAGCAGCAGGAATGGAAACAGCGACAGAAGCGCGTAGTACGCGATCGACGCCGAGTGGGTGAGATCGTTGCTGTTGATCAGTTCGACGAAGCCCCGCCAGGCGGCCGTGCCCGAGAGGCGCAGTTCGGTGCGCACCCGGCGCAGAATGCGATCGGCGGGCAAGGGCGGCTCAGCGGGTTCGGCGTCTCAACGCGTCACGTGTCGACATCAGCGAGCGGGGCTCGCGGGGCGACGCTGGCCGCGCTGATCCTTGATGTCGTGCTTCTTCATCTTGCTGTACAGCGTCGGCCGATACAGTCCGAGAATCTGCGCCGCTTCCTGTTTGTTCCAGTTCGTACGCTGGAGCGTCTGCACGATCGCCATCCGCTCGATCTCGGCGAGCGTTCGATGCGGCGGGATCGAGAACTCCTGAACGGTGATGTTCTCTTCACGGATCGACTCGGGCAAATCGGACGGCGTCACTTCGCCGGTCTTGCACACCAGCACGGCGCGTTCGATGGCGTTCTCCAGCTCGCGCACGTTGCCCGCCCAGCGATTGCGTATCAACAGATGGTAGGCGGACGGGGACACCGAGCGGACACTCTTCTGATACCGCCGATTGAACTTCGAGAGGAAGTGATTGCAGAGCAGCGGGACATCCTCGGTGCGCTCGCGAAGAGGCGGCACCCGCAGCGCGATGGTATTGATGCGGAAATACAGATCCTCGCGGAGCTTGTTTTCGCGGAGTGCCACTTCGATGTCGATGTTGGTGGCACAGACCAACCGGAAATCCACGGTCACGAGCCGGTCGCTTCCGATCGGACGGTACTCGCGTTCCTGCAGCACCCGCAGCAGTTTGGTCTGCAGGTACGGCGGCATCTCGCCGATCTCGTCCAGCAGCAGCGATCCCCCTTCGGCCATCTCGAGCAGCCCGATCTTGTCGCTGAAGGCGCCGGTGAACGCGCCCTTCTTGTAGCCAAACAGTTCGCTTTCGATCAGGTCTTTGGGAATCGAGGCGCAGTTGATCTTGATGAAAGGCCCGCTGGCGCGATTGGAGTGATGATGGATGGCGTTGGCGATGACTTCCTTGCCGGTGCCGTTCTCCCCCTGGATGAGGATGTTCGCATCACTGGCAGCCACGCTCTCGATCAGGTCGAAGAGCTCCTTCATCACACGGCTCTGCCCCACGACGTTGGCAAAGCTGTACTGCTCGCGCACCTGCTCTTTCAGGTGCTGATGCTCCACACGTTCCTCCGTACGGCGGGCGGCCTGGCGGAGCAGATCCATCAGACCGTCCTCCGTGACCGGCTTCTCGAGGAAGAAGAAGGCACCTGCCCTCCCCGCCTCGACGGCACGGGTGATCGTGCCCCGGCCGCCAATCACGATGGTCTCCGGCTGCGGATCGATATCCTTGAGGCGCCGCAACAAGTCGATGCCGTCGATGTCAGTCAGCGTCAGGTCCGTCAACACAACGTCAGGACGCCAATACCGAAAGATTTCCTCGCCTTGTGCACCGTTGGGCGCGACACGCACTTCGTAGCCCTCGACCTCCATGACCGACTTCAACCAGGTCGTCATGCCGTGATCGTCGACTACTGCGAGCACTCGCCGGCGTCGCTTATTGGCGGTGGAAAGCGGAAGTGCCATCGAAGACAGAACTGTAGGCCATCCCAGCGTCTGCAATCAATACACAATTCACCTTAACGAAGTGGAACCGGACACCCGGTATTTCTTACACCTAGCTCTGCCGTGCTTCGACCACCGGGGACGGAGTGGGGTCAGACCCCACCCCTCCGTATAATCCGGTTCAGTTGTGATGGATACGCTCGACACGCACGTCAAGACCGACTCGATGCTGTTCCGCGAAAACACCAGTCGAATGATGCAGCTCGCCGCCGAATTGCGCGAGCGCATCGCCCAGGCGCGTCTTGGCGGCGGCGAGAGGTACCTGCAGCGCCATCGCGACCAGGGCAAGCTGCCGGTGCGCGAGCGCATCGATAAACTGCTGGATCCCGGGTCGCCGTTTCTCGAGCTTTCGCCGCTGGCGGCGTGGGACATGTATGAGGGCGACGCTCCCGGAGCGGGCATCGTTACGGGGATCGGGCGCGTGTCGTCGCGCGAGGTCGTCATCGTCGCCAACGATGCGACAGTGAAAGGCGGGACCTACTACCCGATCACCGTCAAGAAGCACGTTCGCGCCCAGGAAATCGCGCTCGCGAACCGGCTGCCCTGCGTATACCTCGTCGACTCGGGTGGCGCGTTCCTGCCCCTGCAGGCCGAGGTGTTTCCCGACCGCGATCACTTCGGGCGAATCTTCTTCAACCAGGCGCGCATGTCGGCGCAGCGCCTCGCGCAGATTGCCGTCGTGATGGGCTCGTGCACCGCAGGCGGCGCGTATGTGCCGGCGATGTCCGACGAAACCATCATCGTCAAAGGAACGGGCACCATCTTTCTTGGTGGACCACCGCTCGTCAAAGCGGCGACCGGGGAGGAGGTCACAGCCGAGGAGCTTGGCGGCGCCGACGTGCATACCCGCCTCTCGGGCGTCGCCGACTACATGGCCGACGACGACGACCATGCGCTGCATCTCGCGCGGACGATCGTCTCGACGATCAACACCTCGAAGGCGCTGCCGGTCGATCTGACGAGCCCGGAAGATCCCGCCCACGACCCGCAGGAGATCTACGGCATCGTCAACGCCGACGTACGCAAGCCGTACGACGTGCGTGAAGTGATCGCCCGGCTCGTCGACGGCTCCCGCTTCGACGAGTTCAAGCAGCGCTATGCGCCGACGATCGTCACCGGGTTTGCACGCCTTCAGGGATTCCTGGTCGGCATCGTCGCGAACAACGGCGTGCTCTTCTCGGAATCCGCGCTCAAGGCCACGCACTTCATCGAGCTGTGCAACCTGCGCGGCATTCCGCTGATCTTTCTGCAGAACATCACCGGCTTCATGGTCGGACGCCAGTACGAGCGCGGCGGCATCGCCAAGGACGGCGCCAAAATGGTGCACGCCGTCGCCAACTCCGTCGTCCCCAAGTTCACCGTCGTGATCGGCGGCTCGTTCGGCGCTGGCAACTACGGCATGTGCGGCCGCGCCTACGATCCGCGCTTCCTGTGGATGTGGCCCAACGCACGCATCTCGGTGATGGGCGGCGAGCAGGCCGCGGGCGTGCTCACGACCGTCAAGCGGGATCAACTCGCGCGCGACGGAAAGGCGTTGAGCGACGAAGAGGAACGCAGCATCCGGGATCCCATCCTCGAAAAGTACGATCGCGAGGGGTCTCCCTACTACTCCACCGCCCGCTTGTGGGACGACGGGATCCTCGATCCCGTGAACACCCGTGCGGCGCTCGCCCTGGCGATCTCCGCTGCGTACAACGCACCGATACCACCGGCACAGTTCGGTGTGTTCCGCATGTAAGCTTGTTGGAGGGAACGGAGGAAACGGAGGGGACGGAGGAACGGATTAACAGGAGAAACGGAGTAACGGAGATCGGACGGAGAACGCCACACCGACACCTGCAATCACAAACACCGTTGGACTGAGCTTTTGATTGTGGGTGTCGGTGTGGCGTAACTCCGTTCGTTCTCCGTTTCTCCGTTCCTCCTGTTAATCCGTTTCCTCCGCGCCCTCCGTTCCCTCCAGTGCATCGAAATGTTCACCCGAATCCTGATCGCCAATCGTGGGGAGATTGCGGTGCGCGTCATACGCGCCTGTAGCGAGATGGGGATCGAGTCGGTGGCGGTCTACTCCGACGCGGATCGCACGTCGCTGCACGCTACGCTCGCGGATCGAGCGGTACGCATCGGGCCGGCGTCCGCCGCCGAGAGCTACCTGTCCATCAACGCGATCGTCGACGCCGCGCGCCGCAGCGGTGCGCAGGCGGTGCACCCAGGGTATGGCTTCCTCTCGGAGAACCAGGACCTCGCGTCCGCATGCGTCGATGCGGGCCTCGCGTTCATCGGTCCACCGGCCGACGTCATCGCGACAATGGGATCGAAGATCGTGGCACGCCGGCTCGCGAAGGCCGCGGGCGCGCCGATCGTTCCCGGAGAGACGCCAGCGGATCAGTCGGATCAGGCGATCGCGGCCGCGGCCACCGCCATCGGGTTTCCGGTCCTCATCAAGCCGTCCGAAGGCGGCGGTGGTATCGGCATGAAAGAGGTGCACGCCGCCGCCGCACTGTCGGCGGCGATTGCCCAGGCTCGACGCGAGGCGGTGGCGGCATTCGGCGATGGCACCCTCTACGTCGAGCGTCTCATCGCGGCACCGCGTCACGTCGAGTTCCAGGTGCTGGCCGATCATCATGGCCAGGTGCTGCACGTGTTCGAGCGCGAGTGCTCGATTCAACGTCGTCATCAGAAGGTGATCGAAGAGACGCCGTCGACCGTCATGACGCCGCAGTTGAGAGGTCGCATGGGAGCGGCGGCGGTTGCCGTGGCGCGGGCTGCGGGGTATCGCAACGCCGGAACGATCGAGTTCCTCCTCGAGGGTGCCGGCGATTCCGCGCGGTTCTACTTCCTCGAGATGAACACGCGCCTGCAGGTCGAACATCCAGTCACCGAACAGGTCGCGGGCCTCGATCTCGTGCGCGCGCAGATTCGGATCGCGTCAGGCGAACCGCTGCCGTGGACGCAGGACGCGCTCACCCAGCGGGGACACGCGATCGAAGCGCGTATCTACGCAGAAGATCCGATCAGCCATCTGCCGCAGGCGGGACCGCTGCTGCTCTATCGGGAACCGTCGATGCCGGGCGTGCGCATCGACTCGGGCGTCGCCGAAGGATCGGAAGTCACGGTCCACTACGATCCCCTGCTCGCCAAACTCGTCGCCTGGGGAGAGACGCGCGAAATCGCGCGGCGACGAGCGCTCGCGGCGCTGCGCGCCTTTCCGATCCTCGGCATCAAGACGAACATCCCGATGCTCGTCGAACTGCTCCAGCATCCCCGGTTCGTCGGCGGCGCCTTCGACACGCGCTTCCTCGATGTCGAAGGTGCATCGCTTGCGGCGCGGCTCTCGACCGGACCCACACCCGACGTGCTGGCAGTGGCCGCGGCGGCCAGGGCAACCATGGCGACACCTGCCGCAGGCAGCGTGCCACGTGACGTCGACCACTCGAACCCGGATCCATGGACGTCGCTTCGGGGCGTGCGTGTCTGAATCGGCAGGCGATCGCCCTCTCGACGTGGTCCCCCTGGGCCAAGGACGGTTTCTACTGAACGACGGCGGAAGCACCCGAACGGCGTTCGCCGTGGTGGCTGGCGACGTCTGGGTATTTCTCGATGGCCGCGTCTTCGTCGTACCGACGTCAGGTCAGACGACGCGACGGGCCAGCGCAGATGATGCCACCGCGCTGATGGCGCCGATGCCGGCGACCGTGGTCAGCATTCACGTCGCCGCCGGCCAGCGGGTCGATCGCGATGCCTTGCTCGTCACCCTCGAAGCGATGAAGATGGAACTGCCCATCAAGGCACCGCGGGCAGGACGGATCACCTCGCTCGCCTGCCACGCGGGTGAGCTCGTTCAGCCTGGCGTGCAGCTGCTGGAGATCGACTATGGAACCTGACATCGCGGCGCTCGTGACCGAAGTCGTCGAAAAAGTCGGCCTGCTACGCCGCGACATGCAGCAGAAGCACGAGCTCGAACGCTACGAGGCGCGCTTCAATCGCATCGAGCAGAAGATCTCGGCGCTCGCCGAACGGCTCTCGCTCGACGATCCCGAGCTGGCCAACGCGATCCGAAACGCGTGGCGGCTTCCTGCGCGCAGCCTCGCCTTCCGCAACGCCGAACATCAGAAGGGAAATCCGTAGGGCCGGTCCTTTCGGACCGGCCAGGGACAGGCTTCAGTCCTCGGGCCCCTGCGTCTGATTCGACAGATAACGCTCGTAGCCCATTTCTTTGATCTGATGAAGCTGCGCCTCGAGCCAGTCGACGTGCTCTTCTTCGTCCCTCAGAAGCTTCGCAAACAATTCCCGTGACGCATCGTCATCGTTATCGCGAGCGACTTGAACCGCTTTGTTGTACATGGCGACCGCGTTGATTTCGAGCTTCAGATCGGCCTCGAGCTGCGCCTTGACCGTCTGGCCGACGCTCAACTCCATCAGCTCCATCGTCGGCGTCGCCTCGAGAAACAGGAGGCGCTCGATCAGCTCCTCGGCATGCTTCATCTCGTCGATCGACTGCTTCTTGATGTATTTGCCGAGCAGGTGATACCCCCAGTTGTGACACATCTCGGCGTGCAGGAAGTACTGGTTGATCGCCGTCAGCTCCTCTTTGAGGGCGAGATTGAGTTGAGCAATCACTTTAGCGTTCCCACGCATTTCCGCCGCCTCCTTCGCGCGCGCGCAGTCGGCGCGCGTCATGTGCGAGTCATCGTATGCCGGAAGGCGCAGAATGCTCAATGTCCGTGCCGAAGCGGGCAGCGGGAATGTGTTAAAGTACTCGCGTCTAACGACATAGATGCCGGCCAAACCGCTCGACGTGACCCTCGAGCTAGCCCCCAAGGCGCGTTTCGACGTCGTCAACCTCAGATCTCACTTTGCAGCGGAACACAAGGCGATTGGGGCGTTCCCCCGTTGCCTCTACTGGTCCTGTCATACGACTGCCGGCTTCCTCGATCGAAGCCTCGCAGCGCGATTGCAGGCGCAGCGCATTCCGTCTTACGTCGACGCGTTCCGGACGATCTTTCCCGAGGGTGCCGGCTATCAGCACGACAAGCTGGAACATCGCCACGATCTCGATTCGACGCAGCGCGCGGTCGAACCGCGCAACGCCGATTCGCATCTGGCGTTCATCGCGAGCGGCCTGCGCACGTGTGTCACACATCCGAATCGCGCGGACGAACCGGTGTGCTTCGTCGATCTCGACGGTATGAATGATGGCCGCCCCCGGCGCCGGTTCGCGCGGCTCATCGCCTTCACGCACGAGCGTCTGGTCGGCTCGACGCGCATCGAGGTGCCGGTCTCCGAGCACCCGATCGATTCGGTGAATCTGAAGGATCCCCGTCTCGGGATCTACGCGCAGCTGACGGAGTTCGTGCAGCGGGCGGGCGTGCACAAGGGACGCTTGCGGCTCTCGCTCGATCCGACCGAGCGTCACTCCGCGCTCACGATCAACGAGTACGAGACGCTGTTGATGCGGCACGATCTTCACGAAGTGATGCGCAATCCGCTTCGATTCGTGGCCGAGAAATCGCGGCACGCGCTGGCCAACCCGTTTGCCGTCCCGGCAAAGACGCTCGGCTACGCGAAGTACGACTTCGTGCGCGTGCTCAACAAGAGTCTCGACACGCTCGGGCTGCGCGGGTCGCTCGTGGAAAAGCTGATGGCGCGCACGGTGGCGGTGCCGGCGGCTCGCTTCTTCAGGACCGGGCGATCGGTGAATCTGCTGATTTCAGAGTGTGAGCAGGGCGGTTCGGCGATTGTCGAAGGCACCTACCAGAGCCCGATTCTCGTCCAGTGGCAGCACGCCCCGCGTCAGACGCGGGTCTTGCACGCATCCATTACGGAGATCCGCTAAGTACGCGCACGCTAAAGCGTGCGCTCTGCGTGTCGTAGAGCGCGGGCTTCAGCCCGCGCGTCACCGCGGCAAGCGTTCCGGCATTTCCGCAACCGCGTACGAGACGACCGCGATCGCCGCAGCCGCGCGGGACACCTCTTCAGGAGTGATCCGTTCGACGGTGTCGGCCGAAGAATGATGAATCACGAAATACCGTGAGGCGTCGCCGAGATAGGCCATCGTCGGCACATTGCCTGCCTGCGCGATCGGACCGATGTCTGCCCCGCCTCCGCCGGATGTCACCTCCGGATACTCGAGCGGGGCGAGGAGCGAGACGACCTGCGACATGACTGCGCGTGCCGCGGCGCTCCCCGAGAACCCGAGCACCGACGGCGAGAACACTCCCGAATCGGCCTCCATCGCCAGCACGTGATTGGTCGCTTCCGCCGCGTGCTGTTCGGCGTAGGCTGCCGCGCCGCGAAGCCCGTTCTCCTCGTTGGTCCACAGCACGACCCGGACGGTGCGTCGCGGCCTGAGACCGAGCTTCTTCATCAGACGCAAGGCTTCCCACGTCGCAATGCATCCGACGCCATCATCGGACGCACCAGTGCCGACGTCCCACGAATCCAGGTGACCCCCGATCAGAACGATCTCCTCCGGCTTCTCGCGGCCCCGAATCTCGCCTACGACGTTGGCCGACTCGACGTCCGATTCCATCCGCGCTTCCATCATGAGGCGCATCCGGATCATCCGCCCACGCGCGCTCAGTCGCGCGATGCGATTGGCGTCTTCCGCAGAAACGGCCGCCGCGGGGATCGGCGCCTGACCGGGCGCATACGTCACGCTGCCTGTGTGCGTCGTCCGCAGGCCGATTGGTCCCACCGATCGCACCAGCACTGCGACCGCGCCGTGCTGCGCGGCCGCGCGGGCACCATCCGTACGATACGTGACCGTCTCCGAGTATCCCGAGAACGGCACATTGAACAGCACGATGCGGCCACGCGCATCGACCGACTTGCCTCGAAGATCGTCGAAGCTGGTGACCACGAGCACTTCCGCTTCGACGCCCGCCGGAGACGTCCCCACGCTCCCGCCGAGCCCGAGGATGGTCACGCTGCTGCGCGGTGGGTCCAGAATCTCCGCGCTCTCGCGGCCCCGGACCCAGCGAGGCACCATCACCCGCTCGGTGTGGACGTTCTCGAGGCCGTCGGCCTTCATCGTCCGGACGGCCCAGTCAATCGCCCTGGTCAGGTTCTCCGATCCGCTGAGGCGCGGCCCATGCGTGTCGGTCAATTCAGCCAGACGACGCCAGGCGAAGTCGTCGTCGGTGGCCGCCTTGATGAGCCGCGTGCTGTCGTCCCGAATCGAGTTCAGCCACGAATGCGGCGACACCGATTGTGCCGACACGCCGACGAGCACGGCGCCCAGCGTGAGCGCAACAAAGCTGGAAACGAAGACGCGCATCTGTGTAATGGGGTCGGGAGTCATTTTCCCCCAGAAGCCAGGAAAATGACTCCCGACCCCCTTTTTCAGGAGGTCACCGGTTGAAAGAAGGCAGGCAGCCCCTGCTTGGTATCACGAAGGATCTCGACGATGGCCTGGCGATCTCCCAGCGTGAGGCTTTTGTAGCGCGGCGACGGGTCCCGGCCTGAAAGCACCTCCCACATCCGCGCGTACACGGCATCCTTCGCGCGCGGGGGCAATCCGTCGAAGGCCGGCGTGTAGATCATGTAACTGCACGGGTAGCGAAACAGACGGCGCCGCAGATCGAGCTCGCGTAGTGATCGCCCCTTCGTGTCACGTGGTCCCGGCACGGTGAATACCTTCTCGAATCCCGCGCCACCGTGCACGGGACCCACAAGCGGCGCCTCGTCCACGAACAGCAGGTAATCGACGAGATCCCTGGCGGCTTCCTTCACGCGGGTGTCGGCGTCGGCGCTCGGCTTGCTCTCAGCCAGCCTCGCCTCCCAGCCCGTTCGCGTGATCAGGTTCGTCATGTTGGTCTGATGAGCGAGCACAAGGAGCGGCACGACGTCACTGTATGGCGTCGGATAGCCGGTGAGATCGAATTGTCCCTCGACCGATGTCAGCACGCTGGTCGGCCTCGCGAGCTTCGACTTCCCCTTGTCGGCCGGCATCACGGGAATGTTGCCCATGTGCTTGGCACCCCCGTGATCGCCCGTCACCCACCAGCCACCCCATCGCTGTTCCAGAGGACTGCCGTGAATCGTCGTGAAACCGTTCGCATAGGACAGTTCGTCGGGCAGTGGATACACGCTCTGGACCAGAAGACCCGGGACACCAAGAGTCTCCCACGACAGGTGACACGCGAGACACTCGTTGTTGCGCGTCAACCGCGGCGCTGGCGACGCTTTCTGATCGAGCGAATAGAACAGCACGCCTTGCATGGGATCCTGGACGGCCACTTCGAGCACCGCACCACCGCGCACCCATCCAACGGCGGCGGTGTCGGTAAAGTAGACCGCGCGTGGATTGTGCATGTTGATCAGCGGTGCCTGAAAGCTGGTCTGCGAGAAGACGAGCATCTGCGACTCGACCGGCACGTTCAGCGCCTTGAGCACCGACAGCAGATAACCGCTCGTGTTGTCGAACGTCAGCGACAGGCTGCCCTCGTCCAGATGACGATTGAGGGCAGTCACGGCATCCGACGTCTCCGCGGTCGAGTAGCGGATCGCCGCTTCGTCCCTCGAGGCGACGAACACGTCGCGACGCTGCGCGACCGCGGACACGGCCAGCGCCAGAAGCAACGCACAAACGCCGATTCGCAGGACCACGCGGCGCATACCTAAAGCTACGTGTTGACACCAGACCTCTGCAACCCCCTCTTGCGGAACTGCAGAAGTGCTGAACTGCCTTCGACTACCGACTATGATGTTCCCCGTGCCTCAAACCCCTGCCGTCTCTGTTGCCGTTCATGACCAGGTCGCGCTCATCACGATCGACAATCCGCCGGTCAACGCGCTCGGCCCGGAGGTCGTGAATGGCCTGTCGACCGCGATCGACGAGGTGGGCCGGGACCCGTCCATTCGCGCGGCCGTGATCGTCGGCGCGGGGCGCACGTTCATCGCCGGCGCCGACATCAAGGGTTTGGAGCAGATGGCCTGGGGCAGCGCCACAGGACTGCCCGAGATGCACGACATCCTGCAGCGGATGGAGGACCTGCCCAAGCCGCTGGTGATCGCCATGCACGGCACGGCGCTCGGTGGCGGGCTCGAAGTCGCGATGGCCGGACACTATCGCGTCGCCGCTCCGGACGCGCAGATGGGTCAGCCCGAAGTGAACCTGGGAATCATTCCCGGTGCGGAAGGAACGCAGCGCCTGCCCCGTCTCGTCGGGATGGAGAAGGCGATCGAGATGTGCGTCAGCGGCAAGCCGGTCAAGGCGCGTGACGCACTCGCTGCGGGACTCATCGATCGCATCGCCGACGGCGACCTCACGTCCTATGCGATGGCGTTCGCCCAGCATATGGCGTCACACGGCGGCCCTCACCCGAAGACGCGAGATCGATCGGACCGGCTGCCTTCTCGTGATGCCTTGCCAGCGCTTCTCGCCGCCGGCCGCACCCTGGCCACGAAAACGCGCCGTCACATGGAAGCGCCGCTCGCGGTCGTTGACGCGCTCGAAGCGGCGGCCACGCTTCCCTTCAACGAAGGGTGCCTGAAAGAGCGCGACGTCTTCATGCGGTGCGTGAATGGAGATCAGGCGAAGGCGCTCATTCATGCCTTCTTCGCCGAGCGCGGCGCCGCGCGCGTGCCAGGCATCACGAAGGACACGCCGGTTGCGAAGGTCGCCTCAGTGGGCATCGTCGGCGCGGGCACGATGGGCGGCGGCATCGCCATGGCGTGCGCGAACGCGGGTATGACGGTGCGCCTAACCGACGCCACCACCAAGGCGCTCGACGCGGGCATGGCGACGATCAAGAAGAACTACGACGTATCGGTCGCGCGCGGCCGCTTCACGCCGGCGATGGTCGAGGAGCGTCTCGGACGCATTCGCCCGCAGGTCGGGTACGAGGGCTTCGGCGACGTCGATCTCATCGTCGAAGCGGTGTTCGAGAACCTTGCTCTCAAGAAGCAGGTCGCGTCGGCTCTCAACGACGTGGCAAGGCCCGATTGCCTGCTCGCGACCAACACGTCGACATTGAACATCGACGAGATCGCGGCGGCGGCGAAGCGGCCGTCGACGATGCTGGGCCTTCACTTCTTCAGCCCGGCCAACGTCATGCGTCTGGTCGAGATCGTTCGAGGGGCTGCAACGTCCTCTGAAAGCGTGGCCACGGCACTCGCGGTCGCCAAGCGACTCGGGAAGGTCGGCGTGGTCGTCGGCAACTGCCCGGGGTTCGTCGGCAATCGGATGATGTTCCCGTACATGTATGAGGCGCAGTTCCTCGTCGAAGACGGCGCCACGCCGGAGCAGGTCGACCGCGCGCTCACCGACTTCGGCATGGCCATGGGCATCTTCGCCGTCGATGACATGGCCGGGGTCGACATCGCGTGGCGCGTGCGCCAGGAGCTCAACCAGTTCAGCGAGCCAGGCGCCCGCAAGCCGCTCGTCGCCGATGCCTTGTGCGAGTTGGGCCGCTTCGGACAGAAGACCGGCAAAGGCTGGTACACATACGGCGACGATCGCAAGCCGACGCCCGATCCCGAGGTGCAGGCGCTGATCGAGCGGGTGACCTCCGCCGCCGGTATCCAGCGACGCACCTTCCAGGCCAACGAGATCATCGAGCGCACGATCTACGCGCTCATCAACGAAGGCGCGCGCGTCCTCGATGAAGGCTTCGCGCTCAGAGCCGCGGATATCGATGTGATCTACACCACTGGATACGGCTTCCCGGCGTGGCGAGGGGGGCCGATGTTCTACGCCGACCGCGTCGGGCTGAAGACGGTCTACGAGCGTGTGTCGGCCTTCCATCGAGAGTTTGGCGATCGATGGACGCCGGCACCGCTGCTCGAGCGGCTGGCGCGCGAGGGCAAGACATTCCAGGCAATGGACCGCGGCGCGTCAGAGCTGGCCGCGCCGCGCGCCTGACATGACCACATCCGCAGCAGGCGCTCGTCGAATCCGTCCGGTTCGAATCGCGACCAACGATGTCCTCGTCAGTCACGGCACCGGCGGCGTCGTCTACCTGCAATCGCCGCAGGAGCTCGGGCCCTACCCCCTTCGCTTGACCGATGCGCTCGACGAATGGGCGGAACGTGCTCCCGATCGAACATACCTCGCGCAGCGCACGGAATCGGGCGCGTGGCGAACGGTCACCTACGCCAATGCGCGCACTCGAGTCCGTCATATCGCCCAGGCGCTCCTCGATCGCGGACTCTCCCAGGAACGCCCGATCCTCATCCTGTCGGGCAACGGGATCGATCACGGGCTGCTGGCACTCGCCGCCATGTACGTCGGCGTGATCTATGCGCCGATTGCGCCGGCCTACTCGCTTCAGGCAAGAGACTACGCGGCACTCCGTCTGGTGTTCGAACGGATGCAGCCGGCACTCGTCTTCGCCGCCGACGGCGCGGCGTTCGAGCGTGCGCTCGGCGAAGTCCTCCCGGGCGGCGTCGAGCTCGTGACGTCAACGCCGCCGAATCAGCTGCGATCGACGCCGTTCGCCGATCTCGAGGCGACACCGATCACCTCTCGTGTTGACGAAGCGAAGGCACGGGTCGACGGCGACACGATTGCCAAGGTCCTGTTCACGTCGGGATCGACAGGCCGGCCGAAGGGCGTGATCAACACGCAGCGCATGTTGTGTGCGAACCAGATCATGATGCGGACCGCGATGCCGTTCCTCGGCGACGATCCGCCGGTGATCTGCGACTGGTCACCCTGGAACCACACGGCCGGCGGCAACCACAACTTCGGGCTCGTTCTGCTCAACGGCGGGACGTTCTACATCGACGAAGGCAAGCCGACGCCGGCACTGTTCGCCACGACGCTTCGCAATCTGCGCGAGGTCTCCTGCACCGCGCACTTCGCCGTGCCACGGTTGTACGAGATGCTGATGCCGCATCTGCAGAGCGATCCCGTGCTGCGGACGACGTTCTTCAGCCATTTGAAGCTGCTGTTCTACGCCGCGGCGGGGCTGGGGCAGAAGTTCTGGGACGAGCTTCGGGAAATCGCCATTCACGAGTGCGGCGAAGAGATCCTGATCATGACCGGCTTCGGCGCCACCGAGACCGCGCCCTTTGCCGTCAGCACGGATGCGCGAGGCGCGTTCTCGAGCATGGTCGGACTGCCCGCGTCGGGCATGGAAATGAAGCTCGTACCCGCCGGCTCGAAGCTCGAAGGGCGCGTGCGGGGCCCCAACGTCACGCCGGGCTACTGGCATGACGATGCGCTCACCACAGCCGCGTTCGATGAGGAAGGCTTCTATCGCACCGGCGATGCCTTCAGGTTCGTCGATGGCGTCGATCCGCGCAGTGGGCTCATCTTCGATGGGCGACTCGCCGAAGACTTCAAGCTGTCGACCGGGACGTGGGTCAGCGTCGGGCCTCTGCGCGCGCGCATCATCCAGCAGGCGGCTGGTCTGGTGCAGGATGTCGTCATCGCCGCTCCCGATCGCGATTACGCGTCGGCGCTGATCTTCCCCAACCTGGTGAAGTGCCGCGCGGCCGCGTCGCTCGCAGTCGATGCACCGGCCTCGACGGTGATCGCGCATCCCGCCGTCAGGTCGGCGTTCCAGGCCGCGCTCGACGAGTTGGCCCGTCAAAGCACCGGCAGTTCGACGTTTGTGGCTCGCGCGCTGCTGCTCGAGGATCCGCCGTCGCTCGACGCACGGGAGATCACCGACAAAGGCTCGATCAACCAGAAGGCGGTGCTGCAGCACCGGGCTGCGCTCGTAGCTGATCTCTACGCAGACTCGCCCCACTCCGGGGTGTTCTTGTGCCAATCACGATGAACAAATCGACGATCGATGTCGCGAGCCTGGTGGCGTTTGACGTCCACGTCCACCTCGAACACACCGGCGAGCAGACGGAAGCCGACAAGAAAGCGGCCGCCTACTTCAAGGGAGGAGGCGCACGCGACGCCAGCTCACTCGCCGAGTACTACCGCTCGCGCAAGATGGCCTGCGTGATCTTCACGGTGGACGAAACGCTGACGGGCACGCCTCGCCTGTCGAACGACGAGGTCGTTGCGTTTGCCGCGAGCAACCCCGACGTCGCCATTCCGTTTGCCAGCATCAACCCGACGCGAGGTGCCGAGGCCGTGCGCGAGGCGCGCCGCCTCGTGAGTGCGGGCGCGATCCGGGGTCTCAAGCTGCATCCCCCGATTCAGGAGTTCTTCCCCAACGATCGCATCGCGTATCCGTTGTACGAGGTGTTCGCCGACGCAAAGCTGCCCGTCATCTTCCATACCGGGCATTCAGGCATTGGAACGGGGATGCGTGGCGGCGGCGGCATACGTCTGAAGTACGGCAACCCGATGGCCATCGACGATGTGGCCGTGGATTTTCCTGACATGCCAATCGTCATGGCGCACCCCTCGTTTCCCTGGCAGGACGAGGCGATCTCAGTGTGCCTGCACAAGCCTCAGGTCTACATCGATCTGTCTGGCTGGTCGCCGAAGTACTTCTCGCCAACGCTCGTCCAGTACGCCAACTCGCTGCTCAAGCAGAAAGTCATGTTCGGCTCCGACTATCCGCTGCTCACGCCCGATCGCTGGCTGGCCGACTTCGAGAAGATCCCGATCAAGGACGAAGTACGGCCGCTCATCCTGAAGGAGAACGCGATTCGGTTTCTCGGACTCGCGTAGAGACACACTCTGGCATTGATGCTCGCGTCGGGGCGCGATCCGATCGACGTGGAGGCTGAAGCCTCCGCTCTACGACAGTAGGGCAGTTTCACGGATAATGGTGCCAGCCCGTCAGGGAGGCACATAACATGCTGAGTCGTCTTGCGCCGTCGCGTCTGCGACGCGCATACGCCGTGATCGCGGCCCTGTTCCTCGTTTCGAGCGCCGCATCCGCGCAGTATCTGAAGCACCCCGATCCGCGGATTCCGCGCACGGCCGATGGCAAGCCGAATCTCACGGCTCCAGCGCCCCGTCTACCCGACGGCAAGCCCGATCTTCAGGGCCTGTGGAACGCGGCCGATGGTCGCTTCCTGACCAACATCGCCAGGCGCGCGGGCTTCGATGCGCCGTTTCAGCCATGGGCCGCAGCCGTCTTCAAGGAGCGGCAGGACAACGACGGACGCGACCGTCCCGCAGGTCGATGCCTTCCCCACACGGTGCCGACCGCGATGATGGTTCCGAACTATCCCTGGAAGGTCGTGCAGACACCAGGGCTCACGATCATCCTTTTCGAGAACTTCACGCAGTACCGTCAGATCTTCACCGACGGGCGCGACTTCCCCGCCGAACGTGCGCCCACCTGGTTCGGCTACTCCGTCGGCAAATGGGACGGCGACACGTTCGTGGTCGATGTCGTCGGCTTCAATGACAAGGGCTGGCTCGATGACGGCGGGCATCCCCGCAGCGAGGCCATGCACGTGACCGAACGCTGGCGCCGCCGCGATTTCGGCCACATGGACATCGAGTTCACGTTCGACGATCCAAAGACGTACACCAAGCCCTGGACCGTCACCATTCCCTTCGTCCTCCTGGCGGACACCGACATCATCGAGAACGTCTGCGAGAACGAGAAGGATGTGGAGCACATCTTCGTCGGCGGGGTGAAGCCCAAGTAGGGAGCGAGGGGTCTTGTGCGGCGGGTCGTACTTCTGCTCGTCATCCTGACCTGTGGCGTTCGCGCTCAGCCGCCGGCACAAGATCCCGATCGGTTGTATGCCGATCGGCAGAGTCTTCAGAGTGCGATCGCGGCCGCCAGCATCTGGGAGGCGCGGCTCGCGAAGAATCCGCGTGACTTCGAGTCGGCGTGGAAGCTCGCGCGGAATTGCTATTGGCTGGGCGGTCATGTTCCGGAAGCCGAACGGCGCAAGCAGTTCGAGCGCGGGATGGACGCCGCGATGAAGGCGATCGAGATCGAACCGAATCGGCCCGAAGGACATTTCTGGCTTGCGGCGGACATGGGCGCGATGGCTGAATTCTTCGGCCTGCGCCAGGGGATCAAATACCGCGGGCCGATCAGAAGAGAGCTCGAGACCGTGCTGATGATCGACCCGGCCTTTCAGGAAGGGTCGGCCGATCGCGCGCTCGGACGTTGGTACTTCCGTGTGCCTCGCCTCTTCGGGGGAAGCAAGGACAAATCGTTCGAGCATCTCAAGAAGGCGCTCACCTACGACCCTCAGAGCACTGCCACGCTCTACTTCCTTGCCGAGACGCTCATCGACATGGACAAGAAGGACGAGGCGAGGCGTCAGCTGCAGGCGGTGATCGCGGCGCCGCTCGACCCTCAGTGGATACCTGAAGACAAGGAATTCAAAGCGAAGGCGACTGCGCTTCTGAAGACACTCTGAACGACCCGTGCTCGCACGCGCACGCCTTGACTCGCGCGCGGTCGAAGGATACCTTCAGTGGAAACGTGCTGTTTTTCGGCCTAATACTAAAGGATTAGACGATGTACGCGGCGCACGCAGGGGCAATTTCCGCAACCGGACAACAGACGATCGTGCAGCGCGTGAACGCGCAGTATCACGAGCGGGCGCTCCAGGTGTTCATGGTCATCGTCCTTGCTCACTGGGCCGAGCATCTGTTGCAGGCGTTTCAGATCTACGCGCTGGGCTGGCCCGTTCCCGAAGCCCGCGGCGCGCTCGGGTATTTCTTCCCGTATCTCGTCACCTCCGAAACGCTGCACTACGGCTACGCCATCGTCATGCTCATCGGATTGTGGACGTTGCGTTCAGGCTTCACCGGCGAGCAGGATCGGAAGTGGTGGACCATTGCGCTCGCGATTCAGTTCTTCCATCACTTCGAGCATCTGTTGCTCATCACGCAGTACTTCTCCGGTCACAATCTGGCTGGCCGCCCCGTCCCGACGAGCATCCTGCAGTTGTGGGTGCCACGAGTCGAGCTGCATCTCTTCTACAACACGATCGTCTTCATCCCGATGATGGTCGCGATGTATTACCACATGTTCCCGCCTCCGGCTGCAGCCAGGCAGCAACAGTGCACGTGCGCGTGGCACCGCGGGCTCACGCCCGCGTCCTGAGGGCCGCGCTGATTCTGACCTGCGCCGCGAGTGCGGCGTGGGTGGCGGGGTGTCGTTCCGATCCGTCCGATCAGATCACCGCCGAGTGGATGCTCGATCCCTCGCCTCCGGTGGCGGGCGGAGAGTTCGTCGCTCGTGTTGCCCTCCGGGACAACGCGCAGCGACCTGTCGTCGGCGCGAAGCTTCATCTCGAGGGACAGATGTCGCACCCGGGGATGACGCCGGTGCTGTCCGATCTGATCGAGCGCGGCAACGGCAACTACGAAGCGCACCTCAAGCTCTCAATGGCGGGCGATTGGGTGCTCGTGCTCACGGGCGAAATCCCTGGAGGGGCTCGGATCACGAAACAGATTGAGCTTCCGGGCGTCCGCACGGCGGGTTGATCACCGTGGATGTGTTGCATCTGCCGCTTCTCGGTTCGTTCCTTCGCTGGCGGCATAGCCGCCAGGCACTCCAGCTCGTCCTGCTCATCGTCGCGTCGGCCGTTGTCGTCCATGGCCTGTTCGGTCCGCAGCTCGCGCCGCGCAATCTGGCGACCGTGCTCACCTCAATCCATTGGCGGGGGCTTCTCATCGTGAGTGTGCTCGCCGCCGGAAATCTCTTTTGTACCGGCTGCCCAATGATCCTCGTCCGTGATGCGGGCCGGCGGATGTACCATCCGGCACTGCGATGGCCCCGGCGGCTCAGAGGGAAATGGCTCGGCATCGCCCTGATGGTGCTGGTGCTCTTCGCGTACGAACTGTTCGATCTGTGGTCCCTCCCTCGGGCGACGGCGTGGCTGGTCATCGGTTACTTCGGACTCGCGCTCGTCGTCGATGTGGTCTTCTCGGGAGCGACGTTCTGCAAGCACCTCTGCCCCATCGGCCAGTTCAATTTCACGGCGTCCACGATGGCACCCACCGAGCTGCGCGTCGTCGATGTCGCGACCTGCCGATCATGTCGCACGGCGGACTGCATCAAGGGTCGATACGTAGAGCGCGGGCCCGTGGAGCGCGGGCTTCCGCCTTCGCCGAGACTGCGGCGGACGAGTCCGCCCGCGCGACGCCTCGTACAACGAGGCTGTGAGCTAGGCCTCTTCCTCCCCGTCAAGGTCGGCAACATCGACTGCACGATGTGCCTCGACTGCGTGCACGCGTGCCCGCACGACAACATCGCGCTCGCGACGCGCGTTCCCGGAGCCGAGTTGCTCGAGAGCCGACGCCGCTCCGGCATCGGCCGCCTCGCACAGCGTACTGACATCGCCGCGCTCGCGCTGGTGTTCACGTTCGCCTCGCTCGTCAGCGCGTTCGCCATGACGTCGCCGGGATACGCCGTGGAGCAGCATCTGGCGGCGATGATCGGGGTGCATTCCGAGGCCCCCGCCCTGCTGGTGTTGTTCGCGTTCGGACTCCTCGTCGCACCACTCCTGCTGCTCGGCTCAGCCGGCCTGATGACGCGCGGACTGGCCGGCGGCGTCCCGTTCACCGCGCGTGAGCTGATCGGGCGATACGCAGTCGCGATGATTCCGTTCGGGTTTGGTGTCTGGCTGGCCCACTACGGGTTTCATCTCCTCACGGGCATCCTGACGGTGGTGCCCGTCCTTCAGAGCGCCGTCATCGATGCATTCGGCCACGCGATGCTTGGGGAGCCAGTGTGGCGATGGGTAGGCATGCAGCCGGGCTCCGTGTTTCCGATTCAACTCGGGCTGGTCGTACTCGGCGCCGCGGGATCGTTCGGTCTCGTTCACGCGACATCCTTGCGTGATCACCCGTCAGCGCCGGCGCGCGCGTCCATGCCCTGGCTTGCCATCGTGGCGATCCTCACGACAACGGCGCTCTGGATTCTCGCTCAGCCGATGGAAATGAGAGCGGTGAGCTTCTTCGGATGATGCGTTCGTGCCTGCTGGCTCTCGTGATGACATGTGTCGTCAGCACAACGACGACGGCCCATTCAGGCCCACCCTTTCCCATCGTCACGAGCGAGGCGCGCGGACCCTATGCGATCTCGATCTGGACCGACCCGGACGCCACGAACAACGGCGTCGCAGCCGGCCAGTTCTGGGTCACGATCGAGCCATCGGACAAAAGCCGAACGACACCTCCAGGGACTCACGCGACGGTCACGGTTCGACCGTTGGACGATACGCCCCCGGCAGGACCGCGCGCCCCCGAGTCCTCCCTCACCGCGATCGGCACGCCCGTTCGGGAAGACGTCACGAATCAGTTCGCCACAGTGGTGCTCGATCACGAAGGACCGTTTGCCGTGCAGGTCGCCGTCGATGGTCCGCTCGGGCAGGCCAGCATCGAGTCTCGCGTCGATGCGACTTACGATCTTCGCCCTGCGCCTTACATGTTGGTCTTGTACCTCGTGCCGTTCGTGGTGGCGGGGTCGTTGTGGACGCGGCTTCTGATCCGCCGCCGCGCGGCTCGTGCACCCTCTGGTAGAGTCCACCCGTGACGCCGGCAGCAGGCCGTTCGCCGACCACCGCGCTCCTCTTCGGGCTGGTCATCACGCTCGTCACAGTGGTCGCCTACTCCTACTACATCTCACAACAGATCTCGGGCCTGCGCCGGCTCCAGACCGACCTGACCGATCGCAACCGGCGCGATTCGCTGCAGCTGCTGCGCATCCAGAACGATCTGAACCAGCTGGGACTCGCCATGCGCGACATGCTCGATAGCGGCGAGCCCTATCCCCTGACGGCCTGGTCCGATCAGTTCGCGCGCATCAGAACCGATCTGGACGATGCCCTGAAGCGACAGGGCGAGGTGGCACTGGCACAACAGACCCCTGAGCAGCGTCGATACCTGGCCAACTCGGTCGCCCAGTTCTGGGACGCGTCCGATCGGATCTTCGAGCTCGCGCGCAACGGGCGGGCGGGCGAGGCGCGCGACCAGATCCGGCTGTCGTTGCAGGCCAGGCAGGCCGCGCTCGGCACGGCCGTGGCGAGGCTGCTCGTTCAGAACAACGAGAGCGAGGAACAGACGGCGCAGCAGGTCCAGGAGATTTACAGCCAGGTACAGGGGCGTGTGTATTGGTTTCTGGCGGCCGCGCTCGCTGGAATCGTCGCCACCAGTTCGTACCTGATTCAGTCGAATCGCCGACTTTTTGCACAGCTTGCGACGCTTTCCAACGAACGGCGCGAGCTGGCGCAGCGCCTTATTTCCACCCGCGAGTCGACTTTCCGTGAGCTCTCACGTGAGCTCCACGACGAGTTCGGGCAGATTCTCACGGCTATCGGATCGATGCTCGGACGCGCCGGCAAGCATGCGCCCGAGGGCTCGTCGCTTCGCACGGATCTGCGCGAAATTCGCGAGGTTGCGCAGACCGCACTCGACAATGTGCGCGGCCTGTCACAAATGCTCCATCCATCGATCCTGGACGAACTCGGTCTCGAGAGCACGCTGGACTGGTACTTGTCCACCGTGGAACGACAGCTCGGGATTTCGGTGTCCTACGAGCATTCCGGTCCTTCGTCTTCTGTAGACGCCACAGTGGGCATTCATGTGTATCGCGTGCTGCAGGAGGCCCTCAGTAATGTCGCGCGGCACTCTGGCAGCGATCGTGCCTACGTACGTATGCGGTTCAGTACCACAGGCCTCGAGCTTGAGGTGGAGGACCACGGCAAGGGGCTCACCCCCGTCGCTGGGCGACATGGCCTTGGACTGGTCGCGATGCGGGAGCGCGCCGCGATCGTCGGAGGCACGCTGGAACTGCTTCGTCCAGCGTCTGGCGGAACGCTGGTGCGATTGATCGTGCCGTTGAAGGCCGCGGGAACGGACGCCCCCGTTTCGCGTTCTGCGGCTTTATAGAGCGATGTCTCGCAGAGCACGGGTGGTCAGGCCCGTGGACCCTATGGCCGAACGAATCACGGTTCTCCTCGTCGACGATCATGCGCTGGTGCGCCGCGGCTTCCGTCGTCTGCTCGAAGACGATCCCTCGATTCAGGTCATCGGCGAAGGCAGCAACGGCGACGACGCGATCCGGATGATGCAAGAGTTGAAGCCCAGAGTGATCGTCATGGATGCGGCGATGCCTGGCACCGGCGGACTGGCTGCGACGCGGGCGATCATGTCGACCACGCCGACCGCCGCGATCCTCATGCTCAGCATGCACGCCGAGGAAACGTTGGTGCGCCAGGCGATGGCCGCCGGCGCACGCGGCTACATCCTGAAGAACGCGCTCGATCTCGATCTCGCCGCAGCCGTCAAACGGGTCGCTGCCGGAGAGACGGTGCTCGATCCCGCGCTCACACCGACGACGACGCTCGCCGGAGATCGCAACAGGCGTCTGACGCCGCGCGAGCTGGAAGTCCTGCAACTGATCTGCGACGGCCTGTCGAACAAGGAGATCGCGGAGAAGCTCGAACTGAGTGCCAACACCGTGGCCGTTCACCGGGCGAACATCATGAACACGCTTGGTGTGCACAAGACCGCAGAGCTCGTCGTCTACGCGCTCCAGAACGGGTTGGTCAATCCACTCTCTGATCGGACGGGCTGATCGGACGGGCCACCTAAAGGTGGCCCCTACGTGGTGCATCATGAGGGCCGCCTTCAGGCGGCTCGATCATCCTTCGCGTATATTCGAGGCGTGAATCGACGCGAGTTCTTGAGGCGTTGCGGCGCCGGGGCGACACTGTCCGCACTTCCCTTCCCGGCCGCCGGTCAGCAGAACCCCATCGGTTTTCGATTCGTCGACGTCACGGCCGCGGCCGGCTTGCAGTTCCGCCACACGAACGGCGCGAGCGGCGGCAAGCTGCTGCCGGAAACGCTCGGGTCCGGCTGCGCGTTCATCGACTACGACGCCGACGGCTGGCAGGACATCCTCCTCGTGAACGGCATGGAGTGGGCTCGCCGTAGCCTTGGCGGAGGCGGCGCTCGTTCAACGCTGCGTCTCTATCACAACAACCGGAACGGCACGTTCACCGACGTGACCCGCGCCGCCGGCCTCGACGTCGAGCTCTATGGGATGGGTGTGGCGGTCGGTGATTTCAACAACGACGGGTTCCCCGATGTGCTCATCACCTGCGTCGGTCAGAACCGGCTGTTTCGCAATACCGGCAAGGGGACGTTCGTCGACATTACGAAGGCGAGCGGCCTCGACGGTCGGCAGGCATTCAGTACCTCGGCCATGTGGTTCGATTTCGATCGAGACGGACTGCTCGATCTCTTCGTCTGCAACTACGTCAAATGGACGGCCGAACACGATGTCTTCTGCAGTCTCGACGGCAAACAGAAGTCGTACTGCACGCCGGAGGCGTATCGCGGCGAAACCTGCTGGCTGTTCCGCAATCGGGGCAACGGTTCATTCGAAGACGTCACGGCGACCTGCGGCATCTTCGACTCGAGCTCAAAGTCGCTCGGCGTCACGCTCGTCGATTACGACCAGGACGGGTGGCCCGACGTCTTCGTGGCCAACGACACGCAGCCGAACAAGCTCTATCACAATCTGCGGAACGGCCGCTTCAAGGATGTCGCGCTCGAAGCCGGCGTCGCCCTGAGCGACGACGGCAAGGCACGCGCGGGAATGGGCGTCGATGCGGGCGACTTCGACAACTCGGGCCGGGCCGGCCTTGTCGTGACCAACTTCGACAACGAGATGATCGGTCTCTACCGGTCCCAGACGCCTGGGCTGTTCCAGGATATCGCGCGTCGCGCCGGCGTCGGCACGCCCTCCCTCAATCGACTCGGGTTCGGCTGCGTCTTTGCAGACTTCGACCTTGATGGGATGCTCGACCTGGTCGTCGCCAACGGCCACATCGATGAGACCGTACGAAACATCCGCGGGAACGTGGGTTATGCGCAGGCACCGCTGCTGTTTCTCAATCAGGGGAACGGCACGTTTCGGGAAGCAGCGACCCTGGCGGGTAGCAGCTTCTCACAGCCGCGGGTCGGGCGTGGTCTCGCGGTCGGCGATCTCGACGGCGATGGCGACGTCGATCTGCTGATGACCACGAACAACGGTCCGGCCGTGCTGTTTCGCAACGATCAGACGGGCGGGAACCGCTCGATTCGATTCCGCCTCGTGGGGACGATGTCGAATCGCGATGCCATTGGCGCAACCGTTCGCGTGTTCCATGGCGGCACGTCACAATCGCGGACCGTCAAGGGCGGCTCGAGCTATCTATCGCAGTCCGAGCTTCCCGTGACGTTCGGCGTTGGGAAGCGGGACATCATCGACCGACTCACGCTCGTCTGGCCGAACGGGCGAACCGAAGAATTCACCAGACTCATGACTGGCCGGCAGTACCTGTGCACGGAAGGAAAAGGGATCGCGCCGCTATGAGACGACTGTTGCTGATTGCTGCCCTCGCCCTGCCAGTCGCGCTGTCGGGGCGTGTCTTCGCGCGTCAAGCGCAGACACCCGCGTCGGCTGCTCCAACACCGGATGTCAGATTCGAGGTCGCGTCGATCAAATTGAGCGACCCCAACGCCAGCGGCCCGCTCTCGATGATCCCGATGGTCATGCCGCAGGGCCCGGGGCGCCTGTCGGCCACCAATGTGACGCTGCGGTTCCTGATTCGCCTGTCCTACGGGGTCCAGGACTTTCAGATCGTGGGCGGTCCGGCCTGGCAGACGCAGCAGAAGTTCGACATCGTCGCGAAAGCGGAAGACAGCACTGCGACCGACACGTCGCAGCTCATGCCGATGCTCAAGGCACTGCTCATCGATCGCTTCAAGCTGAAGGCTCACATGGAGACGCGCGAGATGCCGATCGAGACGCTGGTCGTTGCGCGCAGCGACGGCAAGCTCGGTCCGGACTTGAAGCCATCGACTTCGGACTGCAAGAACGCTCAGGAGGAACAGCGGAAGCGAGCGGAAACTCTTCTCAAAGGCGGTCCCGGCGCCTTGGCTGGTCTACTGCCCAAACCTGGCGAAGTGGTCCCATGCTCCATGACCCCGATGATCGGTGGTGCCGGCACGGGCACGGGGTTCGGACTCCGCGGGAACGGTCAGCCGCTGACGATACTCACCCAGCTGCTCCAACAGGTCACGGGGAAGACCGTTCAAGACAAGACGGGGCTCACGGGTCTCTACGACTTCGAGCTGACCTTCGACCCAGAGGCACTCTTGCGTGTGGTCTCGCAGTTCGGCATCAATGTTCCCCCGAATCTCAACCTCCCGCCCTCCGACGCTCCCTCGCTGTTGACCGCGCTGCGCGAGCAGCTCGGTCTCAAGCTGGACTCGACGCGCGGGCCCGTCGACGTTCTCGTCATCGACAGCGCAGAGATGCCCTCGCCCGACTAGTCCGCCCATCGTACTCACACGCGCAGAATCTTCTTTCGTACCGCGTAGAGAACGAGTTCTGCGGTGTTTCTGATCCCGAGCTTCTTCATGAGATTCATTCGATGGGTTTCGACAGTGGAGACGCCGAGATCGAGCGTGGTCGCCACTTCTTTATTCGTCTTGCCCTCCGCCAGCAGCTGCAGCACCTGCCTCTCTCGATCGGTGAGAAGCTCGTAGGAGTCCTGCACATCGCTGCGTCGCAGGCGAATCAGGTAGTCGTCGAACAGCATGTCGGCAATCGCCGGACTGAAGAATGTGTTGCCCGCCGCCACGGCTTTGATCGCGCGAATGAGGTCTGGCTCGGCTGAATCCTTCAGCAGATAACCTCGAACCCCCGCCGACACGGCGCGGACGAGGTATTCCTCATCTGAATACATCGTCAAGAGAATCACGCCAGTGCGCTTCCCCTTGCGGGTGATTGAGGCCGCGGCATCGAGCCCGTTCAATCCCGGCATCGCCACGTCCATCACCACCACGTCAGGCGACAACTCTTCAGTGAGACGCACAGCTTCGTCGCCATCGTTCGCTTCGCCAACGATGGTGATGGCCGGATCCTGGGTGATGACCGAGCGCACACCTTTGCGCAACAACCCGTGATCGTCGGCGAGGAGCACTCGAATTGGTCCCATAACGCCGTCGGTATCAGAGTGGAATCTGCGCCTGGATCGTCGTGCCCTGTCCCGGCACGGATCGCACTGCGATCACACCCCCCAACTCGCGCACGCGCTCCTCCATCCCGATGAGGCCCAGTCCTCCCCGCGCACGGCGCTCCTGGGCAAAACCAACGCCGTCGTCGCTGACGGTCAGCTCGATGTGGCCGTTCCGCTCGAGCAGGGACACGGAAATCCGGTGCGCCTGCGCATGCTTGGCGCAGTTGGTCAGCGCTTCCTGTACGATGCGATAGATGTCGGTCCGATGCGTATCGCTCAACTGATCGAAGAGCCCCTCCACCGACACTCCGACAGCCACACCCGTTCGCGTCGAGAACTCGCGCGCGTGCTTTTGCACGGCCGCCGCGAGGCCCAAGTCGTCGAGGACGGTCGGCCGGAGTCCGGCAGCGATGTCGCGAACGCTGTGCAGACTCTGCTCGGCGATGTCTTTAAGCTCGCGAACGCGCGCCTCGAAGCCCCCCTCGCTCAGACGGAGACGCTCCAGGGTCCCGAGTTCCATGCGCAGCGCAGTCAGCGCCTGCCCCACCTCGTCGTGCAGCTCGCGTGAGATGGTGCGTCGCTCTTCCTCCTGGGCATGCCGGAGCCGTGCCGACAGCCTGCGGATCTCGGCGGTCGTTGCCTCGGCGTGCTGACGCTGTTCGGTGGCGCGCGCCTCCAGCCATCGCATGCGAAGGATGCCGGCGGCAGAGACGATCACTCCCGCCAGCAGCGCAAACAGAACGGAGTTCATGAGCTCACGGCGAAACCACTGCTCGCTCTCGGTAATGCGCCCCTGCTGCTGCGCATACACCGACGCATTGATCCCGGACAGCTCCCGAGCCACCGCGAGCACCGTCTCGCGCCGCGGCCGTTGCTCCTCGCGAAGAAAATAGGAGCCTCGCTCGGCACGCTGCTGCGACGTCCAGTCGAAGATCGGCATGACGACAGCCAGATACTGATCGACTTGCTGCCGCAGCCGCTCCAGTGCGACGTTGCCATCTGGCGGCAGCAGGTGTGCGAGCTGCACGATGTCAGCCTGCAACGCCTCACGAGCTGTCGTCACTCGAACGCGATAGAGCCGTCCCGCGTCCGGAGAAGGGTCGAGAAGGAACTCGCGAATCGTGAGGCTGATCGCGAAGACGTTCTGAGAGAGCCCGTCGACGATCTGCTGCGTGCCTTGGAACTGCTGCTGGCTGTTGCGAATTTCCTTGTAGATGCCTTCGCTCCGCCACAACGCTGTCACCGCAGGGACGAGCATCAGCGCCAGCAGCACCAGCAAAGCGAAACTGAACACCGGCCAGGTGCGATACGTGCGTCTGCCGCGCAGCCCGATATCGGGGGCTTGTGCGACAACTCCCCCCTTGTTCCGGGCAATTTCCGGAGTTGTCTGGATGCGTCGCATCCCAGGCACGCGTGATACTGCGTCGTCCATGACTACCCGCCTTTATACCGCAATCGTCATCGCAGGCATCGCCGCGAGCGGTGCGTGCTCCAGCCCGGAGAACACGGCTCAGGCCAGCGCGGTCACGAGCCGCCCGGTGCCGGTGGATCGCGTCGCCCGGCAGGATCTGAGCCGCACCTTGGAGCTGGCGGCGGAGTTTCGTCCGTATCAGGAAATCGACCTTCACGCGAAGGTCGCCGGCTACCTGAAAGCGATTCACGTCGATGTCGGTGACAAGGTGAAAAAGGGGCAGCTCATCGCGGAGCTCGAAGCGCCGGAGATGATGCAGGAGGCGGCGCAGGCCGACGCCGCCCTGAAGCGTGCGGAAGTCGAGGTCGATCGGGCTCGTGCCGACTTGCAACGCAGCGAGGCCCAGGAACGTCTGCGGCGCCTTGCCTCGGATCGATTGGCAGCGGTCGTGAAGGTCCGTCGCAACCTCGTGGCACAGCAGGACATCGATGAGGCAGTCGGCCGCCTCCAGGACGCCGAGGCGCAGCTTTCGGCGGCTAAGGCCTCGGTCGCCGTCGCTGAAGAGCAGGTGCAGATTGCGACGGTCTCGAAAGAACGCCTCGACACGCTCCTTGCCTACCTTCGGATCACGGCACCATTCGACGGGACGATCACCAGACGCCTCGCCGACACCGGGGCGATGATCCAGGCGGGGACGGCATCGAGTGTCCAGGCGAGGCCGGTCGTCCAGCTGTCACAGGTCGATCTGCTCCGTCTGATCCTTCCAGTTCCCGAGTCCGTAGTGCCACGGATCCGACTCGACGCTCCGGTCGAAGTCCGGGTCGACGCATTGAAGCGGGTGTTCCAGGGTCGGATTTCGCGATTCACCGGCAAGCTCGATGCGGCCACGCGTACGATGGAGACCGAGGTCGACCTCCCGAACGCCGACCTGGTCATCAAAGCGGGCATGTTCGGCTCCGCCGCGATCACGCTCGAGCAGCGCCAGGATGCCCTCACGGTCCCGGTTCAAGCCCTGACCAGCCGAACCGCGCCGATCAAGCTGCTCGTCGTCGGATCGGATCAACGTCTCCAGGAGCGCCAGATCCAGATCGGCATGGAGACGCCAGACCGCGTCGAGGTCGTCAACGGGCTGCACGAAGGCGAGCTGATCGTGGTCGGCGCGCGAAGCGATCTGCGGCCGGGGGTGCTGGTCGCTCCCAAGCTCCAGACTTCGTCGATCGGAAGCGAGCGCTGATGCCCGGTTTCGCGATCCGAAAGCCGTTCCTCATCATCGTCGTCTGCCTGATGGTCGCCGTGATGGGCATCACGGCTGTCGCGCGGATGCCGGTCGATCTGTTTCCCGATATCGACATCCCGGTCGTCGTCGTCGCCACGTTCTTCTCGGGCATGCCGCCGGAACAGATCGAAGCCGACATCACGGGGCGCTTCGAGCGATTCTTCACCCTTGCCAGCAACATCGAGCACATCGAATCGCGATCGCTGCCGGGCGTCAGCCTGATCAAAATCTACTTTCAGCCGGGGACCAACGCCGATTCCGCGGTCACCAACATCTCGAACCTAGCGATGGCGAATCTTCGGCGGCTGCCCCCGGGCACCCTGCCCCCGGTCGTCCTGAAGTTCGACGCCTCGTCGCTGCCGGTCTGCCTCATCGCGCTCAAGGGCGAAGGGCTGAGCGAGACACAGCTTCGCGACCTCGCACAATACGCCGTCCGCAATCAGGTGGCGAACGTGCGCGGGGCATCGGTGCCGCAGCCGTTCGGGGGCAAGTACCGCCAAATCATGCTGTACGTCGATCCGCTGAAGCTCGAGGCGCATCAACTCAGTCCGATGGACGTCGTGCGGGCGGTGAACGACTCGAACCTGATTCTGCCCGCGGGCGATGTCAGGATCGGCCCCTTCGACTACAGCATCTACACCAACAGCCAGGTCGATGACATCGCGGGCATCAACCAGATCCCGCTGAAGACCGTGGGGCTCAGCTCGGTCCGCGTAGCCGACGTGGGAACCGCGCAAGATGCGCAGCAGATACAGACCAGCATTGTCCGCGTGGACGGCCAGCGTTCTGTCTATCTGCCCGTGCTCAAACAGGGCGGCAATACCAACACCATTGCGGTCGTGCAGGGCGTGACCGATGCGGTCTCCCGCCTGCTCGATGTTCCTTCGCAGCTGGTCACACGCGTCGTATTTGATCAGTCACAGTTCGTGAAAGGGGCCATCCGGACGCTGCTCATCGCCACCGCAGTCGGCCTCGGCCTGACGTCGGCGATCGTGCTGCTTTTCCTGTCGAGCGGCCGGGCGACGATCGCCGTGCTGCTCTCCGTGCCGATCTCGGCGCTTGCCGCCTTCCTCGCGCTGTCGCTCGGCGGTGGCTCCATCAACACGATGGTGCTTGGCGGCGTGGCCCTGGCGTTCACACGGTTCCTCTTCAATTCACTGGTCGTCCTGGAGAACATCTTCAGGCACCTGGATCGAGGAGAGCCGCCTGAGGAAGCTGCCGCGCGGGGGGGCCGCGAGATGGCGATGCCCGTGCTCGCGGCGACGATGACGACGCTGGTGGTGTTCTTTCCGGTGACGTTTCTCTTCGGCGTCAGCCGGTTCCTGTTCGGCGCGCTTGCGATCTCCGTGTTCCTCGCCCTGACCGCCTCTTATGTCGCGGCCCTGACGGTCATTCCCCTCTTCTGTGCGCGCGTCCTGCGCGCTCGCAGCACTGCTCGGCCATCGTCGGGAATGCTCGCCGCGATGCCTCGATGGATGGACGGCGCGTTCGCGCGTCTGTCGTCCGCGTACGGGCGCGCCCTCGATGCCGCTCTGCAGCGGCCGCGCCGACTGCTGATCGCGCTCGCCTCGGTTTTTGTGCTGACGCTTCCTTTGTACTCGCAGCTGCGCGTCGCGTTCTTCCCGCGCACCGACGCCAGCCAGTTCATGATCAACCTGAAGGCGCAGTCGGGGACGCGCCTGGAGGTCACCGAAGAGCAGGTCGGACGGGTCGAAGCGATCATCCGCGACGTTGTCGCGCGCGACGATCTCGACGTCATCCTGTCGAACATCGGTGTGACGCCGGGTTTCTCGTCGATGTACACGAGCAATTCCGCTCAACATACCGCGTTCATTCAGGTCAACCTCCGCGACGGGCATCGGGTCGGCAGCTACGAGTACATGGCCCGGCTCCGCGAACGGCTGCGGACCGACGAACCATCGCTGACCGCCTACTTCCAGTCAGGCGGGATGGCGGATGCGGTGCTCAACCTCGGACTGCCGGCGCCGATTGACGTTCAGGTCACCGGATCGAACCTTGCCGACGCCTATCGGACCGCGATCGGCATCGCGACGCGGACTCGCGACGTTCCCGGCGTCAGCGATGTCTATGTGCCGCAGGATCTCGACTACCCCGCCCTGAGGCTCGACATCGACCGCACCAATTCCGGCAAGCTCGGGCTGACGCAGCGCGAAATCGTACAGAACGTGATCACGGCGCTCACGTCCAACCAGATGATTGCGCCGAGCTATTGGGTCGATCCGAAGAGTGGTAACGATTACATGCTCACTGTGCAGTACCCCGAGGATCAGATCCGAACGTTGGAGGATCTCGTGGCCATTCCGCTGCGTGCCGCGAACCGCTTCAGCGGAACACGGCTCGACATGGTCAGTCGCATCTCGCGCATTCAATCGCCGACTGAAGTGGACCACTATCAGTTGCGGCGGCTCATCGATGTGTACGTCGCGCCGGCGGGCGAGGACCTCGGACGAGTCGCGAACGCGATTGACGGGATCATTCGCGATGTCCGCATCCCCGACGGCGTGCGTGTCGACCTGCGCGGCATGGTCCAGGGCATGCGCGAGTCCTTCACCAGCTTCGGCCTCGGGCTGCTGTTGGCGGTGGCGCTGCTGTATCTCATCCTCGTCGCGCAATTCCGCTCGTTTCTCGACCCGTTTCTCATTCTGGCGGCGCTACCCATGGGTGTGTCTGGCGTGCTGGTCACCCTCTACCTCTCCGAAACCAGCCTGAACGTCATGTCGTTGATGGGAACGGTCATGATGATCGGCGTCGTCGTCTCGAACAGCATCCTGCTGGTGCACGAGGCGAACGCGGCGCGCGACGCTGGCCTCGAGCCGCACACCGCAATCGTCGAGGCGTGCCACGCGCGCTTCCGCGTGATCGTGATGACGTCGCTCGCGACCGTCGTCGGCCTCATGCCCCTCGCGGTCAAGCTCGGCACCGGCGGCGAGGCGTATGTGCCGATGGCACGCGCCATCATCGGCGGCATGACCGCCTCGGTGACCACGAGCGTGCTGGCGGTGCCGGTCCTGTGGTATCTCGTGCAGTCGCGGTGGGCGGCGGCACGCAGGGACGCGTAGCCGTGGCGCGGTTCGCCATCCGCAATTCGCACGTCATCGTGGTCGCGTGTCTGGTGCTCGCGATCGTGGGCAGTACGAGCCTCGCGCGAATGCCGGTCGACCTGTTCCCCAACATCAACATCCCGGTCGTGGTCGTCGCGACGTTCTTTTCCGGCATGCCCCCCGAGCAGATCGAGGCGGACATCACCGGACGGTTCGAGCGCTTCTTCACCCTCGCCTCGAACATCGAGCACATCGAGTCGCGATCGCTGCCTGGTGTCAGCCTGATCAAGATCTACTTTCAGCCCGAGACGGACGCCGATTCGGCGGTAACCAACATCTCCAATCTGGCGATGGCGAACCTGCGCCGCCTGCCGCCAGGCACGCTGCCCCCTGTCGTGCTCAAGTTCGACGCCTCTTCCTTGCCGGTGTGTCTGATCACACTCAAGGGCGAGGGCCTCAGCGAAACCGGACTTCGTGATCTGGGCCAGTACGCGGTTCGCAACCAGGTGGCCAACGTGCAGGGTGCGTCGGTGCCGCAGCCGTTTGGCGGCCGGTATCGCCAAATCATGGTGTACGTCGATCCGGTCAAGCTGGAAGCCCACCAACTGAGCCCGATGGACGTCGTACGCACGGTGAACGCGTCCAATCTCATTCTTCCTGCCGGCGATGCCCGCATCGGCCCCTTCGACTACAGCCTCTACACCAACAGCCAGGCGGACACGGTCGAGGAGATCGCCAGAATCCCGCTCAAGACCAACGACGCGGGTGCCGTCTTCGTCGGCGACATCGGAACGGCGCGGGATGCCGAACAGATCCAGACGAATATCGTCCGAGTAGACGGACAGCCCTCGGTCTATCTCCCCGTGCTGAAGCAGGGCGGCGATACCAACACGATCGCGGTGGTCGACGGGGTGAAGAATGCGGTGTCGCACCTGTTCAACGTGCCGTCTGCGCTCGGCACGCGGGTCGTGTTCGATCAGTCACAGTTCGTAAAGAACGCGATCGAGACCCTGCTGCACGAGGGCGCTATCGGGTTGGTGCTCACATCGTTGATGATTCTCATCTTCCTCGGCAGCATGCGCGCGACGCTGGCCGTGTGCCTGTCGATTCCGCTCTCGGCGCTGACGACGTTCATGGTCCTCGCGCTCGGCGGAAGCTCCGTCAACGCGATGGTACTGGGCGGACTGGCACTGGTGTTCTCGAGGCTGATCGACAACTCGGTCGTCGTGCTCGAGAACATCTACCGTCATATGGAAGAGGGCATGTCCGCAGTGGAGGCAGCGGCGCTGGGAGGCCAGGAGGTGGCACTGCCTGTGCTCGCGGCGACGCTGACGACGGCAGTCGTGTTCTGTCCGGTGACGTTTCTGTACGGCGTGAGCCGCTTCCTGTTTTCGGCCCTCGCGTTGGCCGTGGTCATCGCGCTATTCGCGTCGTATTTCGTGGCGATGACGGTTGTGCCGCTGTTCTGCGCCCGGTTCCTTCGACCCCCACACGAGGCGACCGCAAAGCCGACGAAGGGCGCGTGGGGGCATCGTTTCAATGCGTGGTTTAACCGCAACTTCGAGCAGATGCTCGAGCACTACACGCGGCTGGTTGGCCGGTCACTGAGACGTCCCGGCGCCGTGGTCGTGGTCTCGGCCCTGATCTTCTCCGCGAGCCTGCTGATCTATCCGCGCCTCGGCGTGGCGTTCTTTCCAAGGACGGATGCCGGTCAGTTCGTGATGAACCTCAAGTCGACTCCAGGCACGCGGCTGGAGATCATGTCGCAAGAGGTCGCCCGCGTCGAGGATCTCGTGCGTCAGGTCGTTCCCGCGTCGGACCTCGGCATGATCGTGTCGAATATCGGCGTCGTCCCCGGGTTCTCGTCGATCTACACGACCAACTCCGCTCAGCACACCGCGTTCGTACAAGTGAGCCTGAAGGACGACCACACGGTCGGCAGCTACGAGTACATGACGCGCATGCGCGAGCGGCTCGTGCGTGAACTGCCGCAACTCAATGCGTACTTTCAGTCGGGTGGCCTCGTCGATGCGGTGCTCAACCTGGGGCTGCCTGCGCCGATCGATCTCCAGGTGAGCGGAACGAACCTCGCCGACGCCTATCGGGTCGCATCCGAGCTGGCCGTTCGGATTCGCTCGATACCCAACGTCAGCGACGTGTTTGTCCCTCAGGACATCGACTACCCCGCGCTTGCCCTCGATATCGACCGCACCCGCGCCAGCCAGGTTGGCCTCACACAGCGCGAGGTTGTCAGCAACGTGATCACCGCGCTCACGTCCAATCAAATGATCGCGCCGAGTTACTGGGTCGATCAGCGGACGGGCAACGATTACATGCTGACCGTGCAATACCCTGAGAACCGCGTATCGTCCATGCTCGACCTGACCGCCATCCCCCTGCGCGCGGCTGCCGCGACACAGCCGGTGAGACTGGACGCGGTGACATCGTTGCGGCGAATCTCGGCGCCGACCGAGGTCGATCACTATCAGCTCCGGCGCGTGGTCGACGTCTATGTCGGACTCGCGAACGAAGACCTCGGCAGGGCCGCCGCGGCGATCGATCGGATCGTGGCTGAGACGAAATCGCCGGCAGGAGTGCGGACTGATCTCCGAGGCATGGTTCAGGGCATGCGCGCCTCGTTTCGCAGCTTCGCGTTCGGGCTGCTGCTGGCGCTGGTCCTCCTCTATCTGATCCTGGTTGCGCAATTCGAATCGTTCGTGGATCCGCTGATCATCCTGCTTGCCGTACCGCTCGGCCTTACCGGCGTGCTGCTCGTGTTGTATCTGGCTGGCACCACGCTCAATGTGCAGTCGCTGATGGGGGTTGTGATGATGGTCGGCATCGTGGTGTCGAACAGCATCCTGATCGTCGAGTTCACGCACCGCCTTTCGGAGCAGGGCCTCTCGACGCGCGACGCAGTCACGACCGCCTGCCGCGTGCGGCTGCGGCCGGTGCTGATGACGTCGCTTGCGACGATCATCGGTCTGCTGCCGATGGCGCTCAAGCTCGGGACGGGAAGCGAGAGCTACGCGCCGCTGGCGCAGGCAATCATCGGTGGTCTGCTCGTGTCGGTCCTGTTCACCGTGGTGCTGGTTCCCGCCGCGTTCCTGCTCGTGTACGGAGACCGCACAGGAGTCACACAGTCGTGAAGAACGAATGGGCATACCACATCGGAATCATCGGGTACGTGCTGTGCGTGGCGAGCCCCGCGGTGGCTCAGACTCCGCAGCAGTTGTCGTTGCAGGAGGCTGAGCAACGCGCGCTCTCGAGTCATCCTGCCGTGCGCGCGGCCGATTACAACGCTCGTGCTGCCAGCGAAGCTGTACGCGAGGCACGGTCGGCGTACTTCCCGTCCGTGTTTGCGAGCGTGACCGGCACGCAGGCGGAAACGGGCAGTCGCATTACCGCCGGGGGATTGAACAACCCCATCATCATGGACCGGTTCGCCGGCGGGGTCGCCTTCGGCCAGATGGTCACCGACTTCGGACGCACGCCCGCGCTCGTGCAGAGCGCCGACCTGCGCGCCAGCGCGCAGCGCAACTCGGTCGGCTCCCGTCGTGCCGACGTATTGCTGCAAGTCGACCGCGCCTACTTCAACTCGCTGCGGGCACAGGCCGTCGCAAAGGTCGCCGACGAGACTGTCAACGCGCGCCAGCTCGTCGTCGATCAGGTGACCGCCCAAGCGGCGAGCGGGCTGAAGTCGGACCTCGACGTCAGCTTCGCTCGCGTCAACTTGTCCCAAGCCCAGCTGCTCATGCTGCAGGCCCGCAACGATCTCGATGCCGCCTTCCTCGCGCTGTCCGCGGCCATGGGCAGTTCCGAGTCGACCACATACGACCTCTCGGATGAGCCGCTGCCGGCGGCGCCGTCCAGCGACGGTGCCGCGCTTGTTACCCAGGCCTTGCGCGATCGTCCCGACGTCGCGGCACAGCGTCTGTCCCAGCAGGCCACCGCGAAATTCGCCGACGCGCAGAAGGCCTTGTGGCTGCCGACGATCTCGCTGGTTGGCGCGTTCGGCGCGGCACCGTATCGTCAAGTCGGGCTCAATGACCGCTATTCGGCCATCGGCCTGAACCTCACGGTTCCCGTCACCACCGGCGGACTGATTGCGGCACGGCGCGCGGAAGCGGTCCTCAGCGCGAGTGGCGAAGAACAGCGCGTGCACGATCTCGAAAACACGGTCGCGCGCGACGTGCGTGTGGCGTGGCTCGACGCCCAGGCATCGTTCCGGCGCCTCGACCTCGCGAAAGAGTTGCAGGCGCACGCGGCCGATGCCCTGGACCTGGCCCAGACCCGATACGACAACGGCCTCGGCTCGATCGTCGAATTGACGCAGGCGCAATTGAACAAGACGCAGGCGGACATCGAAGCGGCCACGGCTCGGTACGATTGTCAGATCCGAAGCGCCGCGTTGAAGTTCCAGACCGGAACTTTCAGATAGGCTCGAGCACGTGACGAACGCGATCCTGCTGGCTCTCGACGACTCGGAGTTCTCGCGCGCCGCAACCGGCGAACTGATTGCGCACGTGCGTCCCGACTCGACCACCGTCCATGTCCTGCACGTGCTGGAGCTGGACCACATGCTGACGCCTGCATTCGATTTCGCGAGGGGGTCGTCCTACGGCGCCGATGTCGCCGCGCATCTTCAGGCCAGTCGCGGCCACGCCGAACGCCTCGTCGCCGAGGCCGCGGCGCAACTGCTGTCCGCCCGGTTTCGCGCGATCACCGTCGTTCGCGAAGGCGAGCCACGGCATCTGATCCTGGACTACGCGGCGGAAATCAGTTGCGACTGTATCGTGATGGGATCACACGGACGGAAGGGGTTCGATCGGTTCTTCATGGGCAGCGTCTCGGAAAACGTCATGCGTCACGCCCACTGCTCGGTCCACATCGTCCGCCGACCGACCCGTCCGCGTACGTCGATCGATAGCCGATGAACTGAGCACGCCTGGATCTCACGCAGCGTCGAACGGGCACATCTCCGAAGTATTGTGCGCGCATGGTAGATTGAGGCAAGTGGCTTACATCGCCGTCCCATCATCACTGCCTGGAATCCGGTCGCTCCTCGCATTTCGGCCAGAGGTTGCTCAGCCAATCAGCCAATTAGCTGAAGCGCTGCTTCACGCGCCGAACTCATTGAGTCCCGGCGAACGTGAGCTGATCGCTGCGTACATCTCTTCGTTAAACGACTGCACCTTTTGTTATATGAGTCACGCAGCGGTGGCAGCGCATCATTTTGGCGACGACGGCGAGACTGTAGAGGCGGTCGTACGCGACCCGAAGACTGCGCCGATCTCAGCCAAGATGAAGGCGCTGCTCGCCATCGCTGCGCTTGTCCAGAAGGGCGGGCGATTCGTGCAGGAGGGCGACATCGCACGGGCCCGCCGCGAGGGCGCGACCGATAAAGAGATCCACGACATCGTGCTCATTGCCGCGGTTTTCTGCATGCTCAACCGGTATGTCGATGGGCTCGGTGCATGGACGCCGACCGACCCGTCCGCGTACGTCGATCGGGCTCGAGCGGTCGCCGAACTCGGATACGTGGCGTCGTCGGTCCCGCAGCCATCTTCGACGAAGTAGAAGCGACGTGTCTTCGCCGCCCCCGTTCGCGTGGGACGACTGGTACGAGGCGGTCGGTGGCCGCTCGATCCGCATTCGCGAGGTCGATGACCTCCTCCAGCAGATCTACGACGGCCAGTACGCGCGCTTCCACGGACCGGTCGCAGAAACCCGCCATTCGTTCGCGTCGCCGGCGGAAGCGTCGCAGCACATCAAGGACAAGGCACTCGAGTTCGGCGCGGACATCGTCGGCATCTGCGAGATCGAGCCGAACGACGTCTACCGGGGGCGTGCGGTCACCGAGAAGTACGCCGTCGCCGTCGGTCAGCGCATGCGATGGCGCGAGTTCCAGGTCGTCCCGTCACGCGAGTCGGCGATCGAATGCCTGCGCGTGTACTACACGCTGGGGGAGACCGTCATACAGCTTGCGTCATATCTTCGCTCGCTCGGGTACGAGTGCAAGATCGAACATCCCATCGGGGACAGCGATCTGCTCCACATTCCGATCGGGCTGAAGGCCGGCTTTGGAGAGCTCGGACGCCATGGCTCGATCATTCACCCCACGCTCGGTCCGTTGTTTCGCATGGGAAGCGTGGCGACATCGCTCGCGCTCGAGATCGATCATCCCATCGATGCCGGCATCGCGAAATTCTGCGACACCTGCCGAGCCTGTCGCAAGTACTGTCCACCCCACGCCATCCCCGATGAACGCAGCCCCGAGGCCGGCAAGGATCATCTCGGCTACGACCGCTACGTCGTCGATACCGGCCGGTGCTTTCCGTACTTCGCGACGCACTCCTACTGCTCGATCTGTCTGCCAGTCTGCGTCTACAACCACAGAGAGTGGGCGCGCGACTTCGAACACGGGGCCCCAACGAAACTCTTTCCGAGAGTGCTGATGCTGGAATCGCCGCCGCCGACGGACCTGCCCGCTTCACATGCGTGCCACACTTATCCCCGGCCGGGGCGGTCGTAGCTGGTCTCCTTCGCATGCGTCACATGGCCACGAAGCTTTCGGAGAAACGGTTTCGCACGGAGAAGCGGAGTAATGGAGGCCGGACGGAGGCTCACCGCTCTCGATCAACTCACGCGCGGATGGGTCCGCGCGCTACGCGCGCGATGGGATGAGAGTCGCTCACGAAAACAAGCGC